>NZVD01000059.1 GCA_002701385.1 Rhodopirellula sp. | reverse complement strand
GGTAAATGAGGCTCTGGCAAGCGCGCGACTCGTTACAGAGGGGCTGCTGGTCGTTACGCGAGCTGCCGAGGCCGTGATGCCCGCGACAGGCGGCTCACTGACCGTGATGCTGCAAGGGCCGCATCAGGCGTCCTCCTCGCTGGCGGAGGGGCTGGCGGACGAGCGCACCTTGTTCTGTGATGTAATGGTCGATGAAGAGACCATCGCCCGAATGGCGGATCTGAACGACGGGAAACGGGATATCCGCGACCGCGATTGATCGCTGAGGCAATCCGTCAGGCTGGTCGGTCACCGCGCAGGATGATGCGCCAGAGCAGGCGTTCTTCCGACATATCGTATTCTGGGTCGGCGCGATGCATGGTGCAGCGATTGTCGAACAACAGCACGTCGCCGCTTCGCCATTTGTGACGGAGCGAGTTTTCCGGCCTGACCGCCTGTTCGAGCAGGTTCTCCAGGAAAGGGCGGACTTTATCAGTGTCCATGCCGACAATGCCGCGCGCCTTGGTGATGTGGAAATAGAGCGCCTTTCGGCCGGTTTCCGGGTGCGTGCGTACCATGGGCTGCGTGACGCCCTGGTCGTATTTTGCCCGATCCTTATCGGAATAGACGGGATTGTCTGCTTCCATGTGGTTTACGGTCTGCATGCCGTCAATCGTAGCGCGCGATGCGTCATCGAGTTTCTCAAGGCCGTCATACATGTTGGCAAGACAGGTGTCGCCTCCCTTGGAAGGTAATTTACGGGCGTACAGCACGGTCGCTTTGGGTGGGCGCTCGTGGTTGGTGTGATCCGTGTGCCACATGGACGCGGGGCGCATTTTCTCGCGATTGATGATGCGGCTTACGACAGGAATGCCGGGCAACTGGAACCGCTCGTTATGCTGCTTCATCGGCTCTCCGAAATTGGAGACGCCGTCCCGATATTGTTCCGCCGTGAGGTCCTGATCCCGGAAGACCAGGGCGATATGCTTCAAGAACGCGTCATTGATCGCGTCTCTGGTCGCATCGTCCATCTGATCCTTAAGGTCGAGCCCGACAACCTCTGCCCCAAAGGGGGCGTCGGGTAATGCGTTGACCTTGAACATTGCGGACCTCTCTATCCGATCGCATAGTGTTGTAAGTGAAATTCTATCGCGGCGAAGTATCGACAAGTTCGGAGCGCCGTCCGACCGCATTGGTGAGGGCGCTTAAGTCGACAGTCTGCTCGATTGATTGTGCCAACTCGTAGATTTCGCTCGCCTGTGCGTCATCGATAATTCCACGGCAACAGTCATCGAACTTCGAACGCAGCTTTTCCTTCGGAAACCAGCGTTCAGGTTTGCCGACGGCGAGGGGAACAATCTCTTCCAGCATATCTCCGCTTTTCGTGGTGATGGTCACGACGGCGCCGAATTCCGTATTACCCTTGACCCTGTCATCCAGTTCCATCCGAACTTTCTCGCCGATGCCGGATGCGTTGATTCGCGGGACTTCGCCGTCCTCGAATGTCTTGAGCGTCACATCACCGTCCAGCAATGCGGCGGCGATACAATACCCCATGCAGAACTTGGCCTCGAGGCCGGTTGACGCGGTGTCGTAGATCATCGGCTCGAAATGCATCTCCGTCACGCCGATACGGATGTCGCGAATGTTTTCGACGCCGCCCACGATCCTTTCGCGAAGCCGGATAGCACTTTCGATCGGCGGATGGGCGGCGCCGCATGCAGGATAGGGTTTCAGGCCAAGGCCGAACTCGGTCAGTATCTCGAGAGGATCACCCCAGGTTTCGAATTGTTCCCAATCGATTCCGTCATGGTGATTGAACACTTCGGCGAACCCATATGGGTGTTCGAGGATCTCCGGATTGGCTGTGACACCCTCCCGCGCCATTAGCGCTGCGAGGACAGCATTGCGTGCGGCGTATCCAACGTGGAGCGGCTTCGTCATCGTTCCGAAATTGGCCCGAAGACCGCTCGCCGCCGAGGCAGCAAGCGCCAAGGTGCGCGCAAAAGCGTCGGCGTCGAGGCGGAGCATGGCGGCCGCGGTCGCGGCGGCGCCCATCGTCCCGAAGGTGGCGCTCGCATGCCAACCGTTCTTGTAGTGCGCGGTATTCAATGTACGGCCGAGCTTGCTCACCATTTCGATCCCGACGATGTAGGCGGATAGGGCTTCGGCCCCCGACACGCGTTCGAAATGCGCTGTCGCGAGGATCGTGGGAACAATGGAGGCGCCGGGATGCGCATAGGCGGGGTGGGTCACATCGTCGTAGTCGATGGCGTGTGCGAGTGCGCCGTTGTAGAGCGCGCTGTCTTGAGGTGAAGCGTGTCGGCCTGCGATCGCGAGCGGTGCGCCCTGGTTTGCCGGAACATCGAACACCAACGCGCCCAGCATGCTGGCAAGATGTTCTCCCGCGCCCGCGACCATGCAGCCGAGCAGGTCCGTGGTGGCGTCGATCGCCATCGCGCGGGCCTTGGCAGGGAACGCGGCCTCGCGGGAAGCGAGCGCGAACTCGACGAACCCGGCTGTCGCGCGGGTCACCAGCCGAGGCTTTCCCGCACCTTGGCAAATTGCTCGAGGTTGCGGTCATGATCGCCACAGAAACGAATCATGATGTGGCTGGCACCTTCATCCGCGTAAGCCTTAAGCCACTCCGCCGCTTTTTCCGCAGGACCACCGAAGCCAGCCTGGAATTTACGGAGCGTTGCTGCCGGTATGTTGTAGTAACGCTCAAGAAAGCTATCGAGCCGGTCATTGGCTTTCGCGGCGTCGTCGTCGATTGAAAGGGTGAGATAGATTGCGCCGTCGAAGCCGTCGCGGCTGCGCCCGGCGGCATCCAGATGCTCGAGGACTTCGCGCCATTGCTGACCCCAGACGGCAGTGTCGCTTGGCCCCGAGGGGAACCAGCCGTCGAAATTGGCGGCTGCCCGTTTCAAACTCGCCGGTGCGGAACCGCCCCCCCAGATCGGCGGCCCGCCCGCCTGTGCCGGCGTTGGACCGACCACACCCTGCTTCACGGTCCAGCGGCCTTCCCAATCGACCGGTTCCCCGGTCCAGAGCGCTTTGCAAAGACGTAGGCCTTCCATCATCCGCCCGACACGTTTTTCGAAGGGCACGCCGACAGCTTCGAACTCTGCGTGGATTGCCGGAGCGTCGGCGGCGATTCCGACGCCGAGAATCACGCGGCCGTCGCTGACCTGATCGATGGTCGCCACCTGGTGAGCTAGGACAACNGGGTTACGCAGCGCCGGCAGGAGCACGGCTGTGCCGAGCTTGACCTTTTTCGTTCGGCCGGCCACTCCGGCCATTAGGGTCAGCGGATCGTGGCGCGGTTTGGCGATGATCGAATCGCCGATCCAGACACTGTCATAGCCGAGGTCCTCNGCCTTTTCTGCCAGGGCCAGCAGGGGTGCGGCCTCNGGGCGGCCTTCCATTACGGCTTCGCGTGTGGGCAACANATATCCGATTTTAGGGGCCATGGTGGTATTCGCCTTCGTTCGTTGTTTTCGCTGCGCGATTGGCTCATCATCAAAATGGTACGGAGTTCGGTAAGGGAAACATTGCCATGGTGGGTCTCACTGCGGAACAGGTCGAATTCTACGAAGCGAACGGATATCTCGTGCTCCCGGAAGCGCTCGATCCCAGCCTTGTCGCGCGATTTGGCGAAATTGTGGATGAATGGACTGCAAGGGCGAAGGGTGTCGAGCAAAGCGACGACTTCTTTGACCTGGANGACAGTCATCGGCCTGACGCGCCCCGTGTGCGCCGCTTCAAATGGCCGGTCCGCAATCATCCGGAGTTCGACGCGCTGGCGCGCAGCGATACCGTTGTCGATTATATTTCGCCGTTGATTGGAGACGCCATGCGCCTCAGTCCGGCGGAGAACAAGATCAACATTAAAGCGCCTGAATACGGGGCGGCTGTCGAATGGCACCAGGACTGGGCGTTTTATCCGCATACCAATGATGACCTCCTGGCGATCGGTGTCGCGCTCGACGATTGCGAGGAAGAGAACGGCCCCTTGATGGTCATCCCCGGCAGCCACAAAGGGCCCATATACGACCATCATGCAGGGGATTTCTTCTGCGGTGCCATCGATCCGGACGCGTCCGGTATCGATTTCTCCAAAGCCGTCGCGCTGACCGGCAAGCAGGGCACGATGACGATTCATCACGCCCGTACGCTGCATGGCTCCGCGCTCAACCGTTCGAACCAGCCGCGCCCGCTGCTCCTGATCATGTATGCAGCGGCCGACGCATGGCCGTTGCTCGGCGTGCCTGACTTTGAGGAGTTTAACAGCGACCTGGTGCGCGGAGAGCCGAGCCTGACCCCTCGCATGACCGACGTGCCGGTGCGCATCCCGCTGCCGCCGCCACCAATGGATGGGTCGATCTACGAACGCCAGAGCTTTCTCGAAAACCGGTACTTCGAAGTCTATGGCGAGAAGGCTTCCGAGGCAGCAGCCGAATGACCTCTCGTATTGGATTCATCGGCCTCGGCCTGATGGGCACNCCGATTGCCCTGAAGATGTTGGATGCTGGCTATCGGGTAACAGTGTGGGGGCGCAGCGAAGAGAAACTCCAACCCGCGCTTGAGAAGGGAGCTGTCGCGGCAGCGAGTGCCCGCGCGGTNGCGGAGGCGAGCGACGTTGTCTTCCTCTGCGTGACCGACACGAACGCTGTGGAGGCCGTCGTCTTCGGAGCGGATGGCATCGCTCAAGGTGGCGGCGCCGGAAAGGTGTTGGTCGATCATTCGAGCATCAAACCCGAAGCGACCCGAAGTTTTGCGACCCGCCTCCGCGAGCAATGCGATATGTCTTGGATCGACGCACCGGTATCCGGCGGTCCTGCCGGTGTGGAACGCGGAACGCTCGTTGTGATGGCCGGCGGCGATGAGGGCTCTCATGCGAAAGTATGCGACATCGTTTCCAGTTATGCGGCGCGCTTTACGCTGATGGGTCCGACCGGTGCGGGACAGGCGACCAAGCTGGTGAACCAAACGTTGGTTGCCGTTCATGTGGCCATCGTGGCGGAGGCAACACAGTTGGCACTGGACGCTGGTATAGACACCGCATTAATTCCGGAAGCGCTTGCCGGCGGGCGTGCCGATTCCGTTGTGCTGCAGGATTTCATGGGGCGCATGGTCGCGCGCGATTTCGAACCAGCCGCAACGATTTCAATCATGCTTAAAGACCTCGAGACAGTCGCAGAGCTGTCTCGCGAGACCGGCACGGCCATGCCCATCACGAAGCTGGTGACGGAACTGCACCGTCTTCTTGTCGCGCAAGGTCTCGGTGAGGCGGATAACGCTGCGATGATCCGCTTGTACGATAAGCCGGAGGACTAATACCTAGAACGGCACGTCGCCTTCGATCGTGCAGCGCTGCATGCGGCGGCGGAGCTCGGGCGGATAGTCAAAATTCGCCTTGTGCTGGACCGCGCAATTGTCCCAGATCAGCAGATCGCCGACGCGCCACTCATGGCGGTAGCGGAATCCCGGATCGAGGAGATGCGCGAAGAGCGCGTCGAGGGTTTCGCGACTCTCGTCTTCCGCCCAACCGTCGATGGCGTGGGTATATCCGTCGCAAACATAGAGGCATTTCCGGCCTGTGCGGGGATGGGTGCGGACAATCGGGTGGACCGCATCCTCCGGAAACTTTTTCAGTTCCGCATCGCTCAGCACGGGTCGCTTGCCAAACTCATGCGCTTTGCGGTTCCACATGTACCGATAGCCATTCCTCGCGGTCACGCCAGCGATCTTTTCCTTCAAATCGTCTGACAGGGAATCGTAGGCCGCGGTCGCGCTAATGAACTCAGTCGCGCCGTAGCTGACGCCGTCCGTCGCCGGCACTTCAAGCGCATGCAGCAAGGTGACGTCGCTTGGCTTCTCCAGATAACACAGGTCGGAATGCCAATAGCGCCCAGCATCATGTGAGCCGAGCGGCTTGCCATTTTCGTGCACGTTGGAGACCCAAAAGACTTCGGGGTTCGCTTCGTTATTGGCATCCGCCCGGACATTCACCTGCGGCGTCCCGAAAAGACGTGCGAAGGTGACGAGGCGCTCGGACGGCAATGCAACCTGATCGCGGATAACGACGACCGCGCGTGCGTTCACGGTTTCCCGTACTGTTTTAAATTCGCCCTCGGACATGTCGCTGCCTAGGTCTAGCCCTGTAATCGTCGCGCCGATAGGATCGGTCTCATGGGTGATTTTGATTTCGGCCATCCGAACCTCCGTTCCATGAATCTTGGGCGAAGACTTGCCTCCGGAAAGCCCGTCTTTCGATTGACCGACCGGTTCCGGCCTCTACTCTTCTACTCGACCGATAAAGACGAGGATCCGCATGATCGACAAACCGTTTGGCGAGATGAAAGTTGGCGACAGTATGGTTTCGCGCGGCCGAACCGTCACCGAGACCGATATCGTCAATTTCGCGATGATCATGGGTATGTGGCTGGAACTGCAGACCAATGATGAATTCGCCGAGCACACGATGTACGGCAAGCGGATCGCACAGGGCCCGCTGATCTACACCATTGCCATCGGCTTGATGAATGTCGATGGGGAAATCCTGGTTGCACTCTCTGGCGTCGATCGCATGCGCATGTTGGCGCCGGTTTTTGTCGGAGACACGCTCTGGGCAAAGGCGGAGATAACCGAACTGCACGATCGGGAGGACGATAACGGTCTTGTTGTCGCGCGGCTCGAGGCGATCAATCAACGCGACGAGGTCGCAATGGTCTGCGACCTGCGCCTCCTCTGCCGCAAAACGCGCCTGAAGTCACCGGTTGGCCCCGGTCGGGACAAATAAAAGAAGGAGAAAACCAATGGCTGGCCTCTACTACGAGGAATTTGAGATTGGCATGGAATTCAACCATGCGCTCACGCGCACAGTTACCGAGACAGACAACTTGATGTTCTGTGCGATGACCCATAACCCGCAGCCGCTGCACCTAGACGAAGAATTTTCCAAGGGCACCGAGTTCGGACAGCGGATCGTGAATAGCTTATTCACTCTCGGCCTCGTAATTGGCGTGTCGGTCGACGACACGACGCTTGGGACGACCTTCGGCAATCTCGGCATGAACGAGGTGCGGTTCCAAAATCCGGTCTTTCATGGCGATACGCTGCGTTCCGTCACCCGGGTGAAAGAGATGCGTGAATCCAAGTCGCGCCCGAATGGCGGTCTCGTTGTCTTCGAGCACTTTGGCTACAACCAGCGGGACGAGGAAGTCGCCTACTGCACGCGGACCGCCTTCATGATGAAGAAACTGGCATGATTATCCGGTCCTGGCTATTCGTCCCGGGAGACAGCGAGCGCAAGCTGGAGAAGGGACGCGAAAATGTGGCGGACGCGCTGATCCTCGACCTGGAGGATTCTGTCTCGAACGACCGGCAGGAGATCGCCCGCACCATGGTTCGGGAATACCTGCAGAAGCACACCGACCGATCGCGCCAGAAGCTTTATGTCCGGTGCAATCCGCTCGACACCGACCTTGCCTTGCCCGACCTCGCTGCGATCATGCCGGGCCGTCCGGACGGCATCTGCCTGCCGAAGGTCTATTCGGCCAAAGAGGTGAATACCTTGTGCAATTACCTCTCGGCGTTCGAGGCGCGGGAAGGGATCGAACAGGGCTCGACGAAGATCCTTTGTGTCGCGACAGAAACCGCTGCGTCTGTGTTGACGTTCCATACCTATCTCGACGGGGTCAGTGACCGGCTCGTCGGTATGACCTGGGGGGCGGAAGACCTGGCGGCGGCGCTCGGCGCAAGCGACAATCGCGGTCCGGATGGAGACTATGACGACGTCTACAAGCAGGTGAAGGGGCTCTGCCTCGCCGCCTGCCGCGCCATTGACGTGCAGCCGGTAGGGGTCTTGATCACGAACTTCCGTGACGACAAAGCTCTGGAAGAGGATTGCCTGCGCGACCGTAAGGCCGGCTTCGTTGGCAAGATCGCCATCCATCCGGCGCAGCCGCCCATCATCAACAAGGCGTTCACACCGTCCGAGGAAGAGATCGCGCATGCCAAGCGCGTGGTCGCCGTCTTTGCGGAGAACCCAGGCATGGGCACGGTCGGTCTCGACGGCATGATGATCGATATGCCGCACCTTAAGCAGGCGAACACCTTGCTGGAACTGGCGGATCAGATCGAGGCAATGGAAGGCTGAGACGACCCGCACCTCGTTTTTGAAAGAGCAACTGGTGGACCCATGGACGCGTCATCCCCGAGAAGATGCAAGGCGTTCTAGGCAAAGGGCTACATTGGGAAAATTATCCTGACATTGGCGGAGGCGCTGTAGCAGGCTTAAGGAATTTGCTAAAAGCCCGGTAGCTGAAAAACCAAGGCCGGTCCGCCGAGCGGATCTCTGGCACAAGTGGGAGAAATTCAAATGAAACTCTATGGCGGATTTGGCTCGCCCTTTACCCGGCGTGTCGGCGTGACGCTTCGGCTCTATAAGTTGGAACACGAGCATATTGTGTTGCGCGGGAGCGTCCCCGAAGAACTGGAGCGCCTGCAGAAGTTCAATCCGCTTGGGCGGGTGCCTGCACTCGAGACGGATGACGGCCGGGCCCTGGCGGATAGCGCGACGATTCTCGACTATCTTGATCAACTTGTCGGGCCCGAGAAGTCCCTAACGCCAGCGTCGGGTGACGCACGGACGGAGGTGATGAACATCATTGGCATTTCAGCGGGTGCGGTCGAGAAGTCAATCAGCTGCTACTACGAAGAAGGTATTAACGCGAAACGGCCGCCTGAGATGGTCTATCGGCCGTGGGTGGACCGCATGTACGAACAAACCAAAGAAGGCGTGGAAGCTCTCGACGGGATGGCGAAAAGTCCCTGGATGACTGGTAACAAGTTAACCCAGGCGGATGTCACGTTGGTTTGCTTTTGGGATTTCATTATGAAGCACCGTCCCGACAGTGCGCCGACGTTGAATTGCCCGAACCTCTCCGCACTTTCGGATCGGGCAAATGCGATGACGGAATTCGCGGAGACGATTCCTGCATGAGTAAACAAGCGCCGATTGATCCGTTACCGCATATTAAGGTGCTGGCGGCGTCGGTGCGTCTCCCGGATCAACCTATGGCGACGTTCCGGGCGCTGGATGCAGCAATGGATGCGGTGATTGGGCACACCTACATCACCGTCCTGCTGTATCATGCGGAGCTTCGGGAGATTGAGCGCTTCTATAGCAGCAATCTGGAGGCCTATCCGCTGGCGGGGCGGAAGGATGTTCCGGAAAGCGACTGGACGGAGAAGCTCCTGACCCGGCAGGAGTGCTTTATCGGTTACGACGCGAACGATATGAAGAAGTACTTTTTCGATCACCAGCTGATCCATTCACTCGGTTGCGATGCCATCCTTAATGTTCCTGTGGTTTATGACGGAGTGACGCTGGGCACGATCAATCTGGTTCATGAGGAGGGTTGGTACGAAGAAGGTGACACTGAAATCGCGCTGACGTTGGCCAGCATCGCGGTGCCAGCGTTTCTGCAAATTGCAGGGCAGTAGCCATGGTCTAGGCAGGTGTGACTGCCTGACGGTCTTATCACTTTTCGAATGCCTACCCTCTCTTTACGCGTGGCTTTTAAAAAAGTGGGTGGTTTTGATCCTAGGTTTTATGAATCTTTAATAATTTCGCGTCACGCTTATAGCGGACATGGAACGGGTCGTGGCTAGGATTGAAAGCCAGAAACTAGGCTTGGCATAGGCGAGAGTTACGGCCTCTCCGATAGTGACCAGATACCGGCACTGTCCATCGCTTGAAATCGACGGCACAGGGATATTCTGCGTGTTGATCGGATTGCAGGTGGCCGCGGTTTAGGCGTGCTAAATCGGATTGGCTGCATGCCAGAACGCTGATAGAAAAGCCTCCATGCCGAGCAATGCACTCCGTGACCCCGGCATGTGCTGGCAAGGAGACCAGCACATAACTTTGCTCGACTTTCGTCTTCCATGCAATGGCCGCACCTCTCAAATACTTGG
>NZVD01000058.1 GCA_002701385.1 Rhodopirellula sp. | reverse complement strand
TGCGTCAGCTTTATAAAAGATCGAGTAATTGATCGATCCATTGGCAGCCGGGGCTTCGTCGAGAAACCAAAACTCAAGAGTGAAGGAGCTGTTTAGCAGGTCGGTAATCTTTTTGTTTTGTTGGTCATCCAGTTTGGCGACGGCATGTCCCCGAATCGTGGAGCGGGAGAAAGTTCCAGCTAATCCCTCTAGCCCACGCAAGGGGGCAGGGGTGAATTCGTGGGCTAACGAAAGCTCTGATTCGCCGAGGTCTTTTGGGTTGGTGAAATTCCAGTAGACGACGGGGTTGTCGGTACGGACAAGCTCCGAGTATTCAGTGGCGTGACTGCTAGTTGTCGCACTTAGCAGAATCAGGAATGTGATAGATGGCTTCATGTAATTATTATAGCCAGCTCGTATTCATCCAAACGCTTAAATTCGATCGGCTTCTTAAGGGGCAGGGGCTGTGCGATGAAGTATTGAGAAGGGGACAGGTGGTGCATTAGAGGTGGACGGGGATGAATCTGGTTTGCTCATCATCCTTAGCTTCCAATGGTGGTTCGATCCATGGGATGGCCGTCTTTTCTTCGTGGTGCTGTTTTACAAAAGACTTAAAAGCGGGCACGATTTTACTTAAGGCAGTTCTTTCGTCTGTAGCGGTTATCTCAATGCCTTCCAAATTGGCCACGCGGGCTCGCACCCCTTCCGGGACTTTGGCAACATGGACTAGACAGTTAAATGTAGGGACGTCCTGAGATGTGATCTGAAGGTTGTGGTCGGCCATGAAAAGGTACAGGGATTATTAAAAGTGTCGAAGTCGTAGAGCTATGACAGCCTATTATAGTGCAAACTGATGACTGTGTGCCCACTTACGGAGTGAGGGGAGTGGGCAGAACATCAAAAGACTAGTGTAAACAGTTCACGTTCATCCGCGCTGTTGCTTAAATAGCATGAAAATTCTAACTGCCTTATCACTGTAAAAAGGTTTCCGATTCTGACCCCCAAAATATGACTTCTTTATTGGCCATTTTAGATACAAGCTGGGCAATAAATCACTAATGGCGTGGTAGCTAGTTATTTGGATGAATAAAATCTCATTGATATGAAAGGAGAACGGACGTATGTGTTTCCTATAATCATGGCATTGATGTACTACGGTCATTGTTAGGGAGGTTGTGATATGACGCCGCAAGAAATTTTTCTACGTGCTTCCGAAATAGAGGCAGGCAGCGAACGCGCGGAGTATTTAGATACTGCCTGCGGTGATGATGTGGATTTAAGAGCGAAGGTCGATTCCTTACTGACCACCCTCGAGTCTTCTGACAGCAACGACGGAACGGAAGTTGGCGACGATGCAACTGTAGATCGAAGCAATGTTGCCACGGCAGGCGGTCAGGTTGGCAAGATGATAGGAGCTTACAAGCTTTTACAGCAAATTGGCGAAGGTGGGTTTGGTGTCGTCTATATGGCCGAACAGGTTGAGCCGATCCGTCGCAAGGTGGCACTAAAAATAGTCAAGCCGGGGATGGATACCAAGGATGTCATTGCACGGTTTGAAGCAGAACGTCAAGCATTAGCTTTGATGGACCACCCAAACATTGCCAAAGTTTTGGATGGTGGTGTCACAGAATTTGGCCGACCCTACTTCGTGATGGAATTAGTAAAGGGCGTGCCGATTACGGAATTTTGCGACAAGAACAAGCTGTCGACTCAACAGCGAATTGATCTGTTTTTGACGGTGTGCCGCGCCATCGACCATGCCCATGGAAAAGGAATTATTCATCGGGACATTAAGCCATCCAATGTCATGGTGACCCTTCATGATGGCAAACCAGTATGTAAGGTGATCGACTTTGGAGTTTCGAAAGCTCTTTCTCAACAGTTGACTGAAAAGACGCTGTTTACTGCCTACGGTCAGATGATAGGCACGCCAACTTATATGAGCCCAGAACAGGCTGAGATGAGTGGTTTAGATATCGATACGCGAAGTGATGTGTATTCTTTGGGGGTTGTCCTATATGAATTGCTGACCGGTACAACTCCTTTGGGGAAACAAGAGGTTCAATCGGCTACCTACGACGAATTACAACGGATGATTAAGGAGGAAGAGGCACAACGCCCTAGCACCCGAGTATCGACATTAGGGAAAAAGGCAACCATCAACGCTAAGAATCGCAGTACGGAGGAACGAAAGCTGTCTCAGCAATTGCGGGGTGACATCGATTGGATCGTGATCAAAGCTCTCGAGAAGGATCGTAACCGACGGTATGATTCAGCCAAAGCAATGGCTGAGGATCTTGAACGTCATGCTAGACAAGAACCTGTACTAGCCAGGCCTCCGTCATTGATATATCGGGCACAAAAGTTCTTGCGCCGCAACCGAATAAAGGTAGGTGTTTTTGCAACAGTTGGAGTGCTGGCACTGGTTGTATTGTCCTCTGGCGTCGTGTTATTTGAAAGTCGTGAAGAGCAGACCAAACTGCAGGAACAAGCAGATGAACTTGCTCAAGAAAAGGCGGCCCTAGAAACTCAAGTGAGTTCAGTTGAAGAGGCGAGGCGACTATTGCGAGAGGACGTCCCTAAGCTAAAAAAAGATTTCAAGAATGCGACGTTGTATCAGTTGCTGATGCAGATAAAGCCGTTGCTTGAGGAAGACGCAGACTATATTGCCGCGTTCGACGAACACTTTCGGCAAGTTACAGTGGGTAATCATCAGGACATGCCGTTGAAGATTGAAATTCAGAATTGGGATCGTGATGGGGCAGACTGGGTTGAAGTACCGTTTGACTATGATACGAAAAATGCAGTGGTTCCGCGTACTCGCCATCGCCAGCGGATAACAGTCGATGGAACGGTAATTGTCGAGCGTACAATGTTGCGGTTGCAGGAATTTATGGGCATCCCTGATTTTGTAGATGATACGCCCGATGGAATGGTCTACGTAAATCGTACAGGCCCGCGAAATAGGGTTACATTCGTTGAAATAGAACCATTCTATTGCGATCAATATGAGGTTTCGAATGCGGAATTCAAAGAGTTTGTTGATGCAGGAGGGTATGGCGAACCTGTATTTTGGAAAACGGCATTCCAGGAAATTTCAGAGGAGGAAGCCGACAACCTACGCGACAGTTTTGTCGACTCAACAGGGAAGCTTGGGCCTGGTCACTGGGTACATGGATCGTTTCCGGAAGGGTTAGGGAATCATCCAGTTCATTCAGTTAGTTGGTATGAAGCCATGGCCTATGCGGAGTTTAGAGGAAAGGCTTTGCCAACATCTTTCCATTGGAGGTGGGCAACTCATGCAGCGGATGAACTCGTAGTACCACATTCAAACTTTGATGGTGAGGGGGCAAAGCCTCGTGGAGCGAACGAGGGAATCGGATACCGACCGATCTTTGACGCTGCAGGGAATGTAAATGAGTGGACGTTGAATGGATTTGAAGATTCGCAGAATAAATGTTGTTGCGGTGCAAGTTGGGATGATCCGCATTATTTGTTTCGAGCTCGCCAAGCAATGTCGCCCTCAACCAGAAGTGATAAGATCGGGTTTCGATGTATCAGAGTGATTGAATCCTACGATGAAAGACTCAATAGTCCGGTTTCTCCGCGAGTGTTTAATATTGTTGAGGAAGGTGCCGTAACGCCCGAACTTTTCGATGTCTACAAATCGATGTACGCCTATGACCGTAATGGGGACTTAGGCATAGAACTACTCACGGATGATTTGCGACCATCGGATGAGGAATATCGGGAAGAGCAGGTTCATGTAAGAACCGCCTATGGAAATGAGAGACTTGCTATTTCCCTATTGTTTCCACGTAAACCGCAAGAAAAATATCAGCCAATTGTCTTTGTCCCAGGAGCAGATGCGCAACGAATTGGTACCTATGATTCGAAGTCCAACGGCGCAGGAGGGCGATTTATTAGAGAAATTATTAAGTCTGGACGTGTTGTGGTCATTGCGAATTACCAAGGGATGTTCGACCGAAATGAGATTCCTAAATCAGGAGAGAATGCAAGAAGGGATTGGTATATTCAACTCACCAAAGATGTGTCTCGAATTGTTGATTATCTGGAGACTAGGGACGATATCGCGGTCGAAAAAATGTCCTATATGGGGACGAGTATGGGGGCGTTTATGGGCGTGTTACCATTAGCAACCGATCCGCGATTTCAAGCGGGCGTTTTAGTTGTTGGGGGGGCTATTGGAGGAACTGTTAGGAACGAAGTTAATCCAACGGCGCTTGCCCCGTTTATCAAAGCACCAGTTTTGATGCTGAACGGAGAATTTGACAATGTCTTTCCTTTAGATTCCTCAGTGCAGCCATTATTTGAACGCGTTGGTTCGGACGACAAGGGATTAAAACTGTATCCGAGTTCTCATGGTATTGATATGAAACTATGGATTCCTTACGCGAATCAATGGCTTGATGAAAGGTTGGGGCAGCCTTGAGTTTGTCCTTATCACAACGATTGGTTAGATATACTCATGGTAGAGTTCAAGTCATTGTTTAATTTGTCATGAAAGATTCATTATGAAGTTTGCCTTATTGTTCCTGGCCACTCTTACCTTCGTAAAGCCTGTATGGGCCGCTGGCAAAGTCCAGGTTTATATCCTTGCAGGTCAGTCGAATATGCAAGGACAGGGGGTTGTGGATTTAGATCACCCTATGTACTACAACGGCGGCAAAGGGATTCTTAACAACGTAATGCAGAATCCAAAAATGAAGGAAGTTTACGCCCATATAAAAGATCCACAAGGAAACTACGTCGTTCGCGATGACGTCTTTGTTCGCCACGTAACCAAAGAGGAAACCAAACGAGGTGGACTCTCGATCGGATTTACAAGCTATTCGGGAAAACATCACATCGGACCTGAGTTTCAATTCGGGCACCTCATCGGCGATGCCACCAAACAACCCGTCTTACTCATTAAAACTGCTTGGGGAGGTAAGAGTATCTACAAGGATTTCAGACCACCGTCGAGTGGAGGTGAAGTTGGGCCCTACTACAAACAAATGCTCGACGAAATCCAGCAAGGATTAACTGCCATGCAAACGGAATTTCCCAAGCTGGGGAAGAACTACGAACTTGCTGGTTTTGTTTGGTTTCAGGGATGGAATGATATGTTTGACAAAGATGCGTTGGCGCAATACGAAACCAATCTAGTGAATTTGGTCACGGACGTGCGTAAATCACTGGGCGCCGAGCAACTTCCTGTGGTGATCGGAGAGACAGGCAATATGGGTGAAGAGGCAAGCGACAACATGAAGCAAATCCGTCTGGCTCAAAAAGACGCTGCTCAACAGCTAGCTAATGCCGTGTTTGTAAAGACCACTCAGTTTGCCCGACCGAAAGAGGAATCACCCAACGTCGGCCATGGCCATCATTGGTTTGGCAACGCCGAAAGCTACTTCCTGATTGGCGATGCTATGGGAAAAGCAATGATTGAGTTGAAAGGACTGGGAAGTAAATAAAATGAATCGTAAATCACTAGCTATCATTGCTGTAATTTGCATTTGTAGTAGCGTACTTCAAGCTGCCGAGCGGACTAAGCATGTGTTAGCGATTGGTATCGACGGGCTTCGTACTGACGCACTTGATGCAGCAAACACGCCTCATATTGACGCACTAAAGGCCAATGGCTCGTATACCAATGTCTGCAAAATTCTTGGCACTCGATATCAAAAAAATGACACCATTAGCGGCCCGGGTTGGACAAGCTACCTAACGGGTGTTTGGGCCGATAAACATGGCGTCCACGATAACGAGTTTGGTGGTCGTCGCATCGATCGTTACCCTCACTTCTTCAATTTACTGAAACAACAATATCCCGATTACCGGACCGCTTCTTTTATCGACTGGTACCCAATCGATAAATACATCGTATCTCAAGCAGACGTACGTGTTGGCCTCGAGGCTCATGGTTCCGACGGATACACGCAATTCGATAAAAAGTGTGCGGACCGAGCTATCAAAGTCTTAGCCGAAGAAGACGTTCGAGCGACCATGGTTTATTTTGGAGCAACCGATGAAAATGGCCATCGTTTCGGGTTTCATCCGGCTGTGCCCCAGTACATGAAAGCCATTGAAACCGTTGATCAACATGTTGGTCGGTTAATGGCGGCGGTGAAATCTCGACGGAATTATGACCGCGAAGACTGGCTTGTGCTAATCTCCTCCGATCATGGTGGAGAAGGGAAAGGGCATGGCAGTGGACACAAGCTGCCCAATATTCACAATATCTATTTCATCGTCAGCGGTGAATCTACCGCCAAAGGCAAGTTGACGCAGCCAATCTACCTCGTGGATCTGGTCGCGACGGCATTAAAACACTTGGATGTGAAGGTTCAGGCCGAGTGGCAGCTCGATGGAAAGCCGGTTGGCTTATTGCCAGGACAGCAATGAACTCCCATTCTCTCTACGCAATGATTCCGTCAACGACGTTGCCGTGCACGTCGGTTAACCGATAGTCGCGGCCCTGGAATCGATGGGTCAATTGTTCATGGTCAATGCCCATGAGATGCAGAATCGTTGCATGGAAATCATGAACATGGACTCCGTTCTCAACCACGTTGTAGCAGAAGTCGTCGGTCTTACCGTATGTGAGTCCTCCCTTGATTCCACCCCCTGCCATCCAAATCGAAAAACAGCGAGGGTGATGGTCACGACCAAAGCTGGCAGGGTTCCCCTGAGCATAAACGGTTCGTCCAAATTCTCCGCCCCATATGACCAGAGTGTCCTTTAGCATGTCTCGCTGTTTGAGATCAGCAATCAATGCGGCTGACCCCTGGTCGGTTTGTTTTGTCAACGTTGGTAGGTTGCCCTGACAATTACTGTGGTGATCCCAGCCTCGATGAAAGACTTGTATGAATCTGACGCCACGCTCAGCCATACGTCGGGCCATTAGGCAGTTGTATGCATGCGTACCTGGTTCCTTAGCCGCATCTCCATACATATTGAACGTGCTTTCCGGTTCGTCGTTAATATTGGCCAGTTCAGGCACCGACATCTGCATCCGATAGGCCATTTCATACTGCGCGATGCGCGTGTTAATCTCCGGGTCGCCGATTTCAGCCTCGCGTTTGGCATTGAGTTTTGCAATGCTATTGAGAAGATTACGTCGAGACTTGGCGTCCTGTTTTGCCGGATCATTCAGATACAGTACTGGGTCACCCTGGCTTCGAAGCTTGACGCCCTGGAACCTAGAGGGGAGAAAACCGCTGCCCCACAAACGGTCATAAATCGGCTGAGCCTGATTGAAACTGTTCTTTGTTAGCATGACCACGAAAGAGGGGAGATTTTCCGTTTCACTGCCGAGTCCGTAACTTAACCAGGATCCAAGACTTGGCCTGCCTGGTTGCTGATGCCCAGACTGGAAAAAGGTAATGGCCGGGTCGTGATTAATGGCTTCTGTGTGCATCGAGGTAATCTTGCACAAGTCATCCGCGACACCACCCAAGTGTGGAAGCAATTCGCTGAGCCACATTCCAGATTCTCCGTGTCGATGAAATTTGAACGGGGATTTTACCAGAGGGAATTTAGCTTGTCGGGCTGTCATTCCCGTTAGACGCTGCCCTTTGCGCACGTCTTCCGGCAATTCCTGTAGGTGCAGTTTTTCCAGTGATGGTTTGTAGTCGTATAGATCAACCTGTGAAGGAGCTCCGGACTGCAACAAGTAGATCACCCGTTTCGCTTTAGGAGCAAAGTGTGGTAATCCCGGAAGTGCCTTGGCTTGTCCGTTTGGCTTATCTGCTTGAAGCATAGATGACAATGCAGCGACGCCGATACCTGTGCTGGCCTTGCCGAAAAACTGTCGGCGATTGGTGAGTAAATGAGATTGTTCTATTGGATTGGACTTCATTGGCTTACCCCTTTGTTATTGATTCATCGAGGTTCAAGAGAATTCGGCAGAGTGCTGTCCATGTCGCTAATTCGACTGCATTTAGACTGGTATCCACGGGAGAATCCCCAACGGATAACAAATTAGTTACCGATTCGGTATCGTTCTGGAAATCATTTGCCTGCTGCTGGAAGGCTTCTAGCAGTAATTCAAGTTCGGTGTTATCCGGGTGTCGCCCAGTAGCGACACGAAAGGCATGGCTTATACGCTGAGAGTCAGATTCGAATGGCTGATGAAGTACTGCAGTCGCCATGTGGCGAGCCGCTTCCACGAACTGAATTCCATTGAGTAACAGTAGCGATTGCAGAGGAGTATTGGTTAGAGAACGTTTTAACGTGCAAAACTCCCGTTCCGGTGCGTCTAAAGTTTTCATCATTGGAGAAGGGACGGTCCGTTTCCAGAATGTATAGAGGCTACGGCGGTACAGCTGCTTCCCGGTCCCCTGAGGATACGCCCGCGAATAGCCGGGGCGATTGTTCAGTTCCAGCCAGATCCCTTTGGGTTGATAAGGGTAAACACTCGGGCCGCCTACGGTATTAAGCAACAGTCCACTAACTGCCAAGACGTTGTCTCGAACTTGTTCTGCAGTTAAACGCATTCGTGGCCCACGTGTTAAAAGCAGATTCTCCGGGTCGGCGATGTACTTATCTCGACCTACATGAGATGTTTGCTGGTAGGTTGCTGAACTGACAATTAATCGATGCAGATGTTTGATATCCCACTCTGAATGTTGGAATTCAAGAGCCAGATAATCAAGCAGCTGAGGATGACTGGGGAGGGCACCCTGATTACCAAAATCCTCAGCGGTTTTTACCAATCCGTTGCCAAAGAACATTTGCCAGTAGCGATTAACTGCAACGCGGGCAGTTAAGGGATGTTGTGGAGACATCAGCCAATTGGCGAGTCCTAAACGGTTTGCAGGGGATTGGTTATCCATGCCTGGAAGTACAGTAGGAGTTCCAGCCTGAACTTCGTCGGTAGGCTCGTTATACTGCCCTCGGTTTAAGATGTGGGTTGTTCGGATTCCGGGTTGATCACGCATGATCATTGTTTGAGGGAATCCCTGTGATTGCTGCTGACGCAATCTGGCGAGCTCCACTTGGATCGCCTGGGCCGGGCCGTGATTTGCTATGTAATGTTCTTGAAGAAGCTGTTGTTGGATGGCGGTTCGTTTCTGCGGTGTTACCCGAGCAGCGTCAACGATCGCACCATCCAGTCCTTGAAAGCTGAGTCCTTTCGGGTCCGACGTGGAAAGGCTGATGCGAGGCCTGCCGATCCCATGCGTCCCGAAACTGGCTTCGTGCTTAAGCGTCAAATTCAGAGTCGTACCTGCATCAAAACCAAAGGGCTTTTCAGCAATGAAAATGGCCGTGGCTGGCAGCTTGCGAGTTGGGCCATCGACAGCCCAGCCCGTTGCGGTATTGGGGTCTAAGGCAGAGCTTACGTGCCAATTCGCCTGGTTATAATCCGCTTTTGCTTCTCGGAAAGTCACTTTTTGTGACTGCTCTGGCTTGTTGGTAGGCGAAGCTGTCAGTTCTATGCCTGTTAAGACGAAGTTTGAATTGGTATGACGACCGGGGCCACCGCCAGGTAGCGATGGATGCGTCAAGCATTCGAGCCTGATGGCGGTAATGTTGGTTTGAGTGGTCTCATAGGTAATCGTGTAAATGTCTTTCTGTGGATTCACACCTGAAACCAATAGAGATTGATCTTCTTGAGGGGTGATGGTGGTCCCGCCGGATGACTTGGCGGAGTCAGGTTTCTGAACGTGCCAGGTATTTCCACTGCTGGCAATACTCTTGGCCCAATCCTCTAGCCCACTGAGGTCTTCTCGAGCCGCAGGTAAACTTGCCTCTAAGTTCTGAATGCGACCGGTCAATGCTTGCATTCGAGAGGAAGCCAGCGGGGAATTGATTTGCATTTGTGGCTGAAACCCACTTTGGCCTCGTTCCGGAACGAGGTTAAAGAATGCATAGAGTTGATAAAACTCTTTTTGGCTAATTGGGTCATACTTGTGGTCATGGCATCTTGCGCATCCGACGGTCAAGCCCATCCACACGCTACTGGTAGTGATGAGACGGTCCATGACATACTCCGTCCGATATTCCTCACCGATAACTCCCCCTTCGATTGTGATTCCATGATTTCGGTTGAACCCTGTAGCCAGTATTTGTTCAGGTGTGGAGTTTGGGATGAGATCTCCGGCAATCTGTTCTTTGGTGAAGTCATCGAAGGATTTGTTTTGGTTGTATGCATGGATGACCCAATCACGCCAGACCCAGTGCTTGCGTTCAGTGTCGTATTGATAGCCATTCGTGTCGGCATATCTGGCTAGGTCCAGCCAAACTGAAGCAAGATTTTCACCATAAGCTGGAGATGCCAGATATTGTTCTACAAGACGTTGATATGCATCATCAGACTGATCCGCGAGAAAACGATCGATCTCGCTGAGTGAAGGAGGTAACCCTGTAAGGTCAAACGCGAGCCGACGGATTAGCGTTTCTTTGGATGCCGGACTGCTTGGGCTGAGGCCATTCTGTTCCAGCTTTCGCAATATGTAATAGTCTATCGGGTTTTCGGGCCACCGGGTTTGCTTAACAGTCGGCAGAGGAGTGCGTTCAGGACTGTTGAATGCCCAGTGAGTCTGATATTTGGCACCTTGCTTAATCCAATTGCGGATTAGGGACTTTTCGGTTGCTGAAAGTGGATCCCCATGACCAGCAGGGGGCATGCGTGTAAATTCGTCTCCAGAATTAATTCGAGCCCAAACTTCACTTTCTTCAGGGACGCCCGGCGTAATGGCTTGGACCCCGGAATCCAGCGTTGCGATGGCCGATTCCCGCAGGTCTAAACGTAATCCCGCTTCTCGCTTGTTCGCATCCGGGCCATGGCATGTAAAGCACTTGTTGGACAAGAGCGGCCGAATGTGTTGATTAAACTCGACCGTGACTTGCTCTTCACTGGCTTGTAAGGTGGTCAGAGCACAGAGGAGTAAGAAGAAGGAAAGGGTGAAATTGGATTTAATGCTCATGATATTTAATCGTAATGAATCCACTGAGAGGAATCTGAGAGATCATTAAGGATGCCACAGCCAATAGCCGCTGTGATGGCGGCACCAAAAGTAGCCTCTTCACTTTGTTTGGGTATACGAATCTGCATATTAAATTGAGATTCGATACAACTTTGCAGGACTTGGTTCTCCCGAATTCCATTGCCTGCTCCAACAATCTCCTGCAGGCCGGTTACGCCACACGACAGGATAGCTGCAAAGCCCTCGTTAAAAGAAGATGCCATTCCTTCCAGGAGCGAGCGAGTCATGAGTGCAGGGGTAAAGTTATCCGGGCTCAATCCTGACCAAGAGGCTCTTTGAGTTGGATCCTGTCGCGTACCTGTAAAAATGGGAGAGCATACTGGCAGTGGGGCATCAGGTGAAATATTATTCGCCAGCTCTTTCATTCGTTCGAAGGCCGATTCGTCTGGGGTCATGCCGAAGACGTCTCTAGCGACCGCCTGGAAAAAAGATTCCAGGGCCGCAAAGCTTCTCCCTCCACAGGCTCCGACATTGGCAAGTAAAAAGCCTCCGTAAGGAAATGGCCTTACTTCCAGTGAAGCGTGTTCGCCGGTTTTATCACTGTAGGCCGAGACCTGCCCGCCTGTCCCGACGTTGATGGCTAACTGTGAGTGTCGATTAGCGACACTTCCCAGAAAGCTAGCCTGATTGTCACCAATTGGAACGAAGACTGGGATTCCCTCTGGCAAGCCAGTGTCCCGAGCGACTTCGGGAGTCACGTTGCCCACCGTGTCTCGAACGGATCGGACTTCAGGTAAAACTTCTTCGGGAATTCCTAGGGTCTGTAAAGCGTTTGAGTCCCAGCGATTTGATTGAATGTCTAGTAGTCCAGCGCTTCCAGCGGCCGTGGGGTCACTGACTAGGGGGGCGTCACATAGACGGCTTGCAACCAGATCCATGATAAAAGCAGCACGAGATTCGGCAGGTAGGAGGTTTTGTTGAGCCAGGCAATACAGCGTCACGTTCATGAAGCCGGAACGGAGGTAGCAGCCATGTCGTTGGTATTGGTCGTCACTTAGCCGACTACATAAACTTTCGACAATGGGCGTTCCGTAGCTGTCCAATTCATTGCCGCGTTGATCTTGCCAGTTGATGTAGGGAGAAACTGGGTCTAGTTGACGATCGACCAGTACCATGCCGTGCTGTTGGCCGGTCATCCCGATGCCGGCAATCTCGGATGACTTGGGCCCCAATCTGGACACTACGTCCTTCACGCATTGCATGGCCTGTGTGACGATGCGATTGGCATCCCATTCACTGCGACCTGCTGGTCGGTCATTGAATTTGGCATCGTTTGACGTTGTTGCCCGTTCAACAATAGCTCCACTCGCAGCGTCTACGGCGATCGAAGTGATCGTGGTGGTACCAATGTCGATTCCGAGTACTAAGGTCATTCACCGGCCTCCAGAGTATTTAGGTGATAATCCACGAATCCAGTGGGGTTACTTACCTCGTTTAACCAACTTGACCATGGCCTCACCGAATCCTGTTCCCGTCTGTGCGAAGAACCAAGGGCTGCCTAAATAGTGATAAGGTCGGTCGTTTCCAAATTGACGCCATTTGTCGATATCCTTACTCCAGCCACCGGGGCCATGGTAAATGTTATGAGCATCCATGTCCCAATACTGACGGGTGTTCACACAGATAGCAGTCGAGCGAAATTCAGGATTCTTTGCAACGGCTTGCTGAGCGGCCATGATGATAGAGCGAGGTGAGTCAACTTGTGGTTCATTAGGTCCGTCATGTCCCATTTCACCGATTACGACCTTCATCTCCGGGACATCAAATTCGTCGCGTAAATCCCGAATTAGGTTTTCAAGGTTGCTTTCGTAGGAAAGCCAGCGATCGTTGTATTGGTCGTTCCAGCCCTGAAACCAAACAAACCCTTCGATTTCATATCCCTGCCCCTGATAACCGGGAAATCGCTCTTTGAGGTTTGCCAGACATTCATGGACTTCGCTCACCATGTTGCGATAGTCTATACCGTATCGCTGTTGATACTCTTCGACAGAAACCATGGGGCGTGGTTTAAACTTCTGTAACGGCTTCTTCTTTTCTGCCGTTTTATTCTCTTCCATAATCTTCAGGTTGTTTTTGGTAATACGTTCGTTCTGATTGGCATTCCATTCCGTATTCTTCGCATTTTCTTCTGTGGTCAAAACTTCAAACTCGGCTGCAGATGGCATGCTGGAGGGCGGCATGAAACCCTGAGCTAACGCTCGTCCGCCCCAGGACGTCTTGATGATCAAAACCTGCTCGTCATAATGATTGCCCACCACATGACCAAAATTGAATTCAGGCCCAAATCCTTCATTGGGAGCCCCGTAACCAACTTTCAGATTCCCATGTTTCCCAAGGTAATTAATCCAGACGTCTTTTCTTTCGCTCCATAAATAGGTCGGAGTTTTGCGGCGATCGTTAGGGTCCTTAGTTTCATTTACTGTTTTGATGAACTGATCGTAATTTCCGTCTTGGATGAAGTGGGTATAACGCTCGCGATACTTTTCCTGGCCGATCTGCCATGTGAGAGGTTCGGGGAATCCGCGGCCTTCCATGTTAGATTGACCTGCCAGGATGAAGACTTTGATTTTCTCCTTGCTCTTGGACGCTTCGAATTCAGGAGGTTCGGCTAGCACAGCGGAGGTGGCTAACAACGAAAGTAGTACAAGTGTGAGAAAAGATTTAAGTGAGTTCATGTTCTCTTGGTCAGTCGAGGTAGTGTGATAAAGATGGAACTGTCATTTTACCAATTTTCCAACAGTGGCGGAAATTGGTCCAGCAGCAACAGTTCAAGCGATCGTTAAGCCAAGATTTCCTGAATGGGTTGTCGATTCTCATCAACTAAATAGCGTGGCCGCCCATTTAGATCTGGAATCTTAACTGCGTTGACATCCAGTCCGAGGTGTTGATAAATCGTGGCGAAGACTTCCTGGACGTGAACCGGTCTTTCGATCGGGACGCCTCCCTGTTTATCGGTCGTGCCCAACGTGCATCCGCCTTGAACATTTCCTCCAGCCACAAGGATAGATTGGGTGCGTTCCCAGTGATCCCGACCACCTTTGGCATTGATGCGAGGCGTTCTACCAAATTCTCCCCAAACAACAACCTGAACTTGATCGGATAGACCTCGTTGTTCCAGGTCCGTCAATAATACGGAGATTGCTCGGTCAAAGTTAGGAAGGTACCTGTTTGAAAGATACTCGATTGTACCTTCGCGATTGCTGTGCCAATCCCATGCCCCGAAGGCTACCGTGACACAGCGAACTCCGGCTTCGACAAGGCGGCGAGCCAATAGTAGATGCTGAGCACTTTGGGGAGGAGCACCAAAAGCTGGGTCGGTAGTGACCGTGTCTCCATACCAGTCCCGAACCTTCTTGTCTTCCTTTTCAAGATCCAAAGCTTGAGCCATGTTGCTTGACGTCAAAATTCCGAAAGCTTTCTTTTGAAAAGAGTCTATTCCGGCTGTCTCGGTAGATTGGCGGATATTATCAATCTGCTCTAGAAGCTGTTCACGGTTACTCAATCGTGACAGATTAATTCCATTGAGAACAAGATCCTTTTTGACATCTGCTTCGACGGCAAAGGGAACGTGACTCATGCCAGTGAAACCAGGCCAGGACGTTTTGGATGCGTTGTCATGAATCCCGCGATTTGCATAGGGCTTATAGCTCATTTTAGGAGAGGCATCGATATACGGGAGAGCACCATTGCTTCCAGCCCCCAGTTCTCTTGACACAATCGAGCCAAAAGTCGGCCAGCCTCCTGCCGGTTCACTGTCCTGTGGGCGCCCGCCAGCTCGCCCGGTGTAACATTGAAACGACTCGTGCCGGTTCTCCATACCTACTATCGACCGGATGATGGAGAATTTATCATTCATCGCAGCCAGCTTAGGAAGAAGCTCACAAAATTGAACGCCGGGAACCGTCGTTTGTGTCGGTTGAAAAGAGCCGCGGATTTCGACGGGCGCATTTGGTTTAGGGTCAAATGTTTCAAACTGTGTAGGCCCTCCACATAGATAGACCATGATCACTGATTTTGTCGCTGGCGTATCCACACCGGCTTGCAATAAGTCGCTCAGGCAAATGCCCGTACCCATCCCAAGCGAACCGATACGCAGGAAACTTCGTCGCGATAGACGGTCACAATGGCTGCTCTGAGAGGATCCAGTTATAGAAAGCACGGTTTGTCCTTACGGTATTTAATCAGTCGATGTGATTATTTTACTCGAGGCTCAGTTGCTTAGTAAACGTTTATGGTAATACATTGAACTATACAGCTCAGTATTTGCCGAGTTTCGGTAGGAAAGAGATGTACTATTGAGTAGGAAACGTTATGATTCCGTGGGTTACTCGAGAAATTAGTCTATCAATCCAAGGAGTGCTGTGATGAAAGCACTCGTCAAACACCACGCAGAACCGGGGCTCTGGCTCGAAGATGTTGAGATGCCGGAAGTCGGTATCAATGATGTCCTGATTAAGGTCTTTCGGACAGGTATTTGTGGTACCGATCTGCATATATACAACTGGGATGAATGGGCACGCCAGACGATTCCAGTGCCGATGGTCGTAGGTCACGAATTTGTTGGGCAGGTCATTGAAGTGGGTAGTAATGTCGCCGACTTTCAACCCGGAGACGTTGTGTCGGGAGAAGGGCACGTGGTTTGCGGGCGATGCCGCAACTGCTTCGCCGGTCGTCGCCACCTGTGTAACGACACCAAGGGGATTGGTGTCAATCGCTCTGGTGCTTTCGCAGAGTATATAGCACTTCCAATGACTAATGTCTGGAAACATGCGGCTGCTATTGACTTGGATATGGCAGCCTTATTTGATCCATTCGGAAATGCGGTCCACACGGCTTTGTCGTTTCCGCTGCTCGGCGAAGATGTGTTGATTACCGGAGCGGGGCCGATTGGTTGCATGGCGGCTGCCGTCTGTCGATTTTCAGGTGCGAGGAATGTTGTGGTGACGGACCTCAATCCTTATCGGCTTGAGTTGGCGCAAAGAATGGGAGCTACTCGCGTCGTCAATGTGGCTAATGAAGAGTTGCAGGATGTGCAGAGTGAAGTGGGAATGACCGGTGGTTTTGATGTGGGATTGGAGATGTCTGGTAGTCCGGCGGCATTTACGGCAATGCTGGATAACATGTTTCATGGTGGAAAAATTGCCATGCTCGGCATCCCGTCCAAACCGATCGCCATCGACTGGAATAAAGTTGTGTTTAATATGCTGACCATCAAAGGGATCTATGGCAGGGAAATGTACGAGACGTGGTACAAGATGACGGTATTGCTACAAGGAGGACTGGACATTTCACCGGTCCTAACCCATCGATTTGATGTGGATGACTTTGAAGAGGGATTCTCTGTCATGCAAAGTGGTGAAAGCGGCAAAGTACTGCTGGATTGGGCAACTCCAGAGCAATAAATGGAAGCCACACCGGTAGGGTGAGGGTGGTGAATCAAAGGATATAAGATGAAGCAACAATTGCGAGAAGCGGTGGCTCAGACGATTGAGTCAATACGACAAGCAGGCACTTATAAATCAGAGCGAGTGATTAGCTCGGCACAAGGAGCCAGTATACAGGTTGGTGCAGAACCTCCGGTGCTCAATATGTGTGCTAATAACTATCTCGGCCTGGCGAATCATCCGAAAGTTGTTCAGGCGGCTCATGAAGCACTCGATCGATGGGGATATGGCCTCTCGAGCGTTCGTTTTATCTGTGGCACACAGGCGATTCACACCACGCTTGAGCAACGGCTCACCGAATTCCTGCAAACTGAAGATACGATTCTCTACACATCCTGTTTTGATGCAAACGGTGGTCTGTTTGAAACATTACTTGGGCCAGAGGATGCAATCATCAGTGACCAACTTAACCATGCCAGCATCATTGATGGAGTTCGGTTGTGCAAAGCGAGCCGATTCCGATATGCCAATAGCGACATGTCAGACTTGGAAACTCAACTGAAAGCAGCCTCGTCTGCTCGTTTTCGGATGATTGCTACCGACGGTGTGTTTTCCATGGACGGGTATATTGCCAAGCTCCCAGATATCTGTGAATTGGCCGATAAGTATGATGCCATGGTCATGGTGGATGATTCTCACAGCGTCGGCTTTATGGGAAAGCAGGGACGGGGAACTCATGAATATCATGATTGCCTTGGTCGGATCGATGTGATCACAGGGACTCTGGGGAAGGCTCTTGGTGGCGCGTCCGGCGGATATACCAGCGGTCGTAAGGAAATTGTTGAACTCTTACGTCAGCGTTCGAGGCCTTATCTGTTTTCGAATTCTGTAGCGCCGCCGATTGTAGGCGCATCGCTAAAGGCCCTTGAATTGCTCACCGAATCGACTCAGCTAAGAGATAGACTCGAGCAGAATACTGTTGAGTTTCGTCAACGTATGACTGCCGAAGGATTTGATATTCTTCCTGGTGAACATCCGATCGTTCCTGTCATGCTCGGGGACGCAGCCTTGGCAACTCGCTTTGCGGACGCCATGCTTGCCAAGGGAGTTTACGTGATCGGCTTCTCGTACCCTGTCGTACCTGAGGGTACGGCCCGGATTCGTACACAAATTTCAGCCAGTCATAGTAGTGAAGATTTAGCTCGAGCTGTTCAAGCATTTGTGAACGTGCGTTCTGAACTGCTTTAAAGTTTGAATATGTCGAGTTCTTTTGCAACATGCATCCCAGAGCTATTGAGGTATCTCCGAGCTTCTGTGCCTTTGCGTAGTGCCTGATTGGTGTGGTTTAGGTGAATGAAGTGGATGGAGTCGCGCACCTTGTCCGGCATTTTAATGAACTTCTGAATGGACTCTTCAATCAACGGATGCGGTATTTCCTCGATTGATCGATTGGGGAGCTCCGTTTCACTAAAAAAAGTTCCGTCTATGTAGGAACGCTCAACTTCCTCGACCAATGCTTCAATGTAGAGATTCCACTTGCTCCACTTGTCGATGTCTGGAATAAAGAGCACAGATTTTCGGGGGCCATGGATTCGAAAGCCTACGGTTTCTGAGTATTCGTCACGATGTGGGACGAGAATCGGGACGATCTCCAGGCGATCATTGAGTCTGATGGCGGAATCTGCCTGCATGTCCTTCAATTCGATATTCTGTAATTGAACCAGTTGATTCCAAGGACCGTTCGTTTTGAGGAATTTGTTCATGCGAGGCATCGTATAGACGGGCACGGACCGAGCTCCGATTACTTCGCGGCCTAAATGGATCATCCCACTGTAATGCCCGATATGAGCATGCGTCAGAAATATACCATCGACCAACGGGTGCCCTTTTGCATGAGGTTCAAGTCTATTGAGATTTGCGAGTTGTTGTGGAAAGTCCGGAGTGCAGTCGAGAATCCAACGCTGATTGGTTTGCGGGTCGACAATTGCCAGGCAGGAAACCAAGGCACCTTTTTTGCGGTCGTTAAATAGTTCTTGGCAGCACTCCTTGTTGCACCCCGCATGCGGATAGCCGCCATCCTGTGCGATTCCCAGGACCACAACGTACGGATCGTCATTGACGTTCACAAAAGGAATGAACGTGAGGAATGTCAGGAGTTTAACAAGGAGAGGAATTTGCATGAGAACTCTATGGAAGTGTTTCGCTTAGCCCTAGCACTGCCCAAGTAGCTCCCCAGTAAATCGAAGTTTCGATAGGGGCATCTCGTTTGTTGATCTTGGTGCCATTGACTTTCCAGCTCCCGTCGTCTTGCTGGGTTGAAATCAGAAACTGTTGGGCGTTGTCAATCGAGTCTGCGACTTCCTTGCTCGAGTTTGCTTTGCTAAGGGCGTAAAGTGCCATGCCAGTAGCTAATGCATCACTTGCTTCTTCTAAATTCCATCCCCAACCGCCATCTTCCTTCTGCGCCGCGACTAGTGCTGCAATTTGACTCTCGGCCTGCTCATCGTTGCCCTGCGCTCTTTCCAGAAGGGAACGGACAACGTACCATTCCGCACTCTTTCCATTCGGTAGATCCTCGATGTATTGAAGGGCTTTCACTAACTGTTCTGGTGGCTCAGTATTTGGAGTCTTCTGGACCAACGCCAGGGCTATCCACATGGTAGTGACCTGAGTGGTCTCCGCCTTGTCACGCTTCTGCGATGGTAGTTGTCCGCCCGGTTTCCATGAACCGTCTTCATTTTGATCAGGGAGGATGAGTGGAAGGATTGTCTTAGTTAATTCGGTAGCTCGCTCTGTGCCAGAAAGTGTATTCGTCTGGATGATTTGGACCACGCCAGTTTTATTGAGGTGGCCGATGATTTCGCCATTGTCTTTCTTGCGTTGCACATCGGTGTTGGACCATTTTATCCATTCGTCGAGTTGGTCGCTTACTTGCAGACCTTTCTTTTTCGCCGCCGAAAGGCTCCAGATCATATTGCCTATGCGATGGCAGGAAACGCATTTCTTAGACTCAATCCAATAAACTCCCTTGGCCTCTACAAACTGAATGCTCTTTTGGATGGACGATCGCAGCGTCTCCTGGGGAGTCGCTGCATTTAGAAAGGCCGGAGCGAGCAAAATAAACGTGAAGGTGTAGATGACTGCTTGACGCATGATTTATTCCATCCCGACGCAATGGCTTTGGGGGGCATTTCAGTACTGAAAAAAGTTATAGGATCAAATTGGAAAGTGTTCCTGTGCTATCAGCAAACTGATTAATCCTGAGCCCCATCTTCTGAGCGATAGTCAGGTGAGTGTTCGCGAATGGAGTCTCGTCAGTGAAGCGATGCATGGCCCCGTGGTTAAAACCGCACTTTGCTCCACCTGCCAGGACGATAGGGTAGTTGTTGGCATTGTGTGTAGTGCTTGTGCCACATCCATAGAGAATCATGGTGCGGTCAAGCAGCGTTGCATCACCTTCCTCGACGGACTTTAATTTGCTGAGAAAATAGCTGAATTGTTGTGACAGGAATTCGTCATACTGTCCCCACTTTTCATAGCCATTTTCTTTTCGCGTTCCATGGGAAAGGCCATGGTGTCCACCAAGCCCAATTGCCTGCGGGAATTTGTCACCCACACCCTGGCTGTCTTCACGGGCAATCTGGTAAGTGGCGACGCGGGTGGAATCAGTTTGAAACGCGAGTGCCATGAGGTCGTAAATCGTGCGGATAAATTCTGCTGGGTCATCCGTGCCTGCCATTAAATTGACATTCATCGGGTCGACGTGTGGTTTCGCTACTTCAAGCCAAGCTTCAGTACGGTCAACCTGCTGTTCAACTTCACGAATTGAAGTGAGGTATTCGTCGAGCTTTCGTTTGTCATAATTGCCTAGCTTTCGGGCCAGTTTCGATGTGTCCTCGAGTAGGTAATCCAGCATGCTCCCTTTATTCCTCAAACGACTGCGTTGGTCCGGAAGGCTTTCACCTTCGGGTGTTCCAAAAAGACGATTGAAAATCCGGCGTGGTTCCGCATCTGCCGGAATGGGATGGCCGGATTTGTTAAATGAAAGCGTACCGGTTCTAGCTGTATACCCAATCCCATTGTCGCTGGATAATACCAATGATGGGATTCGAGTGTGTTTCTCAGTTTCCCTCGCGATCACTTGGTCGACAGAAATTGAATTGTTGTAGGTGCCGCTGATATCAGCGCCGGTAAGAAAAACATCCGCGGTGTTATGTCCGACAATCTTTCGACTTAGTGGGTGGCTAAGTCCCTGGAGGATGCTGATTTCGTTTCGGTGAGGTGCAAGCGGAGCCAGGGACTTGGTGAATTTGTAGTCGCCGCCGTCACCTGAAGGAAACCAGTGCCAATCCTTGTGTGCCTTGTGCGACTCAGGCGGAAGGCTAACCCCATTGGGGAAGAACATAAAACAGGATCGGTTTGGAATGCGTGTTTTGTCCGCTTTAGAAGCCATCGCTTCCATGAGGGGTAAGGCCAGCGAAATTCCAGCTCCTTTGAGGAGCGTTCGTCGATCGATTTGCCAGGATTTAGTGGTCATTTGAAAAGGTCTCATTGAGGCGAATAGCGGATACTATTATTTTATTCGGAAGGCTTCGTCGGTCACAATGCGAACTATGAGAGGTTTTAGGCGATATCCATCCTGAATAAAGGCTTGGCTAAGGCGGTCTACCGTTTTGGCATCAGTGAATTCCAGTTCGCGGCCTAGCGAATAGGTCAAAAGATTTTCCACAAGAGCTTTGCTAAACTCTTCCTTTTTCGTCTCAAGTAGGACCTCCTGCATGGTGACTGAATTTGTTGCTTGGTTTCCATTTGGAAGAGTGACATCAATAGCAATTGGGATTTGATGGCTGTCTTTCTCACGAAACTGGCCGATGGCATTGAAGTTTTCCAAGGTGATTCCCCATGGATCGATCTTCTTGTGACAGTCATTGCAGGCGGGATTGTCTCGGTGTGCAGCTAGTAATTGGGCGACCGAGAGGCCCTCTTCTAGTTGTGATTCATCCAGTTCAGGAACGTTTGGTGGAGGTGGTGGGGGAGGGTCGTTCAATAACTGTCTGGTGATCCACACACCACGTTTGATGGGATGAGAGTCAACTCCCGTTGAATTGCCGGTGAGAAAGCTGGCTTGCCCAATCAGGCCGCTGCGAATTGGGATGGCAGTGTTCGGGACCGGTCTGAAGTTGGAGCCCTGTATTTCCTCGAATCCGTAGAACCCGGCCATCCGGTCATTAAGCATGACAAAATCAGATTTGAGAAAGGAGAGAGCTGATTCGTCGCTTTGCAAAACGTAGTTTACAAAAGAAAATGTTTCTTCAGCGACGTCTCTCTTTAAATCAGCATCCCACAATTTGAATAAGTTTGGATCGACAGCAACGCGATCCAGAGCACTCATGTCTAGCCATTGATAGGTGAAGTTGCGAACGAATTGCTCTACCCGTTGGTCACTCAATAGGCGCTCTGTTTCGTTTCTTAATACACTCGCTTTAAGCAATTCACCACTGTGTGCTTGCTGGCGGAGTTGTTCGTCAGGGGTTGTGCTCCAGAGGAAATAGGATAACCTGGTAGCCAATTCATACGCATTGAGTTCCCGTGATTCGCTCTCCAAGCGTGGTTCTGTCACGTAAAGGAAGTGTGGGGAACTGAGGACGACTGCTAATGTGTCGCGAAGTGCTTCCATTGAGTCGGGGCGACGTTGTTGTAACTCAGTGTAAAGAGCCATTAATTCATGAAACTCTTGTTCCGATACTGGACGTCGATAAGCAAGAGGTACGAATTTACGGAGGGTTGCTTCCGCAAATTCACCGTCGGTCATACCCTCTGCTCGCTCTGCAAGAACAGGGTGTGAAGTGTCCTGAGAAGGTGCGGGGTAAACGACCTCGATGCTGTCGAGCAGAACATCCGAGGACGTTGAATTGTTTACCACTGAAATCATCTCACCGCGAAACTTTGGTTTGCCGCTCAGGAAGACAGGAACCTCTTCCATGCGAATTCGATATTCTAGAACCTGAGGCGAATCAGCCGAGCCGTTGACTAAAGTCTCTCCGATGGGCTTCACATTGAGGACGGCACCACTGGCTCGGTATCCCATTCCAATCGTGACGTGTGGTTTTCCATTGGCAGCGGCTAGGCGTATTCGAATCAACATTTCGCCTTGAGTGGGCCATTTGTCGAGTGTGTAGAGTTGTCGATAAGTAGGGCCGAGCAATGCGCCGTCAAAGCTCCGATGGTTGGCTTTTCGTAATGCAAATTCCTCCGAATTAAGAGGGAAAACGAATAGACCATCCTTTCCTCCTACGTTGACCCGGCTTGCTTTCATGGAAAGGCCCTTGGGAGGGAATTTGGAAGGATCCGAGTTTTCCTTTTTGCTGGCGGTAGCTTGCTTCTTTTGGTCTTCCGTACGTTCCGATTGCGCTTCGATGAAATAGCGATAAGATTCCGTCGGTGATGGTTTGGAAAAGCTCAGATCGAGAGCTCGTTTCGCTACCTGTAGGTAGGTTTCCATTTGCACCGGACTCATTAGAAGGTTTTGTCCGTTGTTAAGGAATCCACTTAAGGACTTGGGTTCCGGTGGAAGATCTTTGGCGTAATTGATCGGAAGGCCGATTAAATCTCGCATCGTGTTTTGGTATTCGTATTTCGTGAGACGACGCAAGACTACTTGTCCACCGGTTGCGCGTGCTTTTTCAGCGGCGATGTCGAGTTCTGATCTGATCCAAGTGACTAGTTGCTGTCGCTCTTTATCCGAGAGTTGTTCAGCATCTTCCGGAGGCATCTCACCGGTGGCCAGTTGGTTCAGGACTTCATGCCAGTGATCTGCATCAATACCGTCAGCGATGTCCTGATTCAAGGCCAGTAAATTGAATTCCCCTTTGGGGTCGTCAGGGCCGTGGCAGTCAGCACAAAATCGAATGAGCAATTTGCCAGTTTGCGTCGGACGTGAACGATCGCTGGCGTTGATAACACCAGAAGAGATGACTGAAAAGAGTAGGCAAGTCAATTGCAGTATACGAAACATTAAAATGTAGCTGCTTGAAGGACAGGTTATAGATGTATTCTAAACTACAAAGTTGCTAATTTATTTACTGAAATGATAACCGCACGGCAAATAATGAACAGTCGGATGGCCCGCGCCTACTTTATCTTGCTAGTTCGATGCTATCGATGTTGGTGACTACAAATTGGCCGGCAACTTGCTTGAACGGACCCGTGATTTTCGCGGCTCGACCCACATAATGGTCAATTCGCTTACCATTGAGGTTCCCGAAACTGGCGTCCAGTTTTACATCGGAGCCGTCAGAGAGTCTGATGAAGTAAACGTTTGTTTTTTCTAGGTCGGTAGTCGGGCGAACAAGACCACTGAATTCCAATGTCTTGCCCTTGGCTGTGGCCAGCCAATTACCGGTGTCCTTTACGCCAAAGTCGTAATTCATCGTCCGGTCCAGTCCTTCCAATGATGCTGTCGATGAACCGAAGTTCGTAGCGTCTACTCCCATTCGCTCTGCCAGACCCGCTAGGAGATTCCCATAGGGTTGTGCGTCAGGATACTTCAGCCAGCGGCCCGTCTTGATACCGGCATTTTTACCTCCGGAAAGAATGATTGGGAGATCGCGTCCTGAGTGGTAATCCCCGTGTTTCATACTGGAGCCAAACATGAGCATGGTATTGTCGAGCAATCGTTCTCCGGCCTCTTCGATGGAGGCTAGACGCTGACTTAAGTACTTAAACTGTTCAACATGCCATTGNGTGATCATGTTGAAATGTGTGATGTATTTAGTTCCTGCATTTCGGACAAAGTGCGATAGGTAATGATGCTCTTCGTTAATACCCAGGAAGTCGAACACAATCCGGCTGCTTGAGTTTGCCATGAGAAAGGAACTCATACGAGTCGTGTCAGTCCAAAACGCTAATACCATCATGTCGAGAAGCGCTTTGACGCGAGCAGGGAAGCTTTCGGAAACCACGGGTCTGGTGAATTGCGGCTCAGAGGTAGGCTGGAAGCGTTCGTCTGCAGCTTTGTTGTCGATGTCATGGATCTGCTTTTCCACACTGCGAACGGCTTCTAGATAAGCTTTGAGTTTGCGTTGGTCGTCGGTGCTGGCCTGACGACTTATGCGTTTGGCGTCCTCCAAGACGGCATCGAGTATGCTCAGGTTGCGACGCTTGCTGGAGCCGTTGTTGATGCCACGGAACATACGATCAAATACGATTTGCGGATCGCTCTCTCGAGGAACGGCACGCCCTTGTTGGTCAAACGAGATATAGCTGGTAACAGGTTCCGGTAGAAAGATGCCGTCGCATGTCAACTCAAGGCTAGATAGTGGGGTTTGCTTCCCGATTTGCCTACCAATAAGCTGGTCAATGGTTTCTGGTTGTTGCCGATCGATGTTTCGGCCATTGGACCCTGTCGCTCCAAGGAAAGCGACGGCACAACTATGATGGCTCCAGCCACCCTCTGTATGGTCCAAATTGGAAAGGAACAAGACATCGTCGCGAATCTCCTCAAGTGGCTTCACCAAAGGGGAAAATTCAAANTCGGTTTCGCCTGTGCCACTGATATCCCAGGAGGGAGGGTGTACTCCATTCCCTTTGTATAACACTCCTAGCCGAATCGGAGGTTTGGTCTGAGGGCTGGCCTGGATTGCTGGAGACATGATGTCCAGTAATGGCAGGGCTAAGGCTGCACCACTCCCTCTCAGGACCTGACGTCGATTGATTAGATAAGATTGTTGCATCATGACTTCTATTGTAATAGGAGTAGTAGTTTTCGCGATTTGGTTTATTGATTTGCAGATCGAAATTGAAACGGGACGCTGGAAATGATCGCCTTCACTAAGACATGAAAACGATCGCCTCCGTCTTTTAACTGACCAATAATGTCGTCCACTACGGGCTGGTCATAGTATCGTAATCGTCTTCCCAGGGCGTAGGCGAGCATTCGGCGTGTTACATTACTGCGAATTTCTTCTTGATATTGCGTTATCAGTATTTTTTTCAGCTCCGCCGGGGTGGTAAAAGATTGGCCTGTAGGCAAGGTTCCCGTAGCATCCACTCCGTTTTGCCGAAATCGTCCCAAGGGGCCGAAATTCTCAAGGCCCAACCCTAACGGATCGATATGTTGGTGGCATTTGTGACAACTCTCGTTGGCGGTATGTAACTCGAGCTGTTCCCGTACGCTGAGATTCCGGCCCGGTACACGGGCATCTTCCAGTGGAGGCACTACGGCAGGAGGATCCGGAACAGGCGTTCCAAGAATTTTATCCAGCACCCAGACTCCACGCCGAATTGGACTCGTTCGTTGAGGAGCAGAGGTAATCGCCATCGAGGCCGCCATCGTGAGGAATCCCCCTCGGTTTAGGTCATTGTGAGGCCATAGTACCAAAGGGTCCGGGGCGTCTTCCCGTCCAGCAAGACGGGTTGAGACTGGAGATTGAAAACCCTTAATTCCGTACACGCCGGCTAACATTTTATTGATGTACGATTCTTGCGAGTCGATTAATTCGAAGATGCTTCGGTTTTCTCGGACGAGGTATTCAAAGTACATAAGTGCTTCGTCGTACATGGCCAGACGTTGTTTGACGACATTGTTGTTTCCTGTACTGATTACTTGATCAGAGATAACTTCATGGAAACCCAGCCACTGACCGCCAAAATTGCGTGAGAATTCTCTTAGCTTTGGAGACTGCAGCATGCGGTCTACCTGAGACTCCAGAGTTTCCGCCTGCAGCAGAGATTCGTTAATCCCCGCTTGTAATAACGAGGCATCCGGAGTTGAGGACCATAGGAAGTAGCTTAGGCGAACAGCCAACTCGGANGATTGGACTTGGTATATCGATGCCGCTGATGAATCGTCACCTTCAATGCGATAGAGGAAGTTTGGTGAAGTTAGGATGGCAACCAAGGAATCTTTGATAGCAATTTCATGAGAATGTCCGTTGGAACGGCTTGCTCGATAAATTGCCAGGTAAGGTGTGATGTCCTGCTCTTGTGGCGGTCGTCGAAAGGCTCTGATGACAAAAGACCTGAGTAGTTCCTCGGCAGATTCTGCATTTCCAAATACGAGCCCTTTGGCGGAGTCAGAGGAATCGATCTGGTCCACGCTGTAGCGGGCAATTTGAAGCATCTTAATAATACTGGCCTGATCTAAAGAACTTACCGCCGCATCATTACGGAATCCAGAGCCTCCAGGAGGGTCCGGAGGAAGCATCTTCTCTACGATCGAAGGCGGTGGCTTCATGAATCGAAAGCCGTCTTTAGCAAGCTCCTGATTTAATTGGATACCCAACAGGTCTTCAAGCGTATTTTGGTATTCCCGCCTCGTTAGATGGCGTAAAGGGGATGCCCCCGGCACGATCTCGGTCACTTGAAGAAACGACTGTTCGTACCAGTGCTCAAATTGTTTGCGTTGGTCATCAGGCAGGGGGGGATTAGAATTCGGAGGCATAGTGCCGCCCTGAATTACTTCATGTACACGTTCCCAAATATCATCGGCGGCCATGGCCTGTTTTTGAGTCTGGAAAGCACTAAAGTCAATCTTGGCAGCGGGTTTGTCGCCACTGTGGCATTCCAGGCAATGTCTTTTTAGCAGTGGTTGTATGGATTGAAATTCCGGAGCGGCCCAGCCAATAGTGGGCAGGATGAGAGACAGGGAAATCAGAACTGGAATACGGCAACGCATGGTATTAGTCTAACTCTGTTAGGTGATTCCTGCTATGAGGATTGAATTGCCTAATACTCGGTAGCTACTGTGCGAAGGCATGTCTGTTCCATTAAAATAACTCATTCAATCTTATGAATTCTATTGGTAGTAAATCTCTAGCCCTGAGTTGAAACAGATGAAAGCAGTTACGCCTGTTATTGCCAGCCTGGTATTGTTGATCGGCACGCAAGGAATCCACGCCGAGGTAGATTTCGCTCGCGATGTTTTGCCGATTTTGTCTAATAAGTGCTTCGTGTGCCATGGCCCCGACTCGAATGACGCAGATATGTTGCGATTGGATACGGAAGCATTGGCGACCGTGGACCGAGGAGGGTACCGAGCCATTGACCAGCACAAGCCCAAGAAAAGTGCTGCGTTAGAACGACTGTTGTCTAATGACGCCCCGATGCCTCCGGAAGATGCCGAAAAACAACTTACCGAGGATGAGCGTGATTTGTTGGTGGCCTGGATCAGACAGGGAGGGCGGTATGCCAAACATTGGGCCTTTGTCGCTCCCGTGAAAGCCAAGCCAGTGTCCAGGAAGAATGCCGGTCGTGATGAAATAATTGATTCATTTATTGCCGACCGGTTCAAGCAAGCCGGTGCTAGTTTTAATCGAGAAGCTGAGAAGCATGTCTTGGCCAGGCGGGTTGCATTAGTGTTGACCGGACTCCCGCCAGAGTTGGACGTGTTGGATGAATATCTGGAAGATGATTCAGAACATGCTTATGAGAACCTCGTGGAACGCCTGCTGGCCAACGCTCGATACGGCGAGCATCAGGCTCGTTATTGGCTCGACGCGGTCAGGTACGGGGATACCCATGGACTCCATCTCGATAATCGCCGAGGTATCTATCCTTACCGCGATTGGGTGGTCGGAGCGATGAATGAGAATCTGCCGTTTGACGAATTTATTACGTGGCAACTTGCTGGAGATTTACTGCCTGAGCCCTCACTAGCACAGCTTGTGGCGACCGGTTTTGTCAGAATGAATCCAAGCACGGCCGAGGGCGGAGCCATTCCGGCAGAATTCCAGGCGAAGAATAATTTTGATCGCACCGAAACGCTGGGAACTGTTTTGCTGGGGATGACCCTGACGTGCTCGCGATGTCATACACACAAATATGACCCGATAACTCAGACCGAGTACTACCAACTAATGGCTTTCTTTAATAGTACGGCCGAAAGTGCCATGGATGGTAATTCCTACACCTATGCCCCTGTTGTGAATGCTCCCAAAGATCAAGCTGGGTGGAGCCAATGGAAACAGTTTGAGAAGGAAAAAGATAGAGTCGTAGCAGAGGCTGCGAATCTAATTGGTGAAGCAGTTAAGCTCGACGACGCTCAATTGCAGGTGTGGAAGGACGCCTCGGTTGAGGCCAAGTTAAAGCTGGTGGCAGATCCCACCGGGACTTTTGCTCAATCCGAAATTCATCAGCAGGCAAGTAAGCTTCAGATGGAAATTGATGCTTCCGCGAAGGGGTATACAACCACTTTGGTGGCCAAGGAACTGGAGAAACCCCGAGAGACTAAGATCTTACATCGTGGAGAGTATAACCAGCCTCAGGGTGATTCCCTGGAGCCGGATGTGTTGAGCATTATGGGGCGTTTCCCTGAGGATGTTCCTCGGAACCGGTTGGGACTTGCAGCATGGCTCACCGCGGATGATCATCCGGTTATGTCACGAGTGATTGTGAATAGGATTTGGGCCAGAGTTTTCGGCGACCCGTTGGTACGGACGCCAGAGGATTTTGGAGTCCAGGGGGAACAGCCGACTCACCCAGAGTTGTTAGATTGGCTGGCGGTGGATTTTAGAGAAAATGATTGGGACTTGAAGGCGATGCTTCGCTTGATGGTTCATTCGCGTACCTTTAAGCAAAGTTCTGCCTGGCGTGAAAGCGTTGAAGATCCTGAAAACCGGTTGTTCGCTCGAGGGCCAAGTTATCGCTTGGATGCAGAAGTTCTGAGAGATATTGGTTTGTGGGCGAGTGGATTGTTGAGTCCTCATATGGGGGGGGAAGGAGTGAAGCCCTATCAACCCGATGGAATGTGGAAAGCGTTGGCGCACCCCGGAAGTAATACCAAGCAATATGTACGTGACAAGGGCGAGTTGTTATATCGCCGAAGCCTTTATGTGTATTGGAAACGCACCAGTCCACACCCCATGATGACATTGTTCGATGCACCTGATCGTGAATCGAGTTGTGTGCAGCGTCAACGTACGAATACAGCCTTGCAATCGCTGGGATTACTTAATGAAACTCAACGTATTGAAATGAGTCGAGTACTGGCAGAGCGTTTGCTTGAACAGACTAGTGAGGATGCCGAGCGTGTAGATCTACTGTTTCGATTACTCACTAGTCGGTCGGCTAGTGAGACGGAATCCGGAGCGATTCTCGATTTAGTTCGGAGTATGAAGCAGCGATACGGAACACAAGTGGACGATGCAAAATCGTTGCTTGCGATTGGAGAAGCAGAACAAAATAATACGCTGGAGTCGGCAGAACACGCAGCCTGGACTCAGGCAGTAGTCGCTGTGTTGGCCAGTGACCCGGCTATCTTGCTTTATTAAGTCAGACGAAAACCCAATGGTTGTATCTCGGCAGAGATAAACAGAAACCTATAGAGAATCGAATTAGACGATGAACAGTGTAAATCCAATACGCGAATCTGAATTGATGATGACCCGCCGCCATCTGTTTGGCAAAACAGCACTCGGGCTAGGCACGGCCGCAATGGCTGGACTGATAGGCTCGGAGCTAAATGCTGGTCGGCCTGGCCCTTCCGGTCTGTCAGGTCACGGTGGTCTGGCCGGGTTGCCGCACCATCAACCAAAGGCCAAAAGTGTGATTTATCTATTCATGAGTGGCGGCCCCAGTCATATCGATTTGTGGGACTACAAACCCAAACTCAATGATTTATTTGGCGAGCAGTTGCCGGCAGAAATTCGCGATGGCCAACGGGTCACCGGAATGACGGCGAATCAAAAGAGTGGATTTCCACTCGCTCCGAGTCGCTATAAATTTACGAAGCAGGATAATAATGCCGACGGACTGTGGACTAGTGAGCTATTACCCCATACAGCAACCGTGGCCAAAGAGTTGTGCGTGGTGTATAGCACATTTACTGAAGCCATTAATCATGATCCTGCGATTACCTACATCCAAACAGGAGCTCAGACTCCAGGCCGCCCAAGCTTAGGTGCATGGCTGAGTTATGGGTTGGGAACGGCAAACGAAAACCTACCACACTATGTGGTCATGCATGCAAGAACGAATCACCCCGAGCAGAGCCTGTTTAACCGGCTATGGGGACCTGGCTTTTTATCTTCAGACCATCAGGGTATCCTCATGCGAAGCCAAGGGGATCCGGTGTTGTTTCTAAGCAATCCAACGGGGGTCTCCGCCACAGATCGTCGGGCTCAATTGGATGCGTTGGCAGCGATTAATCAACAACAGGCTCAACAATTCGGTGACCCTGAAGTGCTGTCCAGGATTAAACAACATGAGATGGCCTATCGTATGCAGTCGTCAGTCCCGGAACTTGTTGATTTTTCAGACGAAACAGCCGCCACACTTGAAATGTATGGTGAAGACGTTAAGACGCCTGGAACCTTTGCCGCCAGTTGCTTGACTGCTCGCCGTTTGGCTCAGCGCGGAGTCCGTAATATTCAAATCTTCCATCGAGGCTGGGATGCCCATGGTAATCTTGCCGGCGAACATGGATCGCAGGCGAAGGATATCGATCAGGCAACCGCTGCTTTGATTAAAGACCTGAAACAGCAGGGGATGTTGGACGAAACATTGGTAGTTTGGGGTGGTGAATTCGGCCGGACCCCTTATTGTCAGGGCAATCTCGCTCGTGAAAACTACGGTCGTGACCACCATCCACGCTGTTTTACAACCTGGATGGCAGGAGGGGGAGTGAAACCAGGGATTACGTATGGACGTACGGACGACTATGGTTACAACATCGCCGATGAAAATGGCAATCCTCTACTCCCTCAGCCAAACAAAGACAGTTGGACCCCGGGAACGATGCACATTCATGATCTGAATGCTACGATCTTACATCTGATGGGTATTGATCACACGAAGCTGACTTACAGGTATCAAGGACGTGATTTCCGCCTGACTGATGTCCATGGTCACGTACTAACAGACATTCTTGCTTAACCAACTATATCGCCAAACACCACTGAAGGAATAATTTATGAAATCTGTCGTAATGAAATCGCTACTACTGTTAGCTTTTTGTTTCACCCAATTGGAGGCCGCCAATTTAAAGGTGTCCAAGAAGTCCTACGGTCGTACCGCCGCTGGGGAAAAGGTTCATGAATTCACATTGCAGAATGGAAATGGCATCACGGTGAAGCTGATTAATTATGGAGCGACACTGACTTCGTTGGTGACACCGGATCGGGACGGCAATTTGGCAGATATTGTCCTCGGGTATGACGACATCCGTGGGTACGAATCAGATCCCATCTTCTCAGGTTGTGTTGTCGGAAGATTTGCTAACCGGATTTCCAATGCAAGTTTCGAGTTGGAGGGTAAGCAGTATCCCCTAGCAGCTAATTTCGAAGGTGGCCATCATCTCCATGGCGGTGAGGTAGGATTCAATGCCCGTGTATGGGACGCCCAGATTGTAAAGCAGGAAAGTGCTGTGGGAGTGGCGTTTACGCTAGTCAGTCAGGATGGCGAGGAAGGGTACCCTGGACGTCTGGTTGTTCGGATGAAGTATTTATTAAATGACAATGATGACTTAGTCATGGATTATTATGCGACCACGGATAAGACGACACATATCAATTTGACTCAGCATTCATATTACAACCTGGCAGGCCATGATAGCGGTGATGTGCATAAGCACTTCGTCCGGCTTTATTGTGATCATTACTTGCCAGTAGATGAACACGGCGTACCTACCGGTGAAGTTAAGTCTGTAGAAGGAACGCCGTTTGATTTTCGAAAAGGTGCTCGCATTGACCGGCAGGTGGCTGAGGGACGCTACGACCACAATTACGTACTGTCCATGGAACGACCGGAAAAGCCAATATTGCTGGCACGGGTTTCAGAAGGTTCCACTGGGCGGGGCATGGCGGTTAGAACCGACCAACCGGGAGTTCAGTTCTATACCTCGATTCATATGAAAGAAACTCCGGGAAGAAATGGAGCCGTATATAACACTAATCAGGCACTCTGTTTGGAAACGCAACACTTTCCCGACACTCCGAATAAACCCAACTTCCCCACCACCGTACTTAAACCGGGTGAGGAATTTCGTTCGAAAACGATCCACCATTTCTATACATGGACACCCAAGCCTGCGCAACCATAAAGCGAGGGCTTAGAAGTTCAGTCCATTTAGTCGGCCCGTGCTCGACCCAAATTGATCGGTGGCAATGCCCATGTTTTGCAGCATGGAAACATAAAGGTTACTGAGCGGACTATTGCGTTCCCGGTCGAAGGCTAAGTGTTGGCCGTGCTTAAAACCTCCGCCTGCAAGCAGGATCGGAAGATTGGTGTTGGTGTGCGTGTTCGCATTTCCCATGTTGCTACCGAAGAGCAACATGGTTTGATCCAACACTGATTCGTCTTGGATGCGAGTCTCTTTCATGGTTGAGATTTGCTTACTGAGCAATGCCATCTGTCTTAGGTCAGTCGTCTCAAGTTGGCGAAGATACTCGTCCCGTTGTCCGTGGTGGCTAAGGTTGTGATAGCCGGTCATCGATTTCGTATCACCTTCATAATGGTAGACGCCGGTTGCGAAGGCATCGACCATGAGAGAAACGATGCGAGTGGAGTCGGTTTCAAGAGCCAGGCGTGCCATCGTCAGCATCTGATCGAATTTCTCAATAAAACGGGCACTGTCTGTGATGTCAGTCGGAGGTGGTTCATCGACGACCGGTTTGGGGCGTGATTCCCATTGGCCGGAATCCAGCAGCCGTTTTTCCAACTCGCGAATCGACGTGAAGTACTGTTCCAGGCGACGGCGATCGTTTTTTGAAAGCCGAGTGTTGAGTGAATTGGTGGCACTATTAATCGTGTCCAGGATGCTCCCCTGACGTTTCAGCTTTTGAATGACAGCCTGCCGCTCTGCCTCCGTACCGTTGGTGAAGAGCAATCGAAACAACGCAGAGGGACTATCAATAGCAGGAAGCAGTACTCCGTCACGAGTCCAGGACAGGCTACGATTTGCCCGGTCAATGTTAATGCCCAAATTGAGTGTAGGGAATCGCGTCTGACGGCCAAGAGATTCTGCGGCGTACTGATCTAGTGAGATGGTATTGCGAAACTGACTGCCGGTCGGGTGTTTGGCAGCTGTGAGGAAACAGTTTTCTGTAGAGTGTCCCCCTTCGACGTATGGGTGAGATAACCCGCTAAAGACAGTGAATTGGGAACGATGAATCTGTAGAGGTTCTAAATACTTCGAAGCCTTGTAGTTCGCGCCAGAATCCTCGGGGAAGAAATAGCGATCAAGGACTCCCAGATTATTGGAAATCAAAAGCATCCGTTTCGTCTTTGCCGGAGACGATGCAATCGCCTGACTTTCCAGCCACGGTAGTGCGATGGAGATGCCGCTTGCTTGTAAAAACCTGCGGCGATTGGTGTGGAAGGCCTGCGGAGTATCAGTCACGTGATTGTCCTGTAAAAAGTCTGCTTTGAATAACCGCGTGGAATATGTCCCTTGTGCGATAGCCGCTGTCTGCACACTGATCAAGGATCCTATCGATTTCTATTCGGTCTGAGAATCGTATGGGGGTTCCGGTTGAGTAGACAACGAGCTGAGTGGCCAAAGCGTAGGCCAGTTGTCGTGCGTTCGCTTTAAGGTGTGTTTTTAAATCATGAATGCCATCGAGTTGTTTGCCGCTCGGTAACTCCGCCTGGCTGTCAATCTCTAGTCCCTGATAGTACTTATAGTCGTGCCCGGCTCGATCGATTCCTGCTACTTCCATACCTGTATCCAAACTACGGTAGCGACTCCGCCATTTCCCCAGAATGTCAAAGTTCTCTAGAGCGAAGCCGAGCGGGTCGAACATGGCGTGGCATTTAGAACAGACCTGATCGGCTGCATGTCTTGCCAGCTGTTCCTTAAGGGAAGTTGCTCCTCGAATATCAGGCTCCGCAGCCGGTATGTCGGCTGGTGGCGGGGGAGGCGGTGTGCCAAGTAAATGTTCCATTACCCACGCTCCTCGAAGGATCGGCGAGGTGGCCGTGCCATTGGCTGTTATCTTCATGATAGCTCCGGTGGTAAGTAGACCTCCATATGGGCTGTCCGGTGCTAATTCTACTTTCCGCAAATGGGAGCCGGACTGAGGTTCCATACCATAGTGCTTCGATAAAACGTCATTAACCAATACGAAATCGGCATCGACCAGTGTGGTGATGGGAAGATTTTCACGGACCATTAGCTTAAAGGTGGTAAAAGCCTCGTCCTGGAGGGACTGAATCAGATAGTCATTTAGACGATATTCCGGATACAGACGATCATCAGATTCGTCCCTCCAGACATCTTTCAAATCGAGCCAGTGATGGGTGAATGGAATCAAGAATTGGTCAAGAGTGTCGGCATTAATGAGGAGATCTACCTGTTGGGTTAATACGTCGGCTTTAGCAAGCGACTTGCTTTGGGCTAACCGAGTCAACGCCTGTGTGGGACGACTATTGCTGAGGAAGTGGGAAAGTTGCTGAGCCAGAGCATGTTGGTAGTCTTGGGAAGAACGATCTTTTAATGTGGTGGGGTCGGTCGTGTAAATGAAGTGACCCGAGCACAAGAAGGCACTATACCCAGTGATTAGTGCTTCAGCGAGCGTATTACCCGCAGTGAGTTCGTCTATGGTGAGGTCGAGGAATGGTTGTATCTCTGCTTTGGATAGAGGGCGTCTCTGGGCTCTCTCAATGAACCGGTAGATCAAAATTTGGGCATCCAACTTGGGATCATCTGAAGCGAGTTGGAAAGGGAGGCTTCCTTTTTCCCGCGCTTTCAGTGGCAATTCACCGAACAGTATGGCATGTGAATCTGGGGGCCACTGAGCGGACAAAATGGGGCCTTCAAGTTCCAGCCATTGATACGCGATTCCGGGATGTCCACCTTCCGGCATGGGGGGGAAATCATAATAGAGCGGGGCATTGGGTGGGTTGATGGCTCGTGGCTGAGGAAGCCCCAGCAGGCTGTACTCGAACGTTTCATTAGACTTTAAGAATATTGTTGTTTCGAAGACCCCAGTCTCCGGTTGGACGTCCATGGTTCCACCTGTTGCTCGGACGTCACCCGACACGTCGGGTCCGGAACGTTTCCGAGCTCGAAATGTCATAGGAATGGAAGCTTTGGCAGGAATGAGTTCGAATTCAGGAGTCTGAAGGACAGCTCGTGCTGAGAATCTGACTTTGTAGAATCCCTCCTGGCTGGCCACAAAACCTTGTGGGTAACCGTAGTAAGGCCATGTAGCAGAGCGGAAAATGGCGAGCTCATAATCAGTGTCGAGAGGCTTGGCTGCTCGTACTTCATTTAGTTGTGCACCCGAAAGCGGAACTCGTTTACTGTCCTTGGCAAAAAACATTGCCTCCGTGCCACCAAACGTTCCGGCGGATTGGAACATGTTGATAGCTTCGAACTTGATTTTAGTAGGCTTATGTGGCACTAATTCTGAAGCTGCAGCCTGACGTAGTGCTGCATCGGTGGCTTCCAGATAGGCAGCTAACTGGACACGTGAAATGTCCAGCGTTTCGCTAACGCGATTCGTGTTATGCGACTCCCTGTCTACAGGAAGGAAGTCCTTAATGTCGAGATGCGGAAGTTGAAGTAAGTCGCGAAGGTTTTGCTGGAACTCACTGCGAGTTAAGCGTCGGATTGTACCTCGGCCATAGCGGTCAACTTTTTCCCGGTCTCGCTGTTTTAGGGTCGACCCAAGAATATTGAGGAAATCTTGGCGTGCAATGGCCGGCATGGAAACTTCCTCGGGTGGCATCTGATGTGACGCGACTTTGTCGAATACGTTTTCCCACTGAGTGAAAGCCTGTGGATCATCGAAATTCCACACCAGTGATGTTAAGTTGCGTGTTCCCGCGTCTTCCGAATGACACTCATAACAATACTTCGAAGCCAGGGATTGAATCGTTCGATATTCAGGAGAGTCGGATCTGACAACGGAGCAGAGCGTGCTCAATAGCAAGGTGATGCCAATTGGAAGTTGCAGTGAAGGCATGGAAGGAGCCAATGAGTTTATTTACGGATACGCATTCTTTTTAATGCGGTCGGACCGAATACCCCTGTTCCAGGACGCGGTGTAGAGGTTAAGACACTATTGTACATTTCCCGAGTGATCGCCGCACTTCCGAGCGTGATTTTTCCGCGGCGGATTTCAATCCGATTGGGGTAGACGTAAAACCGCAAATCAATGGAGTTGGGGTGCCATTCGATCGTCGCGGTAATGCTACCTGGTAGGGTGAGCTTTAATAGCGAGCCGTACTCGTCTGCCTGGTGTTTGGGAAGGAAGTCCCGGTCTGGAGTCCAGTGATCGGATCCTTTGGAAGAGGTGGCAATATAGAGAGCATCGCCGTGGGGAACTAATGACGTAATACGTTGCCCCCAGTGGTTTTGGACCAAACCTTGAGCCATCGCCTGTTTCTCATAGGGATGGACTTGTTGGTCTGTCAATTCTGGGTGTGTGAAGCCCCGGGCGATATAATTCCATTGGTCCGCGTCGGCATTGAGAGCCCACAGTTCGGCCCATGGCCAAACGCCTACATGCATCTTGCCGCCATAGATTCCTAGGGACATGGCTTCTCTGGCTGAAGGAGAAACTTGAGGTAGCTTTGGTGGCCAGTTAGGGAGGTGTTTGGGAGGGCCTTTGTCATAGGCGAACAGATTGCCTGTTGGATACTGTGCCATGTAACTCGTCCCATTAAAGTGCATTTGGGCATAGACTTGATAACTTGTTTGGTCAGAGCCCTGTAGTTCTTCTATCCACTTACCATCAACAAACGTGTAAATGCCTCCGTAATTTCCCACAGTGACGACTCGCCCTTGATGTTGTCCCCATGAAAATGGAGTCGTGCGTGGGTAACGGCAAGTGATTGAGGGAGAGTTGGGCAGCGCATCTACAGTGGTGTCGCCAGGTTTCCAGGGAACGGCGTATATCTTGGTGAACTGTTCGTCGTTGGACTGGTCTTGATGGAAAAAGAAAAGATGTTGCTCGGCATAATAAAAGTTGTAGACTCTTCCGCTTGCAGGTAAATGGACTGCGAGTTTGTCGTTGAAGTAGATTCCTGAGCGACGGAAGCTAAGATAGCCGTCTCCGAGTTTCATACCTCCAAAACCGCTGGGCAGATTGTCCACTTCGTAACGGCGCGATTTAGCCCATGTATTGGTTTGGGTATCGAATTCGTAGGTGTGACGATCGTCTGCCCAACCATAAATCGTTTCACCTTCATCAAAAATAAACAGTCCTGTATGCCGCGCTGGTACTGGGTGTCGTGAGATGAGAGGATCGGTCTGCTTTGTTGGCTTGATGTAAAACTGAAGTTTGTACCGATCGTTGCGAAAGCGAGTGTTATAGACATCTAGAAAACCGGCGCCTCCAAGGACATTTCCCTCGGCATCAATTAATTCAAACAGGTTGCCAAAGGATTGTCCGCGGTCCTCTCCAAACTCAATTTCGACCGTATGACCAAGAATTAGATCCTCACAGCAGGCCAACCCTGAAAAGGGTAGCAACAGTAGGCTGGAGCTTAAGAAGACGGAATAGACGGAAAAGAGGGGCAGGTGGAGCATCATGACGTACTTCAAAATCAGCATAGTTACTTACCGTTAGGTTGATTTTAACGTATTTAGATAAGGCTCTCTCGGCAAATTTCAAAGTTGTCTGACGATGGAAACGGAGCCAGTGATTTTATCTTAAAACTATAAAAGCAGTGTTTTTTGGCCGCAGATGTTGACTCTTGGCGGGCGATGTGTCAAGATATTGAGACTCAGTTGCAATAGTGTCATCTGAGCGAACTCTAGGATTCAGAGAATTCAATGGCGAAATCATACTGTAAATCGAAGAAGCTTAAGAAGGTTTCGAAAAAGTCTTCTTTTATGGCTTCCTTGAATGCGACGCATGAATGTCGTAAGTGTGGGCGTGTGGCCGAGTGCAAAAAACGTCTTTGCAAGGCTATGAAGCTGGTTTCTGTCTCGCTCGACTAAGATCGTGCCCACCTTCGCTCTGGCATCAGTTATATTGGCCAGATGCACACGCTCGATATTATTACAGTTGTCGTTTATCTGCTCTTCATCATCTCGTTGGGAGTCTACTTCGGTCGAGATCAGGATCGGAAAGAATTCTTCGTCGCCGGTGGGTCTATGGGTTGGCTGACGGTTGGGCTGAGCGTCATGGCGACTCTGTTTTCATCCAACAGCTTTGTGTTCTATCCTTCGGCAGCCTTAGGTGACAGTTTGAAGATTGGTCTGTCGTTAGTCGCGTTCGCGCTGATGACTCCGGTTGTCATCAAGATATTCATTCCCGTCTATGCTCGATTGCGTGTCGAGACAGCGTACGAGTATCTGGAAAAACGCTATGACGTTAAGGTCCGGTCCTTGGCCTCTGGTTTATTCATACTATTGCGAATTGGGTGGATGGCTTCTGCTACCTACGCGGCATCGGTTGTAGTGAGGCAGGTTTCCGGAATTGATGAAACCGTCATCATCATCGGACTGGGGATCATATCGATCGGCTATACGATGCTTGGCGGATTACGGGCGGTAATGTGGACTGATGTGATTCAGTTTTTTATCTTTGCACTCACCATATTGGCAGCCTTGCTACTAATCCTCAGTAAGTCCAATGCGACGGTCGCAGAAATCGTGAGCAACTATTTTGATGGTAGATCGGGGACGATTGTCGATTTTGAACTATCGATGAGCCTCAAGTATGGGAGCTGGGCGATTCTGATCGGTGTATTTTTGGAGTCTGTATCCGCCTTTGGCGTCGATCAGGTAGCAGTCCAACGCTATCTTGCTGGCAGTGATGAACGGAATATTAAACGCGGAGCCTGGCTCAATCTGGCGGGGATGTGGATTGTAATTCCGGGACTGTTGGCTATTGGTGTTGGGCTATACACTTACTTTGGAAATAATCCGCTGGAGTTAGCGAGCGTCGTTGAAAGCCCAGAAGCTGTCGAAAAACTGGAAACGTTGTCGTTGCCCACGATTCAGCAGATCGTCGAGGCTGAACCGAAAGCTGCTGATCGGGCAATGCCCGAGTTTGTTCGTGTACATTTTCCACCCGGTTTAGCAGGATTGTTTTTGGCAGCCTTAATGGCAGCGATTATGTCGAGTATTGATTCAGGGATTCACTCAGTAACGACTGCTGTGGTAGTTGATTTTCGAGATCGTCTTCTACCTTCGCGCAAGCCCCGATCTGAAAGAGAAGAGTTGACGTTTATCAGATTCACTTTAGTCGTGGTGGGAGTTTTTGCAGTAGGCCTGGCATGTATGGTGGGGAATATGGGTGACGTGTTCGACATAGGCAAGAAATTGACTGCTGCTTTTGGCGGGCCTTTATTAGCGGTCTTCTTGTTAGCGTTATTTGACAAGCGTTCGAATAGTCTAGGGGTATTAATAAGTGCACTGACTGCAACCGTCTGTACTCTGATGCTGATGTATACTCAGGAAGCATGGTTTTCGGTTTGGTATTGGCCGATTGGCTTCGGTGGAGCGTTGATCCTCGGGTTAGGTGTGTCACGGTTATTCCCAGAAATTCCCACTCAATTCACATACCGGCAAATAGTCACTCAGAGTAACGACAGGAGCCTTGATGAAATTTCAAGAAATGACAGCGTTTGAACTGCGGGACGTAGATCGAGAAAACGTCTTGGTGATCATACCGATCGCCGCCGTTGAACAACATGGCCCCCACATGCCTACTGGAACAGACAATTTTCTGTGTACTGGTGTAGTGGAATCCCTTGAGCAACGGATTCCTCAGCAGATTCTGCTCACGCCGACGCAATGGCTTGGTGCCAGTGCACACCACCTGCGACTTGGTGCAACATTAGATGCACCTCTGGAACACTATATTGAAACCTTGATGGGGATGGTACGAAGTGTCCTTAAAGACGGCTTTCGTCGCGTTCTTCTTTTGAACGGTCATGGCGGCAACATTGATCCTATGCGTGTCGCTCTGAGACGTTTGCAAAACGATTATGTCGATCGTTTGCTTGCCGCGGCATGCTATTGGGACGTCGCCGATTCTCTCATCTCGGAAACGCTGGAAGGTGATCACAAATTTGTCGGGCACGCGTGTGAATTTGAGACATCCATGCTGATGCATCTGCGACCGGAATTAGTCAAAACAGATTTGTTGAACGATGCCGGCGAGTTGATTACCGATAATTTGGACGGCGTGTACATCAGTCGCGACCTTCGACAACGGACAGCCGAGGGGTGTACCGGACGTCCGGACTTAGCATCAGCCGAGAAAGGTGCCGTGCTATTCGATGGCATCGTCACTGCAATGGAGCAAACGGTTGTAAATCTCTTGCAACAACCGACGGGGTTGGAATACGAGGATCACCTCTAGGGCAAGATGAGGTGCTTGCGTCCTGCGATTAAGCCAGTATGTCGTGTAGGACTTCACCAGCTACGTCGGTAAGGCGGAAGTCACGTCCGTTGAACCGGTAAGTGAGTTCCTCATGGTCGATACCCATTTGATGCAGAACCGTGGCATGAATGTCATGTGCTGTGACTCGTTGTTCTACCGATTTGTATCCAAATTCATCGGTGGCACCATATTGAGCACCGCCCTTAAATCCACCACCGGCAAACCAGGTGGTAAACGCATTCGGGTTATGGTCTCGTCCGGCGGAACCCTGTGAATCGGACGTTCTACCGAATTCTCCTCCATAGATGACAATCGTGTCTTCTAGCAGGCCTCGTTGCTTCAAGTCAGTCAGTAGCGCCCCGGTCGGTTGATCTACCGTGGAAGCACAAGTGCTGTGATTGAGCTTGATATCGCTGTGACCATCCCAGGGAACATCGCCAACTCCGCCGCCAGGGGTTTTGGGGACGGAAGCGAATACCTGAACGAAGCGAACTCCGCGTTCAATCAGTCGTCTGGCCAGTAAACACTGACGCCCATAGTCCTTGGAATCATCTCGATTCAGCCCGTACATTTCGTGAATGTACTCAGGCTCCTGTGCAATATCGAAAGCTTCCGGGGCAGCACTTTGCATACGATAAGCCAGTTCGAATGACTCTAAGCGGGCATTGAGGTCGCGATCAAAGGGGCGACTTTCTGCATGCTTGCGATTCGCATTGTTGAGTGCATCTAGTAAAGATCGCTGTTGCGATCCTTCCAGCTCTTTTAATTGTTCCAGATTGTCAATTGGTTTGGCCGCTCGGGGGTCAAGTGAAGTTGCCTGATAGACGGACGGCAGAAAACCGGAAGACCAAATCGGATCGCCGCCACGCGGTTTGGTGCCGTGCATGACGACATAAGACGGTAGATTGGAATTCGAGCTGCCAAGGCCATAGCTCATCCATGAGCCCATGCTCGGGAACCCTTGTCGAATCATTCCACCATTGAGTTCCAGCATGGCTGGCGTATGGTTGTTGGACTGTGAATGACAGGAGTATACGAACGCGATGTCGTCGGCATGCTTGGAGATGTTGGGGAAGATTTCTGAGATCCAGGCACCAGATTCACCGTGTTGTTGGAACTTAAAGGGGGACTTCAGGCATTTACCGCTCGTCGTGAAAAAACCTGTTTTAGGATCAGCACCCGCCAGTTGTTGACCGTCCCGTTTGCCTAGCTCCGGTTTGTAGTCAAACGTATCGACCTGACTCGGACTACCTGTCTGAAATAGCCAAATAATAGACTTGGCTTTAGGCTTGAAATGGGAGGATCGTTCGGCGAGTGGATTGTTTGACTCGGCCGCCTGAATGATCCCTTCCTGGTGCAGAAGGTCAGTCAATGCAAGACTGCCGAACCCCATTCCAGCTTTGGCGAGGAACTGACGTCGGTTGTTAAATGAAGATGAATGATGCATGGGAAAATCAGGAGTTAGAGCTAGTCGATGTAGATAAATTCGTTCATGCACAAAACAAGGTGGCAGAAATCGCGAACGGCCAATTGCTGGGCATTCGCATCTCCACCACGCTTTTCTGTTTGACTGGTGATGAACTGATTCATGGTTTGTATTTCGTTTGCCGTAGCAGGCCGTGACAAGGCGAGTTCATAAGCCGTCGTGATTACTTGCTCGTTAGAGATTTCGGCATTTGGCCGCACCCGGGTTGCGAATTTAGTCGCATATTCCCGGATCAGTGGTGAGTTAAGTAAGGCTAGGGCCTGGGGAGCCACGGTGCTTTGTTCACGGGTTGCGATTCCCTGCATGGCGTCTGGAGCGTCAAAAAGCTTCAGAAGTGGAATGAGGCGACTGCGTTTAACAGTAAAGTAGATGCTACGTTTGGCACTGCGTTCATCAAGTGTTCCTTTGCCGAACCGAGTTGTATCCAGAGTACCGCTGGTAGCCAGTATCGTGTCACGAATGATTTCTGCTTCGAGTCGTTTAGCCGATCGCCGCCAAATCAGCATGTTTTCAGGATCCTCCTGAATCCCAGTTGGGGATTCGGCATTGGCCTGCATGTAGGTTGCGCTTTTCATAATTAATTTATGAATCGACTTTGTACGCCACTGATTGTCGATCAGTTGCTGTGCTAGGTAATCAAGTAGTTCAGGATGTGTGGGACGTTCTCCGCGTGTGCCGAAATCACTCGGAGTCGAAACAATACCTCGGCCAAAATGATGGTACCAGATGCGGTTGACTAAAACGCGAGCGGCAAGGTGACCAGCTCCTTGCTCTTGATCGGTTAGCCAGCTGGCTAAGGTTTCGCGACCAGAGAGAGGGGATTCCAGAGTGTTTCCGGCAGTCGTCCAAAAAGTCTCGTCTTTGTCGGCTGCAGTCAAGACCTGCAAAACACCGGCGTCTGCGAGGCTCTCTTTGTTGTCAGCATTTCCTCGTCTAAGGTGATAGACCTTGTAAGTGTCTTCACCAAACTGATAGGTACTACCGCGCGATTTGGCAGAAAACACTGGGACATTGACTGGGTTCGGCTGAGACAACTCATGAAACTTGACGGGGAATTCCAAGGCCAAGTAACCAAGATCATAACCTTTGTACCAGTCCAGTAGACGTTTTTTTTGTCCGTCGTTTCGTTTGTCGGAGGCTAGATTCAAAATGTTGCGAACATCATCAGGCTCTTTGCCATGTGTCGCCTTGAAGTAATAACCAGTTTTGCCACCTCCATTGGAAATCTTCAGGAGGAGTTCGTTTTTCCCCTGTGCAAGCTGAATCGTGATTTTTTCCTGATCCGCTTTGGCATCGTTACGGCCCACGTTCTTATTCAAAACTTTTCGGCCATTCACCCAAACCTGTATGCCGTCATCACTTCCGAGTGATAAGTGGACCGGTTGCGGCCTCGGGGAGTTGATGATTCGGTAGAGGAAATTCGCGCTGTTTTCACCACTTAACAGATCGTTATGCGCGGTACCGTCTTCCCAGTCAGTATGCTCTTTCCATTGAAGCCCACCTTCAAAAGTTTGTTTTAGGTCAACTCCACTTTCAGGTGGATAGACGGTTGAAAAAGCGGCATTATGGTCTTTGGCCTTGAAGGGGCCCAGGTGATACCAACTACCAAAATCTGCAACCGGTGATTCGGCTAATGTTTCAAGATGATAATTGAAATGAAGATTGGGGTGAGGGCCGGCCAGTTTGAGCAGTATGGCATTTTCTCCCTGCTTCAAGGAAACGTTGAATGCATACTGGCCGGCGGATGTATTGTCAGCATCGACTGCTCGTAACACTTCTCGCTGATTCACCCAAACGGCAACACGCCCCAGATTGGAAAGACTTAAGCGGGCTGTTTGAGCGACAGGGGAATTGATCGTGCGATAAACGTAATGAGCCGTGTTGGCAGCGGGAGTAAGGGCATTGTTTGTCGCATCTTTCCACTGCGTCATTTCCTTCCAATGAATGGCTCCCTCTTGATAACTGGCCTTCAGGTCAATCGCTTTCTCGGGAGCAAATTCGGCATCCCAGGTTTGCTGGAGATCCGCGGCTTTGAATCCAGTGGCATAATGCCACGAAGACTGAGTAACCACTGCGGTCTCAGGATTCGCAGTGGCAGAGTTGGCCCAGTTGTTGTAATTGGATGTAAGTGATTCGGAACCGTATTGATTGAGTGCCGCGGTGAGCGGAGCATGGGCGTCGTCATAAACCTTCTTCGCTGCGAGAAACTCTTCCGGTTTCGAATTGAGTTGCACATCGGCACTGCCAACTTCGGCGAAATTTGCTACGAGACGATAGTAGTCGTGCTTTGGTAATGGATCAAACTTATGACTGTGACAGCGTGCACAACCGACGGTGAGTCCCAGGACGGAAGTTCCAAGTGTACTGACAATGTCGTCAAGTTGCTCGTAACGACTACGTTCTCGCTCCTTTTGAGTTTGCTGAGACGTAAATGGTCCGGATACCAGGAATCCGGTAGCGGCAAGGTTGGCGCGCGCAGTCGTGAATTCATTTGTGGTTGTATACGTCGTAGGTGTATTGATATCACCTGCTAACTGATAATGCAGGAAGTCGGTGTAGGGCATGTCGTTGTTGAGGGCATTAATCACCCAGTCGCGATAATGCCATGCGTTGGGGCGATCGCGGTCGAACGCGTAGCCGTTACTTTCAGCGAATCGTACGATGTCCAGCCAGTGCCGCGCCCAGCGTTCCCCATATTGTTTATTACTCAGCAGTTGGTCAAGAAGATTGTCGTAGGCACTGTGTAAATCGACCTCGGCTTCCTGCAGGAAATGATTCACCGCTTCAGGGGATGGAGGCAAGCCAACGAGATCAAAGTAAACGCGCCGAATTAAAGTGCGTGGTGAAGCAAGTGTGTTTGGTGTGATTCCAGCGACTTCCTGACGTGCTCGAACAAAATTGTCAATTTCATTGTGAAGCCATGCCTGGTCCTGAACTTCCGGTGGAGTCGTTTGGTGCAGACGTTGGAAGGCCCAATGTTTACGCCCTTGCTCTATGTCAATTTCAGCAGTCGCAATGGCCTCACCCTCACGTGGGTCCGGAGCTCCGATTTCAATCCAATGTCGAAAGTGCTCAATGATCTCATCCGGCAACTTTCCGGCGGGAGGCATTTCAAAACTCTCATGCTTCAAAGCCGAAAATAATAGACTTTCGTCAGGCTTGCCTGGTACAACAGCAGGGCCACTTTCACCGCCCTTGAGTGAGGCAGCGCGTGTATCCAGAAATAACCCACCCTTGAGCTTGTTCTTTGCAACTGCTTCGGCGCTGTGGCATTCATAGCAATGCTTTATCAACATTGGTCTGATTTTCGCTTCAAAGAAATCAAGTCCAGCTCGATCCTGTGCTTGGGTGAAAGTCACAGTAGCGCAGAGTAGAAAAAGAGATAGCTTTAAGGAGGAAGGTTTGGGCATCTTAGAAGGGTTAGTGGCTAAATAGGAGGGAAATCACATGTTCATTAACAGTATTATTCATTGTACATTAAGATTCATGAATTGAAGATTGGTTTATAGTAGCTGTTCAGTTTCACACCCGATGGTTTGCACTTATTTGGAATTTCTTTGTCCTCTCCCAACCTTGCTACCGGATTCAAAAAAATCGTCCTGTTGACAACAGCAGGGATCTTCTTTGTCTTGGGAGTTCTTGGGGCGCTGTTGCCAGGGCTTCCGGCAACCCCGTTCCTTTTGCTCACCAGCTATCTGTTGATTCGTACGTCGCCTCGTTTGAACGCGCGACTACGACAGTCTAGATTGTTCGGGCCGATTCTTACTGACTGGGAGGATCACGGTGGCGTTCAAAGGCATGTGAAAGTGAAAGCAGTGCTGGTTGTGATATGTTCAGTCGCGTTCACACTGTATTTCGGGCCTCCGATAGCATGGTTGCGGTATCTCGTCATTGGCTTGGCACTGATTGGCTTACTGGTGATCTTGCGTCTACCAGTCCCTAAAGACGACGCATTACAACGCAAACGAAGACAGGTCAGCGAATAGCGACTCGATCTAGTTCTTTCATCCACCGCTGAACTTGAAGTCCGTCTTGATAACGGGCACCTACCGGTACTTCCTGCTTTCCACTGACGACTCGTAAAAAGCATCGCTGTTCTTCAACCATCATACCCGTCGTTCCGGTTTCGTCGGCCATGATCTCCAAAGCCATAGGCCATTCTGCCTGTTTCCCCCAGACTTCAAGCGGCCTTGGGTTAGGAGAGACTCGTGCTGACCATCCTGTGCCAAATACTTCCATTCGGTCAAAACCGCGGGGGGGCATGCCAGGAGGAGTCATGAAGCTGGCACTAAACCGCCCAAGTGTTCCGTCGGGCCAAATTAGTTGGGCGTTAGCAAGATCGATCGCTCCGCTTGGGGTGAGATGGTATTGGCAACTGAAGCTGCGCGGTTCAACTGCGTTAGTGAGAGCCTGAGCACAATACAGGTCATGGACCATAGCGGCATAAAGCGGATTCTCACCGGCGAAATCTTCAACGATGGTCGAAGGGCGGTGACGTACTGCATCCACATGTGTAACGCCACCTTGGGTCTGAGCTGCTTGACTCAGGCCTTTGAATTCACTGTTAAATAAGAGAATGTGGCCGAGCATGAGGTTGGAAGAATCAGGTTTGACTAATTCGGCCAATTGCTGGGCCTCTTCTAGATCCTCAGAAATCGGCTTTTCAAGTAAAACGGCGTGCCCGGCCGCGAGGAGTTTGCGAGTCACGGAAACATGTTGGTTTGTAGTGCAGGCAACAATCCAATTTGTGGCACCGGAATGTTTCATCGCCGTTTCCAAATCAGTGTATCCCGTGGTGTCTGGGATCTCTGCAAGCAACGCATCCACACTTTCCTGCCGCCGTGCCACTACAGCGGCGAGGTTTACATTCTCCAAGGCCTGAAGAGTTAGTGAGTGTAACCTACCAAATCGACCAAGCCCGATGACGCCGCATTGAATCATGAGAGACTCCTGTGTTTGTGATGATGTTGGTTACTTATAATCCGCACCAGTGAGGCTTTTTAGGACAGATTCCTGCCAATTGCGGAGTGATTTAGCCATGCTTTGTACCACGTCAGGATTTTGAGTTGCGAGATTATGCTCTTCTGCGATGTCCTGGGGAACCTTGAATAACTCTCTCTTTTGGGCGTCTCCGTTGCCTGTAACTACCAGTTTGTAGTCTTGTAATAGTATCACTCGACTGCCGGAGTAATCAGATTCCACTATGTTCGGATGTTTATGGTTGACGAAATTGCGAGTGTAAATGTCGCCCATCATCTTTACCAGTGGCGTTGTTCCGATTTGATGAGGGCGTGCAATCCAAGGTTGATTTTGTTGATCAGCCTTACTGTTGAACTGCCAGAAGAAGATCGGGGAAGGGCGTTGAGTAAGAGTCGAATCAAAGAGGCCCTTCAAGGAAATACCATCCAGAGGCCGGTTGGGTAACGCAGTACCTGTGATTTCGCAAAGCGTTGGCAAAATGTCACTGGTAACAGCGTTTACGTCTGAGGTGACTTGTCGCCGAATCACTGCCGGCCATTCAATCACTCCGGGAACACGAATTCCTCCGTCATACATCTGCCCTTTGTGTCCTCTGAGTGGTGAGGTGACGATTCCGTCTCCGGGCGTACCGTTATCTCCGCAGTACCACAGCAAGGTATTGTCTCGCAGTGCTTTCTTTTTTAAGAATTCTCTGAGGGTACCAATGGAACGATCCATGGCTGTGATTTCAGCAAAGCGTTCACGAAGAATGTCACCGAGTGGCCGAGTGGTCGGGCGGCCGGTCTCATTCGAAGTTAGGCGAAATGTCTTGTGGTTGTATTTTTCCGGGATGTCGTCATACAGTGCCAGATCCTCAGGCAGGCCACTATAGGGTTCGTGTGGAGAACCAAACCAAATGACTACAAAGAAAGGTTTGCCCAGACGTTTTGCCCGAGCGATAAACCTGTTGGCTGCATGGACAATAATTTCGGAGCTTTCACCGGCGAATTCTTTGGGGGGGCCACCGTTTTTGGAAAGCACTGGATTTAGTTCAAAGAAATTGTCGTGTGATAGCCAGTGGTCAAACCCCATATTGCCGGGATTGGTGGGAGAGCTGGCTTTAACTGGACCGACATGCCATTTCCCAAAATGCCCACATAGGTATCCTTGTTCCTTTAGTAGTTGGGCGATTGTGATTTCTTCAGGGCGGAATGATCGTCCAGGTGAAAATGTACCGTAACGATTCGGGTGGCGGCCTGTGAGAACACTACCGCGAGTCGGACTGCAACTAGGATGTGCTGAGTAGAATCGGTTCATTTTCAAACCGGTGGCAGCCATCTCGTCTAGATTGGGAGTGATTAGATGGGGGTGGCGATTGTAGCCCGTTTCATCCCAACCATGATCATCTCCCATTAACAGGACAATGTTGGGTAAGTCAGGCTCACTAGCATTAGTTGATGACTCGGGAAGCAGGCTGGAAAGGCTTGCGAGCAGAAGCAGGAAAGATCGAAGCATGGGAATTATTCATCGTTAGAGAATTCAGAGTTAGAAAGCAATCTGAATTATATAAACAATTCCTGGACTGGTTTACCCGGCGTGAGTTGATGGGGTCTGCCAATGGAATCTAAGATCTGCCAGCTGGGGTTGATACCCAGGGCAGTAAAGATGGTGGCGGCCATGTCTTCAGGACTCACTGGGTGGGCCGTAGCGTAGCCGGCATGTTTGTCTGTTTCCCCAAACACGAAACCCCGCTTAACTCCCCCTCCGGCTAAAACGGCTGGGAATAGGGTGCTCCAATGGTTACGCCCCCAGGTGCTGTTGGCTTTGGGGGTTCGGCCCATTTCACCCATGGCGACTATCAGCGTTTCATCGAGCAGGCCTCGTTCATCCAGATCGTTTACCAACGCTGCAAAAGCCTGGTCAAACGTCGGCAGGAGGTGTTCTTTGACGTCGTCACTGTTGCGGTGCGAATCCCAGCTGTAACCATCAACGCAGTCATACTGGACGGTGACAAATCGCGTTCCGGCCTCAATAAGTCTTCTGGCAACAAGTGCTGACTGGCCATAGAGATGACGCCCGTATTGATCCCGCATCGCATCCGATTCTTGGGTTACATCAAAGGCGAGTCGCGCTTTGTCAGATAGCACTAATTCCAAAGCGCGTGAGCGATACCGGTCAAACAGACGTGAACGATCTAATTGGCGTAGTTGCTGTTGCTGTTTGTTGATTTGATCGAGTAATTGTGCACGCGTGGCAAACCGATTAACTGTCATCCCTTCCTGCGGCTTAAGCCCCCGTATGCTGAATTGCAATTCGGCGTCACTACATTCACGCCAAAACGGGTTGTCAGTCTCGGATTTCTTCTCAATTGAAGTGACGACAGGAGCGAACGCTCCACCCAGCCATCCTGCTGTTTCCCCCGGTCGGGCAATGTCGCCCTTTTGTTGTAAACGCCCTAGTGCATTGGGAACAACTGCATAGGTTGGCGCTTCGTTGATTAGTCCGCGTTGTTGATCGAAGTATTTTGCCACACTGCCGATTGCGGGCCAATCTTGAGGTGTGACATTGAAGCCACCTCCGATAGGAACGTGCCATCGATGACCTGTTTGGACGTAATGCCCTGCGCCACTATGGTCGTTGAAGTCATGCGTCATCGTTTTGACGACCGTCACCTTATCAGTGATTTTGGCAATGTTTGGAAGGTGTTCGCAAACTAGCAGGCCATCTGTTTTACATGGCGTTGGTTTAAATGGACCACGGATGTCACTGGGAGCATCCGGTTTCATGTCGAAGGTTTCGAGTTGGCTCGGTCCTCCGAATAGATGCATGAAGATGACGTTTTTTGCCGTGGGACTAGGTGCGTCACTGAAGTTAGATTCTTGCGCTGCAAGGATCTTGGGTAGACTGACGCCTAATAGCCCTGTGCCTGCCGCTTGAATGAGTTTTCGGCGGTTGGCTTTCGGGTTCTGATTGAAGAGTGTTAGCATTACAAAAGTTCCCGGATGGGGGTTGGGTCTTCCAGAACTGGCGTAGGGCGTCCAGCATGATCAAGGATGTGAAGAGTGGGGTCTATTCCCATGCAATCATATACTGTGGCGTGAATGTTAGTGGGCTTAACAGGGCGATCCTTCGGAGCTTCACCCTTGGCTGTGGTTGAACCGATAATTTGGCCACCACGGATACCTCCGCCGCCGAGAAGGCAGAACATCGAACTTCCCCAATGGTCACGTCCCGGAGTTCCTTTGCTGAGTGGGGGGCCGCCATTGCCCCCGTCATTCATGCGAGGTGTACGACTAAACTCACCACACAGCATGACGACGGTTGTGTCCAATAAACCACGCTGATCTAGATCTTCAAATAAAGATGCTACAGCTGCGTCAACACGAGGTAGCAATGTTTCATAGCCACCCTGCAGATTCCAGTGGTGATCCCACCCGCTGAATTGGACTGTTACAAATGATGCCCCCGCTTCGACAAGTCGACGTGCAAGCAGCGTGCTTTGGCCCCAGGTGTTACGGCCATACTTTTCACGAATGCCATCCTTTTCCTGTGAAATATCGAAAGCCTGTCGAGCATTTTCTCCGGTGACGAAGTTGAAAGCCTGTTGATCAAACTGATCGAGTGCATCGAAGGTACCACTCGATTCAACGGAGCGATTGATCTTGTCGAATTCACCACGTAACGACGCTCGATCTTCCAGTCGATCGACCGTAACGCCACTCGGTAAGACGAGATTCTGTACGCTGAAGTTATCTTTGTTGGGATCGCCGTTGGTACGGAAAGGATCATATTGTACCCCTAGGAATTTACCTCCGAAGTACCCGGGGACACGCCCCACGCTAGAAGCGGTTGGTACGGCAACATAGGGAGGTACTTCTCGTTCAAGCTCCTTGCGCTGCTGTGCGACGATCGCGCCAATTCCGGGGAACTTGCCAATATTATTGGCGCCACTCACACCCATTTCTTTAGTCGTTAACATGCGATGAGCGCCGGCAAAGTGATCGCCGGTTCCGTGATGTAACGATCGTACAACCGAGAATTTATCGGTGTGTTGTGCTTGTTTGGGGTAGAGTTCGGTGACGTCAAAGCCAGGAACCTTCGACTTGATAGGATTCCAGATGCCACGATATTCAACCGGAGCATCAGGCTTCATGTCGTACATGTCCATATGTCCAGGGCCACCATCGAGCCAGATTAAGATGGTGGAAACATCGGATTTGCTCGACCTGGAAGGACTTGCCGCCTTGGCACGCAATACATCGCCTAAGCCGAGTGAAGCCATACCAGCGACTCCCAGTTGAACAAAGCTGCGTCGACTCACGCCGTCACAGTACTTGTGACTACGTAGTTTGGAATTGTCTTTTGCGAACAGGCGTAACATGAAATCCCCAAGCGGTTAGAGTGTAAGGTTAAACCTATTCTAAATATCGGCCTTCTGAATCTCAATGTTAATCGGGTTTGATCTACCGCTAGAGAGGGGGCGGGTTAGTCGTTTATTTCGGGGTATAAAGTTTTGGGAGAAAATCTAGATGGATGGATTCCATGGAGTCGCATTTTCCAGTTTCCATGTTTGCTCCTCCAAGGATCAATGCCTGTTTTCCACGCATCGGAACGACTCGGTGAAAAAAGCGAGCTTCGTGCGAGTTGCCCACGACTTCAAAGACTCCGTCTTGGTTGATTGTTTGAAGCGTTCCGTCGTAGGCCGAAACGATCAATGAGCCATTGACCTGACAGCTGGCAGTTCCAAAGCCAGTCAGTTCTGATTCACCAATAAGTTCGGGGCCATCAACCCATTGATTGTCTCGGGCATTATAGAAGACAGTTTTAGGAGTTGTCTTTCCGGTGTCCTGCATTCCACCGACCACGACAACACCCTTATTGGTAGGTGCGATGGAAATGGCGCGTCGCTTATACGGAAAGTTCGCAATGGCTGTCCACGTGCCGTGAGGATTCTTCAAATCGAATCGCCAGGCGGTTTGGTGCCAAATGGATTCACTGTCGCCACGCATTTGCCAGCCGCCGACAACATAAAGCATGCCGGACTCGGAAACGGTCGCATCAAACGATGATCGGCCTTCTGGAAGGTCAGCCAGGTCTTCCCATTTTTTTGTCCTTAGGTTGAACCGAGCAAAGGACTTTTGCGACCATAGGTCATGTTCTTCACCAGGTTCATTTTGTGCAGTGAATCCACCGATGCGGTAAAGTGAATTTCTGTAACCCACCAGAGCAAGTCCCTGCAAGCGAGGACCGGTTCCAATCTTTTCCCACGTGTAGGAGTTTAAATCCAATTCCCAAAGCGTGTTGGCCTGATCTGCGGTGGAGTATCGGTGGGCTTGTCCAAAGTGTCCGCCATAGTAGTAGACTTTCCCTTTGTGGTAGGTTGCGCCGAAACTTGTGACCGGCTCTGGGATAACAGGAAGCATGGAGGGGGTCTTCTCAGCAGGGAAAGCATTGGAAACTAATGATGAAACTACAAGGATTTGAGCGAAAAAGACAAGGGAGAGACGATAGAACATGATATTTATTTTAAGGTTCAATAGTATGGTCAGAGCTTCAGAGAAGCCTCAGATTTAGCAGGATTTGAAAATGTCACTATATAGTTTACTAGATAGTGGTTTAATTCGCGGCTGCGCTATTGTTTATTCTTTCATTATCTATGAGGATGTTGTTTGCAGGATGTTGTTCGGTTGCCGGGCGGGTTAAAGTCTGATATTCTGTTTTTCCGATAGCCGGTATCCTAAGCCTGCTATCGCTATAAGCTCCTCTCATACCTTCGGAAAACCACGACGTGCGGTCAGAAAAAGAGATACTGATTGAATCCAAGCGATTCGCTAACGAGACCCCCTGGGTCAGTTGGTGGTGTTTGGCGTCGACTTCTTTGGTTTGGAGTTGTTGTGTCGCTGCGACCATTCTGGTTGACGCATGGTGGTTGCGTTTGCCATGTAGCTGCCTGCTTGGATTGGTACACGTTCGGCTATTTGTGATTTACCATGATTTTCAACATGGTGCATTGCTGGCGAAGTCCCGCATTGCTCGAGCCTTTATGTTTCTGTTTGGATGCGTCACGCTAAGTCCTCCTAGTGTTTGGCGTCGCTCTCATGATCATCACCATCGAAACAACGCTAAGCTGTTTGGTGCCTCGATCGGATCTTATCCGGTCATGACGACCGAGGCATATGCAAATGCCTCGTTTTGGCAGCGTGTGAAATATAAGTTTGCAAGGCATCCGATTACGATCGGTGCAGGTTACTTAACCGTTTTCTTTCTTGGAATGACGGTGCGACCTCTGTTCCTGAATCCGAAGCGACACTGGGATGCGATTTGTTCACTGTTGGTGCATGCCGGGGCAATTGTCGCTTTAGCGTTCACGGATCCGCTGGGAATTGTCTTTGTAACCTGCGTGCCAATGATTATCGCTGGCGGTACCGGTGCCTATCTTTTCTATGCCCAACACAACTACCCCAGCGTCAGCCTGAAGATGGGTAAAGATTGGAATTACGTTACCGCTGCTCTGAAATCTTCAAGCTTCATTAAAATGAACCCGATTCTGCACTGGTTTACCGCCAACATTGGGTATCATCACGTCCATCATCTCAATCATAAGATCCCTTTTTATAAACTGCCGAAAGCCATGGCAGCAATCAAGGAATTGCACGATCCTGGTGTTACTTCCCTGATGCCATGGGATGTTTACAAATGCTTGCGGTTGAAACTCTGGGACGAATCAGAAGATCGTCTGGTGTCGTTTGCCTGGGCGAAGAGGCAACGACGAGCCACTCGCGTAAGTGTCTGATGGTTTGGCAATGCAGGTTTAATAACAACTTAGTTTCCCTATGGAAAAGTGTTGCCTGTGGTTGCTCGCCTCAAAGCATCCGTATCTTCCGCTCCCTATCTAATGTGGCCCTTTATCGAACAGGCCATCAGCACAATTGAACATTAGACAGCTTGCTGAGTCTTTCTCAAATGAATGAATACGTACGTCAGCTTTTAGCCTGGATTGATGCCGAATCGGCGGCGCAGGCAGAACAGCTTAAGGCACGTCGCGACCGCGCTGGGGATGGCGGAGTCGAACGAACGGGGGAAACTCTGCTGGATATGGCTGTGACTGACACTCGGCCTGGTCTGGCCGGAGCGGTTATTACGACTCTGGTCAAGCGTAATCGCAATCTTGCACTCCCAAGTAATCGATTTAGAGTAGGGATCCCTGTTACGGTTACCAATAACGCAGCAGAAGTGGAGATTGCCAGGGGGGTGGTGACAGCTCGGGATAGATCTTCGGTGCAAATTGCACTTCCCTTTGTTCCCGAAGGAACACGGCTTCGAGTGGATGTCCAGCCTGATGAGGTAACTCGGAAACGGCAGACAAAGGTACTGGAAGAGCTTGAGACTGTACGTGGTCCTCAAGGTAGATTGCGGGATGTTCTGTTGGGTGACCGTGCACCAGAGTTTCATTTGGCTCCATTTGAAAATGAGGCGCTCAATTCAGCCCAAAATGAAGCCGTGCGTCAATGCCTAGGAGCCCAGGATGTGGCCGTGATTCATGGTCCACCGGGGACAGGGAAGACAACGACCGTGGTAGCTTTGATCAAAGCGGTCGTTGAACGAGGCGAAAAGGTATTGGCGACAGCTCCAAGTAATACCGCAGTAGATAACTTGCTGGACAAACTCGCCGCTGCTGGATTAAAGGTTGTTCGTCTAGGGCACCCTGCTCGAGTAGATCGTCAACTGATTCGCCATACGCTCGACGCTCAGGTGTCACGAGATGAAACCATGGAAATCGTTAAAGATATGCGTCGTGAGTCGGAGCAATGTTTTCGTAAAGCCGGACGCTACACTCGTAGTCAACCTCCGCGGGGCGCCAAGAAAGGCATGTATGAGGATGGGAAACGACTGAGAGATGATGCAAGGTTATTGGAAAAAACGGTAGTGGATTGGGTGCTGGACCGCGCCGAAGTCGTTTGTGCCACCAATTCCTTAAACGTGAACCAGTTAGGCGATCGCAGGTTTGATATGGCTGTTATTGATGAAGCATGCCAATGTACCGAGCCTTCCTGTTGGGTACCAATTCAGTTCGCAGATAAATTGGTGCTAGCGGGGGACCATCGTCAACTTCCGCCAACAGTGATTTCCCAAAATGCCGCGAATGAAGGGTTTGATGTGAGTCTCTTAGAACGTTTGGTGGATAAATTTGGAGACATAATTACTTCCACATTGCGAGAGCAATATCGGATGCATCAGCAAATCATGGAATTCTCTTCTCAACAATTCTACGAAAACAGATTGGAGGCCCATGAGACGGTCGCAGAGCATTTGCTAAGTGATTTGTCCCAGGTGGATAAGACCCCTATGACATCAACACCAGTTGATTTTATCGATACTGCGGGCGCCGACTGGGACGAACAAGCAGAGAAGGGAAGTGAGAGTCTCTGCAATCAGGCCGAAGCCGAACTTGTGTTGAAGAAAATAGATGCCTTGTTGGCTGCCAAGGTATCTCCTGACACGATTGGCGTCATTACTCCCTATGCAGGACAGGCCCGGTTAATCCGATCATTGTGTGAAACGGCTGGTGTTGAAATTGATACGGTCGATGGATTCCAAGGACGGGAAAAGGAAGTGATTATCATTTCCTGTGTACGAAGTAACCGTCAGGGCGAAATCGGGTTTTTGGCAGATACACGTCGCATGAATGTCGCCCTAACTCGAGCCAAACGAAAACTGATAGTGATTGGCGACAGCGCAACACTCGGGAATAATCCGTTCTATACGGAATTGCTTAGCTATTTTGATGCCATTCAGGCCTATGGCTCAGTCTGGTCGGAATTATAAGCCGGCATCAGGTCGGTAGCCGCTTCAGATGATCCAGTAGGTTCTTGGTGATGATCTGCACTCTTTTATCTGGGCCTTGAGGGGAGGCACCGTGTGCTGCCGGACGTACATACCCAGGAGGTTCGCTCAACCCGTCACCCCACCAACAGGTTGAAGCATTGAAAACAAGATTTCCCTTGGGACCGGGGTAAAGGGTGGAAGTATAGGTTCCATTTCCAGCTCCGCTATTAGTTGTGCCTTGGGCTACGATTTCCAAGCCGGGGATTTCCGCCGGGTCACCGTGCCACTCCCAGCCAACGAGGCCAGGAATGCCGTCGCCTTGTTTCATGCCGGTATTTGCAAACAGCCAGTGATCTGGTGCTGAGCAGATGTAATCTGCACCTCCAACGACTGGTCCTGTACTGCGGGCTCCAATGAGGTCCGCTTCGTTAGGCGCTGTTCTTGGAAGGGTTTCCATGGAATGGAACAGGTTGTCACCAATCATGTCTCGGGGGCCAAAGCGGTCGACGCGGGAGATGATCCGGTTCGGACGGCCGTCGGACGAAGGTTTGATTTCCAGTAATCCACAGCAGGTATTGCCCGAAAGAAAGGCGACATTGAGCCCGCCGCGAATTGCGGCCCGAAGATTGTTGAACATCTCCATCGAATAATACTCATCATGGCCTACCGAAATCAAAGTTCCGGCTCGCATTAGGTCGTCGCTACAGGCATGGGTATCGATATTGCTGCAGTAGCTGACGTCGTAGCCCAGAGATTCCATCCAGTAGGCGATAGGCAATTCCCAGCAGAACCATTCGCCCGATCCCGTTGTGAGAGGAGCATCGAATATTTGACAGTACTTCCCATAAGGCCTGTCGTAACTGACATCGACTCCTGCGCCCCAATACCAGACAGATTCCTCATTGTCATAAAGGGAGTACTGGCTGGGCCAGCGGTTGTAGGCATGCCAGGTGTTGTCTGAGCACTGAAACAGGAAGTCGACTTTTCGATCATCTTTAACGATGAACGTAATGTAACTTTGCATCCCGGTTTCTAGAGACGTAAGTTTGCACAGATAAACTCCGCTTACCCAGTCATCTTCAATGGACAATTCCAAACAGGAATCCCATTGGCATTCACGTAGACGGTTTTTTCCGATCTCAGGGTCGTCCTGCGTGATGCCATCAAATGTTCCAAGATTTCGAATTAGTCTACCGCCTTTGCCGTTGTAATAACCGGAACGGTATAGGTCGATGGTGAACTTCGAAGGGGGATTGCAGGAAACGTGGAGTGTTAGCGATTCTCCCGCTTTCACACTTGCCTTGGATGCGTAACCCTCAACCCCGGGGCAGCGATACTTAGTCTCAGGGTCAACCTCTGTTTTAGCAAGTAACCAATCCCGGGTCCCAGGACGGTTGTTTTCCTGCTGAATTAATCGGGCATGCCGACGCTTAAATCGTCCGGAGTCGGCAAATACAGGTTGAGGGCCGGGAACGACACCGGGAAGCAGCGAAGCCGCTCCAAAACTAGCCATTGCTCGTAAAACATCGCGTCTTTTGGTTTGCTGAGGTTGCGACAATTTCGTATCTCCCGGTTGGCGATTGAGTCGATGATATAAGAGTGATTGTAAAAGAACGGAAGCCTAATGTACTAATGTGTTAGAATATTCTTGGAATTAGATTGGTCTGAGGTAGAGATGTGATGCGGCGACGTGAATTACTTAAATTCGGTATGTATGGCTTTGGTGGCGTAAGCTTGTCACAGTTGCTGCGGGCGCGGGTTGCGGCGGATGATGTGGTTGCCGAACCTGGGGCCGGTCGTCGTACTTCCAAAAACCGCCATGGTGAACGCACCGCGGTTATTCTTGTGTGGCAACGTGGGGGATGTAGTCATCTGGACACGTGGGACCCCAAACCGGACGCACCAACGGAATTTCGTGGACCCTATAGCACGATTGATACGAATGTTCCGGGAATTCGTCTCACCGAATTACTTCCAAATCTGTCTAAGTGTGCCGATAAATTCACGTTGTTGCGAAGTATTGCTCACACCGGCGGCGGGCATCCTGCCGGATCGTTGCAAGTGCTGGCTGGTGATACCGACGCCAAGGATAAAACCCTGCCAGTCCTTCCTGATTGGATGTCGATTGCAAATTACCTGCGTCACAATCCCAAGCGTGAAATTCCAAACTATGTAACCGTAAACCCTGTCGACCGGTATGATGCCTTTACGATTGCCGGTTCTACCTATCTTGGACCATCTTACGATCCATTTAAGGTTCTTGGTGACCCTAGCAGACCAGAATTTAAGGTTCCGAATATTGGGCTTGGGGATCCAGCAGTGGCTCAGCGTTTTCGTAAACGTCTGGAGCTCAAACGTGGGCTGGATCGAGTTAAGGCTGATATTGACCAAACGGGAATCATGGAAGCGGTGGATGACTTCGACCGTCAGGCACTGAATCTACTCACTAGCCCTAAGGCTCAAGCAGCGTTTGATCTTTCGCAAGAGAAACCGGCTGTCCGCGAGCGATACGGTATGCACCAGTGGGGGCAACAACTGTTAATGGCTCGCCGTTTGGTGGAAGCTGGTGTTGAAATTGTGACGACGGAATTAGACGGGCCCTTGTGTGGTCGAGTGGCCAATTGGGATGATCATGCGGTTAACCACCACGTATTTAATGCCCTGGAACATCGCATGCCCACGTTCGATCAAGCTGTGTCTGCACTCATTGAAGATGTTTACGCAAGGGGACTTAATCGACGAGTTCTGGTCGTTGTTGCCGGTGAGTTTGGCAGAACACCACGGATTTCTCATGTGGCCAGCAGTGGCGGCGGAGTTGCCAGTGGAGCGAAAGGAACCGTGCAGCCTGGTCGAGATCACTGGCCAAGGGCCAATACGATGTTATTTGCCGGAGGTGGTTTGCAGACAGGTCAGATCATCGGAGCAACTGATTCACGGGGAGAAGACCCCGTGGACCGTCGCGTGTCGCCCGGCGACTTTCTCGCGACGCTTTATAACCATCTAGGAATAGACGCCGCGCGCATTGCAGTTCCCGATCAATCTGGGCGCCCGATCCCCATACTTCCGCAGGGAGCGGCAATCCCCGAGTTGACCTGAGTCGGGTGATGGAATAGGTGACTGAAGTGCGGATCGCGATCGCCAAATACGGGCAGGAAACAAACTCGTTTAGTTCCACCCTGACGACACTCGATACTTTTCGGAAGTTTGGTCTGTACCAAGGTTCCGACTTTCTTCAGCACGGTGTCAACGCTGGGCCCATTGCCGGATTGTTCGCTGCTTGTCAGGATCAGGCCTTCAGTTGGGAGCCCATACCCTTGGTACGTGGATGGGCAGGGGCCAGTGGCAAGATTACCGAAGAGACGCATGATTGGTTCGTAAATAATATCGTCACGCAGCTAGCCAATCAAATGAATGTCACGGATTCCATTCCGGATGCATTATTCTTAGATCTTCATGGTGCAGCTCAGGCGGTGCATTTGGACGATTGTGAAGGAGAATTGATAGCGCAGTGTCGCGACGTTCTAGGTAAAGAAATTCCAATCGTCGTCGCACTGGATCATCATGCCAATTTAACGGAGAAGATGGTGGGATCGGCGAGTGCAATCGTCGCTCATCGTACCCAACCCCACGATCCATTTGATACGGGATACCAGGCTGGGAAAATGCTAGTAGATATTTTGCAGGGCCAGGTAAATCCGATAATGGCATTGGAGAAAATTCCCATGCTGACCCATCAGGAACAATTTCTCACCTCGCCGGCTGGCCCAATGCAGGAATGGTTTCAGCTGGCCAGAGATCGAGAGAGAGTGGACGGAGTGTTGGCGATTAGTCCCTGCCCAATGCAACCATGGCTTGATACTTCGGAGGCCGGTTGGGGTGTAGTGGTTGTCACTGATGGTGATAAGTCGTTGGCGCAAGAGATTGCCGAAGAAATGGCCTGGTTTGCCTGGGAAAACCGAAGCCGATTTATGAAGCAGACGAGTGTCCCGCCGGAATTGGCAGTGGAGAAGGCACTTCATACGGACGGGTTTGTGATCCTGTCTGATACAGGAGATTCAGTATTCGGAGGTGCCCCCGGTGACAGTACCGTACTGCTGAAAGCATTGATGGATATTACCTGTGAGCAGGATTGCCTCATTCCAATGGTAGATCCCGAAGTCGTACAGCAGGCATACGTAGCAGGTGAGGGAGCTCTGGTTGCGGTAGAGATTGGGGGCAAGCAGGATTGTGTGTTTAGTCAGCCAGTTGCCATTGAGTGTGAAGTCGTCCAACTGGGTGGCGGGAGAATTGAAGTAGAGGTAATTGGAAACGACTCCTACGATGCAGGCCAGGCGGTGTTGTTACGATGGCGTCACATTCTACTAGCCGTGACAGAGACCGAAGGGGTTGGTGGCAATCATCCGGTTTGTTACGAACAGTTTGGGGTCGATGTCAATGGCGTCAAACTGGCAGTGCTAAAAACGGCTAGTAATTTTCAATACTACCGTCATTTATCTCCCACGATCATACGCGCGGATTCTAACGGAATGACGATGTCGGGAGTGGAGAGATTACCTTGGAAATCGCTGAGTCGGCCAATCTTTCCTCTGGATGATGAAGTGAAGTTTGGTTAAAGGTGAAATTGGTGTTTCCCTTCCCAAACTTGCACTCTTTTGATGGCACCAATGATTAGGTTAGTAAGTCCTGGACAACATGCCCGTGAACGTCGGTAAGACTCACATCCCGACCGCCAAATCGATAGGTCAATCGTTCATGATCCAAGCCTAGTTGATGGAAGACAGTGGCGTGGATATCTTGGATCAACAATGGGTTTTCGGCAACTCGGTTACCAAACTCGTCAGTGGTTCCGTATGCAGAGCCACCTTTGAAGCCACCGCCTGCGAGGAAAATTGAATAACCATTTACATGATGGTCGCGGCCGGCTGCTTCATGGATGCGTGGGGTGTGAGGAGTTCTCCCCATTTCGCCCGCCCAGATCACAATCGTTTCGTCCAGCAGTCCGCGCTGCTTCAGGTCCTTGATCAGGGCGGCGACCGATTGATCTGTGATTAATGCATTTTCATTATGGTGTTTAACTAATTGCCCGTGTTGGTCCCAAGGGGAGTTGTTGACGTGCGTCAGTGGACACGTGATTTCGATGAAGCGGACCCCTTGTTCCACGAGCCTGCGAGCGCGCAGGCATTGCATTGCATAATATTTCTGGAAATCGTTTTTACTGTCGGTTCCATAGAGACGGTGGATGTACTCGGGTTCATCGCTAAGGTCTGCAATCCCCGGAATGGATGATTGCATCAAGAAAGCTTTTTCATAATTCCGAACGGCTGCGTCGATTGCGTCATTCTGGCTTGTAGTCTCACCAAACTGGACGTCTTGCTGTGCGAGCAATGCAAGTTTTTCTTTTTGGATGTTCAGTGTGTCGCTGGGGACGATGTTGTCGACAGGAGTTCCTTTGGCACGGAGCATCATGGCCGCGTTGTTAGCCGGTAGAAAAGAACTTCCGAAGTTTTCAAAACCTCCGTTCGGGATCCAGTCGTTATTGAGTAGCACGTAGTTAGGAAGGTTTTCATTGTCTGAGCCGAGTCCATAAGATACCCAACTGCCCCAGCTTGGCGCTCGACCGGTTTCTCTTCCTGTATGCATGAGCAACGCTTGCTGGCCGTGAAGTGGTTGTTTGCCCACCAGAGAGCGAACAACACAGAGATCGTCTGCGATTGATGCAATGTGTGGCAATAGATCACTCACGGGCAAACCGCTTTGCCCGCGTTGTCGGAATTTCCAGCGGGCTCCTAGCCAAACACGTGCCGCATTGCTTTGGGAGAGTATAGAGACATGCTCTTTGCCAATGGCTTTCCCCTCATGTTCAGCTAAGGCGGGCTTGGGATCAAACGTGTCAACGTGACTGGGGCCGCCGTCCATAAAGCAGAGGATGACGTGCTTGGCCTTGGCTGCATGATGTGCCAATGGCTTTCCAAAGGAGACTCGCGAGGCCAGCGATGAAAAAGCCATCATGCCGAAGCCAAGCGAGGTGTGTTGGAGTAAATGCCGGCGGCTAAAGGGTGTCATGGTAAAAGTTATCGTACGTAAATGAATTCTTTGGAATTGAAAATCGTATGTGCTATGTCAGTCCATAACTGTTGATCCTTCATTATGGTGTCTGGCGTTGCTCCACGTAAATCGGAAAGCTTTAAAAGCGTCGAATGCCAGAGGTTCAACTCTGCAGGATCAATCTCGCGGCTGTAGGCTTGCTCTAGCATGTTTTCGAGTCTGCGGCGGGGATCTTCTTCCTGCGTCATGACGACTCGCTGACCCCATTGGGATGCCACTTCCAGTACAAATGGGTGGTTAAGTAATGTCAACGCCTGAGAAGGTGTATTGGTGATATCGCGAGCCCCGGTCGGTATCTTGGGGTCGGGAGTATTGAAAGTTGCAAGGAATTTGGAAGGCTCCATTATTGTCACCTTGGTGTAGATCATCCTGCGGCGGTTGCCGTCGATCGGGCCACTGAACAGCCGTTTCATTTCATCTTCGGCCGTGCGGAAGGGGTTGTGCGGCTTACCATAGAGTTGTCGCTCCAGGATCCCCGATGTGGCTAACATGGAATCTCCGATAGCCTCCGCCTCCAGACGGCGGGTAGGGAAGTGATGTAGTAACCGATTGGTAGGATCGTGCTCGGATGCACTCAAACTTGTCATTCCTGACTGCCGCCAGGTTTGAGTCGACAATATTTCCCTAATGAGTGTCTTCGTTGACCAGTCGTGTTCAATGAATTGTTGGGTGAGCCAATCAAGAAGTTCTGGATGAGATGGGCGGCCTCCGAGTAATCCAAAGTTACTAGGTGTGTCTACTAGTCCTGTTCCAAATAACCATTGCCAAATGCGATTAACGTAGACGCGTGCAGTGAGAGGGTTATCGGCTGAGGCGACGAGGTTTGCTAATTCCAGTCGTCCGCTACCTTCAGATGAGAACGGAATAGTCTTTTGATTGTTCTCGGCCAGCAGTCGTAGGTATCCGCGTGGAATGGCTTCACCAAGTTCGTAGTAACTCCCGCGAATGTTAAGTTTGTAATCGCTGCCTCCGTCGTGGTCGGCCAAAGAATTTACCGTGCGTGGAGTCTTTAGTTCCTGTTGTAACTGATCACATTTTTCAATTAGTGGCTTGAGTGTCGCATGGTTTCGGGATTTAGTGATCCAAGGTGTTTGCAACAGGTTGTTTAGCACCTGTACCTGTTCGTCAGTAGCCGTTCCTACAGCCCAAGCCTTGATTATTGTGATTAACCAGTTTTGGTATAAAGTTGCTGCTTCCTCCTTCGATTTGGGTTCGCCGGATTGTAAAAGAGTGATAAACGGGGATAGTCGTTTGTGTGGAATTCCTGGTCCGGCTGCAGAGTAGATTTTATTGATCGAAAACCAGCTATGTGGCGAAGTTTCCATGGCCTCGGTAAGTTTGGTCCCCAGGCCCCACCGAGGCGGGAAGTTGGGATTGCTAGTCTTAGTGGTGAATTCAAGGAATGTCTTACGTTGTGGTTGATCCTTGAACAGATTAAGTGCTTTCCATTGATACCTGTCGGTGGCAAGGAATGTTTGCTTTTCACATAGAAAGGCATTGTCGATAACCGTCCTGTAAGCTGCCTGCTCACCACCAGATAGGGAAACGTGTAGAAAGTTCCCTGGTATGTCGCGAGTCAGAGGGCTCCGTAATACCCCGTTGAGTTTGGTGGATAATGAAGAAGTAGCAATGCCTGGTAGCATTAACGCTTTGATGAAATGGTCACCTGGTTGCAGGGTGAATTCTCCGGCAGTCTTGATGTACTTGATTCCTTGCCCGTCAGTAAACCAACCGTCCACGGGGCCATTGCGGAAGTCGGCAAGCAGTGTGTAATTAGCACTGTTGAATTCTTCCGCTTTCTTGTCTTCTGAAATATGAGAATTCAGAAGTTTCAACCAATGGTCTTTTAGGGCTGTCCCTTCGAGTTTGTAGATCTCATTCCAGGGGTGGTTGATGTCACCAATAGGCAACTTTTGAGGGGGCTGGATCCCATCCAGATTTTGGATGTTGATCTTTGCCTTTACGTCTTCGATCCACACGGCTGCCATGGCCTGTTTGAGCTTCTGCTTGGCCAGTTCCAGCTGCGACATGATAGCAGCGTTTCTTTCTGGGAGATCAACGGTACGGCTGATCCAACGGGAGCTCATGAAGGTGCCGGCCAGAGCATAATATTCAGCCTGTGAAATCGGGTCGAGTTTATGGTCGTGGCAGCGAGCACAAGCGATCGTGAGTCCCTGGAACGCTTTCGAAAAGGCGTCGATTTTATTGTCGAGCATCTCCTGATGGATCCCTTCGAATTCTTGACTGTCGCCGTGTCGATGTTCACCAAGTTGGTAAAACATCGGGCCGATGTGTGATTCGATGAGTTGTAAATCTTGATCAATTCTGGGTTCAGGTAGTAAATCTCCGGCGATCTGTTCACGAACTAGCTGGTCATACGGAACATCTGAGTTGAAAGCTCGGATTAAGTAATCGCGATAGCGCCATGCGCCTTTAGCTGGGACATCCCATTCGTATCCGTACGTATCCGTATAACGAACGACATCCATCCAATGTCGGGCGAAGCGTTCGCCAAAATGAGGAGAATCGAGGTAGGACTGGACGGCAGTTTTCCAGGATTGTTCTGTAAGCTCTTTTGTGAATTCTTCCCGCTGAGACTGTGTCGGTGGCAAGCCGGTGAGAGTGAAGCTCAGGCGGCGTATTAGTGTGCTCGGGTCAGCCGGTTTGGCTGGATTGAGTCCCGCATTGCGTAGTGATTTTAATATAAATTGGTCGATGGGGTGATCTGACCAGCGATT
>NZVD01000057.1 GCA_002701385.1 Rhodopirellula sp. | reverse complement strand
GGCCGAATACAGGTGCCGGCAAGGATGCTTCTTTGACGATTTCCTTGGCCTTTAAAAAACAACGGGCCAATTGAGAAATTGGCACACAAACATCTGTGACATAGCCAACGGCATTTTCTCTCAAGGCCATGACAGCATGGAATGAGTCATACCTTGCCTGCCATAGCCGATCGCGTTGCTGTTGGTCAACTGCCCATTGAAATTCGTCACCACCATGACGTGCTGAAATTTCTTTAGCTCGTGTTGTTTGCTCAGTGACATGATTAGGGGAACCGTGGAATTCAAAAAAGATGGTAGGCATGGGAGCGTTGTTCAGACCACTGTACTGATTGACGGCCTCGATCTGGACATCATCTAATAATTCGATTCGAGCGACGGGAATTCCGCTGGCAAGAATTTCCAATACAGCCTCGACGGCACTTTCAATCGTCTCAAACGGGCAGATTGCCGAAGACACTTGCTCCGGTTGAGGATAAAGCTTTACGGTGACTTCTGTAATAACGCCGAGTGTTCCTTCACTGCCAACCATCAAGTGAGTCAGATCGTAACCGGCCGACGACTTGCGAGCCCGTCCGCCCGTTTTTATGATTTCCCCGTCGGCGAGCACGACGGTCAGAGCTAGTGTATTGTCTCGCATGGTTCCGTATCGGACGGCCGAACTGCCGGAGGCACGAGTGGCTGCCATCCCACCAATGGAGGCATCTGCTCCAGGGTCCACGGTAAACAACAGCCCGGTTGATTGTTCCTGTAAAGCTGCATTGAGTTGATAGCGAGTGACGCCTGCCTGCACGGTGGCATCCGCATCGGCGACGTTGATTGCAAGCACCTGATTCATTTGCGTCAGATCAATTGAAACACCACCGTATAGAGCAACGACGCCGCCTTCGACGGCCGTTCCTGTACCAAAGGGGATGACTGGCACGCGATGCTGGTTACAGAGACGAACGATTTCAGATACTTCCTGCGTACTCTTAGGAAAAGCAACAGCCTGGGGTGCTTGAGAGGAATGTCGGGAAACATCATGTCCATGGTCGTCGAGGATATCCTGGTCCAGACTCAGTCGGTCACCAAGCAACTGCCGTAAAGCAGGCAGGATAATTTCGATGTCGCTATAAGAATGTTGCGTACTCATGTTTCCACTCGACTTACAAATCTTCGAGTCGGACTCGTTCCCAGATGTCTGGCACGAATCGGCGCCANGATTGATTCGCTTCCACCTCAAAAGGTAACCGTTCAAAGAAGTTGTCATAAATAAGAATGGCAACACCCCGGTCTCCCATGGATTCCGCATTGATCATNCGGGCGTACTGAATTTCTTGTAACAGATTCGCTTCAGTTTCATATTCGANTAGCCATTCCAGCACGGAACGAGCGGGCTGGTATCGGCCATGGGATTGAAAGGTGAGNGCAAGCTGTAAAGTCGGCTCAGTAATGCTTTCGTATTTGTCGGCAACTTTATTTAGTTCCTCGATAGCATGTTCGGTTTCATCAAATCCTAGGTGGCGGTGCACCACTGCCAATTCACCTCGTAAATCGAACGGCTCAAGTTCTTTGACTAATAGATCACGTCGTGCCCAGTTTTCAAGCCAACCGACTCTCCTTGCTCCATTTGCAAAGAACGCCAGAGGTAAGGACTGAATGTGCTGACCGTATAACTGCTGGTATTGCTGGACATCTAGTTCCAGATCTGGCAGCACGATGTCTTGCGTAATTAGCTCATCAACGATTGCTCCTGCAATCAATTGATGACCGTGCAATGTCGGATGCACGTGGTCGACATACATTTCGTAGCCAGGGATATTTCTGACACTGAAACTTTCCATTGCCGCTCGGGCATCCACTATTGGGACCTTATGCTTTCTTGCTAAGNTCCGTTGGATGTTGTCCATCTCTTCGGTCAGTCGCAGCGGACAGAGATCGGTATCTTTGGCGATTAAGTAATGCTTTTTGGCTGTGTCAGGTTCACCGATTTGCTCGTAGGCCCGGGCCATNCGGTAATGCAACAAAGCAAATTGATCGGTAATTTTCAGGCAACTTTGATAGTGTTTCAGTGCCTGGCGAGGTTGGTTGGCTAATAGAGTTGCTTGCTCAAACAAATCTAAGAAACGCTGCTGTGCTTCTGGAGCGACCTTCTCGTTGAACTCTGATTTAAAGGGCGGGCAATCTCGTAGATTTGAACCAAGGCAGACTAGTACGATGTCGACATTGGCTTGTTGGCATTGTTGAATCATTGCTTCTAATGATGATTCGTATTGAGCAGTAATGGAGGCTACCCATTCTGGATCCCATTTATAAGAAGCGTACCCACTTTCAGAGTCGAGACGCGCCGTGACGTTGTCGGGTAGTGCATCCTGCGATGAGTCCTTAAAGGACTCCACGTCCTGACCGATCATCGATCGTAACCACACAACCAGCCGCAGAGATTCCAAGGCACTGCGTACTTCTGCCTGAGAACTTTGCTTCTCAAAGGTGCGATTTTCTAAGAATTCATTATGTCCGGTGGCAATGACGATGAGATCCGGATCGTATTCCAGCACTTCCCGATTGATATGCTTCAATCGAAAGCTGGCATAAGAAAGTCCTCCGCAATTAATTGATTCGTACGTTGTCTTTTTGCTACGTTGATTCAGCTCGATCTCAACCCACTTAGCAAACGCAGAATCAACAGCGTAAGGGCGGCCACGGACGGTGGATCCACCCAAGAAGAACATGCGGTAAGTATCATCCGCTTTGGAGGCAGCGAATGATTGATCTCCAAAGTACAAGGCCCGGTTACGGGTGGTACTGTAGTTGGCTCCGTCCGCTCCCAAGGAAAACAGCGGTTGATGACCAGAGAAGCCCGAGGAGGTATCGACTACTTCGGCTGGATTGGCAATGTCGAACAGGCGGAAGATGATTTCCAAAGTTACGAAAGGTAGCAAACCGACGCTGATGGCCAGCAGTGGGAACAGGATCTTCTTCTTGCTCCGAGCGGATCGTATCATGACCATTCTGCCTTATTGGTTTAGCCAAATGCTTTGGCGACTGCCGCTTTCACTTTGGCGAGTCCTTCCGTGGCAACGGTCATCGCATCCTGTTTCCAGTATTCAGGATTGAACAACTCAAGCGATAACATACCTCGGCATCCAGCTTGATAGACCATTTGTAGNATCTTAGACACGGGTGCAACACCATCTCCGACATGGACCCGGTCCTTATCGGCAATCGTCTTACGAGGTGGCTCTGCGGGATAGTCATTCACGTGGAAACAGTGAATGTGTTGTCCGTTGAGCATTTTAAGTCCTTCGAAGGAAGACCCACCTTTATAGATGTGATAAATATCTGGCAGGATACAGGCATCGGGGTGTCCGGCTTCTGCTGCTACGAAGGCGAGTTCGCCTAAGCGACTAAGCGTTTTGGAAAACCCCCATAATTCGAGCTGCGGAGTAATTCCTGCATTTCGTCCAACTTCGCATAAATCGTAATAGCGACTAGCAGCAGCAAAGAGATCAAAGTTTTCAATATCCGTGGCTCCTACTGGTGGAGCGGCGATTCTTATTCCTCCCATCTCCTTTAACAATGCCATGTCCTTTTTGGCGGTTTCAAGTCCAGCAGCACGTTCCTTATCGTCATTCACAATCCAACGAGCGAAACCGATGGCGCTTACAACCTGCACATTATTGTCGGCAAGTTTTTTACCTAGATCTTTAATGCTGCCTCCGCTTTCCTGATAGGCTTGCATGTCACGAATCCAAGGTTCGATTCCTTCGTAACCAGCTTTGATAACCAGGTCTACTTGTTTTTCGAGAGTGAGTTTTTGTCCGCGGACACAACTTGTGTTAAAGCAGTAGCCAAAGGGTTTCTCGATTTTCTCAGCAGTTGAAACAGTCGTCGCCTGTAACGTTCCTGCAGTCGCAAGTGAAGCGGCGGAAGCCTGTATGAGCTGTCGTCGGTTGAGATTCATGGTGTTGTTTCCGATTGTTGGATCTACCGAATGTTTTGTCTAATAGTCGCGTTAGTTACTTAGGTTGTATCCACGATTCAAGATCTGCCGGCTCGAGGACTCCCCAGTAAAGTCTGAAGTCCGCCATTTTTCCCTGCAGGCCATTGGCTGCACCATAGTCATCGACCAGAGAGCCTCCGTCCAGACCTAGAGTAAAGCCATCGGCCGGAGCACTTGGTAAAAAGGCTGCTTTGACGTCTGTTTTGATTCTCTTTCCGTCGACGTAGAAACCGAGTTTCGCATTTCGATCCAAAACAGCAAGGACATGTGTCCAGGCGTTGAGTTTGATGGCGGGGCCAACGGCGGTAAAGAGCTGGCCGTGAGCTCGCACGGAGAATTGGATTCTTCCGTCCTTGAGTCGCATGGTATAACCCATCGCTTCGCCACCCTGTGCGGCAATTACACCGTCATCAGCCGTAGGGTGAATGAACCCTCCCAGGGTGATTGGTTTATAGGCGGGATTGAATTTGTTCGTGCTTGGGTTTAAGAAGATGTGCTGCTTACCATCGGTGATGACGGCCGCTCCATGTGGAGATCGTTCCGTATTGTCAAAATCACCAAATCGGAAGCGTCGTACCAATTGCTTTGGTTGCTGCTTGGCTCGCTCCGCTCCGAAATTAACGACTGATCCATCATCCTTGTAGTATTCCTGAAGGCGTTCTAATTCAATTTCAAGCTCGGCTTTGATCTTGGCGTAATTCGGGTCGTCATAAACACTGTTCAGTTCATTAGGATCTTCCTTGAGGTCAAACAATTCCCACTCTTTGTTTTCGTAGAAGTTGATGAGCTTGTAGCGTTCGGTTCGTACCCCATTGTGTTTGGCAACACTATGAGCGCCGGGAAATTCGTAGTAGTGGTAGTACACACTTTTACGCCAATCTTCAGGGGTTTTGCCTTCAAAGACGGGCTTCATGCTGGCACCCTGCATATCTTCTGGTTGTTTCGCTCCGGCGATATCCAAAAACGTCTGAGCGAAGTCGAGGTTCATGACCATATCGGTGTTGACCGTACCGGGTTTGATTTTTCCGGGCCAGCGTACCATTAAGGGTGTGCGGAATGATTCTTCATACATCCAGCGCTTGTCATACCAACCATGATCACCCAGATACCATCCTTGGTCAGAGGTATAAATCACGATCGTGTTTTCATCCAGCCCCGATTCTTCGAGATAGTCCAGTACTCGCCCAACGTTTTTATCCACACTGTCGATACAGCGAAGGTAGTCTTTGACATATCGCTGGTATTTCCAACGAATCAGATCATCTCCTTCCAGCTTGAGCTTTTCGAATTCAGCGTTTTTCTTTTCGTAAGCGGCATTCCAGACTTTGAGTTGCTCTGGAGTTAGGTTACGTGGTGGATCCAGCTTGAGGTCATACTTCGTTAAATGTTCTTTAACGGTCATTGCCTGATTTTTGGCTGCTGAAGTACGCCCTTTGTAATCATCAAAAAGAGTGATGGGTTCAGGAATGGTTTCGTTGTTGTAGTTATTGATTTCATTTGGGCCAGGCTGCCAGTTTCGATGGGGAGCCTTGTGTTGGTACATCAAAAAGAACGGCTTGTCGGAATCTTGACGCTCTTTGAGGTACTTGAGTGTTTCGTCGGTAATGATTTCGGTGGTATAGCCTACATGGTTGATCGGGCCATTGGTCGTCTTCATCGGTGGGTTGTAATAGGGTCCCTGACCGATCAACACGTGATAGTAATCGAATCCGACAGGCGTGCTCTTAAGATGCCATTTCCCAATGACTGCGGTTTCATAGCCGGCAGACTGTAATAACTTAGAGACAGTTTGTTGGTTGCCGTTAAACGTGTTGCCGTTGCGGACGAATCCGTTCAGGTGGCCATACTTTCCTGTTAGCACGACGGCTCGTGAAGGGCCACAGATGGAATTGGTGACAAACGCTCGGTCGAATCGCATCCCCTCATTAGCAATACGATCAAGATTGGGAGTTTTGTTTACCTTGCTGTCATAAGCTCCGATCGCTTGATAGGCGTGGTCATCGGAAAAAATGAACAGGATATTAGGCCGGTTATCTTTTTCCTGCGCCTGCGTTGTCTTTGTTTGTGAAGTTAAAGCTGCCAATGCAAGTAATACAATGGTCAGGAAGCGATTTGAAAAGCGCATAATCTTCCTTAGTGATAAGAGAGGTTGAGGCAAGGAATTGTCTATTCCTGAGTAACAACTTTGATGGTTGTGTTGATTTGATTGCTGGTGACCCTTAACTCTGGCTTCAGGTCGGTAGGTGCATTAGCAATCAGCTTGATGTCTTTGAGGTCAGCAGGTTTAGCTTCCTTAGGAAAACGCACCTCCAGCTTGAATTCAGTCTGGTCGGTCGGCACTTCGATACTCGGAGCGGCATAACCTTCCGGCAACCCTGCAAGGGTGACGGTAACTGGCTTGTCGAATCCAGCGGCACGTGTGATGGTTCCGGCAAAGTGCCCTGTTTCACCTTCTCCGGCGCGAGCCTCAATACCTGCTTCTGTCGTAATCGCGATACTGAGCGAGTCGACAGGAGTAATGTTCAATTGAGCGGTTGAAACAGAGGCGACTACCGCCTTGTTATCTGCTGAAAGTAATTCGGCAACGATGACACCACGCCATGGCATAATTCCCAAGTCATGAGGGATCCAAACGTTGACGGTATGGCTGGTGACGTCAGCTCCAAGCATGGGATCTTCACTGAGACGTAATGCTCGATCAGTATCATTTACTTCAACGTCTTTGTTGTTTTGTTTGACTTTCTTGCGAGGCATGGTTTGGTTCGAAATCAGTCGTAAGCGGATGTTGCCTGTGACACCGTCATTGCGACCAACATTGACTGTGATGGGAAGATACTTTCCACGAGGGCTCTGAAGTTCAGTGGTCGTGGCAGCGAGAGAAGCACTGATGGGGGCTGCTGCGGCTCGGGCAATACCAAGATTCTGTCGTAACTCGGGAAGGACTCGATAGTGCGGGCTATCTGATCCAACTGTCGCAATCTTGGTGGTGGTTACATTTTCATCAGCTGCCGTGGCACTAATGCGGCCGATAGAAAAAGTTGCGTCTCCATTGGCAGCAGTAATAGAGACCAATCCTCGCGTTCGTCCGGCCAAAATACGATTGCCGGCGACGGTCACCCCTTCAGGTAAACCATCAAATGCCAAAGCGATGTCTCCGTTGTATCCTTGACGGGCCACATTGACGATTACTGTTTGTGTTGAGCCGGAGGGGATTTGTAATCGATCTTCGGCAATCGAGACGCCGAACTGAGGTTGGGAAATATCTTCAATTTCGATTCGGTAGATGAAATCTTCTCCACCCCGACGTAACAGATCGTGAAGCGATACCGTGATAAATTCAGAGTCACCCGGGACAGTGACATCGACTCCCGGATCCGAAAGCCCGGGTCGATCGTCATTGTTTCCTATTTGTGTACCATTGGCTGCTTTAACGACGAGCACTCCATCGACAGGCGATCCGGCGCGCCGGGCAATAACATCCAAACGGAGTTTTGATCCAGGTTTGGCAACGACCTTAAAACTGTCCGCCTCTCCTTTTGCAGACAAGCGGCCATTGATGCCTACCGGAGCAGCAGGCACGTCGCCCGCTTCAGTCGATTCGACATATTCTGCGTGCTGACTGACTACGATGCGAGGTCGTGAACCGGTTGCGTGGCCAACTGCAGGCAACGGCAACGCATTGAGAGTGTTTTCAACCGCAGCAATTTCAACCGTGCTGTCGATGTTAGTACGACCATACTGGACGCTAGCTGGCTGCCCCTGTTGGATCCCCATTGGGAAGGCTAAATCTGCGAAGGACAGATTGCCAATCTTGAGTCGAAACCGTCCGGGGGCAGGACCCTTATAAAGAATGTCATGTAACTCGAGTGTATAAGAACCGTCACCAGGGAGTGTCGTGGAAATCCGAGCATCCCCATGGAGCTCAGGTTGTGGAGCACTAAAGCCGACTTGAACACCTTTCTCATCCAGCAACCGCAAGACAGGTCGAATGTTAGATCCAATACGTCGGCCTTCAATGTCGACGACGATGGCTTCGCCCTGTTTCCCAGCGAAAGTCGTTTTGAGAATGTTTCCGCCGGTTAGATCGCCCGAGAGCGCGACAGGAAGAGCATCAACGGATTCGGCAAATGGCTGTTGTGGAAGATTGTCGACGCCTATGGATAAGGCATTAGAGATTCCTTGTTCGCTGGCAATGCGTATCCAATGAATGCCAGGCTGAACTTCTGTTGTATTTAGTTCGATAATCGCCTTTCCATTGTCGGAACCCTCAATCACTTTTTGAGATGCAATTGGAAAGGAAGCGAGAAGCTTTGGAGCTGGCGCGAGATCCGTTCCGGTGACTGTGATTTGAAATGTCGTGCCTGCCTGAATACCTGGAACGCTGGTGTTATTGATGGTGGGAGCACCAAAGGCACTTTGTAGCGTCAGACTGAAAATGGTGATTGCAGGTAGGAAAGCAGAGTAAATGCGATTCATGGTTAAACCGTGTTTACGGGGAAGTAAAGGGAAAGGGATGCATCAGCGGCAAGAGTAGATGCTTCGATTAAGGATGTTTATTTTACCTTAAAAAAATGGCAGTGGGTATGTGCAGATAGCCTACTGGTGGGCGCAAAAAAATCCCCGAAGGACCCATTCGGAAGTAGCCTTCGGGGATATTGATTTGTCGTGTGTAAGGGGTAATTACTTGAAAGGATTGGGAGCTGGTCCAAAGGGATTATTAGCACCAGGAGCAGGTTTGTTGTTGCCAGGATTGGCTCCGCCACCGTTGCCGCCGGGCACGGCAGGTAATCCACCAGCACCACCTCCGGGCAGACTGCCTTGAATGAACTTCTTGACTTCATCGAGTGAAGTTGGAGGTTTCCCTCCGCCGGGGCCAGCATTTGCATTCGGATCGTCGCTGCCTCCGCCAAACGGGTTCAGCGATCCAAAGATGGCACCAAGTGTGCCACCACCGCCTTGAGCCTTGTTATCGTCTCCACCTGCCACAGGTGCATTGCCGCCATTGAAGGGGTTGTTGCCTGCTGGCGGATTGTTGTTGGCTGCTGGAGCATTGTTACCAGGTGCGAAAGGATTATTTCCGGCAGGAGGAGTATTGTTTGCTGGAGGAGTATTGTTACCGGGGGCAAAGGGGTTGTTCCCGGCCGGTGGGTTGTTATTCGCTGGCGGAGGATTGTTACCAGGAGCGAAAGGATTATTTCCAGCAGGAGGAGTATTGTTTGCTGGAGGATTGTTATTACCAGGGGCAAAGGGGTTGTTTGCTGCAGGTGGCGTGTTATTTGCAGGCGGGTTGTTGGTTGCCACGGGATTAGCCGGCATTGGATTGTCGTTGTTAAGATTCGCTAATGGGTCTTTGTCGTCCACGGCCGCTTTGGGATTCGTCTTTGAAACCGTGACATTGACAGGGTTGCTTCTAATCCCAGCAATGTTGTTGGGAGCGAATGGATTATCAGCTCTAGTTGATTGCTGAGCGTCCAATGGAATTTCCGGAGCCTTGGTCGGTGTAGGCTTTCGTAGAGAGGCGGCTTCATTTTCTTTTTGCTGTTCATAGCGAGCAGCTGCACGAGCTTTTTCAATCGCAACTAAGTTGGCACGTGCCTCTCGGCGAAGGTTTTCAATCTGTAATCTCACCTTGCCTTGGACTCGGATCAAAGCTGGAGAAACCGGGTAGAACCCACGTTTGTCAACGGCTTCCAATTCGGCTCCGTGTTTGAGATCTTTTAACGACTCTTCTGCTTTACCCTGTTGGTGATACACCAAGCCACGAAACAGGTATACTCGCGGGTCTTCTGAGCCATTTTCAACAGCGGCATCAAAAATACTCAATGCCCCGGCATAGTCACCATTGTTGTAAGCATGGACGCCCTGACCATAGAGCTTTGCTTCAGAAGTATTCTGAGCGTTGACTGTGGCCGTGAAAGACAAAAGAACACATAGAGTGATACGGAATATGTTGTTAGACATTTTCTCGTTACCTGTTATCAGAAAGTTAATTTGGTGTCTGATTGAATTGTACTAGGTAAATCGGACATCGTCCTTCATTAAAACCTTAAAAAATACGATCAACCGAGCCATGGAGCAGCTGATTCTAGAGTAAATCCAACAGGCTTCGGAGCAATCGCCATAATCGTCAAAGTTGTTATAAAGCTAGGCAACTACGGCAAACAATTCGGGTCTGTTAACATTTTCGGAAAAGATGCGGCTGGTGAAGATGCGATATATAGGGTGTAAGGGGGATATAAGTAAAATAAAGAACCTTTACTGGAGAATAGTTTTAGCTTCTCGGTGGGGATCGAAAGCTGATAGTTTTCTTCATTCAACACATAACGGGCCAGAATTACTAAGTTCAGGTTTGTAACCACAGCCGACATTAGTTTGCTTCCGTCGGTTGTCACTGGGGACAAGTGGTTTACGAATTCAAACGCTTAGTATTCCAGGCCCGTTTTTTATTTAACCAGTTGGCCAGTTAGCTAGCTTTGGCAGATTTAATGTTCAATCCGATCTCAGGGGCCTCCATCGCAGCGGTTGCCAGATGCACCGCGGACGCTCCAGCAGCAAGATACCGCTGTACATCTTCCAAACAACTTGCTCCACCCACTCCGATCAAATCCAGGTCGAATTGATTTTCTTCGATGAGCTGCTTGGCCATATGGGTCTGTTCCACAGAAGCATCCAGAGTGGCTTTGCCGCAGATACCTCGCATCTCTCCATCAAATAAATACGAGCCATCCGCTTTTCTTACTCGCGTGGCGATACTGTTGGTCATAGCCAAAGCATCCACAAAAGGATGAATCGCCGAGAGCAATTGTTGCATGGCCGTGGAGTCCATGATTCGCCCAATTTTACCGATCAGTGGCGTACTTCCGATCTGTTGGCGAATTTTCTCAACCACTGTCAGGCAGTCAGATGGATTTTGATAAAGTTGGCCGTCGCAGGTGGACACGTTGGGGCAAGAGAAGTTGGCCTCAATAAAATCGGCTCCACTTTCAACAGCGAGTCGAGCACAAAGCGCATAATCATCAGCCAGTTGTTGTAATGTCCAGTCCGGCTGTATGGTGCCGACGACCGAAACAGACAGTAGCTTATCTTCCGGAAGTAGCTCACGGGTTAGACGTACGTCGGCACACCAAACTTCCGGTTCCGTGGAGGGCATTCCGTAAGAAACGGCCCAACTTCCAGTCATTTGGTTTTGAATCGGTACATCCGCTTCCCCACCCTGCAGCATTTCCACACTGACGGGCTGTAGGTTGGGAAGATCGTAACAAGGTCGCACTCCACTACGCACCGTTTTATAAGTCACCAGATCGAACCCGAGGCTGGCATAGTACAGACACCAACGACCATTCAGCAGAGGCCCTGCGGGAATGCCCAGGGGAGACTTGAGTGACTTACCGCACAAAGTGATTGGCGCTGGCCAGTTGGGAACGTCCACGGCAACCGGATCGGGCGCATGATCATAATTCCACTGGTAGCTTTGGTGGCGGTCATAACGTGGATAATTCATATCCGTATGATACTTAAGAAATCCAGCGAAGATTCGTCTGGACATAAAAAACCCCGAGAGCAACAAGTCACGCTCGGGGTTCTTATCGTTTTAAAACTTCGGCTGTGAATGCGGCGAGCGGAGTCGCTGCGAGACAAGCGAGGATGCTGACGTGCTTCTGCACTGTCGTATTAGTGATCCTGACTTACGCTAAAATTTGGTCCCTCTGCCGGATTAGCCGAAGTGTAAAAACTTATCGGCCAGCCTCCGATGAAGAATTAACTAATTTCAGCGATTCCCGTTGTTGAAATTCCTCAATGGAAAGTCCTGTGAATTCACTCTTTCCAGGCTCGCTGAAAATCAGTCGAGTCGTTTTACTCGGATATTTTTGAAGTGCACAATACTCTTCGGGTCATGGCACTGCAATGCAAATGTGCCTTCGCCCAAGCGACGTTCAAAGTCCTTGCTGAAGGCTTCTTTCCCTTCGGGTTCGGTGTAATCTACAACAGTTCGGCCGTTGAGTTTGATAGTCACATGACGATCTTTGACGATGATATGAGTTTCGTAGAACTCGTTATCTTTGAGTTTAGGATCGGCAATGTTGACAACACCGTACAGGCTACCACTCTTCTTTGGATCACCGTGGGTGATATTGACCTGGGCTTCATAACCGTATTTTGGCCAACCATTTTCCTGATACTTGGTGTGGAAATAGATACCGCCGTTACTTCCCGGCAGTGTCATAACATCGACTTTCAATTCGAAGTTGGTAAATGGTTTGTCTGCCTGATAGAACAGGTGGCTACGAGGCCCGGCAGCAACAAAGGCGCCGTCCTTCATGCTCCAGGAATCTTTGTTCTCACTTGCTTTCCAACCACTAAAATCTTTTCCATTTGAAATGGTGACGAATCCATCGTCTTTTTTGTCAGCTAGCGTGAGACCTGCAGCGAGCAGGACCGCAGGCACGGCCATCATTAGTTTGCGAATCATATTGATTTCCTTTAAGTAAGGTCTATGTTTAGGTGGTTTCGTTCAGTTCTATCGACGGGCTCGTTCATGTTTGAGCGGTAGCCATGCGCCATTGTCGGCGGAGCTGGCAACACATTGTTGAATGAAATACATACCTTCAACGCCGTCATGGACATTCGGGTAGATCGTATCGACTTTTTCGATACTGTTGCCCAAGGCTCGGTCAGCCATTGCATCGTAAGCTGAGCGGTAGACATTCGCAAAGGCTTCGAAGAATGCTTCCGGATGTCCACTAGGTAATCGACACGCTGCTGCTCCACTTCCATTCATAAATGGAGCATTCGGGTCTCGAGTATAAATTTTGTGTGGTTCCCCGTTCTTGCGAACGATCATCTCGTTGGGATTTTCCTGACGCCATTGTAATGCCCCTTTGGTTCCATCGATTTCAATGAATAAATCGTTTTCGCGTCCGTGGCTAATCTGGGAAGCAGTCACGGTTCCCAATCCCCCATTTTCAAACTGAATCACTGCGGTTCCGTAATCATCCAGTTGACGCCCTTCTTCAAAGGTTCGCAGGTGACAGCTGATTTGATCTGGCAGCAAGCCCGTCATATAGCGACCGAGGTTATAGGCATGCGTGGCGATATCGCCGAAACAACCTGCGGCACCGCTTTTTGAAGGATCGGTTCTCCAGGCTGCCTGTTTTTGTTCCTCTTCTTCAAGACGCGTTCTTAGCCAACCCTGAATGTAGAAAGCGCGGACGGCCTGGATTTCACCGAGTTCACCATTAAGGATCATCTCCCGAGCCTGTCGTACGAGCGGATAGCCGGTGTAGTTATGGCTTACGGCAAAAACGACATCTGAATGGTCTACGGCGGAGGCCAGTTGTTCGGCCTGAGCGAGGTCAAATGTCATCGGCTTATCGCAGATAACATTGAAGCCGGATTCCACGGCGGCTTTGGCGATTTCAAAGTGCGTGTGGTTAGGTGTGGCGACTGAAACAAAGTCGATTCGCTCGTCTTCAGGAAGTGCCGCTTCTGTTTGGAGCAATTCCTGATACGATCCGTAGGCTCGGCTTTCACCAATATCGTAAGCTGGCGCAGAAGCCTTAGCTCGTTCCGGATTAGAAGACAACGCTCCGGCAACCAATGCCGCTCGATTATCTAAAACGGCGGCAGTACAGTGAACGCGGCCAATAAATGATCCCGCACCCCCGCCAACCAATGCCATTCGCAGTTTTCTATTTAAGTCACCATTGGTGGACATTTGTAAATTGCTCCTGTTCGGACATCAGTGTTACAGCCTTATAAAATACCACCTGAGATAGGTGTGTAAGGGACTGGAGATACCTGATGTCGTTGGATTAGTGGATTCGTCTTTCCTCTTTTTTAGCATATCCCGCGTCTCGTTCCAGTGTGGTCCCTGTTAGGAACTGGCTTGGATTGTCGGACCGACTGTCCGGTAATCCTCAGTTAGCTAGTTATTTCAAATCATGTTTTTGCCTATAATAAAGACAGAGTGGTTTCGAATGTGTTCTTGGAGCCATTTTCATCGCGAGTGTCTTACTTAGTCTTTTTACTTGGTGGATATACAAAGGTTTTTACATGAGAAACAAATCGCTATTACTTGGCATCAGTGTCGGATTGTTGTTTGGCTTGGGAATGGTAGCTGGCACGGTCATTGGATTGAAGTCGGAACAAAACGCTGCGACTTTTGAAATCGATGGCATGGTCTTAAAAGCAGCAGGTAGTGACAGTTCGGATAATTTCTCCTTAGCCACCGGTGCCATTTCGGATCAGGCCGAAGGTGCGTTTTTTCTGGATGCATTAACCGGTGATTTACAGTGCATTATTCCCTATGCACGAACAGGTCAAATTGGCGGGCACTTCAAAACCAACGTGTTTAATGATTTACAGGTTCAACGAACGAAGAAACCACGGTTGCTGATGGTAACCGGTGACGTGCAATTCGTAGGTAACAACCGACCTGGTAACTCATTGGTTTATATTGTCGATGCAACGACCGGAAATTTTGCCGCATACTATGTTCCCTGGAATCGTCAGATGGAATCTACAGGACGCCCGCAAAATGGAATCTTGGTGGCATTAAAGGTTGGCCAGGCTCGAAATATTACGCTTGGGCAATAACGGGAAGGAAATCGACTTGGTCGTTCATGTTAATGGAAAACCTATCGATATAGCAGCCGAAACGACTTTGGCTCAGCTGCTTCTCCAGTTAGAGATTACAACTCGACACGTGGCGGTTGAGTTGAATTTGGAGATCGTTCCTTTTGAGAATCATGCCAAGTGCGAACTTCATGATGGTGATAAGTTGGAAATCGTGACACTTGTTGGTGGTGGCTAACACTCAGTTCTGGAAAGACGATGGCAACAGAAGTAGATTCTCTCGAACAAGTCTCTGATCAAGGCAGGCTGACCGTTGGTCCGTTCCAGCTGAACAGTCGATTGATTGTCGGTAGTGGCCGCTATGAAAATGCGACTGTTATGAAAGAATGCCTGGAACTATCCGGAGCTCAGTGCATTACAGTGGCTGTTCGCCGTGAACGACTCCATGATGCGGATGGCGAAAACTTGCTCGACTTTATCGACTCGGAAAAGTACATCCTGTTGCCCAATACAGCAGGCTGCTACAGCGCGGCTGATGCGGTACGAGTTGCCAAGATGGGACGTGAAATCTTACGGGCACTGGGGAATCCGGGGGCAGACTGGGTCAAACTTGAGTGTCTCGGAGATAGTAAAACATTGCTGCCTGATCCGGTCGCTACTTTGGAAGCCACTGAAAGGCTCGTAGCAGATGGTTTTCATGTGCTTTGTTACACCAGCGACGATCCGGTAACCGCACGGCGATTAAAAGCAGCCGGTGCCGCTGCAGTGATGCCTGCCGGCAGTCCGATTGGATCGGGGCAAGGGATCCTTAATCCCAATAACATCCGCATCATCCTTGAGTATTTAAAGGATGAAGATCCGGATTACCCTGTGATTGTTGATGCCGGTGTTGGTACGGCAAGTGATGTCGCACAAGCAATGGAGTTGGGAGTGGACGGTGTGTTGCTCAATACAGCGATTGCGCATGCTCGTGATCCTCATAGAATGGCACAGGCCATGAAGTCCGCGACTTACGCAGGGCGGCAAGCGTTTTTGGCCGGCCGAATTCCCAAACGACTGTACGCATCGGCAAGCAGCCCGGAAGAGGGTGTGATTGCCACTCACCCTTATCCTCGTGGCAAGTAAACGCGATTCTAAACAATTCTAAGGCGTTTACTGATGGAGCATGACTTTTTGCAATCCGAGGATATTCTGGGGCCAGAGGGGCGGATCGCTGCCAGGCTCCAGAATTATGAACATCGGATGCAGCAACTCGAAATGGCCGATGCTGTTGCCACAGCGTTGGCAGATAAACGCCATTTAGTGGTGGAAGCTGGGACAGGAGTCGGAAAGAGTTTTGCCTACCTTGTTCCTTCGATTCTGGCAGCCACGGATCCAGAGCACGCGACGGTGGAGACCGACGATGGTCAAACTAGGAATCGTCGTATTATTATCTCGACACATACCATCAGCCTGCAGGAACAGTTGCTAGGGAAAGATCTGCCACTGTTAAACAGCGTGATCCCTCGAGAGTTCTCTGCGGTGTTGGTCAAAGGTAGAGCCAACTACCTCAGTCAAAGGCGTTTGAAAAGCGCCGTAACGCGAAGTGCCACACTATTTGAAAGTACGCAAGAGCTCGAACAACTCGATGCAATCAACCAGTGGGCCAAAGACACAACCGACGGAAGTCGTAGTACTTTGCCATTTCAGCCGAATGGTTCAGTTTGGGACGAAGTTGCCAGTGATTCGGGCAACTGTATGGGCCCTAGTTGCAAGACGCATAAATCCTGCTTTTACTATCGCGCTCGTCGACGGATGGAGCATGCTCAAATCATCATTGTGAATCATGCAATGTTTTTTAGTGATCTGGCATTACGCAGTCAGGGGGTGAGTGTTCTTCCGGATTACGATGCTGTCATTCTGGATGAAGCGCACACGGTTGAGAGTGTTGCTGGAGATCACTTAGGTCCGAGCGTGTCCTCGGGTCAGGTCGCATACATTTTGAAAAAGTTGTACAACGACCGGACGAACAAAGGGCTGTTAGTAGATGGACGGTTTGACAAAGCCCAGCGGCAAGTGGTGGATTGCTATATGGCAGCAGATCAGTTGTTCGGCGACATTATGACCTGGAAGGAACAGCACCCTAAATCCAATGGCCGGATGCACAAGAAAAGAACTTTTCAAAATGCTCTTAGTCCGGCATTGTCGAAGCTTGCCGGTATGATTCGTCGGATTGCTTCCGGAATTGAGGATACGTCAGAACGTAAGGATTACACTTCGGCCGTGGCTCGTTTGGAGACATTATCCGACGCGATTCACCAATGGATGGAACAATCTGCGCCGGACATGGTGTATTGGCTCGAGGCCTATAATACCAGGCGACAGGGGCCTCGCGTTAAACTACGTGGAGCGCCACTCGATGTTGGCCCAATCCTCAGAAAGGAGTTATTCAATAAGATCCCAAGCGTCATTCTGACGAGTGCGACACTGGGAGTTGGTCGCGATGAGAATTTCAATTTCTTCAGGTCGCGGATCGGGTTGGGTGACACCAATAATGCACAGATCGGTAGTCCTTTTGACTATGAAAAGCAGTCCGAGTTGATCTTAGTGGGAGGTATGCCGGATCCCTCCCAACAAAAGGAACAGTTTCGCACTCAAACTGTAGAAATGGTGAAACGGTACGTTGAACGTACCGATGGTCATGCTTTTGTCTTGTGCACGAGCTACGACATGATTCGGTATTTAACATCCGCTTTGACACCTTGGTTGACCCAGCAGCAGTTGGGAATCATCAGCCAGGGAGACGGGACACCGCGTACAGAAATGGTGCGGCGATTTAAAGAGAATCCGAGGTCTGTTTTATTCGGGACGGACAGTTTTTGGCAGGGAGTGGATGTCCCCGGAGATGCACTTCAAAATGTAATCATCCCTCGCTTACCGTTTAGTGTACCTGACCAGCCATTGTTGGAAGCGCGACTTGAGAAAATTAAGCTGGAGGGCGGTAATCCATTTATGGACTTTCAGCTACCTGAAGCTGCGATCAAGTTTAAACAGGGATTTGGGCGTCTTATTCGAACTCGTAGCGATCACGGTATTGTGGTAGTTTTGGATCCACGGGTTCGCACCAAGTTTTATGGCCAGCTATTTATAGACTCATTGCCGCCAACGGTAGTGGTTACCGAGTCCGTGGACGGCCAGGCATTCTAGTGGTTATGACCGGCATGAGGATCTCCGGCATCTTCACCATAAGTTCCGTCGAGCATCCCGATGCCTTCTAACTGCCAATGAGATGCTCGGCCTTCAGGAAAGAACCTACGCCAGTATTGAATTCGGAAGCCGATGGCTTGTTGTTCAGAACCTGTGAGTGGCAGCATATATTCCTGAACGATTTGGCGTTCGTTTCTTTTCACATTCTTTATAAGGACGTCTTTAATAACGACCAAGTCGTCCGGATTCCAGCGATCGATATGATCAAGCATCATCTTCATTGGCTGGCGTGCAAACCTAGCGTTTTGCTCTTCCAGCATGCCGCGATCATTCTGATAGAACTCTTCAATGTCCCGAACTTCGAAATTCCGACCTCCCTCGATACTTAGCATGACCTGGTGGGCATGACCGAGTTTTCCTTCTTTGAGGTAGCCTAGCCAGTGCTTGGTTTGTTCAGCGGCCTGATAGTACAGGTAGTCAGATTCGTTGCTTTTCCCATATGTTGCCCAAGTTCCAAGGACGACGGAAATAAACAGGCCGATGGTTGCAAAGGCACGGCCCGCGTAGATCTCTGGCTTTTTAGCGATATCTCGATGTGCTTTCCAACCAAGAATTACACTGACGACTGGCAAAGCAATGAATCCGGTATAGAAAAGCCCCAAGGGTGAGGAGAATGCTAGCACCAAGCAGGTTATGGCGGCCCAATGCAGTCGCCGATAACCGGTTTCTTCCCCCCAATGGTCATGCTTTTCAGGAGGTAGATATGCAGAGCGTTCGTCAACCACAGTATTGAGTTCCCATTTGATAACGTAACGTAAGTTTGATTAGTCCTACGTAAGTTAACTCGACATTGCTCGCTGCAATTCCTGAATCGAAGTTATACCTTGGGCCAAATGCAGGATACCTTCCTGTTGGGTGGATTTATTGCCCAATTGTTGAGCAAGCTGGCGAAGTGCATTTAAGTCCGGTTGAGTTGCTATCGCTTGTCGTAGCTGATCGTCCATAGTAATCAACTCAAATATCCCGGTACGCCCCTTAAATCCTCGACCGGAACAAGCTTCACATGGTTCAGGAAGATTTCCCTTTTCGTCTGGGACGGGTTGGAAATGCTGATAAAGGACCTGGACGTGTGAAGGTGGAAGGCCTAATTGCTGGATGTATTGTGCGCCCGGTTGAAATGGTTGTTTGCAGTTTTCGCATAGTTTCCGACAAAGTCGCATATGCATAACGCCGTTGAGGCATTTGGCCAATTTGTCCGGAGCCACACCAAGTGACCGGATTTTGTGAATAGCTTCGATACCATCAATCGCGTTGACAGCGATGATGGACATTCGGTTGTTGTTTAAGGCTTCGTCGCAAAGTGTATCGAGCGTTTCCTTATCCGGCACTTGAGGGAGTACATAAACATCGGGTTCGCGCAGTTTTACTTTGTCAATGACTGTAGTAAACTTCTGCCCCGCAGCCACATCCACTTCTTCTAAATGGATATTCTCGACGTCGGTTTCCTTCAGTCCCTTTTGCTCGAGGCAGAAGAAGTCGCGCATAAATCGGTCGGTTGCTCCCAACGCATGTGTCCAGGCCGTCGTAAGCCCTCCTCCATTGGCAGGAGCAGAAACAATGAAGATTCCTGTATGCACCTGTTGAGAAGTATCTTCCATGTACTTGCCGGTGAGGCGTTTGAATTCCTCCAGAACCTCATCCCGAATCCCCAACTGTTGAATCGACTTAAAGCGAGGTTTTTTGGGTTCGAGTTTGATGATAATGCGTTCACCGGTTTGCGTGCCGACAGAAGTAATATGACATCGTCGACCAATTTCTCCGCTATTGGCTGTGAACTCGCCTCTTTGTTCATTGACGCGATCATTGGCATTGAGATGAGCCAGCGTTTTCATCACGGCGACCATCATGGTAGCATTTTGCGGGTCCAGCATAGGAAGCTGTTGCCACAACCCATCGACTTCAATCTGAGATGTCGCTCCCTGCACCGTACAGTCGATGAGGAGTCGTTCGGCATCCTGGACAAGCGCTTCATAAAGCACTTGCTTCACAGGGACAATTCCCATGGATTGCCGGCATTGAATTTCGGCAGTTTGATTTGCCGAATTATCGCCGGTGGTTGAGCGGACATCGACAGGGGGCCCCATTTCGTTTGGGGACAATCCTTCAGTATCGGTTGCCATGATTTCGGTTTAAATTCCTCAGGGAGAGAGACAGTAAATGGAGCGTAATAGGGTTGAAACGGGAGGGGACAAAGGGGGGGTTAAATGATCCCGGGAGTCGAAACATTGATACCTTTGATCGCCATTTTAAGCGCGTCTCGGTTGGGCGCCACCTTGAAGGCGGTTTCACGGTCGATGAGTTCGTCATCGATTAGCTTTTTGAGGCTCATGGTAAAGTCCTGCATTCCCTCTTCAGCTCCAATCCGAATCGCATCAGGTAGTTTTTCGTCATGGCCTTCCAATACCAGTTTGGTGATCATCGGATTAAAGGTCATGATTTCACAGGTTGGGACTCGCCCAACTCCTTCCCGGATCGAGGGGAGTAATTTTTGAGCGACGATGCCCTTCATATTGAAGGCAATTGCACTACGGATGGCTCCATGCATTTCTTCAGGGAAGAGGTCGAGAATACGACCGATGGTGGTTGAAGAACTTGACGCGTGGACAGTACCAAACACCAGGTGTCCTGTTTCCGCTGCATGGATCGCCGTCATAAATGTTTCTTCGTCACGCATCTCACCGACCAGAATAATATCGGGATCTTCACGCACGGCGTGCTTCATGGCAATTTCGAAGTCTTTGACGTCCTGACCGACTTCTCGTTGATTGATCAGACATTTGTCTTCGGTGTAAACAAATTCGATTGGATCCTCAAGTGTGAGGATATGTTTTGAATAAATGCTGTTGATGTAATTCAACATGGAAGCAATGGTGGTCGACTTTCCGGAACCGGTCACACCCGCTAGCAGGACCATGCCCTGATCGTAGTGGCAGAGAGATTCCATCACAGGCGGCAGGTGAAGACCGCGGAAGTCGGGAATCCAATTACTAATTCGCCGGGCGACCAGACCAATGTTGCCTAGTTGTGTGAGCATATTGACACGAAAACGCCAGGTTTCACCATCCACGTCAACCGTATGGGCGAAGTCGGCTCCCCCCTCTTCCTCGAAGATCTTACGGTTCTTTTTATCCATCATCGGGAATAAAAGTCGCACCATTTCTTCCCGTTCAATCGGTCCTCGATTCAAGTCCTTTAAAGATCCATTGATTCGTACAATAGGCGGACGACCAACTTTCATATGTAAGTCCGAGCCTTCCAGTTTGACTAGGGCGCGGAAAATCTTATCGACTTCGAGCTCTTCCTTCTTAGTAAGGAATCGTGCCATATCCTGATCAACATTAGCTGCAGGCTGTTCTGTCGAGGCCATCGTTCAGTGCTCCACGGGTTCGGTATTTACCGAGTTGTTTAAAGGTGTTGTTTGAAGAATACAAACGTGATTTGAAAAGTTCTTTGCTAGGATTGTTTCCCTAACGAGCATTATTAACAAGTATAGCACACTAATTTTGCATTGCGTGGTCGTATCAGTGGCCGTGGATGCATCGCCATAAGAGGTGAAAAGGTAGGCAGATATGGCAGGTTATAGTGGTGAGTTAAATAGCCTATACTGAGCTATCAAGATTACTGTTATTCCACCCTGTTACGCTTGATTGGAAGACTCATGAGTCAGTTTTTGATGCAACGCCGTCAGATGTTGGCTGCGGCTGCTGCGGCCGGCGTCTCGCTATTTGATATTCCCGGAGTTTCTGCCGCTGAAGATCCGTTTAAGGGACTCCCGATTGGGATCCAAAGCTTTTCACTGCGCGGATATAACCTGCTGGAAGCGACTCGCCATATTCAGGGAATGGGACTGCACTTTGTTGAGTTTTATCCCGATCACGTCCCTAAAGAGATCGATGCTGAAGGGTTGAGCAATCTCCAGAATTTACTGAAGAAAGCCGAGATTACGATTGCTGCACATGGGGTTTGGAGCTTTAACAATAACCATGAGTTCAATAAGAGCATTTTTGATTTTGCCAAGCGATTGGGGATCAAGTGCCTGACTGCTAATCCTGCTCCTGATTCATTTGATTCGCTGGATAAGTTGGTGGCCGAATATAAGATCCGCGTTGCGATTCATAATCACGGTCCGGATGCGTTGTATGACAAAATTGATTCCGTGGTTGATGCTGTCAAAGATCACCATCCGCTGATCGGCGCATGTGTTGATACTGGACACTTCATTCGCAGTAAGGAAGATCCAGTCGAAGCAGTGTTGAAATTGAACAAACGAGTGTTTGCATTACACATCAAAGATGAAGCTAAAATGGAAAAGGTTTCCCATAACACCATCATCGGTGAAGGCCATTTGGATGTCGTTGGAATCTTCAAAGCCTTGAAGAAGATCAAATTCCCAGCAGATGGTTCGATCTCGCTGGAGTACGAAGCGAATCCTCAAAATCCCATTGAAGATATCAAGCAGTGTATTGAAGTCGCGAAAGATGCGATTGCCAAGGTACACTAAAACCGAGAAAGGGCTGAAAGGCATTTTCTAATGCTGGCAAATCGAATTATTCCCTGCCTGGATGTTGAAAGTGGGCGGGTTGTCAAAGGTACTAATTTCGTCAATCTGAGAGACGCAGGGGACCCGGTCGAAGTTGCTTCGCGCTACGAGCGTGAAGGTGCGGATGAATTGGTGTTTTTAGATATTACTGCAAGTCACGAAGGGCGTGATATTATGCTCGACGTGGTCCAACGGACTGCCGAGCAGATTTTTATGCCGCTGACGGTAGGCGGAGGTATCCGTTCGATTGAAGATATCCGAGCACTGCTCAATGCCGGAACTGATAAAGTGTCGATTAACTCTGCGGCATGCAAAGATCCTGAATTTGTAAGGGAAGCCGCTCGCAAATTTGGTAGTCAATGTATCGTCGTTAATATCGACCCCAAACGCATACAACGGGATGGCCATGAAGTTTGGGAAGTGCATATTAACGGTGGCCGCAAGCCAACAGGATTGGAAGCAGTGAGCTGGGCTCAGGAAGTCGAGCGGCTGGGAGCGGGTGAAATTGTTCTAACCAGCATGGATTGCGATGGAACCAAAGATGGCTATGATATCGAAATCACCAAAGCAGTAAGCGAAGCCGTGTCGATTCCGGTTGTGGCCAGCGGTGGAGCTGGTTCTCCGGACCATCTGGCCGATGCAATTCTATTAGGGAAAGCGGATGCAGCGTTGGCAGCAAGTATTTTCCATTTTGGGGAATACACGATTCAGGAAACGAAACAGCTCATGGCCGAACGTGGAGTTCCCGTTCGACTTTAACCTGTCTCGGTGACTAGAATAATGGCTCATGTGTACTGTTATTTCACTCTGACCTGTTAGTTGAGCATTCGGTGAATTCCCCGTCCTCTCATATTGAGTTCCTCTGCAAGTTCTGCCAGTCGCCAATGAGCGCTCCAGGATCTGCTGCTGGGAAAAAGGGAGCTTGCCCTGAATGTCAGGCCGTGATGGAGATTCCGGTTGATAGCCTTGAAGGTAAATTGGCGGATATTCGAGACGGTAAATGCATCGTCTTGATTAAAAAGGCTGAGCGACATCAGAGTAGTGGTAAGGAATTCTACCGATTTAGGTGTCGAGTCTGTGATCACGGACTATCGATTCCAGCTGATAAAGCTCACAAAAAGATTCAGTGTACCAGCTGTGAAGCCATCTCCAGATTGAGTCTCTCGGTACTGGAATTAACCAGCATGGAACCCGCTCAGGAAGAAGCTCTGAGGCAGGACCCCGAGCAAGGGGTGGCGAACGGAGCGGCTGACGAAGATAAGATCCAATTTGAATGTAAAGAGTGCCGGCAACAGGTACGAGTCCCCAAAGAACACGCAGGCAAAAAAGGGCGTTGTCCAAATTGCCGAGCTACCGTCGAGATTCCTTTCTATTCGACGATAACCGGATTTCGGGTGAAACAGTCGGCTGTCTCGTCTCCATTGAAACCACTGACGCCGATGCAGGTTAATTTGGGAGGCACGGATCTGCTGAAGAATTTCGTTCCGGAATCGCCATTCAAAGCAGGAGTCTGGACGCCGCCCAGGAAATCGCTCGGCTCACCCAAGCCCAATCCGCCAATGGGCTCGAAGAAGACAGTCAAACGTGATGGATTGCCCTGGGAAAACCCTCCGGAATCAGGAGGCCGTTTTTGGGCGACTTGTAAGTTACTGCTATTCAGCCCGAATACAGGCTTCAAGCAGATGTATGAGGATGATGGGCTCGGAAATCCGATTGGCTTTGCAGTGATTGGGCATATGCTGGCCACCATCTTATTTGCTGTGGCTATGACTCCCGTTTTGATACTGGCGTGCGTCTTAGCATCCCCCCATATGCCTTCGGGTGTGGATTATCCAAAACTGGCGTCGCAATTCGGCACCGGAGTTGGAATTTGGTTCGGTGCTGGGCTGTTAATGCTTCCGCTGCTGATGTTTTGTTTTGGAGCGATGTTACATGCTGCGGCGTTCGTGGTGGGAGGTACGGAGAAACCGTTTGAAACGACTAACCGGATGATGGCATATAGTCTCGGCTCGGTTCTACAATTGCTGGCCATTCCATTTGTCGGTCCGGTACTACTTCTCATCTTTTGGTTCGTGCAGATGTGCTGTGGCTTGTCCCAGACTCATGACAAGCCGATGGGACAGGCAATCGGGGCCTTTTTAATGGCAACCATTATGCCCTCACTTTTTATTGGACTACTCGTGTATATGACCCAATAATGAATACATGAGAAGTAAATTCCATTTCAATCTGATAGTTAGTTCGCCGTCTCTATTGCTCCTGTTAATGATGTTTGGTGGGACGCAGGTGAGTGCGCAGCAAATGGTTCTGTCGGCTCCCAACGTCCGCATGACCGAGCGATGGTTTGAGAATATTGGCTCGTCATTTTATATAGAGCAGAATTTTCGACGTGGGGGCTGGTTCTTTAACTGGGGTGCTCCAGTGATTCCTCCCTATGGTGGCTATGATGGCCGGGATGCTCGATTCGGATTTGGATGGCGTAAAGGTAATATGCGAGGCGGCTTTAATCTATGGGCCAGCCAGGGGGTTGACCGCTCAATGGTCATGGAGGCTCCGTCTATTACTGTTCCCCATGGAGGCTACGGTAGTATTCAGCATGGGAGCTGGCGTCCCTTTGTCACTGGCTGGACACCTGTGGTTGGGAATCAGCCCCAATGGCATTCACCGCTAAAGCAATTTATCGATTCAGGTGGCGTGCAGTCGCTCACAGTGTCATCACGTGGCAGTACTCAGGAGCCAGAGATTGAACGCGTTCCTCAAACGCTAAAAGCTCCGACGGAAGATGCGCCACTTACGCTGATCAACGGCGAAGAGAAGTCGGACTGATTAAACCGGTGACACCCGCTCTTGGATCCACTCTGGAATTCCCAGCATTTTAAAACAGAGAAAAAAACCTAGAATTTGCGCCTCATAAGATTCAATCTAACACCTTTCTGAATATCACGAACTATTAGGGAGGATTGTTATGAGTACAGTTTTTGCAGCTTTTGGCTTACTGGCGATTATTGTGTCGCTATTACCAAGCGTACTCTGTTTAGTGTTTATTCGAGTTGCTTCGAATAATAACCGCAGCTATAAACCGTTTTCAGCGTCTGAACGTAAGCAGACTTTTTTTGAAATTTTCGGCATCGCCATTGTTGGCCCAGTTTTGCTCTTTTGTTTAATGTTTGCAATGGCTGCAGTTCCTTACCTGGCAATCATCGGCGTTCTTCTCATGATATTAGCTTATGCCTATCCTATGATGTTATTCTGGGATATGGATCTCGGAGCAGCCGTGTTTTGGAGCGTGTTATTGCTGGGGATGCAGCTTACGATAGGCTACTACGTATAGAAATAAGTTCGAGTGTTATCGACGCTCAATCAACGAGTGGTTGTCATTTATTGGTGCTTGTTTATCGAATACGCATAAAAAAAGCTCCCAAAATGCTAGTGGATCCCAGGGGGGCAGAGGATTCCGACTTTCATTTCGGGAGCGATTGGATTGGTTGATTTTCAGGCAATGGGCTTCCGTTCCTCAGAGCCAGAAAATCCGTTGAGTGATTACCATCCCAACAGGGCGGGAGATTAATGGACAAGCCTTGTAGAGGTCAAGGCGAGTTTAAAACTGTTCAGGATTTATTTGAGTAGAGAATTTGATCGGCGCGATCAAAGAGTGTCTCCGGAGTGTCATTTTCCTGCTGCAGTGCATAGCCTGTCGAGCAAGTAAGACCGAGCGTCGATGCATTGAATTCAGTTTCTAGCCGATGCCCCACCTCGGATAAATCTTGGCTCGAATTTGGCACCAATAAGACAAATTCGTCTCCACCCCAGCGGAATAACATGCCTTCGTCGGCAGTGATTTCCAAGAGCTTCTTAGCAGCCGACTTAAGTTTCAAATCACCAGCTAAATGGCCCTGTTGATCATTAATCACTTTGAAATTATCCAAGTCAACGATGATCAACCCTAAGCCAGAACCTGCTTTCAATCCAAGCTGAACAGCACGCTCGAAATCCGATCGACCGGGCAATCCGGTCGTTTGATCGATCCACATCAAGGTGCCATGCTGACCTACGTAAGTCTTCACGTAATATCCCAGAGCGAAACTTGCTGCGATCAATAGGCAGATGAGAAATTCCATAGGTGGTGTTGCGCAGAGCTCAGGCTTGTTGTTAACGTCGTCTCCTATTGTGTCTTATAATACGAACTTCTTAAAGCCAGCTAGTTTCAATATTGAATCCATCTTGATACCCAATGAGCAAGACCGTCTTTGAATGGAAGGAAGTGACCAAGACATTTCCAGGCGTGCGCGCTCTTAATAACGTCTCCCTTTCGCTTCACGAAGGGGAGGTCCATGCGATCGTGGGTGAAAATGGTGCTGGTAAGAGCACATTAATTCACCTGGCTGCAGGTGTATACATGCCAGACGCTGGTCAGATTCAAATGCTTGGAGGCGATTCCTATTCGACTCCGATCGAGGCTCGGCAAAATGGCGTGGTTACCGTATTTCAGGAATCCGAGTTATTTGATCATCTAAGCGTCGCAGAGAACATTGCTCTACTTCAAGGCTTGCCGATCGATAAGCTTGGGTTTGTGGACTGGGCTCAAATCCATGTTTCGGCTCAGGCATATCTACAGCAGTTGCCGGAGCCGATTGATTCGAAGGTATCGGCAGCCTCTCTTTCGGTGGCCCAACGCCAAATGCTTCAGGTGGCATCTGCGGTTGCTCAAAATGCCAAAGTCTTGATTTTGGATGAACCCACCAGCGCACTAAGCGCGACAGAAACCACCTGGCTCTTCGAACAGATAGCTCAGCTAAAGCGTCAGGGAGCGGCGATTGTTTATATCTCTCACCGGCAGGAAGAGATTTTTGGATTAAGCGATCGCATTTCTGTCTTACGAGATGGCCAACTGATCTGGACGCTCCCTCTCGAAGAGGTGACTGGTCATTCTCTGGTGGAAGCTATGGTTGGTCGTCGAGTTAATCTGGGCCAACAACGGACGATTCCTGATTTGACTGCGGCCCCCACCATATTCTCTGTACGCGAACTGAGTGATATATCAGGTGCGGTCCCAGAGGTGTCTTTAGATGTCAAAGCGGGAGAGATCGTAGGGATTTACGGTCTTGTTGGCGCAGGCCGCACGGAATTCGCAGAGACTGTATTTGGAGTCCGGGAGCGGCAGGCTGGAGACGTCTTTGTAGATGGTCAGCGAGCCAACCCTAACAACCCTAAAGAGGCTGTGGCCAATGGAATCGGGTTGGTTACTGAAGATAGGCTTCATCAGGGAATTTTCAGGTGGCACAGCGTTTCGGAGAATGCCGTTGCCGCCGCTTTGCCAGCCCTTGGCAATGGCGTATTGACGAGTGACGCTCAGGAACAGACTGCGACCGCTCGAATTCAAGAACTACTTAGTATTAAGTTTTCCAGTTCGGCGCAAGCCATTGAGAATCTCTCTGGTGGCAATCAGCAGAAAGTCATCGTGGGTCGGTGGTTACTGAATCGCCCAAAAGTACTGATATTGGATGAGCCGACTCGAGGCGTGGACGTCGGTGCCAAGGAAGAACTACATAACATTATTGCTGAACTAGCTGCTGACGGTTGCGCAGTGATCTTTATCAGCTCGGAACTACCAGAAGTATTGCGTTATAGTCACCGTACGATTGTCTTTCGTGATGGTTCCATTTCCGGTGACCTCAATTCGCAAGAGGCAACGGCAGAGCAAGTCGCTGAATTGGCATTCCCGGTATCGGCTCCGGAAGAGAATTCTCATAGCACTCAGCAATCGTTCGACAACAAAACAAGCTTGCTAAATAGGTATCTTACTGAGGTTGGCTTGGCGGCTATCGCAGTTATTTTAATGATTGTACTCAAGCTGCAAAATCCCTCGTTTGACTTTGCAGTTTTGTTCGTCAATGTCGTCCCTTGGGCGATTTTGGGACTAGCTGCTGCAATCGTCATCGTCGTTGGTGCTATCGATATATCGGTCGGTTCGCTATTGGGATTGGCCACGGCAGCCGGTGGAATCGTCATGACCTCGGGCCTGCCTCCCATCCTCAGCATAGTTATTGGCGGTGGGGTGGCAGTTTTTGTTGCTATAGCCGGGAGCCTTCTTAATGCCGCAGTGTCGATTTGGGGGAATGTTCATCCGATTGTAGTGACCTTGGGAATGCTGTACGCATTTCGTGGGATGGTATCTGTTTTGATGAACGGGGAGTCGATTACGGACGTGCCTGACGCATTTACCTGGATTGCCAGATATGGGAGCTTCCCAACATCATTAATCTATGGAGCTTTGATATTCATTAGCGTGCACATTTTTATGACTCGACATCATCGCGGTCGCCATCTGTACGTCGTAGGCAATTCGGAGGTCGCCGCCAGTTTATTGGGGATTCGCAAACCGGTTGCCTGGTGTTGGGCATTTGCATTGAGTGGAGTGCTCGTGGCGTTGTCAGGTCTGTTGCAACTTGCCACAACCACACAAATGCAGTCTACGTTAGGAGAGACGTGGGAGTTGGATGCCATCGCGATCGCAGTGATTGGAGGAGTGTCCATTACGGGTGGTCGGGGCACTGTTGTGGGTGTTGCTCTGGGTGCCTTACTTTTGAAAAGTCTTCAGGCGGTATTGCTTCAGTTTCAAGCTTCAGCGGGTCGCATTAAATTAGTTGTGGGGCTCATGATCTTGATAGCCATCACAATTGACCATCTGAGTGCCCGCCATTTGGCACGCCGAACGGCGAAGCAGCAAGCGGCGACCGGGAGGGCCTCTCAATGAACCGGAAGAAGATTCAGTCAACGGCCCTTTCACTCCTCGTGCCTCTTTTATTGTTGATTTTGGCGCTCTTGATTGTCGTGACCAAAGTAGAACGACCCAGTGCACTGATTCAGACCGGCGTGGAATGGATGGAAGTAGGGACGCTCGCGATGGCCATGACCGCTATCATCATTACTGGAGGGATTGATTTGTCTATTGCCTCGGTGGTTGCACTTTGTGTTGTCACCACCGGCGTATTATTTGATCAATTTGAATGGTCCTTCCCAGCCTCTGCAGTGGCAGCCATTCTGGTCGGAACTCTAGCAGGTGCTACAAACGGGTATGCAATCTACAAAGGGCTTTCTCCATTGATTGTGACTCTGGCAACCATGGCAGTATTCTCAGGCTTGGCGCTTTCCATTACCCCCGAAGCAGGCATTCAAATGCCAATCGCTCTGGAAGAAGCAATTTACTTCGGCAGGTGGCCAGCTCAGTATTTTGTGTTTGCGTCCATATTTTGTATCGCGATGGTTGGGTTACATCGTACTCGCTATGGAAGGACCTGTTTTTATCTGGGTGAAAATCCGGTCGCTGCTAGATACGTCGCTCTGCCTGTAAATCAGGTTTTATTTGGTGTCTATGTGATGAGTGGCCTCCTCGCGGGAGTGGTGGCCGTGATGTATGTGATGTCACGAACAACAGCCATCGCAATTGCTCATCAAGGAGCGGAATTGAAAGTAATTGCTTGTGTCGTGGTGGGTGGTACGCTGATCACCGGTGGACATGGTTCAATTGGTCGCACCTTACTGGGGCTGTGTGTCATGGCTTCGCTGGATATTAGCCTCGACCTCATGGCCAATGATTACCTCTGGATGGACGCTCGAGTGAAAATCATTGTGATGGGTGTGCTCGTAGTTGCCATCGCGGTTTGGAATCAATGGCTGGCAAAGCGATTGAACTGATAGGATGATAATAGTGAATTCCGACAGCTCTTTAGTCCAATAAGGTGTCAGTAATGAAATTGAATTATTTTCTCTTACGACTGTTAGCTATTGCAGGGTTGTTTGGTGGAGCCTCGGTACAAGCTCAACCTTCCGTGCGTCAGCCGAATGCAACTTTTCCTCAGGTGACAAATCTCCAAGGCCAGGAATTGCCCGAGGTATCCGTTTTCACAGCAGAAGGGAAACCGTTTAGTACAGCTAAATTACGAGGGCGATATACAGTGCTTGTATTCGGCTGCCTCACGTGACCTCCTTTTCTCAGAAATGTTCCCAGTTTGGAAACAGTAGCCGTCGACTATCGGTCGCAGGAAGTTGAGTTCTACTACATATATAAGGCACTCGCTCATCCGGAACATAACGGCTACGTACAACCGTTTACCCAGGAAGAAAGGTTGCTTCATGTTGCGGAGGCGAAGAGGACACTCGGATCGGAAATTGAGTGGCTCTGTGACAACATGAAAAATGAACTGAAGCAGGCTCTGGGAGGTGCTCCGAACAGTCAGTTTGTGATTGATCCCAAAGGGAAGATAGTCCATGCCAGTGGGTGGAGTGACCCAGTTGAACTTCGCAGTTTTTTAGCGAATTTGGTGGGGGAAGTCACACCAGCAACGACGGTTGCTGACTTGGATTTGAAACAACTTCCTCCACCTCAGCTAGCTGGCCAGGGCTTTGCGGTCAGACCCCAAATGCCAGGGCAGATGAGAGCGCTATTGGTGAAGCCACTTCGGAGCCATGAGCAATACTACGTCAAGTTACGAGCAGAGGTGGACAGTCGTTTCATGCAGGAAGGCTTGGGGTGGATGTATATTGGCTTTCACCTGGACCCACTACTCCGTGTCCATTGGAACAATCTTGCTCCTCCGTTGAAGTTTCGTATCAGCACTCCCGAGGGAATTACAGTGGCTTTAGCTGAGGCTTCGGCAAGAAAGATCGAGGTCGAATCGGATGCAGACCCTCGCGAATTTCTATTGGGAATTGAATGGGATTCTAACGTGCTCCCGGCGGCATCCTTGCCTGCATCATCACTCGTCCTCGAAGTAGAGTATTACCCATGTCACGAGAAAGGCTGGTGTAAGTTCATTAAGCAAAGTTATACCATCAAACTTCAGCCTGATCGCAATGCAGGAAGTGTCCGTGGTCGAGGTCGTGCCGTGGGTGGGCAGTTTAGAAACCGTTGAACAGGATACCGCTACGCCGAATAGTTGACTTCCACGGCTACTCCGGAAGCGGCGCTTAGTTCGACGGCCTTAGTAAACTCCATATACCGTACACCTTTTGCAAAGTCATTGAATTCAATTTGCTCGATCCCGCGAATTGCATTGATGAATTCTTCTTCGACTCGCCAATCGCCAGCCAGGTCGTCAGGAATCGGTACTTCTGAAAGCGAGTTGTCGTTGGACGTTCCGAAATACAATTTATTATCCGGCGCCATAGCATATTTTAATGTGCCTTGGCTTCCATAGAGGTGAATCTCCGGTCCCGGCCCGTGGTGAACGACTCCACTCATATGATAGATCCCACGAGCACCGCTCGGAAATTCGGTAATCACCTGCACAGAATCAGGTGTTCCAACAGGATCATGTTGGCCGGTTTCGGGATTCAATCGAGTAGGAGTAAATGTCTGGGTACTAGCGAGGACGCGAATCGGATCTTCAATCCAGCGAACAAGGGGTTCATGGATAATTCCCAAAGCCAGCATATTAATACCGCTGTAGGGTCCGGACTGACGCCAATGTAACGGAGTGTCTGAATTGGCATATGCATCATTGGTGCCCAGGACAATCACTTCTCGTAGCTCACCTAGCCGCCCGTCAGCCAAGATTTGCTTGACTACTTTATGAGCTTTCATTCCGAGTGGACTGGGGACTATTTGCGTGACTAATTCCGGATGTCGTTGACTGGCTTCATACATTTGGCGAGCTTCGTCGTCATCCATGGACATTCGCGCTTCGGTGAGTACATGTTTCCCCTGCTCGAGCGCAGCGAGCGTAATGGGACAATGCATATACGGCCAGGTGCCAATGCAAATGGCATCGATGTTTGGGTCTTCGACAACTTGTTCCCAGCGTTCACATGTCTTGGCAATATTGTATTCAGCCGCGGCTTGTTGAGATGACTGCAGCGAGCGGTTACATACTGCATCTAGGGAGACATTTGGGCATGCAAGCAGTCCTGGAGCATGTCTCAATCGGGTATTAGCACCAAACCCGATCATACCAACTCGAATGGTTTCCATGATCATTCCTCGAATTGTGATATTGATCCTCCAACAGCGTTGAAGGCATTGTCTTTAGAAATTGTAGTTCGCTATGTTTTCTTTGGTAAAGACAATAGGAGGGCCAAGAATTGCTTCTCCATCTTTGACGATGACGCCTTTGATACGCCCAAAGTCATAAGTGCCATCGGGAAGTTCCTCTTTAGTTTTTAAGTGATGGGCTACGTAGACAGATAGGTAGCCCAAATCGACAGGATCCCAAAGCGCAAACTTTGTACACGAGCCGCTCTCAACAAACGGTTTCATAGTGGATGGCAATCCAATTCCCGTTGCGTAGATCTCTCCGGCCTTTCCAGCATCTTCAATCGCCTTTGCAGCAGCAGGGATAGCGACAGAAGTCAGCCCCCATATCCCTACGATATCTCCATGAGAATTCAACGCAGCGGTGGTCATTTCTTGGGCTTTACTTTGGTCTTCACCCGGCATGAGCGTTTCCAGCAACTCCATTTCCGGATAATCTTCAGTAATGCGTACTTTCATTAACTTGATCCAGGTATTTTGATTGGAGGCAGTTGGAGTTCCGGAGACGACCAAGAATTTCCCTTTTGGTTCCTTCCCTTGTTCTTCAAGGCCTTGGACCATAATGTCGACCATCGTATCAGCAATCGACTGGTTGGACGCCTGATTAACAAAGATCTGACGACGTGAGTTATCCGCATTGGCATCGGTATCCCAAGTCATCACAGTAAACCCTTCTCTGGTGGCCGATCGTAAAGTGGATGAAATGGCATCTGGATCGTTGGGTGCGATGGCAAGCACATCAAAGTCCTGAGCCATCCAGGTGTTTAACATGCGTACCTGATCTTCATGAATCGCAGACGTGGGGCCGTCATAGTGCACGTTAATTCCTAGTTCTTCGCCTGCTTCTCTAGCCCCTCTTCCAGTCGCTTCGAAATAGGAAATGCCAACCAATTTAGGCATCACACCTATGCGAAGTGTGTCCGCGGAGGGTTCAGTAAAAGTGTTCGACGGTTGGCCGTCATCAGAACAGCCTAGTAGAGTAACGAACAGAAAAAGACAGAAGGTCAGGCGGAGTTTCATGGTAAGTACGCGAGATGAGAAATTGAAATAGACGGTGTGAATACAGCATGATTTTAACAGACAGATTGATTGAAAACAGATTCAATCAGTTTGGCGACCCAATCAGTAGCACCCAATCAGGTTGGCTAGCCAATGATTCTTCCTGCCAACTGTTAATGTCAATAAAAGAGTTTTGAATCGCAGCGGCTCGTCCATCCTCCTTAAGCGCACGAGGGAGCGGAAGATAGAGTTGTCCTTTTGGGGCTCCTCGGAATACTCGTTTAGAGAGATCTTTTTTTGTTCTCAGATGAGCGTGTTCTTCACTAAACAATCTGCGGCGATTGAGGGGAATTCCCATTGTTGGTTCGATGATATATATCACGTCATCGGTGGTCGTTGACTCATTAAGAAATTGAAAGAATGCCTTTGCATCTCCGGTTGGGGAGAGGACATCATGTCGTAGGCCATTCCCGTCGGTGAGCGCAGTTGCGTATTGAGATCGTACAAAAGTCTTATGACTGAGTGCTAACAGACCATAGGAACAGGGAACGACAGTCAGCCCAAGTAAAGCGAGACCGGTTAGCCACTTTCTCTTGGAATCCTGAGTCGTGGAGAAACGATTCCACAGGGTGACTAACAACATTGGCATGATCGCAATCGCTGCAGGTCTTAAGAATCGAGTGTCGAGGTGTATGGCGCTGCCTCGAATCAACAGTAGTGCCAAGGCAAGACTAAATCCAAGGGCGTGTCCAATTAATAACTTGTTGACGGCAGGTAGGCGGTGTAACCGTTGCAATAATGGCTCTTGTGAATCTTGTTGTGTTTTAATGAGCCACCACAGAATCACAACCGCTGGTGCAAATAGCCAACCTTCAGAGCCGTCGTAATGTTCGCCCATAGCTGGCAGGACATCAACGGTGAACTTATTCAGCAATGTCCCCAGATCCGTCATGGCAAATAGCCACGCACCGGTAATCCAAAGTATGGGTGTCCATTGCATCGGGGAATCTATTTGTGTTGGATTACCTGCCGGGATCAGGTTTAGCCAGAAGATAAAGCCACTAATTGTGGCAACGCTGACGCACCAATTGAGAAAGCTCCATTTGCTAACCTGTTTATTAGATACCATCCATAGCCAACTCAGGCCGAACCCGATCGTACTCAAACCAGCACTGTATTTCAGTAACACGAGCATTGGGGTGGCTATGCCAGCTAAAGAGGCAAGGTGAGCGGAGTATGACGACTGCTGGTCATGAGTGATGGCTTTGTAATTCAATAAAAGGACGGCTGGAAATAAGGCCCAGTAGAAAAATTCTCCACCATCATAAAGATAGAAATTAGCGTGACTGTATCTGGCCGTCAGGAAGATTAAAACGATCCACGGCAAATGGTTCGGCTGACAAACTAACTTGAAGAACCAATACCACAGTAACGTACCGATTACCCATCCCAACAGAGTTGTCCATTGGATGGCCTGCCCTCCATCGAGTTGAACGCCAAGATCGTTAGCGGAGTGATCTACAAAGGCTGGGATGGCACTGTAAGATTCAGGCCACCAGGTGATCGGAGAATTCCGATCCTCAGAGAGGTTTTGTGGATCGACTGATGTGAGTGTAACTGGATTCTGCGCATTGCTTGTCGCGGTGGCTAGCAGGTATGTGCCTACATCGGATGCGATGGCCGGACGTTGAACGAAGGCAGAATAGATGCTTAACGCGATGACCAGAAAGACACCAAACCAGCCCACCTTGATTAAGCCAGAGGCGGAATCAACCGGTTGCTCACTGTTCATGGGCGTTTCTTATGCTAGCAGGTCATCAAGCGGAGGCATGTGGCCGGGCAGTTGCTGGAAAATCGTTATGGCCAATTGCTTCGCCACTTTAGTGGATGCTTCGATTTCATTGGCTTCAAATGCATCTTCAGCTGAGTATACTCCCAACAAGAGTTGAGAGAACACAGATTTTGTCATCGTTAGATGACTCTTACCGGTTTTACCTCGAGTGACTTTGGCTGAGCGTGGCGTGAGCGTGAGGGTGTAAGCTTTACCATCCAGTACCAGACCCAGCGAAGCTGGAAGTGGGATATTGGCAGCTTGTGCACGATCATTGAGTAGATGACGGACTTGCTTTAACAAGGTGAGTGGATTGAACACTTTACTGAGAATGACTTCTCCACCAACGACCGTACGACGCAAAAACTCACCACCGGCATCTTTCATTAGTTGGTGCAAGGGGTCTCCGTCGGGTGCATCGAGTCGTACTGGGACATCTTTTTGCTCGATGACATCGCTACAAACTCGTTCCAGAAGATCAGGAACGATGTCCGGGCGACTTTCGTCAGTCAGCAATTCCAGAATGCGTCCGTGTTTGACGATGGCATAGCCCACGATTGAATCGAAACCGCTTTCGATGGTTAGTTTCTTAGGGCCGTCAATAGCGACGTAGACCTGTTCGAAGCTGTGACGATTTAACAACCAACGCCAGGTGGCATCCGTACGAACAATTGCGCCAAATTTACCACTTAGATTTTGTTTGTAGAGACGCATGAGCGCCTCCTGTTCAACATGTCTCCAGATCCGCACATTGAGTGGTTTTTGCGGCTCCTCCAGCGGGTTGGTTGTTTCCGGCTCTTCTTCAAGCACAGTCTGGCGAAGCAGTGATAGGATGCTTCGGGGTGATGTCACACTATAACTGTGTTGACCACCGACACTCCAGCCATGATCTCGGTAAAAGGAGACAGCTGGTGTGCGAAGAATTCCCAGAATAGCACCCTGCTCTAACATCAATTGCTCTGCTTGCTCCAGCAGCGCTGTACCGATTCCCTGTTTGCGGAATTCAGGAGCAGTCGCCATTTCGCACAAAAAGCCAACAGGTATTTGCACGTCTCCGAATTGGATATCTCTCATCTGCACGCGAGCATGCCCAATGATTTGATTGCCTAGTTTGGCTACGATCCGATCTCGAGGTTCGTATTGGGGGTCTTCCAATTGAGCTGCATAGTCAGTTGACGTTGGCAGTCGAAAGATGTTTTGGAGAAAACGAAAAATAGCGGGATGATCGCCCGCTCGGCCATTAGTTACAGTGACCGTACCTTTTTGAAAGGCAGAATCTCCAAGAACGATGACACTTGCCTGATTCCCATCAAGCGTAATAGTTCGTCGTGTCGTGATGCTTGAACTCATACCACGGAATCCCTCCACGAGTTACAGTTGGCTCCATCCGCAAATCCTTTTGCAACTGTAATTTAAGGCGTATTTGTGGCAGATACCAGTAAATCCAACAAAGTTTTCCCATTAAATAAAACCAGTGAGAATTCCCGAGAGTCCAATAATTGAAAGTTGAGCTGTTGTTTTTCGAGTTGAATTTTGGCGTTAAGTAGTCTCTCCTCCTCGTCGGCAAGCATCAATTTGATCTTTTGATGGATCTCTTGAAGCGTCTGATGCCAGGCCGGTCGTTGCTCAGGCGGAATCGTTTGCTGTACGTGCTGACGCTTATCTTCCATCAGTTGTGCCAACTGAGTTCCGGCCTTGTGGCCATTCTCAATTGCTTTAAGAGCGACTTTATCCGGTGAGAATTTCAGAGCCCTGAGGTCCTGCTTGACGACATCTAATTCCTGTTGCGGATCAACAAATTGCTGTTCGAATAGCTTTATGGTCGAAGTTGCAATTTGTATACGTGGGAGGCTCACCCCTAAGAATTGTTCAGCGATATCGTCGGTAAGCTGATCGTATTTGCCTCCGCCAATGCCATGAAGAAACAGATCACCCAGCATAAGGCGACAGTACATGGTGGTTGTTAACGCTCGGGGTCGAATTTTCAAGCCACGTTGGCAAAGCACTTTGAGTTGGTTAACTGCCTCGTCATTACCAGCAGTAAGATTGATTTTGCCTAAGCTAGCCCCCGATCCATCGAGCAATTCAATTTCATCATCCAGAGGTTTACAAAATAGTGATTGTCGAATAGGAGCATCGCTGGTCCAAAACCAAAGTGGTAATTCAATGGCAGATTCCATTTGAGTTAAGGCCGGGACGGGATGAGATTGACTGCGAATCTTGTGAACTTGTCTGTATGAGGCGAGCGATTGGTTATATGTCTCTCTTAACAGACCGGCGTTTTTCATTAAGTGTAAGCAGAACAGAAGGAACTCGCTGGTTTGGCAAATCGTACTGAGCGGCAGCTCGAGATTCTGCATGCCGTGTTGACATTCGAGTGAGTGGCGGGCGTAGGCAAGCTTGAGACCTACATTGGGTTGTGGTGATTGGCGGACATAGTTCCAGTATTGGGTGAGCAGTGGGTCACGATTGGCTGTTAAGGCAGATTCAAGGACTCGTTCAGAGAAAGAGTCGAACCGCTCAGGGGATTGGACGTCCGCTTCTTCGAAAGGGAGATTGGATTGTTCTGTATCGAATTCGAATTGCGTGATCTGTGGGGAATCCAACGAGCCGGTTGGGACGGCGATCGAAGGCAGGCCGCATAAATCATTATCAATGATTAAGTTGATGGCGACGGCTTGATGCCGCTGAGCTAATTGATGTAGCAGGACGTTCTTAAACCACACGCCCGGATGGAATAATTTAGGCTGATGCCCAGACAGGAAAATCAGATCAGCATCGACTTGAGTTGGCTCGGAGAGTCGATCCCCTGAAAAATCCGATGCGAGTTGGATCAGTTCTGTACGGGCTGAGCGTCTTAGTTCGTGCAGTGGCCTGCCGGCGATGATTAAGTCAGCAGATTTCGCGATGAGCTCCTGATTGGTCCTCACCAGTTGCGTGGATTCAGAGAGTGGTGGCTCGACCAGAACTCCCCCATGCTGTTGCGGAGCGCGTAGCTTGCGGTATTGGATTCGAGAATCACTCATTTCAATAACCGTGGGATGGTTTGGGATTATGCAAACTGTTCTGTTTTTGCAATGCTTCGATCAAGTACCAGATGGTAGTACTCTAATCGAGTGGTTGCATCGTCGAGGACTCCGCCAAACGAACGGTCCTCATCAAGGTAGATCAGCGGCACAGGCCACTCGATGATCTTCAATTCGTGTTGTGCAGCTTGTACCCACAACTCGAGCGGCATGGCGTATCCATTTTCGGTCAAATCGAGTTTCTTTAATCCACTGGTGCTATAGGCTTTGAATCCACAGAAGGCATCGGTGAGTTGGATACCTAAGCGTCGGCTGATTTCGGCAGATACTGTTTGATTGATTTGCCGGCGTTGTTCAGGAGGTGCTGTGTCTTCGTCAAATTGCTTTAGGTAGCGACTGCCAGAAACAATATCTACTCCATTACTACATGCCTCTACGAATTCGGGGATCCGCTGGGGTTCATGTTGTCCGTCACAGTCAATTGTGACTACAGAATGGTAATCATGATCGATCGCATATTGGAAAGCGGTTTTAAGTGCCGCTCCATAACCCGCATTCTGTTCATGTTCGATCACGATCACGTCGGTTCGCTGAGCTAGCTTTTCGGACGTTCCGTCAGTAGACCCATCATCTACAACGAGTACGTTGTCGCTGTACTGTTTCACGAGATCCAGGACTTCATTGACGTACTTGACCTCGTTGAAAACGGGCAGCGCGGTTAGAAAATTCTGGGGCATAGATGCTAAACGATCACTGGACAGAGGGGAATAAGTTCAATCACTCATTGTATTTACAGCCTATTGATAGCTCAATGAGCATAATTGGTAACTCTGGTTGTGCTGGATTTAATCTGTGATGATGATAGGGTGAATGTCGCCCGTCGACTCATCATGTATAGAGGAATATGTCGTTGCTTAGAATTCGACCTGCTGTTCGATTAGCCTGCTTTTCTCAGTCATTTAAGAAAGCACTAATCACTGCTGCATCCATGGGTGCTGAGGCAGTGGAAATAGATGCGCGTAGCGAATTAAGCATGCGGGATTTGAGTGACACGGCAATTCGTCACGTATGTAAACTGCTGGAAGATCAGGGATTAGCGGTTAGTGCAATCACGTTTCAGACTCGACGGGGCTACAACGTTCATGCAGATTTGGATCGTCGAGTGCATGCTACGAAACAAGTGATGGAAATTGCCTATCGCCTTGGCTCTAAGGTCGTCGTAAATCGAATTGGTCGTGTTCCGGAAGATACGTCACATGACGACTTTGATATGCTGCGTGATGTGCTCACGGAAATCGGAGAACATGGCCAGCGAGTCGGAGTATCATTGGCGGCTCGAACTGGTACTGAAAGTGGAGCGATCCTTGCCGAACTACTACACCAGTTGCCTCCGGGTTGCGGGGCGGTAGACTTTGACCCAGCCAGTTTAATCATGAATGGTCATTCGTCATCCGAAGCAGCTAATGCCCTGGCTCCCTTTATCGCTCATATGCATGTGAAAGATGGTTTGAAGGATATTGCCACCGGTCGTGGTGAAGAAGTCGCCTTTGGATCAGGCGTGGTCGATTTCGATGAGATTTTTGGCCTACTTGAACAACAGCAATACAACGGATTCTTTACAGTAGACCGCGAGTTTGCGAAGAACCCTATTCGAGAAATCGCAGAGACGATTGAGCACTTAAAGAGAATCTAATCTGAAGTTGCTTGCGGGTGACTTCGTTAACGGACACAATGACGGATGTAGTCAAAGTTGGGCCGAGTCATCATCTGTCCAAATATTAATTCAACGGATCCAAATTTCATTGAGAACAAGGCAATTGCCATGAAACGAATTGGTAATCTTTTAACGTCCATTTTACTGACCGGCTTTAGTGTGCTATTTGTGTCCGGAGCAATGGCCCAAGATAAACCTGCAGAAAAAAAAGTGTCTGCAGAAAAGCAGAAGTTGTACGACCTGTTTGAGAAGAAGCTCACTAATGTGCAATTCAAAGGTAACTTCACCGTCTTAGGACGCGAACAGAAAGGTGATTTACCCAAAGAGACCTACACAATTAAGTCGGTCAAAAAGCTAGATGAAGGTGAATACTGGCTTTTTACAGCACGCGTTCAATACGGTGGAAAAGATATTACCGTCCCGATGCCGTTACAAGTGGAATGGGCTGCCTCGACTCCCGTGATTACATTAACAAATGCTGCGATCCCGGGACTCGGAACATTTAGTTCGCGAGTGGTAATCTATAAGAACAAATATGCTGGTACTTGGAGCCACGGCGAAGTAGGTGGACACCTCTTTGGTACGATTGAGCCTGCTCCCGAAGAAGCAGATCCTGAAGACAAGTAAAGCTTTTTGAAGAGAGCGATTTATGGCAACGGTTGCAGATGTTTGCGGCTATTTAGAGTCCTTTGCTCCGATAACGCTTGCGGAAGACTGGGATAACGTCGGACTGTTATTAGGTGATCGTCAGACCGCGGTCCATAAAGTCATGACGTGTCTAACGGTTACAGGGAATGTTGTTCAGGAAGCTATTGAGCAGCAAGTCGACATGGTGGTTACTCACCATCCCATCCCTTTTAAGGGAGTCAAGAAATTAAGTACTGACAGTTCGACCGGCGCCTTGTTGTGGAATTTGGCATCCAATGGAATTTCTGTTTATAGCCCACATACCGCATTTGACTCGGCACGCAATGGGATCAATCAGCAACTAGCAGTTGGGCTGGGTCTGACAGAGATCAGACCACTAATGCCCAATCAGGACTCAGATGATAAAAGGCTCCAGGGACTCGGAACCGGACGTGTTGGAGTCTGTGAATCGACCACATTGAAGGAGTTTGCTTCTTCTGTCTCTGCATTTCTCCAAATCGATGGTTTGCACGTGGTTGGTGACCCGCAGATGCAGATTTCTCGGATTGGAATTGGATGTGGTAGTGCCGGCGAGTTCATCCGCCCGGCATCTCGAGCAGGTTGTCACGTATTGTTGACCGGTGAAGCGCGATTCCACACCTGTCTGGAAGCGGAGTCATTAGGTATTGGCATGGTGCTTCCAGGGCATTATCCCAGCGAACGGTTTGCCTTGGAGTCGTTGGCTCAGCAGCTGGGTTCCGAGTTCTCTGATTTAACTGTCTGGGCAAGTCGTTCCGAACGTGACCCTCTATCCTGGCAAGCTGGTTAACAGGCTGTTTTTCGCTTAGCACCAAACTCTGCTATTTGGTGTCACCTATTGATGGGTTGATTTGATTGGGGCATAGGAATTAGTATTCCGAGTTGGAGAGGAGCGAGGCGATTGATGCACAAAGAGTGGGTGTCACTTTTGTTGATTCTTGGTTTGTGGGCACCGGTCTGCGCGCAGAACTCACTTAGCAGTGTGCGTCAGTCTGTCCAGGGAGGGATTCCTGGTCACCGCCTCCCACGCTCGCCGGAACGAAGCCAGACGGATGACGAACATGAATGGCGGTTTGACGACGATGATGACGATGATCATTCGCCAAATTCAATAGGAGAGTGGAATCCTTTGGGCGGCATCTTTTTACTTCCCTTCTCCGGCCCCCGCTACTTTCTTGAAGACACTGGGCAAGAAGCTTATTTCACCGAATATCCTTTCGCGAATCAGTATTCCGGTAATCTTCTTATCGAACCACTTTGGCATCCCAACCTAAAGACATCCCGACTACGGTTTGGAACGGAATACGGCGACAACTTCGACCGTCAACAGAAGATTACTACTCGGTTGCAATACGAACGGAAAGATCGACTCGGAATTGATTCCTCTTTCGATTACTTGCGCGAGCAACTTGGCGGTGGTGAGCACGACCAACTTTGGTTGGGTGACATCAACCTGACATGGAGATTTGCTCAAGCTGAATTTGCTGAACTTCGCGCGGGAGTTGGTTACAACTGGATGGCTGCTACTGATGCTTCCGGTAAGGGGTTTAACTTCACCTATGGTGGAAGCTTCTATTTAGATAATCCGAATGTCCTGGATTTTGACATTGATTTGGGGCGTATTGGCGACGCAGGTTTAACGCGATTTAAAACTAGCTATTCACGGTATATAAAACGGATCCGACTATCCGTGGGCTACGAGCATCTACGCTTGGGAGTTTTTGAAACGGACTATTTTACTGCAGGTTTAAGTCTCGACTATTGACGCCCTATAGAGATTCTTCAAAGAGGTAAGGACTAAGATGGGACAACGATTTTTCCTGGAATCTTCGCCAGCTCCAGATGCGACCACGATTGACCTGGGTGGTCAGGAAGCACAGCACTTAATAAAGGTAATGCGTGCCAAGCTTGGAGAAGTTGTTGAGCTGTTTGACGGCACTGATATGGAATGGCAGGCAGAGATAACAGACATTCGCCGCAATGCCGCAACGTTGAGATTGCTCAGTTCGGAAGTGATATCCCGGGAACCGTCGATCGAGCTCACTCTGGGGATTGCTTTGCCTAAAGGTGATCGGCAAAAGTGGGTCATTGCCAGATTGGTAGAGCTTGGCGTGCAATGCATTGTGCCACTCACCACTGATTACGGTGTGGCTCAACCAGTAGAAAAAGCGATCGATCGACTCCGACGTCAGGTAATTGAAGCTAGTAAACAGTGCGGGCGTAATAAGCTCATGGAGATCACCGCTCCTCAATCTTTCAACCAATTTATCGAACGAGCGGAAGGCCAGCGTTGGATCGCTCATCCTCTCTCCGCTCCCGGAGCGTCAGAACATCAGTCGGCTTCCTCATTGCAGTCTACAACCGGCCAGACATGCGTAGCGATTGGTCCGGAAGGTGGATTTAGTATTAACGAAGTGCAACTGGCTGAAGCACAGGACTGGCAAGCTTTAGACTTAGGCTCTCGGATTCTCCGAATTGAGACAGCTGCATTAGCAATTGCGTCTCTAGTCCTTCTTGGCAAATAAATCTCCCATACCGAAAGCTAACCTCGTCGTTTACAATAAAGCCTTCTGAGGCCAGAGAATTGGATTACAGAATTGAGGCTCAGTCTTAATGACCGCTGATAAACATCCTGAAGACGAAATAGCTGTCGATTTAAAGAATCGAGGTTTCGCTGCGTTGCTAGCTTGGCTCGTGCCGGGGTTGGGGCACATGTATCAGGGAAGAATGTCCAAAGGCATTGCTATTTTTGTCAGTATTTCATTCCTATTTGTCGTCGGGTTACAGATGGGTGGCGGAAAGGTGGTTTACTGCTCCTTTACGGGAGAAGATTTGCGTTGGCAGTTTGTGGGTCAGGCGTTTATTGGTTCTGCGGCAGTCCCTGCTGTTGTTCAAAACCGAGTAAGACGGTCACAGGAAAAGCCGTTATTTGGTGGTCGATTTGCGCCTCCGGCGAGCCATCCTGAGCGTGCTGAGTGGTTGCGAGACTATCATGCGTACTACGATATCGGAACTCTTTATACCCTGATCGCGGGTGTATTAAATATGTTTGCGATTTTTGATGCTTATGGCGGACCGGCTTACTGGTACGAGGGTTATAGGAAGGAAAAGTCCGGCGACAAAGAAGGTCAAGACGCATGATGAATTGGCTCTCCGCATTACTTATTTTCGGTGCAGGTCCTGACGCGATATCGGGTTGGGAACAAATCCTATACTTGATTCCGTTGGTTTTATGCTCCAGCCTTGTTTACGGGGCGACACGGCATGAAGACTGGACGATCATTACTAAGGAATCCGTGAAATTAGCTGCCTGGCTACTGTGTTTTACAGGATGCGTCTTTGTGGCCGTCTTATTGTTTAGTTTCTTTAACTGAGCCGGCGTTACCACCCGAATCCTCGCTTTAATCATACAGGATGCAGTTTTTGGCCCTGTTTCTCAGAATTCTGTTACTTGGCACATTCTTGTATGGCTTAGTAAGATAGAAGCTGTCTTATCAAAACCAACTTGGAGGTTGATCGCACACCTCATATGAGAATCATTATTCTTGGCGGCGGCACAGTGGGTAGCTGGATAGCCGAGACTCTCTGTCCAAATCATGATGTCACTGTGATAGACACAAACCCTGAAGTGATTCAGCGGTTAAATGACCACTTGGATGTCCAAGCCTTTGTTGGCTCAGCTATCGACTCGACTTTATTGTTTCAGGCTCAGACGCTGACCATGGACTTGTGTTTAGCGGTAACCGGAGATGAATCTAAAAATGTGCTAGCAGCAAGTATGGCAAAACGGATGGGGTGTCGCCGAGCGGTTGCTCGGATCCATTCGCCAGTCATGTTTGACAAAAGTACATTCGATTACGAGACGGAATTTCGCATCGATCGTTTGATTAGTTTGGAAGAACTGACCGCGATTGAATTGGCTCAGGAAATTAGAACCCCTGGTTCGGTCGTCGTGGAACATGTCGCTCGTGGTTCTATTAAAGTTCAAAGTGTGACGCTAAGTCCGAAGGCGAAGATCCTAGGGGTTTCGCTCAAGGAATTGAAATTGCCGGGTTCTGTTCGAGTCGGTTCCATCACTCGAGTGGATGAGCAAACTCAGGAGAAGACGACTCGACTAGCTAGGGCGGATGACGTACTTCAGGCAGGCGACCAGATATTGCTGATCGGCGATGATGAAGATGTGGATGCCATGTTGGACAAAGCACTGAAGAACAAGAAAAAGAAAGAGGTGGTCATTGCCGGAGGTGGAAACGTCGCGGTTTATCTGGCCACGATTCTAGAATCAGGACCCTACGATGCGATTCTGATTGAACGTGATTTGGAACGTAGTGAAACGCTTGCGACTCAACTACCAGAAGTTACTGTCCTCCACGCCGATGCCACTTACCGTCAAACGCTTTTGGAAGAGCATGTTGAAAAGACGGACTTCTTTGTCGCCTGCATGGGAGACGATGAGAGCAACATCATGACGAGTGTGGAAGTCGATGACATCATTAACAGTACCGACGGTGTTGAGCGTGATGACAAAACGATTGTCTGTGTGGTTTCTAGACCTGATTACGCTCAGGTGATAAGCCGACTGGGGATAGATCGGGCTATCAGCCCCAGAACGGCGATGGTTGAACAGGTCCAGACGTTTTTGACGACCGGGGCTGTGATTTCCACAAACTCCCTGCCGGACACAGATATCGGAGTTTATGAAATTGAGGTTCAGCCAGGGTCCGCGGCGGAGGAACATGTGTTGGTGAATCTGGCTCTGCCTCTGGGGAAATGTTTGATCGCCGCTGTTTCCAGTCAAGGAGAAGCTCGAGTACCACGGGGAGACGACCATTTCAAAGCAGGAGATTACGTGGTTGCTTTGATTCACGCGGATGCCGTGGATGACGTGGTTGAGAAATTCAGCGGGTCTAGTCGGTAAGCGGAAATGAATTTTCGTGTCGTTAGCTATTATCTGAGTATTGTCTGCTTCTTTGTTGCAGCAGCAATGGCAGCGTGCTGTTTGTTCGCTTTTCCATGGTTAGGTCATCGAACCAGCGAGATATATTCTGAACTGTCTTTCGAGTCTGATGGAGTAAGGGGCCTTTTATTCAGTGTCGCTGTAAGTGTATTCGCCGGTATTCTCCTGCGTCACTGGGCGAAAGGAGTCCGAGGTGAAGGACTCTACCGAAAGGAAGCGATGGCGACCGTCGGTTTAAGCTGGGTGATTGCGACCTTACTAGGGGGCCTGCCCTACATGATTGCCGGAGTGAAATATGCACCGGCGATTAGACTTGAAAGCCCAGTTTATGCAGAGGTCTATGAGCACCCTTACCACTGGCGGCAAAACTGGGCCTCTCATGACTTAAATCTGTCGGAATCCCAATTCAAGGTGCTGCAGGCAGTCATTGACGACCCGAGTCTTCCTTCTCGAGGAATTTCATTAGGAGAAATTGCAGACAACACAGGGTTGGATTCTCAGTTAGTTCGGAGTACTGTCAGCCAATTGCAAGCATTAGAGGGGATCGGTAGCAAGCTGCGTACAATCGAGGCTCCCGGGGCATCGAACCCTCAATCCACTCTTGTTACTGTCGAGTGGATTTCGATGGGATTCGGTGATGCTATGTTTGAATCTCAGTCCGGCTTCAGTACGACAGGTGCGACAGTCATCAGTAAGCTAGAGGACCCGAAATTTGTACCCCACTGCATTTTGTTTTGGCGAAGTGCGACTCACTTTCTAGGCGGCTTGGGAATTATCGTCTTGTTTGTCGTGTTGTTGGGAGGAAGTTCAGCAGGTAAGGCCCTAATGCGTGCTGAGATGCCCGGGCCAACAAAGGAAGGCAACACTCCAAGAATGCAGCATGCTGCCTGGCGGTTTGGCGGACTCTACATTGTTCTAAATACAGCTCTGACCATCCTGCTGTTATTTGACATGAATTTGTTTGACGCTTTATGCCACGCCTTCGGTACGATGGCTACCGGAGGATTTAGCACTTATGACTCCAGTGTTGGATACTTTAATAGCGCTTATGTTGATTACATCATTACACTGTTCATGATTCTAGCTGGGACCAATTTTGCCTTGCTCTATTTGTTAGTCATCCTCAAAGCGGGCAGTGGAAGTCGGTTTGTTCGCTGGAAGCAACAAGTGATACAGGTCTTTAAAGATTATGAGTTGCGAGTGTACTTAAGCATTATCGTTGTGGTGACGCTGCTCGTAATGGTTTACGGCCTATCGTATGGTGATTGGGATTTACCTGGTGATGAAGCCGCAGGAATCGGCTTATTCGACAAGATAACGCGGTCTCTAAGGTATGGATTGTTCCAGGTGGTAGCCATCATTACGACCACTGGGTTCGGGACCCACGATTTCAACCAATGGAACGAATTCGGAAGAGCTCTTCTGTTGGGTTTGATGTTCATCGGGGGTTGTGCAGGGAGTACGGGTGGAGGAATGAAAGTGATCCGACACATTCTCTTTGTCAAAATTCTGCGTCACGAGGTAGAGCTTCTCTATCATCCGAACGTCATCCGTCCGTTGAAGCTTGGAAATGAAACGTTTGATGATAAAGATATGCGTCGTGGCATTCTGGCGTATTTTGGGTTTATCGCCGCATTATTCATGCTGACTTGGTTGATCATCATGGCAGTTGAACCAGATACAACCTGGCATCAAGACGACGTTTCCAACAAGCTCGTAGATAATTCGAGTGCCGTCATCGCAACGCTCAATAATATTGGTCCTGGTTTGGGAATTGTTGGGGCTACTTCCAATTACGGAGCTTACTCGCCTGTTTCCAAGCTGGTGTTTACCTGGTTGATGATGCTTGGGCGGCTGGAGATTTTCTCCATTTTAATCCTCTTCTCACCCGCCTTCTGGCTAAGTCGCAGGTAATCGGAGTTTTCGCGGTGACGAGTCAGCAATTACGTGCCACCAATCAACAGAATGCTCCGGGATCCACTTCGGCTTTGGAGGATCTCCTGAGTACTCCGACTGATGAAGTCTTTGACATGTTCGCCAACATGGACGGACAGTTAGTGATGCTGGGTGTTGGTGGTAAGATGGGCCCGACGATGGCCCGTATGGCCCAGCGGGCAATCACTGCCTCGGGATCGTCAATGACCTTAGTGGCAGTTTCTCGTTTTTCGAATCAGGCTGTCCGTGACAAGCTGGAAAGTTGGGGAGTCCGCACTCACGTTTGTGATCTATTAGACCCTCCGTCTGTTGCTGCGTTGCCGGATGCCACCCACGTGCTCAATCTCTCAGGCTTTAAGTTTGGTGCCGCAGATAATTTAGGCCTTACGTGGGCGACGAATTGCGAGATTCCATCTGCCATTTGCCGTCGTTATCAATCCAGCCAGATCACCGCCTTTTCCACAGGAAACGTCTACGGGATGGTCGACGTCCAGTCCGGAGGTAGTCTGGAGGAATCACCATTACGGCCGGAAGGTGAATACGCGATGGCAGCGTTAGGTCGTGAACGCATGTATGAATACTACTCTCAGGCGTTGAATATCCCTCTGGCCATCCTGCGATTGAATTATGCCACAGAGCTCCGATATGGCGTGCTCATCGATATCGCTTCTAAAGTTTTGGCTGGTCAGCCAGTGCCGCTGGCCATGGGATATCTGAATGCGATTTGGCTAGGTGATGCCAATGCGATGACTCTGCGATGCTTGGACCTTTCGGTAACTCCAGCCCGTCTGATCAATATGACCGGCCCGGATGTTATCTCGGTTCGCGAAGTCGCTTCGCAAGTAGGTGAATTAGTTGGGAAACCGGTTTTCTGGGAAGGCGAGGAATTGGAGACGGCATTATTAAGTCAGGCGAGGCATAATTATCCATTGATCGGTGAGCCCTTAATCAATTTGGAAACCATGATTCGATGGTCTGTTCAGTGGCTACAGTGTGGTGGTGAGTCGCTAGGGAAGCCGACGAAATTCCAGATTACCGATGGTAAATTCTAGTTGTAGGTTGCAGGTAAACACGCCACCACATCCGTACTGCTCTAAGGTATTCAGCAATCGTAGGAGCTAATTGCTGACGGATGGGTGACGTGTTTTTCGCCAGTGGGATTTAGCCGGCTACCTGCAATCTAATTCATACTTTGGCCATGGCGTGAGGGGCTGTCTAAATTGAGGGCGTTCGCGGAATTTTGCCTTTCACTGAAACTCACATTCATAATGTTTTGTAAAGCGTAACAGCGGTTTCCCTGATGTTCGTGACAGAATCCGGATACGAACCAACTGCTTTCATGAGCATAGATTTCTTTGACTTCAAATTGAAGCCAGACAGCATAGTCCTCCCAATTGTCGAGATGGATATCAGAGTTTTTACTGATTAGGTCATCCACCACAAGGATTTCCAGAGTGACCTGGTCCATGATGCTTTTCGCCAATGCTCGTAATAGATCCCTTTCAAGCGTTGAATGTCTGGGTTGGTGTGTTTCAAAAGTACAGGCTTGGTAAAGCCGTTCCATGGCTTGGCGCTGGGGCAAATCGAGTTTATCCATGAACATGGAGAAGATGGTGTCGAGTGTTTCTTGAGTGCCATCGATATGCATCCAGGGAGAGCAGCGAGTGGCGAGTATCAGGTCACGCAGGTGGTTTATGTTGCATCTGCGTCGGATCTGAAGTTCACCACTGCCTGCCAAAGATCGTTCGCCCACGATACAGTAACTATCTGCGAGGTTATCAAATTGAACAGATATTCCTGATTTACGTAATAAATCAAGATCACGATAGATGGTCCGCTTACTGACATTGAACTTTTGAGCCAGATCGTCCGCGGTCACGCGGGAACCTGTACGAATCTGTTCAGCAATTTGAAAAGCGCGTCCTGCATATCGTCTTGGCATTCGGGAGATTGACGCCATGAGAATAACTCCTTTTATTTGTTAGAGGTTCTTAACCAAGAATTGGGGGCTCACTTACCTAGTTGCGCTAAAGTGCCAAAGGGCGCCCTGAAATCTTGAAAGAAATCTAAGAAACCACAAACTCTTTTGATTGCGTTAGAATACGAAGCATGAAATAAGGGAAATTCTTCCAAAAGGAGTATCACTGTGCATCAACATCGGTATGTAGAACGAGTCGTGGATTTGATGGATCCCACGGAAAATGTGTTGCTCAATATGTCTTATGAAGATGCTGCCGAACGTGTTGCTTCCGGTGATGCTGAGCAGGTGGGGGAAATAGATGGTCAGTTTGCGATTATGCAAAAGCGAGGGAATATCGTACGCATGGCAAGGTCGATCGGCCGCCCCATGCGATACTTTTTGGCAAAACGAGCCGAAGGTCCCTGCCTGATCGTCGCGGAACGAATGGAGCAATTGCGAGCGGCGCTTGCAGAAGAGGGTCTGGAAGATCAGTTTCACCCCTCCTACACACGTATGGTACCCGCCCATTATGTCGTTGAAATTGCCCTAATCGGCTGTCCGGACCCTAATCCTGTTAACACTCGATTCTTCACTCCTGAACGCAATGTTCTGGGGACCGATTTGGATGAAATCGGCGAGCGTTACATCCGTCAGCTTACTGAGGAAATGGATAAATGGCTTGATACCGTCAACGAAGACGCGCCGTTAGGAGTACTTTTTTCTGGAGGGATTGATAGCGGTGCAGTTCTCATCGTCCTCCGGCACCTGCTACTTCAGCGTGGACAGGCCCCCAATCGCCTGAAGGCATTCACACTCAATGTTGCCGGCACATCAGCCGATGCTAGCCAGGCCAAACAGTTTGTCGACGAGACGGACATGAGCTTGTTTCTTGAAGTAGTGGATGTGGCTCAGGAGGACGTCAACTTCAAAGAGACGATTAAAGTCATTGAAGACTACAAGCCGCTGGATGTGCAGTCGGCTACGATGGCCCACGCTCTACTAAAGAAGATCAGAGAGTTATATCCAGACTGGATTTATCTGATTGATGGTGATGGTGGTGATGAAAACCTGAAAGACTATCCCATTGAAGATAATCCTGAACTGACGATTGTTAGTGTCTTAAATAATTTAATGCTCTATCAGGAAGGTTGGGGAGTAGAGTCAATCAAGCATTCTCTAACCTACTCGGGTGGCCAAAGCCGCGGACACGTTCGGACGTATGCACCAGCAGCAACTTTGGGATTTCGTGGATTTAGCCCGTTCGCGCTACCCTCGGTGATCAATGTGGCAGAAGGAATCCCTTTTATCGAACTCACTGACTGGGATCATGAGAGGTTATATGAGCTCAAGGGCGAAATTGTTCGCCGGGGTGTAGAAGCCGTGACCGGTGTCACCATGCCGATTTTTGAAAAGCGACGTTTCCAGCACGGTGCGGCATCGGAAGACATTTTCCTAAGGACGTTTCCCGATTCGGATCAAGCTTACCGGGATGCCTTTGCTGAAATCTTCTAAATGGATTTGCCAGTTTTCAATTCCGAGCAGATCAAAGCCCATCGCCCCGCTAAGAATCGGGTCAGGGAGGATCGACCATATGCCTGGATGGTGGAATCTGAATGCAACAGTCTTGGTGAATTAAACCAGGTATTGACATTGTTTCTGACCGGTTGTGAATGCCCGTTTCAGTGTACGATGTGTGATCTTTGGAAAAATACGCTGGATCAAAAAACTCCTGTTGGTGCCCTTGTTGAACAAATTCAATTTGCTTTTGACGATCTGAATGTTGACTGGCACGACCCTCATTCCGCCGGTATTTCCACTATCAAACTTTATAACAGCAGCAATTTTTTTGATGCTCGTTCTGTGCCACGTGAGGACTGGCCGGCAATTCAGGAACTAGTTCGGCAATTTGAAACGGTAGTTGTGGAGAATCACCCGGCATTTTGTGGATCGCCCGTGTTCGAGTTTCAGCAGGGCCTCGTCGGGCAATTGGAAGTTGCGGTGGGGTTGGAAACCATCCATCCCGAGATCCTGCCCTGGCTAAACAAGCAAATGACGCTTGCTCAGTATCAGCACGCCGTTGAAAGTTTAGTTGCGAACGGTATCCGAGTCAGGACTTTTATCTTAGTGAAACCCCCTTCGTTGAGTGAGAGTGAAGGAGTCCACTGGGCGGTCCAGTCAATGAAGTTTGCCTTCGATTGCGGAGTTGAGTGTTGTTCCATGGTGCCCATGCGTTCGGGAAACGGCGTGATGGATCAGCTACGGAATTCCGGCAAATTTATGCCTCCCGAAATCACCAGCTTGGAGCAAGTTCTGGCGATTGGGCTGCAGATGAAACGGGGCCGCGTCTTCATGGATTTATGGGATAGCGAGCAATGGTTGGGCGCAGCATGTTGTAGGCAGCAACGGCTTAAGCGGATTGCCGGCATGAACGATCAGCAACGGGTACTTCCGGAGGTGCAGTGTGACAGCTGTTGATAAAGAGCAATCGTTTCTAGTCATTGGAGGCGGATTCAGTGGTTCACTGCTTGCCACGATTCTGGCCAAATCTGGATTTCCCGTTACGCTGATTAACCGCGAACGCCATCCTCGTTTTGCTATTGGAGAGTCCTCGACACCGACCGCGGGATTTATTCTCAAGTCACTGGTACAACGGTTTGATCTTCAAGAGTTGGACCCGTTGACTAAATATGGGTTATGGAGCAGGCACTATCCACAGATTAGTTGTGGAGTGAAACGTGGTTTTAGTTACTTCTTTCATGAACCGGGAAGCCAGATTCAGATTACTCCCTCACACGACTTTGAATTACTTGTCGCCGCAAGTCAGTCTAGAGAAACAGCAGATACTCATTGGTACCGCCAAGACGTTGATGCCTTTTTGTTCGCCTACGCCGCAAGCAATGGTGTGGCTTGTATGTCAGACGCTGCTTTGACTAACGCCAAGTACAACCCCGCTGGACATTGGGAGGTTCGACTTAACTCCACTGGCCGTCTTCGGCAATTTGACTGGATTATTGACGCTTCCGGAGCAGGCGAAGTTATGAGTCGATTGACTGGAAGCCCACGCCGAACGGAAGCTCCTTTTGTAACCAATACATCAGCCTGCTATGGGCACTTTAGAAATGTCCCTCGTTATGACGACTTACTCACCGACGCCGGCATGGATACTTCAGACTTTCCTTTTCCATCGGATGATGCAGCTCAGCATCATATGTTCAACGCCCAGTGGTTATGGAGTCTACGATTTGAAAATGGGATTTCCAGTTTAGGTTTGGTTACCGATTTGAATCGTCGGAACGAGGGTGACTGGGAAGAGATGCTTAACACGTATCCTGCGATGGCAACTTTGCTACAAGAGTCCATTCCCTCTGCAGCCACTCCCGAATTGCGTGTTTCGGGACGAATGCAACGTCAGGCAAGGCAGGGGTGTGGGCCGAATTGGGTAGCGTTACCGAATACGATTGGATTTGTGGATCCGTTACATAGCACGGGAATTGCGCATTCATTGAGTGGAGTGGAGCGTTTGGCGGAAATCTTCCTTTACTCACAAGATACATCCGCGGATGTGTCAGCTTATGCAAGTGACGTGTATAAGGAACTGCATTTCATCGATCGCCTCATTTCCGGCTGCTATAAGTTGATGCCCAGTAAGCGTCATTTTGAAGCCTATTGCATGCTGTATTTCACGGCTGCCCACAACTATGAAACCCAGAGAATGGAATCCCAGGCGAATCGAACGGTTCCCGGAATATTCCTCTCTGACGATCCTCAAATGGTAGATTTAATAGAGCAGGGATTTGAGTTGGCGTGCAGAATCGAAGCATCAGGCGATTGGACTGAGCCGGTTTTGTTTGAACAACAAATACGGAACCTGATTAGCCCAGTGGACAGAATCGGGTTATGCAATCCCGAGCTTTGCTCCATGTATGCATCAACCGCCGTTTTATAGTTAATTTAGGGGTGCTGGTTCCCTAAATCCCAAGTTTTTTGGGTGTAATCGAGTTTGACCGGTTTAAACCCCCTAAATTAAAATAAAGAAGTCGTTAAGGCAGACCATGGAAGGTAGTCACACGCAACTCTGAGCCAACACCCAAGCCCACCTTTCGTTGGCAAAAGGATAATAATCGAAACCATTGTTCTCGGGTTCATCCTCCTGTGAGTGACCTGAAATCAATCAGAGATAATTATGAAACCATCCATCACATTTTCCGTAATTCTGGCTGGTCTGTTTTTCGTCAACAGTCCGAAACTTGAAGCTCAACAACCGCTGCATCAGCGGATTGATGCTGCGGTCGCAGATCAGCAGCCTGTGTCTACGCAATTGCTTGCAAGTGATTCAGAATTTATGCGTCGACTCTATCTGGACTTACTAGGGACCGTCCCCACTTTGGAAGAGGCGAAGCAGTTTCTTAATGATGAATCGGAAGATCGTCGGGCGCAGTTAGTCGAGCGGCTTATCAACGATCCGCGTTTGAATCACCACTTGGCGACCGCCTTTGATGTGATGTTGATGGAGCGAACCAGTGATTCTGCCATTAAATCACCAGTTTGGCGAAAGTATCTTTACGAATCGTTTGCTAACAACAAGCCTTACAACGTTTTAGCTCGAGAGATCCTCTCTGCTGGTGGAACGGATCCGGAGATGCGAGTGGCAGCCAAATTTTATCTGGATCGGACGGGTGAGACCAACCGTTTGACTCGGGATGTCGGGCGCATCTTTCTGGGACGTGATATGCAATGTGCACAGTGTCACAATCATCCGTTAATCGATACCTACTATCAGGAAGATTACTACGGATTGTTTGCTTTCCTTAATCGTAGCCAGCTCTTTACTAATAAGGCAAAGCAGAATTACTTTGCCGAGAAGAGCGTGGGTAATGTCAGTTTCAAGAGTGTCTTTACACAGGAAGCTGGTGAAACAGGCCCTCATCTTCCGGGTGACAATCCGGTGATTGAGCCTTATTTCCAGAAACTGGAAGAATACAAAACTCGTCCTAATGGCGACCGAGTCAGTGAGCCAACCTATAGCCGTCGTCAGCAATTGGCCGACCTTGCCACTAATGGAAAGAACATTGCCTTTAACAGAAACATTGCCAACAGATTATGGGGCATGATGAACGGTCGAGCGTTGGTGATGCCGGTTGACTTGGATCACCCAGCGAATCCACCGTCCAACCCAGCGTTGATGTCAGTGCTCCAACAAGCCATCGTGGATATGGATTTTGATGTGAAGCAGTTTCTTAAAGAGATTGCTTTGTCCAAAACTTATCAACGGAGTTTCGACTTGGGGACGGCTTTGCAGAGTGACCCGGAGCAGCTTCAGATTCAAATCGATAAGATTGGACAACTGCGTGAGCAAACAGATGAAAAGGCTTATGAAGCATTGGACCAATGGGAATCCAAGCTTGAAGAGTTAAAGGCGTTGCGATTAAAGCATGCTGAATTAAGTAAGGCCTACCTTGCTGCTGACGCCGCTGCAGCAGCCCAGCTTGATAAGTACCTAGCACAGGACGGTGCGGTTTTTGCCGCTCAAACAGCAACAGATAAGCAAGTACCGTTACGGGATGCTTATGCAGCAGCTCACGCGAGTATCGCCAAAGTGCTAGAAAGTTTGCCTGAGGATGCAGTGGCCAAAGATGCGGCGGCTAAATTCAAAGCCAAGTTAGATGCTTCTCTGGCCGAGATAAAGAAACAAACCGACGCGAAAACAAAAGCTGAGGCTCAGGGCCAGAAAGAATTGGAAGCGTTAGCTCCTTTGCAGGTTACGCTGGATAATGCCTGGACTGCCTGGAAGCCTGCCAAGGCAGAAATCTTTGCCTTGGAAACAGAAGTCCAGTCATTGCGCAATGAATTTGAACGATTACAGACGCTTGTAGCGGCATATGAAACTCAGGAATATGAATTTGGCAAAATTAAGTCAAACGCCGATCTCCGACTGGAGGTAGCTGCAGCTCAACAAAAAGTTAAATCAATAACTGGTGAAGTTGCTACAGCTGAAGTCGGTGTAGCAGCGTTAAAAACACAAGTGGCTCAAGCTCAATCTGAAATGGAAGCTGCCGTGAATTTTAGACAGGCGGCTCAAGCTGAATTGACGAAAGTCACGAATGTCCGAACCAGAAAATCTGAAGCGATCCAATTGCTGGCAGCAGTGGTGGAGTCTACAACCACGGCGACCGTGACGATTGCGAAAGATCCTCAAGTGCTGGCAACTCAGCAACAATTGGCAGGCAGTCAGGAAAAATTAAAGGCTGAATTAAGTGCACTTGACCAGCAAGTGCGTCAGGCAACCGAGGACGTCGCTTCCAAGACGGAGAAGGCAAACGTCGCGATTGAAAAGAAGGAAGCGATGGCGAATCAACTGGCCGTTGCGCAGACCGCTTATCAACAGCTAACGACTTCACTAAATACTGCAACGCAAACGGCGATCGATCTCTCCCGTCAGTATGAGGATTCGACAGAAAAGCTCTCGCGTCAACTAGTGAATCACTTTGTTGTAAGTGATCTACGAGCCTTATCACCGGAGCAATTAGCGAATGCGATGATGGAATCGCTGGGCGTCACTGCTGTTTATCGCCGAGGAGTGATAGCGGAATTAGATAAAGCAAAGCCACTTACAGATGCCGATAAGAATGATAGTGCCACCATGATTCAGCGAGAGCGTGAAATCAGTGAAGGCGTGGAGGCGAAGATAGCGGCGATCCGTAATGAATTCGTTACTTTGTACGGCGCCGGTGCCGGGCAAGTGCAAACGGATTTCTTCTCTACCATTGATCAGGCACTTTACATTACCAATGGCTCGCGAGTTACTGGCTGGGTGGCATCCAACAGTTATCTTGTCGGCGGTTTATTAAAACTTGAAGACTCTGCACAAATAGCAGAAGATTTATATATCAGTGTGCTTTCCCGTAAACCTAGCGGAGCTGAAATTCAACGAGTCCAGGAGTTCCTGGAATCGGTAGGAGATCAGAAATCACAGGCGTTACAGGACATGGTATGGGCACTACTGGCATCAGCTGAGTTCCGGTTTAATCACTAGGACTTAGTCATTTTTGAAGGGAAAACGAAAATGAAATGTAACTACTCATGTAAATCTGCCGAACATGGCATGGCGCGTCGAGGATTCCTTGGCGGTATGCTGGGAGCTGCAGGCGCTGCCTCCTCGGTTGTAGGGGGATTGGGAGCTTTCACCAATCCATTGATTGCTAAGCAACTATCAAGTCAGCAAAAGCGTGTGGTCGTGTTTAACATGGCTGGTGGCTTGAGTCAGCTGGAGAGTTGGGACCCTAAGCCTGGTCAGGATACGGGTGGCCCTTTCCGAGCGATCCCTACCTCTGTTCCTGGAGTCCACATTTCAGAGCTGTTGCCAATCACTGCGAAACAAATGCATCATCTGGCGTTAGTACGAAGTATTAATACCAAAGAGAACGATCATGGTAAGGGTCGTTACATGATGTTCACCGGTCGTCGTCAGACGCCGGCTCAGGAATTTCCGCAAATCGGATCCGTCATGGCTAAAGCATTGGACGGGGATAAGAACGCTTTACCTGGATACATTCAGGTTTCCAGCAGTACCGGTGGTCGTAGCAACGACGCGGCTTACCTTGGTCCGGCGTTTGCTAGTATTCGAATTGCCAGTGGTAAGCCACCGGCCAATTCTGCTCGACCTAATACCATCGATGAAAAGCGTGACATGCTACGTAATGACTTCCGTAAATTGGCGAATGACGACTTTTCCCTTCGTCGTCGTAGTGCTCAGACGGACGCATATACACAAAGCTATGAGCAGGCTCAGCAATTGATGGCTCGTCGGGATGTATTCGATATTTCGAAAGAACCTCAAAAGGACCATGAACGGTACGGTGACCATCAGTTAGGGCAACACACTTTGTTAGCTCGTCGTCTGTTGGAAAACGGAGTGACCATGGTTCAGGTCACTCATTCAAATTACGATACTCATAATGAGAATTTCAATTTCCACTTCGAACAACTGGGTGAATTTGACCGTGCCTTTGGTACGTTTGTTCAGGACATCGCAGATCGTGGGATGCTGGAAAGTACGTTGATTGTCGTTCTCAGTGAATTTGGACGTACACCTCGGATTAATCAACGCTTTGGTCGCGACCACTGGGGATCATCCTGGTCCATTTGTTTGGGTGGAGCCGGGATTCAGCGAGGCGCTGTGATCGGTGCGACAGGGGCAGATGGTGTTCAGATTGAAGATCGTGAAGTTGATCATGGTCACTTATTCCACACTTATCTCCGAGCCGTGGGTGTCGATTCTTTAGGGCACTTTAACATCGGTGGACAGGATATTCCCGTCGCTGACCCTGCTTACGCTCCGATTGAGGAATTGTTGATCTAATGACCTATCCAGTAGCCAAAACAGATCCGAAAGCGACTCATCTTTCGAAGACATTGAAGTATGAGAAGCCCCTTGTCTCCTGTCGGTTTGACCCAACAGGGCGTTATCTGTTTGCAGCTTCGCAGGATTTCTCTGTGATTCGCTGGACGCTGGCTGATGATTCCATGAAGGTCTATAAGGCCCATAATTCATGGGTCCGTGGTCTGGAGTTTTCTCTTGATGGAAAGACAGTCGTCAGTAGTGGGTACGATGATCGTCTGTTCTTTTGGGATGTAGAGGATGAACGAGATGAACCTAAACCGGTTCGTGAGATCGTAGCTCATAAAGGCTGGATCCGAGCGATCAGTCTCAGCCCCGATGGAAAATTACTCGCTTCAGGCGGTAACGATCGGATTGTCAAAATTTGGGATATGGAATCAGGCAAGCTCACCAAGGAATTGGTAGGCCACGAACGGGACATCTACAGCCTACTGTGGCATCCAACAGATGGTACGCTACTTAGTGGAGACCTAACCGGACAAATTAAGCGATGGAACGTTGCTGAGGGGAAAGAGACTTCGGCTTACGACGGCAAGGCACTGCATACTTACAACGGTGGCCAGCAGGTTAGTTACGGCGGCATTCGAGGGATGGCGTTGAGTCCGGATCAAAAGACGTTATTCGCGTGTGGTTTGCACAAGGGTACTAACCCACTTGGTGCCGTTCAGACACCGTTGGTGATTTCCTTTGATTTGGAGTCCAAGGAAGCTGGAAAATCATGGTCCATTGATGGCTTGCAAGCGATTGCCTGGCAGTTGTACCAACACGAGGACGGTTATCTGGTCGTAGGCGTGGGCGGTTCAGCAGGAGCTCATTTGGTCTTTATTAATCCAACGGAAGATAAAGATTTCCATCGTCTCAAAGTGAGTGATGTGGCTCGTGAATTAGCGATGCATCCTGATGGAGTTCAGGTCGCACTTGCCAGCTCTAATGGTGCAGCTCAGATTTGTCGGTTAGAAGCGAAGCCAGCCGATGCGAAATAAGATTCTGATTCTCGGAATCCTTCTGGCTTGTTTTGCTCAACAGGCTGATGCCCAAGTCATCATTTTACCTACAGGTCAGGCAACATCTGTTGGAACAACGGTTAATGTACCCGACGGTGGCTTTGTTCTGTTGGGTAATGTGCACTACGGAGCGGAAGGGATGATACAGCGAGGCCTGCCCGGCCTCATTCCGATCGTTGGTGTTGGTCCTTTACTCAACCATCGAGCATTTGTTTCACAAAAAGGCGAGACTCAAATTTACATCGGAGTCAGGATTCATGACTTTGAGGAACTTGATCGTCAGACCTTTCTCAAAGGCCTGCAGATCATTCAGGCAAAACGCGCGGCCGGATTTCTACCTCCCGAAGAAAAGCCTTTGCCCAATCGATTGCCAATGGATTTAAAACAGTCTTTCGCTTCGGAACGTTGAGTGCCTTGTGAGGACCGAATGCGTTAAAATTGAATCTCAAGTGATACGGAGTTTCAAAGAAGTATACTTGATTGTGGTCTCTGATTTTTTGCTTGGTGTACCTTCCGTTACGCACCAAATAGCTGACGGTATCGGTTTTCTAAGCCCGTTTAAAGGGAGTAAAAAGTAGATGCGGCTAATGATACTGTGGTTAGGTTTCAGCCTTAGTGTGCCCGGTTCTGTTTGGGCCGGAGAGAAAGCCGTTTCGTTCAATCGGGATGTGCTTCCCATTCTGGCAAATCACTGTTTTGCTTGCCATGGTCCAGATGCGGAGCAGCGTCAGGCAGACTTGCGACTCGATTTAGAGGCAGCCGCTAAAGCGGATCGGGATGGAAGTTTTGTGATTCACGGGACTCGGCCATCTGACAGTCTCCTGTTAACGCGAATTCAAGAAGAGGATGCGGAATTGCAAATGCCGCCTCCACAATTCCAAAAGCCTCTCACGGACCAACAAAAGGCCACCTTACGACAATGGATCAAAGAAGGTGCGAATTGGGACTCGCACTGGGCATTCAAAACGCTTCGCAAGCCGGACGTGCCGAAGATCACCGAGGGTCAATTAAGCAATGACATTGATCGTTTTTTGGTAGCCCAGTTAATGCAAAGTGGCATAGAGATTACTCAAAGTGAAGCCGCTGATAAGGTCACGTTAATTCGTCGTCTCAGCTTTGATTTAAGAGGAATTCCCCCAACGCTGGAAGAAGTGACAGCCTTTGTTAGTCAGGGGCAGTCCTATGAATCGATGATCGAGGCGTTTCTAGCTTCTTCAAGCTACGGTGAGCGGATGGCGCAATATTGGCTGGACCTCGTACGATATGCCGATTCCGGAGGTTATCACAGTGACGTCACCGTTCACATATCACCTTATCGTGACTACGTGATCCAGTCGTTCAACAGCAACATGCCTTTCGATCAATTCACGATCGAACAGCTGGCAGGTGACCTATTGGATGAACCAACACAGTGGCAAATTATCGCAACGGGTTATAACCGGTTGAATAAGACAACAGAAGAGGGTGGAGCCCAGCCCGGTGAGTACATCGTGAAATATGCTGCTGACCGAATTCGTACCACATCAGGAGCCTGGTTGGGAATCACATTAGGTTGTGCAGAATGTCATGACCATAAGTATGATCCGTTTACTGCTCGGGACTTTTATAGTTTCGGAGCCTTCTTCGCTGATATTCAGGAAGTTGGGCAATACACTGGCGGCCGCCGTGAACCTGAAATTCATGTTCCAACGCTACCCCAACGGGCCGAATTGGCCAGGTTGGATGCTGAGTTGAAACAGGCGACTGAATCAGGGGAAGCGGGAAAAATTGAATCTCTGACGAAGGCGAAAACTGAGATTGAAAAGCAGTTTGTTCGCACGATGATTACCAAGAGCGTTGCTCCGAAGGAAATACGAATTTTACCTCGGGGAGATTGGTTGAATAAAACAGGGGCGGTGGTGACCCCGGCATATCCCACGGCCTTGAGTCATTTGGGATCGCCATCGCAAGAAAGTATGGACCGATTAGACAGATTGGATTTGGCTCGTTGGATTGTTGCCAAGGACAATCCTCTAACTAGCCGAGTGTTCGTTAATCGGATTTGGAAAATGCTCTTTGGACGGGGGATATCACCTCGACTTGATGACTTCGGGGCTCAGGGAGAAGCTCCAACTCATCCGGAACTACTGGATTATCTGGCCGTTCGATTTATCGATTCTGGTTGGGATGTCAAAGGTTTGATTAAGTTCATCGTTTCCTCTCATGCTTATCAACAAAGTTCGCTTGTGACCGAACAGGCCGCGTCACTCGACCCTGAAAATGTATATTTTGCTCGACAGTTACGTTGGCGGTTGGATGCTGAGTTTATTCGGGATACGGCACTGTTTACTTCCGGATTATTAGATAAGACGGTGGGAGGTCCCAGTGCTTTTCCCTATCAACCGGCCGGCTATTGGCAGTACTTGAATTTCCCGACACGAAGCTGGAAAGCGGATCGTGGTTCTCAGCAGTATCGCCGGGGGCTTTATACACACTGGCAACGTACGTTTGTCCATCCTTCGATGTTAGCGTTTGATGCCCCGACTCGAGAGGAATGTACTGCTCAGCGTTCCGTATCGAATACGCCCTCTGCAGCATTGGCGTTACTCAATGATCCTACCTATGTTGAAGCGGCTCGTGCTTTGGCTCAGCGAGTCCTCAAGGAAGGAGGCGATACGGATGTAGAACGAATTAACTGGTTGTTTATGACCGTGTTATCTCGGTATCCCACAGCGGCAGACCTGCCACAGGTGGCAGAATTACTGGCTCAGTGTAAAACGCAATACACCATGGATTTGAAGTCAGCCACTGAGTTGCAAGAGGTCGGAGATTTTCAATTGGAAGCCGGAATTGATATCAGCGAAGCGTCGGCGTGGGCGATGGTTAGCCGTGTTTTGCTCAATGTCAACGAAGCGATATTCAGAAACTAAGGTGATCATAGGATGCAGCATACACAACCTATCATCGATTTAACTCGCCGAGCGTTTATGGGACGTACTTCCGGGGGCTTGGGGATGGCGGCCTTAGCAGGCTTGCTAGGTGAAGAGGCACAGGGACAAGGCAAGTCTGTTGGTTTGTCACCAGGGGCAGCATCAACGCCTCATTTACCGGCCCGAGCGAAACGTGTCATCTTCCTATGTATGGCAGGTGGCCCTTCGCATTTAGAATCTTTCGACTACAAGCCCAAGCTAGCTGAAATGCATGGGCAACCGATGCCGACTTCCTATACGTCGAATCAGCCCATCGCTCAATTGCAGGGTAAAAAACTAGTTTGTCAGGCTCCGATGATTCCCTTCAAACGCTTTGGTGAGTCTGGACAGCAAATCACAGAGATTTTCCCTCACATCGGTTCAGTGGCAGATGAGATTTGTATCATCAATAGTCTGCACACGGACCAGATTAATCATGATCCTGCTCATACAGTAATGAATACAGGGACATCGATTTCTGGTCGTCCGAGTATGGGGTCCTGGATAACGTACGGATTGGGAAGTGAGTCAGCCAATCTTCCGGGTTTTGTTGTCCTGACCAGTAAAGGAGGTCGAAATCCTCAGCCGATTGCCACTCGACAATGGCATAGTGGATTTCTTCCAGGGCGTTTTCAGGGGACTCAATTCAATTCCTCAGGGGATCCGGTTCATTACGTACGGAATCCGTTAGGAGTGGCGTCGTCTCAGCAGAAGCATGTGATCGAGGTGATCAACGAACTCAATGGAAATCGAGATAATCTAGTCGACAATCCAGAGNTTCGTACACGCATCCAACAATATGAACTGGCATTTAGAATGCAGCAGTCGGTTCCTGAATTAATGGATATTAGTCAGGAAACTCAGAATACGCTGGATCTTTATGGGGTAAGTGGACCGGATGGTTCCTTTGCTTACAACTGTTTACTTGCCCGCCGATTGGCGGAGAGTGGAGTGCGATTTATTCACCTATACCATCGAGGTTGGGATCATCACAACGATCTGGTGCGATATATGGGTATCTGTAGTGGGTTGTGTGATCAACCAACGGCGGCGTTAATCAAAGATCTCAAACAGAGGGATATGTTGAAGGATACCTTGATTGTGTTTGGCGGTGAATTCGGTCGTACCCCCATGGCACAAACCAATAAAGGTGCCGTCGGTCGGGATCATCACATGCGTGCTTTCAGTATGTTTTTGGCCGGGGGAGGGGTCCGCGGAGGCATCACCCACGGCTCGACAGACGAGCTAGGTTACAATGCAGTCGAAGACGTCGTACATATTAATGATCTGCATGCCACCATGTTGCACCAGCTTGGGCTGGATCACGAACGATTAACGTTTCCATATCAAGGACGTGACTTCCGCTTAACAGACGTGGCTGGTGAAGTCATTAAACCGATTCTGGCTTAAGAACTATTTTTCTTGAGGTCGGCTAGGACCAGCGGTCTTAATTCTGCGATGAGATAGAACGAACCAGTGACTACGATGAGATCGTCCGGTGCTGCTTGCTGACGCACTTGTTGTAATGCTTCAAGAGGGCTGTCGATGATTTGGGTTCGAGTAGCCAGGTTATTACAACTGCTGACGATTGCATCAAATAAAGTTTGAGGCTCAACTGACCGAGGATTGTTTTGATACTTGGTGAGCGTCAGACTATGGAAGTGCGGAGCTAAAATCTCTCCAATTTCATCGTATTGCTTATCCCGACTACAACTAAGAATGAGATGTAGTTTCTTGTTGGCAAAGTGACTGTTGAGAAACTCGACCAGTGCATGGATGGAGTTTGGGTTGTGGGCAACATCCAGAAGAATGTTGGGTTGGCCTTTGAATAATTCCAAACGGCCATGGCACTTTACCTTGCTTAGCCCCGCTCGGACCGCGATTGGACTTAGGGCATAGTCTTGTTTAATTAACTCGTGCACTAGCCCCAGGCAGACAGCGGCATTATTGATTTGATGGATGCCTGGGAGTCCGATGGTTAGATCGGACCATTGTAATTGATCGTTGATTCGTACTGAGGAAAGTTGGGGATACATGGATGAGGATGTTGCTTCTTCATATGTGATTTCATTGGCAACATTCAGCAACGGCGCTGTATGATTTGCAGCAACACGTTCAATGACCTCTCGTGGACCTGGTAGATCACATCCGTTAACAACCGGGATATTGGCTTTGATAATGCCCGCTTTTTCGCCAGCGATCAATTCGAGGGTGTCTCCGAGAATCTCGGTATGGTCCAAACCAATATTGGTAATGGCCGTAAGGATAGGTTCACAAATATTGGTACTATCAAGTCGACCGCCTAATCCCACTTCAATAACAGCGATATCGACATGGTGTTTGAGGAAATATAAAAATGCGAAGGCAGTCGTGATCTCAAAAAAAGTAGGCTTGAGATCGATGTCAGGATTTTCAACATCGCGTCGATCCATCTCTTCGACTGCTGGAACGATTTGTTTTAGGATGTCAACAATTTCCTGTTCACTGCTGGCAACGCCATTGATACAAAATCGTTGGCCCAGATGCTCGAGGTGAGGTGATGTAAATAGGCCAGTGGTGTATCCTGCTTCTGTCAGAATTTGACTCAGCATCGAGGAAACTGAACCTTTGCCTTTGGTACCTGCAATATGGATCGTTGGAATTTGTGATTGTGGGTTACCCAACAGCCCGGCAAGTTGCCGCATTCGCTCGAGCTTAAATGTATCGGGTGATGGTTCCACCATCGTCCGTTCCAGATTAAATCGACTGAACAGGAATACCTGAGCATCAGCATAAGATTGAATGGAAGTGTTCGTTGGCATTGGTTTGACAGTTGTCAAAGTAACAGGGGGGAAATGCAACTGGCAAAGCTTCAAAGCTGCCTATCAATTGATATAACCTGTATGACCCTTAATAAGGTGTTAATAACAAGCTAATTATCTCCGTTTTGATAGCATTCCTATCCCTTATTTATAGTGTTCAAGCCGCATACTTTAAGACCATTCCAATAGGTTTTTTAACAATCTATTGAGGGTGTTGGTACGGATGGAATTGTTCGCTGAATAGAGCGAACCTCCATTGAGAGATTTACGTATCAAATTAATTAGCCATACGGTTTATTTTCCATTGTATACAGCGTTGAATTAGACCAAGCAGAGTCTGTCTCCAGAAAGGTATTCGATGTCCACTACAGTTGACGACAAAAAGGATGTCATCATAGAAACTCGCAACCTCAGTAAGGTCTATAAAGACTTTTGGGGGCGACCAAAAGTGAACGCTCTGGAGTCACTCGACCTGGAAGTTCGTCGTGGTGAGATCTTTGGCTTGTTGGGGCCCAACGGATCTGGAAAGTCGACGACGATAAAACTCATTCTAGGATTACTGTTTCCAACTAGTGGTCAGGCATTAGTCTTTAACAAAGATGCTTCTGATGTTTCCAAGAATGAGCGTATCGGATATCTGCCGGAAGAATCTTATTTGTATAAGTTCTTGAATGCGGAAGAGACGCTGGACTTTTACGGACGACTATTCAATATGTCGGCTGGACGACGAAAGCAGCGTGTTCGCGACTTGATTAAACTGATCGATATTGAGTGGGCGAAGCGTCGTCAGTTGAAAGAGTATTCGAAAGGGATGACGCGTCGTATTGGATTGGCTCAGGCTCTAATCAACGACCCGGAACTGATTGTCCTGGATGAACCGACCACTGGCCTGGACCCGATTGGAACGCGTGAAATGAAAGACTTGATCGTGCGGTTGCGTGATCAGGGTAAGACGATTCTGATGTGTAGTCACTTGTTGGCTGATGTGCAAGATGTGTGTGACCGGATCGCAATTCTACATCAGGGTGAATTGAAAGAGATGGGTGCGGTAGAAAACCTATTAAGCGTCCGCGACATTACTCAGATACAGGCGAAAGGTCTGAGTGATGATGCTCAGCAACAGATTCGTAAAATCATCGAAGGTGATCAGGCTGATCTGGTTTCGATGGAGAATCCAACCACGACGCTGGAAGATTTGTTCTTAGGAATTGTGAGAGATAGTAAGGCTCGTCCCGGATACAACCGCAAACGCGAACGTGATCAGGATAGTGAACCAGAGGTTCAGGAAGCTTCTGCCCAGTCAGCAGATCAGTCGTAAGGTTGCCTTGAACAACGCATTAGAATTTTAGTCAGAGTAGTATCGGAAATACAGACAAATGGTCGTAGATCCCAGTGAGTTTGTTACTTTTAGCGATTGGTTGGCGAACGCCGTAGGTGGCTTTGTTGTATTGGCGTTGGTAATCTTTATTGCCTGGACAGTCATTGCATTTGCCTTCACTGCCATTCGAAATACACCTCGGCAGGCAGTCTCCATCGTTGGCGGTGGCCTAAAGCGAGCCGTTCTTGAGGATTTTCCACGAACATCCATTCGACGTATCGTGGGGATGACTCGATTGGCCGTTCAGGAAGCGATTCGCAACAAAGTGCTGATCATCTTTGCTTTGTTTGTGATCCTGTTGCTTTTTGCNGGCTGGTTTCTGGATGTACAGAATGATCACCCAGCCCGGCTCTATCTGGGGTTTGTGATTTCCACGAGCACTTATTTATTGCTGGCTCTAGCAATGTTCGTCAGTGCATTCAGTTTGCCTAACGACATTAAGAATAAAACTATCTACACGATTACTACTAAGCCTGTTCGAGCCCATGAAATCTTTTTGGGCCGCGTGTTAGGGTTTGGTCTGGTCGGGACAGTATTACTGATCTTGATGGCAGTGGTAAGTTACGTGTTTGTCGTGCGGGGATTGGACCATGTCCATACTATCGAAACGGCCTCAATCGAATGGGATGACGAGACCGGAATGGGGACAGGATATACTTCCGTCGATTCTCACCATCGACANGATTTCNTTATTAATGGCAATCTCGAAGGCGGCGATGACCCCGTCGGTTTTACTGAAGTCGCTCAGGGGCACTCCCATGCAATCTTCAAAGAGGGAGAGAACTATGTACTGGGGCCTCCCACCGGTGACTTAATGGCCCGCGTTCCTGTTTACGGGAGTTTGAGATTCCTTGACCGCTATGGACGGGAAAGTGAAGAAGGTGGTGACGGGGGTTTGAGTGTTGGGAAAGAATGGACCTATCGGGAGTACATTGAAGGGAATACGCTCAATACGGCGATCTGGACATTCGAAGGTTTGACGCCTGAAATGTTTAATACTGGTCCAGCTGGCGATGAGGGGACCCTTCCATTGGAATTGAATCTACGAGTGTTCCGAACAACCAAAGGAGATATTGAAGGCAACATTCAAGGCGAAGTGTTACTGGTCAATCCGGAGAAAACACTTTCGGTAATCGATCGTTACAGCGCCCCAATTTCCTTCGAGGCAGAAGAGTTTCAAACGTTTCAGGTCAACATTGATTACGATGAGATCCGCCGTCAGAATCCACAAACCGCAGAGTTGGAGCAGATGAATTTATTCCGGGATCTGGTAGTGGATGGCAAATTAGAAGTCCATGTGCGTTGTCGAGAGCACGCTCAGTTCTTTGGTATGGCTCAGGCAGATTTATATATCCGTGCTCCTGAAGGTTCATTCGAGATGAACTTCTTCAAATGCTATTTAGGTATTTGGATGCAATTAGTTTTGGTGACATTGTTTGGAGTGTTCTTCAGTACCTTCCTAAACGGAATTGTTGCGATGGTGGCAACCTTAGCCATTGTGGTGATGGGAATTTCTTCAGGATTTATCGGGGAAGTACAGTCCGGAGATGCACCAGGTGGTGGTCCGATTGAATCACTCATTCGAAACATTACTCAACAGGGAGCCACGGTCGATCTGGACATGGGTGAAACAGCAACTTCGGTAATCCAGGCAATGGATTCTTTCTATCTGGACACGATGGAAAGCGTTGCGAAACTGGCCCCGGATTTTCCAAAGTTCAACATGGCATCCAAAGTTGCCTATGGCTACGACATTGATCTGGATCTAATATTGAAACAGATAACAACGACACTGGTGTACTTCTTTGTCCTCTTGTTTGCCGGATATTTTGTTATGTCCTCGAGGGAAATTGCAGCGTGAATCTAGAAACTTCATTTAAGCGAAAAGTTAGCTATATCAGTGGTATTGTTCTGCTGCTGTTCCCATTGTTCTATTTGGGCCAGCCTGCGACCAGTGATTCCGAGGGNGGCCGTGGGGGTAAGTTAGCACAGCTACGATCGGAGAACTACCTGGCTCAGTCAAATCTGGGTGAAATTGATCCTGTCAGCTCCACAATGCAATTGGCGACGTTTGGTTTACGGCCCATCGCAGTGATCGTCTTATGGGAAAAGGCCACTCGTTTTCAAAAAATGGAAGACTATGACAACGTGACGGCCACGGTCAACCAGATTTCTAAATTGCAGCCAAACTTCGTATCGATTTGGAAGTTTCAGGCACACAATCTGGCTTACAACATCTCGGTCGATTTTGATAATTATCGACATCGCTATCAGTGGGTGCGACGCGGGATCGATTTCCTGATGGAAGGGACCAAATACAATTCTCAGGATGCCAAGTTGGTTCAGGAGGTAGGGGCTTATACCGGTTCCAAAATCGGCGGATCAGATGAAAAGCGGCAGTTCCGTCGGTTGTTCTCTGCAGATGATCCATTTCATCAACGGATGGAAGATTACGGCCTTGAGATGGACTCGCAATTGGTGGCTGGAGTGGACGGTAAACCGGACAACTGGAAAGTAGCCAATCGCTGGTATCAGAAAAGTGAAGATGTTGCCAGGTTCAGCGATTTAGGCATTCGTGGAGACTGGTTNCGATTCTATGAACGTAAGCCACAGGCATTGATTTATTATGCGATTGCGCTCGAGGATGAAGGCTACTTGGATACGAATGCTCAGCAGGCGTTTGCGGTGGCTCATTCCAGCCTGGAAGAATTGGGATCGCTGGATATTCTTTCCAGCTTCACCGGAACGACCCTCAGGCTTAATCAGGGTGCGGAATTCCAGCGTAAGCTAGATGAATTACGTCAGGAAATAAATGCATTAGGTCCGGATGTTCGGGAGACTCTGCGAAAGGAACGATTCGCATCGCTTTCCAAACCGCAGCAAGATGCGCTTAATCTAGCACCCGAATTACGAACAAATTATCACAACGGATTGGTTCAGGATGCGAATAAGCAGTTGTTTATTCCAGAAACGGAAGTGGCTGAAGCGATGCCGGAATCAGTGAAAGAGCAAGCCATGTTGCTTGCTGCGGAAGCGGAAGAGATGGCGATCAAAGCAGATGCTGTGAACTATATGCGTTCAATGATCAATTACGATTACTGGTTGAAACGTTGTGAGATGGAACAACTTGAATTGGCGATCACAGCGCGAAAGACAACAGCCAAGGCCGACGAACTGTTCGTTCAGGCACGCTTACAGCCCGCTCGGCTCGAATATGAAAAGGCCTGGGAAATGTGGACCGATATCTTTGAAGATTATCCTTCGATGATTACCAAGGACACCGGTCAAAACCTGATGCCATCGATTGCCAATTATGTCGAGTTGCTGGGGCAATTCGATGAAGAGGTGCCGGAAGATTTTGCTCTGCGTTCTATCGTGGAATTAGCGGAAACCGAATTGGCTGCAACGCCTGAAGCAAACATTCAGTTTCCTTCACCGTCGAATCCAAATCGAATTAAAGGTGAAGTGCCGAAGAACGACTATCTGCAGAACAATTAAGCAGCAAGTATTTAGTGGCTGTTTATTGTGTTGCGTTGAGTTTGACATACTCTTCGGCGACTCGGTCAAGAAACTCAGCGGGTTTGTCGATCGGGTGATAGACCGCTCGCATCACAAACCGGTATGTTTTTCCAACCTCATAATCGGGCACAAAATACTGGAAATCCCAGGCAGGGTTGCCCTGCCCTCCACCCGATGGTGATTGCGATATTCGCATCTGATCGGCATCTCGAAATATCTGAGCAAACCCCATGGAACGGCACACTCCGTAATACCAAGGCTGTTGGAATCGGTGGCGTGAATACCCAAAGACCAATGACAGAGGGAATTCGGAGTCATGCTGGAAGACTCGTTGGTCCTTGCTACTTCGATGGGTGGCATAAATGCCATGTTTAGGAGTGACTCCACGTACCATCTGCGGTTTAGGATATTGGTCGATTGTCTTTCCTTCAACATTTTCNAATCCGGGGAAATGGATACTNNAATCTTTGGGTTGATGAATGTAACTGGCCCAAAAAAGGCCTATGTACTGATTGGCAAAGGAATTTGCCCGCGGCGTGCATTCATAGGTGAGCTGGATCGTGCCGTTTTCCAGCAATTCGTAACGCTGGCAGCTTTCAAGACGGTAATGCCCAGCAGGGGCCTGATAAAGTTCCACAGTATATTCGTTGATTTGTCGTAATTGCATTGGCAAATTACGAGGTTCAAATAGAATTTTGCGATCTCGGGTTTTGCCGTCATGGATGTGTTCATAATTCAAGCCGGCATAACTGGGTACAAACAGGCTTTCCGCTTGGTGCTTGTGAGTGATCTTTGCAATTCCGCTGTAACCGGCACGATGTCCAGGTAATACGTCGTCATCGACTGCCTGATTGTTGACTACAACAATTTCAACGTCATCTCGTTGCAGGATGACATAGTTCTTTGACGGTGTTTTCCAAGTTTGTTGTTTGGAATGGATTGTGGTCACAGGCTTTAGTTCAGCAGCATGCAATGGCATCGTGACAGCTAGCATCAGGATTGCCGTTAATATCTTTGGTTGACGACTCATGAATCCATCTCATTCTGACGTTGTGAAAAGTAACCGATACTGGACTGATAGTATTTTGTCGTACGCGCTGCCTTCGTTNCTTGATTCTGAGTTTGCTGTTGCTGCAAATCTTCGACATCGGCACGGCAGGTGGTGCACCNGCGAATTTCGATGTGGGAACGAATGAACAGTGCTTGTTCTTGCGGTAGGATCCCAAGCAAGTATGCGCCGAGAGTTTTACGACTTGGGCAACTGAGGCCTTGTTGTCGCCAGATGGATCCTAGCGTATGTTCACCCGAGGCATTCTGTTGCCTAATCGTCTGAAGGCGTTGTAGCAGGAGTTCGTCACCTGGTAGTGCTTGTTCCAGGACCGAGGCACGTTCGGCATCCAGATCCTCTTCCAGATAAGCGGCCAGTTCAGAGTCACTAAAAGAAAGTGTCATAACCTATTCCTGGCTCTCTTGATCATTGTAAAGTTCCGGAAATAAATCAGGATTGACGCCCAAGCCTAATATTTTTCTTTTTAACTTATCCATGAATTCGTGCTTGAAGCTTGCTACCTGCTGTTGAGTTAGATCGAGGGCCTCCGCGATTTTTATATTGGGAGTTNCACTAACAAACACGAGNTCCAGACAGCTCAGTTTTATCCAATTTTGCTGTTCAATCAGNCGTTCAATTTCCTNGCTAAGAACCTGGGTAAGAGCATCATTTTCGGCCTGCCGGCGTTCTCCGCTTCTCGCAACGGCAGAGACTCGTGGTCCCCTGGCTGACAGATCTCTTGGTTGTTCAGATTCATTAGCCAGGTTGGAAAGCGGAATATTTACACGNCCGCTTACCCGAAAGTAATCGCTAATCTTATAACGGCAGATACTGTAAAGAAAGCTGTCGATCGGCCGGGTTTCATCAAAATTGGGGAGGCTACGGATAAATCCGATTAGCGTTTCCTGGACGATATCATCCGCGGCTGAGCGGTCACCGACTCTACGGGACACAAACGCCACCAATCTTCCAGAGAATCTTTCCACAAAGCGCATCCAGGCTTCCTGGGATTCTGAGCGTAGTTCTTCTATAAGAAGCTTGTCAATTTCGGCCATATCTAATCTCAACACATTATCGGGCTAAGCGAATTGTAACGTGCTGAAAGGGTCGTTCACAACAATCTAAATCCAGTGAAGCATCATGGCGNCCCCTGCAAGGGCCGCNATGGTCGCGATGAGNATTGCCGAATTGACGATGAGACGAATGGTTCGGTTGGTATCACGACTTCGCATAACCTGATTGCCCCGAAACAGGAATAATGTGATCAATACGATACTTGCAATCATGATGTATTGAACGAGACGATCGCCTAACATGACTTCCCGCCAGAGTTGCTTCATTTCTGCCTGGAGAGGCTTGAAGTCGACGATGGCAATGAGATGGTAATTCGTAATNTTGGAAGGCTGTCCGGCTAGGATCGGCGTGTGTTCCTGCAGATAANTATCACTGGGAGCCACAAGTTCNATCAAGTCGATCTGGAGNCCTCTTTCTTCCAGCAGACTCGCGACCGTTAANGTNATTNCCGGTGACCTCATTNATAATATTGTTTACCGCGGCATCAACTTTAGAAAGGAAGCTTGCCTCAACACCGGGTAGATCGACACTTAGGTCTGATTCAATGCGTAACGCGTAGGCGTTGCCCGTGGGTATGACCAACTCAGGCTGCTCGATTGAACCACCCTTCCTGTTCTTTTCGAGGTCAAATAGGTAATACTTCGGCGAATTGGTTTGACTTGTGTCGCTTTCAATAGTCACAGATTCCTGAGCTACTGCAAAAGTGGAGAGGCTAAGTAGCAAGACTAGAATCGTTGATTTGTACGATCGATTATCCATTNTGCCACCACCCTGTCGCGATCGCCTCAAATTCTTTGCGTTGCTGAGCTGTGAAGTTTGGTGCTGAAAATTGAATGACGATCAGTGTTAAAGCTGTAACTCCAGGCATAAGTGGCTGAGGGGCTACCGGCAAAAACCAAGCGACTAACGCTAACACAAATGCGCCCATCAAATCATACTGAGATGTTCGAACTGGAGTCGCGTGACTCCACCAGCGACAAAGGGCAAATAGCAGTCCGGTAAAGACGGCGTAATGAGCCAATGCCGGACTTTCCCCAGCCGCAAATTTCCAATGTTCCATGACCCAGGGCCAGTAGCTGATTCCGGAATGAAGATCGTGGAAATCCAGCTGTAAGAAATTGCCGATTGTCAGGTGCAGTGTGCCTAATCCGGCTCCGACCGCAAACATCACCACGCGTTTTGGACCATCTTCGGTATCAGACGATTCCCAGAATTTACCGAGGATGAGAACTGCCCAGCTACTCAGTAACATGACCGACATCAGCCAGATGAACCATTGAGTCGACTCAACCGATGAAAGCGTTTTGTTACTAAGCGTTTGTATGAACACGGCAAATAAAAGCGTTGTTGCAGCACCCGTGCCCACTACTGCTCGGACCATGGAAGAAGTGAGTTCGCTAAGCCGTTGCGACTTATCCTTTTTAGCTAACTCCCCTTTAGCGACGTCGATCCAGGTAGGCGGTTTCCCGTGCCCAACAGTGGGGGGTTCATACTTGCGATTCCTTAGTGATGTTTCCGGTAAAGGCGCAGGTGACGACTCAATGACGGGTACGTCTTCCAAGGTGGGTACTCGAGGTTTACTCTCAGGTTGAGGGGGCGAAACCAGAACTGAGCGATTACCTTCGTAGTATTCCTTAGGTAATTGAGCACGATTAAAGCCTGGAACCAATTCATAATTTGGTTCTGGGACATCAAGCATCATGTCGACAACGTTCTGATATCGTTTGCCAGCGTCCTTTTCCAGGGCCTTTCGAATGGCAGATTGGTACTCGAGCGGGACCTTGGTTAAATCCGGAGCTTCGGTGAGGTGCTTGGTTAGAATTTCGGCATCGGACTCACCATCAAAGGGGATATCACCTGTGAGTAACTCAAAGAGCATAATTCCCAGAGCATAGATGTCGATTTGATTACCGTAATTTCCCTTTCCGATTTCCGGTGCCATGTAACGGCAAGTCCCAATGGCGCGGGTGTGATTATTACGTTGGCTATGAGAAATGAGCTTGGAGAGCCCGTAATCCCCAACCTTTACGTCACCTTCACTTTGAAAAATGTTCCCGGGCTTGAGGTCACGATGTACAAATCCATTGAGGTGCAGCCGGTGCACGCCACTGGCGATTGCAAAAAACCACGCTGATGCTTCATCTCTGGTCAGTCCTTCAGGTTGTTGTGTAAGCACATCCCGCAAACTCTTTCCTGACATGTACTCCATAATGATCCAGGATTCGCTCTGTTGATCGTCATGTTTAATATCAAACAACTGGACTAAATGAGGATGTCTGATATTTAGGACGAGATTGTCACCTCGATCCGCATCCATGAAATCCACTTTCTTCAGCGCCACCTCTTTCCCTACATCACTAATGGCGAAGTAGACTTCCCCGAAGCCTCCTCGTCCAAGTCCTCGTTTGATGGTGTAGCCATCAAGAGGAGTCTCGCCTGTGGTATAGGTGAATTTCATGATTCTTGTTGTTTTCAGATTGTTTGAGTTTCAGTCGTTTCTNCTGGTTAANTAAATGAGAAGTCTAACTACNTCGTGTCTTCCAGGCTCAGCGATATACGGTCACTGCGTATNTGAGAACTNTAAAACAGTTCGCCTGTGGTTTGTTCCACTACTCCGTCGAGTTCGACTGGGTAATCGGATCGACAGCACAATTGCCCATCTTGCTGAAACAAAACGATTTGATGTTCTTCTCCATGATAGACAACATGATTGGCCATATTATTGCCAATTATCAGTGATTCACCCATTAAAAGTATGCCATCCACAAACGGATTGGTACGTGTACTACTGATCAGATCCAGTCGAGCACTGGGACTCAAAGGATGAGGTTTAGTGAATTGAAGTTGGGCGCTTCCGAGCGTGATCAGGTCGCCGTGATGTAGCATTGTTGGCGATTGAATCGGTTGATTTTGTATTGCCACATCTGCGAGTGGTTCCAGCACGTAATCTCCTTCCTCCTTCTGGCGAATAATGCGTGCATGCCGGCCGGCGATATCTGCGACTAAAGGGATATCCACCTGAGTTCCGGGGCGGGCCTGTCCGAGAACTACCTGATCGTTTAGGCAGATCAGATAGCCGCCAACAGCATCGATCCACATCAAGAAACGGTCTGAGACAGCTTTCATAATCTTTTTGTTGGTCCTGAAGAAGTAGCGACTGTTACTGGACAAGTTTTTGGGAGGTGCGGTAAGAACACGAGTGGAGTTCGAGACCGTATGTGGCCGTTTTTTCCAGGTAGTATTCATGACAGCAATCACTTATTAGTTTATCAACTTTGGTTTGATGCGCAGGAAAAGGGGTTCACGCTCGTGGCGTAAACCCCAGTCCCTGAACTCGGAGTGCATTATTTTCGAGCCAACTTGGCTTTGGACTCAGCAGTTTCCTGCGATCCGAAGTAGTTGGCTACTTCATCGAGGATGTCTGTGGTCGCTTCAGTTTCCACTGGAATTCGATCCAGAGACTGATTTTTGACATTAGACAGTTTTTCCTCAGTGCTTAGACGAGAATCCAGGTTGTCGAGTAAAGCATTGGCTTTAGCCAACTGACTCTCGTCAATCTCGATCTCACTTGCAGATTTGGTGACTTCGATCATCTTGTTGCGAGCAGCAAGGTTTTCGACTTCAACTCGCAGCTTACGCTGTGAGGCCTGCATACCGGCCAGCTTGCCACGGACAGATTTTAGATTGTCCATCCGAGTGGCTCGGAGTTTCTTGAGATTCGTCAGAGTTTCGTTATCTGTCTTGAACTCGTCAAAGCGATTCGCAAGGTCTCGTTTGACATCGCTGGCAGTATACTCAACTCCATGGTAGGTGACATATTCGACACCCGATGAAAGGTCCGCGTTGAGGCGTTTAATCGACTTTTCATCTTCAGCCAACTTTCCTTCAAACTCAGAAATGTTGGTTTCGAGCTTTTCGATCTCGACTTCTTCTCGAGCGATCAGCTCCATGTTTTTACGAATCTCAGGTGTGATGTCTGAGATTTGCTGGCGAGCTCGTTCCAATTCAAACTCAACAGGTACCGAGTTCTTTACGGAATCGCGAACGCTAGCAACGGAAGTGGTTACATAACTTGTTGCGTCGCTGCCGAATAGCAGTGCAAGGAGCAGCATGACTGCAGCGGCACCGCCTCCGACATACAAAACTTTCTTTTTCATCGTCAGGTCTCCTTTCAAGAGAATCCGATTGAAATTGTGCATGCCTAACTGGTTAGTCATTCCCAGTTGGAGGCAACATCCTGGTAATTAAACGCTGAANTCCATTCCAGCAGTACTTTCAATATCTAATTCGTTAGGTACTTCCCAATATTGGGACGTTAGGAGAAAAAAATAGAAATTCTCTCCTGTGGCTGCTAATCCGTCTAAAAAACAGTGGTTTTGCAGGTGGATTGCTAATCAGGAATTCGTCACGAAGCCCTAGTTATTGGGAAAATTGGCATATAATAAGGGAAATAAATTTCAATCCTTGCAGCGTCTTGGTAAATACCGAGTGTATTACTTCAAAGACAGTGAAACAGGAAAAGGACATGCAACTTCGGACAGGCATTTTGTGGGCAGCTATTGCGACTATCTTTCTGTTAGTCACAGATACGCATGCGCAGCAAGAGTCTGAATTGAATCCGGATTACCAGGCATTAATTCAAAGGCTGGGTGACTCGTCTTATCAAACGCGCGAGAGTACTCATGAGCGACTTGTCAAAATAGGAATGTCGGCCCGTCGGGAACTGGCCGCCGCGTTACGCCATCCGGACCTAGAGATTCGCAGTCGCGTTCGACGAATTTACGTCGATTTGATGTACGAGGATTTCGAACAAAAGCTTGAGCGGTTTATCAATGATGTCGAGGGTCGTCTGGAGCATGATCTACCAGGATGGGACGTTTATCAGGAGAAGATTGGCGGTTCCCCGGAAGAACGCAAGTTCTTCGCTTCTATGGTACGAGCCGAATCCAAGGTACTGCGAGCGATTGATACCAAAAAGGGGCTGGGAGAAATACTTCAGGAACGCGTCAAACAATTGCAGCCCTATGGGAATTACACTCCGACAGGCCCGACCGTGCCACAGGTTCATAGTATTGCTACCGTCATGCTTGGAGCTTCTGAACTGACAGATGCACAACGAGAATCGTTGATTTCCCCTGTTTACAATCTATTGAATTACTCTCAGATAAAATCGCAGATTATTGATAAGCCCGATCATGATGTGAGCAAACGGTTAACTCGCGAATGGGCAGAATTGGCATCGACCTCGCGAAACCGAACCTTAGGACTAATGCTTATTCTGAATTACGGATTCGAAGAAACTGGTTTGAAAGTGGCTCGGAAAATGTTGGGCACGACTGAGAGCTTTTCCACCAGCGAACAATATGCGGCAATCTGTGCTGCTCGGTTTGGCGGTGCGGAAGAAGTCGAGTTGCTGTTGCCACTATTGGAGCAGAAGACATTGGTTCATTCCTGGAGCACNCCTCAGGCTGGAGGTAAGCTGATTAAGACTCAGCTTCGGGATACTGCGTTAATCATGTTATTGCATCTCACCAAACAAGATCCGGCAGATTATGGATATCGATTTTCAAGGCCAAGTCCCATCTATGTGTATGAAGTGTATTCCTGCGGTTTTACAGAAGACGAAAATCGCGATAAAGCTCATGGAAAGTGGAATACCTGGTGGGAAGAATCAGGGAAGAAGTGGTTAGCTGAATCCAGACAAAAGAAGGCTGCCGATACTCCCATGGATTCAAAATAAGAATTTCGTCGTGTCAGACCAATCCTCGCTTCAAGAACTTGCTATCGCGATTCGCGAAAAGGCAGCACTAGCCGGCTTGCGATTTGTATTTGCTGAGAGCTGTACGAGTGGATTGTGTGCCGCGTCGGTCGGTAGTCAGCCCGGGATTTCCGAGTTCTTTTGCGGCTCTCACGTGACCTATCGTAATGACTCAAAAGCAAAATGGATTGGCGTAAGCCCCGAGACGCTTAAACAAGTTGGGCCGGTGAGTCGACAGGTTGCTCAGCAAATGGCTGCGGGAGCACTGAGCAAAACGCCAGAAGCAGATATTGCAATTGCAATTACAGGGCACCTTGGTCCGCAGGCTCCTGCAGGGCTGGATGGTCTGCTTTTTCTCGGTGCTGCGATGAGGCATGAATCAAAGATCAACTTGGCCTGTTTTGAGTACGTGCTCCCGCAGGCAGCCCGTGCTGAGCGTCAGTGTTTAGCAGCGGAGAAAGCGTTACATTGTCTGGTTCGCATTCTGGAACTGCATCAGGCGGCAACGCAAGTCTGTCACGCGGAGAGTCCGTTTGCTGTTATAGGCTCTGAGGAAATCAAGGCTCTACTGCCAGGTTCCTTTAATCCGGTTCATCAGGGGCATATGGAAATGCTGAAGCATGGAAGTATGGAGATTGAGCATGACGTGCATTTTGAGTTGTCGGTTGAGAATGTAGACAAACCGGATCTCTGTGTTACCGATTGTCTGGAGCGAGCCTTACCATTGTGCGTCCAACATGATCTGGTCCTCACCCGGGCTCCGACGTTTTTAACCAAGGCAAGACTACTAGGCGGAGTTTGTTTTCTCGTAGGCGTCGATACCATTGCGAGGATTGCCGAGGCTAAATATTATTCAGGAGAGCAATCCCGCGATAAAGCCTTGGAAGAATTAAGGGAATTGGAGGTTCGCTTTTTGGTATACGGTCGTACAATGGACGATTCGTTTTCGACATCCTCCGACAGTGAACTCGAATTTGTTGAGTTGAATTCACTGTCTTTACCTGCTTCGCTTCAATCGCTATGTCGTGGAGTGAACCAAACACAGTTTCGCAGAGATGTCTCTTCACGGGATTTACGTTAGGCAGAATCGGATTTGGAACAGCAGACAACGTCTCAGGGCGTGGATTTGTATCGTCGCGGGATCATTTTGGGAGCGGTATCCAGTATTGGGTATTCGTCTGCCAATGTCTTCTTACGCGCGGTCGATGATTGTGATCCGGTTTGGGTTAGTTGTATCAAGGCCGTTCCGACAATTCTTGTTGTGGTGCCTTGGTTGATCTGGAGATATTGCCGAGTCGAGAGAAAAATCTGCCCTCCTAAACTGGCGTTGGGACTCGTTGTTCTCTCCATCGTGTCGCACTATGTCGGGAATGTCGGATTCCAGTGGTCACTTAATAAGATTGGCATTAGTCTAGCCGTTCCGATTTGTTTAGGTGTGTTGATTGTCACCGGGGCCTTGGTGGATTGGTTGGTTTTGAAAGACCAGCCATCTCGCAGAACCTTGTGGTCGATGGTGATCTTAATCACAGCAGTGGTTGTGCTGTCGACTGGTGGTGAGCAGGCATTTGAACAATTAAAGAAAGTCCTGGATGTAGCGGACGCTCAGCCTTATTTATTAGCAATGGCGATTGGGGCAGTCATCATTTCCGGCATTAACTACGGAGTATTCGGCGCTGTGATCAAAGTGGTGGGAAATCGAGGCGTTTCTCAGCCGGCGATTATGACGATTATTAGTGTGACTGGATTTGTTTTTCTTCTGTTGTTGAGTTCACTTAATGGCTCTTGGGAATTAGAACGCAGTTTTGAATTCGAAAACTTAGCTCAGATGACTCTGGCAGGGATATGTAATGCGATAGCCTTTGTCGCATTAGTGTCTGCAATCAAGATCCTTTCCGTAACGCGGTATAACCTAGTCAATGCCAGTCAGGCAGCTCTAGGGGCGATTTCAGGGGCGGTGATTTTCCATGAACCAGTTAGCGTATGGATGGTTTTGGGGATCATTCTGACGGTGATTGGGTTGATGGTAATGAAACGAGATAAGTAACCTGTTGCATTCAGGTTTATGTCAATTACAGATTGATGGTCTGTCGTCTAAAATGGAGGCAATACAGGCTGTTAATCTGGAGTCCGTTTTATAAATGGTATCGTTAGACCATATCAGTTTCCCTGCCTACCTTGGGGTAGATGTGGGAGGAACAACGATCAAAATTGGAATTGTTGATAATTCCGGGAGGTCGTTTGCGCATGGGAAGATTGATACGGACCATGAACGAGGGCCAGAGGACGGCGTTCGAAGAATCATCGAATTTGCAGAAGGATTGTTGGCCGAGTCGGGATTGAATTGGGAGCAGATTCGAGCGATTGGATTGGGAACTCCCGGTACGATGGACGTGAAGCAGGGTATGCTGCTGCATATGCCAAATATGAGCGGTTGGGATCATTTTCCTATTCGCAGTTATTTAGCGGACCAGACAGACAAACCCGTGGCATTCCTTAACGATGCCAATGCAGCGGCATATGGTGAATATTGGGTTGGTCGTGGGCAGGAATGTGACAGTCTGGTTATGTTCACATTGGGAACAGGTGTCGGGGGCGGAATTATCATTCATGACATTACACTGGACGGTGCACATAGTCATGGGAGTGAGCTTGGGCATATTACCATTGACAGCTCTGCAGATGCTCGGCAATGTCCCTGTGGACAATTCGGGCATTTGGAAGCATATGTAAGTGCCACGAGTGTGGCAAAACGTACACAGGAGCAGCTTGATGAAGGAGAGGAATCTTCTTTGCAGACAACGTGGTCAGAACAAGGAATGGTCTCTTCGCTTGATGTCGCGACGCACGCTGAACAGGGAGATGAATTCGCCAATCGAATCATTCGTGAGACGGGGCATTATTTAGCTATTGGTATTACCAGTGTCTTGCATATGATAGACCCCGATATTGTGGTATTGGGCGGGGCTATGAATTTCGGTGGTCATCAGACTCGTGCCGGCCGAGCATTTCTTGAAGCGATTCGTCAGCGTACTCGGGAGTTGACCTTTCCCGTTTTAGCCGAAAACACGATTATTGATTTCGCAACACTCGGTAGTGATAGTGGATTTATTGGTGCGGCAGGTGTGGCACGCAAACAGTTTGGTTAGATTGAAACATTAGGGAATCAAAAGGGACGGACAGATCGGGTAATAATGGATTGCCGCAATATAAGAAATTTCAGCATCATTGCTCATATTGACCACGGTAAAAGTACGTTGGCTGATCGCCTCCTGGAATTTACTGGCACGGTGTCAGAGCGTGAGCTCAAAGAACAAATGCTCGATGACATGCAGTTGGAGCGTGATCGTGGGATCACGATCAAAGCTCGTAGTGTCAGCGTGGAATACAAACATGGTAATACCACCTATCAACTAAACCTCATCGACACTCCCGGACATGTCGATTTTCAATACGAGGTATCGCGCGCGTTGACGTGTTGCGAAGGTGCCCTCCTCTTGGTAGATGCATTTCAGGGTGTCGAAGCACAGACAGTTGCCAATGGCTATAACGCCTTTGACCATGACCTCGCCATTATTCCAGTGATCAACAAAATCGATCTGGATTACGCCCGAGTGGATGAAGTGGTCGAGGAAATCGAACAACAATTTGGCTTAGGTGATGCCGAAGTTCAAAAAGTCAGTGCTAAGGAAGGTATCGGTATTGAAGGCCTGTTGGAGGCAGTGATCGAACATGTGCCTCCTCCGACCGGAGACCCGGCTGCTGAATTGCGAGCGATGGTTTTTGACTCTCATTACGATGAATTTCGTGGAGCGATAACTTATATCCGTGTCATGGAAGGGACAATCGGTAAGGGAGATAAGATTCAATTTGTCCGAGCTGGTTCCGTCCATGATGTCATTGAAATCGGTCAGTTTACGCCACAACAGACGCCATGTGATGCATTACACGCCGGACAGGTTGGCTATGTGATTTGCAATATCAAGTCACTGGATATGATTCACATCGGTGACACGCTATGCCTGAATAAGTCTGAGGTGGAACCACTGCCGGGGTATCAGGAACCGAAACGGATGGTCTATTGTGGGCTCTATCCTTCGGATGGCCAGGATTTCAAAGAGCTACGAGACGCCTTAGGACGCCTTAAGATCAACGATCCAAGCTTCGAATTTGAAGCTGAAACCAGTGAAGCACTGGGATTTGGATTTCGTTGCGGATTCCTGGGGCTGTTGCACATGGAGATTGTGCAACAGCGTCTCGAACAGGAATCTGATGTTGACCTGATCCAAACCGCACCGAATGTGACCTATGAGGTTACTAAGAAAGATGGCACAGAAATGAGGATTCACCGTCCTCAGGAAGTACCTGAGCCTGGAGACATTCTGGAATTCCGACAGCCGATCGTAAGAGTCAATTTCATTACGCCGGGTGAATATGTTGGTGCCATTATGAAGCTATGCAATGAAAGGCGTGGAGTTCAGCAGTCACAGGAATATATTTCGCCGACTCGAATGATGCTTTGCTACGACTTGCCTCTGGCCGAAGTTATCTATGACCTGCATGATAAGCTCAAGAGTGCAACGCGAGGCTACGGCACGATGGATTACGAAATCATTGGCTATCAGGCCGCTGACCTGGTCCGTATGGACATCTTAGTCAATGGTAATCGAGTGGATGCGTTGAGTGTTATTTGTCATCGTGCAGATTCCCAAGTGCGAGGCCGTGCTGTTTGCAAAAAGCTTAAGCAGGAAATCGATCGTCATATGTTTGAAGTAGCGGTTCAGGCTGCGATTGGAGCTAAGATTATTGCCCGTGAGACAGTTCGTGCTTTACGTAAAAACGTGACAGCTAAATGTTATGGGGGAGATATCTCCCGGAAGAAAAAACTCTGGGCAAAGCAGCGTGAAGGTAAGAAGCGAATGAAGAGCATTGGGAGTGTGGATATTCCTCAAAAGGCATTCATGGCTGTACTGGATAAAGGCCAGGATAAGAAATAATTCACATGGCTCAGCAAAACCGACGCTCTGTCTATCTTGTTGCTTTGGGAATTGTGGCAGTTGGTGGATTGGTTGGTTGGTGGCTTGAACAAGCTAAAACGACAGTCACTCGTCAGGCGCCGGTAATCTCCGGCAGTATGGCGACGGCGGCTCCGGGCCCCCATTACTCTCTGATGTGCTATGACTGTGAAATACCGCTCCAAGTGGATGCCAGTACGGTCAGTGAGACAAGTCTTCCGATTTGTTTTAATTGCGGAGCGACAAACGACATTGAAGGACTCTCGCCTCAGATTAATTCGGTGAAGTTTCATCAGGATGCTCAGCACGATCTACAGCGTTGGGCCGAAGTCGTTTTTGAATATCAGCAGGAACAATATATCAAACGTATAGTAGGTTTGCCGGGCGAAGAAATTTCGCTGGAAGGAGGCGAACTTTACATTGGTACTGAACTATACCAAAAGACGTTGGATGAATTCGATCAATTGAAGGTTCGCGTTTTTGACAGCCGCTTCCAGCCAGCAGACCCTGCATTCAATTTGCTAAACCGATTTGGTGTACGTGGTGACGATTCAGGATGGATCTTCACAACTGATAAATCGTTCTCCTTTGATGCGGAAGAAAAGACTCATCCTCAATGGCTGGACTATCACCAATGGAATATCGTTGCTGGCTTTGTGCCGCCGGTAAAACGTGGAACGAGCTCGGCGATTTTTGATTACTTACCTTTCAATCAGTTTGTCTCACGCTCCCGACTTAACTTTGTGGACGATTTTGTAGTCGATCTCCAGCTTAAGGTATTTGAGCCAGGAGTTGTTCGTGTGCGGATGTTAGATGCTGAGATCGAACTGGATTTTCATCTGTTCAACTTACAGGTGCATCAATCTAGATTCTTAAGAGGTTCGTCTAAGATTGCTCCAATCCAATGGAACCCTCAGGGTACCTCGATTACTCTTCGTCTGGGCCGATTGGACGGTCGCGTTGTCGTGAAGATCGGAGATCAGGTCGATTACTTTCCACTAATAGAACTACAGCTAAACGAGGATTATGAATCGGACTTGCTCGTCCGAAAAGTTCCCGTTTCGGTTTCCGTCGATGAAGGTGTATTGGATCTCAATGAGATGACTATATCCCGAGATATTTATTGGCTAGCGATGGACTATAGCTCTGCACATTGGACGCCAGAGCATCTCCTCCAAAGGGATGAGTACTTTTTGATGGGGGATAATCAGTCCATTTCACGTGATTGTCGTCATTGGGGCGAAGGAATTACCCGCGATGCAATTCTGGGATTGGTTTTAGAGCAGGAATAACGAGAATAGACCGAACAAACCCCCGTTTATTACCTTATTCATTCTTAGGTATATTGGAACATATGGCCAACCTCCTAAAAGAGGTGCTGCGGCCAGGAATTGATAACGATAACCAGCAATAGGCCACCATGATTAACAAAAGCTCCAGAGACGAGATTCATTACGGTGTACTAATGTCCATCCGAGACATGGTTGAGGGATTTGCATTAGCTTTCATTCTCGCCTTTATCTTTCGTGGATTTGTAGTCGAAGCATTTATCATTCCCACAGGTTCCATGGCACACGGACTACAGGGTAGGCATATAGAGCACATATGCAAGAGATGTGGTCATCGGTATCGTGTTGGGGCCAGTGTAGAGAATCCGAATCCAGCTGACCCGTATTCGAATGACGAAATCATAGCGACCGTTTGTCCAATGTGTGGCTTTACTGAAGTACTTGATAAAGCCAATGAGCCATCGAAGAATGCATTTGCTGGCGATAGGATTCTGGTCAATAAATATGCGTACATGTTTAATGATCCGGAACGCTGGGATGTCATTGTATTTAAAAATCCGAGCGACACGACGATCAATTACATCAAACGCTTGGTAGGCCTGCCAGGCGAAAAACTACTGGTCGCAAATGGAGATGTCTATACGAAGCCACTGACCAATACGAATGCAGTCTATGAGATCGCTCGTAAGCCTGAGCATAAACAGTTGGCGATGATGCAATTGGTGCACGATACCCAATTTCGTCCACAGGTGCTTGATGACATTATGTGGCCGCAACCGTGGAGAATGGTTGGTACGTATGCCGATGGCTATCATCCCCCGGCAGAAGAAGGAAAGCCTGGGTACTGGAAGGCTAGTACCGAAGGCTTCCGGTATTCCATTGATGGATCGAATTCTGACAAGGTAAGCATTCGGTATCATCATAATATTCCTGACCAGACTTTCTGGGTGAAATACAATCAGCTCGAAGCGAACATTAAGCAGGCTGAAGCGGAGGGCTATATAGCTGAAGCCGCCCAATCCCGAGAACGGTTAAAGACGATGTTTTGGCCGTTACCGAAATTAATTACCGATGTTTATGCCTATAACACGTCGATCAAACGATCGGACCTATTGTCACCGACGAAAAATCCTTTCCGGCGATTTCCGAACGAAGTCGTGGAGCAAGGTTCCGAATCGGACTCAACACGAGGGGACTCCGATTCCGTTGACTTAGGCTCGGAGTATGTTGCGCGTTTCCGAGATGTTCTGGAAGGAGATTACCCCGCTCCGAATCAAGTCGTCAATTCAGTTTCTCAAATGCTCAANTCCGACTGGCCCAGCGGTGATATGCGTGGGCAATACTGGGTGGGTGATCTGGCCGTTGAATTTGATGTGACGATTGAAAGCGATTCGGGAAAACTTGGGTTTGATATTGTTGAAAGTGGAGTCTATTACGAGGGTGAAATCGACGTTGCAACCGGAAAGCTGACGTTATCGATTGATGGGGGAGAAGAGTATTTCGTTTCATCGAATTCTGACAATTCGGCTGGCTTCAAAGGCCCTGTCATAGAAGGCCAAACCAGCATTCGTGGTAAAGGTGAGTACGAAATACGATTTAGTAACTTTGACAATGAGCTACGAGTTTGGGTCGATGACGACTTGATTGAACTTAATCATCCTGCAACCTTTGAAACGGAACGGATACTTGGTCCGCGATGGTCTGCCGAAGATGCAGGGGATTTATTACCCGTCGGCCTGCATTCAACAGGGGTTGCTGTTGAATTAACCGATGCTCGCATTTACAGAGATGTTTACTATATTGCCACAAAGAGCATTGGTCGAAACCGCGAATATAGCTTAAATGATTTTCGGGAGTCTGAAGAAACGATGAAGCTCATAAGCCAGTATGAAGACGATATTGCTCGTATTGAACCTATCTGGCTATTACCCAGATCCTCAAAGCTCCCATCCTACTCAGAACTTAGCCTTCATTTAGACTTATTTCCTGCGTGGAACGACTCTAAGTTTCTCATAGATCGGCAGGCGTTGGAATTCGAAGTCGAGGAAGACGAGTTTTTCCCAATGGGGGACAACAGCCCTCAAAGTTCAGATGCTCGTAGTTCCTCGTGGTTTAATCAGGTGGGAAGGCATACCTTTAATCGGAAGCTATTTATTGGTGAAGCTCTATTAATCTACTGGCCGCATCCCGACGAGATTCCGGGATCAGGGGTGTCGTTGATTCCGAACTTTCGTCGGATTGGCGTAATACGGTAAGATACAGGCCGGTGAAACAATAGCTTTAGTGTGAGTTGCGACAGGATGTCAATTCTTGAAGTTAACGGATTAGTCAAAACTTATGGTCGTAAGCGGGTCGTCAACGGCGTTAGCTTTTCGGTCAATGCCGGTGAAATTGTAGGTCTGCTGGGCCCTAATGGTGCCGGTAAGACGACGACGTTCAAAATGACATGCGGAATGGAACGACCGGATGAAGGGTCTGTTATTCTACATGGTCAGGATGTAACGGACTGGCCGATGTTTCGCCGTGCTCGTGAAGGACAAATGGGGTATCTACCTCAGGATTCTAGCGTCTTTGCAAAGCTGTCCGTTGAGCAGAATCTCAATCTGATGATTGAGTTGCAGAATATTACAGGAAAAGCCAAACGGCAGCGTTGTAATGAATTGCTAGAACGGTTCAATATCAGCCACATCCGTAAGACCAAGGCAGGACGTGTTTCAGGTGGCGAGCGACGACGCCTGGAAATCGCTCGTTGTCTAATTCTCGAACCCGAAATTATCATGTTGGACGAACCCTTTGCCGGGATCGATCCTGTAACCATCGATGGAATTCAAAAAACAATTTCGGAGCTGCGAGAATCTGAAGGCATTTCGTTCTTCATCACTGATCATGCCGCCATTGAAATTCTCGAAGTGGTCGATCGCGTGTATGTGATCGATCAGGGAGAATTCCTGTTTGACGGGACCAGTGAAGATGCGATTAACGATCCAGCCGTCAAGGAAAAATACCTAGGCAACATGGATCGTCCGCTTTATACAGCTCAGTCGGCTTAGAAAGTGAACGGAACACTGCTCAATCGAGCAATCGTTTCCTGCATCAATTCCTGTTCACGTTGCTCATCATCTGCCACATAGGTAACGGAGAATCGCAGGAATGAACCTGCGTTGTCCCAGGGTACGGTGACGATTCCATGTTCGGTGATGAGGTACTGGCTTGCTTCTTCGGCGTTCGCAAATGAGGGGCCCCCTTCCACACCCGTTGGAGCAGGCGTGTAAAGGAAATAGGATCCACCAGGCATTTCGCATTGAAATCCGCACGATTTCAATGTCTCGACTAGAGACGTCATACGACGACGATATTTTTCACGGATGCGTACAGGAATGGAATCATTATCGAGAGCGGCTGCAGCAGCTTTTTGGATTGCAATAAACTGTCCGCTATCACAGTTGTCTTTCACATCGGAAAAGGCCTGAACCAGTAGTGGGTTTCCGCAAACCCAACCAATTCTCCAGCCGATCATATCAAAGCCTTTGGAAAGTGAGTGAATTTCGACGCCGACTTCACGGGCGCCTGGTGTTTCCAGAAAGCTGGTCGGGCGGCCGTCGAATGTCAGCAGAATATGAGCGGCATCCTGCACAACGACAATATCATTGTCTTTTGCGAACTGTACTACCTGCTCAAAGAACCCNGCTGGCGCTAGCTTGCCAGTTGGACTGTTGGGATAGTTGATAACCAGTAATTTTGCTCGTTCCAGAATGTCTGTTGGGATGGATTCGAGGTCTGGCAGGAAGTTATTCTCTTCTAACAAAGGTAACTCGTGAACTTCACCACCATAGTACTTAGTATGAGTACCAGCGACAGGGTAGCCAGGGACGGTCATCAGGGTCACATCGCCCGGATTGATAAAACAGGCCGGAATCATCGAAAGTGCTGTTTTGGAACCAATACAGTGGTTCACTTCGGTGGTAGCGTCCAATTCGACGTCGAAGTTGCGTTGCATAAAGCGAGCAACGGCTTCTTTGAATTCAGCAATTCCGTTATCTGCGTAGCCGCGGTTTTCCTGAAGATGGATTTCGGAAGCCATCACGTCCCGTACGGCTTGATCGGCAGGAGCGTCATTTTCTCCGATTCCAAAATCTAACAGCAAACGGTCGGGAAAATCAGCCAATGCTTTACGCTTAGCGCGTTTGATCTTTTCGAATTTATAAATCTCGGTACCTTTACCGTAGTTTTCACCACCGATACGGTTTGCAAATAGCTGTTGGAAGTATGGATCGCTCATCCTTAGGTTGTTTCACTCTACTTTTCAATTGAAAAAAGGTCACTTCATACTTCCAAATTACTTCAAAACAACGGGTTGTGAAACCGGCCGGTATGGATAGAAGTCGAAAACCTGAGTTGAAACTCGAAGGCGATCTTAGAGTAGATGTCGTGCTTTGATTTCCAGATATTGGTTGATAAGCGGAGCCGTCAGATCTTCGGGCATGACATCCAGAGAAAAGACTCCCTGATGACTTAAAGTGTTGAGAACATCATGCCGCCAGTTAAGGATTTGAGCTGCGGCAGCGGCATTATACAGGCTATCAGTTTGTTCGGCCTCGGCAAAGATTTCATGGTCCCGCATCATCACACTGACAGGTAGATGGCGTTTAGAAACAGTCTGCATGTAGCGTACCACCTGCTGAGAATTTACTTCATCGACGACATTCGTAATTAGGACAACCATCGCTCGTTTGTTACAGCGATTTGCGAGATACAAAAAGGCTTCGTCATATCGGGATTCAACCATTTTCGGAAATTGGTTGAAACTAGCGTGTAACAACTGGTTCATGTGAGACGTACCACTGCGTGGCGGTACGAAGCAATGGACCTTGTCCGAAAAGCATATGAGTCCCACCGAGTCTCCCTGTGATAAGGCAACGTGGCTTAGCATCAATGCAGAGTTTAAGGCATGATCAACAAAGGACATCCCACTGGATTCGTTGGTCATCATTCTTCCACAATCGACTAGGAAGATGATCCGCTGGCTTTGACTTGTTTGATAATCCTGGACGATTAATTTGTTGTGTCGCGCACTGCTTCGCCAGTTAATGTTCTTATAGTGATCGTCGCGGGTATATTCTCTTAAACGCTCGAATTCATTGTCTTGACCAACCTTCCGAGTACGACGCACGCCTAATAAGGCGAGACGATTTGTACGAGCCAGCAATGCATAGTGTGAAAGCTGCTTTAAGTCAGGATACACATGTAATTCCGTTTTCACAGGCAAAGTAATATGTCGAATCCAGAATCCAAAAGAAGACCGTACTCGGACGTGGACACAACGCATCGAGAATTTACCACGCTGACTCGGTGTGACGCTGTAATCGAATTCAAGAGTTTCATCCGGGGCGATGCTGGACGAGTATTTAACGGTACCCGTTTCAAATTCTTCAGGAATATCGTCAATCATTATGAGTTTGAGCGAGCGTCTGCCGTGGTTGGTGATATGAAAGGAAATCCCAGCCGGCTTGGCAAGAGAAGCGACCTTTTGGTGGATTCTTTCAGCGCTAAGCGATCGCACAGATGGAATGGTAAACAAATCGATCCCAGCGGCAATGAATATAACCAGATCGACGATGATTGCTAGTAGCAGCAGGTCGGGAGAGTAGATTATTCCAATCGTCGCCAACGTGGGAACGAACAGGCACAAGACATAGAACAGACTCGGGTAGACCTTCTTGCGAGCGACGAAGATCAGCGGGAGTGTGAAGATCACGAGCGTCAGCCAGGGGAACATCTGAAGTATCTCCAGATTCTCCTGTGCCTGTAGCTGCAGTTGTTCTAAATTCTCATCCACAAGATTGGTCTCGATAGCGACGTGTTTTCTAAACGTGATGCTTTACAACCGCGGTACTTCGACCGTACGGATCAGGTCCGTCAGTATTTGATCGGCCTCCTGTCCTTCAACTTCAGCTTCTGCCGTAAGCATCACTCGATGACGTAAGACTGGTAGTGCAATCTGTACGACATCATCTGGAATGGCGTAATCCCGACCCTGAAATGCGGCTAAAGTACGCGCTCCCTGCATCAATGCAAGTCCCGCACGAGGTGAGGCTCCCATATAAAGTTGAGGCCACTGGCGGGTTAGGCGAACGATTTTGTTGATGTAATCAGCCAACGCACCATCAATTCGGACATTTGCATTCTCTTTGATCGCCGCGTTAATTTCGGCAGGTGAGGAAACAGTTTGAATTTCATTTTCCAAAACCTCGCCGAGGTTGATTTGCTGGCTATGTTGTTTGAGGATGTCTGCTTCCTGTTGCTCAGTTGGATAGTTCACGATGAGCTTCATCATAAATCGGTCAAGTTGAGCTTCAGGTAGGTTATAAGTCCCTTCCTGCTCAACAGGGTTTTGTGTGGCGATGACCAAGAATGGTGGATCCAGTTTATAGCTTTCTCCGTCTACGGTGACGCGATGCTCCTGCATGATTTCCAGTAGGGCCGCATGGGTTTTGGCGGGAGATCGGTTAATTTCGTCTGCCAGTAATAATTGGGTGAAGATGGGGCCAGGGTGGAAAGTGAATTCCTGAGTCTTCATATTGAAGACAGGTGCACCAGTGATATCCGATGGCATTAGGTCCGCCGTGAACTGTATTCTGCCAAAGTCACAACCAAGCACGTGTCCCAAAGTACGAACGAAAAGCGTTTTACCCAGACCAGGAACACTCTCGATTAATACATGGCCGTTGGAAAAGAGAGAGACGAGTGTGCCTAGTACGAGTTCTTCTTGCCCAACGAAAACCTTAGCGACTTCCGTGGTAATTTTGTTGAATAGCTGTCGAGTCGCGGTATCAGCACCGGTATCTGCTGATTCCGCTAAGGACATATTGCCAATATTACCGTTAACAGGGTTTTGTGCCACAGGCTGTGGCATCACGGGTTGTGGCATCACGGGTTGTGGAGTTATAGGTTGTGGTCCCTGCCCGGGTACATTGATGATGTTTTGACATTGAGGGCATTGTACCTGAGTTCCGGTAAAGGAAGGCGGCAGCGTTAATGGCTGAGAGCAGGAGGGACAATTGAAAGTACCAATGGACATTTGAAATACCTATGCTGAGATTTCTCTAAGTTGGTTTCTTTTTGCGTTTCTGTGGTTGGTAAGTTGTTTGTTCCGAAGAGCGTTCACGATACATTTGAAGGCAATGCTGAGCAAAAGTGGTATTACCTCCTCGTCGTAGTAAATCTCCGAGTGCACGAATATGCCGTCCAAAATTGGAGACACTTTGCTGTTCGTTGGAATCGTCGATTACGGAAGCGACTTCGAATTTTGTCTTGGGGCGTCCGAAAATCGGATAACGATAAAAACAATAGACGATGCCAATGATGATGATGTGAATCAAAATGATTCCAAAAGGCCAGGTTTGTAAGATCGTCACGATGCTCGGCGGTTTCGCTGCCGACGGTGCGTTTTCCAACACCGGAACATCTTCCCAGTCATCGAATTCGCTTTCTAAAAAGCAAATAGTCTTCTCGCGCCCGACTCGGTCAATCAGCTTACTGGCCAGTTTACGATGTTCGCGATGCACCAGTGGCACGTTGAGTAAAAAGGACCCGTTGGCGATGACATAAATCTGGCCTCGGTTAAACTTGGATCGATTTTGAACTCTCGTGATTAAAGGAATGTTCTGATAGAACAGCTGGGTATCGAATTCGTATCGGCCGTAGCTTGAGCTGCGACCTTTGTCGGATTCGACGAAATAACTTTGCAGTCTCATTTTCAAACCGCCGGGCGATATTCCATCGAGCCAGTCTGAGGTAGAGCGGGCTGAACGAATCGTGCGCACGGTGTTGTCAGCATTGAGTTTAAACCACCCACAATCTTCATCATCGATGATCGCCATCCTTTTCACTTGATGAGCTCCCCAGACATCGGCCAGCTTGAGAATCAGCATTGCCTGCTCTTCCTGAGTGGCATCTTTGGCAACTTCGATCCAGTAGTCCATCGTGGCGTCGTAATCGCGACCAATGAAAATAAAGGTGCGGCCAGAGCGTTCCTGAAGCCACTGCTCGATAGCCGCCACTTCAGCATCCGTAGGAACGTGGAAGTTATCCGGTGCCCAAATGATGACATCTGCCTTACGTGTAGGGCGGCCCAGCACGCGGGAATAGAAGACGCTGTGGCCTCGGTCCTCGAACATTTGAGCGAGAACCCCTGTGCCATTGATACTGTAACGTCCTTCGGACTGATTTCCCTGTCCGTAAGTGGCATCCAGATCATCTTCCTGTGCCAGTGTAGAAGCGGTGGCTCCTAACAGTACTAGGCTCGTCCAACAAAGAAAGGGTATGAGTGAATAGCGTCCTTTGGGCATTATGCATACCCCGCTGGATTCGGGGCCGGTGTCAATTGTTGAAAGCTACTTACCTCCCGCCAACATTCCTCGAAACGACGCTGGCTTAACTCTTTATTTCCAAAGAAGACATCTTCGAATGCCCGTACTGTCGTCGAGAGTCTGGATTTGAGGGAGTCATTCGGCTGCACTTCACGGAGATATTGATGGTTGGTTTTACCGCGAGTGAGTTTGATGAGCTGGGCTTTGTCTAACTGAATGAGCTCGTAGCTGAAGAGGTAGATAATCGCCTGGTCAAAGTCGCCACTTTCATAGCATTCCCGAGCTCGATCGAGTAAGTCCTTATAGGCGGAGTCCAGCTGGAATGGAAGCTCTTCAATGCGTTGCTCGTCTGTGATCACCGTCGGGTCAGTCGCAACTCCGGGATCTTTCTTCGCCTTTTCACGGTTAATAATAGCCCACACCACCAGGCCTACCAACGTCACGACGACGACACCTAATACGATGTAAAAGAGCACCTTGGCGAAACCCGCTCCTCCTCCAATAAAGCCGAGATCGGGAGGGGAATAATTGCCAGGTCTGCCTGGCGAGTTACTCGATCTGCCCCCTCCGCTTCGAGATTCAGAGTTGCCTTGAAAAGCGTTTCCGGAGCCGGGGTTTTCCGTGCGTCCACCAGGATTGATGCGATCGTTCGGATTAGCCTCCTGTTCAGCATTATTTTCTTTGAGCCGACGCATATACTCTTCGAATTGTTTCTGAAATGCTTCGGAGTCAAAGTCTTCAAGTGAATCTTCCAGATCACTCATGTCCGGCGTCGGAATATCACTGGGATCAAAATCCTCTTCGACATTCTCCATCCATTCTTTGAATCGTTCCGAAAGCCCTTCCATGGTTTCCATCCGTTCCCGCATCCTTTCCAACCACTGAGTATCAAGGGGAATGCGTCGCAATTCATCGGATTGCTGATCGTACCAAGGGAAGGGATTATCGCGTATCAAAGCTTTACGGCCCGATTCAACCGGATCGTTACTGGTTTGAGCAACGAGAACGGCTGGCAACAGCAGGTGCCCCAGCAAGGTACAGGCTGCGATTAAATTGATATATTTCATCAGCTTTCCTTTACCAGCTTGCCCCTAATTGTTGACGCTTTTCCAGTTTATACGCTTCAGTACGAATTTTAAGCTCGGCCTCCCAGCCCTCCAGCAGAATACGAGTATCGATGTAATTGAGGAAACGGACGACGGAGGTGTAACAGACTGCTAGCCAACAGGAAATCGGAAACAGCCATTGAGCGGTGAATACCGAACTTTCGATCGTCCCGGACTCAGTAAAGAGCGAGGTGGAGAAGAACACAATGGCACCATAAAGACTGAGTGAAAACATGGCTCCGACCAGCATGCCAAACATACTTCTTCCAACCACATTACCCCCGGTTGCTGTATGGAGCATTTTACTGCGTTGTGAGAGAGTCATTCCCTTACTGGGGTCGCGTCCCGGACGTTCCAGAAGAATGATCTCAAGCATATAGGGCCGGCATCCCCGCACGAATAACAGCACAATAAAGGTAATGGTATAGAAGGTGATGGCAGCCGATCGCGAACCACTGTCATCATTAAACAGCAATAGCAACAGGCCTAGCATGATTAGGATGCCACGGCGTATGCCGAAGGCGAAGAGTATGTTCCAGAAACACTTTCGTGCATCTTTGATTAACCCCTTAATGGTTGGTTTTTCGTTGAAAATCAGCTTACTGAGCATCAGCGTGGAAAGTGTCGAGGCAAGTGGTGCTTCAGCGATGATTAGCAATATTTGAAGGTATAGGAACGTCTTAAAACTTAAATCAGACGTTGTGTATTCCTGCTCTACAATCGATAGCGAGTCAAAGGACGTTAAGTTGTACTCCAGACTAAGTACGTGGCCTAACAGGAAGTTGTTAAGGACGAGCAACGGGATCGCGACAACTAAGAATGAACCAAGGATTTGCAGAGGAAATCGACGGAAAACATGCAGAGATATGTCTAGTAACTCACTTTCAGTACGATTTCGGATCTGTATATGCGTTTTATCAAATTGCATGGCGTTCCCCTTTGAAGAGACCCAACCCAACCAGATAAACCAGGATAAAGGCTGTCGATGCGATACAGATTGCTAGTTTGAAATTGTAATGTAGACCAGATGGAGAAATGAATCCTTCGATGAGGGCGGCCAGAAAGAAGAAGACTATCGAGACGCCCATGATCGGCATCGACTCCATTCCTGATTTTCTTAAAGAAGCACTTCGTGAGAGCCCGTTTGTTTTGACCCAGGCGATTCCCAGCCGTAGGCCAGCCGCAGCGGCTAATACAATAGCAGTGAGCTCAAACGGGCCATGTGCGGTGACAAATTCAACGAAGTTATCAGTCATGGGTACATCTTCTCTGGCCATATAGCCAAAGATCGCCCCAAGGAAGGCGGAGTTGAAGAGTGTGACAAGGAGCCCGGGAATAATTAAGATCCCAGTGACAAAACAACTGAGCCCGATTCCGGTGTTGTGATTGGCATAGAACCCGGCTGCCTTCCCTCCTGCACCAATTCCCCGTTCATCATCCGCAACGGAAGTTGAATACATGTCCTCCAGTGACCACAGCTGTTCTTGTGTGATGATATCCACGTGGTAGTTAGGGAAAATGTCTGTCTCATAGGCCAGGTAGGCAGACAGCAGGAAGGTGCCATAAAAGAAGATGAACATGAACTGAACGCAGCCATCTCGCAGAATTCGTCGAGGAACATCAAACACCAAAACATGAAACCAAGCGGTGAATTGGAATCGCCTGGAACGGTAAAGGCGACTATGAGCTCGGCCAACGAGTCGATGAAGATATTCGACCGTTTCAGGAGGCAAATTATAGGAATCCGCTAAGGCAAGATCTGCACAGGCACTGCGGTAAAGTGATGCAAATGTCGAAAGCTGTTCTGCTGAGATAGCCCCGGCACGACGGTTGCTGACCATGTCACAAAGGAATTCTAATTCCTGCCATTGCTGCTGACGTTGTATGAGTAAATCGGCAACTTTCACCGCAGAGGCCCTCCATTTCTAGGCCGTCCGGGCGGTCGACTGGACTGAGCCAATGTCTGAGGGGCAGGTTGGTAGGATTGCAATTGGACAGGTGGTTGCCCAAATCCGCTTACATGGGCCTGTGGTGAATTCGGATATTCGACGGTAGCAGTTGGAGTCAATTGAGCCAGTTCTTGCTGAGCATCCGATACAAAGGCTCGATAGTAGAGAGCTTGTAATAATAGATCCGGATCCAATTGGGGAGATAGTCCCAATTCTTTGGCAAGTGGTTCGGTAAGATGGGCGGCTATTTCTCGTCGACGGGCATCAGAAAGTCGCGGGCGTTGGTCGACAAAATGAGCTAATGCCTGTGACATACTTTGGTCCGCTCTGAATGTCGCCGGTACCAGCGCTGCCAATTGGAGAATGGCCGGTGAACGGACATCAATCAGGCCATAAGTGGATTTGCGTTGATCGATAATCACCATCGTTCCCGCAACGAGGTCGCCAATGCGTTGGTAACGACGATTCATACTCATTACGATTAGCCCCATAATAAATGTGGGGATGATTGCTGCTTGAAAGACCGGTGAGTCGCCGAATTCAATTCCGAAGATTGCCGGTGATACAAGTGGATAGGTGTCGGCGGTACGAATCAGATTTCTCATGACCGCCTGCATGGCATTAATAGGCTTTCCATCCACGGTGACGGCTCGGATTCCCATAATGCGTTTTCCGGGTGTTTGGCCATTCATGTAGGTTTCAAAAACCGCTCCGTAAAACCAATTCAGAATGAAATTGGATAATAGAAAGAAGCCAACACTGACTTCACCAACAACCGATTCCAACATCACCGTGGCAATCAGCAGGACGATAATGATTCCGATTCGGATGAGGAAATCCAGCAGAAAGGCGGTGGCTCGCTGAAACGGGCCGGCCACACTATAGCGAAACGTAATATTCTCCGGAGTCACGATAGAAATCGTGCCGTCGATCGGATCAATTGCGGTATCACTGTTTGTCATAGCGGAGTCAGACGAAACCGAAGGGCTCTCTAATTTTTTCTTCCCCCCTCATTATAGGTGGAATTAATCCAATTATCTTTAATACGTCGCTGTTCTGCAATTATTGGAAAAGCTACAAAGATAATTAGTTTAGACAAGTCCTGTAGCGTTTTGAGTAGTGAAGCAGCGTGTAATCTGTGGCAATTCCTGAGGCCCTTACTTGAAAAGGGGGCGAGTGGGGATTAAACAGGGGATATTAGCATTATTATTTTGGCCGGCGAATAAAGTCGTTTGCCGCAATTTATGGATAGCAGAGGCAAGTAGATATGAGACTGGAAGGAAAAACCGCCGTGATTACTGGTGGCGGTACAGGGATTGGACAGGGCATTGCTCAGGCATTTGCCGCAGAAGGTTGTCGAGTGGTGATTGCCGGCCGACGTGAAGAGCCACTTCAGGCGGCAGTCGAAGCATGGACAGGAGCCGGCGCGATCCAGTACCACACCATGGACGTGTCCTGCCTTAACAGTGTTCAGGAATTCTTTGCCTGGGTGGCCGAAAACGTTGGGCAGGTTGATATCCTGGTAAACTCAGCAGGAACCAATATCCCCAATCGAACCATCGCGGAAATGAATCCTGAACAGTGGGATCAAGTGATGGCTATTAATGCTAGTGGTGCTTATTACACGATGTACGCGATCCTGCCGCAGATGCGAGAACGGGGCGATGGGATTGTGATCAACATTTCCTCGATCTCCGGAATTCGCTCGACCGCTTTGGGAGGCGTCGCTTACTCGGCCTCCAAGTTCGCCATGGCCGCTCTGGGAATTGCAAGTTCCAATGAAGCTAATGTCGACGGTGTTCGTGTTACGAATATCTATCCAGGCGAAGTCGAGACGCCGATCCTGGAAAAACGTCCTAATCCCGTAACTGACGAGCATCGCTCACGTATGTTGCAACCCGAAGATCTGGGGCATCTGGCACTTTCGATCGCCACGTTGCCCGCCCGTGCTCATGTACCGGAAGTGACAATCAAGCCACTGAGTCAGGAATTCATGTAAACTAGGCCTTCAAATATTCATAAAAAAAGCCCGAGAATTTACTCTCGGGCTTTTTTGTTTTTGACTCTTACTATTCAACTTCCCAGGTGTTTCCTGAATTGAACAGGTCATTGAGTTGAGCATCCGGAGCAGCTTCCTGAGCTGCCGCAACCTGACCGTTAAGCTGGTCGTCATAGATGGGAGCGTCGATTTGACGGAAGACTCCGATCGCCTCTGGAAATTCGGGCTGGTGCATTCTTGATAGCAAATATGCGAGCGTTGGTTCCGGAGATTTAGCGTCATGGAACAGGAGATCGTCTTCGGCAATGCCATTGCCCAGCTCAACGACTTCAGGATTGAGGCCATTAAGTCGAATGCCTTTATTGCTTTCGGCACCAAAGATCAGAGGTTTCCCGTGCTCAAGCTCGAGCACATTGTCCTGCTTGGTAGCTCGATCAGTGGCATATTTCCAGGCGCCATCGTTAAAGATATTACAGTTTTGATAGACTTCCACAAAGGAAGTCCCATTGTGTTCAGCGGCTTGTTGCAAAGTGGCTGCTAGATGTTTGACATTGGTGTCGATACTACGTGCAATAAACGTGGCACCACATCCCACGGCGAGTGACAGTGGTGTGAGTGGGTTGTCGACTGAACCCATCGGTGTACTCTTAGTAACTTTCCCGATTTCGGAAGTGGGTGAGTATTGCCCTTTGGTAAGGCCATAAATCCGGTTGTTAAACAGCACGATGTTGACGTTAACATTTCGCCGAATAGCATGCATCAAGTGGTTTCCACCGATGCTAAGTGCGTCACCATCGCCAGTGATTACCCAGACCTGCAGGTCGGGGCGTGCTGATTTCAATCCAGTGGCGAAGGCAGGAGCCCGCCCATGAATCGAGTGCATTCCGTAGGTTGACATGTAATAGGGAAAGCGGCTGGAGCATCCAATGCCGGAGATGAATGCGATTTTTTCCCGTGGCGTTCCTAGTGCCGCCAACGCTTTTTTCATCTGGGCCAAAATGGAGTAATCTCCACATCCAGGACACCAACGGACGTCCTGGTCACTGCCAAAATCAGCGGCTTTAAGTACTGGTAATTCTGTGCTCATTGAGATGTACCTGAGTTATTTTGAAAACTTGATTGCGATTACTTAGCCAATCAGTTCTTTGAATTGTTCTTTGAGTTCCGAGACCGTAAATGGTCGTCCCTTTAATTTATGAATTCCTTCGGTCTGGACGCCGTAGGTTGAAGAAACGATCTTCTGCAACTGTCCCAGATTTAATTCTGGAATCACTACTTTCTTGAAGTTCCCTAGAAGGGTTTCCAGATTACGCGGGAAAGGATTGATGAATCGCAGGTGGGCATGTGAAACACTGAGTCCTTCAGCTTGACACTGCGTCACCGCAGTTGTGCAGGCACCGTACGTACCTCCCCAACTGAGAACCAGCAGATCGCCTGACTCTTCGCCGTCCACTTCTAATTCAGGGATGAAGTCGGCAATCCTGTCGATCTTTTCCTGACGAATCTTACACATGAATTCGTGGTTTTCCGGGTCGTAACTGACATTCCCAGTTTCGTGGTCCTTTTCCAAACCACCAATACGGTGTTCCAGTCCCTTGGTTCCAGGTAAGGCCCATGGACGTGATAGGAATTCATCGCGTTTGTAAGGGAGGAAAGGTGGATCCTCTTCACTCCTTTCACCTGGGTGAACGATTTCGATTTTTTCGAGAGCATTGAAGTCAGGGATTCTCCAAGGCTCTGCACCATTGGCAATGTAGCCATCAGAGAGAACCATGACCGGGCACATAAACTTAGCAGCCACTCGCCATGCTTCGATGGCCGTTTCAAAACAGTCAGCCGGACTACGAGCAGCGATGACAGGCAAAGGTGATTCACCATTTCGTCCGTACATCACTTGAAGCAGGTCGGATTGTTCTGTTTTGGTAGGAAGTCCTGTACTGGGGCCACCACGCTGTATATTGATGATCAGCATAGGCAGCTCAAGAATCATTCCGAGCCCCATGGCTTCACCCTTCAAGGCAATTCCAGGACCACTGGAGGTGGTAATCGACATGTGCCCACCGAAAGCAGCTCCAATCGTGGCACACACTGCCGCGATTTCATCTTCCGCCTGAAATGTTCGTACTCCGAACTTCTTGTGCTTACTTAGTTCGTGCAGAATGTCGGAGGCAGGAGTAATGGGATAGGACCCAAGGAACAAGTCCTTGTTACTTAGCTTAGCTGCGGCAATACAACCCCAGGCTAACGCCTGATTTCCCATGATGTTTTTGTATCTACCAGGCTCAAGCTTAGCTTTTTCGACTTGGTAAGTACTGATTGCAGCTTCGGTTGTTTCGCCGTAGTTGTATCCGGCCCTGAGTGCCTTTTCATTGGCCGCGGCAATCTCAGGTTTCCCACCGAACTTGGCATTAATGAAATCGAGCGTTGGTTGCAGGTCTCGATTATATAACCAGTACACAAATCCCATGGCGAAGAAGTTTTTACAGCGATCTGCAATCTTTGTACTAAGTTCGAGTTCTTCTACAGCTGTACGAGTCAGCAGAGTCATCTTGATTTTGATCAATCGGTATTGATCCAAATCAGGGTCGTCTAAAGGATTGGCCTCCAGCTTTGCCAGGCGGAATTCTTTGTCGACAAAATTGTCTTCGTTGACGATCAGCAATCCACCTGATCGAAGATCGCTGATATTTGTAACCAGAGCCGCTGGGTTCATCACGACAAGTGTGTCGAGTTGGTCTCCAGGGGTGAAAATGTCTTCGGATGCGAACTGAACCTGAAAACCCGATACGCCAGCTCGAGTTCCTCGTGGAGCTCGAATTTCAGCTGGGAAGTCAGGGAAGGTCGCCACATCGTTTCCGGCCAAAGCGGAAGTGTTGGTCAGCTGAGTTCCGGTAAGCTGCATACCGTCACCGGAGTCACCGGCAAACCGGATGGTTGCGCGGGAAATATTTTCTACTGTTGATGCCATTGGATCTTATTAAGTGAATTTAATCTCAGGGGTTAATAGAGTGCTGATGGAAGGTTCGTTACAGGCCAATCAAGAGCCTCGAGTGACAGGAAAAATGAAGCTGCAAAAATGCCGTGCCTTGGCTATTCGTTGATTCCCACTCCGTATTCCATAACCGTGTCTAATAGGGTTCATATTTAGAGCATAAAAAATGCTTGAGCCTGTTAAATTGGTACCTTTTGAGTCACCTTTTAGGCGCATAAAGTTTACACCATATTAATTGAAATTTACCAGCCCAAGGTATTTGATAACACTACTGTCCTCGAAGAAAAGATGAGTTTTTGGCGAATGATTTCATACCGACTGTTGACGCGAAAAAACGAAAATCACGACTTTGGGATTAGCAAATCTAATGCAGGGGAGTTCAGCACACTCGAATGCATTTTAAGTGGGCTTTTCGTAGAATTTTGTGAGGTCTATGGAATCTCTCGAGTCGTCTTCAATCAGCTTTAATCGTTGGGTTAATTGGTCGACTTTTCGCTCCAATGAAAGCAAACGGTTAGTGGAGTCCGCATCCTTTTTAGGCCTAGGTACTTTGGGGTATCCAAGTTGCCGCTGCAGGGCAGCAAAGAGAAACATCGGTTCCTTCTGCCGGTTGGCTAAAGCGATTCTCCCTTCCTGCTCGCCAAAGAGCATCGCCTGTTCTGGTTGTGCGCTATTAGCCCCCTGAGAGTTTTTATTATTTTGATGCCAACTACGCACATAGATTAGATCAGCCAGATCAATGATGCCTATTTGTCGGCGAACAACCAGAATCCACTCTTTCCAATCCGAATCGTAGATTGGATCTTCGCTGATCGCTTTCAGGCCGGCATCATATTTCAGTCGATTGTGGCATAAGCATTCGAGTTGAAACATAAAGAGTCCCGTGCGTGTTGGCGATTCCGCTCGATACTTGGCTTCGCTTTGGAGTACCTGCACAGCCGTTCGCAGATCAAATTGCCCATCGTCACTCTCCGCTTCCTGCATGAGATAGGTTTGGAAGGGAGTGAAATAATGGTTCAACTGTTCCATGGCTGGATAGATCGTGCCACTGTGACAGAGTTCGGAAAGCATATAGTCTAGGGCCAACGGCAGTTTAGTGGTTGCCAGGACTTCATCTCGTACCTGCTGAATAACATCCTGCAGGGGGATACTCTGAGGCAAGCGTTCTCCAACGATTTGGAAAAAGTAGGCCTGTTCGATGTACTCTTCGCGTTTAAGCATGGATTCTTCAACTGAGAAATACGGACTTCGGGGCTAAATTCCGTTGCATTTGGAATAATCGGAACTCCGAGAACGATCACAATTTGCTTTCCATTATTCTACCTGTTTGCCCCTCAGCAAGAAGTCAAAGGAAACCTATAATTTGGTAATAGATGCTGATGCCAATCAAGTTTGATTTCAGCTCACAAATTGACGCTCTTATGAAGGAATTAACAGCAAATGTCTCCAGAGTTTTCGACCATTAAGGAAACTGTTGATGCGATTGCCCGTGGCGAAGTCGTAATTGTCGTTGATGCGGAAGATCGCGAAAACGAAGGCGATTATATATGTGCTGCGGAAAAAGCGACTCCGGAATCCATGAATCTGGTTCTAAGCGGAAGAGGAGATTTCTGCCTGTCCGTTTTACCTGAGACTGCAGAACGACTGGAGCTTGCTCCCTTAGTCGATGCCAACAGTACACCGCTGGGTACGGCGTTTATGACACCACTGGATCACCGGGACTGTCGGACCGGCGTGACCGCGGATGAGCGTTGCTTGACGGTGAAGACGATTGCCGATCCTCACAGTCGCCCCGAAGACTTTGTGCGTCCGGGTCATGTTCATTTGCTGGTAGCCAAACAGGGAGGTGTTTTACGCCGCGCTGGTCATACGGAGGCCAGTGTAGATTTAGTACGAATGGCAGGGCTTCAACCTGCTGGCGTTCTTTGCGAGATCCTGGATGAGACAGGAAATCGGGCATCGCGTGATGAGTTATTGAAGATTGCTCATGAGCAGAGCCTTAAAATCATTTCAATCGAACAGCTCATTGCTCACCGACGTGTCAGTGAAAAGTTAGTTCATCGAACTGCCGAGGCGAAGCTCCCAACTAAATACGGCGACTTTGAAATTATTGTCTATGGTGTGGACTTTGAAGACATTGAGCCGGTCGTGATTCGAATGGGTGACTTAGGTGATTCTGCGAAGGCGCCGTTAGTAAGAATGCATTCGAGTTGTTTTACCGGAGACGTTTTAACAAGCCTCCGTTGCGATTGTGGTGACCAACTGCACTTAGCTCTGAAAATGATTAGTCGTGACGGTTGCGGCGCGGTAGTGTACCTGCCGCAGGAAGGTCGTGGAATAGGGCTGGCCGAAAAGGTTAAGGCCTATGCGTTACAGGAAAGAGGCATGGATACGGTGGAAGCGAATCACGCGCTGGGGCATGCGGCTGATATGAGAGACTATGGAGTTGGTCTGCAAATCCTTAAAGACTTAGGACTGACTCAACTGCGACTACTCACAAACAATCCGAAAAAGGTTGAAGCATTTAATCTACGAGGCTATGACGTCCAAGTGGTGGATCAGGTACCGATTGTCGGCGAAATCCATGAGCACAACGAAAAATATCTTGAAACCAAACGTGACAAGATGGGCCATCAGTTGCCGGGCTAATCAGTTTTTTTGGGGCAGGGCTTCCAGAGCTTTCTTGATGGTAGATCTAAGCGCCGCAACACGATGGTCAACGGCGAGTATCTTTCCATCCGCTCCAACGACCATCATGGTAGGCAAAGCGGCAATACCGCACGAATCCGCAATTTTCTCAGCGTCTTCACCAATCACATTGGTCCAGGGCAGCGGGTTATCCTTGAGAAAGTCAGCTAAAGCTCCGTCTTCACTATCGAGATTGATAGCAACGACGTCGAAGAGTTCGCGATCGATCTCCTGATGTATTTTTTTGATGTTTGGAATCTCTGCCAGACATGGTCCACACCAGGTGGCCCAAAAATCAATCAGAACGACCTTGCCTCGATAGGAATCCCAGTCAATCGGTTGTCCGAAATCGGTAAGTCCGGCAATCTCAACTTCCTTACCCACTAACTCCGAGGCTTCTGGTGTTTGCGAAGCTGCTTTGACGATGCTTTTCCCGTATTTGGCGAGCCGTCTGAAGCTACTTCCGGCAAAGAGTTCGCCGAATCGTTGATATTGTTCGGCTCGGATTTCAAAATCATCAGATCGGTTAATGGTGTGGATGACAGCAACTGCCATTCGCAAGTGCTTTTCTTTGAGCTCTTGCATACTCAGATAATCATGCGTGTCATCGAGTATGGAAACCACGTCTTCCCATTCCAATTCATCAATATCAAGGATCCTTCGCTCTACCTGATGGAACACCACTAATGCTTTAATTTGTTCACGGGGATCATCCTTGAGTGAGTCCACGAGTGCCACAAGCTGATTGTCAAGCTCCTCATTTCCAAGACCAGCTTGCTCATGAAGGATGGAGCACGCTGTTTCCGCGGCAATCACATGGAATTTATCAGACGCATCCTCCATGGCGAGTAACCGGTTAGAAGCTTCAAGCACTGCTTCGGCAAAGCCAGGGCGTCGACGAATCGTCTTCACTTTGTCTTGCATATCAAACAAGTAATCCACAAGCTCGAGCTTATCTAAACCTGCTGGTGCAGAGTAAGGATTCCCTTTAAGGAGTTTGCTTGTTGGCTCGTCGACCTGTCCAGGTAAGGTTTCCAGAATCGTCATTGCTGCAAACTGAAATATTGGAGGCGCAATCAGATGACTGTTCTCGGTAGGCTCGGGCGTTGGGCTTTCAGCCGGGGTTTCTTTTTCTTCAGGAAAGAGCGCTTCCAATTCTGCTTCGAGGGTCTGAGCTCCCTGAATCGTTTTGAGTACTTTGCCTTCGGGATCGAGAATGATCATCGTTGGAATTCCTGAGATTCCACAATAGACGGTGGAGGGCATTCTCCAGGAGGCATCTACAGCTTCATTTTCTTCCAGAACTGCAGGATCGACTTCAATATCATCAATAATGATTGGCCATTTGAGCCCCATATCGTTTTCAACGCGAGTGGCTAGAAAGTTTTTTAAGTGCTCACGATCCGCATCGATGCTGTAGCCGATAAACTTCAAGTTTTTTCCGGCGTACTTAGCTTGAAGTTCTTCAATGTGAGGGATGGCCGCCAGACAGGGGCCACACCAAGTAGCCCAGAAGTCGATGACTACATAGTTACCCTGGAGAGAGCCCCAATCGAACTTTTCACCCCCCAGAGTTTTTGAAGGCAAGGCCATCGTCGAGTCAGGAAGATTGACTCGATTCAACGTCTTCGTCAATGCATCGGTGACAATTTTGAGTTGCTCTTCATCAAGCATTTCGGTCGCTACCGGCATGGTGATGTCAACCATCTGGGTGATGAGGTTTTTATCCGCATCCGCGACCTGATCAACGATCGGGATGAGAGAAAGTAAAATCGTTGCATTCATACGTTCATGTGAGAATAGTTCTGTATAAGCGGCAAGCACGTCTGCTTTTGTTTCCGCATTAGTATCCACTAACACGGCTCTGAATTTATCGATTAGCTCGATGTCGCGGACTAGGATCTGGCCGATGAGATTGTCAAGTTGACTGGCAACTTGTGATGCCAGATCTTTATCCTCGATGTCATTGAATGCGGCAGCCATCTTATCAAGAACGAGAAGTGCGGTTTCTGAATCCTGAACACGTTCAGCGATATCAATCAGCGTACGAATTGTCCCGAGCCCTCGTTCCGGATTGGCAAGTACTTTATCGACAGCCTCCAGAAATGCAGTTTTGTTTTCCTCGGAATTCGGAGCGTTGAAATAGTTATTGGATTTGGGATAAACCTCTGATTCATCAATGGCGGGTTGCTCAAGCGTTGCCTTGGCTTCCAATGCGATGAGGGCGATTTGACTGTCCTTAAAGCCGTTGGCAATCGTCTGCATTAGCTCATTACCCTGCTCCGGATTGATTTGCACGAGCATTAATCCAATACCCTGTAATACCGCAAAAACTTCTTGGTCATCCTGATTTCCTTCAATCCAGGCTTCGACATCTTTGGATATTGCTGCGATAGCCGCGGTAGCGTCACCGCTTCCCTGAGCATCAAGTAACCGTTTATGTGTGGCTGTCTCGAGTCCGAGAAGCCGACCCTTTCTGGCAACGATCTCATCTTCCTCAGTGGACATCACTGCCGTCATTTGGCCGAGACGAGCGAGCGCTTTTTTGTCACCGATTTGCACCATTTGACTGAGCGCTGTGTACTTTGTGTTATAGGCGTATAGCTTTACAGTTTGAGACAACTCCTCTTTGCTGAGCATCATGTCGCAAAGCTTATCGACTTCGGGTGCAATGATTGCAAAAAGCTGGTTTTGTTCCTGCTGATTTCGAGCCTTTCGCGGTTCGTTATTAAGAATTGAAATGAATTGCTGTAATGTTTCAATACTTGATGCTGCCGTAGGTACGGGCTCTTCAAGACTGTTGGCCACGGCCTCAAGCACAGTCTTAGGAATATTTGATTGTTGAGGTGGGAGATTAGGTTGTGGCTGACTTTCCGGTTGCGACGGAGTCTCTGGTTCCGCTTGGGCTTCCGGGGGTTCGCCATTCTGTTCAGTCGTTGAGTCGGAGCTTGGGTTTACCGGTACAGTGATTTGGTTTGCACGGTCGTTTTCATCATCCACTACAACAAAGCCATTATCTGACGGCTTTGCGGACTCTTCCTCGGAACTACACCCAGTTAAAAAAAGAAGACCAATGAGACTGGAAAGTAGCAAGGTCGGAATCCATTTTGTGGTAGGCATATCGCACCTATTTGCGAAAGAGTGGCGAGAAAGAGATATTACATTTGTTCGCCATTGTAGAACATTCAATGCGTTTACGGTATCTCGATTCCAGCGGTTGGGATAGTGGAAGTGTCCCAGACAGAAAAATTACCTACAGGTCACTTTGTTAAATGTTCTTCGACAACATTCGGATCGAAACCGAGCTCTGAACCCGGTACAAAAGCGACGATGGTCTCTCCCGCTTTTACCTTGAGTGGGTTCTCGACAGTATTGATATTTAGGTTGTTGTTAGAGTCTACGGTGAAGAAGAGAATGCAGTTCGGACCATTTCGTTCAATAAATTGTTCGTAGGTGAATTCTTCGCTAATACGTGTAACTTTAAAGGTCCCACCGTCACGCACTTGTTGACGCATTAAGTTATGCGTTATTTGAGGATGACAAATCCAACGTCCGGCGGCATGGCCCCCCTCGCTTGATCGTCGCCCTTTTTTGTAATCCCAGGGTGAAATTCGATAGATATTTTGGCGTCCGAAAATGCTCGAAAATTCCTGCATCGTTAACGCGTTGACTTCATCATTGGGCGTCACGGCCAATACGCGGCCAATCCCGCTCAAATCCAATTCTTCCTGGACGTAGTCTGAAAGTACACTGGCGCATTCGGCCGGGATCCCGACCATCCGACACTGGCTCCAGTTATTAAAGCTGGTGTCTAGCATGAGCACGTTATGGCCGGTCTGTTGCAGGGCAACCGCAAGATCACGAGTCCACTGATCAGCCCCGGCAAAGAGAATTCCCTGTGGATTGGTTTCACTGAGTCCTAGTGCTCTGGCCAGAGGTGCTGCTCCGAGCCCATAAACCGCGACCGTTCCCACGATCAGGATAAATGTCAGCGGGACAATTTTGGCAACCAATGCAGGATCCATATCCATACCTGTCACCTGTCCTAATTCCAACGCGAACACACTAGCAACCGCTGCTGCAACGATTCCTCTGGGAGCGAGGAATGAGAGGAATATTTTTTCCCGAAATGAGAGATCTGATTTAATCGTTGAGATAAATACACTTGCCGGCCGGACGATAATGATCATCACTGCCAGAAAACCTAAACCCTGCCACCCAACTTCTGGTATTTGAGCAAGGTCAAAGTTGGAACCCAGCACGATAAAGAGACTGGAGATGAGAAAGACTCCGAGATGTTCTTTGAATTCAATGATGTGATGAATCGAAACTTCTTTTTGATTGACAAGTAAGATTCCCAATACCGTAACCGTCAACAGGCCGGATTCTTCCTGGATCAAATTGGAGATTCCAAAGGTTCCCAAAGCGACGGCTAAAAAGACGACTCCATGGAGGTAATCAGGAATCCAGTATTTTCGAGTAAACAGTAGGAGCAGGCGGGAGGAAATCCAGGCAATGACCAGTCCAGTTATGATGGTAATTAAGAGAGCCATAATTACGCTGATGAAGGGCTCTTCCTGATTGTAGTTTCGAATGAACTCAAAAACTAAAACGGCTAGTACTGCTCCAATCGGGTCAATGATGATCCCTTCCCATTTGGCAATCGATCCCATCTTCTTTGACGGATGGATATGTCGCAGGAGTGGGATGACCACTGTGGGACCGGTTACGACCATGAAGGCTCCAACCAATGCCGCCAGGTTCCAGCTGCCAAAGTCGGCTACGTAATAAACAGCAATCGTAGAAAGTACCCAAGTGACGCCTGCGCCGATCGTGCAAAGTCTGAAAGTTGCACTACCGGCCTCCTTTAATTCACTAAACCGAAGGGTCAGTCCGCCCTCGAACAGGATGATGGCAACACAAAACGAGACGAGAGGTAACAATAGTTCATTAACATCGATTTCTCCATGATGCGACTCGGCGATAGGCTCCGGAGGATGATAGGGAGAGCCGTCGTCGTTGACAGCGGGAAGCATTCCTTCGTCGTCTTGTTCCTGCCTGACAGAGGTATGTGCTTCACCACTGGAAAGAGCTTTAATTACAGCCGTTGGAGTAATGGCCTGTCCTAAGAGGATTCCAAACCCCAAAAGGAGGAGGATCGAGGGTAGGCGTAAACGCCATGCTAACCACTGAGCAGAGATGCCGAGGACTGGCACACAGGTCAGATAGATCATGTATTGATGATGTTGGATGAAGTTTGCGATTTCTTCCAAGGAACAACCTCATGGTAAAAAAGCGAAAAAACGCCTGAGAACCTTCGAGTTTGACGGTTCTCTATTTCTTACATCCCGCGTGCTATGTTAACCAATGTACGTACCATCACGCCACTGGCACCACCATCTATATAGGATTTTGCCGAATCCGCAAAGGCTGGTCCGGCAATATCCATATGTGTCCAGGAAGCATCACCAACGAATTCCTCAAGAAACTTGGCGGCTGTGATCGCTCCGCCCCAGCGGCCCGCTCCAATATTTCGTAGGTCGGCGATTTTACTCTTAAGCTGGTCACTGAAGTGAGGAGTCATGGGCAGTTGCCAAACTTCTTCACCTACTGCAGCCGCGGATTGAATGATTTGATCACACCAGCTTTGGTCATTTGTAAAGAGTCCGGCAATGTCCAAACCTAAAGCAACGCAGCATGCTCCGGTCAAAGTTGCCAAATCTACAATGTGATCGGGGTTTAGCCCGAGTGTCACATCCAACACGTCGGCCAGCACAAGTCGGCCTTCGGCATCCGTATTGAGTACTTCGATCGTCTTTCCATTTCGCGCGGTGAGGACATCGCCCAATCGGTACGAATTACCACTTACCATATTCTCCACCAGACCAACCAGGCCAACGACGTGGCATGGTAACTCCATCTCTGCGATCGCCTTGATCGTACCGACAACCGTCGCGGCTCCGGCCATATCGCATTTCATCGTCTTTTGGCCTTCGCTGGGTTTGAGTGAAAGCCCGCCACTATCATAGGTGACTCCTTTCCCTACAATCGCCAGGCTGGGATTTTCCGAGTCTTTGCCAGTGTAGCGAAGAATAGCCAAACGTGGAGCTTTGTCCGATCCCTGAGCTACTCCCAATAGCGAACCACAGTTTTCAGCTTCTAATCGTTCCTGATCCCAGATTTCGACACTCACATTTTTTAACTGCCCCAGTTCAGCGGCTTGATCAGCAAATGACTCTGGATAGATGTAGTTAGGAGGTTGGTTGACCAGTGTTCGGGTTAGGTTAACTCCCGTTGCGATATTTTCACCTGCGGTCACCGCGTCAGCATTTGTAGAGGCCCATAGAATTTGTTCCGGAGGGTAGAGGCTCTTCGTCTTTTTGTGAAGGTCCTGCCCCTGACTTCCAACAACACTTCCAGCTACGGCAGATTCAAGCAAGGCAGAATCCAATTCCGGGAAATAGAATGCTACGGAGCTTCGTTGTTGGTCGGCAAGTATCTTTGCCGCCGCTCCCGCTGCTTTAAAACAGTCGCCGGCATTGGGGGTATCTCCCAATCCAACGGTGACGATTACGGGAGCTTGAATACCGGTGGGCTGTAGCCATGACGTTGTGGCGCCAACTTTTGATTTGGCTTGTCCAGCGTCCAGCAAGGATTGCAGGCCTCCGCTAGTCGCTTCATTCAATTCGGCAGCAAAGCCGGTTAGAGCATTTCCTGAGAGGCCAACGACGATGGCATCAGCCTGAATATCCTGAATGGATTCAGAGGTAAGCGAAGTAATCATAGGTGCGCGTCCTTGTTGCACAACGGTATTGAGGAAAAGCGATAATCCGTGTCTCCTCGTGAGCATGGATTACAGCAGACTATTCTACTGATTTTCCGCGGTCTGTGCTGATAGAGCATCAACCTACATTTGGAATTTCTGTGGACTTGTTATGATGGAATACATCTCGCTGGGCAGTCCCTGTTGTTTTTTTGAATCAAATACCTCGAATTATATGTCCGTGAAGAATTTACAACGCTGTGTTCGTGATCTGGAGTCCGCGGGCCGTCTAATCAGAATTGATGAGCAGGTCGATGCTCATTTGGAAGCAGCGGAAATTCACCGCCGTGTTTTCGAAAGTGGTGGCCCGGCGTTGCTATTTACCAACGTCACAAATTGTCGTTTCCCTATGGTTTCAAACCTATTTGGAACACTCGATCGTAGTGAATATATCTTTCGTGATACGCTCGCCCAGGTAAAGCGGCTCGTGGCTGCCAAAGTTGACCCATCAAGTGTCCTAAAACATCCGTTGAAAAATCTGGGTTTGCCCTTTCAGGCGTGGAAAATGCTTCCCAAACGCCGACGAAAAGGTCCGGTGATGTCTTCCAGCTGTCAACTCACCGATTTGCCACAATTGAAGAGTTGGCCAGATGATGGTGGAGCTTTTATTACTCTTCCACAGGTTTATTCAGAACACCCGAATCGGCCTGGAATGATGACAGCAAACTTAGGGATGTACCGAGTCCAGATAAGCGGTGGTGACTATCAAGCCGACCAGGAAGTTGGCCTGCATTATCAAATCCATCGTGGTATTGGAGTGCACCAGCAAGCGGCGATCGCTCAGGGGAAGCCGCTGAAGGTGAATGTGTTCGTTGGAGGTAGTCCGGCGATGGCAGTGGCAGCGGTGATGCCGTTACCGGAAGGGATGAGCGAACTAACGTTTGCCGGAGCCTTGTCGGGGCATCGTATTGGTATGATCCAACGCCGGGAGCAATTACCAATCTATGCCGAAGCTGATTTTTGCCTGGAAGGTGAATTGATCTCAGATTCCGTCAAACCAGAAGGCCCGTTTGGCGATCACCTAGGGTACTACAGTTTGGTTCATGATTTTCCCGTCATGAAAGTGAACAAAGTCTGGCATCGTAAAGATGCAATCTGGCCATTTACGGTTGTGGGGCGCCCTCCTCAGGAAGATACTCGTTTTGGTGAGCTGATCCATGAAATCACCGGCCCTGTCATTCCGACAGTTTTGCCGGGTGTGCGTGCAGTTCATGCGGTAGATGCGGCCGGTGTACATCCTTTGTTATTCGCGATTGGTAGTGAGCGGTACACTCCTTACAGTTCTGAAGATCGCCCTCAGGAATTGTTAACTCAGGCGAATGCCATTTTAGGACAGGGCCAGCTATCACTGGCAAAGTTTTTGTTTATCACCAATCACTTTGATGATGAGTCACTTGCGATTGAAGATTCACTCTCCTTTTTCAAGCATGTGCTGGAACGCGTTGACTGGACGCGAGATCTACATTTTCAAACCAAGACGACTATTGATACGCTGGACTACTCGGGTACCGGAATAAATCAGGGTTCCAAGGTGGTCGTTGCTGCAGCAGGTAAGGTGAAGCGTTCCTTGCCGACAGTCGTTCCGGCGGACTTACAACTTCCCACAGGATTTTCCGACCCCTGTGTTGTTCACCCAGGGGTGATGGTAGTCAAAGCTCCGTCAGCAGATGAGAATTTCGCACAGGATTTAGAACGGTTTTGTCAGAGCTATGATCGCCAAGCATCGATCAATGCTTTTCCAATGGTGGTGCTAGTCGATGATGCACATTTCGCCTCATCTAATCTTGGCAACTTTCAGTGGGTCACCTTTACAAGAAGTAATCCTGCTCAAGATATCAATGGAATCGAAGCTTTCACTGACATGAAGCATTGGGGTTGTCATGGTGCCTTAGTGATTGACGCGAGGATCAAACCACATAATGCACCACCGTTGATCGAAGATCCCAATGTGACCGCGAAAGTGGATGCGATGGCAGCACGGGAGCTGGCGGTTTCTAAATATCTCTAATCGCTCGGATCGGAAACTTTACGCGTTAGATTTCACTCGTTTGATTACGACAATCGTGGCATCTTCATCAATAAGATTGAGAGTGAGTTTCCGTAGCCGTTTGATCATGCCCTCAGCAGTCAATCGGCTACCCTTACCAACCGTCCGTTGAATCTTAGAGATTCGATCCTGTTTCGATTTACCTTCAATGGCTTGAAATGCATTTTCTGTTAACAGAATCAGAAATTCACCTTGCTGAGTTACACAGCACTGATTTTCGTATTCCCCATAATCCATCACTCCCAATTCCGGCCCTGCTTCGTTGACAGCCAACTCCTGAATCCCATCCTTGGTGACGCTTAAGAGGATGCCGGACCCGGCGTTGCTAAAGGTGACCTGAGGACTGTTCTTATCCAGTGATATCTGGCAAAGATCAGCAAATTGATCACCAGTACATCCACGCCATAGATATTCATTGACTCGCTCCAGCGTATCGGCGGGAGAAAGGAACTCATGGGAAGTGGCTCGGACACCAGTTTGGATTACGGCTGCTGTTAATGCGGCTTCGATACTTAAGCCCTGAGCCTGAGCAATAGAAATATCCACGCCGTGGGCTCCGGATTGCCAATCGTAAAACGAATGATGTACCGGCGCTTCGGGGTTAATCCAACCTTGAATATCCCATCCGTCTATTTCGAAATGGGTCTGAGCCAGTCGACTATGTTGCCAACGCTTTGCCAAATCGGCCATGTCGCTGTGCTTCTGCGAGTTTGATGGAGCGAGTCTACGAGTTAAGTAATCCACAACCCGATCGGCAATCACCTCGCACAAGGCACTGCGATGTTGAGTGGCCTCCAATTCATTTTCAAAGGAAAACCACAGTGTGCCCATAGGGATATCATTAGAAATAAGTGGTACGCAAATGCCGGCTCGGGCATTGACTGGCGCATTCCAGTACTCCATGCGTTGTGAGCTATCCAGCGTAACGACATGCCCTGTCAGTGCTTCTAAATCAGCTGTACTGTATTTGAGATTGCGAATCTCGTCTGCCTGCTGAAAACGATCTGACTGTGAGCATTGATCGATCAGAATTAGGTTCTGGGTTTCGTCATCGAGTAGATAGATTGCAGTCCAGTCAGCCGATAATGCGGTCGCGGCGGTTGCAAGAATTTGACCGACTTGTTGCTTAACCTTAGACTCCAGACCTTCAATCGAAACGACAGGTGTATCACCTTCGAGTAATAACTCAACGTCTGAAAAGTCTAATTCGGCGAGAGGTTTCGAATCCACGGTTGAGGTGGAAGCGGTGTCAGAGAAGATTCTTAATGGAGGCGTAGTCATGGGAGGAGTTATTGGTTAATAGGATACAGGTGCTACTAATCACTCCTTGATGATGAAACTCTTAGCGAATCTGCCAAGTTGAGTTACCGACTTCCATGACCGGTATTGATGTAAATCGACTCAACGTTGTTTCTTTCGTTACGATGAATCCCCTCAGAAGTAGGATTGTTAAGATTCGTCGTAAGCGTCTTTGGGTGAATCGAACTAATCGGAATAATCGGCCGGCATAACCGTTACAACCTACTTGTGAGATCATTACGAATCGTTCAGAGGGAGGCGCAGGAGGTGGTTGACGCGACCAATTATTAGCCTAGACTTAAAACTTACCCTCGCGGGTGTGGCGGAACTGGCAGACGCGCATGGTTGAGGGCCATGTGGGAGATAATCCCGTGGAAGTTCGAATCTTCTCACCCGCACTATACAAACCTGGTCGTTTACCATTCTCAGTAACGGTCAGGTTTTGTTTTGCGCTGTCTTAAATCGACTCTACAGGTGCAGTTTGTTGCTGAGACGGATTGCAATCACGGCAATAAAAGCACCGCCACCGATGTCGACGATGTAATGTAATCTCAGGACGACGGTCGAGTAAACGACTAGCAAAAACCAGATTCCCAAGACGGTCTTGAACCAAACAGGCTTGTTTCGACTCGAATACCAGACTGTGCATAACATGGAGCCGACGTGAAGCGATGGAAATGCATTTCCCGATGTTGAAAGAGCTGAGGTAGCCCAATACAGATCGATCAAAAATTCTTCGCTTTGTTTCAGGTGGTCAATCGATGGTTGCTCGCTTGGAAAGAAAACAAATACAAGGGTGGCCAGCGTGACACAATAACAAAGACTCATTGCCCAGGCTGTGCACGCCTTCCTAGAAGCAACAGAAAACGGTGCTAACGTGTGAGCCAGCATGATGGAGATGTAGGCTACAGTCCAAGCCGGATGAAATGGGAGCCATTGCCCATCGAGTTCAGGGAGGCTGACACGGTAATCGTGAAATTGGCTAATCCACCAGGCACCATAGTAACAGCAAAGAAAGAAGACACCCGCGATCGCCGAGTAAAGCAAGTAATGTCCCCATTCGTCTCGTTGGGGCAATTTCCATAAAAACTGAACAGGTGGGTGATTGGATTGGTCAGGAGTCATTTGAATTCTAAGGAACGGAAGAATTTGAGCAATTTGCTCAGACGATTGCTTAAATCAATGTACTGGATTGCGCACAAAAAAACTCCAGCAGTTGAGCTGGAGTTTTAATGGTTGTTTGAACAAAGCCATTGAGTAAGCTTTGCATCTGATTTGCAGATTAACGTTTCGAGAATTGAGTCCCTCGACGAGCACCATGCAGACCGGGCTTCTTACGTTCGCTCATACGTGAGTCTCGTGTCAGGAATCCACCGTCTCGCATCGCAGGGAAATGCTCTTCATTGTGGCTGATAATCGCCCGGGCAAGTCCCATGCGAACGGCTCCGGACTGACCAGTTGTTCCGCCACCGTTACAAGTGCAGATGACATCAACACTGTCAGATTCTCCCGCCGACTCCAGGACTTCCTGGATGGCACGACGATCCTTCTCGAATTTGAAGTATTCTTCAAATGGTTTCTTATTAATGGTGATTACACCAGAACCTGCACGAACGCGTACACGTGCGACTGAAGATTTACGTCGACCGGTGCCAAGTGCGTCACCGTTGAACTTGCATTTCTTTACTACTGCTGCCATCGTTTTTGTTTATCGAGTCGTTAAATTGATTTGAAAAAATAAATGCGAACCGAGCTGTCGGTTAGCCCAATTCTCGTGGAGTTGGGTTTTGTGCCTGATGAGTATGCTCACCACCGGCAAATACCTTCAATTTACTAAGCATGGTACGGCCCAGTTTGTTCTTTGGAAGCATTCTTCGAACGGCTTCTTCCAGAATCAGCTCAGGAGCCTTCTCCATACGCTTTTCGGCTGTAATCGATTTCTGACCTGTGTAACCTGTGTACCAGGTATAAGTCTTTTGCTGCCATTTTTTTCCGCTGAAAGATACTTTTTCAGCATTCAAAACAACAACAAAGTCACCGGTATCTACGTGAGGGGTATAAGATGGCTTATCTTTACCCATCAAAATCACAGCAATTTCGCTGGCCAATCGGCCAACACTTTTATCGGATGCATCTACGAGCCACCAGTTTTGGGTGACTTCGCCAGGTTTAGCCATATAGGTCTTTTGAGCGACCAACGTTCTTACCTCATTTATAGTAAGTACATAAATATGTGGGGAAACAAGCGATTCTAACCCTGCATTTTCTAGGTCACAAGGGCTAAAAACACCAACGATCAGCCTTTTTATCGGATTCTAGGTCGCCAGTTAGAGATGAAATCTCGCCAGAACTGAATAATAGGGTAAAAGCGGTGATTTGAGTAGCATCTAAGTTTCTTTAGCCAGACGAGTCGCACTTAGTGACTCCTGATCGTCGCCGATTAGTAGTTGCCATATGCATAGCAGATTTCCATTAAGGCGCATCTGAATAGAGGTCGCTATCAGTAGATTTTGTATAGAACCTATTAAATACTCGTAATATTAGGCAATCTGGGATAGCGATAAAGCTACCCAAAATGTTCTATTGGTATTCTAGTGATGGTCGTTTGAAAGTTTGAGGGGAGGATTATAATCCCCGAAAAAAGCAAGTCATCGGCTTTCCTGTCCAGTAATCAACAATCCATCTTGGGTTCTGTGAATTGCAGTGAGGACTGTATCGCATGACCTCCACAGTGATTTTGAAGAATTAGCAATCATGAAAAAAGTCGCAGTTGTTAAAGAGCAATTTCCTGGTGAACGCAGAGTCGCTCTCTTACCGGAAAACGTTGAAAAATTAATCGCCGCTGGTTACGAAGTTCTTGTCGAAGAGGGAGCTGGCGAAGCTGCTGGAATTATTGATCAAAACTATGCCGACGCAGGAGCGGCAGTCACTTCTCGCAGCCAACTGACCGGTGCCGATGTGTTAGTTCAGGTAAGAAGCTTAGGCGCTAATACGGTCAATGGCGTCGAAGATTTAGAGCTCTTAAACGCAGGCCAATTAGTAATCGGTATGTGTGACCCGCTTGGAAATGCTGAAGCAATCGCTGAATTGGCACAGGTAGGTGTCAGTCAAATTGCCTTGGAAATGGTTCCTCGAATAACCAGAGCGCAAAGCATGGATGTTTTGTCTTCGATGGCCACGATTGCCGGATATCGCGCTGTATTACATGCAGCTTATCAGCTTCCCAGAATGTTCCCCTTAAATATGACCGCTGCCGGGACTTTATCGGCTGCACGAGTATTTATCATTGGTGCGGGTGTGGCAGGGTTGCAAGCGGCGGCAACAGCCAAGCGTTTGGGCGCGATCGTCAGTGCCTATGATGTTCGGCCAGATTGTCGTGAGCAGGTCGAAAGTGTTGGGGCAAGGTTTGTTGAGCTGGAGTTGGAAGCGGAAGATGCGGAGGATGCTGGTGGGTATGCCAAAGAGCAGACTGAGGACTTCCTGACTCGACAACGCGCCTTCATGGCTGAAGTGGCGTCTGAGCATGACATTATTATTACGACCGCCGCGATTCCCGGCCGACAGTCACCTTTGCTTTTAACAAGCGATGCCGTGCATGGTATGGGGCACGGTTCTGTCATTGTTGACTTGGCCGCAGAACGCGGGGGAAATTGTGCAGAAACGGAAGCGGATCAGACCATCGTAGTGGATGGCGTTACCATCATGGGGCCAACAAACCTTCCCTCTGAAATACCCTATCACGCAAGTCAGATGTTCGGTAACAACGTCACAAACCTGTTACTGCATTTAATTAGCGAAGAGGGTGACATTGAGCTGGATTTAGAAGACGACATTGTGGCCGGCTGCCTTATTTCCAAGGAGGGTGAAATCGTCAATCAACGTATCGGCGATCTGCTGGGTGTAGCAGTCGAGACGCCGGAGCCACCACAAGAGTCCGAGGAGCCAGAAGGATCAAACGAGGATGAATCATCTGAAGATGAAATCGTTGATCGGGCCGAGGCTATGACAGAGGTTGAACCTGTTTCTGAAGCAATAGAAAGTGAAGACCTAGCAGAGTCTCCGGAAATACTACAGGACCACGAACCGCCGGCTGAAGATATTGGCGACACTTACGATGCTGAGCCAGCTGGTGAAGAGGTGGAAGTGAGTCCAGCAGTGGACGAAGAGCCATTGGACGAGTCCATTGAGGAAGAGGACGAATTAGTCGAATATGAAACGGAAGAGGATGACGAGGAATTAGCCGAAGAGACAGACGAAGGCTATTTCGAAGAAGACGGTGAATCGGACGAAGTTGAGGAAGTCGTTGAAGACCCCGAAGATAATGATGAGGATTCTGATGAGTACGTTGAGTATGAAGAAGAAGACGAGGAAGAAGACGCTGCAGACTTAGAAGAGCCGGAAGACGGGTCAGGCGAAGTGGGCGAAGAAGACGGGGAAAATGAGGAATATGTCGAGTACGTTGAGTACGAAGAAGATGACGATGAAAATGTCGAGGAAGAAGATGCTGAAGAGTTAGGAGACTCGGACGACCAATCAGACGAAGCAGACGAAGCTGAGGAAGCTGAGGAAGGCGGGGAAGCCGACGAATACGAATTGGAAGATTACGACGCTGCAGAAGATTACGGCGATGATGAAGACCCGGATTTCGACTTCAGTGACTATGAAGAGTAATGAGGAAGCCGAGAGAGCTTCTGTGATAACAGCAAAGGGTATCGTGTAACGCGGTACCAGGTTTTATCTTTTGAAATTGAAAGTCCAATGAACAATCTAAGAAAGATCAATTGGGTAAAGTGGCTGGGTTTGTGTGTCATGCTGTTTGCAGGCATGCTGGTTGCTCAGGAAAACCTTGAACAAGTAGAGTCCCCTGCTTCTGAGGAAGCTCCAGTGACCGCCAGCGAAGCACCGACTCCCGACTTTGTTTCTGAAGAACCATTGTCAGGATTGGAAGAGGAGACTGATGCGGAAGAGACGGAGGCTGCAAGTAGTTTCACGATTGACCGCTACGAAGCATTGATGGCTGGAATTGCGGTATTCATTGTTTCGGTTTTTGTTGGTTTTGAAGTCATTACCAAAGTCCCTCAGACTCTACACACCCCACTGATGTCAGGTTCGAATGCGATTAGTGGAATTACAATCGTCGGAGCGATTTTGGTTGTGGCAGATTGTGTTGAGTCAAACCAGAATCTGGCATTGTTACTAGCTGGTTTAGCGATCGTGCTGGCGATGGTCAATGTGGTCGGTGGATTCGGAGTAACGCACCGTATGTTGAGTATGTTCGCTTCCAAGAAAAAGAAGAAAACAGCTTAATTTGGCGACAGGCAGCTGAATCTGCGATTCAGAGTTTGTTCGAGCAACAAGTGAACCGTTTAACGGAAAACCAATTATAGGATTACCCATCGTGGTGGAATTAAACACAGTAATCTTTGATGTACTTTACCTCTTAGCGGCCATCCTCTTCATCATGGGGATCAAGAAGATGGGGCATCCTCGGACTGCCGTCACGGGGAACCTGTTGGGCGTCGTGGGAATGTTACTGGCAGCTGGCGTTTCATTTTTGATCACCCTTGAAAATGAATCGATTCAAAACAGTTTAACGCTGCCTATCGGGACGATTGTTGGCGCGATTTTTATTGGCACGCTCTTTGGAACGGTACTGGCTACACGCGTGCAGATGACTGAAATGCCTCAGTTAGTCGCTGTGTTTAACGGCGTCGGTGGTCTGGCATCAGTACTGGTTGCTGCCGCAAGTCTCATGGCGACAAAAGACAGCTCTATTCCTGTGGAAGTGGTTGTTGCTGGTGGCGTTTCGGGCCTGATTGGTGCTGTCACGTTTGTGGGAAGTGGAGTGGCAGCTGGGAAACTGCAGGAATTAAACTTCTTTAAGAAACAGCTCCCCATCCCCACATTGATTCGTCACGTGTTAAATCTAGCGATGTTAATCGGATGCGGGTGGTGTGTATTCGAGATGATTGATACAGGAAATGTTCTGCTCTACCTGGTGATTTGCGTTTTAGGTTGTGCGTTAGGTTATACCCTGACTACCCCCATTGGTGGAGCAGATATGCCGGTAGTGATCGCGCTTTTGAACTCGTATTCCGGTTTGGCTGCTGCTGCAACTGGTTTTGTTGTCGATCAGCCAGTTCTAATCATTTCGGGTTCTCTTGTGGGAGCTTCGGGGATTATTCTGACTAGCCTGATGTGTAAAGCAATGAATCGCTCGTTATTGAGCGTTTTGTTTGGAGGAGGCATGACTTCATCCTACGAACAGGATGAGGGTATCTATGCAACCGTCAAACGCACGACTGCGGAAGATGTAGCGATGATGGTCGATTTTGCTGAAAGAGTCGTCTTCGTACCGGGGTATGGAATGGCAGTCGCTCAGGCACAGAATGCAGTTAGTGATTTGGCTGCGATGATTGAACAACGAGGTGCCACCGTTGAATATGCAATTCACCCGGTCGCTGGGCGCATGCCAGGTCATATGAACGTGTTGTTAGCTGAAGCCGATGTGAGCTACGAGCAATTGCGAACATTGGAAGAAATTAACCCCGACTTTGACGAAGTGGATATTGCGATTGTTCTAGGAGCCAATGATGTGGTTAATCCGGAAGCTCGCAAGGAAGGTACTCCGGTTTCTGGCATGCCAATCCTGAATGTGGATGAGGCCCGTCAGGTGGTTGTCATCAAGCGAAGTCTGAGTCCCGGGTATGCTAAAATTGCCAATCCACTGTTTGCAGCAGATAACACATCGATGTTATTTGGTGACGGGAAGGCCGCTATCCAGGATATTTCAGCCGCCCTCAAAGAGTTGTAAGCAACTACTGACGTCGAGCCTGAAGATATTCGATGGCCCGCTGTAAATGTGGGTCAACATAAGAGTCGTTCTGATCTTCAAATTCGATCGAGGTGATTTCAGCGTTATCCTTAGGCTCTTTCGATATGCCCGCTGGCTTAATAATGAACCGCTCTCGCTTATCCTTTAAGTAGTCTAGTCGTTGTTCTTCGTCTAACGGCATTTCGTATCCGTCATTTGGTTGGACACCCCAGGGTTCGTTTTCGGCCATCTGGTCAATGGGCTTCGAGCGATGGATATTGATTCCACTGGGACGTACATAATGTGCAACGGTGTACTTGATGGCATGTCGATCGCCTGTACTATCCAACTCGACTACATCCTGTACCGACCCTTTTCCATAACTTCGCTCTCCGATAACCAATGCCCGCGAATGGTCTTGTAGACAAGCAGCTGTGATTTCGCTGGCACTGGCAGAATCTCGATCAATGAGCACAACCATCGGAGTCGTCGGATCTACCGTCGCTTCTACAGTACTTGAATATTCTCGATTCATGTTCTTGTCACGGTACTGGACCTCAACAACATTGGCTTCGTCAATAAATAGGTCGCAGATGGAAACAGCAGAAGAAAGCAGGCCTCCTCCATTGCCACGAAGGTCTAAAACGATTCCGGTATATCCCCCCATCTCCTTGATGCCCAAAATAAGCTTTTTCACTTCCTCGGTGGTCCGTTGGCCGAAGTCCGTCACATGCATATATAAAATATCGTCGGCAGGTTCAGGTAGACTGTGATTCCACTGTCCGTTTTCATTGCGTTGATATCCCCTGAGTGTACTGGTGCGAATTATTTTTCGTGTGACTTCAAAATCGAGTAAGTCGATTACTCCTTCTCGGCTAATGGTAATATGTACCGATGTGTCTTCAGGTCCTCGTAATAAATCCAATGACTCATCCTGAGGAATATCTTTCGTATAAAGGTCACCGATTTTGACAATGATGTCTCCGGCCTGCAAACCTTGCTCTAAGGCAGGGCTTCCTAGAACAGGAGTGATAATTCGAAGTTCAGTTGAATCTTCAACACCTTCGATCTGGATGCCTAAACCACCAAATTCCTGATTCAGAATGGCATCCAATCCTTCGTATTGACGTGGAGGAAGGTAATTAGAATGTTCATCCAGAGTTGCCATCATGCCGTTCATGGCACCCTGAAATAGAACCTCCTGATCGACCTCTTCTACGTATCGTTGCCCAAGCACTTTAGTGGCACGCTCATAAAACTGGGCGAATTGATTTTGCGGTACTTTCGAATAGCAGATGATCGACAGCAGCATGGCTGCGGTAATAACCATCACATTGCGAGTAGGCATAAGGGAATCCAGAAGCCAAACAGAGTGGTGAATTGTAATATCTCGTCATTGTACACAACCAGCGTGCAGGACTTTAAGGAACTCGAAGGATTTATAATCGCCTTCCAATAATTTAGGATTGTAGATGCAAATCATTTTTTAATTGAGAGCTCACTTCATGAAGATTGTCAATCTATGGTCGTTGGTTGTTGTATTCAACATCACTGTATTTGTTACTTTGCTCGGTCACGCCCAAATCCCGAATTCAAAACCGGTAGAAGGCTTGCAGGATAATACACCTTCGACCACCGTTCTTCGCGGAGGCAGGATTGTAGTGTCTGCTGAGCAGATTATCGAAAACGGCGATGTGATTATTCAGGATAATTTGATCCGTAAGGTAGGAGAGAATCAACGGATCCCAGCCGGGGCGAAGATCATCGAGCTCGACGGAAGGACAGTGTATGCGGGGTTTATTGATGCCTATTCACCATCTAATGTCGATCGGACGCCTGCATTCAACGGTGCTCCTTATTGGAATGACACCGTAACACCTCAACTCTCGGTTGCCGATGTTTATCAATCGGATTCCGGCGTGAATAGTCAGTTTCGTAGTCAGGGCATTACCGCACGAGTGGTCGCTCCGAGCAATGGTATTATCCGGGGGACTGGTAGTTTGGTAGCCACTGGTACCGGTGAAAATGACACAGCGATCATAAAGGCAGACGTCTTTCAGCATTTCCGCCTTACTGTGCCTCAAGGGCGTGGAAGGGATCAATATCCCAATTCACCGATGGGGGCGGTTGCAATAGCTAGGCAGGCGATGATGGATGCTGCCTGGTATGCCAAAGCCTGGGAAGCTCATCAGAGCAATCCTGGTAATAAACGCCCCGAACGTAATGATGCTTTGGCAGCTATGGCACCGCTCTTGAACGCATCTCAAACGGCAGTATTTATTACGAGTGATGAGCAATACTTTTTAAGAGCAGATCGATTTGCTAAGCAATTCGGCTTAGAGGCTTTTATCGTTGGCTCAGGATACGAATACCAGCGTTTGAATCATGTGGTCGCCACTCAACGTTCTATTATTCTGCCAGTGGACTTTCCTCAGGCTCCGAATGTGGGGAGTATCGAATCTGCGCGGGCAGCGTCACTGGAAAGTATGATGCATTGGGATCTTGCTCCGGAAAATCCGGGAAGACTAGCCAGAGCGGGAGTTAAGATTGCTCTAACCTCCTACGGTTTGAAAGATAAAAACGACTTTCTTAAAAACGTTCGGCGGTCCATGCAGCGAGGATTAACAGAACAAGCCGCCTTAGCTTCGCTCACGACTGTCCCAGCTGAACTGGTCGGCATGGGGCACATCTTAGGTAAGGTGGAAAAGAACTACCTAGCGAATTTAGTCGTTGTATCCGGCAATCTGTTTGAAGAGAGTAGCAAAATCGACGAAGTCTGGGTAGCGGGTGAGCGATTCGAGTTTTCGCCGACGCCACTTCTATCACTAAACGGTAGTTGGAGTTTAGAAGGTGATTTAGAAGGAACGCAATTAACTCTCGAACTCAATGGAGACGGGCCAGGTTTAGACGGTTCCATCCATATTCATTCAGAACAAGAAAAGACATCTGTTGCGTTAACCAAGGCATCTATTCGGGACACTCGTGTGAGTGCTGTTCTGCCGGGAGTGAAATTTGAAAAAGAAGGGTCCATTCGATTTACGCTGACATTTCTTGATGCAGAGGCACAGCATGGAGTTGGCGAGTGGGCGGCTACAGATGGCTCTACAGGTAAATTCACGGCTAAATTGATGAGTGCAGAAAAGCCTAAGGGTGATGCTGAGAAGCCTACGGAGGATAAGCCCAAGGCTGCGGTAGCTGCTTCATTTGACGTCAACTACCCGCTCGGAGCTTATGGCCGGTCAACGCCGCCATCCCAAGCTGGACTCTTGTTGCTTACAAATGCAACTATCTGGACTTCCGGGCCAGATGGGACTTTGGAAAACGCCAGTATGCTTATTGACCGAGGCAAGATTGTTGCGGTGGGTCAGGAATTGAAAGCCCCACGAGGGGCCACCATTGTTGACTTAGCCGGAAGACATATTACCGCCGGTATCATTGATGCCCATAGTCATATGGGAACGGATGGCGGTGTGAATGAAAGCGCTCAGGCAATCACCGCCGAAGTTCGAATTGGAGATTTCATCAATGCGCACGACAAGACGATTTACCGCCAGTTGGCTGGGGGTGTTACAACTTCGAATATCCTTCACGGTTCTGCCAACCCAATCGGGGGACAGAACCAAGTAATTAAGTTGCGTTGGGGGGCCATTGGCGAAGACTTAAAGTTCGAAGACGCTCCTCTCGGGATTAAATTTGCTTTGGGTGAGAATGTAAAGCAAAGCAACTGGGGCGATGAATACACCACTCGCTATCCGCAGACTCGTATGGGGGTTGAGCAAATCATACGTGATGCATTCCTTCGAGCCCGTCAGTACAAAAAAGACTGGACGCAATGGAACGCTACGAAACGGGGTGTGCCTCCACGATATGACTATGAATTGGAAGCGATCGTCGAAATCCTGGATCACCAAAGATGGATCCATTGTCACAGTTATCGACAGGATGAAATCTTAGCCTTGCTACGAACGCTGGAAGAATTCAATGTCACAATTGGTACCTTACAGCACATCCTGGAAGGTTACAAAGTTGCGCCGGAAATGGCGGCTCACGGAGCGATGGGATCTACCTTTGCGGATTGGTGGGCCTATAAGTATGAGGTCATTGATGCGATTCCGTATAACGGTAAGTTAATGCACAAAGCGGGAGTCGTCGTCTCTTTCAACTCGGATGACAGGGAGCTGGGAAGACATCTAAACCATGAAGCTGCTAAAGCTGTTAAGTACGGAGGAGTTGAACCAGACGAAGCATTGAAGTTCGTGACCCTCAATCCAGCCAAGCAATTGAGAATTGACCAGTTTGTTGGGTCGCTGGAAGCAGGAAAACATGCTGACTTTGTAATCTGGAGCGGGGATCCGCTGTCGGTGTTTAGTCGTTGTGAACAAACCTGGATTGATGGTCGCAAGTATTTTGACCGTCAGGAAGATATTGCATCACGTTCAACTTTGCAGCAACGGCGTAATACTTTGATTCAGAAGATTCTTGAATCAGGCGAAGAGATGTTGCAGGGTGGGACCGGTACGGAGAAAGAAGCTGACTTGTGGCCGCGTGAAGACGTGTTCTGCCATACGCATCGCCATAGCAATGTTTGCAACCATGCCGGACAACAGGGACGGTTACAACAATTAATGGATCTCATTAATCAGGAACAACGTGAACAACAAAAACAGCAGGGTCAACTACAAAAGAATGCTGTGCAGCAGAATGTAGAAGGAGGGTAACAACATCATTTTAAGAAACCAAATTACCGCTCCTAGATACAATCCAAGTCCTCAAACTCAATTCGGAATTTTACCTATGTCAATCTGCCACAAACAAATCCTCCCAATCATCCTGATGTTGTGCTTTGGGATGGTTAATTTTGCATCGGCGGCTGTTCCGGAAGTACCCGGTGCTGCGCAGACTAAGCCGATCGCATTGGTTGGAGGAGTGATCCATACCGTCAGTGGGAAGACGATTGAACAAGGGACGTTGCTCTTTATCGACGGGAAAATATTTGAAATTGGTGGAGATGTAAATCTGCCAGTAGAGGTGGAAGTGATCGACGTGAAAGGAAAGCACGTTTATCCCGGCCTAATAGATGCTAATAGCAACATGGGGCTAGTGGAAATCAATGCAGTACGTGCCACAGTGGATGAACGGGAAACCGGAAGTTTTAATCCTAATGTGAAGGCTCAAGTGGCAATCAATCCGGACAGCGAAATTATTCCAACGACTCGAAGTAATGGCGTGTTGCTTTGCCTGACAGCTCCCAGCGGTGGTGTTGTTTCTGGGCAAAGCGCTGTCATTCAGTTGGATGGTTGGACTTATGAAGACTTAACCATTCGGTCAGGTGCAGGGCTCCACATCAATTGGCCTCTGATGGCAGCTGTGAGTGACTGGCAACTCAACGCCGATGAAAAGAAAACCGTGAAAGCTCGCGACGAGAACATGCAACGACTTGAAGAGTTCTTTGAAACCGCTCGGCGATATGATGCGGCGCGGCGAAACGATCCTTCGACTAAGATCGATGTGAAGTGGGAATCAATGAGAGATGTTTTGGCCGGTGAGATTCCAGTGATTGCGTCGGCTGAGTATGCTAATCAAATTCAGGCAGCTGTTGCCTTTTCAGTACGTCAGAAAGTGAAGTTGATTATCAGCGGTGGCTATGATTCGATCCATTGTACAGATCTACTTAAGCAGCATGATATTCCGGTGATTTTGGGAGGTATCTACCGTTTGCCACGTCGAGATGATGACTTTTATGATCTCCCGTATGAAATCCCAGCGATCTTAAAGAAGGCAGGAGTACGCTTTTGCATCGCTTCAGATGGTAGATTTGGGGCCTCTATGGTGAGAAACCTACCCTTTCATGCGGGGACGGCACACGCCTACGGATTGTCAATGGATGAGGCATTGCGATCAGTGACACTAAGCACGGCTGAGATTCTCGGAGTGGCCGACCGGGTTGGCAGTCTGGAGAAAGGTAAGGATGCCACGCTGGTAATTACGGATGGCAATATTCTCGATATCCGAACCAACGTGGAGGCCGCCTTCATTCAAGGGCGTCGGGTGGATTTGTCTGACCGCCATAAGAAGTTGTACTACAAGTATGAACAACGCATCGATCGTGCGGCGGCTCAGGATGCCAAGTGAGGCGTATTGAAAACTGAAGACTCTCCGGCAATTGAATTAAAACGGCAACATGTACGATGACGCTATTATTGTTCCGACTCGTTTTCGGGGCTTGGTGGCTCCTGCTCGACCGGTGAATTGATTAGCCCCAGTTCCTGCAAATCGCTGGTGTCCCAGGAACTCCCGTTGACGATAATCGTTTTGCTGCGTTGCATTTCAAATCGACCAGTATTGGGGAAAAATGGCGGTCGCATCAACGCATAAGTATAGTTGCCGGGAGCCAGAGGGATTTTGATTGGATTAGTGTTCTCATATCCATCTGCATCGACTTCCGTGAGATGGACGACTTTCTTGTCTCTTCCGTCCAAAATCTCCACGGCCCATCTTCCTTCCCGATATTCAATCGGAAAATCGACTTCGACATACCCGGGGCGGTTGGCATACCAGTAACCGCCACCAGCTCCCAGTAGAATGAGGACAGTTAAAGCAATAAGAATCTGATTTCCCTTGCCAGCTCGTTGTGTAACTTGGGTCTGCTCAATAACGCTTCCGGAGTCAATGCTTGGTCCTGCGGCAACCGGAGTTGGCAGAACAGGTGTATCGGTTTCAATCGATTCAAGCTCGGTGTAGGCGACCTCCAAAGTAGACGCATCGTGAATTTCAAGATCAAGTGAGAATTCTTCAATATTAGAAACCGTAGTCTCTTCGGTTTGAATGACGGGCATGATTGAGACACTGGCTAGTCGACAGGTCTCAAAGGCTTCAGTCACTTCCTCCATGGTCTGGTAACGATCGTCAGGTTCCTTTGCGACCATGCGTTGAAAGATCCGATCGAGCAACTCGGGGATATCAGTTCGAAACTGATGTAACGAAGGAATAGGGTTGTCTCGGTGGGCGAGTAGACGTTCGATCGTAGAGTTACCCGGATAGGGAGCTTTTCCGGTCAGTAGGCGAAACAACGTGCAACCTAAACTGTATATATCTGCACGAGGATCGACACTATGAACATCCTTGGCCTGTTCCGGAGACATATAATCCACAGTGCCAATGATTTGATTTTGGCCTGTTAGACTATCATCGATGGAATCTTCCGATCGCTGTAATGAGACGAGACCCAGATCGAGAATTTTAACGATGCCGTCTGAGGAGAGCAAAAGGTTATGTGGTTTAATGTCCCGGTGGACAATGCCTTCATCATGAGCATATTGCAAACCAACAGCGGCCTGAGTCATATAGTCAAGCACTTCGTCGACCGGTAATTCACCTTCGCATTTAGAAATTTTCCCTAAGTCTTCCCCGAGAACCAATTCCATCACGAGAAAGAATTTGTCATTTTCTTCACCCGCATCCAAGGCGGAGACAATGTTATTGTGAGATAGTTTGCCAGCCGTCTGGACTTCACGCTGAAAACGTTTAAATCGATTGTCGGATTCGTCCCCCTGCTTTGACGAAATGACTTTGATGGCTACGTCATGCTTCATCATCTTGTGGCGAGCTTTATAGACGGTGCCCATACCGCCCTGCCCGATGATCTCTAGTAAATCATAGTTTCCATATTTCAGGGGCCGTGGGCGTTCTCGGTTGAGGCACTGGGCCTGATAGGAAGTGAGGACACCGTCATCGATTAATATCGCAGCCATCGCATCGCCATCGATGGGATCTAACTCCCGAGGGTGATTAGATAGCCAAGCACTGATCTCAGCCTCAGTCATGATGCCAGACGCATCTAAGTTGTCGATGAATTGCTTTCGGGAAACAGACATAAGAGTTTTAGGATTTGGAGGATGGTCTTTAAGCTATGTTTGTATTCTATCAGTCCTTTGTAAATAGTCGAAAGGGACAATAGGCCAGCGAGAATAGATTTGGAGTTGCTCGGCTTCCCGGGCTGTCTGGGTGAAAAGAATCAAGTCGTCATTCTGTAGTGAACGGAGTACGATGTCTCCCAGAACTCGCTGCTCTTGTTCAATCGTCCAGTCAATGTTGCAGTCGATCGCTTGAAAATATGGACGATCGGACGGCCTCAGCCTCTTCCAAAGATCTTCATCGCCATATTGCACATCAGTCGGTGTTATGCGGGAAATGGCTGTCGGGCTGAAGACCACGCCATAAGGACAAAAGTCCCATCGGCGTAAGTGAGGTCTGTAGATGTGTTGTTCTTGCCAACGTGAAATAGGAACTCGCGTTAGACAGACTACTTTGTGCCCTTCGCGAATAGTACGACCTGTGCCATAGATTACTTCCTTGCTAATAATGTTCTGTAACGTGGCGAGTGCGGAGTGATCGGCTTCCGACAAACCATGGACTAACTGAAGGTGCCAATCTGCTTCAGATTGGAGGGGCCAGGGGCCATCGGCAGCTCGGGTCCAGTGAGCAAGTGTTGCGTTAGGGTTGAACCACTTTGGAAGCCGATAGGGTGGGTCAGTAATCGATGGCGGAGGATGGCATGCTGGAGGCCGACTGATGTTTGGATCCGGCAACTTGGGCATCCATATGGTTTGGGCTTCCCGCCTTTTAAGCAAACGTTGTGTTTTACTGCCAATTCGACCTTCGATGACATAGACCTGCTGAGCTCCCCCGATAAGGAATCGGTCTCGTTCTGGTTTAGCTTTTATACAGTTCGGAGGATTACGAGTTAGGTTTGGTAGGGACTGAGGTGGGCTGATAATACATTCATTACTATCCGTCGAGTATTCAGCGGTGATGAGTTTCTTCCACTGCTTCTGAGTGCGGCAGATGACAGTGTTACTCAAGCGGAGATTAAATTCATTTGCGCATGCCTGTATAAACCGATAGGTTGTGGTCATGGGAGAGGTCACCACGACGATGTCGGTCTGCCCAACCATCTGTAAAGCAGAATTCAGGTTGCTAAACCAGTGTTTCTGATGATAGAGAGGGCGAGCAAGTTGCGATGATACAAACGCGACGGATTCGATTTGGTTGTCATGGGATTCCTGGAAGCAATAAAGACGATTGCCGATCCAACGGTCAAGATCGGGTAACAGCCATGGTGGTGGTTGGGAGGAAATTATTCTGGACAAGGGACGGTTGATCTAGCGATGTTTAAGTTGAATGCCTTAAGTAAATCCGGAGAGGGAGTCAGTATTTTAGTCTTCGTAAGGTCCAACACTCTGAAGGTCAGTGACAAACATCGTCAGTCTGAAGACAAGCTTGGGGGACTCTTGCCTTGGGGACTCTTGAAGGTTTAGTAGATTTGGTATGCTGAGAGAAGCCACCCTGAATATTCAATTGAGGTACTCATGAATCGCCCGTTTTTTTTGATATTAATCTGCGTCTGTCATTTCTCTGAGCTTTATGCACAGGAAAATCGGCTCGCCAATGAGTCTCTTCAATTTGAGCCGACTTCGAATTATCGCGACGTTAAAGTGCGTGGTTACAACATTCGAGTGAATAAACTTCTGATTCGTCGCCATCAAAAACTGTTTAAGCAGGCGATGGAAGTAATGGATTACCAGCTATTTAAAATCGAACGTGTTCTACCTAATGAAGCAGTGAAAAAGTTGCAGCAGGTTACGATTTGGCTTGAATATGAGGAACCACATCATCCTTGTGCCGTTTACCATCCTGGTAGGCAGTGGTTGGTCGATAATGGTATGAACCCTGACAAAGTAAAATGTGTCGAAATCTCGAATGCAGAGAATTTTGTCAGTTGGACGATTTCACAGCCCTACATGGTGCTGCATGAACTGGCACATGCCTATCATGATCAGTACCTTAAACAGGGATTTGAAAACCCTGATGTGTTGGCTGCTTTTCGGGCCGCCATGAAGACAGAGCAATATCTCAAGGTCTTACGCTGGAATGGCCAACAAGTGAAACATTACAGCACCACCAATCAGATGGAATATTTTGCAGAAGCTACGGAATCTTATTTTGGCACCAATGACTACTACCCTTTTATTAGGCCTGAGTTAGAGTTGTTTGATGCCGGTGCGGCCCATATGGTAGAGAAAGCCTGGGGAATCGAGGAACAAAAATAATGGCGATTACGATTACAGATATAGAAGTACGGGATATTCGTTTTCCTACATCAGATAATCTAGATGGTTCTGATGCTATGAATCCGGATCCGGATTACTCCTGTGGGTATATCACACTCAAAACAGATGGTGACTTGCTCGGGCATGGATTGTCTTTCACGCTGGGACGAGGTACGGAACTGATTTCCGGTGCTGTGGACGCTATGAAACGACTAGTCGTTGGCCAATCACTGGATGCGATTACCTCTGATATGGGTAAGTTTTGGCGTCATTTGACGGGTGACAGCCAGTTACGCTGGATGGGGCCTGATAAGGGCGTTATGCATTTTGCCGTTGGTGCTGTCGCGAATGCAATTTGGGATCTGTGGGCTAAGGCCGAAGGTAAACCGGTTTGGCGGTTACTGGCGGACATGACACCGGAAGAAATCGTACGCTGTATCGACTTCCGCTATATCGACGATGCATTATCTCCCTCAGATGCTATGGCAATTCTCGAAGAGATGGCCGATTCAAAAGGAGAGCGAATCGATAACCTGATGGCTAATGGATTCCCTTCATACACCACTTCGGCCGGCTGGCTTGGTTATAGCGAAGAGAAATTACGCCGACTTTGTCAGGAGGGTGTGGCGGCTGGCTGGTCTCACTACAAAATCAAAGTGGGCCGAGATATTAATGACGACATTCGACGTGCCAAGATCATTCGGGAGGAGATTGGTTACGATCGCCGAATGATGATGGATGCTAATCAGGTGTGGGGCGTCAATGAAGCTATCGATAACATGACGAAACTGGCTGAGTTTAAGCCATGGTTTATTGAAGAGCCCACCAGTCCGGATGATGTCCTGGGGCATGCCGCCATTGCCGAAGCATTACGCCCTCTGGGTGTTGGCGTCGCGACCGGAGAAATGTGTCAGAATAGAATTATCTTTAAGCAGTTTATGCAGGCCAACGCCATCGATGTATGTCAGATCGACAGTACTCGTGTCGGTGGAGTGAATGAAATCCTTTCTATCATTCTGATGGCGAAGAAATTCGATATTCCTGTGTGTCCGCATGCAGGCGGAGTGGGACTCTGCGAGTACGTTCAGCATCTAGCCATGTTTGATTATGTATGTGTAAGTGGCACCACGGAAAATCGCCTCATTGAGTATGTCGATCACTTACATGAGCACTTTGAGAATCCGGTCGTGATGCAAAACGGTGCCTATATGCCTCCAACGGCACCAGGGTACAGCATTACGATGAAACCAGCTTCTCTAGATGAGTATGAATTTCCGAATGGTCCGATTTGGACCGCTCGACAAGCCAGCAGTTAAGTCCATTGCTGGAGCCAATGTTCAAACATCAGTAGAGACCATAGTCGCTGGCTATGGTCTCTTTGCTTGGTTTGATGTTGGTGGACTAACTGTTCTATGATCTGCGGTCGTATCCAGTGATGTGATTTGGCATTGTTAGCTAAGAGAGTATCTGTAGTTTGTTCACGTAATTCGTTTCTAAACCAGTGATCCAGTGGCACGCCAAATCCCATTTTAGGGCGATTCCAAATCTCTTTCGGTAGTAACTCACCAAACGTACGTCGAAGTAATTGCTTCCCTGTTCCCTGATTGAATTTGGCAACGGCTGGAATCTGTGAAGCAAATTCGACGAGGCGATAATCCAGAAATGGTTGTCTGCATTCAAGACCATGAGCCATACTCGCGAGATCCACTTTGGTGTTTAGATCACACGGTAGGTAAGTGGTTAGATCTCCGAGAGATGCTTTGGTAATCGGGGATCTTCTCGCTGCACTTTGCCAGGCCTGAGTGAGAAAGTCAGCTGGATCGTGATCCTCCAACTCCGCCTGGAATTCCTCCGTGTAGTATTCCAGTCGATTTACGTAGGGGAAAATATTGATCCAGTCTAAATATCGATGGACTGGGGAATAGGCAATGGGTGTCAGAAACCGTTTAAGCCTACGAAAGAAGCCTTTGTACTTTGAACCAGTCGGAAGGCACTTCGATAATCCCAACCCCAGCAAGTATTTAAGTGGTGGAATTCGATCGATCTTGTGTGCTAATGCAACCGCTTTATACCGATCGTATCCAGCAAATAATTCATCTCCTCCATCACCTGAAATGGCTACGGTGACATTTTGTCGTGTAAATTCGGAGACATACCAGGTGGGGATGGCACTGCTATCTGAAAATGGTTCGTCATAGTACTTCACTAACGACGGGAGGATATCTACCGCATTGGGCTCGACGATCAGTTCGTGATGATCTGTGTTCAAGTGTTTTGATACTTGCCGGGCGTAAGCGGATTCGTCATAGGCTTTGACGGGAAAGCCTATAGAAAATGTCTGGACTTGATGATCAGCATGCTGTTGCATTAAAGCAACCATCAACGACGAATCCACGCCTCCTGAGAGGAAGGCCCCCAGTGGTACATCACTTTGCATTCGTAGTTTTACGCTGTCGGTTAGTAACTCATATAACTGATTTTGGAGGTCGTTGGTTCCCAACTCAGAAGTCTGATTGAAATCTGGATTCCAATATTTCTCGACATTGAGCTGGCCGTTTTGATAGACAGCAAAGTGTCCGGGTGAAAGTTTTTGGACGCCTTTAAAAATACACAGTGGATGGGGAATGTATTGATAGATGAAATAGTGGTCGAGAGCTCGTGGGTTAATCTCCCGTTTGATTTCTCCACTAGCGAGCAGACTTTTTAACTCACTTGCAAATAACAGTCGCTCTCCCTGCGTTGCGTAATAGAGGGGTTTTTGACCGAGTCTATCTCGACCAAGGACAAGCTTTCCTTGATGGCTATCCCAAAGTACCAGGCCAAACATTCCATTGAGATACTGGAACATCTCAGTGCCGTATTTTTCATACAGATGCACAATCACTTCGGAGTCGCTGGTCGTTCTAAAACGATGACCATCCGCTTCTAGTTCAGCCTTGAGCTCCAGGTAATTGTAGATTTCCCCATTGAAAATAAGCCAGATCGACTCGTCTTCATTTGCAATAGGTTGGTGACCTGTTTGTAGGTCGATGATGGAGAGTCGACGAAAGCCAAGGGCAACCGCGGGCTTGGAAACAGACGGTGAATGAGAACTAAAGTACTCGCCACAATCATCCGGGCCTCGATGCAGCAGAGAAGCAGTCATCTTGCCGAGTTGTTCTCGGGAGATGCTTTTAGCTTCGTTTGTCCAAAGGGATCCGGTTATGCCACACATGTTAATTTATTGGTGAGTCGTCATTGATAAAAGCTATTATCTATATCGCCGCCATCATGTGATTGGTTCATAGCAAGCCGTTGTTTTTTACAGGTTGAATACGGATTCCCATGATTCTATCGTTGGGGTCTCTAATCTTGCGGGTTGTCTATTCGGGTAAACCATCGGCTCGATAAGAAGTTGGTGAATATGTTTTGCGAGCCCGCCGGCATCCGGTCCTCCGATAAAACCGTTGACCTGATGATTAATGCATTCCATGTTTCCGTCACTACGGCTGGCGACAACCGGCACCCGTTGCTCAATGGCTTTCTGAATGCTCCAATCCTGCCCGGAGTGATCAGCTGTAACAAGTAAGCACTGCGTTTGGGCTAGTAGATCATTGATTGGTAGCCAGGGGGATAGAAAGTGAATACGCGGGCGTAATACCATTTGGTCCGCAACCATTCTTAATCGGTCAGTTTGTGGACCCACGCCACAAATCACAAGATGAACATCTGAATGTAAATGCTCAAGAATTCCAATGATCCAAATAGCCTCTTTTAGACGGCAAAAGGAGTCGTTTCGTCCCAGACACATCAATACCTTGGACGACGGTGACAATCCAAAATGTTCTTTAAGATCGAGCGAGCCTTTTTTGGGTAGTTCCGCCTGATGTGATGGTTCCCGCGAATTGCTCAGCCATGGCAATGCTAACTGGCTGTTTGGGAATTGTGACTGTAGGTATTTTGACGAGACATAGATTTGCGTACTGCCTTTTAGAATCTGAGTACCCACAAATCCCGGATAGGCAAGCTCCCGCTTGGAAGGTGTTGTGATGACGGTTTGCCATTGCTTAAAGATTCCCAACAGAGGCACTGACGACATGTCATATCGCCCGGGATTCCAGCAAATCAACGATTGATCCTTTTTCCCCGATTGTCGGACAAGTTGGAATAATTGCAGTGTACGTGCCCATGTTGAACGAGAACGGGGAGCCAGTATGGTGACCTGAGTCCCAAGCCAGGTCTGGACTTCCTGAAGACAGTTCGCTTCATCCCGTAAGCAAACCACACGATTGACTTGATCAGTCTGGCTCGCCACTTCCCGTATCTGAGCGAGGGTACCAAAGTCTGACGTGGATGGGACGATATGTAATGCTGGCGTCATTCGTTTGAGTCTCGCAAGACGTTCTCGAATACCTTTATATGTTGTCGGGCCATAGCTTCAAGAGAGAAGTTTCGTTTGACCCGATCATAAGCCGCTTTGGTCATTGCGTTATTGTCGGAGGACTGAGCACTGAGAATCGCTTCGGCTAGGGGACTGGATTCTTTCACTGGAACAAGTCTACCATGAATTCCGTTTTCAATGAGTTGCCGGTTACCTGCGATGTCGCTCGCAATCACATGGACGCGATGGGCCATTGCTTCCAAGGCTGAAAGAGATAGCCCTTCTGTATACGACGGCAGAACAAATGAATTGGCAGCTTTTAACAGATCGCTTACATCGTCAAAAGCTCCAGGCATCAGGACATGGCCGGTTAGTTGTAATTCACGAATTCGATCATACAGGGCTTCTCGGTCCGGCCCTTCTCCGATTAGCCATAGTTGGCTGTGTGGCCTTTGATGAACGACGACCCGCCAGGCATCCAGTAATTCAAAAAGTCCTTTATTCCTCGTTAATCGACCGGTGTAAACGCTGACGTAATGATCTGGATGAGAGGTGAAGTCTCGATTGTTTTGGCATAAAATCTGTCGTGCAGCAGTTATCGACTCGGGAGTCTGAGGCGTTTCGGATAACGCGACGCCGTTAGGAATTTGATGGATGCGATCCAAGGCGAATTGTGCTTCGACCAACTCATCATAGGTGGCATCACTTGGGGCAATCACTGCATTGGCCTCTTTACATCGTCGCCGAATACGATTGCCAAACCGAGCAATATTATGCCAGTTGCAATCCCCTGTAGTCCCCCCTCCTTCGACTCGGAGTACTACGCCTTGTGGTTGTTTGCGGCAAGCTGTCACTGCTGAATACGCAGAGTGTTTTAGCATTGAAACAAAGGCGATGTCGTATGTATGCCGGTTGGTTCGAAGCCACTTCGAGAGAGCATCCATATAAACGTATGTCCCCCATCCCTTTCGCTCGGGATTCGCCAATCTCTGAACACTGACTTCACGATGAGTGAATTGCATTGGCCAGGTCGGATCCCATTGGGCGGTTAGTAAGACTGGGTCGACACCTTGTCGCTGGAATTCAGAAGCAAGATTCGCCATGACCATTTCTGCGCCACCCACCAGTGGCCAAAAACGTCGGGTTATCATTGCAATTCTCATTCCAGCCATAACGGGTCTTACTTTTCGTGCTTGCCTTATTCTTTTTCGTTAGCTGAAAGGTCTTCATGTTCCATGACGCCTATATAAGGAAGATTGCGGTAGATTCCCTGGTAGTCTAAACCGTATCCCACAACAAATTCGTCCGGAATTTCAAATCCTATAAAGTCGACATCCAGTGCAAGTTCTTGTCGTCCGTGTTTGTAAAGTAGAACGGCGGTGTGCAGGCTTGCAACGCCAAGCGAATTCATATGTTGAGTTACCGCATGTAGCGTATGTCCAGTATCGAAGATGTCATCCACGATTAGGACGTTAGCATCCTGTAAATTTGGAAGCATCGAGGTATCGAGATTCAGATTGCCTCGATTGGTGGCCCCGCGGTAGCTACTAGCATGAACCGAGCCTAGCTTTACAGGCATGGTAAGTTGCCGTATGAGATCAGCAACCACGATGATGCTGCCCGTCATCACACAGATGACCGTCAGGGGTTGGTTGTCCAGTCGCGCATTAATCGCACTGGCCATCTCCGAAATGCCCTGCTGCAATTGCTCTTCTGAAATGAGTACTTTCACCGAAAAATCCTGTTGAGCACAAGTTTCGTCGACATTGGCGGCGTTGTAACTAATAGGCTGCTCCACCCTATCCGAATTCGTTCAGGCCATTGTACTCATTGTCTCTAATCAATTAAACTTCATTGTTTCTCCTAAACACACAAGATGTCACATTGAGTAAATGAGTATGTGGTCAACAATTGAATTAGCTGGCCATGACTGCGAAGTTTTTGAGCCAACGCAGCCTTCTGAACATCAATACGTTATTGTTTATCTTCATGGAGTGAGTGGCGAGTGGCTTAACGATAAGCCGGCGTTCACAGAGCAATTTGAGCGTTTTGGCTTACGGGTCATCGGTCCACGTACGCAACGCAGTTGGTGGTCCGATCGGATTTGTGATGAATTTGATATGCAAAAAACTGCTGAGAGCTTTGTCAAAGATGATGTGATGTGTCATATCCAAGATCACTGGGGAGTTACCACTCCGCGAGTGGCTTTGTTAGGCACCAGTATGGGAGGCCAGGGAGCTCTGCGATTGAGTTACAAATACCCAGGGCTCTTTCCTGTCGTCGCAGCGATTTCTCCGGCCATTGACTATCATCTGCGAATGAAGCAAGGCATTGATGAGACGTTGCCTCAAATGTATGACGATCCCGAGGTGGCTCGTCAGGATTCCGCGTTGCTACATATTCATCCGCTCAATTGGCCGCGTCATCAGTTTTTCTGTTGTGATCCTGTCGACTCGTACTGGTTTGAAGGTGTTGATCGCCTACAGATGAAGCTATATTCACTTGGCGTGCCTCACGAATATGATTTCGAGACATCCGCCGGTGGGCATGGTTTTGCCTACTACAACGTTCAGGCTCAACAGGCGGTTGAGTTTCTCGTCGAACGTATGGAACAGGAGCGTTTGAGATTACCGGTTGCGTAATTTTAGTTACCGGAGTCCAACAAACTGGGGGATTGGATATCAATACTACCGGTTTTCAGATCATAGAAAATCCGCCGCGCAGAAGCGTTGGGTTTGAGGGTTTTGTTAGTGTTGAGCCATAACTGAGCGTCACCCCGTCCTCCTTCCAGCACAATGTTATTTTTGAACTGGGAATAGGAAACCCGATTTGCCACGGCAGTATATCCTGCCATGGCGATGTGCGTATTTCCGGTAGCTGATATGACTATCGAAAGATCGTCGGTATTACTGACATTGGCAATCGAGAGTTCATCGCAATTGAGTTCAACGCCTTCGTTTTGTTTCACCTCTTGTGGAGTGAGCCGGCTGTCCCATTGTGGCACGGATCCCAGCAACGCCTGAACTTTCCCATGGAAACTGAGTTCCAGATTCGCCAGATCCCCCCGAACACCTTTGTTAAATTCCACGTTTAGGCTCTGGATATTCTCCTGGTCCCTGAGAGGCTTGCCGATGGTCGGCAGGCTTCCATCGTCGACCCATGTGTATCGAATACTTCCCTGTTTGTCGGAAACGATCCGATTGTCACTTGGGAAGTAACGGAGGTGTTCGACACGGATGTGCTGTAGATCACGATGTTGGTTATTTTTGTCAATCGTTCGCCTGTGAATCTCGACCTGATCCAAAGCTCGGCATTCCCTGATTTGAATCGGCGATGACAGATGTGGCTGTTGGAAGTCAATGCGTTGATTTAAGTAGAGATCAAGTACTTTACAACGTAGTGAAATCTCTTTGGTTTCGCCTTGAGGGGATTGCATACGAAAGCGGGATTGGACATTTCCAAAAAGTTGAAACTTGGAACCGGTGAACGCCATTTGTTCTTCCCAGGTAATTCGCTTGGCGTTTTCAGGATTTGGGTTATCCTGTGCTAAGTGAACTAATTCACCTGCTCCGTCAATCCAAACAAGATTGCTTTGCTGGTCGAGCCGGATTGAATTTCCGGAAAGCTCAAATCCTTCATAAGAGATCCAAGCAGGTTTTCCTTGTCGCTCTTTTCCCGTAATCGTAATTTCCGCCAGCCCCGATAAGCCGCGTTTAAGATTGATTCGTTCGCCATGTAATGCTAACGCGGAGCGGGATTGTCCGGGTAAGGGTTGCTGATGGAAAGATAAGTTACCTTCCATGTTGGCCCCTTTAATTTGCAAGCCCGACTGAGAACGATATAAATCGAGGTTGAGAAGTTCTCCCGTCACAATATATCGCTTAAGAGTTTCAGGATTACCAGAGTTCTGAGAGCGGTCAAATAGCTTGATTGGATTGTCGAGTGCAGGTTTTGTGGAGGGCTGTGAACCCGTCGTTGTGGGTTCTCTGGAAATCCAAGTTCGCGTTTGATGAGCTTTGGCATGTAGTTCCGGTAAGTCAATTTCGACATGGCCTGTTGCCACCATCTTGTAGGGCGTTAACTCGAATTCAGCCTCCTTGCTATCAGCCGACGGCACCTCAATTTCTTCCAGCCACACATGCAGGCGGTCACTGGATATCGATTCGGTTTCTGAAATCTGGATACGAGCGTCTTTATTGAGTGCTAGTACCTTTTCCTGTTGATCATTGACTGTCAAAGTACTGTTTGCTTGCCACTGAACAAAGAGCTCTGACTGAGCTGGTTCATTAGGGCTTGCAGCAAGACGTAATTCGCCCGGCCCTTCTGCTTTGTAAGTGCCTAAGCGACTGAAGTCGTCCGCAAAGGTGTATTCGAGTTTGGGCACTTTGATCGAAAAATTTTCAAACGTTATCGTGCTCTCAACCGCATCTTTGATGGAGAATTTCAACTCGTCCAAATCGATAGAAACTCTCTGCCCTTTAATCGCCAACTGACGCGAGGGTGATTGGATCAGCACGGGATTTCCGTCAGCGATAATGCTTTGTGGATTGAACTGACCAGAGGTGTCGAGCAAAGGATTGGTTGTATCGGATTGATTGGTATAGGGCGGAGTAAAGGTAACCTGAAGTTTATCGCAGACCATGGTGTCATCGACTTCCCCATCCCGTTTAAACGTGACTTGGACCTGATCTTCTAACGATAGTTGGGAATTGGCCTGATCGATCCTGAACGGGCCGTTACATTGAATGACCATCTCTGAGTTGCTTTGAGCTGAAACCGAGTTTCGGTCGGTTACTACTAATGGACCTGCGCCGGGCAGTAATTCACGTTCCATTTGTAAAACCAGCTCATCAACATGAATCAACTCAATAGAATCGACTCGGGAAAAAGGACGACTGTTTGTTGAGTCGAGACTGTTTTTTTCCTGCTCGCCTAAAGTGATAATCAAGTCCCGACCACGTCCAAGGTGGCCTGCGTACTGAAATTCCACATCATGAGTCGTCCAGATGCGGTTCTTTTCGAATTGAACATTGCGAGTGATGAATTGAATTCCGTCGTTGGCTCCGGGCTCTGATTCCTGGCTATGAATGATAACATCACCAATCAATCGGCCGGTCAGTGCTTCCTGATTGTCAGTCGTTGGCTCCGAAGCCAGAGCGTCGACATTTAGCACAGCCCCGCTTGGCGCGTGCATTGTAACAATTCGCGATTTTTTATTTTTGGATTGGAAGATAACGCAAGTGCAAGGTTTGATAAGGAACTCACCATCAAGTTGCTCATATTCCTGAAATAAGAGTATTCCGGGGGTATTTCCTTCACCTTGTGAAAACTCAAATACTTTCGGGGAATCAAGTTGCCAGGCATCTTCTTTGAAGATCTGACTGAGCATTTGCCGGCTTTGAGACGGAGCGGTCTGCCAGTAGAACTCCGAATCCTCTGACGTGGTTGTTGGGCTGGTGTATTCAGGTTCAATAACGGGAGCTGCCGCCAGTGCATAGACGGAGTAGGCAATCAGGACAATTGCCAGATATCCAACCGTTCCTAAACAGCGACGCCACATAACTACAATCTCAATTCAACAAGCTAAACAAATTAAACTAGGCAGCATAATACTGCTGTACCAAATCATCCCAACGTCCTCTGGATTTGAGGATCGTTTCAATCAACTCCCGAACAGCCCCTTGCCCTCCGGCTTTGGTGGTAATCAAGTCGGCGGCGGCCAATACTTCATCCACCGCATCCGCCACAGCGACTCCAAGTCCTACTGCACGTAGGACGGGCAGATCTGTTAAATCATCACCGATGTAACAAATCTGATTCATCTGCAAGTCCATGCTCTTCGCCAAGGTTTCGGCAGTGGGCAATTTCGCCTCGAAACCCTGGCGTACAATTTCGATACCTAATTCTGCGCTACGAACTTTGACAATGTGGGATGTTCTTGCCGTGAGAATTCCAAATCGAAATCCTGCTCGTTGCCACATTTTGATACCCAGACCATCCTTGATATGGAATTTTTTCGATTCAATTCCATTATTGTCAAAGGAAATTCCACCGTCCGTCAGTACTCCATCAACATCCGAGAGGATAAGTTTGATTTTTTCAAAGGAATGCTCAGTGGAGGACATTTGGTTACGCCTTGTCTGTATGGAATGGGAGCGTGGATTGGTTGTCTTCATCCGTGGCGGGTAACAAAGCAACGGTGTCGGTGATATCAATCATTCCAACAGGTTGACGTTGTTCATTGATAACCGGTAATTCGCTGATTCTCTTGGTGGCCAGGATATCGACCGCTTCCGAGAGTCGCTGTGTTGCATGAAGGCAGATTGGGGATTGTGTCATGAATGCAGAAATTGGAGTGTCAAAGCACTGTTCTTTATTCTGTTCAAGCAAGCGAGCCAAATCACTATCGGTAAACAATCCAGTTAACTGCTGTTGGTCGTCGACCAGCATGACAGCTCCAGTTCGTCGACCTGGCAGTTGGCTCTGCGTGAAGACCTCTCGGATAGAATTGTCCTGATGAGCGACACGACATTGTTGCAATGGCCTCATGCAGTCAGCGACTAAGGCTAGTTTTTTCCCAAGTGAGCCGGCAGGATGAAAACGAGCGAAATCCAGTGAGGTAAACTGACGTTGCCTGCTAACGGTCAGGGCAATGGCGTCGCCTAAGGCAAGCATCGCTGTGGTGCTGGTGCTGGGAGCCAAGCCAAGCGTTCCGGCTTCATTCAGTGTTCCCAACGACAAGACGATTTCAGATTGTGTTGCCAGCGTACTGGAAGCGTTGGATGTGATGGCGATTCGAGTAACCTGAAGCTTGGTCAGGAAAGAAAGTAGGCGGGTTATTTCTTCGGTCTCACCACTGTAAGACAAGAGCATGACAACGTCGTTCGGTTGGACGCGTCCCAAGTCACCGTGAACAGCTTCTGCGGGGTGTAGGAAGTGTGAAGGCGTACCAGTCGATGCGAATGTCGCTACAAGTTTTTGGCCGATCAGTCCGGCCTTGCCCATCCCAATAACGATCAGATTCCCTTGACAATGTTCTATCGCTTCGACCGCATCTACAAATCCGGGTGGAATATGATTTGCCAGTTGCTCGAGCGCAGCGGCTTCGGTGGAGATAATCTCCCGTGCGAGCCGCAATTGCTCAAATGGGCCAATACGCTGCTTGCTTTGCCCGATTCTGATTACTTCTGAACTCACGATCCGTCTTCCTTGACTGGATGGGAGGTGGCGAGAGCCGGCTGAAGTTCTATTAAACCCTGCGCGCAGCACTCCACAAATTCTGAATGAGAATTCTAACGCAGTTTAGCGTCTCAGAGCAATTGTGATTCGAGCATGAGGGTGATCAAACCTCGGACAATCCGGGGCCGAAAAAAGCTGGATTAGAGCTTGCTTCGTAGATCAGCTGCATTGCCAGCCTGTCCAAAGGCCACCATGCGGTCCACACATACCTGCTTCATCGCGGCACGAGCGGGCTTGAGGTAGGCTCGCGGATCAAATTCAGCTGGATTTTCTGTCAGGACTTTACGGATGGCACCAGTAATCGCCAATCGATTGTCGGTATCAACGTTAATCTTACGAACACCAGAGCGAATACCACGTTGAATTTCTTCTACGGGAACACCATAGGTTTGCTTGATATTGCCACCAAACTCGTTGATGATGTCCTGAAGTTCCTGAGGAACAGAGCTACTACCATGCATTACGAGATGGGTGTTTGGCAGTTTCGCATGAATCTCTTCAATGCGACCCATGTCTAAAACATCTCCAGTTGGCGCTTTTGTGAACTTGTAGGCTCCATGACTTGTTCCAATGGCGACGGCCAGAGCATCGACACCGGTTGCTTCAACAAAAGAAGCTGCCTCTTCCGGATCAGTCAGCAATTGGTCGTGGGATAGCACACCTTCTGCACCATGTCCGTCTTCTGCTTCACCCGTTCCAGTTTCCAGTGAACCTAGACATCCGAGTTCACCTTCGACGCTAACGCCTTGAGCGTGGGCTAACTCAACCACTTTCCGAGTAATGTCAACGTTGTAATCGTAACTCGCAGGAGTCTTGCCATCGGCTTCGAGCGAACCATCCATCATGACGGAAGTGAAGCCGTTTTCGATAGCGCTGGCACATGTATCGACACTGTTACCATGATCCTGATGCATCACGATCGGGATGTGTGGATAAAGTTCAGCCGCTGCCTGCATAAGATTACGAAGGTAGGTGTCCTGAGAGTAAGCTCGGGCACCACGAGAAGCTTGTACGATTACAGGGGAATCGGTTTCTTCAGCTGCTTCCATGATGGACTGAATCTGTTCCATGTTGTTGACGTTAAAAGCTGCAACACCATAGTTATTTTCAGCAGCGTGATCCAAAACTACGCGTAGAGGAACGAGTGCCATTCAATTACTCCTTGAGTTATAGGTGCCTCTGATTTGATAGAGGCCAGGATGAGTTAACTTAGTTCACCGTTTTTGGTGGTGAGCCTTTATTATTCAGTGACTTCTCTATCTGAAAAAGGGGGCTATTGATAATTAAAGCTTCAAAACCTCTTGTTAGACGCTTGAGAGATTACTCTCGACTTTGATCTCGAGGTTGAACTGAACGATGACCAGGGACGATTGCTGAGGTTGGTAAGAGGAAATTCTCTAAGGGCTCAGGCACCCCGGCTCAGAAGCAAGGTTTAAGGAAGTGCGGAATCGTTGGCCTGGAAGAGGTCGTCGTACTGTGTATGTATTACTCTCAGCCGCAGCATATGCTGTACTTCCTGATCCTTGTCATTGTGAGAGAAAAAGTGGCCGCCCAGACCGTGCGCTGAATTGGAACAGCTTAGTAAAAGTGACTCGCCGGGTTGCAATGATGCGTCTACCAGCAGATCAGAGTATTCTTTGATATCCCGCTGAGTCTTCAGTAGCCAGGCACCTTCATGCCCTTTGAATTGAGATTTAGCAGCTCCGTGATGAATTTGAGGCACGATTTCAATTCGCACCGAGCCGTCTGGCTGTGGATAGGTTCGAAATTCGAACTGACATTGCGCCTGCTGGAAGCGTTCAGCCGAGGTGTATTCCTGCGAAGAGTGAACGACAACGAGGTTTTCCAGAACCGAGTCACTGAGTACTACGTGATTTTCACTGCCTGCTCCACACTGGAGACGCTTATTCTGCAGGCCTACATTCAGATTCAATGTTCCTGTTTGAGCTGTAAGGTCGGTCAGGTTCTTATCGCCAGCCAATAATTGTTCAAACGAGGCTGGCAAGGCATTGGGAAGTTTTCCACAGCGAAATCCGTTTTCAGTAAGCTTAGCCCGTAATTGAGGAGAGAGGTGTGTTTCATCAATATCCTGCCAGACAGCATCGTTGGATTCATTTACTTCCACAGGTACGCGTACGAAAGTCACTTCAATCACCACCGAATCATGTGCGATCCGAGGGGGCGTCAGAGGAGAGTTTTCCACCTGTTCATGTAGCGACCAATTCGGTGTTTCAAAAATGTGGCAGCCACTCAATACCATAGCCAGTAGCACAGGCAACAATCGTATTCTGAGATAGGTAAATCTCAAAATGGCTATCCTTGGAAAGAGAATTGCAGGTATAGTGGCGGTTCGGGCTTAGATGACTCAGCCAAAAAGACTAACCCTTTTTCCCTGATAGGATCAATATCACTCTCGGACAAACCGATTCCCATTGATAGTGAATTGTCCGAGAATTTGTTATCTGTCTTGACTATGCCATCCCATCGATCCAAATCGAATCTTCGCAGGAAAACAGGGCGTCGCGATCGCCTTACAGGAGAAGTCGTCCCAAGCGGTTTTGACTTTACCTGGCATATGCGGCGGCTTTGTGAAGATATCTGTCAACGCCACCCACGAATGCGACACATCGACATGTCACAGGTGGCTGTTGCCTTCTCGCAGGCACGAAAAGGAGTCCGACATGGGATCCATGCCTCGCTCACCCCAATGCGATTTGAAGAGGGAGCAATGGAAGGCAAACGCCGTGGCCGTTGGTATCGTGCTCAGCGTCTGTTCGATGCGCAGGGAGTGGAAATGATGTACATCCTGAAGTTCTATCTGCCTCGTTTCCAAAATGAATCTTTTGAGGAGAAGCTGACGACAATTTTCCATGAGTTATGGCACATCAGTGGAGACTTTAACGGAGACATCCGTCGTCATGCGGGGCGTTGTTATGTTCATACTTCCAGTGAAAAGGAGTACGATCGGCAAATGCTTCAATTTGCCAGAGAGTGGATGCAAATGGAGCCGGACGAGGATTTGTTCGAATTCGTACGTTTTAATTTTTCTGAGCTTCAACGCCGGTTTGGCAGAATTGTTGGAGTCAAAATTCCTCAGCCAAAGTTAATTCCGTTACGACGGGCAGGCTGAGTCTGATTTTCTCGAAGAGTTCAGCGGATAATAAAAAAGCCCTTTGCAGTGAGCAAAGAGCTTTTCAGTGGGTTTGTTGCTAAACCAGAGCCAATGACGTTTAGGAGTTAAGAAGCGAGGTTATGCTTCCTCTTCTTCCTGTTGGTCATCTGCATCCGAGTCGCCAGCAGCTTCTTCGGCTGCTTCTGTTTCATCGGTTGCCTCAGCAGCAGCTTCAGCTTCTTCAGCGTCATCGCTGGCTTCGGCAACGTCTTGTTCTTCAGCTTCTTCGGCCGCTTCTTCTTCCGCGTCGTCGCTGGCCTCTTCTGAATCATCGGAATCAGCGTCATCAGAGGAAACTTCTTCTGACTCTTCAGCGACTTCATCAGTCGCTTCTTCATCGGTCGCTTCTTCGTCGGTGACAGAATCTTCTACTTCATCGTCTTCGACTTCGAGGACAGGAGCTTGAGGTGCAGCACTGGTAGAAGTGTCACGATTATTGGATTCTCCAAGGATCTCTAAAATGGCTTGCGTACCGTTATCACCAAGACGAGGCTTGGCAATCTTGAGGATACGAGTAAAGCCACTGACACGTTCCGGTGCCTCTTCGATCAATGCAGGAGCAATATCGTTAAAGAGGATATCGACTGCTTCACGGCTGCCAAGCATTTGCAGAGCTTTTCGCTGAGCATTGACTATGGGAGCTCGTGCTGCGGCCCATTCTTGCCATTGGTCAGAATTACGCCAGTCCTTGTAAGCAGTGCTTTGACGATCAGTTTCCGCATCACGCAATTTTTCCGGCATTAATGCGGCAGCCTGGTCGTAACAAGGCTGTACTTTACGTGCCAGCGTAATGCACTTTTCAACGATCGAACGAACTTCTTTAGCTTTTTGAATGGTGGTTACAATTCGGCGACGAACTCGTGGGGTGTTCCCATGAATTTCGTTTGCGATTTCACTACGCTCAGTCAAAAAGAGACTGCTTGCCATGTTTCTCAACATTGCTTTGCGGTGTGGTGATGTGCGGCCGAGTTGACGGCCTCGACGTCTGTGTCGCATGGTTCTATTAAACCTGTATCTTAATGCCCAGTGGGGTTATTTATTAAAAAGTGGATTGCGGAGGTTGTGGTGGCACTCGCATACCCAGATGTAATCCGAGTTCGCCGAGTTTAGCACGTACTTCCGTCAATGTGGTTTCACCGAAATTACGAACTTCGAGCAGGCCATCTTCGGTCTGTTGTACGAGGTCACGTACGGTATGAATCAGTTCGGATTCCAGACAGTTGTTGGCTCGAACGGAAAGCTGCAATGAAGCCAGAGGCATATTTAGCTTTGCATCGAGTTCGATATCTTCGGGGCTGCGAGCTGAACGATCAGCTGCGTGTACCTGACCACCCAGTTCAGAGTACTGAACGAATGGGTTAAGGTGCTTACGAAGGATTTTTGCGGCTTCAACAAGAGCCATTTCCGGATTGACGGTACCGTCGGTCCAGATTTCCATCGTGAGTTTGTCGTAGTTTGTTTTCTGTCCGACACGAGTTTCTTCTACATGGTAGCGAACTCGTGTGACAGGACTGTAAACGGCATCGATTGGAATGATACCGATTTCGTTATCGCTGTTTTCTCGTTCGGAAGCAGGATCGTATCCGCGTCCGTTTTCGACAACCATTTCCATTCCGAAAGGAACGTCTTCAGTCAGAGTCGCGATGACGTGGTCACCATTAATGATTTCCACATCGGGATCGGTAACGATATCGCTACCGGTGATTGCTCCAACCGTATTTTTCTCAATGGTGATCACTTTGAGGCTTTCAGAGTGATTTTTGATGCAAAGCGCTTTCACATTGAGCAAAATGTCGGTGACATCTTCGACGACACCAGGGATGGATGTGAATTCATGTTGCGCACCCTCGATTTTCACTTGGGTGACGGCACTTCCAATCAGGCTCGACAGCAGGATCCGACGCAAGCTGTTACCGATGGTAACACCGAAGCCACGTTCAAAAGGTTCGGCAGTAAACTTACCGTAAGTATCGCTCAACGACGCTTTATCACAATCAACAACACTTGGTAACTCAAGCATTCTCCATCGAATATGCATAATCAGGTATCTCCGAATAGTCGTGTAGGGGCAGGTTTTCCCGGGCGGGATGGGAGTGGAAAGGGAGTTTTGTTCCGAGTCGAACTAAACTCGACGCTTTTTAGGTGGACGACAACCGTTGTGAGGAATCGGAGTGCGATCTTCGATTGTCTTCACATTGAGGCCGGCTTGCTGCAATGCAGTGATTGCACTTTCACGGCCGCTGCCTGGTCCTTTAACTCGAACGTCGACTTCTTTAACGCCGAACTTCAGCGCCTTTTCCGCTGCCTGTTGAGCAGCACACTGACCGGCGAATGGAGTGCTCTTGCGGCTTCCTTTGAAGCCACTTGTGCCTGCACTTGCCCAGCAAAGTGTATCACCTTTGGTGTCAGTGATTGTTACGGTCGTATTATTAAAAGTAGCTTTCACGTGAGCGATTGCCACCGTTACGTTACGACGTGGTTTTCGTTTTTTAGTCTTGGCCACAGCCAATAGCTCCTCTGAATAGGAATGTCAGTTTTGACACTGATTAAATTGCAGGTAAGCGTTGAAAGAAATCCAGATAGTTGGAATTCGATTAACGGAGGTCTTTGACCCCTTTCTTACCGGCAACTGTTTTCTTCGGTCCCTTACGAGTACGGGCGTTGGTTTGTGTGTTCTGTCCACGAACCGGAAGTCCCATACGATGGCGAATACCCCGGTAAGAACGAATGTTGCGAAGGCGAGCAATATTTTGCTGTACCTGTCGACGCAATGGTCCTTCCACCGTGTAGTCTTCTTCGAGAATTGTCGCCAGGCGGCTCAATTCATCTTCAGCCAAATCACGAGCAGGTGTACTAGGCTCAATGTTTGCCTTATGACACAGATCTCGCGCCGTTTTGTGTCCGACTCCAAAAAGGTATGTCAGAGAAATAACGGTCTTTTTGTCGTTGGGAATATCCACACCTAAAAGACGTGGCATGCCAATACTCCTTGGTTAAATCAATTAAAAACAGAGAATAACAGGCTCTCTGTTGAATGGTTGTAATGTAAAACGTTGACGTACGTACTACTTGCCGCCATCGAAGCTGTCACTGCCAGCTTAACCCTGACGTTGCTTATGACGGGGGTTGCTGCAAATAACATAAACTCGTCCCTTGCGGCGAACGACTTTGCAGTGTTCGCAAATTCGCTTGACACTCGCTCGAACTTTCATCTCTATACCGGCCTCAATAAACAGGTTGCAAGTAAGTTAGTATAAACTTCGCTCAAACGTACCCACAAGGGGCGAAATATTCGATTTGAACGACGTTTAGGCTATAAACAACTACGACTTAGCGGTTTCCATAGCCTGTCGAATCCCTTCAAAGACAGTGTCGATATCTCCATTTCCATCGACAGTCACCAAAATCTCTCGATTTTGGTAGTATTCTAACAAAGGCCGAGTCAACTTTTCGTAAGCCTCAAACCGTTGTTGAATGGTTTCGAGTGTATCGTCTTTTCGCTTCCTCGCGAGCATTCGATCCACCAGTGTTTTTTGATCTACGTCTAAAGCGAGTACCAGGTCGACTTTACAGCTGTTCTCAGCAAGTAAAGCATCGAGTGCTTGTGCTTGTGGCACCGAACGTGGGAAACCATCTAACAAGCATCCCACATTAAACTGGGCTTCGCCTAAACTTTCACTGACAATGTCAATGGTGACATGGTCAGGTACCAGATTACCGTGATCAATAAAGCTGGCAGCAATTGTGCCTAGCTGAGATCCCGATTCCATCTGAATTCGAAACAACTCTCCGGTGGAAAGGTGCGTCACACCAAGGTGTTCTGCTAGTAACTCGCATTGAGTTCCTTTTCCAGAGCCAGGTGGTCCAACGAAGACGATGATCATTCGTTTTTTCTCCTGTTGCTATTTCAAAGGGGAGGACTTCTAAATTCTCGGATTTTGCCAAGGGCAGTTTAAGATTCCAAAAGTCCTTTGTGACTTGTCATGACCAGGTGACTGTCTATTTTCTGCACCAAGTCAAATGCGACGCTCACACCAATCAGCAATCCAGTTCCACCGTAGAAACTGGCTAGTTGCATATCCACGTTCAACCAACTGGCAACCAGGGTTGGAACGATAGCAACGACTGAAAGGAATGCAGCACCGACGTAAGTAATTCGAACCATCACTTTTTCCAGGTAATCCGCAGTACGTTTCCCTGGGCGATAGCCCTGAATAAAGCTTCCGTACTCTTTTAAGTTGTCAGCCATTTCCTTCGGATTGAAGGTGATCGCTGTCCAGAAGTAACAGAAGAAGTAAATCATTCCGACATACATCATGTTGTAGAGGAAGCCTGACCCTGGCTGAAACGCCTGGGATAAACCTGCCATAATGTTCCCCATTAGTCCGTCTGCAGGCGCGAGGGTCTCCAGATAACTAAAGATAATTCCCGGAACCATAAGTAAACTGGACGCGAAGATGATTGGCATCACCCCACCCTGGTTTACTCGCAATGGTAAGTACTGACGTGTTCCACCGAAGACTCGGCGTCCACGCACATGTTTTGCACTTTGGGTGGGGATTCGACGCTGGCCGATGGTGATAAACACGACCCCAACCACGACGGCTACGAATACACAGGCCAGCAGGATCATAGTTTCTACTCCAACGTCACCGCCAAGCCCTTTGAGTGTGAATTCTGAATTACTAAACAGATCCGAAAGTGCGGCGGGCATCGCAGCCAAAATTCCAGCCATAATCAAAAGGCTGATACCGTTTCCGATCCCATATTCATCAATTTGTTCCCCGAGCCACATCAGGAAGGTCGCACCACAGGTCATCATCATGATGGAGGTGATACTCCAACCAAAACTAAGTTGGGGGTTTGCTTCAGTGCCCGAGTTAAACGCATCTGCGATTAAACTGCTGTTATCCAAATAAGCAAAGACGTAAACGGCACTTTGTAGCAGGCAGAGTACGACCGTGAGGTAACGGGTGTAGTCATTAATCTTCTTCATCCCGGCCTGACCTTCTTTCTTCAGATTTTGGATCGTAGGCACAAAGCTTCCGAGAATCTGAAAAATAATCGAGGCGGAGATATAAGGCATGATTCCCAAGCCGAAGATGGTTGCCTGTTGCAGGTTACTGGCAGAGAAAACTGAGACACGCTGGATCAGTCCCCCGAGTACACCATCGGCAGCATTGGAGGCGATCTCAGTTTGATCCACGACAGGCAGCGTAATATGGTAACCGATTCGATAAACACCGAGCAGTATCAAGGTAATGAGGATTTTCTTCCTCAGTTCCGGGATCGTGAATATAACTCGAAGTTTTTCCAACATCTGTTTGTTACCAATTATTTCCGAAGACAGTCCGTTGCCTTATGACATTACTCTCTTAGCAGGTTGCGGGAAGCGATCTACGCCCCACCCATCTTGTTCTTTGTGACCGGTGCCTTACCAGGCAAGATTGTGACAGACCCGCCAGCGGCTTCAATTTTTTCTTTCGCCGAGCCGCTAAAGCGGTGGGCTTCCACATTGAGCTTTTTGGTCAATTCACCGTCACCGAGTACTTTGAGTACGTCGTAGCGTGTTTGGGCTAACGAACGAGCTTTAAGTGTTTCAGGATTCACCTGATCACCATCGTTAAAAGTACGCTCGAGATCCTTGATATTGACAGTGACAACATTCAAAGCGAAACGGTTATTAAAACCTCGCTTAGGAATGCGACGCACCATAGGCATTGTGCCGCCCTGGAAAGTCGCTTTCTGCGACCAACCACTGCGTGATTTCTGGCCATTGTGTCCACGACCGGCAGTTTTTCCCCAGCCACTGCCGGGACCGCGACCGATACGACGGCGTTTCTTATTCTTATGAATACCTTCATTTACTTCGTGAAGTTTCATTAGAGGCTAACCCCCTCTCCTCGTAATCGCTGAACCTCTTCCTTAGTCCGCAGGTTGCTAAGTGCTTCCAGCGTTGCCTTTACAAGCGTGACAGGATTATTGGTTCCAAAGCTTTTGGTCAGGATATTGGAAATACCAGCCGCTTCACAAACGCTTCGTACAGCCGCTCCGGCAATGATTCCAGTACCAGGACCAGCGGGAATGAGTGTGACTTTGGCGGCACCAAACTTCCCTTTGATCTGATGTGGGATTGTGCCTTCCTGAACAGGAACATTGATCATGCTGTTCTGCGCTTGCTTTTGAGCTTTTTGCACACTGGGAGGAACTTCATTGGCTTTACCATAGCCCCATCCCACTTTGCCGTTGCCGTCACCGACGACAACCATCGCTGCAAAACTAAAGCGGCGACCACCTTTGACAACGGCGGCACAACGTTTGATCTTAATGACGCGATCGATAAATTGATCGTTGTTAGAGTTCGTAGCCACGATTCGGCTGCTCCCTAAAAAATGTAACTGAGTCGTTCCGCTCCAGTGCGGACTCTATCTCATTGGTGTATTCTAAAATTCCAATCCGGCTTCACGAGCTGCATCAGCTAGTGCTGCCAGGCGTCCGTGATACTTGTTAGCACCGCGGTCAAATTTGACTTTCTTAATTCCGGCCGCCAAAGCTTTCTCGGCAATGGTGGCTCCAATTTTTCCAGCTGCGTCGCTGTTTCCGCCGTAACCCAGACTTTCACGAATCTCTTTACTCTGGGAACCAACAGCAACCAATGTTTTACCAGCTTCATCATCGATGATTTGGCAATAGATGTTTTTGTTGGAACGAGTGACGCACATACGGGGAGCATCAGAATCGCTACGCAAGCGGTTACGAGTATGGAATACTCGGCGTTGACGTTGCTTATTGAGAAACTTGTTCTTATTCACGGTTCAAACCTTTGGGTTTGTGATCGGTGGAAATGTTTTGTTAAACGGGCCTATTAGGTTGCTGCTTTACCAGGCTTAATCTTGACGTGTTCGCCTTCGTAGCGGATTCCCTTACCCTTATATGGTTCAGGCTTACGCAGAGCTCGGACTTCCGCGGCAAACTGGCCAACTTTTTGTTTGTCAGGACCCTTCACAACGATGTGAGTGTTGTCTGGGCAGGAAACATCGAGCCCGACAGGGATCTTCTTCTGCAGTTCATTGGCATAACCAACTCGCAGCTTCAGCGTATCTCCCTGAATTTGACCGTTGTATCCCACACCGACGATTTCCAAACGCTTTTCATAACCCTGTTTCACACCGATGACCATATTATTGATCAGTGAGCGTGTCAGCCCGTGAAAGGCTCGGGATTCGCGTTGGTCATTGGCGCGACTTACAACAACTGTATTGTCTTCGCTGTTAACTTCCACAGAAACTTCAGGACGAGGTTCCAGGGAAAGTTTTCCTTCTGGACCTTCGACGGAAACAACTCCATTGGCGACACTGACAGTGACTCCACTGAGGATTTCAACAGGTTTATTACCTATACGTGACATGGGGCAACTCGTATTCTGACTCGTTGTCTTCTGACTTGTTATTACTAATGTTTGATGATTGACTTATGTGAACTTGGATTCACTTATCCGAGTGTTATCTCTGAAATTGAACTTCGAGGTTCAATTGATCTCTTAATCGTTACGACTACCGCTGAAGCAGTACGCTTTTGATTAGTAGATCTCGCAGAGAACTTCACCACCGATTCCACGCTGTCGCGCTTCACGGTCGCTAATCACACCCTGACTGGAGCTGATTACAGTGATTCCCATTCCATTAAGAACAGGACGCAGTTCCTTCGCTTTGGCATAAACGCGGCGGCCAGGCTTACTGATTCGCTTAATATGCTGAATCAGTTTTTCGCCGTTGTAGCCGTATTTAAGTTCTAGGCGAAGGATGTTGCCTGGATTGCCTTCGATTTCCTCGAAGTCCAGAATGTAACCTTCTCGTTTCAATACCTCAGCCACTCCTCGTTTAATCTTGGAGGTGGGGATATCGGTCACGTGGTGTTCAACACTTACGGAGTTTCGAATCCGTGTTAACATGTCGGCAATAGGGTCGGTCATCATGGTGATATCAGTTCCTTTTACCAGCTGGCTTTACGGACGCCAGGGATCAAACCCTGGTCCGCCAATTTACGGAAGCAAATTCGACAGATACCAAATTTTCGATATACAGAACGAGGTCTGCCACACATCTGGCATCGTCGCTCACTACGGGAGGAGTACTTAGGTACTCGTTTTGCTTTTGCAATTTTTGATTTACTGGCCACTTTATTTCCTTTGGCATAAAGCTGGGCTAAAAAACAGGATTGAATTTCACAGCTTGCAAACTGTGCGATCCATCACGTTGTTCGGGGTTACGAAGCAGCTTGGAATGGCATGCCGAATTTCTCCAGCAATTCCAGTGCGTCTTCATTGGTTTCGGCCGAAGTGACGAATGAAATATTCATCCCTTGCGGCAGCAGGTACTTGTCCGGGTTCAATTCCGGAAAGACTGTTTGCTCAGTTAATCCCAAGCTGTAATTTCCATTGCCGTCAAAGGCATAACGGTTGATACCGCGGAAGTCACGCACTCGAGGAAGAGCAATCGCTACTAAGCGATCCAGGAATTCATACATTCGCTGACGACGTAATGTAACTTTCGCTCCGATCGCCTGTCCTTCACGCAACTTAAAGCCGGCGATGGATTTACGAGCCCGAGTGACGATTGGTTTCTGACCGGTAATTTCAGTGAGTGCTGAAACGGCCATTTCCAGGTACTTCTTATCGTCGATCGCTTTACCCACTCCCATGTTGACCACGATTTTCTGTAATCGAGGCAAAGCATGGACGTTAAGTCCGGCACGGCTTTCTGCCATGGCTGGGCGAATTTCGTTTTCGAACTTTTCCTGTAGTCTTGGTTTCATTTCTTTTTACTTTCTCTGTACGACAACTCTTGTTGGCATGTCGGCTGAAGAAAGTCTCCTTTTTATCTTGTTTCCGTTTTTCATCAGTGCCCCCGGTGACCGGACAGCGTGACGATGCTTTACTCTTCAGAAGCTCCGATGGGGCGTCCTGAGTGCTGCTTGAATACGCGTTGCTTGTCACGACCTGAACCTTCAGATCCTTGACGACGAGCTACACCACTCTCTTCATCCACTCGCATCACATTCGAAATGTGAATCGGGCGTTCGACATCAATGATGCCTCCCTGAGGATTTTGTTGACTACGGCGGACCGTCTTCTTCACAATATTGATCCCAGAAACTGTGACCCGGCCGGTCTGACGATCGACATTCAATACAGTTCCGGTACGTCCTTTGTCCTTGCCGGCAATTACAAGAACTCTGTCATCTCGATTGATTTTCATAGTTACACTACCTCACTTGCGAGGCTGACAATTCTCATATACTTGTTCTCACGTAGCTCTCTGGCAACTGCTCCGAAAATACGTGTCCCCCGAGGGTTTCCGTCTTTGTCAATCAGAACTACAGCGTTGCTGTCAAACTTGATATAACTTCCGTCACTACGGCGTGTTGGTTGCTTACAGCGAACTATCACCGCTCGGACGATGGATTTCTTTTTGACTTCGCTACCAGGAGCGACATTTTTCACGCTGCAGACGATGACGTCACCAAGCCCCGCGGTACGGCGGCGTGAACCACCAAGCACCTTGATACAGGCCACTTCGCGTGCCCCAGTGTTGTCTGCTACAGTCAGTCTTGTTTCTTGTTGAATCATTGCTTCACACGAATTTCGATTTGAAACTGTGGTTATTATTTATTGGTCAAACCCAGCGAGGACCCGTATTCCGAGTCGTCTGTTTTTAACCTTCTTCGTTACTTGCTTCCGCTGAATCATCCGCTTCATCAGCCGGAGCTTCTGCTTCTGCGACTTCCTCAGCCGGAGCTGGGGTTTCTTCTGCTGGTTGCGCGACTTCACCCACTCCGGTGATTTCGGCGTCCAACTGCTGCTGACGCTGAGCTGCTCGCAGAGCAACCACGTCGACTTCAGTGTTCTCTTCTACCACCCGAACTAAATCCCAGCGTTTCTTCTTGCTGCGACGAACACTTTCGATGATCTCAACCAGGTCGCCCTGATTCGAAACATTTTCTTCGTCATGAACGTAGCAGACAGTCTGCTTACCAACATATTTGCCATAGAGTGGGTGGCGGACGAGACGAGCAATTTCTACTCGGCGTGTCTTATCCATCTTGTCACTCTTTACGACGCCTACGGCTACTTTTTTCGGCATGGTTCGCTCTAATCTAGTTAAGGTCTATTTGTTTTCGTTAATTACAGTCTGATTAAACTCAGACGGATGAGGGTGTCTTAGCCCAAGGCCGCGACTACTCGGCTTCGGTGGCTGCTTCCACTTGCCCACGTTCGGTTTGAATCGTCTTAATACGAGCAATCAATCGACGACTACGACGGATCTCAGAAGGAGCATCTAATCGCTCGGCCTGAGCCTGAACTCGCAATTCAAACAATCGCTTGGAGGTCTCCGCAAGCGTTTGCTCTAAATCCTCGTCTGTCATTTCTCGAAGTTCTTGAGCCTTCATCTGTCTTTATTTCTCCTCTTTCCCTTGGTCGGTCCAAATCCGACTCAGTCAGGAAAGAATACTCTTTGGTTTTGTCTATCAGGTCAGGTCACTTGATTCGGTTAAGAATGCTTGACTTAAACCCTCGTGTTAAAATTCCCAGTCTCTACGGGGAGGCCTGTTATTTAGGATCCCAATTTAGGACGCTGTTTGACCAAACGCACCTTGACCGGCAGTTTATGAGCCAAACGAGCGAAGCAAACTCGAGCTTGCTGTTCACTCACACCACCCAATTCATAAAGGATGGTGCCAGGCTTGACGGTTGCTACCCACGCCTCCGGTTCACCCTTCCCTTTACCCATTCGAGTTTCCAACGGGGTGGAAGTGATCGAACGGTGAGGGAATAAACGTACGTAGAGCTTTCCGCCATCACCACGGATGTACTGCTGAGCAGCAATACGTCCCGCTTCAATAGTCTGAGCTTTTATCCAGCCGGCTTGTAACGATTGGAGGCCATATTCTCCGAATACGACCTTATTTCCACGAGTCGCGTTACCTTTTATTCGGCCTCTTTGCACCTTTCGATGCTTTATCCGTCTCGGCATTAGCGCCATCGGAACTGTCTCCCTGATATGTACCTTGGTTAATCCAGACCTGAACGCCGATGTGTCCCTGTGCCGTCCATGATTCAGCAAAGCCGTAATCAATCTTGGCGGACAATGTACTCAGCGGAATCGATCCAGTGATTTGTTTTTCACGGCGAGCCATCTCAGCTCCACCTAAACGACCTGCCAGTTGAATCTTGATACCCTTGGCACCTGCATCCATCGTCTGTTCCATCGAACGTTTCATGGTTCGTCGGAAACTAGCTCGACGCGATAATTGACCGGCAATGTCTTCTGCAACAAGCTGTGCCTGTAACTCGGGACGGGAAATCTCTTCAATCTTCAGATTGATGCGACGACCCACCAAGTTCTGCAATTCTTCCTGCAGTAACTCAACTTCCTGACCCTTCTTCCCAATGATCAACCCGGGGCGAGCGACATGGAGGATGACTTTGACCTCATCCCGAGTACGTTCGATTTCGATGCGATCAATACCAGCATTACGGTATTGCGGTCGCTTCGGATGATCTTTGATAAATTCTCGGATCTTCTTGTCTTCAAGAAGCAGGCCCGCGAATTCCTGCTTGGAAGCGTACCAGCGACTCTTCCAACCCTGAACTACGCCTGTTCTGAAGCCGATAGGATTTACTTTTTGACCCATAGTTTTTTACTACTCTCTGGGGTGTTAAAGACCACCTGGCTCGAAATTCCAATATTCGACTACCGGAGGTCTCCCTTCCTTTGATTTATTTATTCATTACTTCCGAGCGTGACTCGGATGTGTGAAGTTCGTTTCTTAATTACAAATGCCATTCCGCGAGCTCGAGGTCGCATGCGTTTGAACATCGGACCACCGTCAACACGTACATCAGAAATGACCAAATCTTCAGGACGTACCATCTGAGAATCAGACGATTGATCCGGATCCATTGCATTGCCTAAAGCACTCTCAATGACCTTCTTCAGCAGGTATGCGCCCCGCTGTGGTTGGTACTCAAGAATACTCAACGCGTCCACTACATTCTTTCCACGGACCAGATCGGCCAGTGGACGAACTTTACGAGCACTAATTCGTGCGTATCGATGACTTGCTTGGAACTGTTTGCCTGCCATGGGCCTGTTCCCTCTTTACTCTTTCTAAACGTTATTATCCGGACTACGTGATCCGGATGACCGGGGGTCTGACAAAGGTGCCAGATTCCACTAGTCCTTATGACCTTTGAATGTTCGCGTTGGAGCGAATTCACCCAGCTTATGTCCAACCATATCTTCGGTGATATGAACTTCCATATGCTGTCGGCCGTTATGGACCAAAAAAGTGAAACCCACAAATTCAGGAACAATCGTGCAAGCACGTGCCCAGGTTTTAATAGGTTTGTTAATACCTTCCTCGATCTGACGCTCCACTTTGCGGAACGTTTTGAAATCGACGAATGGACCTTTTTTCAGAGATCTACTCATGGTTGACCTTCTATGGTTTGTTAAATACTACAACGAGTACTATTTTAGTTTCAGTTGACCGTAACGACGTGATCGACGACGACGCACAATCGATGCATTCGATGGCTTACGACGCTTACGAGTCGCTCCACCCTTGGCCGGTACACCCGTTGGCGAAACAGGATGGCGACCACCCTTGGTTCGGCCTTCACCACCACCGTGCGGGTGGTCAATTGGGTTCATAGCCGTACCACGAACATGAGGACGGCGACCTAACCAACGCTTTCGCCCGGCTTTTCCAAGCACAATCGCGTTGTGATCAGTGTTTCCAACCTTCCCGATAACCGCTCGGCACTTAATAGGAACTCGGCGAATTTCACCACTCGGAAGTGATAACTGAGCCCAGGTTCCTTCACGAGCCATCAACACGGCACTGGTTCCGGCACTGCGGCACATACATGCTCCGCGACCAGGATACAGTTCGATATTGTGAACCGTCATTCCAGTAGGAATGTTTTTGAGCTGCATGCAGTTACCAACTTTAGGTTCTGCGGCTTCACCGCTAACAACCGTCATTCCGGCAGCCAGTCCATCAGGAGCGATAATATATCGCTTCTCACCATCTGCGTACTTCAGCAAGGCAATACGAGCGCTACGGTTTGGATCATACTGAATCGAATCCACACGAGCTTCGATTCCATCCTTATATCGTTTGAAGTCAATCACACGATAACGACGCTTGTGACCACCACCACGATGTCGTGCTGTGATCTTTCCTTGATTATTACGACCACCGGTCTTCGTGATAGGACGAAGCAAAGACTTCTCTACTTCGTATCCGGGTGTTAGATCCTTAAAGTCACTAACAGTTGCACCACGACGTCCCGGTGTTGTCGGCTTGTAATGTCGAATACCCATGTCTATTTCTCAATTCTCTCAATCACTGATTGCTTGTCAGAACAGCCATCTGCCCCAAATCGTCAACCATTAAAAGAATTCAATTTCTCCGTGATTTGGATCCAACGTGACAATTGCTTTTTTCCAGTTCTTCGTCTTCCCCATGCGGTAGCGATAGCGACGGGCCTTCCCCTTGCGGTTCTGAGTCGCAACTTTCGTAACTACAACATTTGGATACAAAGCTTCAATCGCTTCACGAATCATGATCTTGTCAGCCAGAGGATTGACCTCGAAAGCATACTGATGATGACGAGTGCTACGATGAATTCCCTTTTCAGTGACCAGCGGACGCAGGATCACCTGATGCGGCTCGAGTACGAGCCGTGATTTGGGTTGTCGATTCTGAATACCAGATTGAGCCATTGTTAAACCTGTTGTTTAAGGCTTTTGTTATTTCAAATTAAAAGGAAGCTTTAAGCATTTAACTTGGCGTTTAATGCTTCTACCGCTTCCCGAGTCATTACAAGTGCATCGACCTTCAGAACGCTTAACGCGTTGAGGTTGTCCAGTGTGGATACATCCACTCGCTGAATATTGCGAGCACTCTTATATACATTAGTGTTGTTTTCTGCTGTCGTAATCAAAGCACTCTTGCCACAGAGATCCAGATTACTTAGTAGCCCGGTGATTTCCTTCGTACGAGGAGCTTCTAAGCTAAGTCCGTCGACAACAACAATTTCGTTGTCCAGAATCTTGGAAGCAATTGCCATACGAGTCGCCTTACGAACAGCCTTAGCTGGAAGACGATAGTAGAAATTGCGAGGAGCCTTGGCGAAAATGTGACCACCGCCACGACGAACACCACTGGTGCGGTGACCGGCACGAGCATTACCCGTACCCTTTTGGCGATACATCTTTCGACGAGAGCCAGCAACTTCACCACGAGTTTTGGTCTTGGCACTGCCCTGCCGCAGATTGTTTTGATACATCACAACCACGTCGTGCAGCAATTGCTTGTTAATCGACGGAAGCTTGTCCGTGTCGATCTCAATACTGCCGGTTACATCGCCGGATAAGTTGTATACGTCTAATGTTGCCATCGTTTTATGCCCTAAATGGAGCGTTTCCTTTACTTGTCTTTCTCTTAACCCACGTGGTTGGTTTCATTAATAACCACGTAGCCGCCGTTTGGACCTGGGACACTACCGTTAACCAACAGTAGATTGTTATCTTCGTCCACACGGACCAACTTTAGATTGCGGTTCGTTTTCTGCTTGGCTCCGTACTGCCCCGCCATTCGTTTCCCTTTGAACAAACGACTCGGGTAAGCACTCATACCAGTACCACCAGCGTGACGGTGAACTTTCTTCACCCCGTGCGTGGCTCGCTGACCAGAGAAATTATGTCGCTTCATTACACCAGCAAATCCGCGACCCTTACTGATAGCCTGCACGTCGACATTGGACACCTCAGCGAGATCCGCTACGGTGACTTCCTGCCCGACTTCATAGCCATCGGTGGATCCCCGAAACTCCCGAATAAACTTCTTAGGCTCACATTCAGCCTTGGGAACTGCTTCAATGCCAGCGGCGGCGCGACGCTCACTGCGTTTGCTGCCAAGCTTTCCACTGACATGACCACGTTCACTGCGACGAGCCTGACTCTGATTTATCCGCTTGCCCTGAGGACGCTTCTTATCATCAAAGCCAAGCTGGATGGCCTCATAACCGTCTCGGTCAACCGTTCGAATCTGCAGAACGTGACAAGGACCAGCCTCAATCACTGTGACAGGAACTGCATTGCCCTGTTCATCATAAATCTGCGTCATACCGACCTTACGGCCTAGTATTCCCTTGGTCATCGCAATATGCCTCGTGGTCTTTGCCGGCCAGGACTGCCCTTTTACAGGAGGTTACCTGACTGACTTCCATTCATAGTCTTGTTTACTATCTCTTTTTTTATTCGTCCGGCGATCACTCATCACCCGACAAGATCTCTCGATCTTCCTCTATATTGACTTCACTAATCCTTAGCGAGTCGTAGCTTTAATCTTGATATCAACACCAGCGGGAAGATTAAGCTTATTAAGCGCTTCAATCGTTCCTGCAGTTGCTTCAACAATATCGATAATTCGTTTATGTGTACGAATTTCGAACTGCTGCCGTGACTTTTTATTGACGTGAGGACTACGGAGTACCGTATATCGCTCAATCCGAGTCGGCAGCGGGATGGGGCCATGTACTTCCGAGTGGGTTCGCTTGGCTGTGTCTACGATATCAAGAGCGCTCTGGTCCAGAATCGCGTGATCGTAAGCTTCCATTCGTATGCGGAGCACTTCAGTCTGTTTTGCCACTAGTAAAACTCCCTATTGAGTTTTGAGGTCCAAAAAACATATGTCTACACTCAGCACTAACAGCCGTTAGCTATGCCGGGGCATAAAATACCCTACAGGCAAAGCGACATCCATTGTCAGCGCCTCGAAAGTTCTTCTGTTTGCACAGAAGGCACCCAATTGCCAATTCCTGATAACACACTTATCGAGCCACTTGCTCATAAAATAAGTGCCCTAAACAGGTCACAATAATGTTAGGTGGGGAAACAGTCTAAGTTACGTCCGTATGCATGGATCGTCAACAGCGAGATTTTCAAAAAACGGTAAAAAGATTCGAATTGTCAAACGCTGTATTTATCCCGTCTCATTAAACAATATGTATCGTATTAAGGTGATTTCCAACTCAATGAAAACCAATCGCTCTAGTCGTGAAAATCAGAGGAATTTTGCTTGCCAAACCTAATATTCATCCCGAGTGCCGTCTGATTCCATGCCGTCGGCTAATGCAGCTTAGAATCCTAACTCCTGAATGTCTTCTGCCGGTGCCGGACTGTACTGTAACGGCTCGATACTACAGCCGGCTCGTCCCTGGCTGAGGCTCCGCATAGCACTTGAATAACCAAATAACTCCTTCATTGGTGCGTGAGCAACGATATCCGTACGATCTCCACGAGGATCCGTAGACACAATAATAGCCCTACGCATTTGCAGGTCTCCGACAAAATCTCCGAGATAATCCTCTGGAGTCGTGATCGCAAGCCTCATAATCGGTTCAAGTAGTACCGGTTTTCCAGCTTGAAGCCCCTGCTCAAAGGCATGAGAGGAGGCGATCCGAAAAGCGATATCGTCCGAGCCCTCTTCGGCCACCTCGGTATCCAAAACAGTGACTTTCATTTTCATTAGCGGGAAGCCGGCAATCGACCCTCCGCCAGAAGCACAGCTTCTCAATTCATCGAACGTCGCCTCTAGCAATTCAGGCATCAGGCTCTCGGGAGCTAGCTGATTCATGATGGCCACGCCCTGAGTGACTTTCTCATCAGGCTCTAAGCGTAACTTCACACGCGCGAATTTCTGCACGCCGTTAATCAGACGGTTGCATTCACCAACCACTTCCACACTGTCCTGAATGGTTTCGCGATAACTTACCTGAGGTTTGTGGAATCGCACATTGAGATTGAATTCCCGTAGCAAACGATTTTTGATGACTTCCAAATGCAGTTCACCCATGCCTCGCATTAACGTTTGGCCGGTGTCGCCGCTGATCACTTCCAGCGTTGGGTCCTGACGAAGAAGCATTTCCAGTGTGTCTTCCAGCTTATCCCGCTCAGTAGTGTTCTCCGGTTCAATCGCCATCGAAATGACTGTTTCAGGAAATTCGATTGTCTCCAGTAGGATTGGGTGAGCCGCATCGCACAGCGTGTCACCGGTAATACTGTGTCGCAGTCCGATGATCCCCACGATATCTCCGGTTTCCACCGAATCGATTTGCCCTTGTGGGTCCTTGCGGGTGGCGTAAATCTGCCAGAGTTGCGCAATGTTGTCTTTCTTGTCCTTCCCGGGGTTGTAAATTCGGGAATTGGCTTTGAGTGTACCGGAATAAACTCGTACCCAGGAAATATCTCCGGTCTTTGCGGGTATGATCTTAAAGACTAAACCACAGAAAGGCTCACTCGGTTCGGGCTTTCGTGCTACGGTTCCTGACTCGCTCTTCTTCCCTTTACCCATGGCTTCACCTTCCACTGGCGGACGTTCCTGGGGGCTGGGGAGATAGTACTGAACCGCATCGAGAACCGGCTGCACGCCAATACCGTGTAGTGCTGAGCCACAGAGCACCGGTTGAATAGCTCGCTCAATAGTTGCCTTGCGGAGAACGTCATGAATCAACTGTTCGGGAATCTCCTCTTCCATCAGAACAAGCTCCATGAGTTCATCACTGTGCTCGGCGAGTTGTTCAAGCATGGACTCACGCCACAGTTGTGCCAAGGCCATATGTTCTTCAGGAATTTCAGATTCAGATATATCCGCTCCTTCACTGGCGGAATCGAATTGCAGCATTTTCAACCGGATTAAATCCAGCACACCACTAAAGGGTTCATCTACATGGGCAGGTCCTGCTCCGACTGGAACCTGAATGGCTACCGGATTGGCCTGAAGCCGATTGCCGACTTCGTTAAAGACGTTTTCGAAGTCCGCACCTTCCCGGTCCATCTTATTAATAAATGCAACCCGCGGGACTCCATACTTATCCGCTTGACGCCAGACAGTTTCGCTTTGCGCCTCAACTCCTTCCCGCGCGCTGAATACAACTACGGCCCCGTCCAGCACCCGTAAACATCGCTCCACCTCGGCGGTAAAGTCGACATGCCCCGGCGTGTCCAGCAGGTTGATGTGAATGTCTTTCCAGCTAAAGGTCACACAGGCAGAGTAAATGGTGATGCCGCGTTCCTGTTCTTCCGGGTCATCATCCGTGGCCGTTGTTCCTTTGTCCACCATGCCAACTCGATGTTTTGCACCGCTGTAGAACAACATACGTTCAGTGACGGTGGTTTTACCGGCATCGATATGGGCAATGATTCCGATGTTTCTTAGCTTGTCGATTTGACGAGACATGATCGGTGGAACTCTGCATTAAAGGGGAATAAAGTAAAAAGAATGATGAAGAGAATTCTTTAGGGAAAACGTCAGATTGGAGTTTGGCTAAATGCACAAAAAAAGCCGCGTGACATAATTGTCGAACGCGGCTTGATTTGAATTGGAATGATTACCAGGCAAAGTGAGCAAAAGCTTTGTTTGCTTCGGCCATACGGTGAACATTTTCACGTCGAGTGATCGCAGCACCTTCCTTCTTATAGGCGGCGACGAGTTCGTCGGCCAGCTTCAGGTGAGTTGGGCGTCCTTTCTTTTCACGGACAGCCATCAGAATCCAGCGAAATGCCAAAGCCTGCTGGCGATTACGATTCACTTGCATGGGAACCTGATAAGCTGCACCACCGACGCGTTTAGAGCGTACTTCGATATGCGGTTTTACATTTTCAATTGCTTCAGTGAATACTTCCAATGGCTCCACATCAGCAACACGAGTGCTGATTTCTTCGAGTGCCTGGTAGAAAACGTTTTGAGCAACAGTTTTTTTGCCATCGAGCATCAGGCAGTTGATGAACTTGCTGGCGAGCAGGGAATTGAAACGCGGGTCTGGCTTCAACTGCTTTTTACTTGCGGTAATCTTACCCATCTTGGATTGTCTCTTAACTCTCTATAAATGATCCGTTTGGAACGTAATGAGGGAGTGCCCGAACCTATATTAAGGTCGCTTGACACCGTAACGACTTCGTGACTGCCGACGTCCATCCACACCCAAAGCATCTCGAGCACCACGGACAACCTGGTAACGTACACCAGGTAAGTCACGAACTCGACCACCACGTACCAACACAATCGAGTGTTCCTGCAGGTTATGACCTTCACCAGGAATGTAAACCGTTACTTCCTTGCCATTCGAGAGACGAACACGAGTAATCTTACGCAACGCTGAGTTTGGTTTCTTTGGCGTCATCGTACGCACCTGAAGACAGACACCCTGTTTCTGAGGGCATCGTTCCAGCACAGGTGCTTTGGACTTACTGCGTTTTTTCTTGCGGTTTTTGCGAATGAGTTGATTAATTGTTGGCATAGGGTATTTCCAAAAGCCGTTATGTTTTTTTCGTTCTATTATTATGTTTTGTAAGCTTACCCCATAAATACGGGGAGGCCCCGCCGAGAGCCCTAAAACTCCCGGAAACTACTCAAGTTACACGCTCATCCATCGTTGTCAATTCCCAATCGACGTTTTTAACGAACAACTTAATAGGCGACCTTGCCTAAGATACCTAACCTAAGTCCGTTGGTCAGGACCGCCTCACTTATTGGGGTTTAAGACGGTAGGAGGAGAACAGATAATTCAGCTGAGATTCCTCCTGTTTGCCTATATATTGTATCGGCAAACAGGAGTGATCACCATGCTTGTAATCTATTCTTCCGGATTCTCTTCCACGGCAGGAGCTTCGCTTCCACCGAGCAGTGAATCCAGTGATGGAGCTGGAGTATCCGCATTTAACAGAGGGAATTCGGTCACCAACGCATCCGGCACTTCTTCACTCATGGCTTGAAGAGCATCAGCTTGATATCGAACTTCACTTTCCTGGAATTTTCGGAATCCAGTACCAGCCGGTATCAGGTGCCCCAGAATCACGTTTTCCTTCAATCCAACTAAGCGGTCCTTCTTGCTGGCCAAAGCCGCTTCGGTGAGCACTTTCGTTGTTTCCTGGAAACTAGCTGCCGAGATAAAGCTGGAACTCTGAACGGCTGCTTTGGTAATACCCAATAACTGAGTACTGGCAGTCGCTGGCTCAGGCTTGATTCCCTTGGCAGGGGTTTTGCCTTCTGCTTCCAACTGATCATTGGCATCCTGTAATACGGATTTTGGTACAAGCGTGTCTTTAGGGAAACTGGAATCGCCGGTCGATTTAATCTTTAAGCACTGCTTGAGTGCTTCGTTGGCTTTATGGAATTCGTATTTGTCTACGATCGTACCTTCCAATAAGCTCGTGTTACCGGCTTTTTCAATTTTCACTTTTCGTAGCATCCGAGCCACGATGATTTCAATGTGCTTGTCATTGATTTCTACTCGTTGGCTACGATAGACCTGCTGGATTTCACGTAGCAGATATCGTTGAACTTCTTCTTCACCGGAAACTCGGAGAATATCGTGAGGTACTAATGGACCATCAACCAATTCTTTACCGGCAACAACAATATCTCCTGTATGTACCAGGAAGCGTTTCCCTGGAGGCACGAGATGTTCATGTTCAACACCGGTTTCTTCGTTCCTTACCATGATCGAGCGTTTACCACGTTTCTTCTCGCCCTTAATCTCAACGACACCATCGATCTCAGCAATGACAGATGGGTCTTTAGGTTTCCGAGCTTCGAAGATTTCCGTGACTCGAGGAAGACCCCCGGTAATGTCAGTCACACCAGAAGCTTCACGTGGCGTCTTCGCCAGGATCGCACCTGCCTTGATGTTATCACCTTCTTCAACCTCAATATGAGCACCTTCAGGTAGGTAATAAACATCCTGAGGTCGTCCGTCGGCGTCTTCCATCACAATCTGCGGGTGAAGTTCACCCTTATGATCCATGATCATCTTTCGCATGCTACCACCTGCGTCTTTTTCGAGTCGCAGAGTTTCACCATCGACCACATCTTCATAACGAACTTTACCACCGACTTCGGCGATAATCGGAATACTATGTGGGTCCCATTCGCAGAGTATTTTCCCTGCTTTGACCGTTTCGTCTTCGTTCACCTTTAGAATCGATCCGGCAGGAACAGCATGCTTCTCTAGTTCACGTCCTTTCGGATCGAGAATAGCCACTTCACTATTTCGAGTAAGCACGATCTTGGCACCTTCTTCGTTCTCTACATAACGCAGATGAGTGAACTTGATGATACCGCCCTTCTGAGACTTGATATCGCTCTCTTCCACACTCGTATTTACCGTACCACCGATGTGGAACGTACGCATGGTCAGCTGAGTACCAGGTTCCCCGATACTTTGGGCAGCGATGATACCGACGGCCATCCCTTCTTCTACGAGCTGGCCGGTTGCCAGGTCCATCCCATAACAGCGGCGGCAAACTCCCAAAGGAGCCTCACAAGTCATGCCTGAACGAACCTGAATCTTGTCGATACCCAGCTCTTCGATTCTTCGAGCGCTTTCTGTCGTGATCATTTCGTTCTCGGCCACAATGACTTCACCCGTGACCAAATCGGCGATTGGCTGGCGGCTAACCCGGCCAAAGATGGCATCAGACAGCTTGACTTCGACTTTTTCACCACGGTAAATCACCCCTTTGGTAATCCCCTGGGTGGTTCCGCAGTCTTCCATCGTGACAACGACATTCTGAGCAACGTCGGCTAACTTTCGAGTCAGATAACCGGAGTCCGCTGTTTTCAGAGCGGTGTCAGCCAGACCCTTACGAGCACCGTGAGTGGAACTAAAGTATTCAAGTACACTCAACCCTTCACGGAAATTCGCTTTAATTGGCGTTTCAATGATTTCGCCAGTTGGCTTGGCCATCAGACCACGCATACCGGCAAGCTGTCGAATTTGTTCGATGCCACCACGAGCACCGGAGTGTGCCATGAGGAATACAGGGTTTACATAACCTTCGCGTTCTTCTTCACGATAGTCATGCTCCATGGCTTCCATCATTTTCGAGGTGATTTCTTCCCGAGCGTGAGTCCAGGTATCCAGTACCTGGTTGTACCGTTCCATTTCGGTAATGACACCACGTTGATACAACTTGGAGAATTTCAATACCTTCTTCTCAGCCGCTTCGATTTCGCCCAATTTCTCGTCCGGTGTGACAAGGTCGTCGGTCGCAAAAGAGAGTCCGGAGCGAGTACTTTCGTGGAATCCAAATTGCATCATGTCATCGAGCAGGTCGATCGTGGCCGCACGGCCAAGACGCTCGTAACAGTCGGCAATAATACTCGACAAGTCACCACTACGCAGCGTCTTGTTGTAATAGTCCATGCCGGTTGGCAGCATCATGTTGAAACGAATACGACCATAAGTCGTATCAATGATCGCTCCGAATTCAGCACTGTCATCTTCCGTCTTCACTCGGCGACTCTTCGGCAAGCGAACTTTGATTCGAGCCTGAAGTTCAATGGCACCCTGAGCGAACGCAAAGTCGGCTTCATCGGCACTGGAGAAGATCATTCCTTCCCCGGTTCGATGAGGCATGTCGAGCGTACAGTAGTAGCACCCCATCACGACATCCTGTGATGGACTCATGATAGGCTTACCATTAGATGGAGCGAAGATATTATTCGTAGCCAGCATCAGAGTGTGAGCTTCAACCTGAGCTTCGACACTCAGTGGCAGATGGACGGCCATTTGGTCACCGTCGAAGTCTGCATTGAATCCTTTACATACCAGCGGATGCAGATGGATCGCATTCCCTTCAACCAATGTAGGTTCGAAGGCTTGAATCCCCATACGGTGAAGCGTAGGAGCTCGGTTGAGCAATACCGGATGGTTTTTAATGACCATCTCGAGAATATCCCAAACTTCCTCGTCCTTACGTTCGAGCATCTTCTTCGCACTCTTGATCGTATCGGCGTGGCCGAGTTCCTTCAGTTTGCGAATGATAAATGGCTGGAACAGCTCCAGGGCGATCTTTTTAGGAAGACCACATTGGTGTAATTTCAACCGTGGTCCTACAACGATCACAGAACGAGCGGAGTAATCCACACGTTTACCGAGTAAGTTCTCACGGAATCGCCCTTGCTTCCCTTTGATCATGTCTGTCAGGGATTTCAGAGGTCGGTTGCTACTACCCAGAACAGGTCGCTTACAACGGTTGTTATCAAACAACGCATCGACGGACTGCTGTAGCATTCGCTTTTCATTTCGAATGATCACTTCCGGTGCATTGAGGTCAACCAGCTTTCGCAGACGATTGTTTCGGTTGATGATTCGGCGATACAGGTCGTTCAGGTCACTGGTCGCGAAGTTCCCGGAATCGAGAAGAACGAGTGGACGAAGGTCTGGAGGGATAACGGGAATCACTTCCAGCACCATCCACTCGGGTCGGTTTTCACTATCCCGAATAGCTTCAACAATCTCTAAACGCTTGGTGAAGTCCTTCTTCTTCTGCTTACTATTGGTCTCTTCCAGGTCTTTCCGCAGTTGCTCGGAAAGTTGAACCAGATCCATTTTGGAAAGCAGTTTGCGGACAGCTTCTGCACCCATGTCGGCTTCGAAGGCTGTGGGACCATACTGCTCACGAGCAGCACGGTACTCTTCTTCAGTCAGCAATTGCTTTTCTTCCAGATCGGTTTCACCCGGATCAACCACAACGTAATCCTGGAAGTAGATCACTTTTTCCAAACTGGTTGTTTTCATCGCCAGCAAGTTTCCAAGCCGACTAGGCATCGCCTTGAAGAACCAGATATGAACCACTGGTGCAGCCAGTTCGATATGGCCCATGCGTTTACGACGTACACGGGAGTGTGTGACTTTAACGCCACAGCGATCGCAGATCATTCCCTTGTATTTCATCCCGCGGTATTTTCCGCAGGCACATTCCCAGTCCTTTTCAGGACCAAAAATTCGTTCACAGAACAAACCATCCTTTTCGGGACGGTACGTTCGGTAGTTAATAGTTTCAGGCTTTTTGACTTCACCAAAAGACCAACTACGAATATCGTGTGGTCGCGCCAGTGAGATTTTCACTGAGGCATAATCATTGATTCGGTCGTAATTATTTTCGCCAACTGTCATTTGCTCGTGCTCCTTTTGGGATCACATTAACCGGTTTGGGGTTAACAGGGTTGGGTGTTTGTTAGGAAAGGAAAACTCTGATTAGACGCGTCGTTTTTCGAGCTGCATATTCAGAGCCAGACCACGAATCTCGTTTGTGAGCACGTCGAAACTGGCAGGAGTGCCGGCTTCGAGCGTGTTTTCACCTTTCACCATCGATTCGTAAATCTTGGTACGGCCTTCCACGTCGTCACTCTTGACGGTCAGTAATTCCTGAAGAATGTAAGCGGCTCCGTATGCTTCCAAAGCCCAAACTTCCATTTCTCCAAATCGCTGTCCACCAAATCGTGCTTTACCGCCGAGTGGTTGCTGAGTAATCAGCGAGTAAGGTCCGGTGCTTCGAGCATGAACCTTATCATCCACCAGATGGTGAAGCTTCAACATGTAGATATAGCCAACCGTGGTTTCCTGTTCCATCGATTCGCCTGTACGACCGTCGTATAAAGAGACCTTACCGTGAGACGGCAAGTCTGCTTTATCCAGCCATTCATTAATTTCGCCTTCTTTCGCACCATCGAAAATTGGTGTTTGGAATTGTGTGCCAAGTCTGGCACCAGCCCATCCGAGGTGGGTTTCCAAAATCTGTCCCACGTTCATACGACTGGGAACACCAAGTGGATTCAACATGATCTGGATCGGCGTACCATCTTCCAGAAACGGCATGTCTTCCACAGGAAGGATCTTGGCGATCACCCCCTTGTTACCGTGGCGTCCGGCCATTTTGTCACCGACGGAAATCGTCCGCTTGGTGGCAATATAGACTTTGACCATCTGTAACACGCCGCTGCGAAGTTCATCACCACGTTTCATGGTGTTGAGTTCACGGTCACGTACATCGATAGCCTGTTCCAGACCTCCCAGATGCGCCTTGTGAATCTTAGTAATCTTGGTCACGGCATCGGCGCTTCGCATGGATCCTGTGACACTGTCAACTCGGAAGTGTTCCGCGACTTCGGCAAGATACTTGATGTCGTCGTTGGTGCGGTAAGGAGTTCCATCTTCGTCGCTCAGCTTACGACCCAGTACTCCTTCCATTTCGCCGATCATTTCCAGGAAACACTCAACGACATTTGCATTACCAGCTGTTTCCGCTTCTTTAAGATCCTTCTCAAAAATCTTACGTTCGGCGTCTGACAAACTCATTCGTCGCGAGAATTTCTCGGTCTCGATCACAATCCCTTCCACGCCCGATGGTACTTCGAGTGAGTCGTTTTTCACGTCTTCACCCGCACGACCGAAGATCGCGTGTAGAAGTTTTTCTTCCGGAGTTAATTCCGTTTTGGATTTTGGTGAAACCTTACCAACCAGAATGTCGCCAGGTTTGACATAAGTACCCACCTGAACAATTCCGTTGTCATCTAGGTTGCGAAGCATTTTTTCGCTGACATTAGGAATGTCACGAGTGAACTCTTCACGACCCAGCTTAGTTTCACGAATTTCCACATCGTATTCTTCAATGTGAATTGACGTGTAGACGTCATTGACCACCAATTCTTCACTAATGATGATCGCGTCTTCAAAGTTGTATCCTTCATAGGACATGAAACCAACAAGCACGTTGCGACCCAGTGCTAACTCACCCTTACGAGTGGCTGCTCCGTCGGCGATAACCTGCCCGGCTTCGACTTTGTCACCCAATGCCACAATCGGTTTTTGATTGTTACAGGTTCGCTCATTCAGACCGACATACTTCTTCAGTTTGTGAACGGTGTTACCCACCGTAATCTGAGTCGCATCCACCTGGTTGATACGGCCAGAGTTCTGAGCTCGAACCACCATACTGGAGTTCTGAGCGATATGGCGTTCCATACCGGTACCAACGATTGGAGGCTCGGCTTCCAAAAGAGGTACGGCCTGCCGCTGCATGTTAGAACCCATCAAAGCTCGGTTTGCATCGTCATGTTCCAGGAATGGAATCAAGTTGGCCGAGACACCAACCATCTGACATGGTGCGATGTCCATGTATTCGATTTCTTCCGGATTAACGATTCGGAAGTCACCACGAATACGAGCGATCAGGTTAGGACCGCCAACGATTTTGCTGCCATCAACAGCGATATCGGCTGGTGCTACAAATGCATTCGCTTCCTCATCCGCCCGTAAGGTGCAGATCTCGTCGGTCACACGACCCTTATTAACCTTTCGGTAAGGAGTAACCAGGAAGCCGTAATCATCCACACTGGCATATATAGCTAGGCTTGAAATCAGACCAATATTGGTTCCTTCAGGCGTTTCAATCGGACAAATTCTTCCGTAGTGCGAAATGTGTACGTCACGCACTTCAAAGCCTGCTCGCTTACGATTCAAACCACCAGGGCCCAATGCCGATAAACGACGTTCATGAGTCAGCTGGCTAAGTGGGTTGGTTTGGTCAACCACCTGTGACAATTCACCACGGCCAAAGAAATACTCGATCGCAGCAGAAATACTCTTGGGATTGATCAGGCTACGAGGCGTCATATCCTCCTGGTCTTTCATGCTCATACGTTCCTGAACCGTTCGTCGTAATTTCAGGAACCCTTTTCGCAATTCATCCGAAGCCAATTCATCAATCGTACGCAAACGACGATTTCCAAGGTTATCAATGTCATCCACGTGAATGTAATCACATTTTAGAATTTGATACTTTTGGAGATTCATGTCGGAGTCCTGAATGGTGAGCCCGATCAGATATTCGATCGAAGCAATCAGGTCTTCCGGACGTAATGTCATCTCCGCTTCCGGAACCGACAAACCAAACTTTCGATTAATACGGAATCGTCCGACACGTCCTAAACGATAGCGGTTGGAATCAAAGAACTTCTCCTGGAACAATGTCCGTGCCTTTTCAAGCTGTGGAGGATTTCCGGGACGAAGACGTTGATAGATTCGCAACAACGCTTCTTCATGACTACTGGTGGTATCATCTTCCAGCGAATTAAAAATCAAGTTGCTTTTGGTGTCTTCCATGACCTCGATTTTGTCGAGGCCTGAAGTACAGATTAATTCAGCTGCATTGCGAGTGATCTTTTGGCCGGCTTCCAGAATGATTTCACCAGCTCGTTCGCTGCTGGAGGGATAAACCACATCGTCAACCGTTTTCTTACCTTCGATCTTGCTGACACTACGCCCATCCTTGACGGTTTCTTCTTGAGTGTCATAGAACGTTCGCAGAATGTCAGCGTCCGAACTGTATTCAGGACCCATCGCTCGCAGAAGTGTCATTGCCGAAAACTTGCCGCTCTGGTCGATGCGGATGCTCAGCAGATCTTTCTTCGTTACATTAACTTCGATCCAACTACCACGCTCAGGAATTACCCGGCAACTGGCTAACTTCCGATCGGTGGTTGTGTCCGCTTCCATCACAAAGTCAACACCAGGTGACCGGTGTAACTGGCTGACAACGACACGCTCGGCACCATTGATGATGAATTCACCACCACCCATCATGACGGGGAGGTCGCCCAGATAGACTGCTTCCTCAATGGGCTCTTCCTTATTGAGCCGGAGCTTCACTTTGAGTGGACGCCCGTAGGTCAATCGCAATTGACGGCATTCTTCCGGGGTGTAACGTGGCTTGCCCAGATCGTAATCCAGATAGTCAAGAGTGAGCTGTTTGTCGTAACTTTCTACAGGGAAGATTTCCTGCAGTACTCCTTCAAGCCCCTGTTCCTTGCGTTTAGCCGGATCCGTTGCTGCCTGCTGGAAAGCTTCATAGCTGGCAGTCTGGATTGCGGTTAGGTCCGGAATCGGATGAGCATCATAACCACGGCCGAAGCGATGGATATTGGTAGGCTCGAGGCGACGTTGTGCTTTAATTGGCATGTTGTTGCTCCGTTGTCAAAAGGAATCGTGCCGGCATTGCGGGGGCACGACGCGCTTACGGTTTCACGTCGTTAATTGGGTCGGTAAAAAACGTAAAGGTATGCGGTAATTTCAAAACTCTGCTCACGACCTGGTCATTACTACCAAGTCGCTCGATTTGGCAAACGGACTTAGCCCGTTTTTGCAGCCATTTGTGGAATTCGATTCCAAGTCACAACGTAAAGTTGATTCATAAAACAAAGCATGCCACTCCGAACTGGGGAGTGGGCATGCTTTAGAATTGATCTGGTTGTGCGGAAAGCGATTTCCCGCCGGACTGCGGTAAGCAGAGGGGCGAAACAAATCTATATGGATTGGGATCAAAGGATTGCATTGGCGAAGAACTAGTTGTAGCAAAGGCCAAATTATTCATGAGGAATTGTGAAATAGGTTGTTTAGTAACACAGGTCTTCCAATCAGCGCGCACATTCTGCGCAGCGATTCTTGGGGCTTTGTATTCGTCGAAGATTTTTTTTGAAAAACTTCTGGCGATACTAACCTGCGTCAAACGACCACCTTTCACAATCCCGGCTGATTAATCTTTAACCGGGGCGGGAAACCCTAACTCGGGCTGCCAATGTACTAGTTCCGGAGATTCAATACGCCTGAAATGATCAGGCTTTACCAACAAGTTCACTTCAGACGTTTAAATCAACGCTTCAGTGTAACGACTAATTGGTCTGAATATCCACCGTTTTTACTGGAATCCAATGAGGAAGCATGACGCAGTTTGCTGCGCAGGCTCCAACCATTATGGAAAAACCAGAAGATCGAGGGAGATTGATTCGTGTGACCGCACCGAAGCTTGTTTGTTGCCGCTGGCCTTTGGCAAAAGATGCTAGACCGTTAGCAATAAATCATATAAGCCCGAGGAGAAGGTTCGTGATCAATCCCACCCACCTACGATTCATGACGAACTATTGAAGTTCGACAGAACCGCCTGCTTCTTCAAGCTTCTCTTTGATTGCTTCAGCTTCGTCTTTAGCTGCACCTTCTTTAATTGTGGCAGGTACACCTTCAACAAGCTTCTTGGCATCCATCAGGCTTTGACCAGTGATGTTCTTAACTTCTTTAACGACATTCAATTTCTTGTCGCCAAATCCGGTTAGAACCACGTTGAATTCAGTTTTCTCTTCGGCTGCACCACCGTCGCCGCCGGCACCGCCAGCTGCTACGACAACTGCACCACCACCAGCTGCGGCTTCAATACCGTGCTCGTCTTTGAGGTAGTCACTGAGTTCTTTGGCTTGCTTGAGAGTTAACTCGACAAGCTGATCGCCTAAGCCTTTGATTTCGGCAGATACTTCTACTGTTGCTGCTTCGTCAGACATTTTCAGATTAAGCCTTTCTCACTTTATCTGGGCAATTCGGAAACCCTACGGAACTGAACCTACTGGGTGTTTTCCGACTGCAAAAACAAAAAAACATTTGTATTCAAAATTCTCTGACTCCCAACGCCGGGGCCAGAAAACAAACTTATTCGTCAGATGCTTCTTCAGCATCCTCTTCTTCAGCGTCAGCACTTGCTTCTTCGGCAGGTGCCTCTTCTGTTGATTCTTCTTCAGCCGGTGCTTCTTCTTCAGCACCTGCTTCTTCAGCCGGAGCTTCTTCCACAGGGAGCTCTGCTTCCGCTTCGCCAGATGCATCTGCACCACTGCCATCGATCTCGCTGATCTGAGCAGCCAAGGTGCCTCCAGGGCCGCCCAACTGACTTGCCAGAGTGGCTCCGGGGCCAAGCAACTGACCAACCAATGTGGCGAGTACTTCTTCACGGGTCGGCCATTTGCTGATTTCGGTAACAGCTTCTGCTGTTAGGGCTTCACCGTCCAGCACTCCACCGCAAGCGGCGAATGCTTCGAAGTTATCTTCGTCTTTGTCAATGTCGACAAGCTCTTTGACCATCGAGACGAAATCACTGCCACCCCAACAGACGGCAATACTTCCGGATGTCTCTGCAAAGGCAGGAGCAAGGCTCGTACCCTCGGTAGCTCTGACCGCTAAACTCTTTTTGACAACGCGGATGTTGATGTTCTTTTCATGTAACCGATCGCGAAGCTGACCTGACTCTCCGGCATCGAGACCGATGACGTTGACGAGTACACAATCTTCAACTTCGGCGAGTTCTTTTTTGATCTGATCGACGATCAGGTTTTTGACGAATTTACTCATGGTTTCGTACTTATTTATGAATGTCCGTTTTCGACCGGGTTCTGAACCTTTCAGAGTTTGGCCAAATTGGTTTCAAACCTTTTGTATTAAAGTGCAACTTCAATTCCGGGACTCATGGTGGCACACACAAAGATACTCTTCACATAAGTACCTTTGATCGTGGCCGGCTTGAGCGAATCGATGTGATCAATGAATTCATTGATATTCTCTTCAAGCTGGTTTGGCTCAAAGCTCAGACGACCTACCACCGCGTGGACATTACCTCCACCGTCGTTTCGGAATTCTATCTTCCCAGCCTTGTATTCACCCACAACCCGAGCCACATCAGGAGACACAGTTCCTGCTCGAGGTGAAGGCATCAAGCCACGAGGACCGAGGACTTTACCGAGCGGTCCGACAAGACCCATCATGTCAGGTGTGGCAATACAGACATCAAAGTCTGTCCAGCCATCGCTGATCTTCTTAGCCAACTCTTCGGCACCAACTTCGTCAGCACCAGCTGCTTCTGCGGCCGAGGCGTTGTCGCCCTTGGCAAAAACAACAATTTTTAGTTCACGACCGATACCATGGGTTAGCGCGAGCGAGCCACGAATGATTTGGTCTGCCTGCTTTGGATCCACACCCAGGTGCATGTGTACTTCAACGGTTTGGTCGAATTTTGTATCACCAAAAGATTTCAGCAGGCCAACTGCATCCGCCACGTTCACTGCTCCCGCAGCTTCGGCTTTCTCAAGTTGTGCCAGATATCGTTTTGATTTCTTAGCCATCTGTTTATTTACCAGTATGAATTAGTGGTTTTCTGTGTTGTTATTCTTCTACGGTGATACCCATGCTACGAGCAGTACCTTTGATGATATTGCGAGCATGTTCTGTATCGCGAGCGTTCAGGTCGGCCATTTTGACTTTGATGATTTCATCCACCTGATCGATCGTCACGGAGCCAACTTTAGTCACATGAGGCTCTCCGGAACCTTTAGCGATTCCTGCTGCTTCTTTGAGAAGCGAGGCTGCCGGAGGACTCTTGACAATAAAGTCAAAGCTACGGTCGTTGTAAACGGTCACGATTACCGGAACAGGCGTTCCATTGAGTTCACGTGTACGGTCATTGAATTGAGTGACAAAATCCCCAAGGTTCACTCCGAATTTACCGAGTGCTGTACCTACAGGTGGGGCAGGCGTTGCCTGTCCACCAGGAACCTGGAACTTTGTTTCTCCTACTACTTCTTTTGCCATTTCAAGTCACCATTAAAAATCACAGTTGTGATCGGTTGTCTAAATGCGGAAGCCTGCAAAGCAATCCGGTTTCATTACCGAACGCCGCTGACTCCTGTCAGTTGTATTTCTTAAATCTCTTCAATTTGCCAGTGTTCAAGTTCCACTGGCGTACTTCGACCGAAGATGTTGATGATTAGAGTAACTCGGCCGTTGGCTTCGTCAATACCATCTACTTCACCTTCGAAGTTTTGGAAGTTTCCATCCTTCACGCGAACCCGGTCACCTGCCTTGAAAGGAATCGCAGTTTTCAATTGCGGTTCTTCTCCATCCGCCTCTTCTTCAGGCTGAGCGACACTCAGGATGCGTTCCACTTCATCGGCCGGCATTGGCGAGGGCTTTCCTAACGTTCCGGTGAAATCACCGATCCCTGGAGTCTCACGAACAAGGAACCACGAGTCATCCTGCAACATCATATTGACCATGATGTAACCAGGGTAGAGCTTGCGTTTGACGACTTTACGTTTTCCACTGCGAGTGAACTCGACAATGTCTTCGGTCGGAACGATTACTTCTTCAAAGTATTCCTCTAAGCCTTCCATCTTGATGCGTCGTAATAATCCATCGCGAATCGAAGTTTCACGATTCACCTGAACTTTCAGGATGTACCACTCAAAAGTTTGGCTGTCATATTTCTTGGGAATGTTATGTGGGTCGAAAGGCGCATCTTCAGCACTGTCATCTGACTCGGTTTCAGGCTCTGGTTCAGGCTCAGCTTCAGCTTCCGGTTCCACGACTTCCTCAGCAACTTCTTCCGGAGCTTCGTCGTTGCCATCATCCTCGGCTTCCGCTTCTTCAGTCGAGCTGTCTTCTTCTACAGCTTCTGCTTCAGTCGCCTCGTCAGCATCTTCAGTGCTGTTGTCTGACTCGGTTTCTGCCTCGGTTTCCGCTTCTTCTTCGACTTCGTCAACTACTTCGCCGTCAATCTCGTCAGGCTGTTCGCTAGGTGCTGCTTCGACTTGCTCGGAGGACTCGTCTTCCGGTTGAGCAGGTTCTGCTGATTCCACGGTATCAGAGCCAGATACTCCAGGAGCGGATTCCTGAGTGTCCTGTTGTGAATCTTGAGATTCTTGAGAGTCCTGAGAAATATTCTCGCCAGCCTCAGGCATTGGATCCGCCTGTGGTTCTAACGACTCATTGGATTCGTCTTGAAATTCGTTCACGGTTAAAACTCCGAAACACAAATACTCCTGACATGTCTGCCAGGCTACAGCTTGGTTGGCTCATTCTTCACAAAACAGACACGTAGTTCAGGAATGTAAAGAGGGGTTGGTCTGAGGGTCGTACCTGTATGCCGCAATTAGGCGGTGATACCGATGGCCCGCAATAACAACTGCCAGATCAGGTCATACCCGAATAAAGCTGCTGTAAATAAAAACATTGTTAAGATCACAACGAATGAACTACGCAGAAGCTCCGGGCGTTTGGGCCAAGATACTTTGGTCATTTCGTTCTGCACTGCGATCAGAAATTCAGCGAATTTGAACCAGTGCACAATGCGGTAACTAAACCAGATAGAAGCCACTGCCAGGACTCCACAAATAGTATTTCCGTTATTCATCAGAAACTCGTTCTGTGAATTACTTGTGGCCCAGATGTTGAGTGACCATATCCCCAGCCCAAATACAATAAATAATGTCAACATTGTCGTTCGCCGCGTCACCAATCCCATGGTGGGACGGTGCCGAGTGGCACTCAACAAAGTCTTAAACAGCGATTCATTGACAACAGCCTGATCTGATTTAGCAGAAGACTGCGAATTTGGGTTTTTGGACATTACGTCGTTGTCATCCAATTAATATCCGAATCCATATAGAACTCGGGTTACTAACCGACTACTCAGCCTCAGAAGCAATAGAATTCAGTGAGTGCTACCACAGTTTCCCGCTGTGATAATCCCGGCTGAGTCCATCAGGCCAACTAGAATCAGATTTTCTGTCGAGGTTTCCCTGCGACCCTGACTCTATTTCAACACAATCCCCGAATCATCATCCAGCGTTCGGATTGCGCTGTCCACCTTGCGGTGGAAACTCTCGTACGTGTAACAGATCCATCTCGTACGATGAGTAAATCAGTGTTAAATATTCAAATTTTAAGTTCCCCAACCCGAGAAGCAGGTGTCAATCCTGCAGCTCGGATCAAGGATTATATGGCAGGGGCGGAGGGACTTGAACCCGCAACCGCTGGTTTTGGAAACCAGTGCTCTGCCAATTGAGCTACACCCCTGTTTAAAGAATGCCGAGTAAAATTACTCGACAATCTTGGTTACTACGCCAGAACCTACGGTTCGACCACCTTCACGAATAGCGAAGCGAACACCTTCGTCCATCGCGATCGGCTTGTGTAGCTCAACTTCCATTTTGACATTGTCACCAGGCATGCACATTTCAGCGCCCTGCAGGTTTGCAGTACCGGTTACGTCTGTCGTACGGAAGAAGAACTGAGGACGGTATCCACTGAAGAATGGAGTATGACGTCCACCTTCTTCTTTACTCAAGCAGTACACTTCACCTTCAAATTTGAAGTGAGGATTGATACTACCAGGAGCAGCCAGTACCTGACCACGCTCAATATCTTCTCGCTTAACACCACGAAGCAGACACCCAACATTGTCACCAGCCATACCCTTATCGAGCAACTTGCGGAACATTTCAACACCAGTACAAGTCGTGGTGTGAGTGTCTTTAAGTCCGATGATTTCAACTTCGTCGCCAACATTGATCACACCACGCTCGATACGACCGGTTGCAACAGTTCCACGACCTTCGATCGAGAAGACGTCTTCGATGGCCATCAGGAATGGCTTGTCTTCGTCACGATCTGGTTCCGGGACATTAGCATCGATTGCTTCAACTAATTCAGTAATACAGGCAGAAGCACCTGGGTCACCTGGGTTTTGGTATGCAGGCAACGCTGAACCGCGAACGATTACTGCATTGTCACCATCAAAGTCGTACTTGCTTAGAAGTTCACGAACTTCAATTTCAACCAATTCCAGTAGCTCTTCGTCATCAACGAGGTCACATTTGTTAAGGAATACAACGATTGCTGGTACGTCCACCTGCTTGGCAAGCAAAACGTGCTCTTTAGTCTGAGGCATTGGGCCATCAGCAGCAGAGACCACCAAAATCGCTCCGTCCATCTGAGCAGCACCGGTAATCATGTTTTTAATGAAGTCAGCGTGTCCAGGACAGTCAATGTGAGCATAGTGACGAACTTCACTTTCATACTCAACGTGAGCCACAGCAATGGTAACAGTCTTAGTTTCGTCACGAACTGTACCACCTTTTGCAATCTCGGAATAATCCTTGTGTTCAGCCAGACCCTTTTCAGCTTGCACTGCAAGAATCGCACCAGTGGTAGTTGTTTTACCATGGTCAATGTGGCCGATCGTACCCACGTTGACATGGGGTTTTGTACGTTCGAAAGTCTCCTTGGCCATTTCCTTTACCTATCTTCTGAAAATGATATTGTGTCGTTTCCGACGGAATTAAATATTTTATAAAGCTCTTCCAACCCCTAAAAGACTCGCTGCAAAAAACAGAGATGCCTCCGAAAGTTCGGTTGAACTTAGTAACGTCTGTATTTACCGGCCTCGTGAATAACACGAAACCAGCTAAAGAGCTGCTGACGGGACTTGAACCCGTGACCTCTTCCTTACCAAGGAAGTGCTCTACCACTGAGCTACAGCAGCATGAGCCGCCTTGGCGCCTTTGACCCATGACAGATCAAAACACATTGAGACAGGAAGAGCGGGTGAAGGGAATCGAACCCTCGTCTTCAGCTTGGAAGGCTGTGGCTCTACCATTGAGCTACACCCGCAATCTTTTACAGTGCGCAATGACACCCATACACAATGTGCAGTAATCCTCTATTTTTACGCAAAAAAGGGGATACTGATAAGAGGCTTTTCAGCAAGAATCCAAAAATAAATCGACTGACAATTAGTGCTCTATAAATCGCACCAATCCGCCAGTCAATTGTATTCCAGTTATTGCGAGGAAAACCCTTTAAGTGGTGGGTGAAGGATTCGAACCTTCGAAGGCACTGCCATCAGATTTACAGTCTGACCCCTTTGACCGCTCGGGAAACCCACCGGTTATCGTTCTATTTAAGTTCAAACCCATCAGACTACTAGAGTCTTTAATAGACCGGAACCCGCTTTTCACGAGAGCCACCGAAGGGAATCGAACCCTTAACCTGCTGATTACAAATCAGCTGCTCTGCCAATTGAGCTACAGTGGCCTACCTGTTTACCAGCCTAGACCCCCAAACGGGAATTGCCCAACCGGTAAAACGTGTAAATATACCGAAAACAACCACTTCTGCAATATGAGACTTCACAGAGTTAGCAGTTTCAATAATGGTATAGAACCAAAATATACCTGCCCATCGGACCTGTGAAGCGGAGAATGCAGGAAAAATCGAACAATTCAACAGTTAAACAGCCGTACAACAAACCAAGAGGGCCAATGCGCCATGGCAGCGCAGTAGCACCGTCATGGCCTTCGGCTTGGTCCTTCTATAGATAAATTCGGGCGAGACTAATCAAGAAGAGTCCAACTGAGAATTTAATTCTCAATCAACTCCATATGCTCCACAGTCGCTTCACGACGCAGCTTTCTCAACGCCTTGGCTTCAATTTGTCGAACCCGTTCCTTGGTCACGCCAATCTCCTCGCCAACCTGCTGGAGTGTCTGAGGCTCGCGTCCGGGTGACAAACCAAAGCGACTGATGATAATCTTCTGCTCTCGGTCATCCAATTGAGTCAGGATACTGCTGATCGCTAATTTGCGATTCTCGTCTTCCAATTCCAATTGCTGGCGACTCGTTCGAGGATCATCCTGAAGAATAAAGGCTTCTTCCAGACTGGTTCGGAATCGATCGCGATGACGAAATTCGTTGGGAATCGTCCGAGCAAAGTTTTTCATAATGGCCCAGGAGGCATACGTTGAGAATTTGTTTCCTAACAGATAGTTGAATTTCTCCGCCGCACGAATCAAGGACATGTTGCCATCACTCACAAGCGTGAAGAAATCTTCCGTCGCTTTCATATGCCGCTTGGCAATCGAGACAACCAGTCGTAGGTTTGACCGGACAATCATCTGCTTCAATGCCACAGCTGATTCCCACCACGATTCGATTTCGTCCATTAAGGAATGCTCGTCCGTTTTCTCAAACATCAACCTTAGTTTCGCAGCGCGGTACTTCGTGTAGTTGTACTTACGGAATAAATGCTGTTCCTGAGCTCGAGTCAGCAATGGAACTTCGTACAGCGATGATAAGTAGGATGGAAGCTCTTTTGGGGCTCGCGTCCGGCGGGGTGTCGTTTCTGGTTCAGGGATCGGAGCCATGATTCTTCTTTCGGCACCTCGGCGACTGAATTCATCCGAATGCATGAAATCTAAAGGCAATTCCATAATCGCAACGCGACGCATCTCATTGATGACTCGATGGATTGTTGAAGCCGTTCGATTGAATTGCCTTGCTAGCATCGCCACGCTGGTACCACCATTGAACCGCTGGAAGATACTTCGTTTGGATTCTTCAGACAGTTTGCCTCGAGCCCGAGGGAATATCGCCGAATCAGGATGATCGATGTCATGGCGTTTGAGCGTATAACGTATGGTTTCGATGCTTCGTGCAAAATGGTCTGCAACCTGTCGAGCTGTTTCTGAAGGGCAGGCGCCGGTGGCAGCAAGTTGGCGAGCATGCAGTAAAATCTCGCTCTTCTCCGAATCAGAAAGCTGACTGAATTTCTCGCCGCGAGATACTCGTTCTCGATTGTTTGAAATAAACGTATCAACGCTCGTACGAGTGAACGCGACACGCTTACGTCCTTGGATGATAATCTTGCGACTTACTAATCCGTTATTTCGCCAACGGGAAATAGTCTTGGATGAAACTTGCAAATGAACACTCAAAGTCTGAACCGTATAGACAGGCTCGATGATCTCGTCTGCTGTAAGACTAATTCCTTCGGTTAGATCTTCGACAAGTAATCGCAAATCGTGTTGAATGTCTTGGCTATCAAGCTTCAGCTTTGAGTCCACTCCGACCGGCCTATCACTTTGGCCGGTAATTCGACTATAGAGGTATCCAAATGAGAACGACTGATCGCCGGGGATATCGTATATCAGCTTCTCTGTACGATTGACGTAGAGCAAGATGACTTCACGATCGCTAACAGACGCTAATGCGTCTCGCAATTCGCGCAGCGCACTACTACGGTAAGATGAGTTCATGGCTATTCCCTTCTCTGCCAGACTCCTGGTTGCTGTTCCATGTGAACGCACCCTTTGACTGATGAGCAATACGGCGATCAAAAGTCCTTCCCAAGACTTCAACAGTCGATTGCTACCAAAAACAGTTACAAAGTGTCGTCACGCAAATCAGGAATCTTATGTTGCCGTCTCGTGTGGTGAGCCCCTGATAACCGTAGTAGCTTTGAGGCTGCTCTAGTTTGGCTAACTAAAGTGTCCAATCTGCTACTTACGAGATGACACATTCATTATAAAGGCCTTGTCAAGCTTTTCCCTATAAGTAAGTAGCTAAACAACGCTTGGTGCACCTAATTCTCACTCGCCAACCACTCGATTTGTTACTAAATGAGTCTAAAAAAACAGTGGTTTGAGAACATATAGACCAGTTTTTATGAAAAACTGAGGATTCCGAGAGCCTGCCAAAACACTGAAAACACCTCGATATCCCTGCTGCGCAGCTAAATTGCCTTAACAAAGGGCTGTTTATACGTCGATTTACCGATTAACCGGTCCGTTTATGACATTCCGGTGACAACCGCCCATGCGCGCTTAATTCGAAACAACCATGAAGCAATTCAAGCAATGCCTCATGATGTTCTCTCGATTTGCCCGCTAGCCAATCACAACGATATGTAAACTCAATGGTTAAGAAGCAATCACGCCAGCACCTACGCAGAAAGCTTCTGGTCACTTCCATGATCAGTTTGTTCTCGGCGTGCGCTCTTATGCCGGGACAGGTACTCCAGGCTCAAACCTATCTGCTTCAGCCCGAGGACGAACCACTACGTCAGCAAGTCGATGTTTCTGTAGATGTTCAGGGGGTGGTCAAAATCAAGTCGGCAAGATTCGGCGTTGTGGACCAACGCGTGAAAGTTCATGGAAAGCAAAACTATGAGCAACGGCTCTCCTTTCAACGAGCTACCCAGTTATGCCGAGCGATTCGGTATTATCAAAACCTGGAATCGAATGTAAGCATTGGTGAAGGCGAACTATCGCATCAATTACGTAAAGAACGCAGACTCGTTGTTGACCAGTATCAAAATCAACAGCATCGCCTCTATTCGCCACAGGGAATGCTGACGCGCGATGAACTAGACTTGCTTGATGTACAGCTCAGTCCGACCGTGTTCTACAAGCTCCTCCCGCCAGGACCTGTGATGCAGGGTGACCAGTGGCAATTGGATGAGGCTGACCTCTCAGCATTACTTACATTGGATGCTGTGGCTCAAAGCGATATTTCAGCAACACTCCAATCGGTCACGGCTAATGAAGCACAGATCGTATGTAAAGGAAGTGTCGGAGGAGGTGTCAACGGTGTGCTCACTCAAATCGACCTTGAGCTTTCCGCACAATACAATCTGACAACCCATAGCTTCACCCTAGTCTCATTGGAAATGTCAGAACGACGCGAGATCGGATACGCCAAACCAGGACTGGATGTTGAAGCCAGAATTGTGGTTGCCTTACAACCAACAGACTCTTTTAAGACTTTGACAGATTCGATTATCGAGAAGTGTGATCGCCCGATAATCGCATCCGATGAAATGCTCGAGTTTATTCCCCAGGTAAATTCGATCCAGTTAAAACTCAATCGGGACTGGCACGTCATGATGGATCAGCCTGAACTGCTAGTCATGAGGCAGGTGGTTCGTGGTGAATTGGTGGCACAATGTAGCCTTAGCCGACTACAACCACTTCGTGATGGCCAACGTATGAGCGTCCAGTTGTTGAAAGACCAAATTCAAAAGTCACAGGGAGACAAATTAGCCAAGATCACCGACTCTCGTCAGGAACGGTTGCATGGCAAGTATCCTCTGACTCACATTGCGGCCGTGGGATTAGTAGGGGAAGCCACATATCAGTGGGCCTATCACCACATCACCGACTTATCAGGAAACCAATACGTGTTTGTATTTACGATTCCCAGTGACAAAGTGACACAGTTTCAGTTACAGGATCGAAACATTATTGAGTCTTTTGTTTTTCGTGCAGAACAGGCTGAAAAGCAGCCTATTCCGGCCTCCGCAGCTACTAGCACGACCAAACGTTAAGAGACTTCAACCCATTTAAAACTTGACCGTTTGAAAACGCGGTTTTTATACTCGAAATGAGAGCAAAAGTCGCAAGGAGTCATTAAACTTCTTGAGCTTGAGTTCGCCAGAGAAAAGGTCCGGAGATGACCAGATCATCCATACATACTGTTTTTGCAAATTCGACATGCTACGCAGCACTGTTGGCCCTGTGGCTTTTTGCCCCGGGACAAGCGACTGCCCAGCAGGCAGAACGCGTCCTCGCACCGGGTGTGCTTACCACCATTGCCCCGGTAATTGAAGAAGGCGAAACCTACTCGACGCCGGCAGATCTGATTGAAATCTCCAAAGCGCGTTCGTTCCTGCAATGGCAGCCTAATTTCACCCCAGCCACACGGACGTTGTTTGAACGCTCGTTACAAGTCCCATTGCGTCGTAATGTTTGGGGATTGGAGTTCACTTTTAAGCCGTTTCGAATGGCTGAAGTGGACGTGCCGCAGGCCTCCGGGAAAATGCAACGTAAAACGATCTGGTATATGGTTTATCGAGTTCGTTATTTAGGGGAAGAAGTTCATTTCGAATCACAACCGGATAATATCGGTGATGGTGATCCTCGATACGCTCGATTTAGTAACATCCGTAAAGATGCCCAGTACCGCTATTTCATTCCTTATTTCACTTTGCGAAGTCATCTGGAAGATAAAGAGTATCTTGATCGGTTGATTCCATCGGCAATTGACGAAATTGCAGAGATCGAAAAGGTGCCGGGTCCACTGCTCAACTCGATTCAAATGTCTAATACAAAGATTCCCAAAGAGGACGCCGAATCAGGCAAAGGAATTTGGGGAGTGGTTGCTTGGGAAGATATCGATCCCAGAACTAATTTCTTTTCACTCTATATTCAAGGGCTGACAAACGCCTACCGTTATCAGGACACGGCAGAAGATCCGCAGGTAGGAGATCAAATAGCTGCTGGGCGGGAGATTGAGCTAAAGACGCTGCAACTTAATTTTTACCGACCGGGAGATACGATCGAGTTAACTAAGGATGACGTGTTCTTTGGTTTGCCGAATGCCGTGCCGCGACCGGAGATCATTTACACCATTGAACCGGGAGACAATCTCAAGTCACTTGCTAAGCGTTTTCTAAGTGACGAATCCCGGGCCTTTGAGATCTATCAACTTAACCGAGATGTTCTATCGACTCCCAATAAACTTCCAGAAGGGACGCTGATCCGCTTTCCTCGAAATAATCAGGAACGCTACAACGATCTGGATCCCGTCATTCTGCATACTGCCCGGACAGGCGAAACGCTGGATTCAATTTCCAAGACTTACGATGTTCAGGTCATTGACCTGCGAAGAATAAATGCAGATTACATCGCAGTTGGAGAGGAACCTGTTGTGGGAGAACTTGTGATGATTCCGGTTAATCTCAATCGTCTCAATCGCCCAAACAATGCCCAACAGGATATTTACAAGATTTATACGTTGCGGCAGGTAAGGATTATGCGACTTTATGGAATGAATAAGTTCTCCAAAAGTCAGTGGATCTACACCGGCACTAACTCGCCGGTATTCCGCAGTGCTGAAAATCCCGCCACCACAGAAGTGCAGCCAATCACCAAGTAGACTCGTGACATAATTGCTGCCTATTCGGAGGATACTGCTGACGATAGGTAGACCCAAAAGTCGTTTCAGTCCTCAAGACAAGAGGAAATGAAGCGAGGTAAACCGGTGTTAAGGCAAATTCAGCTGAAATAGCCTCTTGATGAGTTGGCCAAGCCAGTTTAAAAAAGACCTTTCCGCCCTTGGTGGACAGAAAAACAACATTCCAACAAAACAGATTAGCAATAGGTCAGAACCATGGCTCATAAGAAGGGACAAGGCTCCAGTCGAAACGGTCGCGATTCAAATGCACAGCGTCGTGGAGTTAAGAAATTCGGTGGCGAAGCAGTCATCGCTGGTAATATCCTCGTTCGACAGGTGGGCAATAAATTCCACCCAGGTAAAAACGTTGGGCAGGGAAAAGACTACACACTATTTGCGCTTACTGATGGTGTAGTTGAGTTTGACCGCAAAGGTCGTCGAATCAACGTGGTAGCGGCCAGCAACTAATCACTCTCCAATACATGCACAGGGATGTCTCCATTTGTTGGGGATATCCCTTTTTTTATTGCTTTCAAAAATAGCTCGGGATCTACCACGCCATGTTTGTTGATCGTGTCACCATCGAACTCATTGCCGGTAAAGGCGGAGATGGATGTTTGAGTTTTCGCCGGGAAAAATATGTGCCTCGAGGAGGGCCGGATGGAGGTGACGGTGGTAACGGAGGGAGTATCATCATCCAGGCCGAAGCCGGAGTTGATAGTCTGACCGCACTGAGCCATCGCAAATTCTGGAAAGCAGATCGAGGCCATCACGGTAGCGGGCAAAATCGCCGTGGTAAAGATGGAAACGACGTTACTGTCAAAGTCCCGCCGGGGACCATCATCATTGATGCTGAACATGACTTTGTCATCAAGGACCTGGTAGAAGACGGTGACTCATTTGTGGCCGCTCAGGGTGGCAAGGGCGGCAAAGGAAATGCACGATTCAAATCTTCCGTCAATCAGGTACCACGTGAGTGGACCCCGGGTGCCGAAGGCGAAGCCCGGAAATTCAAGCTGGAATTGAAAGTCATTGCTGATGTAGGGCTGGTTGGGAAACCCAACGCCGGTAAAAGTACACTCCTCAGTCGCGTGACCAAAGCAACTCCTCAAATCGCGGACTATCCCTTTACCACGAAGTTTCCAAACCTGGGAAGAGTTGTTCTGGATTGGGAACGCACGTTTATCATGGCCGACATCCCTGGGCTGATTGAAGGAGCCAGTGACGGTGTAGGATTGGGGCACGAATTTTTAAGACATATCGAACGAGCCGGGATTCTAGTTCACCTAGTTGAGCCGCAACCCATGGATGGTACAGACCCACTGGAAAATTACCACGCAATCACCGATGAGCTTGTTCAGTACAACGAACAACTCGGACAACGTCCGCAACTAGTTGCCGTCACAAAAGCAGAACTTCCTGACGCGGAGCAGGTACGTGACCAGTTGGCAGCGGCAACAAACTCAGACGTGTTTCTAATCTCCTCGGTAACCGGACAGGGACTCAATGAGCTGTCCAATGCAATTTTTCAGGCTTTGCAGCAGGCGTCTGGATAATGAATTCGCTCGTCGCAGTTGATGTCGGTAACAGTAGTATTAAACTGGGTTGGTTTCCCGACGGGTGCACGTCAGGCGAACTACCCCCTTCGCAGGTTTTGACACTTAGCGAAGAAGAACTTGCCAGCTCATCCTGGAACGCTTTTTGTGCAATGATTGCCGCAAACTCTCACTGGGTTATTGCCAGTGTGAATCAATCGGCCTGCGATGCGTTGACTAACCTTCTAAAGACAGATTGCCCGTCAGCAAAAATCACACACTTGCAAAACTCGATGCTACCGATAAGTACCAAGCTGGACTCACCGGAATTGATTGGCACTGACCGTTTGCTGGCTGTATTAGCAGTGCGGGAATTATTTCCATACGCAAGACCAGCCATTGTGATAGATTCCGGAACGGCAGTGACCGTCGATGTGTTAGATGCACAGGGCGAATTCGCCGGTGGAGTGATCATGCCAGGCTCGGCACTTATCGCCCGAGCCTTAAATGCTGGCACGTCGCAGTTACCTGAAGTTAATCCGGATGGACAACATCCTCCGTCAGCGATCGGCATAAACACCTCCGAGGCAATTTCTGCAGGAATCTTCTGGGGACTGTTAGGCTCTATTAAAGAACTCATTTACCAACAACGGCAAACCCTGGGTTTGGACACTCCGGTCTTTATCTCGGGCGGTGACCGGTGGTTGGCAAGTCATCTAAACATGGAATGCAAAGTGACGGCGCACTTATGCCTTCATGGGATTGCGATCGCCGTGCAGTCTGAGTGGCAGTTATGAGCAGTGGCGGTTCCCTAAGTTTCGCTCAGGTTACTCCTGTCGGTCGATCCGCAATTGCAACTCTAGTACTTGTAGGCGAACCGGCGGCGGAGGTTGTTTCCTCTTACTTTCAGCCACTTGGCAACAAAACGCTGACCGACTACCCTCTTAGGCGTATTGTCTTTGGCAAGTGGATTCATCCGGATGGTACGTTTGAGGAATTGGTAGTTTCGCGTGTTGCGGATCATCAGCTGGAAATTCACTGTCACGGAGGGATGGTCGCTGTCGAAGCCGTGGCTGCTTCTTTGGTAAAGTCTGGCGCTCACCAATTGAATTGGAAGGAACTCGATCAATTGCAATTCGGTGCAGAGTTGCCTTATTGGAAACAGGCCGAGCAGTTATTACCACAAACCACCACCACTCTGGCCACTCAGCTCGTTATGGAACATGTCCAGGGTGAAGTCGAGCAGATATTGCAGCAAGTTGCCAAATTGAAAGAGGCTGGGCAAACGCAGGAAGTCCGTCAAATACTTCAGCCCTACGAAGGAGCCAGTCAGCGAGGACGTCATTTAATCGAACCCTGGAATGTCGTGATTGCAGGAAAACCCAATGCCGGGAAAAGCAGCTTGATGAATCAATTGGTTGGATATCAACGAGCGATTGTAAACCAGCAACCAGGTACGACTCGGGATGTATTGCGAGCTCAGACCGTGATTCACGGATGGCCGGTCGAATTTGTCGATACCGCTGGCTTACGTCAGGGAGAGGATGCGGTCGAAGTCGCGGGAGTCGAAATGGCAAAGGGCCAGTTGAGCCAGGCAGATCTGGTACTTTGGATTCATGATCTGACAGATCCCTGGGAGGCGGGCCGGATTGAACAGATTCCTCATCAACAAATGTTGGTGATCGGCAATAAAGCCGATCTAACAACGGAAGTGCCTGATTGGGCTCAGTTGGTCGTTTCTGCTCAGACTTCAGCAGGTATTGATTCCTTGCTGGAACTCATCCTTGAAACACTCGTCCCCGGGTTTGGTAACCCGGACTTCAAGGTGCTTTTTTCTGAAGCGATGGAAACGAAAATGCGAGAGATTTCCATTTAACCATTTGGACAATTAGACAGTTTGAGCTTGAGAAGAGCTGGTGCTTATTCTTCTAATTTGCCTTCGACAATATCTTCCCAAGGATCGACGTCCGGGGCAGATGCATCTACCTGATCGAATCCCCGCGGAACCTGTTGATAAAACTCATTCACGCGAATTCTAGATTTAAACCAACGGCTAATTCCTCGGCGGTATAAAGACCGTGTCACCGGAATTAAGATTGTAAATCCGATGATATCGGTTAAGAACCCTGGTGTGATTAACAGAGCTCCGGAAATCACAATCAATAAAGCGTCCGCCATTTCCTGCCCGGGCATCGCCATCTGGGCCATCTTTTGCTGAATACTGGCCATCGTTCGACGGCCTTCCTGTTTTGCTAGCCAACTACCCGCTAAACCAGTAAGGATCGACCACCCGATCGTAAAATCCCAGCCAAATGCTCCGCTCACTTCGATGATGAGATAGAGTTCTGTGAGCGTCATCGCGACAAACAGAACAAAGAGAATTCCCATGGTTTATTACTTCTTAATGAGGCCTGGCATTGCCTGTCACGATTAGCGTTGCTTGGACAGAGCCTCAGCAGCATCCGATATTTTTCCTGCCTCTTGGGGCTGGCCTAAAGCTCGATACATGATTGCCAAATTGTTGTACGGAATCTTGAGATTTTGATTAGAGAATTCCTGTAACTGCACCGCTCGTTCGATCCACTGAATTCCGCGTTTGGTGAGATTTAGTCCTTTAGGGCGATTCCCTTCCTTCCAGTAGGAAAGTCCCATGCTTACCATGCGTTCACCGTGCCATCCCATGCCACGGGTGTATTTTTCGACATTCTCTGAGGTAAGATACTCCACGGCCCGATCGTACCATTGGCAGGCTTCCTCGTGGTTTTGGTTGTCAATGGCTTTGACACTACCCAACGTATAACACAGAGCTCCCATAGCAGCATGCGTCTGAGCATTTTCCCATTGCGGCGAGACGGTTTCCACTTTGAGAAATTGTTGAAACAACTGATAAGACTCCATTCCCAGTTGCTGTACCCGATCACCATCTTTTCCTTTTCGAGCTGCTTCAGTGCCGTGAGCCAGAGACAACGCCCAATCCCACTTAATACGCTCCAGATACTCTGGAGATGCTCCGTCTGTTTGCTGTAACTCGGCGGAAAGCTGGTCGACTCGGTCAATCCACGGAGCTAAATCGACGCCTTCATCGAGTAACGCCAACGCTGCCAGAGAACGGCGGCAAACTTCCAGTCCCAGCGTGCTGTCGTGGTAGTCATTCTGTAGCAAATGGTCTGTCAATTCCCAGGCGATATTTGCCCACCGCGGAACTACTGAGACTTTCTCTTCGTCAGCGAATGTGCCATGAGCGATGTCACTAGCGACTGCCAGATGTCCGTCAATAACAAGTCGAATGGCATCGTACTGGATTTGTAAATCATCGTCTTCCATCATTTCGCGTGCACGCTGAATGGATTCGGAATGATGAATCATGGCCTGTTTGTAATCCGGTGTGTCGGCATTAGCCAGCAGTTGCCCCATCATATAAGCTGCCCGAGATCGGACGAGTGGGTCGAGCCGAGTATTGTTTCGGATGGCACGGACTCGCTGAAGCATGGTTGAAGTATCTTTAACGAATCCAGTCAATCCTGCCTGCATCAACAGTAATTCTGTATTGCCGGGTGACAGTTCGACGGCTTTCTCCAGAGCGGCATTGGCGGCTTTCACATTGCCCATCCGTTGTTGGACTTGGGCTTCCAGAATGAATGCGTCGTGCTGCATTGGCTGAAGTGCCTGCACTGCACGGGCATCGGAAAGTGCTCCCGCAAAATCAAACCACTGACGATTCGTTCCACGTTCCAGATAGGCTGAAGCCTGAATAGTGGTAAATGAAATCCGGGAAACTAAATCGACCGATTCTTCGTTGCGTTTGAAGTGGAACGTGACGCCCTGCTCTGGCCAGATCAACAGGAAGGCCTTGTTGGAGGAGGTGGCCTGAGTGACGGCGGCGTTCTCGGTTAGTCCCATCTCAGTGACGAGTTGTTTTAATTCGGTTGATTGTTTGAAGTGCAGATGAATTGATTCCGCAACATCTTCCTTAATGACAATACCAACTCGGTCATATGGTTCCATGGAGTAAACCAGGACCTGACTGCCGTTAGTTTCGATGGTGGCTCTAGAGTCTCCTAGCTTTTCCAAAACCTCAGCAGAGGTGGATACACCTGGAGTCAGAGTTTCAAATGTCGATGGTTTGAAAGTGAATTCACCAGGAGTTTCACTTGCGGCACTTCCAAGAGTAATCGCTGGTGGAGTAAATTCCTTGGGCTCTGTATTTCCCGTATCGGCTGATTCCTCCGCAGTGGTCTCCTCCTTGAGGACAGACTCAGTCGGCTCCTCTGACGCGTCCTGAGCGATCAGGGAAACGCCGAGGCTGATAGTAAAAATCAGGGTCAAGACACTCCGTGCAACAACGGATTGGGCAGGCTGGATTTTCATCCTGATAGACTCTACACAAAATGAGGTGGTGAATAAGAGGCTATGACAATTGCCTGTCATGCCTAGTCATTGGCAAGTATAGAAGTTTGGACGCACGCGGGTAAATATGAATTTATCTCTATGGACCGTTCGATCCTTGTCGTTTTCTCATGAATTTAGGAAGAAGATGAGCCGCGATGGAACAGCCTAGGATCAGGGAAGCGATGGTGGCAAAGATCGAGTAGCCAAAGACATTTTGGCGTTTAACGGGTGTGCTGACCGATTCAAATTCAATCGGAAAGTAGGCCAACTGGGACTCGTCACCAGAGTTTTGATAGTACTTTTTTCGAAATTCAGATTCCACATCGACGCCGGATTCTACCCAGCTTGCTTCCAGTTGAACTAACTCATCAAAGTACTTTTCTGCCTGTAGTAATTCACGCCGTAAAGCTCGCTCCAATGGACCGATTTTCACGCCTTCCTGACCGGCGATAGCATAACAGGCTTTGTCAAAATACATCTTTTTCGCTTCTTCATCTTCAGTACTGTAGGAGGCCTTTAACATTGCCCGGGCTGCAATGCGATTACCAACACCATGACCTCCCGGCGGGACAAGTAAGTCACATAGGCACTCCAAAAGGACCTCAGAGTCATGATGTCCGAATCGCATCATGCCCAAGATACCTTGGATGGCTTCCTGATTTTTATCTTCTGGCATGCGGGCATATTTAGGGTTGTAGTTTTCGCCCGTCTTATCCGCCAAATCATCGGCAATGAAAGTGTAGAAATTGATGATTCCCCGATCCGGTATGCTAAGTTGCTCAACGTCAGGATTGTCATGGTTCTTTCGATTGAAATTGCGCTGTTCCAGATATGGGTCCCTGCTCAGTGGAAGTAAGAGCTTTCCATTGACCAGTTGCCCGTGCTGCACACGATGCTGCAAGTACTTCACCACATATAACTGGTGACGCTCACGATTGAAGTGGGCCTGTGGATTTAGTTTCAAGGCCTTTTCGATATAGCGAATGCCCTCCGGAAAATTGCCACTGTGAATATGAAATGTTCCAAGATTGGCATAGGTTTCATAAAGCCCCGGATGGGCCCCTTCTTTCTTATGCATCCATTCAATCGCTTTTCCGGACTCTTTTAGTTTGTCATAGGCAACGGCGATATCATCGTAATGCAATGGCTTATCATCGCCATCCTCCAGCTTCTGCTGGCGGTCCTGGATCCTCCAGCGATAAAACGCGGCGCTATGACGAGCAAAGGCACCGGTGACCAATTCGATGGCCGATGGTGAATCGCTTCTTTCTTCATCGAGTGTATCGGTATCCCATAAACACGCATGGGCAGTGGCAACCAAAATAGTCAGCAACAACAATGCTCGAATTGTAGCTTTCATTCCCATTTAAACACGAAACCAATTAACTATTTAGACATTTGGGCGGTTGGCGGTATCGGCCATCGAGATTTCCGGAGATTCTTCATATTAGAGTCCCAATGTGACGCGGCTTTGCTTGACCACTCCTTCCAAACAACCCTGCTCAAACGGGCTGATCAGATTAGCTCCTTTTACCAACTGCTGGAACGGTGCTTCTCCTCCACGTTTACACAACGCCACATAGTCATCCATCGCGGTGGCACGGTCTTGTTGAGCACGAATCCAGAATTGCAAGGCACAGGTTTGGGCTAATGTGTAATCAATATAGTAGAAGGGAGAACGAAAAATGTGTTGTTTGTCATGCCAACGAGCTCCTTTGGGAGCATGGGGCAGATCTCCGTAATCAACGAATGGCATGTAGCTCTGTTCGATGTCTTTCCACATCGTATGACGTTCCTCTCGAGTCGCATTGGGTTTCTCGTAAACTCGATGCTGGTATTCATCGACGCTTACTCCATACGGCAGAAACATCAGACTGCTGGAGAGATGGATTCGTCGGAATTGGTCCGCTCGATCCCCGAAGAATAAATCCATCTGAGGATAAGTTAAAAACTCTAATCCCATGGAGTGAATTTCGCACGATTCGTAGGTCGGCCAGAGATAGTCGATCCAGGGTTGGTTGCGACTCATGTATCCCTGAAACGCATGGCCCATCTCATGAGTGAAGACTTCGACATCGGCCCGAGTACCTTTGAAGTTGGCAAAAATGAAAGGCATTCCAATGGTATCGAAGGACATACAGTATCCGCCTCCGGCTTTGCCTTTCCGACTTTGCAAATCCATATACCCGCCTTCAGTCATGACTCGGAAAAAGTCGTCCAGGCCATATCCCTGCTGGTCGAACATCTCCTGAGCCAACCGAATCATCGTATTGTAATCTTCCGGTGGGAGTGGATTTCCTTCATTTAAGTAGACGGCTTCGTCCCAGTACATTGTCTTTTCAATGCCCAATGCCTGAGCTTGTTGTTCTCGGATTACCTCTCCAAGTGGAGTCACGTGATCTCGGACCATTTGTCGATAACGAGCAACATCCTGCTGGTCGTAGTCGACACGACACATTTTGAGGTAAGCTAATTCGACATAATTCTCGAATCCTAGCTTTTGCGACATGGCGTGTCGAAGTTGCACCATTTTGTCGTAGATGTCATCCAGCTCATCCCCATTCTCTTCAAACCACTGCCACTTTACTTTCTCAGCACCATAACGCAGTTCCCGATCCGAATACTCACGATATTTCCCGATGGTCGAATGGTTGTGTGTTTCACCATTAAATTCAAACTCTGCGGATGCGGTGAGCGCGGTGTATTGAGACTCCAGTCCCGATTCTTCAATCAAGTCTTCGGCGATTGCCGGATCAAACGTTGGAATTTCAGATTCCCAAAGACTAAACATCTGAGAACCTATTTGCTGTTCCAATTCCTGACGGCATGGATGTTGTACCAGAGCTTTTTTGATATTGTTTTCCAGCTCAGTAAGCTTCGGGCGCATCGCATCCGATTCATCTTTCGCCTGTTTGGCCTGCAGGTCAGCTGTGTTTTGAGTGAACCGTAAATAAACCAACGCCAGGTAAGTGCCAACCTCGCGACGTTGCTGATCCCATTCTTTCATCGAAGTAAGGACGTCTTCGGTTTGTTGCGAGGATTGAATCTTATCGAGGATGGCGATGCTTTGGTCGGCAACGCTGTCGAGTTCCGGTTTGGGAGCGTTGAGTTCGTTGAAGTGAATCATAGAGCCTGTCAGGGAAAAACAGTTGGAATGAATAGGAGCATAAAAAAACCGCAGAGGCTTGTGACCTCTGCGGTTAGTTATACCTTGGTTTGGCGATAACTTGAAATTACATATTGCCGAATAGCGAGCAGAGGTCTGCAGTTCGGTTGGAGTAACCCCATTCGTTGTCGTACCAGCTAACAACTTTCGCCATCGTACCTTCACCGCCCAGGACCTGAGTAAAGTCTTTAGCCAGAATGGAACTGTGAGGGTCGCCAATGATGTCGGTTGAAACCAATGGATCAACAGCGTACTTAAGAACACCCTTAAGTGGGCCTTCGGCGGCAGCTTGCATCGTCGCATTGATTTCTTCTGCTGTAGTGGATTTGCCAAGATTGACTGTCAGGTCCACAACAGAACCGGTTGGAACAGGTACTCGCATGGCGATGCCGGTTAGCTTGCCATTAAGTTCTGGGATAACGAGTCCAACAGCTTTCGCAGCACCGGTGGAGGTTGGGATGATGTTTTGGGCACCAGCACGAGCCCGGTACAGGTCACTGTGAGGCATGTCCTGCATTCGCTGGTCATTGGTGTAAGCGTGAACGGTTGTCATCAGTCCTGATTCGAAACCGAAGTTATCATTCAATACTTTCGCGATTGGAGCCAGACAGTTTGTTGTGCAACTTGCGTTGGAAATACATTTCATTTCAGGAGTAAGCAGATCCTGATTGACTCCCATAACCACAGTGAGGTCTGCCCCATCTTTGGCAGGAGCACTGAGGATTACTTTTTTGGCACCAGCTTCTAGGTGTGAAGAGTAACCAGCTTTACCATCTCCGCCTCGCGAAGTGAAGATACCGGTACTTTCGATGACTACATCGATTCCCAGATCGCCCCATGGTAGATCAGCAGGATTACGTTCAGCAAGAGCTCGGATTGCTTGACCGTTAACGATGAGATTGTCATCATCGTATTCAACATCGCCATCATATCGCCCATGGATACTGTCGTATTTGAGCAGAGTACGAAGTGTTTTATTGTCAGTCAGGTCGTTAATTGCAACCACTTCAAATTCGTCACTACGACGCATGAGGTTACGAAAAGTCAGACGTCCAATACGTCCAAAACCGTTAATAGCAACACGAATTGCCACGTTAATCTCCTTCAACTCAAAGCTAGAGTTTCTATAGGTACCTTGTGAATCTTCAATCGACTCACACTCTGACTCGTTATCAAAACCAGTGTTTTTCGACTTATTTTGCATCGAAAACGAAATTATAAACTCGTATTGGAAACCTCACAACGGGCTAAAACCAAGATTGCCCAACTCATCGATCGTGAGAAACAACAGGCCCCCAACTCATACCGGTTGTGCCATCGAGGTAAATTATGAGGCTCGATTCGGGGCCCATCGGGCCCAACTTCTATGGGTGACCATGATGACGAATTGAGAATATCCAGCCATTGGCCCGTAGATCTCTGAACAACCATGGATTGCATAGTGGCTTTTGACGTTGAGCATGCAGCGGCACGGTTCGTTCAATCGATAAACCTGCAGACTTTAATGCCCGCTTAATCTCACGGTATCGAAACACATGTAAGAACATATTGGGCACGCCTCGATAGCTAAACTGGCGATCTCCCCGTTGAACGTTTTTGGTAAACAAACTTTGAAGCCAGTTGCGAATAAGCCATTTCGGACCTCCTGGATCGTAAAGGTTGTACCAGTAATTGTGGACGTGAAGAATGAATCTTCCACTAGGTTTCATAATGCGGGCAATGTGCTGTAACGTTGCCTGACGATTGTCTTTGCCGGAGATCATGCCCAACGTACTAAACAGACAAATACAATGGTCCACCGAATTTTCAGCCAATCCGTTCATCTCGACCAGGTTCGTTCGTAGGCACTGGATGTTCAAATTCTGTTGCTGAGCTTTCTGTTGCACCAACTGTAACATCGGCCAGGAAAGATCAATGGCCAGACCGCGATAGCCTGCTTCCACGACGGGGACCAAAGCTCGCCCAGTTCCACAGCCCAGGTCAGCGACCAGATCGTTTGGCTTTCCTACTTGCGCGAGCGTTTCCAGTACCAGTCCCTGATCTAACTCAAATAGACTCGTGTAGGAGAAGTATTCGTCGTAATCGTCTGCAATGGAATTCGATTGGGTGTAATCCCAGAGGCCGTGGGAAACCCCTTTGGGTAGCTGCCACTGAGGTCTGTTTTTATACTTCGCCATAGGGCGTATTCTACCATGCATCCCCTAAGGTATATTGAAGAGGTCCCGACAAACGACAGGGATTGAACTGACTAATCAACAGATGAAAGAGACATGATGAAGATCGCTTATCTGGACTGTATGAGTGGTATTTCTGGAGACATGACACTGGGCGCATTGGTGGATGCTGGTGTGGACCTGTCAGCGATTCAGGCCGGAATTGACTCGCTTGGCTTGCCCGATTGTCGTCTGGTGGCCACCGAGGTCAAGAAGAGGGGCTTTCGAGCTACCAGTGTGACGGTCGAGCATGAGCCGGAGCATGCCCATCGTCATTTGCATCACATCACAGATATGATCGATGCAAGTGATGTCATCACCCCTTCCCAGAAAGAGCTTGCCAAGCGAATTTTCACGCGACTTGGAGAAGCCGAGGCACATGTTCATGGGTCCACTTTGAGGAAAGTACATTTTCATGAAGTCGGAGCAGTGGATTCGATTGCAGATATTGTAGGAAGTGCAATTGGATGGGATTTGCTCGGCGTCGAACGGATTGAATGTTCCCCTATTCCAACCGGGCACGGCTTTGTCAAAATTGCTCACGGTCGAGTGAGCATTCCGGCGCCTGCCACGGCGGAGCTGTTAAAGGGAATTCCGATTGCTCCCAGCGATGTGGAGTGTGAACTGACGACGCCTACCGGCGCGGCGATCGCCTCGACCATCGTTGATCAATTCGGATACTTACCACCGATGCAGATTGAGACGATCGGGTATGGAGCTGGTGACAAGGATCTCGAAACACAGGGCAATATTTTGCGGCTGCTTGTCGGGCAAGTGGATGAAGCCTCGGTGGCCGATCAGATTTGGGTATTGGAAACAAATCTGGACGATACGTCCGGAGAAATCATCGGACACTGTGCAGAATTGCTGGGCGAAGCTGGGGCTCTCGATGTCTACTCCTCATCCATCCAGATGAAAAAAAACCGTCCCGGCGTGAAGCTGACAGTTTTGTGTTATGCGGCAGACGTCAAACGACTTGAAAAGATTCTATTCAAACAAACTTCAACTATCGGCATTCGTAAATGGCTTGCCAGTCGTCATGTGCTTCCACGAGAAGCTCATCAAGTGGAGACACTTTGGGGAAAAATTGAGGGTAAGCTGGCAACGCTTCCCGATGGTGAGCAAAGATTTTCACCGGAATATGAAGCCTGCCGGATAATCAGTGAAACACATGACGTATCGATCCAGGCAGTTTATCAGGAAGCGACGGCCGCCTATTTGAAATCTCAGGATGACCCATCGTGAACGATCAGACAACAACAGTAANTGAGCTTGCTCAGTTGATCGCTGAATTTGTGGACGAGCGTGACTGGAACCAATTCCATTCTCCAAAGAACATTAGTATGTCGATGGCCATCGAGGCTGCCGAACTAATGGAACACTTTCAGTGGATATCGATGCAGGAGTCGCGGGAAATAATTTCCGACAAGGAAAAGCTGGAAGCCGTAGGGGAAGAGTTGGCTGATGTTCTTTGCTATGCACTGGCATTAGCGAATCAACTCGAGATCGACGTGTCTGACACGATCGATAAGAAGATGCAGAAGAATCGCGTTAAGTATCCTGCGCAAGACTTTCAGGGACGCTACGGACACAAGCATCGACTTGAGTCGGGACAGATTTCTGAGTCGGATCCCCCTCAATAACAGCCCTCGCCAACTTATCCATCGTGCCCAGCGTCATTGGGTAATAGAGTGGTAAAAATACGGCCTGGTCTAAAATCACCCGAGCGTTCTCCGGGGCGGGGCAATCGCGGCCACTCGGTGGTTGAACGACCACCATACTGCCTCGTCGATCAGCGTCAAAACCCATCACCCGAAGATGCAATTCAACACTTTCCGGATCGCCGACTAACACCGGGAAAACCCAAAAGTGGTTTGCCGGAGCCTGTAGGCCGGCTATCTGATAATCCGCGTCATTCTGAAGCATTTCGGCTAAGCAATTCCCCAGCTTGCGTTGGCCTTCAAGAGCCTTCCCATTGAACCGTTTTAGTTTGCGAGCAAGCAGGACTACCAGTGGAGAACTTGGGCGTCGACGAATTAACCTGAAGAAGTCATTTCCAGAGAATCCTCGCGTACTCTTCTTCAGTAGTTTGTTGTAGTCCTTACCACAGAGTTTGACACAGCCGATGAAGCAAGCGAATGACAGCTTGTAGGAGATGAATTTCAAAAAACTGTATTTCAGCAACCGTCGAAAGAAGAAAGAACGCGAACGCTTGGGATATTGTGATTCCAATTGAGTAAGTTGATCAGCCAGTTCTTTGCGAGCCACGGAAAAGACCGCGCCGCCCAAAGCTGTCGCCGTTTTAATAGGCCCAAAGCTATACATGGACACGTCTGCAATGTCCTGTTTGCCTTCCGGCATTCCATCAAATTGCTGAGCACAATCTTCGATTAGTAATAGTTGATGTCTTTGGGCGAGCCCCGCGATCGCTTCGAGATCAATGGTCGAACCAAACAGATGAGCAACCAACACGAGCTTGGTTTTATCGGTGATTAAACTCTCGATTTGTTCGGCTTTCGGCGCCAGTGTGTCTATGTCCAGATCTACCGGAACCGCAACCAGACCGTGCTCTTCAATAATCGTCAGCATGCCTTCGATGGTGAGAGCACTGACGATGATCTCACTTCCACGTGGTAGGGCTAACGCCTGAAGTAACAGATCGAAACCAGTTCGGACACTAAGGCAACTAAATGCATGGCGTGAATCTTTCCAACCTTGGCTCACGAACGAAGGGTCGACCGATCCGATCCGGGCGCACTGTATCATGCCGTAGCCGATATCCAGCCAGCTGAGATCAAAGCGTTTACGTGCCCACATGGTGCCTGCCTGCGTCGCCTAATAAATGGAACGACCAATTCATGAAGAGGAATCCGTTGCCTTCATTGTATCGAATACGGCCTTTATCTCGCCATGATTCGTGAGTGGATTCTGGCACGAAAAATTATGACAGATATAAATCGTTGTTTGCCCGTTGAGTAATGTTTTCGTTTGACTCATATCACGTAAAACGGCTACGCCATCCTGATTCGGTTGTAGATAAGCGATAGTGCGACGAGCGATGAAGCCGCTGAAAATCTGTTTTCGCCATTGCTCTAACTCAGAGGGACTTTCTGAAGCAATGACAATTTCCTGGGTATCGTTCAAAAGGAAATCCAAGGCCAATAACATCTGGCCACAGCCCGCCGGAGCGCGTTCTAGGATTTTCATCGAATTGAGAATCGTTTGTTCCGACAACTCCAGCCACTTAACGTTATTGCATAGCTTCCCTAGTCGAGCCAGAACATAGGCGGTCATCGAGTTACCACTGGGGACGCTAGAGTCAAAGCTGTCTTTGTTACGAGTGATCAGAGATTCGTGGTCATCTGAGGTAAAGAAGAATCCGCCACTCTCATTGTCATGNAAATGATCCAAGATGGTTTCGGTCAATTCGCCAGCCGTTTGAATCCAGCGGTCATCTCCAGTGCATTCATAGAGAGTGGTACAAGCATTTGCCAAATAACTGTAATCATCCAGATAAGCATTAAGCTTCGCTTGTCCGTGACGCCAACTATGAAGAAGACGTAGATTGGAATCCTCGGAGGCTACCGTCATATGTTCCAGAATGAAATCGGCAGCCTGTATAGCAGCCTCTAAGTACTTTGTATCTTCCAGAACGACACCGACCTGAGCCATGGATTGAATCATCAAGGCATTCCAACTCACGAGTACTTTGTCGTCGAGCCCGGGCCGGATTCGCTTCGCACGGTGTTCAAAAAGAGACTGTCGGGATTCTTCAAGCGAGTTTAATTCTGTGGTCGACAGTCCGTTAGCCGAGTCACTTTCCAACGGTTGAGATAGATTGAGGATGCTCTGACCTTCAAAATTTCCACTTTCCGTGACGTCGTAGATTTCACAAAATCGTGTCCCGCGATCCTCGCCAAGGACCTCNAAGATTTCCTTCGGAGACCAGACGTAGAATTTGCCTTCCTCCCCTTCGCTGTCAGCATCTTCGGTGCTGAAGAAGCATCCGAATTCCGAGTCTGTCATTGTGTGTAATATGTAATCACAGGTTTGACGAATCGTTGCTTCATATAAAGATGAACCGGTTACCTGAAAGGCGTGCAGGTAAATGTCGACTAACTGACCGTTGTCATACAACATTTTTTCAAAATGGGGTACGAGCCATCGGGCGTCAACGCTGTATCGTGCAAAGCCACCACCAAGGTGATCGTAAATCCCTCCCAGAGCCATTTTGTCGAGATTCAAGGTGACCATGTCCAGTAACGTTTGGTTCCCTGTCCGTACCCAACTTCGAAGTAATAATTCCAAATTCATCGCGTTGGGAAATTTGGGAGAGCTCCCAAATCCGCCATGTTGAAAATCGAAATTGTTTTCCAAAGCCACAAGCGCTGCATCAATCAGGTCATTGGAAAGGTGGGCCTCACCTGTGGAGCCGCCGAATCCGACCTGACGGATTTTTTCAGTCAGCTCATCGGCATATGCCAATGCCTGATCGTTACGGTTGATCCAGGCCCGTTCCACCCCTTCGATAATTTGGGTGAAGCCTGGCATTTGCCCCCGTTGTTTTGGAGGCCAATAGGTGCCACCGAAAAACGGNTTTAGATCGGGAGTCAGGAAGACGCTCATTGGCCAACCGCCATGGCCTGTTAGGATCTGTACCGCGTTCATGTAGATCTGATCCAGATCCGGTCGCTCTTCGCGATCTACTTTGATGTTGATGAACTTCTCATTGAGTAGCCCCGCAATAGCCTCATCTTCAAAGCTCTCGTGCTCCATCACGTGACACCAGTGACAGGCCGAGTAACCGATCGAAAGAAAGATGGGTTTGTTTTCGTCTTTAGCCCGCTGGAGTGCCTCTTCGCCCCAAGGATACCAGTCGACGGGATTGTTTTGGTGCTGAAGCAGATACGGGCTAGACTCGGAAGCCAGTTTATTAGGCATATTGTGTTCGTTCGTTTCTGTTATTTATACGAGTGTTCGCTGGCGGGGAATTCGCCGGATTGCACTTCTTCTCGATATTGTTTTGCTGCTTCAGAGATAGTGTCTTGAAGATTGGCATATTGTTTCACAAACCGAGGCGTCTCGGTTGTCAGGCCAAGCATGTCCGTGAGGACCAAAACTTGTCCGTCACATTGACTTCCAGCTCCGATTCCGATTGTGGGAATATCTAAGGCCGTCGTAATTTTCTCAGCCAACTCGGCAGGGACGCATTCCAGTACGACGGAAAAGGCGCCGGCCTGTTGCACGGCCAACGCGTCATTTAAAAGACGTTCTTCATCTCGCTGAACTTTATACCCTCCCATTGTGTGAACACTTTGTGGCCTTAGTCCAATGTGTCCCATGACCGGGATGCCTGCAGAGACTAAAGCGGAAATGGTACCAGCCTGATCCTCTCCACCCTCGAGTTTCACGGCCTGGCAANGTGTCTCNTTNAGAATTCGACCTGCTGAAACGATCGCCGACTGACCTCCGACTAAATGAGTTGGGAACGGAAGGTCGACGACGACTAAGGCGTGACGTACCGCTCGGCCGACAATTTCTGCGTGATAGATAATGTCATCCAGAGTGACCGGTAGCGTCGTATCGTGCCCTTGAAATACCATTCCCAGTGAATCTCCAACGAGGATGGCATCGATCCCGGCTTCATCTAGGATCCGGGCTGACACAAAGTCATAGGCCGTGAGCATGGAAATCCGATGACTTTGCTGTTTGAATTCAACGAATTCTGGTACAGTGATCTGTCTTTTGATGCCGTTCATGGAGATTCCTGATGAATTCCCTCATCGGGGGGCTATAATTAATAGGAGTGGTCGAAGGCTTNTTCCGAGCCTTTAACTCTTCCNATTGTAGTGCGGGNAGGAGTGTCCTGAGAAGCACTTAACCTGTGAGCAGAGAAGCAAATTAATTAGTTTGCNGTAGAGGATCGAGATGCAACGCAATTTACTTGCTCTGACAATACTGTTGGCAACCTGTACTATCGTGACAGCACAGCAACAGCAGCAGATTCCTAAAGAGACGCTCCGAACTACAGGTAAAATCATCGGACTCTTTAATGCCGGGTATTATGTCGAATTGGATTCTGGAAAAAAGTGGACCATCTTCCTGCCAGATAATTCTCAGTATGTTGAAGTACTGGGGCAGGCCGAACCACGTTGGTTGCAACGAGGAGCCTTTGTTAGTTTTGCTGGTATCTTCAACTCCAAAGGTGAAGCGCAGGCACCGGTAAAAGATATGCAGGTCTTTCAACCCAACAAAGAAACCAAGCTGGGTGTCCAGGCTGATGGAATTGCCGGAGCCAATAAAAATCTCTTCGGCGGAAATAATACGGAGCCTGCCGAGCAAACAGCTCGTTTTCTCGTCTCAGGTCGATTGATGAATATTAAGGACGGTAAGATGACCGTCTCTGGCCCAGGGTTTCAAACCACCGTTCCGGTCGATGACAAAATGACGATTCGAGTCAAAATGAATAATCCTGCATTGGCACGCGTTGGTGATAAGGTGGAATTGAATGCATGGTATTACACCCCTCGAGCTCAACTCATGCAGGCCAAGGCGACATCTCTCAAAATCACCGCAGCAATGAAATTTGGTTATATAGAGCCCAAAGAAAAGGCTGACCCAAAAGAAGATGGTGACAAGGACGAGAAATAAGACGAGTTGTCGTTTTAGAAGCCTGTCCGACGAACGAGCCGCATTGGCGGAATCAGTTCCATACAAAAAAATGTCAACTGCTCAGGATGTAGTGTAAACGGGTACTTGAACACCAGGGATCTTGAGCAGTTGACTCTTTATAAACATCTTTGGCCCAGCAAAGTTTCGCAATCACTCCTTAGATTCCCAAGAAACCACGCGATGGATATTCATAACGTCAACGATGTACCGGCTTTCACAACTAAAGATGGCTCTGAGATCAGAGAACTTCTGGCTCATCGTAATTCTCTTATTAAGAATCAAAGTCTGGCAGAAGCCCGAGTGGCACCAGGCTTAGCAACTCAGCTGCACTATCATCCACTTACCGAAGAAATCTACTACATTCTGAGTGGCACAGGTGAGATCACGATTGATGATGAAACGAAAATGGTTCAGCCNGGAGATGCCATCGCGATCGCTCCTGGGGCACTCCATACGATTCATAATACAGGGGAGCATACGCTGGTATTCTTGTGTTGTTGTGCCCCCAGTTATGAGCACCACGATACTGTGCTTATAGACGAATAATACTCGGGAATTCAACAATAACCCGCAAACTCCACCTAGCTTATCTATTTTAAGACAGCTTCCTGATTTTTCTGGNCTGTTAACCAAAATCGGGTTTTACTCTTAAGTCCGCATATACCGATTTTACTAGTTGTAGAGGCGCGTTTATGCGCTTCTTGTGGACACCTGCCGCTGCGCAGGCTGGACTGCTGAATTCGTAGTGATCCATAGAAAGAAAAGCCAAGCTCGTGACTAATAAGCCATCCATCAAACAGGCTAACAGACAGGCAGGCACGCATGCCAGTCAGGCAATTCGACCATTTCTCATGGTGTTTTGCACACTCCTCTTTGGATTATCCATTGGTGCATTTGATCGTTTTGTTCCGCCTGGTCAGCCAACGAATGTTGAATCGAATACACCACTAATGACCGGTGAGACATTGGTGTCAGCTGTCGTTCCACAACACTCGACCGTCGTTGTTATTCAGAAAGTCATTGATGATCACATTGAAGAGCTAAGCGATGGACGACAAGTAGGAACTCCTGCAGGTATTTCTGACGCTGAACCACACGCTGCTCAGATCGTGGAGGCTCCTAAGCCGGAGCAAACGGCAGAGTTGGAACAGGTGGTGCTCGAGTCTCTCGAGGAAATTGAACTTATACAACGTCCGAATACACTGTCGGTCGTTTTGATCGCCGCGAACAATACTCTGGTCGAAGAGGATTCACCCGAGCCCACCCCGTTACAAGCCCGTGCCGTAGAGTTGCCTCGGGCCGCCGGTGTGCAGAACATGACGCCTACGCAGCAACGTGGGAATTCTGAGTTGCCTAAGTCGATGAATATGCAGCCATCGATTCTAATCGCACGTGCAGAGAATAGTGAGGATAGTGAGACTCCAGCAACGACTACACCGACGATCAATCAGGCAGATAGTAATCCGGTCGACCCACAATTAGAATTCTGGCCTCAGTCACCTCAGCTCCAGCGTCAGCTAACACAGCTCCAGACGGTTCCCACTCTTAAAAGTTGGACTGGCGATTTAATGGAAGCTCTGAAAGACCTTCACAAAATCCGGGGGCTGGGCTCGGTTGAGTCAGTACAGACGCTGGCTTTGCTTCGCAATCTTCACGCAGAGGGTACAACGCTTGTTGAAAACCTGACCGAAGAGGAAGTTCGTCGAGCTATGTTACGAACATTGAACGGGTTGGACACCAGACTGGAAGTCTGGCATGCAGTCCAGACCATTATTTCCAACCAAACAGTCTCCGTTGAAACACTGGAAGCTCCTCATGATCTCATCGCAGCAGCGATTGAAGGAATTGAAGAACGACTGGTTGGCTCTGAGGAAGCAGATAACTGGCGAGTCTATTTGAAATTGAATACGTTGTCGGAGTTTCTGGATGCCGAAGGTGGAGTCGATGTTTCTGCGCGGGGAAAAGAAGCTCAGCGAGTCCTGCTTCGAATGTATGCTCGTTCTCTGACACCGGAACAGAAATCATTGCTCCAGGAAGAAGCATTTACCAGTCTCGAATTTGGATTGAGGCAATGGTGTGTGGAGCCGGTCGACTACCCCAAGCTGATGCGTGATATCGAGCTGTTCGAAACCAGTCGATATAACTATCGGGCGGTACCTATTGCCAATAGTTTCCAGGTGATTCGCTGGTCACTCGATGACAATGTGGCTTCTCTGGGGGCCTTACTGGAAGACCGTTATCGAGGCGGAAATATTCGCATTCGTATTTCCGAAGGCTTTATCAATCGATTGATTCCTTCCGAAACTCAAGCCACACAGCCAGTTGAAGACAAGGTGCTTGGGGCCTTAGTGGAAGGCACTAGTGACACCACTTCTCGTTTGAATATCAAGTTACTTGATGACGATGGCCGTTGGGTTATTGGATTGGATGCTCAGGGCGAAATAAAGTCCAACACGACTTCGACCAAAGGAGCGGCGATTTTTGAAAACGAAGCTACCGCGTCCTTCCAGGCAAGTAAGAAATTGATGATTTCACCCAGTGGCATTGAATTTGGTGAAACGTTAGCAGATGTACAAAGCGAAAGTAAGTTGGTCAACTTTGAGACCGACTATGACAACTCACTGCTTGGCGGTATCGCTCGCAATATGGCAAAGAACCAATACAAGCAGAAAGAGAAGGCAGCTGCTAAGGCGATGGATCTCAGAATTCGGCAGCAAGCAACGGATACGCTGGACGACAAGATTTCAGAACAAATGGGAAAACTCGAATCGGCCTATAATGCTCGCTGGCTCGAGCCAATGCAGGACCTTAATTTGCGTCCGGTTGCTACTCAGTTACATACGATTGGCAATAAACTGGCAATCGATTATCGATTAGCAGGTGTGCACCAACTGGCTGCTCACGGACATCATCCGGAATTGCCGGATGAGACACTGGTAGGAATGCAGATTCATGAATCCGCATTAAATAACCTTCTGCACAATCTGGATTTGGACGGCAAGTCTGGAAAGTTGACAGAAGTGATGCAGCGAATAGCCGATCAACTTGGCATGGAGGAATTTGAAGTTCCAGTCGATATTCCGGAGGCCGTCATGGTGAGGTTCATGGAACGGGAGTCCGTACGTATTCGATTCTATAAGGGTCGTGTCCAATTGATGATCCAAATGCGACAGTTGCAGAATAAGCGTCTCGGTTGGCGCAATTTCGCGATCTTGGCGGAATATGCGCCGGATACCAATGCAATCAGCGGGAATCTACAGCGACAAGGTGTGATTCAGATTCTGGGCAATGGTCTAAGGCTGGGTGACCGAATCGCCCTACAAACAATCTTTAATAAAGTTCTGCCGTCGACTCGAACTCTGAAGCTTCTTGGAGATAATATTGCTGCCCATCCAAACATGGAATCGGCCAATGTGAATCTCTTTGACATTCAACAGGGTTGGTTGACCTTCGCGATTACGGATGAAGAGCCAGTGATCGCCAATGTGGAAGATACCGAAGAACGCTAAGACGCTAATACTCATAAATCCCAATCCCGAGATTACCTCAAGACGGATTTGTGAGTAGCGGTCTATAATAAAAAGCATGCAAAAAAACGTGCTTCATACGTCCCACGAGAGATCGTTCGAGACGAATCGATTTGTTTACCCGGTGCTCAGTCGGCGAAGCCGGGGTGTGTCGATTGGGGTTAATCTAAACCCAGATAAAATCTGTAATTTTGATTGCATTTATTGTCAGGTTGACCGCACGACGACGAGTGAAACACGATTTGTTGAAATGCAACAGCTTTTAGAAGAACTCGATCAGATGCTGGCGTTGGTTTCTTCCGGTGGACTATTTCAATCCGAACACTTTTCAGACGTTCCCAAGCATTTACAGCGACTCAACGATATCGCTTTTTCCGGGGATGGCGAGCCGACGACTTATAAGAATTTTGATGAAATCATTCAGGCCTGTGCTGAACTCAAGCAACAACACCAATTGTCAGATGTCAAAATGGTGCTCATTACCAATGCCAGCATGTTCCATCGCGAGCATGTTAAACGTGGCCTGGAGATCATGGATGCCAACCAAGGAGAGATTTGGGCTAAGCTCGATGCCGGCTCTGATGATTACTACCAGCTGATCGAACGTACCAGCATTCCTTTTCAGCAGATTCTGGATAACCTTGAAGCGGCGGCACAGGTACGCCCTTTGGTGATTCAGTCCCTGTTCATGCAAGTGAATCAGGAAGCTCCGACCGAGAAAGAATTGGAGTTGTATTGTGACCGCCTTGCTCAAATTTTGGCAGCCGGCGGGCAGATTTCGTTAGTTCAGGTCTACACGATTGCTCGTCGCCCCGCCGAAAGTTTCGTAACGCCGTTGGCAGATCATGAAGTTGACCGTATCGTTGAATTAGTAACCTCCAAAACCGGAATTCAAGCAGTGGGATACTATGGCTACACAACCTGAATCAGATCAGAAACAAGAGATTCCTGCCGATGAAATGGCCGAGCGTCAGAAGGTCACGCGTTGGTTAGTCATTGCGGTTGCCGTCTGGGGAATCACCCTAGCTGTCGGCTCGTTTCTTGCCTGGGATCGAGCGGAGTTAGCGGCAGAACACGAAGGTGTTAGTGATCAGATAGACTTCCAAACGCGGCTGCTCAAATTTGTCATCCCACTGAGTGCTGTAGGTTTATTTGTCGGTGGCTGGATCATTGCTCTGAAGAAACGGAGAGACAGTTAGCCATTTAACCGGCCGGGCGGCTCTTCGATGAAATTGCTCCGTCGATCAGCGTTTTTATTTCAGTAATAAATGCACCGAGGAAGCCGGAACACAATTTCGAAATACCATTTGTAGGTTCTTCTGCTCCTCCGAGGTTTGTGTGTAGTAGATAGATTGTGTGCTGGACACAATTCCAACAACTTCGCCACGGCTATTAAAAATCGGCGATCCACTGGAGCCCTTCGCAAATTCTGCCGTGATGTAAAGCCTTTTCGCNGATCCGTTCGGAGTGTGCATCATCGCATTTCGAGAGACAACCCCTTTGGTAAGAGTATAAAAACGACTAACCGGATGGCTGATGGCATAAACGTCTTCTCCCGGGATTGCACGATCGGCAATCTTCGCTGGAGTTAGCTTTTCACCGTCCGGTAGTTCCAGTCGGAGAATGGCAATATCGTTCAGCTTGTTCGCCGCCAGGATCTCCTTTACGACATATACATTTCCATTTGCGGCGGTTGCGACCAATGCTCGCTCATCGGGTTGTACCCCCTCGACTACGTGATGATTGGTCACAATGGCTCCATCCGCGGTAATGGCAAATGCTCCCGCACTTCGATCATGCCAGCGAGTGCAACGGTCGCACTTATAAACTTTTGAAAGGACAAGAACTGATGGAGCAACCGTAGGGTAAACCTCATGTGAAGCCAGTTCCGAGCTCTTAAGCTTCGGGATTTTTAGTTTGGTCTGACCTCGTTTGATTTGCTCCTCAAAATCACCAAGTAAAGACTCTTCAGGATTGGGTAAGAGAAATTCAGCTTTTTTACTGATCAGTTGTTTAATTGCCCGGTCATCGACGACATCGGAAATCAGCTCCGAGTCATTATCGTTGGCTAAAAGTACAGCATTTGTGTTTGCTAAACGATTTAGCAAGTTTTGGGCATGAACTGAAGAAGCCATCAACATGCAGTTCAACAAGCTTGATATACCGATCAGCAAAACCCGGCGGTATGGGTGATTCTTAGCCCTTTGAAAACTGAGCATTCTTCTGCCTTCCTCTGGGATCTAACCCATGAGCATAATTTGGATGTAACTGATATGGATATAAGTACTTATCAACGTGGCAAACCTTTTGGGCTACTTAATTAGACCAAAAATTGTCAAGAAAGCGTTAATTAANATGCCTCTTTGCTTTAGTGGCTGACCTCATCCCAGCCTTAAGCAAAGATTCTCGCTGGACTGGAAAAGAGAAAAACTCCTGCAAGCCAGTGAAGGTTCGCAGGAGCTTTTAATTGAGTACATCCGGAGGGATTCGAACCCCCAACCCTCGGTTCCGAAGACCGATGCTCTATCCAGTTGAGCTACGGATGCATGTGTGAATCTGTTGTAAAAATATCAGCAACTGACGTAATGTCAAGAGTGGGTAAGCATTAGTTGGTAACGCGTCGCGGGACATAGGCGTGATCACGCTTCCGTAATACTTCAGCCTTGATAATCTTGTCAGGCTGCGCTTTAGGATCTGGTTTCTCTGGATTGATCTTTGTGATCTCTTTAACAATATCCAAACCCTTTATCACTCGACCAAAGCATGTGTGCTTTCCATTCAGATTCGCGGTAGGCCGAAAGGTAATGAAGAACTGAGATCCTCCGGTGTTCGGTCCGCCATGTGCCATCCCCAGCGAACCGGCAAAGAAATTCCGGTAATCATTACGCGTTAGACATTCGCAATAAATTCGATATCCAGGGCCACCAGTGCCATCGCCTTTGGGACAACCGGTCTGAGCCATAAAGTTCTGTAGTACACGATGGAATTTCAGCCCGTCGTAATATCCCTGTTCGACCAGGTTGATAAAGTTCCCGACAGTTTCGGGAGCTTCATTCTCGTATAGTTCGATATCGACTTCACCCTTACTGGTAGTCAGTCGCACTCGGGGTAAATCATCAGCTTCTACTTCTGCTGTGCGAAGTTTAGATTCAGTGTCCCATAGCTTGGCATAACCTTTTTTGATTTCGCCGTAGTAGTTTCTTCCCATTTGAGAAATCTCGCCTACCTGCTCGGCACGAATAAATGCCTTTTCAGCTTCGGCAAATTTGTGATTAGCGAATCGGGAAATGCCGATCATATCGTGTAGCTTGCGTTCCGTACTCCCTGCTTCAAACATGGTGACACTAATATGCTCGCACGTTTTGTAATCATCAGCCAGCAATGCTTCCCCTGCCAGTTCGATCAACATCCGTACCAACGCTCGGTCGCGTGTTTGAGGATTTTCCACATAAGCAGCCAGTGCAGCAGAACGTAATTCCGGGAACAGGACGTCCCCTTTGGAAACGATCTCATCCCATTGTTTCCGAATGGCTGGAATTTGCGACGGTTTGGCGTCGTTGAACTCAGAACGCAATTGTTGCAGATCTTTAAGCATCTGTTTCCATTCGTTCAGCTTAGCTTCATAGGCTGTGCGTGCCGGTCCGGCCTCTTCCTGCTGAAGGGCTGTGGCGGACATGTTAGGACTGGCAAACGTCAGAATGACTAAGCTTGTCAGGGTTGCGAGGAAACAACTAAGGAAGAATCGATTTTTCATGGTCGACCTAAGTGACTATTAAAACACAATAAATGGAGTGATTTACTTTCTAAAGCCTAGCACTTTTTCAGTTGTTGGCAGCTGTTGTTATACGAACAAACGGAAGTCTTGCCCATAGGACCGTCATCATCGCTACGTCTGGAACATCTTACGCACTGAATCACCAATTGGGTCACTACCCAGTTAGAGATTCAGTGGCTAGGCTGAACAGCATGAATCGTCGTCACAAAAAGACAAACCGGGACCGCCGAGCCAAAGGGGCCAAAGAGTCTGCCTCTCAAACCAAATTGAGAATCATCGGTGGCCGATTGGGAGGTCGCCAAATTCAATACAGTGGAGACCAACGCACTCGCCCGATGAAAAATCGAGTGCGTGAGGCGATGTTCAATCTGGTTGGCCCCTGGGTGAAAGGCACATACACCATTGATCTGTTTGCCGGCACTGGCGCGGTAGGACTCGAGTCTGTGAGTCGAGGGGCCCTTGGAGCTACGCTGGTGGAAAAACACTTTCCGACGGCTCGAATAATACAGGACAATGTGCGTAGTCTCGGAATTGAATCGACGGTAGATGTTGTCTCGGGGGATGCATTTCATTGGCTCGATCATCGCATGGAAACCCAATTTCATCCTCCGGAAGGCATCCCCTGGAGCATGTTTTTTTGCCCGCCGTATGACTTTTTCATTGAGCGTCAGGAGGAGATGTTACGCATGATTCGAATCATGATGGAACGGGCTCCGCAGGGTAGTCATGTCATCGTAGAAAGCGATACGCGATTCAGTCACGAATTACTGCCAGACCCGGAACAATGGGACGAGCGAAAATACCCTCCTGCCGTGTTGATGCTGAAACAAAACCAAGTGGACATTTAGACGCTTAGACAGTTGGGATGTTGATGAGTTGGGTGATTGGGCTGTTTGGAAGGTGGAAAATCGGTCCATTTAGGTAATTTAGAGGCGCGATAATTCCCCAATTTTTTATGGTTTAAAAAGCAAATAAATATTTGCATTTGTTCGCTACGACTTACAATGCAATTTCACAGTTTTAGATACGGATAACAGAAAGAGTTTATTTGTCCGGTCAAAAACATATTTTTAAAGATGAGAAAGAGAAGAGAAGCATGCCCCAAGGCAAAATTAAACGACTAGTAGCAGATCGCGGATTTGGATTTATTGAAACTGACGGAAATGACGATCTGTTTTTCCACCTGAGCGCTTTAGACGAAGGCGTTAGCTTTGAAGAGTTGGCAGAAGGCGACGTATTGGAATACGAAGTCGGAGAAACTCCAAAAGGCAAACGTGCTGAAAACGTTCGCAAAGCCTAACCAATATTTAATACTAACTCACCCGTTCCTCTGAATTGGAACGAGTAAGTTAAGTTTGTCTCCAAGGTGAGCACTGTTGTAGAGCCATTGCTCGTTAACAGTGAAAATTTTGAGACGGCGTTCCGTGTTGGAACCATTCCGGCGCGGACNAAGCCACTTATCCACTTGGCCATTGAATCAAGACTTTGGCAGTTTGGGTAAGTGGCTTATTGTTTATAGGTTGAACTGCGAATGCTCCCACTTGTCGAGCTGAAAAACTCTGTCTAGGATGCATGTTTACCTGTTTTCTAAAGCTGCAAAGTAATAGCGAATACAACTATGCGTCACGTAATCTCAGCCCTGGTACAGAACGTTCCCGGCGTGCTTGCTCACGTTTCTGGGATGCTCGCGTCCCGAGGGTTTAATATCGACTCATTAGCAGTCGGTGCCACCGAAGACCCGACTCTTTCCCGGATGACATTTGTCGTGGTTGGTGGAGATAGCGTGCTGGAACAGGTGGCAAAACAGCTTGAGAAAATTGTGACAGTGGTTCAGGTAACTGATATCAGTGCCTTTGCTCACGTCGAACGCGACCTAATGCTTGTCAAAATCAAAGCTGAGTCGGGAACGCAACGATCTGAGATTCGTGAATTAGTTGACATCTTCCGAGCGAAAATCGTGGATGTTGGTCAGTCCGAATTGATGGTTGAGATTTCCGGACGGGAATCCAAATTGGAAGCATTTATCGAACGTGTTCGCCCCTTTGGTATTTCAGCGTTGTCTCGTACCGGTCGAATCGCCTTAATCCGTAGTGATTCATTGGCTTCGACTGACGAAGGTGACGAATAATCTGAGCCGCTGATGCTCAGTGACTCTTAGATAGTAACAAGATCCCAAATTAATAATTGTTTGTGAAAGAAGGTAACCTTCCATGGCAGCCCAAATTTATTACGACAACGATGCTGATCTTTCCCTGTTGAAAGATAAGACAATCGCAATCCTCGGTTACGGCTCGCAAGGGCACGCTCAGGCTCAGAACCTGCGTGACAGCGGATGTAACGTGGTTATTGGTCAACGACCCGGAAGTGCAAATTATGATCTGGCGGTAAGCCACGGTTTTGAACCAGTTTCTTTGGCAGAAGCAACCCAACAGGGTGACTTGGTCAACGTCCTACTCCCCGATGAAGTTCAGGGTGACATTTATCGCGACCAAATTCGTGATAATCTGAGCGAAGGTAATATCCTGATGTGCTCGCACGGATTCAATATCCACTTTGGACAGGTGAGTCCGCCGGCTGGCGTCGATGCTCTCCTGGTAGCCCCTAAAGGCCCAGGACATCTGGTTCGTGCAGAATATGAAAAAGGTGGCGGCGTTCCAAGTTTGATCGCATTGAGTGATGGTGCCAGTGAAGAAACCAAAGCATTGGGATTAGCTTACGCTAAAGGCATTGGTGGAACTCGCGGTGGAGTAATCGAAACTTCCTTCTCCGAAGAAACCGAAACAGACCTCTTCGGTGAACAGGTGGTGCTCTGTGGCGGTGTCAGCGAATTGGTGAAGATGGCTTTTGAAACTTTGGTCGAAGCTGGTTACCAACCCGAAATGGCTTACTTCGAATGTCTGCACGAATTGAAGCTGATCGTGGATTTATTCTACGAAGGTGGTATCAGCTATATGCGATACAGTGTTTCGAATACAGCAGAGTACGGTGACTATATGACCGGCCCTCGAATTATCACCGAGGAAACTCGAACTGAAATGCGTAAGGTACTGAAAGAAATTCAGGAAGGCGTATTCGCCAAAAACTGGATTTTGGAAAACAAAGGTGGGGCGGCTAACTTTAAGAGCCGTCGCCGAATCGACAAAGACCATGAGCTGGAAATTGTCGGTCGCCGCCTGCGTAAGCTGATGACTTGGATTGATGCCAAAGAGTATTAATCGAGAATACGCTGATGAAACAGAAAACGGAGTTTCCTTGAGGCTCCGTTTTTTCTTGCGCTATAGACCANTGTTGACTCTGTCGAGTTTACTCTTTCACACACTTAAGCTTTGTAGTCACGTCAATCACGATGGATACGTTCCTGAATAGTTGATTCACAATTTTGGTAATCAGGGTTAATATTGAGAAATAGCTTTCAAGTAACGGGAACTCTCCATTGACTGAATCGAAGTCTAATTCTAACTCGATAACATTACGGGTACTCGATGGCGTGGATCGGGGGCGAGTCTATCAAGACCTCGAATTGCCACTGACCATCGGACGTGAAGAAGGGAATGGAATCCAGCTTAACGATGAGCGGATTAGTCGTTTTCATGTCAAACTGCAGCAGGATCATGAGCAGATCGTTCTGACGGATCTCGANAGTACCAACGGCACTAAAGTCAATGGCGAGGAAGTTCAGATAAGGATTCTTCGATTTGGTGATTTAGTGTCGGTCGGTAGAAGTGTCTTGTTGTTTGGTTCACGCGAGCAGATTGCCAGTCGTCTTCAAAATATCCGAACGGGCGATTCGGTGGATGGCGAAGGGGACAATACCGACGAGTCACTTGCTTCTAAACCAGACTTAGGTTTTGAGTTGAATTACGAAGACTCACGTGAAATCCAGGCGGCTCTCCATATTCTTGACCCGCCNGAGNTTCCGCATCGGCTTTCACCAGGACAGGCTGCTCAACTCGCCGAAGTTCTTGAATTTGTTCACAGTCGTCTACGTTCTCTGATGAATTCGGCTACCAAACTGGATGCCGATACGATGGCTTTGAATTATCGTAAATGGCAAAGCTTGATCGACCTACAATCCCGTATTGCTGAATACATCCGTAGCATTGGCGAACCAGAAGAATAGAAACGGTTAGACAAGTGCATGTCCATTTGTTCTTCGATTCTATCTGCTCTAAAATGAATGGTTCAACAGGATTGCTCTTCAAAATTGACTTGGGAAAAGGATGCCCATGGGTACCCGGCCGTTTACTCATCTTCATTGCCACACACACTACAGCCTGCTCGACGGTGCTTCCAGTATTCCTAAGTTGGTGAGCCGTGCAAAAGAGCACGGTTTTAATTCGCTGGCGATTACCGACCACGGGAATCTGCATGGTGCCTTACAGTTTTATCAGGAATGCAAAAAAAACGACATCAATCCAATCATCGGATATGAAGCTTATATCGCTCCGGGGAGCCGTTTTGAAAAATCCGGCGGTATTCGCGACTCTAACTATCATCTCACGCTGCTTGCTCAAAATCGAACGGGCTTCAAGAATCTGGTCAAAATGGCATCCCATGCGTATCTGGAGGGATTCTACTTTAAGCCCAGAATTGATAAGCAACTATTGGAAGACCACAGCGAAGGGATTATCTGTCTTAGCGGCTGTGTGTCCAGTGAATTCAATCAGGCGATCCTCAAAGGCTATGGGGATATTCCGAATTTAGACAAAGCGATAGAAGCGTCGAAATGGTTCGAGTCACTTTTTGGAGACCGATATTTCATCGAAGTCATGAATAACGGGATTGAGATTCAACGCATGGCGCTTGAAGGGGCAGTAGCGGTGGCGAAGAAACTCGGCACTCCGGTTGTCGCCACCAGTGATTGTCACTATGTGGACCCTCAGGATGCGGAAGCTCAGGATGTGATGCTTTGCATTAATACCGGGCGTTTCCGGACAGATACGTCCCGTATGAAAATGGATGGGAACGAATACTATCTGAAGAATGCTGAAGAAATGTACCAAGCATTCCCAGGTATGGAGGATGCTGTTTCAAGAACCCAGGAAATCGCAGATACCGTCGATATCGACTTAGAACTTGGCAAACGCTATTTCCCATCCTTCAAGCTTCCTGACCAGCGTGATAGCACACAGTATCTGCGGGATTTGTGTGAGCAGGGTTTACGGGAGCGNTATGAAGGCGATTCTGAAATGGTTAGCGCAGAGGGAGTCCTGGCAGAGGTTGTGCAAAAGCGGCTTGATCGGGAACTAAGCGTCATTGAAAAACTGGGCTTTGATGATTACTTCCTGATTTGTTGGGACTTTGTCGTCGTAGCTCGTGAACGCGGTATTCCGGCGACCGCACGTGGAAGTGGTGTCGGAGCGATTGTTTGTTTCGCGCTTTACTTAAGCCATGTTTGTCCGATTAAGTATGACTTACTGTTCGAACGGTTTTTGGATGAGAATCGNCTCGAAGCTCCTGATATCGATATCGACTTTTGTAAAGACCGTCGTGGGGAGGTGATTCAGTACGTCAAAGAAGAGTACGGCGAAGCCAACGTTGCACAGATCGGTACCTTTGGAACGCTTGCAGCCAAAGCTTCTATCAAGGACGTGGGTCGCGCTCTGGGAATCCCGCTACACCGAGTCAATCAGATTACAGGCATGGTTCCAGAGGAGTTGAAAATCACCATCAGTTCGGCTCTCGACAAAAGTGCAGACATGAAAATGGTGTACGACTCAGATCCTGAGATCCGAGAAATGCTGGATCTGGCGATGCGGATTGAAGGCCTGGCTCGTAATGTGGGAACGCATGCGGCCGCTGTAGTGATTGCCGACGAACCATTGACCGAATACGTTCCGCTATGCCGCGTTTCCGGTAAAGAGGATGTGATTACTCAATGGTCCATGAATGATGTGGAAGCCGCGGGACTTCTAAAGATGGACTTCCTGGGCTTGCGCAACCTGACCATCCTACGTATCGCTGTCGACCTGATTGAGCAAACGACCGGCGAACGTATCGATCCTCTGAAATTCCCGTTAGACGATAAAGAAACCTTTGCGTTGCTATGTCGTGGTGAAACGAAGGGTGTGTTTCAGCTTGAATCAGGTGGGATTCGCGACCTGTTGCAACGGATGAAGCCNGATCACTTTTTGGACATNATTGCAACCAACGCGTTATATCGCCCCGGTCCTCTCGAAGGGGGAATGGTGGATGACTACATCGCCGTCAAACACGGACAAAAGGAAGCGACTTACGAGCATCCGGTGCTGAAGGATATCCTGGAAGAGACTCACGGCGTGATGGTCTATCAGGAACAGGTCATGCGGATTCTAAACCGACTTGGCGGAATTGAGCTGGCCAGTGCGTACACCTGTATTAAAGCGATCAGTAAAAAGAAAGAAGCCATCATTCAGGCAAACCGCGAGGACTTCCTGAAGGGAGCAGTGGAGCAAGGGCTTTCACAAAAAGTAGCTGAAAACTTTTGGAATATGATCGTCAAATTTGCAGGGTACGGTTTTAATAAAAGCCACTCGACCGCTTATGCATTAATTGCCTATCAAACGGCTTATCTAAAAGCGCACTACAGTGTCGAATTTATGGCTGCGTTGCTCACGGGAGATATTCCCGGACGAAACTTTATGAGGAAGGATTCGTTGATTGAGCACATTGAGGATTGCGAACGCATGGGCATCGAAGTGGTGCCGCCAAGCGTCAATACCTCGGGAGTTGAATTCACTGTAGATGGCAAGCTGATTTACTTTGGGATGTCAGCGATCAAAGGTTGTGGCGGCTCAGCCGCTGAAGCTCTGGTTGTTGCACGAGAAGCCGCCGGTCCCTTTAAAGACATTTTTGACTTGTGTGAACGGGTAGAGACTTCCAGGTGTAATAAAAGTTCACTGGAGAATCTGATTAAAGCCGGAGCCTTGGATTGCTTTGGAGCGAATCGTCGACAATTGACCGAAGTATTGGAGCGAGCTATTCAGGCAGGGCAGGCGATGCAGGCCGACAATCGTAGCGGTCAGCAGAATCTATTTGGAGCCTTCGAAGAATCAGAAGACACAGAAGAAGTGAGTGCCACAGCCGACTTACCTCAAATCGAGGAGTACCCGGAACGGGAACGGCTAATGATGGAGAAAGAAGTATTGGGTTACTATNTGACAGCTCATCCNCTGGATGAACATATGGATAAACTCAAGCAATTCACGTCGCACACAACNAACAAACTCATCGATATANCCGATCGGGGTGAAGTGATTTTGGGAGGTATGATCTCCAGCATCAAAGAAGCTCACACCAGAAACCCCAAGCCTGGCCAGCCTTCGAAATATGCTAATTTTGATCTGGAAGATGTAGAAGGATCGGTTCGTTGTATTATGTGGCCTCGACAGTATGCTGAATTTGGCCACCTAATTGTGCCTGATGATATCGTCATCATTAAAGGGGTGGTTGATCGACGAGGTGGAGGTGATGAATGTAATATGATCATCAATGAACTCGTCCCGCTTTCTCAGATTGAAGATCGATACACCACCGGCATGATTGTACGTTTGCAGGAATCCACTCATGGTATGCAGATGATCCCGAAGCTCAGAGAAGTGACTCGAGCATACCCTGGCCGTCGCAAACTTCAGCTATTAGTACAGCTGGCAGATGGAACAAGTGTGACACTCGATGCGCAAGGACAGGGAGTCGAGATCAATAATGAGCTACGAAACCGTATCGATGATCTGCTTGGTGGTGGAAATNTCCAGATGATTACCAGAGCACCGAAAGTGCAAAACNCGGGCAGACGGTTTGGCAGTTGACCATTTGACAGTTAGCCGTTTTATTTTTAGATGACGCGGCTCATGCGGTCTGCCAAGCGAGTCAATGTTTCACTGGCATCNCGACGATCGAGNTCGACATGCATCAAATGCAGGTTATTGTCATCGGCTAAAGCGGATTTCAATGCTTTATCAAAATCTTCCTCGGTGATCACACGGTGTGCCACTCCTGCACCGATCACTTTGGTTAGATCTCCATAGGCCCAGCGATGAATCTCGTTGTAGTCCCAGTCACCCGGATGTAAAGCTCGTTCTGTTCCATAACCGGCGTTATCCAGGACAATGACAATTGGGTTATAACCCAGACGAACAATCGTCGATAACTCCAGACAGGTCATTTGAAATGCACCATCCCCACAGATGGTGATTACACGATGGCCTGGCATGGCAGTCTGAGCTCCCAAAGTTGCTGGGACACTGAATCCCATCGAAGTATAGTAAGCAGGGCTAAGGAACTCTGTTCTGCCTTGAGTTTGCAGTCTGGTCGAAGCAAACAGAGAATCGCCAATGTCGGCGATCACAATAGTCTCCTCATCAAGTGACTGATTGATGCGGTCGATCATTCGTCGTACGGTGATCCGAGCGGAATAATCGATGATGTATTTAGAGACCGGTTCACGAACAGTAGGGTCCACAAACCGAGTACTGGTTTTGATATTTCGCAGAACCAGCTCCTGAAGCAATTCATCCAACGGGACGTTTTCATAATGATGGTGGTGAATCTTCAAGGTTTCGCTGGTGGCATAGATGCACTTTCGAGCATCCAAATTGGCAGTGTAAATGCCGAGATTGAGATCAGTCATAAAGGTACCGAGCATCAGGATGCAATCACTGTGTTCTACATAGTCGGTCACCTCTTCACGTCCGATCGCTCCTTCATAGAGTCCCACGTAAAGAGGATGATTCTCACGAATCACACTCTTCCCCAGCAAAGTGGAAGCCATTGGGATGTTGTTCTTTTCGGCAAAGTGAATTAAATCATCCTGTAAGCCAAACCGATGGATTTCAACTCCCGCCACAATCATCGGATTCATCGCGTGATTGAGCAGAGCGGTGATTTCATTGCACGCCTCCTGGAGTGCCCGCTCATCGGTAAGTGGATGTGTGAGACGGTAGTGATGCGTGGTATGGGGCACGACGTTGACCATGTCACGAGGGATGTCGATGTAGACTGGGCGCTTGTAGCGATAGGCCATTTCTAATACCCGATCAATCTCATCAAAGGCTGTCGCGGGATCGACCAGTTCAGTACCGGTAATACAGAGCTTGTCAAAGACGTCAACCTGCGTGCGGAAATCACGGACTTTGTGGTGTAGCAACGGATTGTTTAACCGCTCCTTGAGTCCGGGCGACCCGGTTAGTAAGACGACAGGTGACTTTTCGGCAAAGGCACCTGCTATGGAATTGCAGACACTGAGCCCGCCAACACAGTAGGTTACACAAACGGCTCCCATACCATTGATCCGCGCATACGCATCGGCGGCGAATCCGGCATTGTCTTCCCGAGTACATCCGATTACGTTGATTTCACTGTCTTCCAGCAAACTATAAAAAGACAGAATGTAATCTCCCGGAATTCCAAAGAGATCAGCGATCCCATAGTCCTGTAATCGTTCGATTAAGTATTCACCGATACTCAGAGGTTCGGTTGGGCAGCTACTGGTCTGATAGTTCTGTACGACGGTGGATGAAGAAAACATGAATTCCTCCTTGCTCCAAATCCCAGATTCGAAAAGTCTTCGACATTGCACGAATGTACAACGAATGGGCAGTTGGCATGCAACTCAAGGTGTCGTCGCCCCATATCCTCATTCTACGCAGTGGATGGTTTCTCGGATCGCTGGAATCGATAGGCCATGCACTCCCTCTACTCGTTGTCTGGCAACAAAATGTTTAGAATGCTTCTTTAGGTAATACAAATCTGAAATCCACCAGCTGTTTTTCAGGGTGATACCTTGGAATTTTTCCTCGGGTTTTTTTCCGTTTGTTTTCCATAGTACGACAGAGTAATGCAGGCGTCGGACATCAAAATCCAAGGAGCACGTGAACACAACCTTCAAGAGGTTGATGTCGTCCTGCCACGTAATCAACTGATTTGTCTGACCGGTGTTAGCGGTAGCGGAAAAAGTTCTTTAGCATTCGACACTTTGTTTGCGGAAGGACAAAGGAGGTATGTTGAGAGCCTTTCCAGTTTCGCCCGCCAGTTTCTCGGGCAAATGCCAAAACCGGACGTCGATCATATCTCGGGACTTAGTCCCTCCATTTCCATCTCGCAAAAAACGGCCGGTCGTAACCCGCGGAGTACGGTAGGCACGATTACGGAAGTATATGACTTTCTCCGCGTCTTGTATGCTCGTGTTGCGAAAGGTTATTGTCCGCATTGTGAGAAGCCAATCACGGCTCAGACGCGAGAACAAATCATATCCCATATTTTGCAACTCGATGATGGCACAGCCATTTCCGTGTTGGCACCAGTTATTCGAGGACAAAAGGGAGAGTATCGGGACCTCTTTGATGATCTGCTGAAACAGGGGTTTATCCGAGCTAGGGTGGATGGCCAGATCTGTGATTTAACGAATCCTCCAATGCTGCAACGCAACTTTCGTCATGATATCGAAGTGGTTGTGGATCGTTTGAAAATCTCAGAGAAAGCAAGGCCCCGATTAGGTGAAGCAGTTGAACAAGCTCTCAAGCTGGGCGAAGGTTCTTTGATCGTTGTTCCTGCTGGTGAAAAGGCAAAAGATAAAGTCTATTCCAGCGATTATGCCTGTACTGATTGTCAGGTTAGTTTTCCTGCTCCGACTCCACAACTCTTTAGCTTCAATAGTCCCCAGGGAATGTGCCCCAGCTGTAATGGATTAGGAAAGATGTTTTCCTTCGATCCGGAACTGCTGGTACCCAATCCTGATAAGACGTTTATGGATGGTGCCGTAGAGGTCATTGGAAATCAGAAGAAAATGGGGCGATGGCGACGTCACATTTATCGTGGAGTAGCATCGACCTTGGCACGCAAGCATGACTGGGACGAAAGTTACATGCTGGATACTCCCTGGAAAGATCTCTGCCAGGAAGCCAAAGATGCGTTGCTGTGGGGTACAGGGGATTTGCATATTACCTATACCTGGCGAGGTGGGCGTTCTCCTCTTAAATACGGTGGCACCTATGACGGGATTATCCCCGAGCATAAGGAGAAGTATGCCTCGAGTCGCAGCAAGCCTCACCAGCGAAAGCTCGAGCGATACATGAATACCATTCACTGCCCACAGTGTGATGGTCAGCGATTGGTGGATCAGGCGCGATACATGCGGCTGCACTCACGTCATGAAAGATTTACTCAACAGCCGGAATTGTCGCTTCCGGAAGTGTGCCAGCTAAGCGTGAATCAGGCGGTCGAGTTTTTCTCAGATTTGCAACTAGATAAGAACTCGACCTTAGTCGCAGAAGATGCACTTAAAGAGATTCGTGCTCGACTTGGGTTTCTATTAAACGTCGGTCTCGGTTATTTGACGCTGGATCGAACTGCTCCCACCTTATCCGGAGGTGAAGCCCAGCGGATTCGCTTGGCGGCTCAAATTGGTTCCGGTCTGGTTGGTGTAACTTACATTCTGGATGAACCTTCGATTGGGTTGCACGCACGAGACAACGATCGGCTTATCAATACTCTATTAAATCTTCGTGATGTGGGTAACACGGTGGTCGTCGTTGAACATGATGAAGATACGATGCGCGCGGCAGACTACATTGTCGATTTCGGCCCTGGGGCAGGCATCGAAGGTGGTGAAATTGTTGCCCGCGGAAAGTTGGATGACATCTGTCAACAAGCGCGCAGTGTCACCGGACAGTTTCTCGCAGGTACCAGAGAGATCGAAACTCCGGAGCAACGACGGCCTCAAGCCGGTAAAACGTTGAAGATTGTTGGTGCACGGCACAATAATCTCAAAGGGATCGATGTCGAATTTCCCCTCGCGAATTTTATTTGCGTAACTGGTGTGTCTGGCTCAGGTAAAAGTTCGCTCATCAATGATATTCTTGCGGACGGATTGCGAAGGGAACTCAACGGAGCTGAATCGATTCCAGGTGTTCATATGGATATGCTGGGGACTGAGCATCTCGACAAGATGATCGCGATTGATCAGTCTCCGATTGGCCGCACGCCCCGGTCTAATCCCGTGACCTATATCAAGGTGTTTGATGATATTCGTAAGTTATTCGTGCAAATGCCGGATGCGAAGCGTCGAGGGTACAAAGCCGGCCGGTTTAGTTTCAATGTAAAGGGCGGTCGCTGCGAAGCTTGTGAGGGAAACGGTAAGAACAAGCTGGAAATGGACTTTCTGGCAGATATCTGGGTGCAATGTCCCGTCTGCGCGGGAAAACGATTTAATCGTGAAACGCTGCAGATTCAATTCAAAGACCATTCGATTTCAGATGTGCTTGAACTGGACGTTCGTCAGGCGATGGAGTTGTTTGAAAACATTCCCAAGATCTATGACAAGCTGAAGACGTTATCTGATGTCGGCCTCGACTATCTCAAATTAGGGCAGGCATCGCCAACACTATCTGGTGGAGAAGCCCAGCGCATTAAACTGGCTCGAGAACTCGTGCGAAAGAGCACGGGCCAGACGATTTATGTTTTAGATGAACCTACTACCGGACTGCACTTCGCGGACATTGAATTGCTACTGAAAGTGCTGCACGGTTTTGTGGAACGCGGTAATACTGTCATTGTTGTTGAACACAATATGGATGTGATTAAAACCGCCGATTGGGTCATCGATCTTGGGCCGGATGGAGGGGAAGGTGGAGGCCAGTTGGTTGTTGCCGGGACACCTGAAGAAGTAGCTGCCTGTGAAGAATCAGAAACCGGCTCGGCACTCTATCGGGTCTTACACAAACTGCCGAACGATCAAATTGACTTAGATGGGGATCGGCAGGTAGCCGAAGAAATTACCAGCATTCGAGTGCGGGGGGCTAAGCAGCACAATCTGAAGCTGGTGGATGCCGACATTAGTCGCGAGAAAATGACGGTGTTTTCGGGACCCTCCGGTAGCGGTAAGACGTCGCTTGCGATGGACACCATATACGCCGAGGGGCAACGAAGGTACGTAGAGAGCCTGAGTTCATACGCCAGACAATTCATCGGTCAAACTCAAAAGCCAAGACTCGACTATATTGATGGGCTGTCCCCCGCGGTTGCTATTGAACAAAAGAATCTGGGACACACTCCCCGCAGTACCGTAGGCACGGTGACCGAGATTTATGACTACCTGAGAATTTTAATGGCTCGGATGGGTACCCCTCATTGCCCGGATTGTGAGATTCCTGTCGGGACTCAAACGTCCGATCAGATCGTCGATAAGATCCTGGCCGAAGCAGAGGGGACGCGGCTTTANTTATTGGCTCCGGTAAATCGTGAGTCAGGTCAACAATATTCCGCCTTGTGGGATGAAATTCGACAAAGCGGGTTTATTCGAGTACGTGTTGATGCTACGACCTATAATCTGGAGGACATTCCCGAGCTAGATCGACGCGTATCTCATGAAGTCGAAGTGGTCGTCGACCGCATCACCGTGCGAGATAAAGATCGCAGCCGGATTGCAGAGAGTGTCGAGTCTGCCTTGCAGATTGGTCAGGGTGTGTTAAACGTCGCTTACGCCGAGAAAAAATTGGAAGAGGCTCAGTGGCGTATTAAGAAACATAGTCAGCATTTAGCGTGCGAAGGTTGTGGACGGTCTTTTGAACAACTCTCCCCTCACCATTTTTCCTTCAACAGTCAGCTTGGTTGGTGTAAGTCGTGCGAAGGATTGGGGACTCAGCGTGGTGCTAATCCAGCAGCTTTATTGAACGATACTCAGGCCACGCTACTCGACGGTGCGATTGCTCTCTGGCCGGATCTGGAAAACAAAATAGCATACGCCATGATGGAGTCATTGCTTGTAGGATTACAGATTGATGCTGGCTCACGATTTGTCGATCTACGAGCTGCCACGCGTCGTAAGATTCTTCATGGCACAGGCGAACAATGGTTTGAGGTCCAAGTTCCCGGTAAAGGAAAGAAGGTAGGCCCTCGGTTTAAATTCCAATTTAAAGGGCTCTACCCTGCTCTCGCTGAAGCCTCTCGTGTGTCGCCGTCGCTCAGAACAAAACTGGAACATCTGGTAGATGAAGTGGAGTGTTCGACTTGTGGCGGTAGTCGTTTGCGTGAAGACGCTGCTGCCTATCAACTGCAGGGGACCACGATAGATCACCTCTGCAGTACACCGTTGGATCAATTGCTGGATCTAATAAATGGCTGGAAGCTAACCAAACGTCAACAGACGATTGCTGGAGAATTACTTCGTGAAGTCCGCGAGCGTTTGGAATTCCTCAATGAAATTGGCCTGCATTACTTAACACTGCACCGCCCAAGCGCATCCTTGTCTAACGGAGAAGCACAACGAATTCGGTTGGGCAGCCAACTGGGAAGTGGTTTATGCGGAGTGCTTTATGTGTTGGATGAACCGACGATTGGTTTACATCCGCGAGATAATACGAGATTACTGCGGGCGTTGCATAAGTTGAGAGACTTAGGGAACACATTGTTAGTCGTTGAGCATGACCGCGAGATTATAGAAGGCAGTGATTACCTCTGCGACTTTGGCCCCGGTTCCGGTAAGCATGGAGGTAATATTGTTGCTCAGGGAACTCCCAAGCAGCTTGCAAAGCGAAAGACGTCACTGACAGGACCCTATTTATCTGGCGCCAAAGCCATCGCCATTCCTTCGAATCGACGACCTGTGCGATTAAAAAGTGGGCAGCAGCAAGCGTTAAAGGTCATTGGTGCCCGGCATCACAATTTGAAAAACGTGGATTTTGAAATTCCACTTGGAACGCTAACTGCAGTGACCGGTCCAAGTGGAAGCGGTAAAAGTTCACTGGTGGATGGAATTCTGTATACCGCGTTGGCCAGGAAGTTACATCGGGCGGCAGGTATTCCCGGAGCACATGACCGGATAGCCGGGATTGAATATATCAACAAGGTGATCCGAGTGGATCAAAACCCGATCGGAAATTCACCTAGCTCAAATCCTGCTACCTACACAGGGCTATTTGATCTGATTCGTACTTTGTTTTCTCAACTTCCTGATGCCAAGCTGCGTGGGTATACCAGTCGGCGATTTAGCTTTAATGTTCCCGGCGGTCGNTGTGATGCCTGTGATGGATATGGTCAGAAATGTATCGAGATGCACTTCTTGCCGAATGTCTGGGTTAAGTGTGAAACCTGTGAGGGCAAACGCTATAACTCCGATACATTGGCGGTCAAATTTCGTGGGCATTCAATCTCGGATGTTCTGGAAATGACAGCGGCGGAAGCCGTGCAGTTGTTTGATAACATCCCAAAGATTAGACGTATTCTACAAATGCTCTGTGATGTTGGGTTGGATTATGTGGCATTAGGACAACCCGCTCCGACATTGTCCGGTGGAGAAGCGCAGCGAGTCAAGCTGGCAGCAGAGTTGTCCCGACCAGACACAGGACAGACGTTGTACCTGCTGGATGAACCGACGACCGGTCTTCACTTTGATGACATCGCCAAATTACTGGATGTACTACATCGCTTAGTCGATTTAGGTAATACAGTGGTCGTCATCGAGCACAATCTGGATTTGATTAAGACTGCAGATTGGGTGGTGGATATGGGACCGGAAGCCGGCTTTGCCGGGGGGCAAATCGTCCAGATCGGAACGCCAGAAGACCTGTCAGCCTATGCACAGCAAAACAGTGCGTCTAAGCAAGCTCTTCCAAGTCATACAGGGGAAGCATTGATACCGGTGATTGCGGCTGGCCCTTATCAGGAGCGAAAGGGATACGATCCGCACGCGGAACAAACAACCGAGGAAGATGTTGAAATCTCAGAGATTGGAAAAGAGATTTCTATGCCTTGGAAAACCGATGGTCGTGCCTGGCATGTACAACATCGAGTTGGCCGAGACGGAGGTAAGGTTCAGTGGGAAGGTAAGATTCTTGCTGACACGATCGACCGAATTGAATCGGTGAGTACGCATTTGAATGAGACGGACTACGCTAGTCGGACCGTAGTGGAAATTGCGGCCGCTAAGAAGAGTCTGGGATGGTTCTTCCACGCGATTACGGCAGAGACCTGGATGTTGAAGATGAAATTCAGGACAGCTCCCGGGACGTTTAATCGTGAAAAACTTGTGCAAGCCATGGGACTTAAAACGCTTAACCAAATGGACGATCTTCCCGTCTATGGGAACGAACCTCGCGTCAAAGTTAAAAAGCGGTCGCAATGGCAGGAAATTGAAATTCGTGCCCATAGTTTTGATGAGATTGATACACCGGTGTATTGGGAGTTTCTGGAAACGGCGGTACAGGCTTTTGAGGAATTTACAGGCGGGACAGGGAAACAGAAAATTGAGAAGTCTCCCTGGAAGTCCAATGGCCAAAAGTGGCATTTCTCGACCAAAGGATTTACGCCCGGACACAAGCGACAATGGAAAATGGAAGTTTGGGAAGACTTGTATCAGTTAATGCAGGATGTTATCCCGGATGGCAACTTCCTATGGAATAACAAAGTGCTCGTGCATCTATATTTGCCTGGTGGTCGGACCCCCTGGCTAACCGTGCAAACTAAAAAAGCAGATGCACTAGTACTGAATATCAATTGCCCAAAAGGACTGATGACTGCAGGACGGATTGCCGAGTTTGGAAATCGCCGGGACTTTGATTCCACGTCAGCCCAAAAAGACGTTGCTCGGATTTTCTTCAATAAGTCCGAGGATATCTATTCCAGTGATTTGGAGAGTTATCTCCGAAGCCTACTGGCTGAATTGCAGGAGGCGGAATGATGTCCTTGATTGATCCCACCATGCTTTTCCGGTTTTCCGTACCTTGCCTCAAAGTGAGCAAGCCATGGGGAGCGACCGGCGTAAGTTTGACACCTAGGTATGCTCTTCCATCGCTTCAGGAATTGAGTGGTCGGGAAGAATATGCTGACGTCAGGATAGGCTGGAACAATAAAGGGATCTTTGTGCAGGCAGAGGTTACCGGGAAGGAGCAGGCATTGTGGTGCCGGGATTCTCGAGTCGAAGACAGTGACGGCCTGCATCTGTTTATTGACACGCGTGATACTCACACGATCCATCGTGCCAATCGTTTCTGCCATTGGTTTACTTTCATGCCGGAAGGAACAGGTGCTCGGCGAACCGATCCTCTCGCAGCCCATTTGGAAATTAACCGAGCGCGGGAAAATCCAACACTGGTTCGAGGCGATCGACTATCGGTTTATGCGCAGACGAAGAAAAATGGCTACCTCATCCGTGGTTTCATTCCAGCAGATTGCTTAACCGGCTTTGACCCGTCAGATTATCCACGGCTTGGCTTTAGCTATGCCGTGGTGGATCGTGAATTGGGCTGGCAAACATTTACGGTGGGACCAGAATATCCTGTCCAGGAGGATCCAACACTGTGGAGTACGTTGGAGCTGGAAGGATAACGCCATGGAGTATGAAGTGCTGGTGCCAGAAATGGATTTACCGACAGCAACGCTAACACTATCTGGTTGGCTGGCAAACTCAGGTGACCAGGTTGAGTCAGGCTCCCCACTTTGTGAGGTTTGTGCCGGAGATATTCTCGTGGAAATTGCAGCCAGACACGAGGGGATTTTTCATCGCAGCCTTCTGGAAGTTGACGAGTGTCTTGCCGTTGGTATGCCGCTTGGCGTGATCGAGATTTCAGAGTGAGAGCCGGTTTAACGGCCTCGCATTGCACGATCCAGTCCACGTTGTGTGTCTTGTTTCCGCTTGGCCTGTCGTTTGTCGTGGACCTGCTTTCCTTTACATAATCCCAACAGCACTTTGCAAATTCCACGATGATTGAAGTACATCTTGAGTGGGACCAGCGTATGTCCAGACTCGCGAGCTTTGTCAGCGAATTTCCGTCTCTCAATCTTGTGCATAAGAAGTTTACGTTCGCGACGTGGATGGTGATTGAGGTGAGAGGCTTGCTTGTATTCCGGAATGTCACAGCCGACCAGATAGACATCCCTGTCTTTAACACGTGCATAGGCTTCTGCCAGTGAGACCTTGCCTTCACGCAGGCTCTTGACCTCACTCCCCTGAAGCACAATGCCACACTCCAACGTATCAATGACGTGGTACTGATGACGGGCTTTACGATTCTCAGCAATATGGCTGGTCCGTTGCTCCGGTTCGGTGTTTTGCTTGTTCTTTTTCTTACCCATCGGGGCATCAGCGTGAAAGAGGATACAATAGTCTGCTGCATTAACAATGCTTTAGACAGCATAGCTGGCATTGAGGAAAGAGGCTAGCAGGCAAGATTATTCACGCTTTAGTTGGGTTAGGAAATACGATCGTCATGTTTAGTCGTGAAGCGTCCAAAATGTCATTTCATATGCTGGGCAAAATCTCGCTAAAGAAGTACCTCGGCTTGCAGCAACGGCTGGTCGAGGACTTGAGCTATGCGTCCGACCGCATTCAAGTCATTTTGTGCGAACACCAGCCGATCATTTCGGTTGGTCGGATGGGGACGCATGCTAATATTCGCCTACAGCCAGATCGTATGCGTGCGGGCAAACTAGAGGCCCAATGGGTCGCTCGAGGCGGCGGGTGTATCCTGCATCGCCCAGGACAGCTTGCTATCTATCCATTGATCCCGATGCATTGGTATCAGATGACCCCGGGGCGAGTGGTGCGACTGGTTCAGCAGGCAATCGTAGAAGGATTGCAGGAATTGTCATTCACTCCATTGTGTTATTCAGAAGATCATCACATTTGGGGGCGGACGGGGTTGCTGGGCGTAACGGCGATGGCCGTCCGACGCGGAGTCAGTTGTTTTGGTGCCTATTTGAATGTAGAGCCGGAAATGCGAGATTACGGATTTATTGATGCAGTCACTCAATTGCCAGAGGATCAATCGCGCAGAACCATGAGTTCCCTGCTGGCCGAACGGAGGCAGGTTGTTAGAATGTCAGAAGTCCGATCTGCGATGGTGCAGGCATTTGCGGACGTATTCGAATGTCGCGACTACCACATGCATACCGGTCATCCAATGCTAAAGTCACTCAGCGATGAATGGGAATAACAATTGGAATCACAAACATCCTTTCCAGAGCTTCCGATCGTAGAAGGACCAAGTCCTTCCACCAGGCGTCAGCGTCTGCCCGAATGGTTGCGGCGTGACGTCCCTAAGGGCAACGTGAATCACTTCACTCAGGGCTTAATGGAAGAGCTTGGGCTAGAGACGGTTTGCGATAATGCAAAATGCCCTAACCGAATGGAGTGTTATTCTCAGCTAACAGCAACCTTTATGATTCTGGGCAATGTGTGCACTCGCCCTTGTGGATTCTGTGCTGTTGGCCGAGGCAAACCTGAAGCCTTGGAATCAGACGAACCACAGCGTGTCGCAGAAGCAGCTCATCGTCTGGGCCTGAAACATGTGGTAATTACCTCAGTAACCCGTGATGATTTGGAGGACGGAGGAGCTGAGCATTATTATCAGTGTGTTACCGAAACTCGACAGAAGACCGGTGCCACTATTGAAGTGCTGACTCCGGATTTTGTTGACAATTTGGCAGCGTTGGATCGAGTCATCGAGTCCGCTCCGGAAGTGTTCAATCACAATGTGGAAACGGTTCCCCGTTTGTATCGAAAAGTGCGTGGCCCGAAGTCGCGTTATAGTTGGACATTGAGTATGCTTAGCCGGATTAAAGACCTAAATCCGGAAATCAAAACCAAGAGCGGTTTGATGTTAGGCTTAGGGGAAACGCATGACGAACTATTTGACGTTCTGGCCGACCTGCGAGAACATGACGTTGACTTCCTGACGTTAGGGCAGTACCTCCAGCCGGGAGAAAAATATCTACCCGTGATCCGTTACATCCCTCCGGAAGAATTTAATTATCTTGGTGATTATGCTAAAAAACTCGGTTTCAAAAAGGTCGCCAGCGGCCCGTTTGTCCGTAGTAGTTACCATGCCAGAGACATGGCGGAAGAGTGAGACTGTGAACTATATAGGCATTTAAGCAGTTAGATAATTCGGATATTAAAGAGTATCCAATGATAAATATAGATAAGTGGCTAACTGTTTAAATCTCTTGTTTTACTTATGTGCTAAATTTGTAAGTAACTCGGTTTAGTTTTTTATCTCAGCTATTGTTCATGCTTAATATTTGGAATCTAAAGAAATCGTTTTCCCAACCCGACGGTGGGCGTCTGGAGATTCTGGATATTCCCAGTTTTGAAGTGGCCGAAGGGGAACAGGTCGTTTTGGTTGGCCGCAGTGGTGGAGGTAAAACCACACTGCTTCATAGCATCGCCGGTATCACCTCGGTGGATTCAGGGAAGATTCAATTTTTCAATCAGAATCTTGTTGAGTTTCCCGAATCGATGCGGGATCGATTTCGGGCTAGAAATATGGGTTACGTATTCCAAACGTTTAATCTATTGCCGGCTTTTACGACACTCGAAAATGTCTTGCTAGGGATGGCATTTGCCAAAGGTCGGCAGGATCGTGATTATGCCAATTTTCTACTAGATCGAGTTGGACTTTCCCATCGCTTGGATCATAAACCTGAGCAAATGAGTGTTGGTGAGCAGCAGCGTGTCGCAGTCGCTCGAGCGCTTGCTAACCGTCCGCGGTTACTATTGGCGGATGAACCAACGGCAAATATCGACCCGTCCAATCAGCAGGGGATTGTGGATCTAATAAAAGATTCGTGTGCTGAGTTTAATATTGCTCTCATACTAGTTACCCACACGATGGAAGTTGCGGAACAATTTGAACGCATTGATCGATTGGAAGATATAAATCTACTCGCCAGTCCTGCGTCAGAAAGGGAGTCTTCATGAGTCTTTTGACGATTGCCTTTCGGAGTATTAAACAAAGGCTGTTTTCCTCCACGCTCACCATGATCTCGATGGCCTTAGGTGTCACCTTGGTGGTCGGTGTGTTGGCGATTTTCGGCATTGTTCAGCAATCGTTTAATGCGAATGCAACCCTTGGCTACAATATGGTGATTGGAGCTAAGGGGGGTAAGCTTCAACTCGTTCTTAACTCGGTCTACTATCTAAGTGAACCCATCGAGAATATTCCCTACGAATATTTTCTGGAATACAAATCACAGGAAGTGCGTGAGCAGGAATACAGCGGTTCCTATTCCTATAAAGCCGTGCAGCATCAACAGGTGGCTCGAGCTACGCTTGTTGCTGCTGGAGTGGGACTCCATTCTCCGGTGACAGCGATCGCTGCCATAGCGGCTGATGCGTCAGTACAGGAGCAGATTGACACGCTCTATCCGTGGAAGCGAGTCGGTAAATATGCGGCTTTCACAGATTTTGCCATCCCCTTGTGTTTGGGAGATTACGTTGGCCCCTACCGAGTCGTCGGAACAACTCCCGATATGTTTGACCTCTTGCGCCATGGAAGTGAAGCACAATACGAATACAAAATGCGGGGAAATGGCCGCAATTTCGAACAATTCAATCAGGAGAATGGATTCTTTGAAGCCATTGTTGGCTCGGTGGTTGCTAACGATCGTGGATTAACCGTAGGAGATACCATTACTCCATCCCACGGATCGGAAGAAGGAGATCAACACACCACCAAGTTTCAGGTAGTGGGAGTGATGGAGGCGACAGGGACTCCGAATGATCGAGCGGTCTTTATTAATATGGAAGGCTTTTACCGAATGAGTGATCATGCCAAGCCCTTAGAAAATGAGGACGCATTTGGAGCGGACCAGCAGGCACACAAGATTACGGATGCAAGCTATATCCTGCCTGTCGAAAAGCGGGAAGTCACTGCGATGTTGGTACGGATGGACCCACTTTATTCGGTCGGTATTGAGAACCAGGTCAATGAAGGTAATCTCGCGCAGGCAGTTTTTCCGATTATTGAAATTCGGAAACTTTTGGATTTATTTGTCAGGCCGGTTCAAACTTTGTTAATGGTACTGACGGTGCTGATTTGTTTTGTATCAGGCGTCAGTATTCTGGTCAGTATCTACAATTCAATGAATGAGCGTCGGAGCGAGATTGCGGTATTACGCGCTTTAGGAGCAAGACGAGGAACTGTGTATGCAGTCGTTCTATTAGAATCTATGCTGCTTTCATTCATGGGAGGAATTCTGGGTTTTTTCAGTGGTCATGCTTTGATTGCAATGTGTAGCGGCGTGATCGAAGCAAAGACTGGTGTTCAAGTGGGATTCTTTGATTTCGCTCCGCCAATTCCTCTGCCAATTCCAATCGTTGGTTCGATTTCAGCAGAATTTCTGCTCATTCCCGGAATGATCCTGTTGGCAGTGTTTGTTGGGTTCATCCCGGCTACCAGTGCTTATAAGACAGATGTCTCTAAATCGCTTGGTAAATAATGGTTTGCTAACTTTGACAAGATTTGATCTTGGCAAGGTTGGTCATTGAAAGATTGATTCTTTCTAAGGTATTATTAAGGCGGCGGCATTTTGCTGCGCAGTTAGAAATCTAAGCTATCGTCCTTTGAGTCACTCAGGGTAAAAACATGAAACGTTTCACGGCTATGATGTCGGTCCTTACACTCGCTGTTATGCTGTTGGCCAATGCGTCACAAGCGATAGCTTGTCCATTCTGTGTGGCAACGACGCAAACGTTTACCGAAGAAATTGCTTCCATGGACGCTGTGGTTTTTGCCAAGCTGGTAAAGCTTCCACCACCGATCGAGCCAGGGACTCAACTCGCCGAAGGCCAGGAGATTCCTCGGGCGAAATTTCAAATTGTGACGATTGTCAAAGGAAAAGAGTTGGTGAAGCCAGCTCAGACAATCGAAGCCATTTATTTTGGAGAGGCCAAAGTAGGAACTTCGTTCCTGGTCATGGCCGTTGATCCTCCGAAACTGATGTGGTCTACACCTATGGAAATTGCCAAATCCACTCAGAATTATATTCTTAAGCTTGATTCGCTCCCTAAAGACCCAGTAGCTCGTCTGGAGTTCTTTCAGAAGTACCTGGAAAACGAAGATGAAGAACTGGCTCGGGATTCCTACGACGAATTTGCCAACAGTCCCTATGATGCCGTCAAAGCGTTAAAGCCCAAAATGGATCATGCTCAGTTGTTGAAGTGGATTCAAGATTCCGAAGTACCCGCAAGTCGTCGTCGACTATATCTGACGATGCTTGGGGTTTGTGGTTCTGCTAAAGACCTTCCGATGCTGGAAGAACTTCTTAGTTCTTCGGATCGAAAGAAGAAAGCCGGACTGGACGCATTAATTGGCTGCTACTTAACACTCAAAGGTCCCGATGGCCTGAAACTCATCGAAGATTTGTTCATCCGCAATAAGCGATCTGAATACGCCGACACGTACGCCGCTGTAATGGCCTTGCGATTTCATGGGACGGAGTCGGATATTATTCCTCGGAAGCGAATTCTTGTTTCGATGCGATATATGTTGGATCGCCCTCAATTAGCAGATTTGGTCATTCCTGACTTGGCGCGTTGGGAAGACTGGAGTCAGGTTGACCGCATGGTGAAACTGTTCAAGGATGCGGATGAAGAGACAAGTTGGGTTCGAGTACCTGTTATCAACTACTTGCGACAATGTCCGCTTACTGAAGCTAAAGAACAAATTAAGGCACTGGAGAAAATCGACCCTGCTGCAGTGAAGCGAGCGAATACATTCTTCCCATTTGGTCCTGCGAATAGAGGTAGGGAAGATACCCCATCTTCAAAGAGTTCCTCTTTGGACACCCCGGCAGATGACTTGTTTGTGTCTGCCCCCGTGCCCGAAATAGCTTTAGATTTCAATGAAGAGTCTTCTGGGTCAACGACCACCGGTTCGATAGAAACAGTCGAAGATACAGCGATTCCTTCGAATCCATTACCCGTTTCATCCCCTGTAGTGGAAAAAGCTTTCCAGACCGAAATTATCAAAGAAGAGTCCGTGCCTGAAGACAAGGAACTGAACCTTTGGTACGCTTTAGGCGTACCATTTCTAGCAGGGCTCGGATTATTGGTTATCCAGTGGCGAGTGATGAGTGGTTCCGGCCATTAATCAACTCCTCTGACGGGTCCGAGATGTTTCGATTTTGTCGATTAATGGGTTAGTAGCAAGCATAATTGATGCTTAATGCCAATCTATCTGTTTCGATTACAGGCGTGATCGTATCTCTAGGTCGATATCAATTTCGGAGCATTAGATAGTACTCAGTAATTCAGAAATCACGTGTGTCTTACACGATAGGTAATTGAGCTAATGGCAGAAGATAGTTTATTCAGTGATGAAAGCTCGGACGAAGATCAGTTGTTTTCAAGTACCAGAGGTGAGATAGATGCCAGTCAGTATCGGTCATTAAGCCCTTGGGCGGTCGCCACACTAGTGTTGGCATTGTTAGCTTTGTCCCTCTTAATTTTGATGGGGCCTGATGGCATCTTTCTGTACGCACCAGTGCAACTGGCAGGCATTGTCGTTGGATTGATTGCCATGCTGAAGATTCGAAGGAATTCCTTCGAGTTTACCGGAGAGAAAGTAACACGGATTGGATTGATGATTAATACCGTGTTCCTACTAATCATGACGACTTGGGCCACCATTGTATATTTCACAGAAGTACCGGAAGGTTATAGTCGTATTAGTTTTTCGACGCTTGAGGCTGAAGGTGTCTCAGCTGGATCCCCGATTTCTCCGGCTGTAGCACAATACGACGGAGAGCCGGTCTTCGTCAAAGGTTATATTCATCCTGGCGTAAATGGGTTAGGAAATATCACTAGATTTGTCTTGGTAGGTGATCTAAAGACCTGTTGCTTCGGTGGGCAACCGAAGCCCTGGGATATGATTGAAGTTGATCTATTGGAAGGGCAACAGGTGACTTATAACATGAAAAAACATGGAATTTGGGGTAGAATGCGTATAGACCTTACTCCACGTCTGGCCGTTGGTTCCAGCAAAGAAGCAACCGGTGAGGCTCAGTTGCAGGGAGGCTATTTCCGCCTAGAAGCAGATGGTGTGAAATAAACGACAGAATCGTTCCGGAGATGTTTACGATGGATTTCAATATGACTCGCAAACTCATAACCGCCTGCCTACTGCTGTTGATTACAGGTGGTGTAGCGATTCAGGGGCAGCAGCCGGATAAATCCCGACTGAAGGATATTTCTTTCGACGACATCAAATTCGATATCGCCAAAGGCGCCCCGTTTAAGCGAGATCTTCTGCCCAAAAAGATTGAGTCTTTGGAGGGGCAATTGGTACGACTGCGAGGGTATATGTTGCCCAGTTTCCAACAGTCGGGGATAAAGAAATTCGTTCTGGTGCGAGATAATATGGAATGTTGCTTTGGCCCCGGAGCTGCGATTTATGATTGTGTCATTATTGAGATGCTGGGATCGGCTTCAGCGTCATTTTCAGTCCGCCCAATGGCGGTGGAAGGTATCTTTAGTGTCAGCGAATTCAAAGGTCCGGATGGAAATCATCTGGCGATTTACCATATTGATGGCCGAAGTGCAAAATAGCCACAGTCATTAAACATATTCAGTCTTCATACCTCTTTAGTTGATTGCTAAAGAGGTATTTTTGTTTAGAGGCTGTTACAAACTTACTCCTGAAGACTGGACTCGCTTTCTTTAATTCCAGTCAAAACACGATTATAATCGACGGGATATGAAATTCCACAGAATGACGGGAGTCGATAATGGCAGTTAAAACCTGGGTACTCACAGATGTTAGTGAAGGAACGTTTGTTGAACATTTGGATGTCACATCCAATGATGTTCCCGGGTCTCCTGCAGGCTGGAGTGTAACAAAGAGAACGCTAAGAGGCGGTTTGAGCGATGGGGTAGAAGTTGTTGAAATTAACAATGGAAAACTGTCCTTCGGGATTCTCTTGACCCGTGGAATGAGTTTATCAACCGCTGTTATTGGCAAACAGTCGTTTGGCTGGAAGTCGCCTGTCCAAGGCCCCGTTCATCCAAAATACGTGCCACTCAATGAACCGAGTGGACTGGGTTGGCTCGATGGATTTGATGAGATGATGGTACGTTGTGGTTTAGAAAGCAACGGTGCACCTGAATTCGACGAAGAGACAAACAATCTCAAGTATCCACTGCACGGTCGGGTTGGTAATAAACCTGCTCAGAAAGCAGTATTGACCATTGATCCTGATGCCGGAACGATTTCTTTATCGGGTGTGGTTGTGGAAACACGGTTCCACTTCTTCAAGTTGTGCTTGGAAACCACGATTTCCACAAAATTTGGTGATAATGCCATTCAACTTGATGATACGGTAAAGAATCTTTCGGCGAGTCCTGCAGAGGCTCAAATGCTCTATCACGCCAATTTCGGTGATCCGCTGTTAGATGCCGGGGCTAAAGTGGTCGCTCCGATTGATGAACTTGTACCTCGTAACGATCATGCTGCCATCGGAATCGACGCATGGGATAGTTATCAGGCAGCCCAGCCGGGTTTTGAGGAACAGGTTTATTTTCTGACATGTCTCGGTGATGGAAATGGAGATACCGAGGTGCTTCTGAAGAATGCCCACAGCACACAAGGAGTGAGCTTGTCCTATAACACATCTTCCATTCCTTGCTTCAGTGTTTGGAAGAACACGACGGCATTGGAGGATGGATTTGTAACGGGAATTGAGCCGGGGACGAATTATCCGAATCCACGGTCCTACGAAGGTGAACAGGGACGAGTAATCAAACTCGATCCTAACGGGACAGCCGATCTTTCCTTGAAAATGCAATTTCTGACAGACGAACGACAGGTGGCTGACTCAGAAAAGCGTATTGCCACGCTTCAGGAAAATGGAGTGCCAACAATTCATAAGAAACCTCAAAAAGGTTGGTGTGCCCCGTAAGAATCGGCGATGAGTGCAGATGCGTACTCCTTTTAGAGGACTCGATCCTCTTATAGAATCGAGGGGTAATCATACTTGCACTGCAGAGTAGATTGCTTCCAAAACGAATCAGGAATGTAGCCCACCCGGAGTTAGTAAGGGGTAGCGGAGAAACAGACTTTTTATCCCTGCTACTTAGGACGACTTACCATCGAAGGGTATTAATGAAGACCAATAGATCGGTGAATGCAATTCCAGCAGAGTGCCGGTAATTAATCAAACAATGACGTTCATCCAATGAATCACAGGAGTGAATGAACAATGACAAATCTGTTCCCAAAACTACATAATGCGATGTGGCCCGGATTAGTGGGTAAAGGCGACGAAGAAGGTCAGGAACCACCAATCAGTCTCCAACGAATGCTTGAATTGACTGCCGCCGCTGAAGTGGATGGGCAGAAATTTGAAGGAGTGGATTACTTCTTATTTCATCCACACACCGATCCAGATGCTTCGGACGACGAACTGAAAGAAATCGCCGATTTAATTGGAAGCCACAATCTCAAAGTAGGTTCAGTGGTTGCTCCTGTGTGGCCGGGAACCGTCGGTGACTCAGCCATGGGTTCTGACGAGCAACAGGAAAAATTCCTGGATGCGATTAAGAAAGCCTGTCGAATTGCAGGCGTATTCAATGAACATGGAATTCGTGAATACGGAGTGATTCGTATTGACTCGGCAGAATTTGGTGTGGAAAAGTGGCGTGAAGACCCTCAGGCCGGTACAGCAAGGATTGTAGATACCTTCACTAAGGCCGCGGAAATCGCCGAAGCTCATGGAGAACGCCTCGCATGTGAAGGCGAGATTTGTTGGGCTGGTATGCACAGTTGGAAGGATATGCTCGACGTGCTGGAAGGAGTCGGCAAGCCTGAGTCTTTTGGCTTCCAGTCGGATCAGGCTCACACCTATCTATACCTAATGGGATATAACGCTCCCGAGCACGCATTGCTTCAGGACGGCTATTCCGAAGAAGAGTTTTACGCGGCTTATGAAAATATGACCGAGAAACTACGTCCTTGGACGATCGACTTCCATGTTGCTCAGAACGACGGTACTGTGCATGGAGCGGGTTCCCATGACAAAACGGGGAAGCACTGTCGCGCGGATGACCCGAATGGGAAACTGGATATCACTCGAACAGCAGGATACTGGTTACAGGATGCCGCCTCTCGGGGTATTCAGCACATCTGTTGGGATGGTTGCATGTTCTCTAATGAAGTTTTAGAAGACCCAGATACTTGGAATGTGATTCTCAAGGCAATGGTCGATGTTCGTGCCGCTCACGGTTGGAACTAATTACAAATAACTGTTATTGCACGGGCAACACTTTGGAGCCCGTGGGAGATAAAGAGAAAGTATTATGGCGAAGAAACCACTTAATATCGGCATGATCGGCTACGGCTTTATGGGCCGTACCCACTCCAATGCTTATCGTAAAGTTAACAATTTTTTTGATCTCGAATACCAACCGGTTCTTAAAGCTGCCTGTGCACGAAATCAAGAAAAGGCTCAGGCCTTTGCTGATACCTGGGGATACGAATCGATTGAATCGGATTGGCGAGCTTTAGTGGCTCGTGACGATATCGATGCTGTCGATATTTGTACTCCGAATAACCTTCATAAAGAAATTGCCATCGCTTGTGCTGAAGCTGGCAAGATGATTCTTTGTGAGAAACCGCTTTCGATGGATACTGCGGAAGGCGAAGAAATGTGTGCGGCAGTGGAAGCTGCGGGTGTACCAAATATCGTCTGGTACAACTATCGCCGAGTGCCTGCCGTGACATTGGCCAAGCAGTTGATCGACGAAGGTCGTTTAGGACGAATTTTCCACTACCGCGCTCAGTTCCTGCAGGATTGGACAATTTCAACAGATCTGCCTCAGGGTGGAGAAGCGCTGTGGCGATTAGATGCTTCTGTAGCAGGATCCGGTGTGACTGGTGACTTGCTGGCTCACTGTATCGATACAGCCCTTTGGCTTAACGGATCAATCGACTCGGTTTCTGCCATGACAGAGACGTTCATCAAAGAACGAGTTCATCAGGATACTGGTGAAGTGATGCCGGTCACCATCGACGATGCTTGTACTTTCATGGGTCGCTTTAGTAATGGCTCACTCGCGTTATTTGAATCCACGCGATATGCCCGTGGGCACAAAGCACTGTATACGCTGGAGATCAATGGGGAGAAAGGCTCACTGCGATGGGATCTGCACGATCTGCATCGCTTAGAGTACTTCGATCATGGTGATTCCGGTGCAGTCCGCGGCTGGAAGAATATCCATGTGACCGATGGCGAACACCCTTATATGGGCAACTGGTGGGTGCCTGGATTGCAGATCGGATATGAACATACCTTTGTGCATCAGGTGGCTGACTTCCTGAAGGGTCTGGAAACCGGCGAGCCAGCCGGTCCGACTTTCCGTGATGCACTGGAAACACAAAAAGTCTGTGACGCTGTCTTAGCTTCGGCCAAAGACGGGTCATGGCAAAACGTATAAGCTAAACGCAGGATGCCTCCTGCATGAATTATTTAGCTCATGCAATCGACTATTTAGATCGCCCTCTTTTCATGTCAGGTACAGGTGTACCAGACATGTTGAGTGTGGTGGATCGAAAAGTGCGAGTTCGCTCGCGAAATTTGAAACCGTTGATCGAAACCCATCAGGGTGACGTTGCTGAACTAGCCTCAGGAATGTTGCAACACCTGAACGATGATCATTGGTTTCATGCGACAGCGATCTTCAATCAGCTCAATTTGGAATTTGCTCAGGCATTACGAGAAGCTGTTCCTGAAGACACGTCGCTTCGTCCCGCATTTTTGGGGCATATATTAATCGAGTTACTATTGGATGCTCGGTTGGCAGAATGTAATCCCGGTTTGCTTAACGAGTACTATGACGTACTGGGGCAGGTAGATCCCGTGAAGATTCAGTCGGTGATCAATATGGCGTCGGCACGCTCGACGGATCAGTTTGTACGGTTCTTTGAGGTTTTTTGTCGGGAGCGATTCTTGTTTGATTACCTGGATAATGACCGATTAGCCTATCGTTTAAACCAGGTGATGAAGCGAGTGGGGTTACCTGAATTTGGTGATTCGGTAATCGAGTTATTTCCGGCGATGCGTCAAAGGGTGTATCGCTGCCACGACGAGCTACTAACAGCTGAGTAGAACTCTCAGTAACAGATTCAAACTTTATTGATGAAGTAGAGGAAATGAAACTATGAAATTTGGAATGAACTTATTGCTTTGGACAGGCGCGATGAATGACGACATGATTCCTGTTGTCGCATCACTCAAAGAAATGGGATATGACGGCGTCGAAATTCCAGTGTTCGAAGATAATATCGATCTCTACACTCAATGGGGAGCTCGCCTTAAAGAGATGGGGCTGGAATGTACAGCCGTGACTGTGCGAGGAGAAGAAGATAATCCAATCAGTGCAGACCCCGCGGTTCGAGCTTTAGGCGTTGAAAACAATAAACGTGCTTTGGATAACGCAGCGGCAGCCGGTGCCGTCCGGTTAGTAGGGCCTTATCATTCAGCTTTGGGGGTATTCTCGGGTCAGGGACCAACCGAAGACGAATGGAAGTGGGGCGTTGATAGTATGCGTCAGGTAGCTGAGCATGCTGAAACCGTTGGGATTACGCTAGGCGTGGAAGCTCTCAATCGTTTTGAAACCTACCTTCTAAATACCCACGCAGATTCCGCTCGCTTTGTCCGCGAAGTCGATCATCCAAATGCTCGGATGATGTACGACACGTTCCATGCCAATATCGAAGAGAAAGACATTGCTCAGGCCATTCGTGACTGTAGCGATGTGTGTGCGTTAGTACATATTTCTGAAAACGACCGTTCCACTCCAGGCACAGGGAATGTGGATTGGGATACTAACTTCAATACACTTAAAGAAGTTGGTTATGACGGCTGGATGGTTGTGGAAGCTTTTGGTTTGGCACTACCTGAATTGGTCGCGGCTACTAAAATTTGGCGGCGTATGTATGAGAGTGAAGAGCAACTGGCCGGGGATGCATTGAAGTTCATGCAAGAGCAAGTCTCACAGCGATGGTAGAAAAATGGCTTTCCATTTAACTATTAAGCTATTCGCTAATTACACAGTTGGACGATTCCAGAGGTGGGTAGCGTGTATCATTTTTTCAAGGTGCTTAAGAACATATTGTTCGTTTGATTCGTACTGATAAGAATCAAATCACTGAGATTGAACTAGGTCTTTGATTTTTACTTAATCATTTAAGATGCAACGTAAGCAGCTACTTTTTCTGACAACATTGCTGATCGTCTATATTGGGCGTGTTTTGTTCGGTGAAGCGCTGCATTTGGCCGCATGTTGTTCTGGTCACTCGAAGAGTTCTCGAAACGAGCATGTTTCTAGTTGCTCTGCGGCTCACCATCATCCGTGTGACAATCTACTGAACGAGCAAAGCACGGAATCAGACCCTAGTCGCCAAGACCACCAACATGATTCTGCAAACTGCTATGTCTGTCAGGAATTGGGGCAGGCTCAGGATCAGGCCGTTACAATTGAAATTTCCGCCTCTTGCGAGTCGATTCCACTCTTTAGTGATTCTCCTAGTGCGCTGTATCTTGCTATTACTCGGGACGGCGTTCAAGAGCGAGCCCCTCCGTCGGTAGCTTAAGCTCCTTGCAGTAGAGAGAGATTTTCTTTAGTGTGACTTCTTGGTGCTTGCCGTCGTTAGACAGGACTTGGTTAGGCGATACTTAGTCTGATGTAAGTCTTACAGTTTGTCTAAGTAAGCTGTTGTCATGAAGCATCATAAGACTCGTACGTCATTCTGTCCTGAATGTAAGATTGCACAATTCTATTTGTGCGATTGGAATTAAATTGTCCCTCTACTTTTCTATTCTTAGGTGGCTTGCCAGACAGAGCCAGTTATCCAGTTGCGACTCATCTTTATCATGCGAGACGTATGTCTTCATCTAACAACCAGCACCGACCAGCTCCATCCATTCGGCGTACTGTGCAGTGGATTTCAAATCTCGCTAATCGAGATTTTTGTCCATGGGCTAATCGATACGTCTATTGGCTTAAGCAACCAGTTGGATGGTTGTTAGTAGCCGCGGCCGCTTCTTTATTAATTGGTCTCTTTGTGGCGCCACAGGGATGGGTCATGTTTACTGCACTGCTAGCTGTGATTTTATTAGGTGTTGTCTGGCCATGGATTGCGATTCGTGGTGTGAGCTGTAGTCTGTGTTTCAATCGTCGCCGAGCGACAGAAGGCGATGATGTTCAGGTCACTCTAAGCGTAAAGAATTCTTTCCCCTGGCCAATTTGGGGCCTAGCTGTCGAAGGTGGATTCTTTTTAGAAGACATTTCTACCTCAAACGACTCGACAGCCGTCGCTTTGGCTCGTGTTCCCGGGTGGACCAAATCTGACTTTAAGTGGGAGTTTGAGCCACATCGCAGAGGACTTTACCCATCCGGGGTTTGCCAAATTACCAATGCATTTCCATTTGGTATTTGGAAGACACGGAAGATAATTCAGATTACGTCAGAGCTGATTGTCTGGCCACTTACAGTAAAGCTAAAGTCAATTCCACCTGTCAAAGGGATTGATTTTACAGCCACTGGAATTCTGATGAATCAGGCTGGTATGGAGGGGGATGTGCTAGCTGTTAGGCCCTATCGTCGAGGCGATACATTGAAGCATGTACATTGGGCCCAAACGGCTCGTCATAGTCGTCTCATTGTTTGCGAACGGCAGACGGCTGCACAGCGTAAGGTTGAAATCGTGATTGATACAGACCTACGAGTCCATCAGACGCTCAGTGATCACGGCAGTCTTGAATGGGCTATTCGTGTGGGAGCGAGTTTGGTTCGGGAATTTCATGAGCACGGTTGGAGTGTAATTCACTCGACTGACCTGAACGGGGGAGATTCGAGTCAGGGAGCTTTCTGCATTCAGTCTGCATTTGATCGTTTGGCAATGCTTCAACCAGGAACTGTCGAGGGCTTCAAAGACTTATACTCGGAAGGCTCAACGCCAAACAAAATGAAAATTGTAGTGACAACTTCAGACAGGATGGATGAATTAAAGCAATTGGAAAGCATTGAATCCAATCTGCGGTTTGTAGTGTTGCAGACAGAGGAACATCACGCGGGAGAGAATTCCTGGTTGACGATTGACTGCACTCACGATGTTCCTTCACAGCTTCAAACTCAATGGGAAAGGTTATGCCATGAATCGTGGTCCGCAGCATAATCTTGTCGGCCAGTCTTCGGTAACCCACCTTGCTCTATTGGCAATGATGATTACCCAGACTTTTCGCTATGCTAACCACTGGAGTGGTTGGGTGGTGCTGGCAGAGAGCATCATTACGCTCGGGCTTGTCTTCGGACTTCGGCGTTTACTTCAGGTCTGGCCAAAGAGGTTCAATACCCCCGCGCGTCGTCTATTGTTGCTCCAGTTGGTGATGGTGATTTTCCCACTGCTAGTACAAGTGGTCACCCGTTCTTTGGAAATCGGGGATCCGAATGAACTCGTGCTACTAATCATTGTCCAGAATGTCGCTCTGGTATTGGCTACGGCTCCGGCTTCTCAAAAGTCACTTCAGATTACTGGGTTACTGAGCGGATTTCTCGTTCTGTTTGTTACTTCTATGACCGATCATTATCTGGTTTGGGCAGGGAGTGCCCTGTTTGCCACGCTTGGCCTATGGTGGCTGATGTGCAGTTATTGGGCACGCCTAGAGACGAAATTTGCCACGTCTTCTGATAGAAAAATTCCGTTGCGGCCAGTCCTGATCGCGGTGTCACTTCTTGTGGGACTTGGCGTACTGAGTATTGCAGTCATTGGAATCCCCCGTACTGCAATGGTGTTGTCTGGGTTTATGCCCACATCAGGAGGTGACAAATATCAGGACGGCAATGCACGTTCTGGTGTCGGCGAAGGGGATATGATGATCGCAGCAGAAGACAGCGCCTTCAGTTTCGGTCCGGTTGACTCGGAGATTTTTCTGGAATCGAAAATGCCCAGTCTATACGATGTAGCTTCGGATCAATATGGTGAGGCACGAGTCAAAAAGCAGATTAATCAAGAGCTAAATAAGTCCATTGCGATAACAGGAGATCGCTTGCGGCACAATCATCAGAAAAAATCCAGTTCAGAACAGGCGACTCGTCAATTCAGTACATTACGCCGGCTTAACAAACAACGTCCGGTAACACCAGAGGATCGTAAATCGACGGCATTGTTTCAGGTCTCTGGCGACGCACCGCTCCATTTGATGACACAAAGATTTGATACGTTTGATGGTGTTGATTGGACACACAGTGGCAGCAATTCGATACCATTTCGCACTTCTATTACCTCTGTTAATGGAAAGCCCTGGGTGAAGTTCCAGCGTAATGAAACGGATGTTTTGCGAGGTAAACAGCGAAGTACTCTGCGAATCATCAATCTAAAGTCGAAACAAATTCCCAGTCCAGCGCATGTGTCTGGGATTCACATTGCAGATGTCGATCGTGACAGTTTTTATACGACCGGACGTGATGGTGTTCTTGAACTGGCTGCACAGGAATTTATTCCAAGACTGACAGTGATCCACCTCATTTCTCAGACGCATTCGATAAGTGAACTGACCAAACTGGGTGATTTTCGAGGAGTATATTCTCGTAGAGTAGAAGAGTCCCTTAACAGTTCGATTCGACCAGGGAAGCGGGCAGAGAGCCTTGCCCGTCGTTGGACCGCTAATAGTCGCCCTGGGTGGGAGCAGGTAGTGGCCCTCACTCAGAATCTACGTAGTCAGTATAAGCACGACCGCCTCGAAACAGCTCCGGAGGATTGTCAGAATGTCGTGGATCACTTTTTAAAGATTAAACGTGGGCCCGACTATATGTTTGCCTCGGCCGCTACCCAGATGCTTCGTTCTTTAGGGTATGAAGCTCAGCTTGTTCTTGGATTTTATGCAGATTCGCGAGATTTTGATTCGCAATCCAGACAGTCCATTATTAACTCTGAAAATCTACATTTCTGGACGGAAGTACATGTGGGGCAAAATGTCTGGATACCCATTGAACCTACGCCAGACTATCAAGATCCTAAAAACTGGTTGACCTGGCAGGAGTATTTATCGATGGCCTGGACGTCTTTTTGGAGTTGGGTTCAGTCGAACTGGAGTGTGCTTTTAAGCGTGGCGATAGGATTGACTTTTCTCTATAGATTGAGGCATAGAATAATTGACATTGGCTCGTTTGCGTTATGGAGAATCTGTTGGTTTGGTACAAGTCGTAGACGAATAATCTGGACGATTAGAATTTTAGAATTTAGAGCTCGAATGGCAGGGCAGCAACGACCAGACTCGAAGACTCTATCAAAATGGTATTTGGCACTGGCTGAAGGCGAACCCAGTTTACATATGAATTGCGGACCTTTAGAGCAAGTGATTGCATTGGCAGATCAGGCATTCTATGGACCAGCGTTAACAGTAAGTAATCAGACAGTCCCGGCCCAGATGGGCATGTATGCGGCTTGTTTCAAGCTGCTTAGTTCCTGGACATCACGAAAAATGAAAAGGTCTAAACGCGACTTAGATCCTAAATCCAATATTGGCAAATAAAAAAATAGGTTGAGCAATATATGACGAGTAATGAAGAAACCGAACCCGCGATCAATCCGGTCTGTGAACATCAACAGGCAATAGACCACTTGCGCTCGAGGCTTAATGCAACACTGTTAGGGAAAGAAAATGTCGTTGAATTGGTGTTGGTTTGCTTGCTTGCACGTGGCCATATTCTTTTTGACGACCTCCCGGGCTTGGGGAAGACTACGTTGGCTAAAGCAGTAGCCCTCGCCGTTGGGGGAAAGTTTGCCCGCGTGCAATGTACTCCGGACCTGTTGCCAAGTGACATTACAGGCTTCAATGTGTTTAATCAAAGAGATCGGATCTTTGAGTTTATGGAGGGCCCGGTATTCTCAGACGTCCTATTAGCAGATGAAATCAATCGAACGACTCCTCGTACCCAAAGTGCCTTGTTCGAAGCAATGGCAGAACGCCAGGTTACGATCGATAATACACGCCATAAACTCTCCGATTCATTTTTTGTTGTCGCGACTCAGAACCCGGTGGAAATGCACGGAGCCTATCCGCTACCGGAGGCTCAGTTGGATCGCTTTGCGATGAAACTTCGCATCGGTTACCCAAATCGAAATGACGAGGTGGAAATCTTAGCTTCAAATATCGGTGCAAAGGAAAGTGCGGCTCAAGACGATCAGCCGATCCTGGATCCTTCCCGTTTGAGCAAGTTGCAACAACACGTAGCAGAAGTTGTTGTTGCCGAACCAGTTCGTGAATACTTAGTGGATCTGGCTGCTGCCACCCGGGCTCATCCGGATATGTCGCTTGGATTAAGCCCTCGAGGATTGATTACCTGGCAAAGGGTAGCTCAGGCGTTTGCGCATTTAAAAGGTAGGGATTTTGTGACTCCCGATGATGTTCAGGAAGTCGCGTTACCAGTATTGGATGTGAGAATGGGCGGCGATTTGGATTCGACTCGCAGAATTGTTGCTGAAATTGTAGACTCTGTTACTGTCCCGCTACTAAGTACAAATGCTTCATAAGGAATTCACTATGAATCTGAGTTGTTCTCGCTTATTCCAAGCGGTTTCCACGTGGCTCGTATTAATTGTATTGTTCACTGGTTGTGAGCCTGTTGATTCAGATTCTCATCATGATGACTCTCACTCTCATGAGCACGCTCATGATCACGGACACCAGCATGGTGAACCTATTTTGGGTGGACAGATGGTCGAGGTTGGCCATGCACACAATCCGAACGGTCTGCTGTTTTATTTCGCTGAAATATTACCCGGCCAGGACGACTCAATACGTTTTTATCTGAGTGTTGAAGATGAAGCCGGAACCTCGAAGCCAGCGGTGTCAAAAGAACCAGAAATTCTGGCGTACTTCACCGATGAGGAGCACCTAGGAGGAGCTGCGAGAGAAGTGTACTTTAAGTATTTGGAAGAGAGTGAGGAGATATCGGTGCCAATTTTTTCGGCTTCCTTGCCAACGGAATTCGAAGTCGGGGGATCCTTCTCCGTGGTGATACCTAAAATGACGCTGGGAGGAGAACGGATGAGTTTTTCTTTTAAGGTTAAATCCAGTTCGGCACCGGATTCCGGAGTGTCTAGCCAATCTGGAGCTCCCTCCTCGGAGGAATCAGGGGACGAGAAATTAACTGATGGGAATGCAAAATGAGCACCTGGACGCTATTCGCTGATGGTCCTGGTTACACGTCGCTATTTTCGGATTTTGATACGACTTTTTGGAGCGCCGTGCTGCGTATTTCGGAAGCGTTAGTAGCTGCGGCTCCTTTTTTAGTGGCCGGTGCGGTTGTTGCTGGGTTAATGCGAGGAATGGTCGGTCCGGATCGTTTACGGCGAATGCTAGGTGTCGGACATTGGTCCGGGCCATTTCGGGCCTGGGTACTGGGGATCTTACTTCCAATCTGTTCTCTTGGTGCACTACCTGTCGCCCGAGAGCTTCAGCGGGCAAAAGTCCCAAGTGGTACGATCTTAAGTTTCGTCTTAGTCGCGCCCGTGTTGAATCCGGTTTCAATTATCTATGGCTTAAGCCATATTGCGGTTGGCACGCTGGGTTATTTCGCCATCGGAACTTTCGTTGTTTCCATAGGAATTGGCGCGCTCTGGAATCGGTTGATTTCCCGTAAATACGATACTGAATCTACAGAGAAAGAAAAGGTCCCTCGATATGGCGTCGCTCGGCTTGCGATCGCCGGTGATGCCGCGTCACGGAGTCTTGTCGGTCCGGCTTTCATTGATTATGGCTTGGCACTACTGGCCGTTGGCTTCCTGGGGGCTTTCCTACCTCACGGCGTTTTGCAAACCGGATTAACTCGTGACAATCCTCTCGCACCAATTGTCATGGGAGTGGTAGCGATTCCTTGCTATGTGACGCCAACCGACGTCATGATGCATTTCGGCCATATCGTTCAGGATGGTTACTCCTTAGGCGCAGCCTTCGCCCTGATCATCCTCGGCGCCGGTGCAAATGTTGGCGTTGCAAACTGGTTGCGACGCGCTTATGGGGGGCGAGCCGTAGCCCTATTTGTTGCACTATTAATAGGATCGACATTAGTAATCGGACTTACTGCAGATAGAACGATTGCGGATGGTCAGGCGACTGTTGCCGATCATACTCACGCCTTTGATCCATTCACTCGTTTACATCAAATTGGACCGAATCAAGCAAATATTAGCTGGGTCGCCAATCGCGTTGAAAAAGAGATGCGCATCGATGAAAAATATGGATTGGGACTGCTTGCCATTGTGATGCTAACAGGAACTGCCTTAACTTTACTTGGTGAGCGAATTGACATGTCGAGATTCCTCGTCGACAAGCCAGAGCAAGCCTTAGACGGAACTAATAAGAAATGGGATCTTGTTTTGTCGTCAAATCAGTTGATTTGCGCAGGAGTATTCGGTGTTTTGGTATTTGCGGTGCTCGGATTGTATATGTTTTATCCGACACCGGATGAAGTGCTGGACGAAATAACCGGAATCCGGGTCGAACTCTATTCAGCTATAAATGAAGCGGATCTCGAGGAAACCCGTCGTCGATCTGCTCAATGGAAGTTACGAGTTGAAAAACTACCCACCAGCTTACTGATACGAAGCGGAGACGTAAGCGACTCGCAACGAGAAAGTGTACAAGAAGTACTTTATGGATTGAAAGTTATTGAAAGGACACTAGTGGAAGGTAAGCATCAGGAAGCAAAAATGCTGATTAACTTTGTGGAGTCAGTCCATCGGAAGTGCCGCGAAGAATTTCGGTCAAGTCGATGAACCGGTAGGTATGTACGATTTGAGCGAAGCCAAATACCACAGGATGTTTGGGTCAACAGTTATTGCAGTGACCACGGACTAATATTTCCTTGACCGTCACGTTTTGGTTTTCCAGTTGGAAGTCCCTCGCCTGTAAATACTTCTCATCGATGCAGAAGACATCACCGCAATCAATACAGACGAAGTGCGGGTGGAGTGAACAGGCTTCATCGTGATGATTGGCCAATTCAAATCTCCAGATATGATCCCCCAATTCTGCACGCCTTAATAAATTTGCACCGACTAAGTCGTTCAGGTTGCGATAGACCGTCGTCTTATCGACTCCTAAATTCTTAAGCTCAGCAGAAACTTCTGCATGTGATAGAGGCTTGGAAGACTGCGACAACAAAGTAAGAGTTGCAATACGTGCTGGCGTGGCACGCAGACCCGCTTGTTTTAGCAGGGTTTTCATAACTGCAGGACTAAAGTCGTTCATGTAGCTTCGGTGTATTCAGTGATGAGGTGAAACCTCAGTGTAGCATCGACTGGACCGACAGCCACATATTTTTAGCCTCGATTCTTCCATTAAAATACACATAGTCCATATGCAACTCAATTGCATCTGGATACAATAAGAAAATAATTACTGAGTGGCGGGTCGGAAAAAGGTGATGGCATTGCCACTAAATATTTATTGCTTATTCCATTAAGGATATATTGTATTGGTCTCGTCGACCCCTCAATCTAAGAAATTAACAACCCGAAGGGACTGGCTGGGAATTATCGCCTCGGTTGCCTGCGCAATTCACTGCGCGATTATGCCGTTTATTGTGTCCTATTTGCCTGCTCTGGGTTTGGGTTTTCTGGCCGATGAATTCTTCCATAAAGTGATGGTCTTTGTCTGTTTTACAATTGCCCTTTATGCGTTTATCCCCGGCTTGAAACAGCATAAAAAATTGACGCCGGTTCTATTCGGTGTCTTTGGACTTATGTTTATTAGCGTTGCAGCATTCGGTGTTGAAGATGATTGTTGTGCGCTTCCAAAAGAGGGTGAAACCTTGCCAGCTTGCTGTATCGATGAATGTGAAAATGAAAGCGAGACAGCATTTCAGGTAGTTATCTCAGAGGATGATGAAACGAGTGGAATTGAAGCTTTTCTTGCGCAATTCGGATTGTGGATAACACCGATAGGTGGAGTGCTTTTGGTTGTTGGTCATCTTCTGAATAAAAAGTTTGGGCACGACTGTAACTGTTGTTCATTGGGGAAGGTGGAATAGCCGACCTCTCATGAACAAATTCCCAAAGCTGCTTCCAGCCTCATTAATCTTGATCTATGTCCTGCTCTTCGTCTGTGGAAGTGCTATCCATGGACGATATTGCTTGCATGCCCATGTTAGGTACTGTGCCCACCCTCAGACTGCATCCTCGCCTGATAGTGACCACGCTCAGTGCCAGCATGATGCTGAAGAGTCCAACATCGAATCGAAAGTCTTCTATATCGAAGATATCGCAGGCCTTATTACCTCGGACTGCTCTACTTGCCTTACACTTGGACAGACAAGTCATCCTGCTTTGAGTTTCACTCTAAGCCTGAGTGACGAACTCCCCTGCTTAGTCTCGCTTGCTTTATCTGACTTATCTGAACAACGGAACGCCTCTTTCTTTTTGGCTCGTGGCCCGCCATCGGTTTTGTTGCAGTCGTCATAAACCCATCGTTTGTGACAAACGTCATCAAATCACATCTCTGGGAGCATTAGGCTGCCAGCTAATTGCAGACTCTATGGATTTCTTTTGGAATGCCAATTGAGTTACTAGTAAACTTCTCTTTTAGATAAAAGAAATAAAATGAAATATACAAATCGTAAACAACTAGGTTTTACATTACTAGAAGTACTGATGGTCGTTGCCATGTTGGCAATTGTCGGTGGTGCTATTATTACCAACTATGGAGGCCTCTCGACTAAAGCCGCGACTGGAACTTCCGTACACACAATGCAAGCTATAAAGAATGCTGTTAACGTTTATGCGTCTACTGAAAGTGCATTGCCGGGTCAACTGGATTCTTTGATTGCCGGAACTCCAACCACACCAACAGCGGAAGCTCCTGATACGCATGCTGTAGATGTCTCCGCTCCAGAGATGCTGGATATCGTTAGTGCCTCTTTAGCTGCTAAATTAGAGGTCGTGGAACTTGATCCAGAACCGTTGCTTGATGCCGGCATCGGCGAGATCCGATATGTGGATGCGAAAGGGAATGCGGAAGGTGATGGCCCTCACACGTTGGATATCTTTGCTCCCGATGGAACAACGAAGGCTCAAGTAGGAAGCATTGATGAAATTGAGATTCCTGGTGATGCTTTTGAAATGCCAGAAGCCGGTGCTACTGCTAACAACGGACGCGGTTTTCACGTATCGCTGGCAGCTGGTACTGCGGTACCAATGGCACGATGGATAGCAGGAACGAATGGTGAAAATAATATTGCAGTTGGAGGAGAAGCTACTTCTGTTTTAATTGCTTTTGGTGTTGGTGACTTATGCTCTTTGTGTGGGGATGGAGTTTTTACCAATCTAACCGATGCTCCTTTTCACGGGGCAGCTGGAAGAGGTACTTATAATCGATATATCGTATTGATTGATATTTCAGTCGAACCTGCTAAGTTTGTTGGCGTTGTCTGCCCTAATGGTGATGAATCGGATGCAGAGTTTGCATTATTCCAAGGCGGCGGTCACAGTCACGAGCACTAATAATCAACGAAAATGGGGCCTTCAATTCCCATATCGCATTATTATGTTAGGCTGAACCAAGAATGGTTAAGCATTCAACCATTTAGCCAAAAATTTAATGTGACATGTAACAATGATTTAAAAGATCATTGGGACATGTCACATTTTGTTTTGTATATGACTGAATAGATCATTGTCAGATGGTTTACCCGTCTTCCCTTACCCCATCAATTCTTCGTATAGTTACGCTCATGAAAGATGAGCAGAAGCAAAATGATCACCCGGTTCGGGCTCCAAGAGCCGTTCCAGTGGATCCGGAGCAGATGGGTCTGAGTGAATTCTATCGCCCTGAGGGTGATGAAGGCACGTCGCTGGATGAATTAAGTGGGGCTTATGCCGAATTAATACATGCCGGGGACGACCCTTACTCTGCATCCACCGAAACCGAACCTTCCGTTGTATCAGAGGAAGCCCCGGTGATTCCTGAGCCCATTACAGTTGCTGTGAGTGCAGAGGAAGAGGCTGAGTTATCTCCTAAATCAATTTTGGAAGCGATGCTGTTTGTCGGAGACCCTAATGGGCGGCCTTTAATTGCCGCGCAGGTTGCCAAAATGATGCGTGGTGTGTCGGTCCAGGAAATCGATGACCTGATATCTGATCTCAATTGTGCTTATCAAGATGCAGGATCCGTTTACGAAATTCGACGTCAGGATGCTGGCTATGTGATGGCTCTGCGCGACCAGTACGATGGACTTCGCGAGCGTTTCTATGGAACAGTTCGTGAGACGAAATTGTCTCAAGTGGCAATCGATGTATTGGCAGTTGTGGCTTACAATCAGGGAATCAGCCGACAGGAAATTGATGCCATGCGAGATCAGTCCAGTGGTTCGGTTCTATCTCAGCTTGTTCGCCGACATATGTTAAGGCTTGAGCGAACTGAAGAGAAGCCACGTAAGACAATTTACTTTACAACGGATCGTTTTCTGCAGGTGTTTGGGCTGGAGGACATTGAAGATCTTCCACAAGCACTAATCCTCGACCATCAGTGGTAGTTAAAGAAAAGGCAATCAGGTTTTTATGTCTCCGCGTGAAAAGATATTAGCCATCAAAGATGCTTCGCCTCTCATCTTACCTTCATTGTTACTTTGTGATTTTGGTGACTTACGTGGTGAATTAGACTTGCTGGAGAAAGCGGGAGTACAGGCCTTGCATTTAGATGTCATGGATGGTGCATTTGTTCCCAATATGACCTATGGAATGCCGATTGTGGAAGGTCTGGCACGTCACACAGATTTGCCTTTGGATGTCCATCTGATGATCCAAGAGCCTGCACGATACGTTGAACAGTTTGCCGCAGCAGGCTCCGATCTCATCACGGTCCATATAGAAGCCTGCTCCGATTTAAGAGGAACTTTGCGACAGATTCGAGATTTAGGTGTTGCCACGGGAGTGGCCCTCAACCCGGATACGCCTCTGGAGTCCATTCTGCCCGATTTGGATCTTTGCGACCTGGTGCTTTGTATGAGCGTCAATGCCGGCTTTGGTGGACAAAAGTTTAATTCCATTGCCCTGGAGAAATTTCAGCAATTGGTTGAAATTCGTCGAAATCAGGAGCTTGATTTCATTCTGGAAGTGGACGGTGGCATCAATGTGGAAACGATTTCAGATTGTTTTGCAGCCGGAGCGACCTGGTTTGTGGCTGGTTCGGCGATATTTAAGCAGGAATGTTATACGCAGGCCGTAGCAGATCTAGTGGCCGCTGCCGAGCAGTAATCTCCCTGACAACGGTGGTTTTGGGTTGCCGAGAAGGTAAATCCAGCTTAAAACGGGAAGGAGTAAGGCATTAATCTTGTGTCAGGATAGGGTAATTCATTACCTTTTTGAGGTCGAAGAATTATATATTTAGACCATAATAACAGGCACCTTATTACTACTTAAAAAGATAAGTTGTCCGCACACTGTATATTAAATGGCTAGCTCAACGGAAACTGAAAAACGAACGAAACGTGGCGTACCCGAAGGACTTTGGGTAAAGTGCCCCGGTTGTCAGCAGACAATTTATAAGAAAACTGCGGATGAACTCCTCGGCACCTGCCCCGAATGCGGTTATCACTTCTATGTATCCGGTCAGGAACGTATTCGTCAGGTATTAGACGAGGGGACGTTTGAGGAATGGGATGCAGAATTAATGCCGACCGATCCGCTTGAATTCAAGGATCGTAAGTCGTATGCAGATCGGATTGTCGCGGAACAAAAACGGACTGGGCTGCGGGATGCTGCCCTTACCGGATGCGGTATGATTCGCGCTCGACGTGTGGCAATTGGCGTCACAGATTCAGCTTTCATAATGGGAAGTATGGGGTCGGTTGTCGGCGAACGCCTGACACGGCTGATCGAACGGGCCACAGAACAGGATTTGCCGTTGATTATTATCAGCGGTTCCGGTGGTGGAGCTCGAATGCACGAAGGGATTCTCTCTTTAATGCAGATGGCGAAAGTTTCTGCCGCATTGGCCAGATATGACCAGCAGGGTGGATTCTTTATCTCCGTGCTCACCAATCCAACCATGGGCGGTGTAGCAGCCAGCTTTGCAGCATTAGGCGATGTTTGTTTCGCTGAGCCTAAAGCACTGATTGGTTTTGCAGGACCGCGAACTATCAAGGCGACCATTCGAATCGAGCTACCCGAAGGTTTTCAAACCAGCGAGTTTTTGCTTGAGCACGGTTATGTGGACCGAATTGTCGCACGTGGAAAATTAAAGAGCGAAATCGCTCGCACTATTGACTACTGTGGTAAATAAGTCGGGAACCTGATTGGCGATTGGGGAATGGAAGTCAGGGAAACGCAACGGAAGATTATTTTCAGGCTGATTGAACAGGGATAGCCTCATGGGTTTATTTGACAACGTCAAAGCACTCGTTGGTGGCAAACGAACAGGGGACAGCCGCCAGATCGTTTTTCGCAAAAACGTCAATATCGAAAAGCGATTTGAATTTGTTCGCGCAGCAGTTTCCGGTACCATGTCCCAGTTTTTTATGGCTCGGGACCGAGACACGGATCGTATCGTCGGTCTAAAGATCGCTGACTCTCAGAAGACCGCTCTCTTCGAACAGCGGTTTAAGACTCTCAAAAAACCATCCGAAGGTAAGATCGCCACTCAGATTGAGCACCCTAATGTCGTCAAGACGTATGAATACGGCATTGGGACAGACAAGCGTAATTATCTGGTCATGGAGTATCTCAAAGGGAGTGGCCTGCATGCCATGATCTACGACCGGGATTCCATGTTAGAAGGCAAACGGCTGGAACTCATTCGTCAGTTTGCCCAGGCTTTAGGTGCTGTCCATGATGCCGGCTTCATTCATCGCGATGTTTGTCCTAGGAATTTTATTGCAGCGCCGGACTGCTCTTCGTTGAAGCTAATTGATTTTGGTTTGACGTTACCGGATGAACCACCATTCCATCAGCCGGGCAATCGCACTGGGACTCCGTTTTATATGGCTCCCGAAATTGTGCGACGTCGTAAGACAGACAAACGCGTGGATATTTTTGCGATGGGAGTATCCTTTTACCAACTACTGACATTTGAGCTTCCCTGGCCATCCACCGATGCATCGGGACTAGCCGCTTTAAGCCATGACACTCTGGAACCGACTCCGATTCTTGAATACAAGCCGAAATTGCATCCTAAACTAGCCGAGGCCATTATGGTTTGTATGTCCGTCAATCCCAACGATCGTCCGAATTCCATGGGCAAGTTCTTGCAGATGATCAGCGGTGTCGAATCTGTGACGGTTTGAGAGAAAAAACTATAAAAACAGTCGTTTTGCGTTGATAAAACTGCCGAGAATCGTCTTGCGACCTCTCTTTTAGCGGTTGATGAACCACAGAACGGGTTCTATACTGAGGAATTCCAACAACGATATTGTGCTCTCCAGTAGGAACTTGGAGTTTAAATAATGACGATTGATAAAAGTTTGAAGATTTCACGTGGTGCGATTCAAAGTCGAAATGTACTAACACGTGTTGAACGCCTGAAGCAACTGGCCGAAGAAGAACGCTGGAATACAGGCGACTCTCCTTTTGGTCTTCCTAAAGTACGTGTTCAAAAAGTTTCCCTGAAGCGTAAGAAGAAGGTGAAACAGGTCGAAGAAGACACTGCTGTCGAAGCCGGTTCAGCTGAAGAATAAGTGGGGCAATGGACGTCCGTCTCGATTATGGGAAGGAGGGATTGGAGATTTCCCTGCCGGACCATCTGGATGTCAAAACCTTAGCTTATCAATCAGCCACTCCTATTGCTCAACAACCTGACCTGACAGATCGTCAAGCGTTACAGGAAGTTTTAAAGCACCCAAATCATGCACCGCCTCTGAGTGAAATCATTCAGGGGCGGTCTTCTGCTTGTATCGTGATCTGTGATATCACCCGCCCGGTTCCCAATCAGCAAATTCTTGAGCCGATATTAGAGACTCTATTGGCTGGTGGCATGGACCCATCCAGTATCAAGATCTTGATTGCCACAGGATTACATCGTGCCAGTCGGCCGGAAGAAATCGTGGAAATGGTGGGTGAAGATATCGCGGCGAAATATACGATTCTCAATCACGATGCTCAGGACCGAAAGCAGCTAGTCTATCTCGGTAAGTCGCCGCGTGGTGTCCCGATGTGGATTAATACTCACTATATGGAAGCGGAAATGAAGATCACAGTGGGGTTGATTGAGCCTCACTTCATGGCAGGGTTTTCAGGCGGCCGTAAATTGATTTGCCCTGGAATTGCTGGCCTTGAAACGATTCGGGAGTGGCATAGTCCTCGATTTCTGGAGCACCCCAATGCTGCGACCGGGCAATTGTCAGGAAATCCAGTCCACAGTGAAAACACCTGGATTGCCAACCGGGCTGGATGCAACTTTATTGTCAACGTGGTCATCGATGCTTATCGGCGTCCATTAAAATTTGTCGCCGGTGATCAGATCTACGCCTTTGAAGAAGGAGCAGCGTTTTGTCGGGACATTGTGATTGACCGGGTTAAGCATCCTTATGACATCGTCATCACTTCATCGGCAGGCTATCCACTGGATACGACGTTTTACCAAAGTGTAAAGGGCATGATGGCTGCCGTGCCTATCGTGAAGCCAGGCGGTACGATTATTGTGGCTGCTAGTATGAGTGAAGGGATTGGCAGCAAAGAATTTGCCAGTTTGTTTGAGCGACACAGCGACATCGACGATTTCATGCAGGCGATCATGTCACCGGACTACTTTGTTATGGATCAGTGGCAACTAGAGATGTTAGCCAAGGTTTTGAAAAAGGCTGAAGTCAAGGTGGTCACCGATGGGCTTCCCGCCGAGACAATCAATCGACTGTTTGTAGAGAGTGCAGAGAGCGTGGAGATTGCTGTCGCTCAGGCGTTGGAAAAACATGGGCCCCAAGCGACGGTAGCAGTGATTCCCAGAGGCCCGTATGTGATGCCGGAATTAGCTTCTTAGCGTTTCCAAAACTCCCACCAGCGAGACGACCTGATAACTTCCCGATGTGTTGGCACTAACTGTCCATGTGGCCCGATGGCGTTTTCCATATGTACTCCGGCCATTTTCACATCGACCATTTTCGAGTCGAGCATATTGGCACCGGTTAAGTTTGCACCATTTAGGTTGGCACCGGCAAGATTTGTACCTCGTAGATCACAGTGGGCCATGTTCGCATCATTACAATTGACACGTGTCAGATCTGCCAGACTAATATCTGCTCGAATAAATGTAGCCCCTTTACAGTCAGCATTGGTCATTTTGCTGTAACGTAAAATGGCATGAGATAGATCAGCTTCCGTGAAGATTGCATCATCCAGAAAGGCATTGGTGAGGTCTATTTGCTGCAGATTGGCATTCTCGAAGTTAGCCCGACTGAGGTCAGCATTCTTAAGAATTGCCCCCTGTAGATTGGCCCCAGAAAAATTCACTTCCCGTAAATCGGCATTACGAAAGGTGACGCCTCGTAAATCCAGATTAGCTAAATCCGCTCCGGCGATCTTAGCGTTATCTAAATGAGCTTCTTGTAAAGTGTCGTCATCCAGCCGATACAAAACATCATGAGTTGTAGCGTGTTTTATTTCAATCATCACACATATACCTTTGCCTAAAGCAGGAAGTCACGGTAACGGTACTCATTCCCGGAACCGAATACATTCGGAATGGTAACGAGTTTTCTGAATTACATAGTTAAAGTTAGCTCAGGCTAAATTGCCTGTGATGGAATCCCGAACGTCATCCTTACGGCGAGTTCGATTGTTTCCATGGGAGGTGGGAGAGCAGAGTAACTATGGGGGGAGGGAAAGTCGAGGTGAGAATGAATCGCCTGCTCTTGATTCCACATTACGCGTTGTGGATCAACAAAGCAATACGAATTGATCCTTTTTTGGCGTACTCAAAACTTAATTGGGCTAGGAAACAGGTTCCGATAATGAGTACGATTGGCGGCAACTGAAGCAGATCGGTGGATCTGATTGGAACCCCATATTGTTGCAAGAGTCTTTGCGTAGTGTCACAAGTAGAAGAAGATTTCCGAGTGGAACTGAATATATTCAGAGGACCCTTGGATTTACTGCTATATCTGGTGCGCAAACATGAATTAGAGGTCGCAGATATCCCCATTGCCGAAGTGCTTGATCAGTATCTGGAATTTCTGGATATTATGGAGCAACTAAGCATTGATGCTGTCGGTGATTTTCTGGATCTGGCCAGTACTTTGACCGAGATAAAGTCTCGTCTGGTTCTGCCTCGTGTAGAAGAGCCAGAACCGGAAGTCGAAGACCCTCGCGATGAACTGGTGAAGAGGTTGCTGGAGTATAAGCAATATCGCGATGCGGCCATGATGCTGGAAACTCGTGCTCGAGGTTGGGGGCAGCGTCATCGACGACAAACCAACGATCTTCCGCCACGCAAAATTGACATGGCACAACAGCCAATCCAGGACGTGGAATTGTGGGATTTGGTGAGTGCTATGGGGAGAATTCTCAAGGATATTCAGGTAGCACCCGAGGAAACAGTGATTTTTGACGATACTCCTATCCACGTGTATATGCGGCAGATCCATCGGCGAATTGTGAAAGAAGGTCGCGTAACTTTGTCGCAATTTTTTCAAATGGGTATGCATAAGACTGCCATCATTGGGATGTTTTTATCGATTCTTGAATTGGTTCGGCATCATGGGGTGGATGCGGTACAAGACAATGTTGGAGGCGATATCTGGGTGACCGCCGGCCAACGCTTTCGTCCGGACATTGATATTTCCAATGTTGAGGAATACGATCACAAAAAGCCTGTGCTGAGCGATATGCCGACAAAAATGCGGTAGCGACTTAACGTTCCCCGGACTTCGACCTTCCGAAGGAATTGAAAAGCGAATTAGGCTGGAAGGATTAGGTATTCGTATTCATAATTCAGTACTTGAATGCAGGATTGAATCAGAGGCCGGCCGGTGAAAAATCTACCCGTCAAGACGTTAACGCATGGCGATCTTACGATCGAAGGATTTTCGCGCGCTGCGGTCCAGAGTTACTGGAGGATTCCTGAGTTGAAGTTGGGCTTCGATCTGGGAGCTCACCCCTGGGATTTTATGGGTACCCCTAACTGGTTTGTCACCCATTGCCATATGGATCATATTGTTGCCTTGCCCGTGTATGTGGCCAGGCGACGCATGATGAAAATGGATCCCCCTAAAATCTATCTACCAGCGCACGCGGTGGAAACAGTTCACTCCATTCTTCAGGCATTTACGAAGTTGGATCGCGGGCGTTTACCTTGTGATTTAATCGGAGTAAAACCCGGAGATGAAATTCAACTGAACCGCGAGATGGTGGTAACTGTTGGCGAAACTCGTCATACCGTACCTTCGCTAAGCTATTTGGTTTGGCAGCGTCGCAATAAACTCAAACCTGAGTTTGCAGAGTTAACCGGGGAACAGATCAGAGATGTTCGTCAGAGCGGTACAGAAGTATCTCATGAAGTCCGTATCCCATTGCTGGGTTATACAGGAGATACACGTGTGGAAGGGCTTGATCTCACTCCAGCGTTGTACCAATGTAAAATCTTGATCACTGAAATGACCTTCGTTTCGGACGATCACAGTCAGGATAAAATTCGCAAGAACGGGCACATGCATCTGCACGACTTTATCGATCGTGCTGAAAAATTCGAAAATGAATTAATCATCGCTTCCCACTTTAGTACTCGCTATAACTACCATCAGGTTAAGAAACTAGTGAATGCGGCGATCCCTGATTCTCTGGCCGAACGTTTGCATTTGTGGTTGTAGAAGGTTCGTTATCACCGATGACCATGCCGGTTCCGCGTTCCGCATACATTCATGTTCCCTTTTGCCGCCATCGCTGCGGCTATTGCAACTTCACTGTCATCGCTGGCCGTGACGATTTACATGCTTCTTATTTGCAGGCTTTACAAATGGAGCTGGAAACGCTGGGAGCACCTCAGGAAATGGAGACAGTGTTTCTTGGTGGCGGAACACCTACCCAGCTCCATCCTGACGAGTTGCGTCGGTTATTTGACCTGATTGCGTACTGGTTTCCGATGGTCACCGAAGGCGAATATACGATCGAGGCCAATCCGGAAGATATTGACGAAGAAAGCGTGGCACTCTTTCAGGAGTACGGAGTCAATCGAGTCAGCCTTGGTGGGCAGTCGTTTGATATGGATAAGTTAACGCTATTGGAACGGAGTCACCAGCCGTCACAACTTGAGCAATGTTTTACGCTATTAAAATCAATTCCATCCGTATCCATGGATCTGATATTTGGTGTGCCTGGGGAAACGCTCGCCCAATGGTCGGCAGATCTGGATTCATTACTTATCTTTCGTCCCACCCATATCTCCACCTATGGACTCACGATTGAAAAAGGAACATCATTCTGGAGTCGTTTTGAAAGAGGGGACTTGTTGGAAGTCGATGAGGAATTGCAACGGCAATTCTACATCGAGGCCCGTCAGCGATTATCGGCCGCGGGATATCATCATTACGAAGTTTCCAATTTCGCGAGACCGGGATTTGAGTGTCGTCATAATCAGGCATATTGGTTCGGTGATCCGTACTTCGCCGTCGGACCGGGCGCTGCCAGTTTTGTAAATGGTTACCGGGAAGTCAATCATCGGAGTACCACCACCTATATTTCCAAAGTACTGGCAGGTGAATCGCCTGTCGCAGAATCCGAATTGGTTTCTGGTGAGGAATTACATCGCGAAGTTCTGGTATTTGCTCTCCGCCGACTCGATGGAATTAACCCAGATTGGTTCTTTCAAAAGACCGGAGTGACGATTGAGTCGCTTGCCGGTGACCAGATCACTAAGTTTGTAAATCAGGGCCTATTGCGATGGCATGACGGAAGACTATGCCTGACCGAAGAGGGGTTATTAGTAAGTGACAGCTTGTGGCCTTATCTCCTGTAGTGTCTCGGTTCACAGGAGATTGCTGGACGGAGCAATACTATTGTTGCTCGAGCCACCATGTGAGTTGTTGTTGTAGTTCGTCGTAGGATAGTTTGATTTGAGGGATCACTTCTCGCAAACGCTTTTCATCGTGTTTGATGTAATCTGGATATCGTAGTAGTTCAATTTCTTCTTCGAGTGCGATCAGCCAAGATGGTACTTCCAGGCCGGCTCCGGAAGGATTCTCTAATAATTCATTGGTTTTCAATAGTAGTTCGTCAAAGCTGGGACGACCTGATTTGATATCTTTACTCTCTTCCAGGCTGGGTTTGACCAAAGAACGCAGATGGTCCACTTCCATCGGGTGTACGAAGCGTTCCTGTACCCGGTCCGCCACTGTCCTCATTCGAATCGAGTACTGTGCCTGGAGTTTTTGAAGGCGTGTAACGAACATATTGGCTTCTTCCTGAATTCGTTCAGTGAGGCTTTCCCGCCAGATATGAGCAGCGGAGTCATTCTCGTGTGAAATAAGCAATTTGTGTGCAAGGATCACCGGCCGGAGATTCCAGCAGATACGATCATAGCGAACTCGCAATCGCAAAAAGTCCAATAAGGTGTAGAGGAGTTCACCACGATCACTCTGGGTGGTGGTACTGTTGTAGTCCCGGTATTCGGAATAATTCTCGACGATGGACTCAAGAATGAGCGAGAGAATGTTGCTGGCTTCTTTGACAGGAATATCACGCTCCAAGGCGTCGAGTAAACGTAATTCCAGATGAGGTTCCTCTCGAATGGCCAGAAGCCAAGTATCCACGCCCTGAAGCAAGATTCCTCGGATATTACCGATCGCCAGAAACTGCTGCGTGAAGATTTCTCCCCCGTACTTTTCAATGAACTGGACGACGTTGTCCCAGGTATTTCGGTGGGCAACACGTTCGAGGATTGAAAGTCGCAGAGTTTGACTGTGTGCTAGCCAGCTACTGAGTAAGGCCTCAGTAACTTGTTCCAACGTTTCCACAAGCTGCTCATCTTCCGGTGAGTCGACTTGCTCCTGTTGTGTTTCCCCAGAAGACATTGACTTGTTTGTTTCTTGCCAATCGGGAGCTGAATTGATTAAGCACTCAACAATGGCTTCGTACCCAATATGGAATAACTCGTCAAATTCTGTAACGGCGCCCAACCCCGCAGGATGTTGTCGCTCCATATTCCTGGCCGTCTCAAGCAATTGACAGGTTTCCACCACCAGCCCCATACGTGGGAGCCAGAGAAGTAAATCAGAAATGGTTCTTTGTCGCACTCGTCGAATCACGATTTCTTTGGCAGCTCCTCCTTTCGACAAGGGGATATAGAGCAAGGGAAGTTGTGCCAAACCATCGAGGAGTGATTGCCAATGCTCGCGTACGGTATCACAATCGCCTTGGATTAAGGCGGTAAAGATGGTGGTCGTCAGTTGCTGAAATTCCACAATCGTGGAATCAGTCTTGGATATGTTTAAGTTCTGTTCTAGGAACAAAACAACCGAATCCAGAATGCGACGTGTATCAGTCACTTCAATGATGGTGGAGATAACTCGTTCCATCAACGATTCGAGTGTGACTCGCTGGCGGTCATATTCGGTCATGGATTCGAAATCACCAACCGGACTAGCGATAACGTAGTTGCCAATCGACTCCAGCAGTTGTTCCAATTCATCGCGATTATGTCGGAGGCGTTGAGCCCATGCGGAAATCGTATCCAGGCTGGCTTGAAGCATCTCCGGCTCGATGGGCTCTTTACTTTGCCGTATTGCAATTGCATGTCCCAGTCCGGCAAGCTTCCACAACTGCGCCAGGCTGTCATGAAATGCCAGGCGGCCGTCCACTTGTTCTCCGGCTAGCAGCAGTTCATCCTGACTGCTGTTGGAGGTATCAAAGATATTGCCTTCAATACCATCATCAGTTGTGTCCACGTAGGAGACATCCTCATAGGCAGCACGGAAGATATCGTATTCATCATCTTCCGTGTTGTTTGCGTCTGACAAGTCCTCCTCGGAGTGGGCAATCGTCGGGGGGCCTAATTCAAAGGATGGGATGTTCCAATAAACCTCTGAGTTAGCTTCTAAGTAATCAAAGTACTTTCGAATCTTCTCCCAGGTTTCCTGAGGGGTGTCGTGGGAGTGCTGTTCCTGTGAGGATAAAAATCCTGTCGCGGATCGACTTAGAACATCCAGTAACCAACGTCGGGAAAGGATGTAATAGGAGGAGTCGTTTTGTTCCAGTGCGACATTGTCCGCCTGACTTAGCCAGTGAATGAGCAATGCCCGGGAAGCGATTTGATCACCTTGCTCCAGCAAAGAATGGATCACAAGGGAGTAGGCTTTGGGAGAATCAAACAGTTCAACATAGGGTGCCCAAAAGCGGATGCTTCCGGCGCTGGTGTTGTCCTTGTACCACAAGTTAAGTGCGTCGGCGACACGCTTTGCCGCATGGTAGAGCTCGAAGGGATCTGCCGCATGAACACTATTCACCTCATGAGCAGCGTATTTATGCCACCATTCGGCAGCTTCATAAAAGTGAATATCGATTCGGCGACATAACTCCTGATTGTCTTTGGCAGCGGCTTCGCTCCAGGACTTAGCAAGTAAGGCAAAGAACTGTTCGATGATGATAATTAACTCGTCGATGCGATGATCATGGACGCTGTTTTCCATCGCGGGAAAGAGACTGAATTGGCAATCAAACCCGAGAATATTCCAAGGGTCTACAAAGGCGCCGCACTGAATTGATCTTTGGATCAGATAAAAGATCGAGGAAGCAATATCCACAGCCTGATCTAAATCATCGAGATCGAGTGCCTGCAGAGATTGGTCTAACTGACAGGCAATGCGACAGCGAAAACGAGCAGAAGGGACAGGGACCTTACTGACTTTATCCCGGGCAGCATCGTGGTGCCCCATAAATGCGAAAACCTGTCCAAGATGAATATGCTCGAGTTGTCTTGCCCGCGTTTCCGTCAATTGAGCATTGAGATGTTGGCGGGCTGCGCCAAATGGCTGGTGCCGAATCAACGCTTCTTCTGCCAGACGATCCCGATGATCACGGTTAATGATTCCAAGCAATTTCCGGTAGAATTCGTCTCGATAAGCCGCAATTCTAGGCATGAGTTTGGACAGGTTGATAGTCGAGTCATGACAGGCAGGTCCCCAGCCACTGATTCCGGATGCCATCAGGATGGTTCCGGCTAACACCGCTGAAGCTTCAAAGAGTAGTTCTTCTTTCGGTAGGTCATTTCGATCAGAGAAGCGGGTCATAAGGGAATCAAGCGTGACCGTTTGAATGATATAGCGATCGTAGTAACCTTCTTTGTCGATGTGATGTGGATCCCACATGCCAAAGTGATGATTAGGTCGTTTATTGACCGGATGGTCAAAGTCATAGGCCCTTGGGTCGATCGCCAGTTCTTTAAGTTTCTCAGGATGAAACCCTGCTTGTTGTAAGATGCTCTCGTCCGTCTCTTTCAATAACTGAATCGTCAGTTCGATAACAGATTTATACGGCCCTTCGCAAACACCAGCCCCTTGAATATATAAAGGAACAGGTCGTAGCCATTCATTGATGTAGGGTTCATGCTTTTGTGTTTCCAGCGTAGCGACAGGACGAAACCCAATGAAGTCATTGAATTGATTCATCAGTGTTTCAGTGTCCAGAGTTTCGAAGTCAGGACCATTTTTTAGAACGACTTCAAATGCTCGTCCGATGAAAAACGCGTTGAAGACCTGGATCTCACTGGAATGAAATAGCAGGTCCTGATGAAACAGGAAGTAAGAACGCAGCAATTGGTCAAAAGTGATTTCTAAAACGATGCGTGCCTGATCAATACGAGCAAAGGCTTCTTTCTCATTGGAGTAATGAGTAATTGCATCGGTCAAAAAGTCATAGAGGTGAGTCCAGGTGTCATCCGGATACTTGGCAGCCAGATGCTTCCAGACCACATTGAGATTGCTGAGGAATTGAGGATCCGGGGAACCGGAAGAAAAATTGAGATATCCCAGCAGCTGCTCCAACGCATCAAATTCTTCTGAATTCAAATCTGACAGGAGTGACACCGGGGAATTCCTCCAGGGTGATTGTTATTCCGGATCTCTAATCTTGACACCAACGAGCTAATTCGTAGGTTTGAGCCTATTTTCAATTTAGGAACCTAAGGACCTGCGGTCTATGGGGGGGACCCGATTGATGCGGCTCAAAATGACTACTGCGACGCATCTTTCAGGGGTGTGATTGCGCTGATTGTAAGACCTTTTCGGTGATTAAGCAGGATTTGGTATGTAGTGATTGGTTTAGCTCAAGCTGTGATAAAACAAGTGTCTAAGACAGATTTTGTGTTTTGAGTACAGAACCCGATAGTAGGTACGACGATAAAAGATGAGTAGGAAAATCTCTTTGCTTCGCAAGGTTGCGTTGTAGAATTACAGAGTACATCTCTTGATAGGTTTCTACCTGCAAGTCATTTGTTTGGATTTTTTAGGTGTAATGACCATGCGTAAGATTTACGCTTACTCACTGTTCGTTCTGTTTACTCTTTGCCCCATGGTATTTGGGCAATTGTCGTCGACCGGACTAATTACGAATAATACGGCTCGTAGTTTGGGGTTGGAACGCTCCTGGCATATACAGGCAGCGAAGAGTCCATATGCGACAGAGATTTCAGATGTCTATATCCATGTCAGCTCGACAGAGGCTGACTGGAGCTTCGAAGTTACCGAAGGTGATAAGTCCTATTTTATTCGCGATAAGGATCTAGATAACTTTGGACGTCCACTCGGACGAGATGAGGCACGTAAGCGAGCTACAGAACAGTCTGCACTGATCCGACAAAGCGGTGGCGAGAGCGAGATTATTGAACATACTGTACCTAAAGTTTATATGTCGGTTGTTTCAGATCGTGGTGACGTCCAGCTACTCGATGCTGAAACCGGTGAAATCTATTGGACGGTTCTGGTTGGAAACACCAAATATCCAACCTCGGGCGTCTGTACGAATGATGAACACACCGTTGTAATTTCGGGAATTACTCTATTCGTACTACGAAATACAGATGGTGCAATTATTGATTCACGTCAGCTACAGGCATTGCCAGGGGCAGGGCCGATAGCCTTGGGTAAACGAATTTTCGTCCCGTCTATTGAAAACCGAGTCGAAGTTTATAATCTGGATCGCTTCAACTGGCAGCCGGAATTATTGCCTTCGAGCGGACGTGTTCTCTCACAACCTGTTTTAGGTCAGCGTAGTATTGCCTGGTCCACCGATGCAGGAAATGTTTACGTAGCCGGAACAGCCAAAGCAGCTATGTGGTATCGAGTGAACACCTTGGGCAAAGTGATTGCCCCAATCGCTTATCAGGCCCCCGGACGCTATGTTGCAAACTGTCGGGATGGTTTTGTTTACTGTATCGATGAACCCACCGGAGATATGGTTTGGCGACAGAGTCTGGGGGAAGTACTCACAAGTGAACCTGTACTCGTAAAGAATCGGGCATACATCGTATCCAGAGATAAGAATTGTTACTGTCTGGATATGCGAAACGGCAAGATTATTTGGAGCCAACCTAATCTGCAGCGAATTGTCGCCGCTAGCGGTAAACGTCTCTATGCACTTGATCGCCTCGGAAATCTAATGATCTTGAATCTGGAGACCGGTGGTCGATTCAAAACAGTCAGCGCTGGAAAAATTGACTTTGTAGTAAGTAACCCACTTACGGATCGCATATACATGGGTACTCGTAACGGCCTAATTCAGTGTGTTCACGAGATTCATCAGAAGTACCCTCTTCTACACATCGATGAAACCGCGTTGGCCGTAGTAGAAGATGAAATGGACGATGCCAATCAACCGATGCCAAATCAACCGATGGCCCCCGGAGCCCAGCCGATGCCTAATCCTCCGGCCGTCCCAGCGAACAATCCGTTTGGCGGTAATAAACCTCCGGCTAACAACCCGTTTGCACCTGGCAATAATGGTGGCGGAAATAATCCACCAGCTAATAACCCTTTCGCACCAGGTAATAACGGTGGAGGGAACAATCCGCCGGCGAACAATCCCTTCGCGCCAGGTAATAATGGTGGTGCAGCTGCTCCTAAGAATCCATTTCAAAACTAAGAGCTTCGGTATTTCCGAAGTATCCTCAAGGGATTCGAGTACTTCGAGTAATTCGATTACTTAGTTTAGTTTCTTTCCGAAATGGATTCTTCAACCTCGTGACTACTTGACCGATTAGCTACGAGAAACCACACTCATGCATTGAGTTGCTATATTAGATTAATAGCTAAATATGTTTGCTTCGAAGTCTCATACATCATGCATGGAAGTTTCAGTTAATGTCTTCACCCTCGATTCGACGCGCGCTGATTAGTGTAAGTGATAAACTTGGTTTGGTTGATTTTGCCCGCGGTTTAGAAACAGCCGGAGTTGAAATATACAGCACCGGAGGGACTCGTCGTCATCTCGAGCAAAGCGGTATCGAAGTGCTTGATGTAGCTGAATATACGGGCTTTCCAGAGATGATGGATGGACGCGTGAAAACGTTACATCCACGAATTTTTGCAGGAATTCTTTGTCGTCATGATCGCGAGGACGACATGGCATCGCTCGAGGAACATGATATCCTCAGCTTTGAATTAGTGGTCGTTAATCTCTATCCTTTTCAGGCAACCATTGCGAAGCCGGGCGTTACCAAAGCTCAAGCGATTGAGCAGATTGATATTGGTGGCCCCAGCCTGGTCCGTGCGGCAGCGAAAAATGCAAAGTTCACATCGATCGTAACCAACCCCGAGCAATATTCGTCGGTGCTTGACGAAATCACGTCCAGCGGAAGCACGTCACAGGAAATGCGTGATAAACTATCCGCCGCAGCTTTTGCAATGACAGCTGAATATGACCGGGCAATTTCCGGCTACTTTGCCGAATCGGAATCCGACAGTATTTTCACGACAAATAAGACTATCTCGATGCGATTGAAAAATGAACTTCGATACGGCGAGAATCCGCACCAACAGGCCGGTGTTTACTCGGTCGTTGGAAGTTCAGGAGCCAACATTGTTAATGCTCGGCAGCTCAATGGAAAAGATCTGTCCTACAACAACCTACTGGACCTGGATGCGGCGTTACACATCGTCCGACCGTTTACCCAGCCCGCCTGTAGTGTGATCAAACACAATAACCCCTGTGGAGCTGCAGTCGGAGAGACTTTAGTGGAAGCGGCTCGCAAAGGAATGGCTGGCGATCCACTGAGTGCCTTTGGAAGCATTCTTGGATTCAACCGAGTCGTGGATGAAGAAACGGCAGAACTACTTTCCGAACCTGGGCTGTTTATCGAAGCAATTGTGGCTCCGGACTTTTCGGCGTCTGCCATCGGTATCCTTACCACTAAACCAAAATGGCGAAACAATGTTCGCCTCATGCAAGTGGGCAATCTGGAAGAACAGCAGGGCGAATTGTCCTATCGGCATATCACTGGCGGGATGCTGATTCAGGAGTCCGACATCCTGGTCGATGATTATCCTTCCTGGGAAGTCGTTACGGAAACCAAACCGAATGAGTCTTTGCAGGATGAGTTGCGATTTGCCTGGCAGATGGTGCGGCACATTAAATCGAATGCCATTGCTGTTTGTCGTGATCAGTCTCTCGTGGGCGCAGGTGCGGGTCAGATGAGCCGAGTGGATTCTGTGGAAATAGCAATTCGTAAAGCTGGCGAACGCGTTCAGGGAGCTGTTTTGTCGTCCGATGCTTTCTTCCCATTTCCAGACTCAATTCAGGCTGCGGCAGAAGCAGGTATTGCCGCAATTATTCAGCCGGGGGGCTCGCGTGGAGACGAGTCAGTTATTGAAGCATGTAATGAACATGGGATCCCCATGATCTTTACAGGGCGACGACACTTTAAACACTAACAGTATCGCTCTACTTTCGATTGGCGAAATTCTGATAGGAGGAATTACCAGGTGCAAGGTACGACTCCTGAGTTTATCCGTTGGGCGTTGGCACACGAGTGTCCGTTACGTGACTTTCCGAAGTGGAAGGATCCTAACAAAACTGAACGCCATCTCAGAGCGATTCGCGTTTACCAAAATGCCGTTCAGGAATCTCGCGTGCTTGACGGTATTGCGATTGAACCGCTTGTGTCATCCGATGTGGTTCCGAACGAAGTCCTGGGATTCCGGGTTGATGACGTGTTCGAGTTTTACGGAGACCCCTCCTCTGTGGCTTCAATCTGTGAGCCCTGTCCGGCAAATGCAGTTCGTCAATCAGACAGTCAGGCCTGGGTGGGTTGTTTTGGACTCATGCCTGTCAGTAATATTGTCCTGCCGGATTTAGTGGATGAAGTACCAGTTGGGACGGTGGATCTCAGAGAACAACTAGGGCTGCTTCTCACGCAACAGCCTCATCTGGAAGAGAGTATCCGCACTTGTTTTCCCAGAACGTCCCCTGAATGGTACGGACTGTGGATTTCACGAGTCCCTTCCATCAAGCAACGACAGATTCAACTTCAAGTGGTTGATGAATTACTTAAAGTCGTTCCCTGTGCGATAACTCCCCCTTGGGAGGCGTTTCAATCAGCGTTACGATTGAGTGTAGATCGAAAAATACCGTTGCATATCCAGTTGGTACCGGAAGCTGTTACGGACGGCGTGTATTGGTATGTTGATCAGCATTGTGGTCGCTGCTGTGCAATTTCGACAGCTTTGACACATACTGGTCAACAATGTCAGGTTTGCAAGAACGAAGGGCGACCACGGGAACCGCAACGGCGGTTTGTACGTGGAAAACGACCATATTGGAAAATGACTCGGTTCTTAGGTGCGGAAGGTACAAGTGAATACCTAGAAAGGTATTTGAAGCAAAAAGGGTAAGGCTATGTCAGAGTCCGGTAGCGTGCTGGATAAGATTGTTGAAACCAAGCTCCGAGAAATCGCGGAAGCGAAAGAGCGAGTATCCGCAGAATCTTTATCTGCTCAGTTGGAGCATGCGCCACCAGTGCGAGATTTCTTTGGAGCTCTGGCAGTAGATGGTCCTATCAAACTGATCGCAGAAGTGAAGAAGGCCAGTCCGTCGGCCGGTTTGATTCGTGAGGACTTTGATCCAGTCTTGATTGCACAAGCCTACGAGGCCCATGGTGCTACCTGTATTAGTTGTTTGACCGACGAACAATACTTTCAAGGTAGTTTGGAATTTCTGATAGCTATCCGGCAGCACGTTAACATTCCAATTCTCCGCAAAGATTTTATTCTTGATACCTATCAGTTGCTTGAAGCCCGAGTCGCCGGGGCCGACGCAGTATTACTCATTGCCGAGTGCCTTGATGACTGTCAGCTGCGAAAACTGCATAACGAAGCTATTGAATTAGGTATGACTCCTCTGGTTGAGTTCTATTTTCCGGAAAACTGTGCTCGTGTCCTTGAAGCGGGAGCTAGTTTAGTGGGGGTGAATAACCGTAATCTACATACCTTTGAAACCAATCTGGATCATACGGTTTCGATGAAGCAACAGATACCTGATGAATGCCTGTTGGTGGGTGAATCGGGAATTTATACGCCCGAAGACGTTCTGATGCTGGCTCAACATGATGTTGATGCTATTCTGGTGGGAGAAAGCTTGATGCGACAGAAAGATATTGGTCAGGCTGTCCGTAGCCTGCTCTCGCTCGTTTAAAATCCGATCGCTGATCATTGAAATCCGTCTGGAGGCTTGCCGCCGGATTTCGTATACTTGCTCGACTTTTCCATGCAGGGGGGCCTGCGTGAAATGTTTGAGAAATGAGTTCAATTCGTAATAACGGACAGTATTTGCTCCGCCTTGCGTTGTTGTTGGTCTGTTGTAGCCTGTTCAGTGGTTGCGGTACCACAAAAACCAAGACTGGTACTGACCAACTATTGATGTCGAATGCGGTAGATCTTACGGTCGGTGACCTGGACTTCAGTGATATTGCCGGCGAGACAGTTTTCCTGGATGCGAAGTACGTTACGGCAGTTAAAGGGTTCGGGTTTGTCAACGCGAACTACATTATCAGTGCGTTAAGGCAACAGCTCTTTGCTCATAACTGTCAGTTAGTTGATGCGGTGACTGAGGCACAATATGTCGTTGAACCTCGAGTCGGTGCTCTTGGAACTGACAGTCAAACAATCACTTACGGAATCCCTGGGAATAACTCTCTGGGAGCCTTCACTGCATTAATGCCGAGTGTGCCGACCGTTCCCGTTCTACCTGAAATCTCCGTTGCAAAAAGAGATGATAATTCAGGAATCGCCAAAATCTCTGTCTTTGTCTACGACAAGGAAGAACGCCAACCGATTTGGCAGTCCGGTGTTAATTACGCTCGGTCCACTTCAAACGATATGTGGATCTTCGGTGCGGGACCGCTGCAATGGGGAACTATCTATAACGAACCGAAATTTGCCGGTCACCATATCGATATGGAAGTCTTCAATATTGCTAAGTGGTTCGAACGCCCTCAATATATTGCGTCCACCAAAGATAAGCCTAAGTACCATAGTGAGTTCTCGTTTCATGAGGCATTAGAGCCCACAATATTGCCGGCAGAATTTAAACAGCCAGCCAATGGTACGGTCCCGCCCGCTGCGGGCGCTCCTGGTGTGGTGTCACCACCATCAGGTGCACAACCCCTTAAGTAAGGTAAGCTTGGATGAATTCTGGTGCAGGTTTTGATACCGACCAATATCAATTATTGGATTTTGGTAACGGCCGCAAACTCGAGCGATTTGGCTCATGGGTCATCGATCGCCCCAGTCCTCCAGCCGAACATGAACAAAAGTCTTCACCAGACAAATGGCAAGCGGCTCATTTACGTTTTGAACGTAAAGCAGGCCTTCAAGGATCATGGAAGCTTCTTCAGTCAGCGTCTTCTGTTGAATTTGGCAAGGGAGGTGAGTCATTTCCACCCTGGGCAATCAGGTATCAGAATCATTTTCAATTGGAGCTTCAATTAAGCCCGGTTGGCCATCTTGGCGTGTTTGCTGAGCAGGCAGAAAACTGGCATTGGATTATGCAACAGATTCAGCGTATCCAGCGTGGCCAGCAAAACCCGGTGAAAGTTCTTAACTTGTTTGCATACACGGGAGGTAGCACGCTGGCTGCAGCCGCTGCGGGCGCTCACGTTACTCATATTGATAGTGCTGGGAACATTGTAAATCGAGCTCGGGAAAATGCCGGCTTGAGTGGCATGCAGGAGGCTCCGATTCGCTGGATTCAGGAGGATGCTCTTTTGTTTTGCCAACGCGAATTGAAACGCGGTAATCAATATCAAGGCATTATCCTCGATCCTCCCTCGTACGGTCATGGTCCCAAGAATCAGGTTTGGAAGATTGGTAAACACCTACTTCCATTACTCGAACTTTGCGGTGAACTCACTACTCAAAGTCGAGGATTTGTTTTATTGACAAACCATTCACCGGATTTCAGTTCAGCAGACCTAGAAGCCTCTTTTGCTGATGCTATTTTTGGATCCTGTGGAGCAGGAGCGCGGGCCAGTCGGATGGGCCTGAATTCAGCGAATGGGAGACGACTCGATGCAGGGTGTGTCGTCCGATTTCCCTAGGTGCTACGGCGTTGCCGCAAGGCTTCATAGCAAACGACAGCACAACTTGTGGAGACATTGAGGCTATCTCCAATGCCTTGCATGGGAATGCTAATGGCAATTGAATTCTCGTTATTCCAACGCTCACTGAGTCCTGTCGCTTCAGTACCCATGACTAGGGCGGTCTTGCCGGTGTAATCCACTTGGGTGTAATCAACGGCACCGTCGATGCGGGTAGCGAAGCTTTGAAAAGCATGACCGTCTAGCCACGTAATTAACTCTTTGTGGGAGGTTGAAATGACTGGTAAGTGAAAGACGGCACCACAACTGCTGCGAATTGTATTGGGGTTAAAAAGGTCTTTATTACCGTCTGAAATGATAACAGCATCAACTCCGGATGCGTCCGCTGTTCGCAGGATCGCTCCAAGATTTCCAGGCTTTTCAAGTGCTTCAAGGACGATTATCAGCGTGTTGTTTGATGGTGATAGATCCTCAAGACTGATTGGGACAGGAGTCTGGGCTATGGCAATTAATGGTAGGACTCGCTGGCCGTAGGACAACTTCTCCATCACCCGTTCCGGAACTGCGATCAATTCAGCGTCTAGATCTTTCGCAGTGTTGAGTAGTTGACTTATCTTGGGATCCTGGACCATGGCCTCATCGTAAAAGACTTCCAGAATTTCGAATTCAGAATCTATTGCTCGCCGCAATTCCCGGATGCCATCGATAATGAATCGTTCCTGACGTCTACGGCCTCGACGGTCACGTAACCGGATGACCTCTTTAATACGAGGGTTTTGGGGGCTAGTTATCTCAATAGCCATAAGCGAACTCGCTCATCAGGCGACGAAAAACATACACGAACTTAAAAGCATTAGCTATCGGCATAAGCGAGTAAGGCATCGTTGCCCATACGTGCACAGAAGTCACCAATGGATTCGTCAGCTTGTCGATCTATTTTGAAGTATTCGAACAGTTTAACAATCGAAGGAACCACTTCCTCGGCAGGTAACATGTCTTTGTGAATAAACCCAAGACGATTTCCAATCCGAGTTCCCCCCACGAACATCGTGTATTTGTTCTTCGCTCGTCCCACAAGCCCGATATCGGGATTGTAAGGTCGAGCACATCCATTCGGGCAACCGGTCATTCGGAGAGTGAATTTTTCATCTGCAAGCCCCATAGACTCCAACGCGACATCCAGCTCATCAATCATCCCTGGTAGAGCTCGTTCACTTTCGGTAATCGATAATCCACAAGTTGGCCACGCGACACATGCCATCGACCAGAGTCGGGCATTAGAAATATCAGCACTGAGAACAACACCATGCTTGAGTAATATTTCTTCCAGTATCGCACGTTTGTCGTCCGCAACGTTTGTGAAGATTAAGCTCTGATGGGCAGTTAAGTGGACGCCTGGGCGGAGTGTATTGCAGACTTCTCGCAATGCAGTCTTAAGCTTCATCTTCTCGGTATCTTTAATCCGTCCATTTTCAATATTCAGACCATAGAACCAGTTTCCATCTCCTTGTTCATGCCACCCCATATGGTCTTCGTGCTCGTAAACATCGGTCGCATGAGGCTCCTTCAATGAACCACCCCAGTACTCTTCCACTTTGGACTTAAATGCACCAAGCCCCCAATCATGAATAAGGTATTTCATCCGCGCGACTTTCCGGTCGCTACGGTTTCCATGGTCTCTTTGCACTTTGACTACGGCTTCGATGATACTGACCACTTCATCCCGTGTTGCGAAGCAAAGTTTTTGACCTAACGCAGGAAACGTTTTTTCGGCACTGGGAGTACGTCCCTGGCCACCACCGACCAAGACGTTGTAGCCAATCAGCTTGTCATCTTCGAGCACGCCGATTAATCCTAAGTCATGCGTATAAACATCACTGCAGTTGTCGTGCGGCAACGCGATACCAATTTTGAATTTCCGCGGTAAATATTGTCGACCATAAATGGGTTCAGTATCATCCCCTTCATAGCCGGAAAGTGACGCCTCGGAATCGCCGCCTGCAAGACACTTCTCCCCAGTATCTGTATCCGTCAGCCAGAGTTCGTGATAGGTGCTGGTGCGAGGGCGCAGATGTTCAGCGATTTCGTCAGTAAGGTCACGTAATTCTTGGTAAATGTCATTCTGATAAGGAGCTGGCGTACACATGGTATTTCGTGCGACATCACCACAAGCCGCCAGCGTCGTTAACTGCGTGTCATTAATGCGTTTGATGGTGGCTTTCAAATCAGACTTAATGACTCCGTGGAGTTGTAGCGTCTGGCGAGAGGTAATCCGTAGCGTACTGTTGCCCACTTCGTCGCAGAGATCCATTTGGGCCAAGAATTGGTCGGTCGTGAGTCGTCCGCCAGGAATACGTGTCCGAACCATGTAGATGAATCGTTTCTTATTCCCGTCATCCTGGATTTGGCCACGGACATCCCGGTCATCCTGTTGATAGGTTCCGTGGTGTTTGAGTAACTGGACACTACCTTTACCAAAGAAATTATTTTCGTCCGTGAGCTCAGTACCAATGTCACCGGACAGGTATTGGCTGTCATTCTTAAAGACTTCGATGGCACTTGGCTGAGGTTGTTTGTCTTGAGCAGACATGGTGTAGGCTCCACATTGCAGGGAAAATGGATCTAATCCCTGCAGGGTTGATTTGTGTTTGGTAAGTAGGCTCAGCTTAGCTGAGCTAAGCCGATCGTTTATTATAATCGAGACAGCAACCTCGCAAAGGTCGATGTAACGTTAGCTACTCAGCAGTTTAGCTGCATCGAACGTGTTGTACATTAACATGGTGACTGTCAGGGGACCGACTCCACCGGGAACAGGAGTGATTTGGCTGGCGATCTGGGAAACAGCGGCAAAGTCTACATCGCCAACCAGTCCTTCATCCGTTCGGTTGATGCCTACGTCGACGACGACCGCTCCAGGCTTGACCATCTCAACTGTAACAAAATTGGCGATTCCCACCGCCGCAATAATGACATCGGCGGAACGACATACCTCAGCCAAATTCCGAGTTCGGCTATGGCAAATTGTCACGGTAGCATTAGCAGCCTGCGGTCCACGTGTCGAGTCTTTAGCCGTAAGTAACATCGACATGGGTTTGCCGACAATGTCACTGCGTCCGACAATCACAGCATGCTTTCCGCTCAATTCAACCCCACAACGGTCGAGTATTTGCTGGACTCCATGCGGAGTACACGGTAGGAAGCGAGGGCGCCCTTGGGAAATTAACCCTACGTTTTCCGGATGAAAGGCATCGACATCCTTGCGCGGATTGACAGCGTCCAGTACTCGTAATGTATCTATTCCCGACGGTAACGGAAGTTGGATCAGGATGCCATGAACGTCGCTAGCCTGATTCAGAGAGTCGATAAGTGAAAGCAATTCCTCTTCCGTTGTACTGGCGGGGAGTTTGTGCATTTGACTTGCAATCCCTACCCGTTCACATGCGCGGTGTTTATTACGCACATAAACTTCACTGGCTGGATCGTCTCCAACCAGTACGGCGGCAAGGCACGGCGTAATGCCGGATTGCTTTGTAAAGGTAGCAACTTCTGCTGCGATTTCCGCCTGGATCTCTTTTGAAATGGCTTTGCCATCCATGATGACTGCTGACACGCCAGTACCTCTTTCAGATTTTTATACCTAGCAGGTTGAAAAGATGGATAAGTAAATGATTTTACGTTAGATATCGTCATCGGGCGAGTCCCGACAGATGTGACAGTTGGGTCCTGCCCAGTTGCATCGCGCTGTTTAACCCCCGTAAAATGAAGGTTTCGTAAATAGATCAAACCATCGTATGAGGGTAGGTAATTGCCATGGGAACTGACGGTGAGCAGGTCGTGCCTGAATCCTCACAAACAGCAGTGCAGTATGAACTGGATCCAACGTTTGCGAATTCACGTCGCGAGGCAATAGTCATTTTTTTCTGTTGGTTCGTAGCAATGTGTTGGGCAGTTCCTTACTGCTACTTTAATGGTTATAACATCGCCGATCCTGCTGAAATTCCTACGACGTTTGGTATTCCTTCCTGGATTATCTGGGGAATCGGAGCTCCCTGGCTGGCTGCTGATTTATTTACCACCTGGTTCTGTTTTTGTTTCATGAAAGACGATGAGCTGGGAATTGCCGGTGATGAGGAACACCTGCAGGAAAATCAGGGAGGTGAAGAATAATGTTAAATTCTCTTCCTGTTTTGTTAGGCCAAAGCCAATCGGGCAACGCCGTCCTAGTGACGTTCCTGATCTATATTGTGGCAGTGTTCGTAATTGCCGGACTTTCCAATAAACTGTTGCAGAATCGTAACTTTCTGAGCGAGTACTTTTTGGGAAGCCGTGGACTTGGCGTTTGGGCTTTTGCTTTGACACTGGCAGCCACCAGTTCTTCCGGCGGTAGCTTTATGGGGTTCCCCTCTAAAATCTACAGCCATGGTTGGGTATTAGCTTTGTGGATTGGATCGTACATGGTTGTTCCTATCTGTGTCATGGGTTTATTAGGCAAACGAATCAATCAGGTTGCTAGGACTTCCGGAGCGATCACGATCCCTGATGTACTTCGGGATCGATTTAACAACGTTACCTTTGGATTAATTAGTGTTGCTCTGATTATCTTTTTCATGACGTTTAACCTCGTGGCACAGTTCAAGGCAGGAAGTGAAATCCTGCGAACCTTGCTCGGACCCATTGATGCATTTAATTCGATGGTGGATTCCATGCCTTCATGGTTCTCTAGTCTCACGAGTGTTTCGGCAGATTATCTGTTTTGTTTGGTCGTGTTTGGAATCGCTGTGATTGTCTATACCACCTACGGTGGTTTTCATGCAGTCGTCTGGACAGATGTGATGCAGGGAATTGTCATGGTCGTGGGTGTGATCATTATGCTACCTCTGGCCATCAATCAAGCCACCAGCGTGATTGGCGAAAAGGATTCACAAAAGACGGGAATGGCATTGGTGACCGCCGAGATGGCGGAAATGTTGCCGCCGCGTTTTGGCGAGGCGACGTTGTCACTGGCCACGATCGCTACAGAGGATTTCGCGATTCCACCAGGGACCTGGATTTGGTCCAAAGGCGAGGCAGGTGACCAATTGAGATTATTCAAGACGCGAAAACGCTATGTCATCCCTCAAGGGACGAGTGATGTAACGGAGGCTGAAGTACTGGAAATTGTTTCGCCGGATGATATACAGCGGGCAGAGGATTTGTTGGTGTCGATACAACACAAAACGACTCCTCGCCTATCCGGACTGATTGTTACCGCTCCTCAGACCAAAAAGTATGTGTCAGGAGCAGATGAGCCAGGAGCATTTGTAACCGCGCCGGGACCGCATCGGGAAAACCCAGATGGCTTTCTGCCGTTGAGTCTGGCTATATCCTTCTTCTTCATGTGGGCCATCTCCGGCTCAGGCCAGCCGAGTAACATGGTGCGGCTCATGGCATTCAAGGATACGGTGACACTGCGACGTTCGATTTTTACAGTCGCACTCTACTACTCAGCAATCTACTTCCCATTAGTCATTATCTTTTGCTGTGCTCGTGTTCTGATTCCAGGAATGGAGTCTGAACCGGATCGTATTATGCCGCAAATTGCAGTCGTGCTTACAGAGAATATTGGTATGGGGTGGCTCGCAGGGCTCTTAATCGCCGCTCCATTTGCAGCGGTCATGAGTACAGTAGATAGCTTCTTATTAATGATTTCTTCTGCCTTAGTACGTGATATCTATCAAAGAAATTTGAATCCTGAGGCGACCGAAGCAAAGATCAAAAAACTCAGTTACATATTTACGCTGGTTGTTGGGTTTGGGGCTTTGTTAGGTGCCATGAATCCCCCTGAATTCTTACAGGATATTATTGTCTACACCGGGAGTGGACTGGCGGCGGCCTTTTTAGCCCCGGTCGTTTACGCGCTGTATTGGCCACGAGCGAATCATCAGGGTTGTATTGCTGCCATGTTAGGAGGCTTTGGAACCCATTTGGCCATGTACTGTGTCGGATTTCTGAATGGAGATGGATTTACGCCTTATCGATTGTTGGGTTCAGATCCAATCATTGTGGGCTTGGTTGCATCATTTGTCACCGGATTTATAGTGACCATCAAGTTTCCTCCCCCTGCGGATAGCATTGTTAAAAAGTATTTTTTTAAGAAAGTGGAAGGGTAATCCTCCATGTTGATATTTGACGCTCATCTCGACATTTCCATGAACGCGGTTGAATGGAACCGCGATCTAACCGATAGCCTGAAAAATGTCCGGGAACGTGAAGCCGGCAAGATGGATTACGCCGATCGTGGCAAAGGCGTACTCACATTAGAAGAAATGCGACGCGGAGAAATTGGTTTATGCGTTGCCACACAAATCGGAAGGTATGTTGCTCCTGATAATCCACTTCCCGGGTGGAATAGTCCCGATATCGCCTGGTCGATTACTCAGGCACAGTTGGCTTGGTATCGAGTCATGGAAGACAAGGGGTTGATGACTCAAATTAGGGATCGAGAAGCACTCAATGCCCACGTGCAATTGTGGGAGTCTTCTGAAGACAAATCGAATCTTCCTATTGGATATGTGCTTAGTCTGGAAGGTGCAGATTCCATTATTGACCTGAGTTATCTGGAGAAAGCCTATGAGTATGGATTGCGAGCGATCGGTCCGGCTCACTATGGCCCTGGAAGGTACGCACCTGGTACCGGATCGGAAGGAGGCCTGGAGCCACCTTGTAAAGAACTGCTACAGGAGATGGAGAATCTTGGCATCGTATTGGATGTCACGCACCTTACAGATCAAGGGTTTTGGGAAGCGTTAGAGATTTATGGTGGACCGGTATGGGCCAGTCATCAGAACTGCCGTGCCTTGGTTCCACATCAGCGTCAATTCAGTGATGAACAGATTAAGGCCATCATTGAACGGGATGCTGTCCTAGGTATGGCATTTGATGCGTGGATGATGGCACCGGGTTGGCAACGTTTCATTACTCAGCCCTACTCGGCAGGAGTGAATATTGAGCGTATCATCGAGCATATAGATCACATTTGTCAACTCGCCGGAAACACGCGTCACGTTGGTATTGGATCAGACTTGGACGGTGGTTATGGCCGCGAACAGTGCCCCTACGATATGGAATCGATTGCGGACTTGCAAAAACTAACCACCTTGCTGGCAGATCGAGGGTACAGTCAGGAAGATATTGAAGCCATTATGCATGGAAATTGGATCCGGCGTTTGAACGAAATCTGGAGCTAACCAGAGAGTAACGCAGGGTCAGAATATACGGAGAAATAATTATGAAACTCGCTAAATGTAGAACAGCTGCTGGGGATGAATTAGTGGTGCAGTTAGACGGAGACGTCGTCCGCCCCTTGAATTTGGCTGGTTCGGCATTCAGTTCACTCGCAGATATCATCGAAGCTGACGAACCCGCGGTAGCCGCCGCTGCATTGGTATCCGACGAACAATTAGCGTTGGCGGATGTGACTTTATTAGCCCCGATCGATCAGCAGGAAGTCTGGGCGGCAGGAGTAACTTACAAGCGAAGCCAAACAGCTCGCATGGAAGAGTCTGAAACAAGTGCTTCCTGTTATGACCTTGTTTATGATGCGGATCGCCCGGAATTGTTCCTCAAGGCTACCCCCCACCGAGTATCGGGACCAGGACAGCCAGTTCGCATTCGTTATGACGCGACCTGGAATGTTCCGGAACCGGAAATCACCTGTGTCGTGTCCAGCAAAAATAAATTAGTTGGGTTCACGATCGGAAACGACATGAGTAGTCGTGATATCGAAGGTGAAAATCCACTCTACCTTCCACAAGCCAAAGTCTATCGTCAATGTGCAGGTCTGGGTCCCTGTATAACCTTGGTGGAAAGTATGCCCGCTCGTGAAGACACCGGCATCAAATTGCAAATTGAACGAAATGGGGAAGTCGTCTTTGAAGGTAATTCCGGTGTGAGTGAAATGCATCGCACGTTTGAGGATTTGATCGGCTACTTATGTCGCGAACAGGAATTTCCGAATGGAGTCTTTCTGATGACCGGAACGGGTATTGTTCCGGATAGTGACTTTACACTTAATGCCGGAGACGTTGTTCATATCACCATTTGTGGAATTGGTACATTAACCAACCCTGTCGTGCAGGATGCCTAGAGCATTTTTTTGAACCCTGCTGCATAGAATTGCTCACACAACAACAAATAGAGAAAGCCAATAATGGAAAAAGTTTTAATTGCAGGCCAGTGGCGTGACGCCAATGCCTCTTCATCGTTTCAGGCATCCAATCCAGGTACTCGTGAGTTGCTTCCGGCAGAATATCCTGTCAGTAACTGGGAAGATTGTAACGAGGCTTTAGATTCAGCCGCAGCCGCTGCGGTAGCTTTGCGAGGAATATCCGGAGCACGAATTGCCGATTTCCTGGAAGCGTATGCCAATGATATCGAAGCCAACGCAGAAGCGATTGTAGATCTGGCCCACGCCGAGACAGCCTATCCTAAAGAAACTCGGTTAGCTGGCGGAGAGATGCCTCGGACGACGAATCAGCTACGTCAAGCTGCGGCTGCAGCTCGGGACGGAAGCTGGGCCTTACCCACGATCGATACCTCGACTGGAATACGAAGTGTCTATGGTGCTATTGGGCCTGTCTGTGTATTCGGTCCCAATAACTTTCCACTGGCATTTGGAAGTGCCTCGGGCGGTGACTTTGCCGCTGCGATTGCTGCTGGAAATCCTGTGATTGCCAAAGCCAATTCTTCTCACCCGGGTACAACCAGATTGTTTGCAGAGTGTGCTCAGCGAGCTGCCGAAGCGACAGGCATGCCGGCGGGAATGGTTCAATTGATCTATCGAACCAGCCACGAAGATGGCGAACGTTTGGTTTCGGATCAGCGTGTTGGCGCCACGGGATATACTGGCAGTCGTCATGCCGGATTGAAGCTCAAACAAGCTGCCGATTTGGCCGGGAAGCCAATCTATCTGGAATTATCCAGTGTAAATCCTGTAGCCGTTCTACCGGGAGCACTATCCGAACGAGGTTCGGAAATTGCAGATGAGTTCACCGGCAGTTGCTTAATGGGTACCGGGCAATTCTGTACAAATCCGGGGCTCGTCCTATTACTCGCAGGCGAAGCCACAGATCAGTTTATTTCGGATATTACTGCCAAGTTTGCCGAGGCACCTGTGGGAACTCTTCTTTCCGCAGGAGTGGAAAAGAGTCTGGCAACCAACTTACAAGTCTTGGTTGATGCCGGAGCGGAACTGTTGGTTGGAAATTCGGCTGTTGATGATGGACGATTTTGTTATGCCAACACTCTCTTGAAAGTGACCGCGACTCAGTTCTTAGCAGATCCGGAAATCATGCAAACTGAAGCCTTCGGAAATAGCTCCTTATTGTTGGTAGCTGACTCCGTGGACGAGCTTGTTCAGACGGTTGCTTCACTAGAAGGAAATCTAACGGGCTGTATTTATTCGGACACCACAGGCTCTGACGATGCAGCTTATGATCGTATTGCCAGTGAAATGCGAGTCAAGGTTGGCCGATTACTTAATGATAAAATGCCAACCGGAGTTGCCGTTTCGGCTGCCATGAATCATGGAGGCCCTTTCCCTGCGACGGGGCATCCGGCTTTCACGGCAGTGGGAATTCCAGGATCTCTTTTGAGGTTTGGCATGCTTCAATGTTACGATAATATACGTGCACATCGTTTGCCTGAAATCCTTCAGGACGCGAGTCCGAATGGTACTGTCTGGCGTAGCGTGGACGGTTCCTGGACACAGGCCAATATTTAAGTTGAACCTAATACCTTTCAGGCAGTCGAATCGATTTAAGGCTCAGACTATGAAATCTGCTCAAACACTTATCACTGTAGTTCTTATATTGGCAACAACCAGTTGGCTGGTCGCCGATGAGGAAGGGCAAAAGTATCTCGATCAGGCGACAGAAGCCAAGTTGAACGCCCGGAATTTCCAGCAACTGGAAGATGTTGTGAATCTGGCCGAAAAGGCTATCGAAGAGGGGCTTGATGAGGATGGCAAGGAATTTGCGATGCAGTTGATTACAGCGACACTGTATCAACGAGCTGAACAGATTTCGAATCCTTTGTTATCCGGACGTCCACCACAACAATGGGCGGAGATGCGTCGGTTGGCATTAAGTGATTTGGCTCGACTTACAAAGCTAAATGATGAATTTGCGGATGCTCATTTGCTCATCGCTAAATTGCAGGTTCTCCCAGGTGGGACTCGGAAGAGTGGCATTGAGTCGGCAACCAAGGCATTTCAACAGTATGAAGATGCCGAGCAAAAAGCTAACGCGTTGATCGCTCGGGCCGCTCTGCGTTCTGATAAAGCCCAACAGATTTCCGATTTATCCGAAGCTATTAAACTTGATGAGAACAATTCCGATGCACTTACCGCCAGAGCGACAATCTATACGCAAGATAATAAATTCGAAAAGGCGACGGAGGATTTACAGCGTCTGCTAGAAATCGATGGGGATGATGTGCTGGCGATGTCAGCTTTGGCCGAAGCTTTGGCGCGTCAGAATGAATTTGATAAAGCAATTGAAATTGCAAATCAAGCGATTGGAAAACAGCCCAAATCTTCTGCCGGATACGAATTACGTGCACGGATTCATCTGATGCAGAACGATATTGATGCTGGGAAGCAGGATTTGGACGAGGCGATCAAACTAAATCCCAAAAGTGTAGGAGCCTTAATGCTTCGAGCGAACGTCGCCTTAGCGGAAGACCGTCTTGAGGATGCAAATAAAGATCTGGATGCAATCCAACAGATTAATCCAGGTTCTCCACAACTCTATTTGTTACGAGCCGGAGTTTTGGAACAGCAGCAGGACTATTACCGAGCTGCCAAACTATTGGAAGCGATCTTGCAGTTCTTACCAGCGGATAATGAAATTCGTCTACGCACTGCTTTGGACTATTCCATGGCCGAGGAATTTGAAAGTGCACTTAAACATGCCAATATCGTCGTGGAACGTGACAAGGAAGGCTGGGAGGGTTTCTATTCTCGAGCGGATATTTATCTGAGTATGGGAGAGCATGCGAAAGCAGTTTCTGATTATGAATCAGCCTTCAAACATAATCAAACTCATGACAATCTACTAAATAACTGGGCATGGACGCTTGCGACGTCAGATCAGGACGAAGTGCGTGATGGCGATAAGGCCGTTGAATTAGCATTAAAGGCGTGCGAAGTTTCTGAGTATAAGAAGCCCCACATTCTCAGTACGTTAGCAGCAGCTTATGCCGAATCTGGCGATTTCGAGAATGCCAAGAGGTGGGCCAAGAAGGCCGTGGAAATTGGTCGGGAAGATATTCAAGAACACTTGGAAAAAGAGTTGCAGTCTTATAAGAACAAGATGCCCTGGCGCGAGAATAAAGCGAAGGAACGTGAGGGTCAGCCAAAAGTCGATCGTTCCAAGCTGAAGACGATTTAAGAAAATGAATATTGAGATTCAGGAGTCCTGTGAATTACTGAAAAAACGGTGTGTCCCATGTGAAGGTGGGATTCCCAAATATTCATTGGAAGAAGCTCAACAGCAAATTGCAAATCATCCCGAGTGGCAGATTTCACATGATGGCTGTCGCATTAGCCGGGAATGGACATCGCCTCATTTCATGGCCGCGATCGATTTCTTTAACCGTGTTGCCGAATTAGCTGAAGCTGAAAACCATCATCCGGATTTGCATCTGGAAGGCTATCGCCATGTTGCGATAGAAATCTGGACTCATGCGATCGGTGGATTAAGCGAAAACGATTTTATTCTGGCTGCTAAAATTGATCAGCTGGCCTGGAGTGAATAACGTTTCGGGCCGCCTGAATTCCACTGCGAACACAGAGTGGAATCCCAACTCCTCGATAAGCGTTCCCGGCTACCTCCAGATTAGGTAACGCCGCAATCTGTTGTTCAATGGAATCTACTAGCTCGACATGTCCAACATGATATTGTGGCATCGTATTATTCCAGCGAGTGATTTCAGTGAAGAGGGGTTCGCCAGACACTCCAAGCAATTCTTCTAATTGTTGCTGAGTGGACTCAATCAATTGTTCGTCAGTCCAATCCATCAACTCAGGTTGTAGGGCTCCACCAATGAATACTCGGAATAAGACATGACCGTCCGGAGCGCGTCCTGGAAATTTCTGGCTGGAAAAACTAATTGCGATTAATGGCCGGTTTTCTTTAATAGGAACGATCACGCCAAATGCGTCTAATGGATTCCGAATGGCTGAACGTGGGTACCCCATTGAAAGAATGCTGGCACCTGCCAGAGGAATCTGCTTCAGCGATTCACTCAATTCAGGGTATCCGTCCTTTAATATCCTAGAAGTAATTTGACTGGAGGTGGCGAGGACGACTTTGTCGTAATGACGCGGAGTGGACTCTCCGTCGACGGTTACTGAGATCCCATTTTCATGTGGCGTAACAGCAGTTACTGATACGTTGTACTCCAAACTTCGTATAGGTAACTGTTTGACTATGGCTTCGGCCATAGACTGCATTCCGTCTTTGGGCGTGACGAACATGCCATACCGAGCTCCACTACTGGTGGTGTCGCCCTTCTTTTGCCGAAGTTGCTTCAAGCCACCTCGGATTAATCCGTCGCCCTGTCGTTCCATGTCGACGAAGGGCTTTAGAGTGGCATTCATACTCAGCTTGTCAGGATCCGCGGTGTATATTCCGCCAATCAATGGTTGAATGATGTTGTCAAAGGCTTCCTGTCCCAAGCGGCGTTTGGTAAAGGAAGCCAGACTTTCATCTTCATCACCTTTACGTTTGGGAGCGAATAGCTCACCGAGCACCCGCAGCTTCCCTCGTAGACTCAGTAAAGGTGTCTTTGCGATAGACCATAAACTAGTGGGCGTCATCATCGTCCAACCGTGGGGCATCTTTTGGAGCTTGCCGCGATGCACTAAATAAGCTCCTCGGAATGCGGTATTGGTAGAAATCAGCTGATCGTCGAATGCGATTTCTTTACAGAGTGCCATCGCTTCGGGGTCACGAGTAATGAACATGTCCGGGCCACGTTCAATGAGGAATCCATTGCGATGCACGGTCTGCAGGATTCCGCCAGGTTGAGTGGAGGCTTCCAATACTGCTAATTGTAAGTCGGGCCGTTGTTTCTGAATGTAGTACGCCGTGGAGAGTCCTGAGATTCCCGCGCCAACAATGGCTACACGACTCTGATGAGCAATTTCTTGAGAAGCATCGGAATTTGGCGGAGCAAGCTCGGTCATGGCGAAGGAAAAAATCCCAGTGGGTTGGTGATTATTAGTATCATAACCTATAGGACACACACTCCTAGATGGAGTTTCTTTTCGAATTGGATACTGAGTAAAGCGTTATGGCAAATTATCGAATTGGTGTTATTGGACATACAGGTCGTGGAAATTATGGGCATGGTATCGATACCGTTTGGGCCCATGTACCCAATTGTGAAGTCGTGGCAGTCAGTGATCCGAACGAAGCCGGAAGAGCTGCTGCGCAAAAGCGCCTGGAAGCGAATCAGGCTTATAGCGACTACCGCAAAATGTTGGCCGACGAGCAATTAGATATCGTAGCGATTTGCCCGAGATGGCTGGATCAACATCATGATATGGTTCTCGAAGCTGCAGAAGGTGGCTTGCACATTTATATGGAAAAGCCGTTTTGTCGAACTTTGGCTGAAGCAGATGCGATGGTTGCTGCCTGCAAGCAGAATCTGATCAAGTTAGCGATCGCTCACCAGACCAGGTATAGCCCGACCCTGCGAGTCATTAAAGAACTTATCGAGAATGGAAAAATCGGTCAGGTACTTGAACTACGGGGACGCGGGAAAGAAGATCGTCGAGGTGGCGGTGAGGACCTTTGGGTACTGGGGAGCCATGTCTTCAATATGATGCAGTTCTTTGGTGGTGAGCCTGAATGGTGTTTTGCTCAGGCTTTTCAGGATGGAAGTCCAATTGGAAAGGGAGATGTTTATGAAGGGAATGAGGGGATTGGTCCATTGGCAGCCAATTCGCTTCACGCGACCTACGGGATGCAGGATGGAATCACTGGGTACTTCGCATCGACAAAGGATGCAGGTCAAGGTGCTCGGTTTGCCTTACAAATCTATGGTAGTAAAGGCGTGATCGATATTAAGACGGGATACCGTCCTCTAGCTTACCTGCTGGAGGATCCAAATTGGTGCCCTGGTCGTTCAGGTGCTGCTTGGCAACGAGTTACCTCGGCTGGATTAGGTAAGCCCGAACCGGTAAAGGATACATCGCTGCATGCTGGAAATGTTGCGGCTTGCGTAGATCTTCTGGCAGCTATTCAGGAAGACAGGTTACCAGAGTGTAATATGTTTGAAGCTCGAACAACTGTCGAAATGATCGCAGGTGTTTTTGAATCTCATCGCCAGAGTGTCCCGGTTACCATTCCGTTAAAGCAACGTAAAAACCCCCTGACTCTTCTTACTAAATAACCAGGATTCTTCAGGGACCTTACAAAGGACGGTGTTACTTTTCAGCGGCTAAGACATTTTCCTTTGTCAAAGGGTAACGATTATAACGGTTAATCCGTCAAGATTACGTGTTAAGACAATTAGAGCACTCTTCTCAGGCAAATATCCTCGTTTTCTTGCCTTCTCTAGATTACCGAACTAATATCGGAATAGGCCTCGTTTCGATGAGATAAAAGACGGTTTGTGCGCACAAATTGTCCAGAGTATCAAACTATGGTCAATTCAAAAGTGCGGCATTTAAAGTAAGCCGCTTTTGGATTACGGAACAAGAGAAACATCAATTATGTAGTACCCCAGAGAGGTACTGAGACGAGGAATCTGATCATGTCAACGTCGAAACGCATTCATAAGTTATTATCGTTGATTGTCGTAGCAGGATTACTAGCTATGTCACCATCAGCCCATGCCCAATTTGGCGGTGGCGGTTTTGGCGGCGGTGGCGGCGGATTCGGCGGTGGCGGCCAGGGCGGCGGCGGATTCGGCGGTGGCGGCCAGGGCGGCGGCCAGGGTGGTGGTGCTGGTGTGGTTATTAACCCCCAGGGCGTTCTAAAGGTACAGCACTTCGATATTCGACTCACTCAAAAGCGAATTCAGGAAGCCCGTCAGGTTCTTGATCCTAACGTAGCGCGACAAAGCGAATTAAGAAAAGTTTCGTTGACACGCCTAGAAGCTGAAATTGCTAAGCGATTGGAAGCAGGCGAAGGGGTGAGTGATGATATGCGATACCTCGCAGGCTTAACCAGTATCGATTATGTGTTCTTCTATCCTGAGTCTGGCGATATTGTCGTTGCTGGTCCTGCAGAAGGATATGCTGTGGATCCGTCTGGGCGACCTGTAGGAGTTACCTCCGGACGCGCAGTGCTAGAACTTCAGGATCTAATCGTGGCCTTACGTAGTTTTGGCCCTGCCGGAAAAAAGGCAAATACTGTGGGAGTCTCAATCGACCCGACACAGGAAGGTTTGCAGCGTATGCAACAGTACATGATCAAGGCGGCTCCTGCGTTAAATCCTAGAAACACCAAGCAGTTTGTAGCAGGATTGCAACAAAGCCTAGGTAAGCAAGTTGTGTCTGTCTCAGGCATTTCACCTAAAACGCACTTTGCTCAGGTATTAGTGGAAGCTGATTATCGTATGAAATTGATCGGAATCGGATTGGAAAAACCACCGGTTGATATTCGAACCTACATCGGTGCGGCTGTACCATCGTCGGTGAATCGAAATGCAATGGCGCGTTGGTATTTCACACCTAATTATGAATGTGTTCGTGTTAGCGAAGATAATTTAGCGATGCAGTTAGTAGGAGATGGGGTCAAGCTGGTTGGTGCCGACGAATTGGTTCAGGCAGATGGTACACGTGTCGGAAACGGCGTTGTGGACCGAGCTAGTAAAACGTTCCAGCAGTCCTTTACCGCAAAATATCCTCAGCTTGCCAGTCAAGTTCCCGTGTATGCTCAAATGCGGAACTTAATCGATATGCTAATTGTGGCTGCTTATATCCAGGACAAAGATTACTATACACAAGCAAGTTGGGATCTTGGGTTGCTAGGCAACGAAAAGATTCTTTCAGTTGAGGTTTACCCGGAACCAAAGACAGTTGATACCGCAGTCAATGCAGTATGGAAAGGTAATTCCTTAATGACACCGATTGGTGGCGGAGTTGAAATTCAGCCTTTAACCGCTCTGTCTTCACAGAACCTACTAAAGGACGAAGACAACGTTGTTCGTAAGATTCACGAGCGGACTTCGGTCACAGGGCTTCAAGCCAATCAGTGGTGGTGGGACTAACTGTTGCACTGCGACCCATTGAATTGACGTATCTAGTCAATCGGGTACATCGTACATTAGGCGAGTTCAGAGAAATCTGACTCGCCTTTTTTATTGTCTAACAGCCGTATCGACTAAGACCACCCGTAGATCACAGACGTTGGTATGAGTGGGCCCCGTACAAAGCAATCCGCCTAGTGGTTTAAAGAACGAGTAAGCATCGTTTCTGCGAAGAAAATCAACAGTGTCTAGTTTCTGTAAGAGTAGCTGCTCGATCAGTTGTTGATCAATCAGTGCTCCCGCAGCATCTGTTGGTCCGTCTTCTCCATCTGTGCCCCCTGAGAGAATCGCCCCTGCCTCCATACAGCGGGATAGATCTGAGTGATGCGTGATTTGGTCGATTAGGGCTGCGAGCACTAACTGTTGATTACGTCCGCCGCGCCCTCGTACATTTGTTGCAGCCAGTTGAACCACTGGTTCACCACCGGATATATACACGTGCTTGCCATTGCGTTGAGTCATCTCGCGGAACTTGCTTGCATGAGATTGCCCGACTTCCTCGGCAAGTCCTTCAAGTTCCTGATGAGCGATACTTTCGACTAGATAACCTAATTGTTGTGCTTTGTCAGATGCAGCGTATACGGCCGTTTCCAGATTGCCAATGATTTGGGTATGACAATGCTCGAATGTCTGAGTTGCGGGAGTAAACTGTCGCAGAGCTTCTAGACACGTCGTGACGACAGGATCGTTAAGATCAAGTAGACTCTCGATGGTGTTGATGGCATCTTCAACCCCTCTCGGGTCTGACACTGTGGGTCCCGATGCAATGATGTCCAAGGGGTCTCCCAGTACATCAGAAATGATAAGAGTGGAAAGACGGGATTGTGTGCAGAATTGTGCTAACCCACCCCCCTTCACTCGGCTCAATTTCTTCCGTACAGCATTTAATTCGGCAATGTTGGCACCAGCTGCACTTAGTTGCCTGGTAATTGTCTGTTTGTCTTGTAATGAAATTCCTTCAATTGGCGAAGGGAGTAATGCAGATCCACCTCCGGATATTAAGCAAATGCATAGATCGTCCGGTTGTGCTGACTGCAGGATTCGGATGATCTCGTTGGTACCTGTAACACCGGCCCTAGTAGGTTCATTAATACCGGCCGGGCGAGCACCGTGCAGTGTGATAGAAGGTACAGAGCGGACACAGTCCTCCGGGACATTCACCCAGCCTGAAATTGGCTTATTGCAATCTTGTAATGCTTGAACCACACCACTGGCCATGCCACTGCCGGCTTTGCCTGCTCCGACTACCAGGATTCGACTGGCTTCAGTTAATTCGTAAACCTGCGAGCCAATCTGTATGGACTGGGGTGTTGCATGGATTACAGACGATACCAGTTTTTCACTATCAACCGCATCAACTCCGGCTTGCCAGATTGCTCTGGCGTGTTCAGCAAGTTGAGTCATTTTGATCGAGTATCCTATGACTGATGAACTCTTAAAATGTCCAGCCATTGTCCAGGGTGCTGGACCGTAATTTGGCTGAGACTATTTGGGATATCCGTGCTACATACCATCCCGATCAGATAACTTGCCCCGATGACTTCGATCTTACCGGCGATGCTACACCAAATTGTACCCTGCCCTTTATTGGGGATTGCCAGGTTGTTGAAGAAAGACTGAATGAACCCACTTGAACTCAGTTGTTCCGGCCATTGTCGGAAAATCGGTTGATGGGCTTCTAATATATCTGTGAAATTCGGGACGAAGTGATTAAGGATGTTTCCAAAGTGTTCTTTATCCGGCAGCATCTGCCCTCGTCCAATCGGCGCCAGAACCAATGCCCTAATCCTTACAGGACTGCCGTAGATTTCCAATCGAAACGGTTCGGTGACCACGGGTTTTTGCGGCAGCTGTCCAATCGCAATGGTGAGATTGACGCGATCATCCGTCGATGGGGCTTTACGGTTTTTCCTAAGGTAGTAGAAAGCTATGACGACACAAAATAGAAGAGTTCCGCCACCAATCCAGATTCCAAATTCAGATAGCCATTGCAAGTTGGTATCTCCTTCTCGTCTTCTTAAACCACGTAGGTAACGATTCGGAATAGAACGACTGTAAACCTACCTAGTTGTGGGGGCTAAAGTAGGGAACATGCTGTCCGATGAATTCAATTGTATCGGCGTCTGGGAGGACAAATGCGGAATTTGTTTCTGGATACTGACATTGTCCAGCGAGACTTCCCCGAGCCCCATTAATGCAAAGGTCAATTGGACGGTACCATCTTCAGGCGCAACCCTGACTAAAGAGAAAGGCTTCCATCCCGCCGTATGATGAAAACGATCAGCCATGGTGATACCACCAATGGAGTCGTATATAACAAGGCCGTCGCCGTGATGTTGTAGGGGTTCTGAGATGTTTACCCAACCTCTTATATGTAATACGTCACCCCGTAGTACGGGTACCGAGGGAGAGGTGATCCATACGGGAGCCTCTAGGAACGAAGGTATTGTAGGATTTGACGAGATACCGCTAGTTTCATCGGTGCCGCTAGTCCAGGCTTGTAAACGGAGACTACTGGAACCTTCCCGCGGGAAATGGGGAGTCAATTCCACGAGTGACTGAACAACGTGCTGACTGTGTCGATGGTGCTGCCAGCCGGCTGCCTGAATTTGTTGCAGTGTCTCCATATTTCCCGCCGGTAGCAAATTGGCTGACCACTTTGAAGCTTGGAGTTGCTTTTCAACGACAAAGAACTCAGGAAGGCTGGTGATTCCCAGAGTGAGTGCATTTCCTGTATCGGTTGCACGAGCCCCCTGGGTGAAATTCCAGGCGGTTTGCTTTAACTGTCGAAGACGGTCTTCCGATTGAGTGAGAAGTTGATAGGCAACATCCCACTCATTGGTTGATAGAGACTTCCTCGCTTTGAGTAAGGAAGTCTCTGCCTGCCCATAAGCAATACGAAGTCCTTCAAGCGTGGCAGCTTGTGGAGGCGTAATTTTCATGAGTGGCTGGAGACGGATGAGTTCATGCTGCAACAGATCGTAGGTTAATTTCAGTGTGCTCTCGCGATGGGTGTAGATTTTCCTTTGAATGTAATCTCTTACAAGTGGGTCTGCCGTTAGCACAATCCGAGAAACGCTTGCATCACGTTTCAAAGTGATAGTATTGGAGGATTCGCGAGACCCACGTAGTCGTTCAATTCCGCTGTAATTCACATGATATGGTCGGTACGTGACTGGGATTCCAGAGATGGTGAATTCAACAATCTGTTGGTTGGTTGGTTTGCTTACGATTTGTTGATCGGGTTCGTTTTTGAATACCCATAGTAATCGAGCTCGATCCGTTTTAGTCATATAGACCGTGATGTCATCCCGACTGACTTGCACTTCACCTTCACTAACACCTCCGGAGACCCACGGAGAAATTGTGGTAAGTTCATTATTGATTCGTTGCAGTATTCGCACTCGCTGAAGTGTATCAGCGTCGGTCTGATCTAACCGTGATAACGATTGAATTTGAATCCCTCGTGCTCCCGTTGCCAAAGCACTATGAATGCTCAGTGACAACTGATCATATCCAACGATGGTGGAGAGCCGTTTATTGGAGAGTTGTTGTGGCTGCGAATTTATCAGGGCATGCTGCTGGTGCAATACGTTGGGTGGGATTTGGCTGGCAACGGTAACCCAGATATTCCTTCCTCGCCGAACTTCACCGATTGCCTGAACCAACTGTTGGGTGGAATGTTGCAGACTTAGGCTTTTAAAAAGTGGCTGCCAGTAGAGCTGGCAAATGTCGGTATAACGACTTACGTCATCAAAACCACTTTCAATGGTTCCGACTAACGGACGTTGCTTTGATGAATTTAGCTGGTGTAGTTGACTTACTTGTTCTTTAAGTTGCGGCAATTGATTACTGGTTAGAGAGCCACCGAGACCCCAACAGAGGATCGGACTTAGGTTTGCCGAGGCGGATAAATCCGATGTTAAGTTTGGAGGAGCTATGAGTTTGAGTCCCAGACGTTGAGCGATCTCTAGTTGCCGTCCGGTGGGAAACTGCTTTAGAGCGACAGTATTGAAACCAAGCGAATGGAGGAACTCGAGCGATTCACCGTTATGCTCGATGATCTTTGGCATAAATGGATAACCATTTACCATTAAGACAGACTCCTGAATTTTGATCTGACTTTGGTTTTCATCAAACTGGCGAGATTGTAACTCACCGTCACGCTGATAGCTGGCCTGTTCGACCGCAGGGGTGGAAACTCTAGGGGTCTGCATTTCGAATTGATCAATCCAGAGCTTCAACCTGCCAGGGGAACTATAGACGTTGAGCAGGAGTTGAGAGATATAAGCTTGGCCGGCGTCGACCTCAGGTCCGTATTGGCTTCGCAGGCTTGGAATTTTGCGTTGTAACTGGGAGTGAATGTTGCGGACGCTAAGTCGTTGCCACGAACCTGCGTTGTTATAGGCATCTCCGTATACATGTACTTTTAATGCCTGCCCCGTATGGGCATCTTTGGTACGAGGGAGGACGACGGTTGCAATCAGTTGAATGTGATTACGATTCGCCTGAATCCACACAGATGGATTTAGCTCATCAATGAGACGGACGCTGGGAGTTCGGTATCCATAGTGAATATGTGTGCTTTGCCCAGCGATTAACTCCAGATATTCACTCTTTCGTCCGTGATGAGCATGCTGTTGATCCAGATGGTGTGTAACGGTGACAACCTGACCATCTGTCGTGACTCGTTTCCATTGCGTCTGGTTAGATTCGAACGAATCGGTTACCTGGGCGAAAAGACTGAGTGAAAAGGTAAAAAAGAGAATAGCAACACAGAGCCACCAAGCACCCCCTATCGGGCGTTCTGCACTCCTACGAACTGCTCTCCCGGGATCCATTCCACGTCTTTCTGAGTTAATTGCCAGATTCTCCAAAACTATTCCATTTTGGCAATAGTTTAGGCCAATTCCACGCGATTTATTTAACACGGATTTTAGAACTGATTGGAATATTCATCCAGATCAATCATGCCCTTTACGGGTGGTTCAAATGGCTCTTTTCAAAGAGTTTCATGTGGTTGCTGGAGAAGTTGAAAACGTAGCAAGTAAGTTGGTAATGAAAGACATCCCTGATTTTGATGCTTTGTTGAAGATCGAATCTCCCAATGCGCTGCTTGAGCGACTTGAAGAGCTGGCCGAAGAGGTACCTGGTGATAACGGGGATAAGCTCTCTTCCATTGTGATCGCATTGAAAATCCAGGCAGAAGGCCGTCGGTGGATTATTAATGAACTTCGGGAGACACTGGACCAGCTTCGAATGGACCTACAGTATGTGCTCTTGGATTTGGAAGCAACTCGCCGTGAACGCGATGAGTTGGCCAAGCAGTAGAGCCTAAATATAAAAACTGATTGATTTGAGCGAATAATCTGCTGACCAATTCTTCAAATTAGCGGATAATTACAGAGTCGCCATGGTTCTATGCCATATTCGTAGGACTAGTATCTAGAGCAAAGATCTGTATGTCTGAAATCACCTCTGAAAAACTCTCACGATTTTGTATTGAGACCGGCGTGCTCTCTACGCAGGAATCTGAAAATGCGTTAACTGCAGCCGGAGGGCTTGATGCCTCGATGGACGCATTTGTTAGCGTATTAACGCGTCAAGAGCTGATCACGAATTGGCAATTGGACCGACTTACCAAAGGCCATCGCGACGGGTACTTTTATGGAAAGTATAAAGTCCTGTACTTAGTCGGGGCTGGTACATTTGCTCGTGTTTATCGCTGTGTCGACACTGAATCCGGTCGAGTCCGAGCAGTCAAGGTACTTCGAAATCGCTATAGCGACGATATGGAAGCGACCGAGCAGTTCATGCGTGAAGCCAGGATGGTCATGCCTTTAAGGCACCCGAATATTATTCCGGTTCATGATGTAGACTCCTATAAAGGGCGTTACTACATGGTAATGGACTTTATTGAAGGCCAAAATCTGCGTGACTTTGTGAAGCTACGAAAGCATATGGAACTTGGAGAGGCCATGAAGTTGATTCGTGGAATCTGTAATGGCCTGCAATATGCCTACAACGAAGGTATTACTCACCGTGACTTAAAGCTTTCGAATGTATTGGTGACGAGTAAAGGACAGGCCAAACTGGCTGACTTCGGGTTGGCTACGATTGTATCCACGGATGAAAAAAAGAAGAAAGAAGAAGGGTCTAACCCGCGGTCCATTGACTACGCAGGGTTAGAACGGGCAACGCAGGTTCCTCGTAACGACATCCGGAGCGATATCTTCTTTGTCGGATGTATGTTTTATCATTTGTTAGCTGGTAAGCCTCCATTGGTCGAAACCAGAGACCGAATCCAAAGGCTCAATATTGGTCGTTATCGTGACATTCCACCGATCGGAAAATATGTTACTGGCCTGCCTCACACGGTCATTAATATTGTGAATAAAGCGATCGCATTTGATCCCGACAAACGCTATCCCAATTATGAACTCTTAAAATCCGACCTTGATAAAGTCGAAGCGGCTGAAGGTGTCTTGCTTAAACGTAATGAAGTGCTAACTAACAAGGACGGAGAGGAAGAACAGGCAACCCCTGCCAAACGAGGAGAGATTCAACAGGAAGGTGAAGGAAAGACCGTACTGTTAGTTGATTCACGTCAGAAAATGCAGGAATTGCTACGAGCTCAGCTAGGGAAACGAGGCTATCGAGTCCTGCTTGTGTCGAATGCCGAGCGTGGATTGCAACGACTACAAGATAGTCCGGGACAGTTTGATTGTGCGATCTTTTGTACAGGTGCGCTGGAGGAGAATGCTCTATCGGCTTTTAACCAAATGCGTGAGGACTATCGCACCGAATCAGTACCAGCCGTGATTATTGTCGAAAAGAACCAGTCGACATTCGCGAGTCGAGCGAAACTCGGTAATTTACAGGGACTGCTTCAAATGCCGATTAAAGTTAGACAGCTGCGCGCAGCCTTAGTCAAGCTAATTAGCCGTAAAGAAGCTTTGGAAGAGGCTGAATAGATTTCGTTGCTATACCTTAATGTGCTTCCAGCCACCCTGTTGAAACCGGCCCAGTACCATTAGGCTTCTTAAGACAATATCCGCTACCATTGCATACCAAGCGCCTTGGACTCCCATGCCATAGCCTTCTATAACGATGTCGGAGAAGGGTAAAGATATTTGATCCCAGCACAAGTAATAGGCGAGTGGAATTCTAACAAACAGTAATCCGACAAAGGAAAACAGCAACGGGAAGATGGTATCCCCCGCTCCGCGTAAAGCACCAGTCATGACAATGACGATGGCCAGAGAAGGCATGCTGATTGAGACAATACGTATCAATGGAGCGGCCATACCGACGGCTTCGGCAGTTTTTTCTCCTGCAAATATGCCTGTAATAGCGTCGGCGGAAAAGAAGAAAATCAAGCCTGCCAATGACATGACACTCCCTCCCCAAAGGCAGGCGAGCCATGTAGAGCGACTGGCGCGACCGGGCATCCCGGCTCCTAAAAATTGACCGACCATGGTCGTGGCAGCCACAGAGAATGCATGACCAGGTAAGTAGGCTAACGCTTCGATACGTATGGCAGTGCCATGAGCCGCGGCAGCGACATCTCCCATCGAATTGACAATTGCCAAAAACCACATTTGAAATGAGACCACGGTTAGCATGTCGATCCCGCCTGGTATTCCAATCTTCAGAATGCGGGAAATCATTTTGAAGTCAGGCTTCATCTTTGATAAGTGGAGCTTCAAATGAAAACGTCCGCGAATCAAATAGGCGATAATAATGGAACCACCTACGGCGTATCCAATCGCTGTTCCAATCGCAATGCCTTCCCAACCTAATTCAGGGAATGGTCCCCAGCCCGTGACGAGACAAAGGCTGCAAAGCACATTGATTATGTTCACGATCAGCATGGTGACAAAGCCGCTCATGATATCTCCGGCTCCCCGTAAACAGGCATTTCCAATCATGTGCATGATGGCAAATGGGAATACAGGAATGATGATCTTGAAATACTGAGCCCCCGCGTCGGTAGCCGCCGGTGGAAGCTGCATAATATCGATCAGTTCACGCGGGTACATCCAGGCTACGGTGGTAATGACTGTGAGCAGTATTAACGCGAGAGTAATTGCCTGATTAGTCACATACTTTGCTTTGTTATATTCACCTGCTCCGAAGAACCGAGACACCAAAGCGGTGGCACCCACGCCAATGGCGGCAAAGATGGAGGGAAGCACCCATAGCACATAGGCCATTAGGTTTATGGCTGCTAAGTGAGGAGTCTCGAGATGCTGAGCAGTGAGATAGTGGTCCGTCCAGGTGACCATCATGATCATCAATTGCTCGATCACCACGGGTAAAGCCAGGCGCAGCATTGGACGCATATTCGTTTTGGAATTAACGATGTTGGCCACTGCGTCCATACTTCTGCTCAACGAATGGGCATACTGCGTTAGAATTCAACGGCTGATATAGACCGAGGCATTTAAAACGCGAAACCGACAGTATGGGGCGGTTAACTGAATGAGTCAACGAGGCTTTCTAAAGCACGTTTAGTTTCAGGAATACCTACTCATGAAAACTGACTTGAGCCGCCAATGAGATTCCGATGCTCTGTGGCCGATGAGTGACCTTAGTGATCAAGAATGAATTCACTGCTGTTCAGTAGAGCCCACCAGATATCCTGTAGAAATTGCTGCTCTGCTACCTTAGCTTCTACGGACAATTGTTTAATCTGGTTTAGCTCTTCATCAGAGGGATAGCGAGCAAGTGAAGCTAGGAATAATTGACGGACTTTTTCCTGTGTGGGTTGCTGGCTTACAACAATTCTCTTGAGTACCGTATCTTCTTCCAGTGAAGTAACCTGTTTCATTAAATCACCGTTCATCAATACTAATGATTGGTGAATATCTCCCTTGAATGTGTTTGCTTCCTCACCTTCATCGGTTTCCATTTGTCGAGTGAATTGACCCAGCCAGCTGCGTTGAGCTAATTGCTGTTGCCCAAAGGAGTTCGCTTTCCGAGTTTTTCCACTTAGGACTAACAACGATTGATAGACTTCTTCGGGATCAAGCTGTCGGGAATAATAGCGGCTAAACAGTGGCTGGTCCCCAAGTTCTGGGCTATCGATGTCGTTGGACTTGGAATAGACACTGGATCGAAGGAAGGGATCGGATAGTGCGATCCACTTCAGTAGGAGTTTTAAGTTGTATTTATTCGCTCGGGTCTGATTGGCCAACGATTGCAGTAGCTGAGGATGAGTAATCTGGACATGTGGTCCCATGTCGTCCACTTCGGTGGTAAAACCATAGCCAAAGAAATGACTCCACATCCGGTTAACCAAAGTTCGCTCCAGGAGTGGCGAATTACTAACCAACGATGCCAGTCTCCCACGGCGGTCGAAATTCTCTATGGCTCCACTCGCCGAAGCTTCTGCGTGTCCTAAAAATGCAGGAAAAGCTAATCGAGCGACCCCATTGGGTTGTTCAAAGTAGTTCCCCGCGTCGCCATTAGGAGTTTCCACTCCTCGAAAATCTGTATTGAGCAATTCATATCCAGCGGTTTTTTCCTTACCTAGTGCAACGATCTCCAATTGACTGAAGTAGGCATCCATTTCCCAAAACTGATTTTGCCCGATGTCTGAAGACGGATGGTTATGGCACTGGGCACATTGAAGTTTCTGTCCTAGGAAGAGGCTCGTTGTTCGGGAAGTCGCTAAGGTAGTATCGTCTTCGTTCGTGGCAGCGAGCAAAAAATTGACAGCTCCGTTGAAACCCTCTGCATCAGGGTGTGACTTTCCAGTCGCTGAAATCAGGTCACTGACAATTTGATTGTATGGCTTATTGATTTGCAGAGAATCGTACAGATACTTCGCCAGACCTTCACGGTGAGCTTTATCCTTGCCAGTTCCACCGTGGCGACCAATTAATGTGTTCGTCCAAAGATTAGTCCAGTATTGCAGGTACTCTTCCGAATACTGAGTCGAGAATAACAAACGATTGACTAAGGCTTCACGCGTCTGCTCAGTAACATCCTGTTCAAGGAAAGGCATCAGTTCACTCGAAGTAGGGACACGTCCAAGTAGTCGTAAATAGATTCGACGAACCCATTCCGTATTAGTTGCAAATTCGGAGGGGGTAATTCCCTGTTCATTCCATTGTTTATTGAGCTCGTGAGAAATACCTGCGAGCACTTCCGGTTGACTCAAAGGAGTGATTTTAGATGTGGAAACGAATGCTAGCGGATGCTTCCATGTGTTGGTCGCCGGCGTCAATTCCGGCACGGTGACGGATTCCGGATTTACCGAGTTATCATCCGACATAGCGATTGGCTTTGGCTGCTCAAATGGCGTTGAACCGTCTGGCCTCATCTGTTGTTCTGGTTGATCCTGTTGTTCCTGACGATTTTGGTCGTTGGCAAGTTGATTGGGAGTAAGGTTGTCTGCATCGGATGGCCTTGAAGAATCTGCCACCACTTCTTCGTGTGATTGAGGTGAGTGAGTGGACTTGGCATTGAGCACAATAGCGACAACCGCCAGGATGCATGCGGCGGCGGATAAGGCCAGCGAGAGCGAAGGAATGAACGAGGACCGTCTCCGGGCGGGCTGAGCGTTGATATTGATCTGACTCGCTAAATCAACTGTTTGGTGGCCGAGCTGGGCGAGGATTTCAGATGAAAGATCTGGAGGCGCAGTATCACCTAATAGCTCTTCGAGCATTACATCCAAAAGGGGATCATTAAAATCTTCGTGTGTGTTTGTCATACGTTAACTGAATTCCGCCTGATTTTTGTTTTCCACACAGTCTCGTAGTTGTTTCTTGGCCCGTTGCATTAGGTTCTTGGCACCGTGTTCTGTAATTTGCAAATGGTTCGCAATTGCAGAACGTGTATGTTCTTCTTTAAATCGGAGCTCCAAGGCACTTCGAGCTCGTTCGGTTAGCCCTTCCAAACACTCTCGAAGCATATCCAATAGGCCGTCGCCATTATCTGCTCCAGCCCACTTATTCCAACTCGCATCTAATTGCTCAATATCGTCAGTAACAACCTTTCTGCCTTCTCTTCGCATGACAGAGATAAACAGGTTGTAGGCCACCTTTCGTAGGTATCCGGCTGTGGCAGCATCGTTATACTGCTCAAAACCCTTTCGGATGACTCTCAAAAAGGTCTCCTGGGTGATATCATCTGCCAGCGATGCTTCACAACCCAGTACACGCAAGTAACGCCAAATCCCATTTTGATACTTTTGTATCAATTCTTCGGGACTTAGAGGCTCAGGAGGCTCAGAGTTTGGCATTCTGTCGCTCATGATTGTTGGCGTAACTTACCCTGTATTGAGAGCGTATGAACTGCGTGAGTTGTACTCGGAAATACAAAAAAAAAAACAAAAAAGGGGCGGTGCTATGGGATGCACTCGCCCCTTGAAAAAACAGATCTAAAAGGCATTGCTCTTAGCTGAACAATTCCTTGATGATTTTGCCGCTATTGGCAATCTTCATAGGACGGCCGTTTTGGCTAGTAAAGGTTGTTTGGAGTGAAATCCCCAATCCTTTACAAACAGATGCCATTACATCCTGAGAGGTGTAAGGTTCTGTTTCTACCCGTGTCCCATCGGAATTTGTTTCTCCAATGGCAAGGCCACCGTTGAGGCCACCACCACCAACAACGACACTCCAGCTTCGTGCCCAGTGGTCACGACCAGCGTTACCATTGATCCGAGGAGTTCGGCTGAACTCACCCATCCAGATAATCGCGGTGTCCTGAAGCAATTCGCGTTGTTCCAAGTCCTCGACCAAGGCACTCATGGCCTGGTCCAGTTCCGGAAGTTTGGTGTCGCGAAGTGTCGCGTGGATATTTTGGTGATTATCCCAGCCGCCCAGACCGACTTCGATAAATGGAACTCCTTGTTCAACCAGACGACGTGCCATGAGACAGCCGCGGCCGAAGTTGGTGTTTCCATAGCGTTCCTTCACGTCTTCTGGTTCACCAGCCACTTTGAAAGCGTCCATTTGTGAACTTGTCATCAGATTCAAGGTTTTCTTGAGAATCTTCTGATGGTCAGATGCTGCAGAACCACGGCGTTGATTGATGAAGCCGGATTCGATGAGATCCAGAGCGTACATTCGCTGGTACAGACGCTGGTCTTCAAGACCCATCTGCAGGTTGCGAACCTGCCCATTAGAGTTGACTGAGAACGGAGCCCAGGCCATACCCAAGAATCCTGGGCCAACGCTTCCACCACCGACTGTTACGAACGGAGGAATTTCCAGTTCAGGACGTTGGTGTGAAAGTTGGTGGCTCAGTACAGCTCCGTAACTTGGATGTTCAATATTTGGGTTTGGAACATAACCAGTGTGCATGTAGTAACGTCCGCGACCGTGGTCTGCTTCCCGAGTACTCATACTTCGGATGATGGACATGTTATGCATTTGCTTTGCCATCAATGGCATATGCTCACTGATTTGCTGGTCGCCTGAGGTGGCAATCGGACGGAATGGACCGCCGGTAGGAGCTCCGGGTTTTAAGTCCCAGATGTCCATCGTGGAAGGCCCGCCACCCATCCAGAGAAGGATAGCTGACTTACGTCGACGCTTCAGGTCTTCGGCATTGTTTAGCAAGGTGTTACCCATGGCCAAGGCTGGCATGGTCATGGCGGAAGCCCCAGTCATGTGCGACATGAAGTGTCGACGGGACATTCCTTTAGGTGTTGATGATCTGCTCATTGTTTAATCTCCGCTATGTTTAAAGCCATGTTCTCCCATCAGAACAACCAAGGCTTAGTGGTTTAATATAAACTCGTTACTGTTAAGAACAGCCCACCAAATATCCTGCAATGCTGCAGTTAGATCCCCTTTGCGGGCAATCAGTAATTGATTGGCAACTTTAACTTCATTGGTGCTGGGTTTGCGTGCAAACGCAGCTTCGAACAAGTGATTTATTTTCTGTGTGTTGTTTAGATTACTTTCAGCCAGTTCACTTAGGAAACTGCCCTTATTACTATCGGTCGCCTTCTTTACCAGGTCTCCGTTGAACATCATGAGGGCCTGAGGAATCGTACCATTAAAATTCGTTGTTTCTTCACCTTCGTCATTACCAAAAGCAACGACAAACTGTCCGAGCCAACGTGATTTCAATTCTTCCTGAGCTTCATAGTCTCCGCGACCTTCGTGAGCACGCGTTGCTGTTAGCAATGATTCATAAAGTTCTTCAGCTCGCATTTGACGCATGTAAAAGCGGCTGAACTTAGGAGACTCACCCAACAGAGGATCATCCAGCGATTCGTTGGAGGAATTAGTGCGACTTGAAAGTGCGTACGGTTCGCTAAGAGCAACCCAGGAAATGATTTGCTTTAAGTCGAAGTTTTTCTTGCGAATCTGCTGGCCTAGATAGTCAAGTAATTCTGGATGCGTTGGAGGGTTGTGTGGTCCCATATCATCGATGGGCTTAGTAAATCCATATCCCATAAAGTGCGCCCAAATTCGATTGGCCAACATCTTATCGAGATAGCGGGATTCCATCATCAACTTCCCGAGTTCATCCCGACGAATAACGTCCTCGACATAACCGCTGGGGTCAATTGTTTGACCGTCTACAAAGACTGGGTAAGCAACCTTAGTGATACCATTTCGTAATTCGTAATAGATATCAGCTTTGTCAGGATCCTTTGTTAACCCTTCTCCCTGAAAGGATTCGTTAACTAATTCAACGTGCGAAACATTGCGAGTGCCAGGTTCGTAGCGACGTAAAGCTCTGGTTTGACGGAAGAAAGCATTCATCTCCCAGAATTTCTGTTGCTTCCATTCGTTAAATGGGTGGTTATGACACTGCGTGCACTGAACCTGTAATCCCAAAAAGATACGTGAGGTCTTGGCTGTAGCCTGAGCCGCCTTTTCCTCAAGTTTCATCGTCATGAAATTGACAGCACCATTGAATTGATCAGTTCCCGGTGTGTTTGAGCCAGTCGCTGTAACCAGTTCGTAAACCATTTCGTTGTAGTACTTGTTGCGAGCCAGAGAGTCTCGCAGGTACTTTTGCATACCTGGTCGGCTGGTCAGACTATTTCGTTCGGTTCCGCCGCTCCGGCCAATCAATACGTTTGTCCAAATGGTTGTCCAATTGTTCGCGTATTGTTCCGTGTATTCTTCGTCATAAAGTAGCTTAGTGACGAGGGCTTTTCGTTTTTCCGGTGAACGCTCTTGAGTGAATTCACGAAGCTCTTCGACCGATGGGATGCGTCCCAAGATGTCCAGGTAAACACGTCGCACCCACTCGCCATCGGATGCTGCGACAGAGGGTCTGATTTCATAATCCAACCAGCCCTGGCGAATGAGCCGATTGATCTCGGCAACTTCCTGAATTCCGTAATCCGAGGCTTCAGTCTGAGCATTGGCGCTGCCTGGCAGAGAAACCATCTGGGCAAGAAGACCCAATAATGCGAAAGCCCAAAGTTGACGTTTCATTCGATTAATTCCTATCTGGGTTAGACACAAACCATGCCCCACAGTTTAGTAACGCACTACACCCTTGGCGGGTACTCAGGATTCTCCAAAAAACGGAAAAACAACTGTCGTAAAAAGGGGATAGGTAATTATACCCCCTAATTTGATCGCTACTAAACATCTAATTCTAAAACAAAATATTCTACGCGTCTTGCACAAAAATGCACTAAATACAGGGTTTACAGAGCATATTGCAGGCAGCTTTCCCTATTGGCCGCTAGAAATAGCCAGAAACAGCCAAGCCAAACACTAAACGGTTTGATCCCGATGTTTTGCCGCCCAAAGCGAGCGATCATCGTTGCAGATAGGAAAAGGTGTTCTAATATACTACACATGTATCAAAACAATACAGGCTATGTGCTACAGGTGCATTGGATTAGATGATCCCCATCATCGTAATTCAAGCATGATCCTGTAACAGCAAGTTGCCTGATATTGCCTCAAATCCAGTTAATCTCGAAGGTCTGTTCAAGTCTCTTCTGATTGTAACTAACATCCGAAAAACACTTAATTCATAGTGTCATTCGCCTTAGTCCTCCTGGAAAACCATCAAATTTCTGCCTGTATTCCGGCCCTGATCATTTGCCTCTTCTCTGGTCCGGCCCCTCTTCCGTTGGTCTTTAGAGTCTTCTCTTTTCAGGCAGGAATTTGTTGGTGTTGTTATAGGGGTGCAACTAGCGTGCCAAAAGTATTCATGAACTACTTATTTATGCAATATCTTTTAATCCGGGAGCTGCCATACTTTGATAGATTGTATTTCTCTGAATCAACTCTTCATGTGTACCGTCGTCTACCACTTTCCCTTGATTCATGACAATGATTCTGTCGGCCAGTTGTAAACTGGAAATTCGGTGGGTAATCATGATCGCTGTGCGATTGGATAGAAAATCTTTGAGTACAGAATGGATGACCTGTTCACTTTCCAGGTCCACCTGACTGGTCGCTTCGTCCAGGATGATGATTTCAGGGTCGGTAAGAATTGCTCGAGCCAAGGCCAGTCGCTGTCGCTGACCGCCGGATAATTTACCGCCCCCTTCTCCGATCACGGTTTGATAACCATCTTCCAATTTGTTTTCAATGAACTGATGAGCTTTGGCTTTTTTGGCTGCGGCAATTACTTCGTCGAGTGAGGCGTCTCGTTTTCCGTATTTCAGATTATTTAGCACCGTGTCATCAAACATGATTGCATTTTGAGTGACCATTGCAATTTTCTTCCGTAGGTCGCGTTTACGGACATCCGCAATATTGACGTCGTTGATGAAGATGCCACCTCGACACGGATCAAAGAACCTCGGAAGCATTCTTGCTAACGTGCTTTTGCCACAACCATTAGGCCCTACCAGAGCAACCGTTTGCCCCTGGGGGATCACCAGAGAAACATCATCAATGACAAGACAATCATCAGTGTATTGATAATCAACCCCTTTGAATTCGATTCGCTGTACGTTTTGTGTAACAGGAAGCGGGTTATCAATCTCAGGTAAATCAGGTTCTCTATCCAGCATTTCGTAGATCCGGTCAGCTGCTGCGGAGCTACGCTGTACTACATTGAAAACATCAGCGATTCGGCGTAATGGATCACTCGCACCTACCAGAAACGCGAAAAATGTCATCATGTCCCCAAAACTCATTGGGTTGACACACATTTGAATTCCGAGCAAATGGGTTTCCTGATTGAGGACCAGGTACCCACCAGATAACATCCCTAGACCAACAATGGTCATGCCCATAATTTCAGTGGTTGGCCGGGTCATCGAATTATACTTAGCAATTTTCATCGCCTTGAGATAGTAGTTCTTCGCTGAGTGATGAAAGCGTTTACGTTCGTAAGCTTCCATGTTGAAAGCCTTGACGGCTACAATCCCCTTAAAGGTCTCACCGATCAGGCCGTACATTTTTGCCATCTCCTGCATTGCTTTACGATTGGACCGTCGCAAGGCTTTCGATAGGTAGCCCATGATCACGCCGGCAATGGGGACGATAATCAGACAGAAGATTAGTAGACGCCAGGAAATAAAAGCAGCCGCAATCAGGCAGGTCGCCATCTTGAGCGGCTCTCGAATGGCTTTAGCTAACAGTTGCATGATCCCGTGCGTCACCACTTCAGTATCATTCGTGAAGCGGCTCATCAATTCTGTTGTGCGATCGGTGTTGAAGGATCCAACCGACATTTTGAGCGTACGACGATAGAAGTCCTTACGCAGATTGAAGACGGAGAGTTGGGTAAAGCGATGAGAGAGAATAATATTAGCCATAAGCAACAGATCTTTGAGGACCGTAACCCCAATCATCAAACAGACGACGAGAATCAACGTCGCAAACGGTGTTGCTGGTAACCACTGCTGGGCTATTGGGAGTAGATCTTGCTTAAACGCTCGTTCTTCCTCGAGTCCTACAAGTTGAGCTTCAAGAAATGAAGTGCTCGCAGGATCTGATTCGGTTTGGATCAGAGCCTGCTTTGCTTGGATTTGACCATCCAATTCGGTAATCGATTCGGTCAAGTATTGAGGGCCTGACTTGCCTTGAAAGACGACTTCGACCAGCGGATAAATAGTGCCTATATTGGCACTCCAGAAAAAAGCGACAAACAGGCTACAGGCGATGACCCCGAGGCATGTTAAGCGGTATTGCAGCCCTATTTTTACTGCTCGAAAGAAATTCCGCATAAATGTGCCTTTACAGGTCAACGTGCCTAAAACCGTCTGAATCTGCTGATTTTTAACACATTTGAGTGATTCATCCAATATCGAAGTGGCTTGTCCAAAGTGCGGAATGTAATTGATTTAACGATTTGTTGAACTTTGACGCTTATAGTGTCCGAAGAAAAGACTAGGGCGTTGTATGCCTGCACAAGAACAGTATGTAGGGATCGAATTATGTCAATGGTGTCTACAGTGGGAGTGATTCTCAGGAGAGAGCAAATGAAGCGGTTACTAGTTTTAGGTTTTATGTGTATCGCGATATCGACTGTGGGTTGTGCGCAGAATCAAATGCGTACTGGACAGCGACAAATGATGCAACCGCCGATGCAGGCCGCTCAGGTGAATGTTCAGGCTCCGGCTCCTCAGCATGGATATCCTCAAAATCAGATGCTGCAGAATGCTCATCCGTCCGCAGTGGGAACACATGCCTATCCGTACTATACGACGCGGTCCCCACGGGACTTCCTGCAAGCCAATCCACCAACGATTGGGCGTTAATGAAGCTGGGCGTAACAAAAGACATATTAAAAAAAGCGAGACGTGACATTTCGCTTTTTTTATTGCTAGGCTAATCGCTCTTCCGAGCTACGATTACCACTAATCAGTAAATCGAGAAGCCACAATGGAAACATTTTGGCCTCCAAACCCGAAGCTGTTATTCAAAATGACATCACATGTTTGTTCACGTGATTCATTGGGCACATAATCTAGATCACAATTGGGATCGGGATTTTCATAATTGATGGTTGGTGGCAATGTATTTTCGTTGATCGCCATCAGACAGATGATCAGTTCGGTTGCTCCGGCCGCGGTGATCAGGTGCCCCATCATACTTTTTGTACTTGAAATCGGAGGCACGTTTTCACCGAAGACGGTTTTGCAGGCGAGCGTTTCAACTTTGTCGTTGACCTGGGTACTGGTGCCATGGGCGTTGACGTAGTTAATACGTGAGGAATCAATTCCTGAATCTTTGATTGCTAACGACATGCATCCGATGGCTCCACGACCGTCTGGGTGCTGATCGGTGACACGGTAGGCATCAGCCGTACTGCCATAGCCATTGATCTCACCATAAATCTGAGCTCCCCTTGCCTTGGCATGCTCTAATTCCTCCAGGATCATCATGGACGAGCCTTCGCCAAGAACAAATCCATCTCGCAATCGGTCAAACGGCCGTGATGCTCCAGTAGGATCATCGTTATTTTTGGAAAGCGCTCCGAGTAGGTTAAATCCAGTCACGCCTGACGGGTGAATCATACTATGGGTTCCGCCGGCAAGCATTACATCCGCATCGCCTCGACGAATTTGTGCTGTGGCTTCACCGACAGCCTGATTGCTGGCAGCGCAGGCAGTCAGAGTATTGGTGGATGGTCCCTGAATATTGAACATGGCACAAATATGAGCCGCTGGCATATTGGGCTCATTCTCCAACTCACGCTCAAAATTAAAGGCTTCGTAAGCCGTTGTGGTGTAGTCATTAAAGTTGATGTCGTCTTCAGTGAGTCCACCCGCGATACTACTCATAAACGAGCTGAAGTGCTGAAATCCTTCTCCGGCTCCTAGGTAAATACCGAAGCGGAGTGGGTCCACATTGGCGTCGAGGATCCCTGAATCCATCACGGCCTGATGCGCAGCACCTGCTCCGAACTTAGTATGCCGGCCTCGGTTCACCCAATTCGCAGGGTCATCACCGAAGGCGTCCGCATCGAAGTCTTTTACTTCTGCGCAGAATTTGGTGGGGAATTTGCTGGCATCAAAAATCGTCGTGTATGCGACGCCGGAGTTGCCTTCTTTGATATTATTCCACGTTGTATTTAGGTCGTTACCCAATGGGGTAACCATTCCAATTCCAGTTACGACTACGCGACGTGTCATGCGCCGTTAATCCCTTCTTGACGATATTAGTAGATGGCTCCAAACACACCCTTCACTATAAGTCCACAGGAGCGGTCTGAAGTATGCATTGGATTCTAACCGAGCACGGGAAGGGATGAAAACCACGATTTACGGTTTTTTATCTCGGGTTGAGAGCCAATCTGCCAATTAAAGCTGGTGACAAATTGCTTTCAAGTGCATTCCGGTAGCGGGAAGTAGACTCTTTTTTAGGCCTAAATGTGAGGTAAGACCAGCGGTTAGCTTGTGGCCATAGCTGCTTCAGCATCGAGCATGAATTGTGGTGGGATCATGGGATCACCATCTGGGGTGACACCAACACGGTACATATCGAGTCCACGAAGCATGCAGATAAATTCTTCCGGATAGAATTGTTCGACTTCTGCAAGATCGCCGCGTAGGCAGGCAAAAACTAGATTCACTTCTGCGACTAACTCACCATCACGATGCACCTCGCCCTGAATGATCCCTCCGTCTTCACGGATATCAGCGACGGTAGCAGTGTACCTCAGAGTATCACCCGGTACGACGACATCGTGGAAAATGGCTTTGCTGACTTTTGCCAGTACAACACTTTCCACAAACTGATTCTTTTCTCCAACCAACAAGCCGCCGGTTTGCGCCATACCCTCAATAATGAGCGAATTGGGCATGACCTGAAAACCAGGCCAATACCCATGGATATGCTCTTCAGCTAAAGAAACGTTTTTAATGCTGACAGCACGTGTCCCGCTAACGAATTCTTCGAATCGATCGATCCAATACCAACGCATTACTATCTCGGATAACTAGAAATCAGTTAAACAAAAACCAGGCAGTGTTAGCTGGTTTTTCCTGCGATGAATTGGCAGAGGTCACCAACGGTCATCAGGTTTCCGAAATCCTGAACACGTGGGTTTCCGCTGAATGTACTGAGATCCATAAACGGCATGCGTTCACCAAGTGCAGCCAATCCAGCTTCAGTGACTGTACCGTCTGTTACGAAAGCTTCATTCGTAAGAATGTCTTCCGGAAACAACTCGCTACGTTCGATTTCGATGCTGAATTTTTGTTCCAGATTGAACACGATATCTAAAAAGTCGATTGACTCTGCTCCGAGGTCTCCAACCAATGTAGCGTCATTGGTTACTTCATCGTCGTCACAGGCAAGTGCCTCGATCAGGATGTCTTTAATGGAGTCGAAGATTTCTTCAGAAGTCGGCATTTGTGTTGTGCTCCCAAAAACCTACTTAACTTATATATGTATTAAATGTGAAGCCAACACAGTTATGGTCTTCACGGTAAACGGTTTACTTCACCATCAATTACTGATTGAGAACCGGTTCGGCTTTGTCATATAACAAAGCAAATTGTTGTCTCAGCTTACGAATTGAGTAAGCGTCCAGACTTTGGCGATCCGGCCTTCTATCTTTGATGTTAAAACGCTCAAGCAGGAGTTTACTGGAGACGGCAACATTTCCGTCCACTTCTCCGGTTGCTTTAAGCGTCGTGGTTGTCTCGTCTTGTTTCAGGATATTGGCTTTGATAGTAAGCGTCTGTCCTGGTGAAACAAATCCCGCATATTTTGTATTGCGAGCTTCTTTCATAATGACCATCGAGTGAGCAAAATCTTCGCTTTCGCGAACCAACCACGCACTGGCTTGGAATAATCCCTCCAGCATCAATACACCGGGCATTACCGGAAACCTGGGAAAGTGATCTTTCAGGTATTCCTCTGCAATGGACAGGGTCTTGATAGCAGTAATATCCGAGCCTTTATTAAGCTCAAGAATCTTATCTATCAAGATGAATTGCATGTTTTTCTGATTGGTTCGGTCTCGTGGGTCACTTCATTCGTATGGCAGTTGATTAGATTTAATAATCTGATAACTAACCAGTTGTTCAATATAGTATTGCACCTTAATTCGCTCAACCGACGATTTGTGTCAGAGCGAATCCAATCGAAACTATCTCCACTCCCGAAATCCTGTGAATTTGGGGGTGTTGTATGAACTTTGCTTGTTATCGTCGTCTGTGCGAGGTGAGCTTTGGAGTTGTTTTAAGTGCTTTCCTGTTTTTTGGTGGTTTCGTCGCGGCTAGATGTAGGGTCGTAACGAGTGTGACGAATACTGCACCCTGATGCTAAGGATCACAGAGACTGTGACCGGAAGTTCACTCGAAATTGCCATAAAAAAGTCGACCCGAAACTAAAAAATCTAGCTCCGGGTCGACTAAGTGTTTTTCAGATTGTGTTGGAAGGGGCTTAGCCTTTGGCCGCGTCCAGAGCTTCCTGTACAGCTGGTTTTGGTTGAGCACCGATGAGCTGAGCTTGCGTCTCACCACCTTTGAAAATCATCAGGGTTGGAATGCTGCTCACTCCGTATTGTTGCGCTAACTCACCGGCTTCATCAATATTCACCTTGACCACTTTAACGCTGCCAGCGTTTTCGTCAGCAAGTTCATCAATCATCGGGGCGATCTGACGGCACGGTCCGCACCAAGGAGCCCAAAAATCAACCAACACAGGTTCATCCGCTTGTAAAACTTCGGCATCAAAATTGTCTGTTGTTACTTCCAAAGCGTTGCTCATTTTGGAACCCTAACTCCTAAAGATTGTGTTAATAAATGGTGGCAGGCCATGCTCTCAATGAGATTGTCCACTAATCAAAATTGTATTGATTTCCAGCTCGCTGTAAATCAGCCAGAGACAGGGAAACCTATTTACTGTACGCAATGGCGAGTCCAATAATGGTCCCGACGACAATCACAGCCACCCCGATTCCCCAATAGAGAAAGACGCGTTCACCCTTTTCGGCACGACGCTCTGCCTGCTCGGCCCTCTTTTGCTTTGCTTCGACACTGTTTCGTTCCAGTAATTCGAATTCTACGCCACAGTAAGGACAAATAGCTACTTCCTGCAGTAGATCTCTGGTTACGGCCAGCACGTGTCCATTGGGACAGGGAATATGGAGTTCATCTTTGTTCTCAATTTCACCATCGAAGTCCGGGAGTTCAGAATCTCCCACCGATTCTTCGCCTGTGTCCACGCTGAATTCATCCGTTGCAAATTCTTGATCGCTGGTGACGTCCGGGAAAACTTCCACTTCCGGAGGATCTTCATAGTACTCTTCGGGCGAGTTTGCTGCGTATTGATGCGTTGCCGATGGGGCAGTAGGTGAGATAGGAGCAGCGACTGGAGGGCCGGCGGGATTGGGAGGGATAGCCATTCTCGTTGCACAAGCCGGACAGTTGATAATCTGGCCGACATCATGATCCTCAGCTTCGAGTAAACATCCATTAGGGCATCGAAATTGAAAGGCCATATCATTCGTCCTTGGATACGATTGGATCTCTGCTATTGTCTATGAACCAACAGCACGTTGATAACAATAATCAAACAACAATTCCCACTCAACGCGAGTTATTTCACGGCAGTAGTCGAGTAAGCTGGGGTCACCGTTTCCGGCCTGCTGGCATAGGTCGACAAACGCAAAAGGATCCCAGCCGCCATGATCCAATAGACCAAATCTGTCGGTGCCGCCTGCCAAATCCACCGCCTGCTCGGCTAATGGCACAAATACATCATGTTTCCCTACTTTTCGAAACCAGTATTTGGAATTTGAGTAATCACACTCTCGTCGATGCATAATGGCATGCCAGAAACTACCGGTTGAGGTGTGAATGTCCTGACTAATGGTATGGGACTCATCTAAAAAGTCGTTCCATAGCCATGCGGCCGAAAGACAGCTTGAAGCAAAATCAATACTGGTGATAGGTGAAGCAAAGGCGTTTTCGATATCCGTGTTTTCTAAAGTGGCCTGCAGAGACGTATTTGCACTGCCTGCGTCGATGGCCACTGGTCGATTGGGGTCAATCAATACAGCAAAAGCGGAGCCATAATCGGCGGATTTAAAACCTGTCACGATGAAGCGGTGTCCTGATGGAAAGAAATGAACTTAGAACTCCTTAATATCATCTATCTTGACCGCTGGCTTCGTCAACATCTTCTCCGATTGAGACGTGAAGTATCTGTTTGCTGACTACCCACACACCAATGCCATTGGTAAACTACTCAATACCTCGAATTTCATTTGTTCACGGGACAAAATTCGGGAGTAACACCAAATAAGCCACATGGAAAAGTGCTCTTCAGAGCACAAACTAAGTCACGACTATGACCGAAGAGATCAATCAGCAACCCGAGGACAATCAGCCAGCTGAAACAGAGGCTGCGACAGGCGAAGCCCAAGCCGAAGTGGCAGAGGAAAACACACAGAGCGAAGCGGCTGCTACTTCAGCAAATCAGACTAACGCTGGGGACACGCCCGCGGCTGCCGAAACGCCTGCTCAGAAAAGCACCGATGCCACACCAACAGGGCCTGCGAGAAAAATTCAAATCGGATCTCGACGACAACAGGGTGAAAGCGATAAGCCCCGTGGAGCGAAGCCGCATGTCGGTGGAAAAGCTCCTGCCGATGCAGTCGTCGTACCCAACAAAGGCCCCGTGCCGATCCCTTCGGTTCGAGATCAATTGTCTCAGGATTTAGAGGATGAAATCGCGGCTGCATTGGGTGGAGAGAGTATTGACGATCTGTTGGATACCTCCGCTCCGGCGAATGCAGGAAATGTAGAACTGGATGATCGTCGACGAGCTACGGTATTGCGTGTGGATGCCAATCATCTGTTCGTCTCCTTAGGTGCCGCCAATGAAGGAGTGGTAAACCTGCAGGTGTTCACCGAGATTCCAGAAGTGGGATCTGATATCGATATCATCGTGACAGGCTTCAATGAAGACGACCAGATTTATGAAGTGACGATTCCCGGAGCAGCGGTTTCCGTTGCAGATTGGAGTGATCTGCAGGAAGGTGCTGTGATTGATGTAACCATCACGGGAAGTAATGTGGGGGGCTTGGAATGCCAGGCCAATTCCATTCGTGGGTTTATTCCAGCCAGCCAAATTTCGATTTATCGTGTAGAGAATTTTGAAGAGTACGTCGGGCGAAAGTTACAGTGTGTTGTGACCGAAGCCAGTGCCGAACGTCGTAATCTAGTGCTGAGTCACCGAGCCATTATGGAACGTGAAGCAGCTGAGCAACGCGAACAGAAATTGGGCTCACTGGAAGTGGGAAGTGTCCATGAAGGCGTCGTGCGTAGCGTCAAAGACTTTGGAGCGTTTGTTGATATTGGTGGTATCGACGGCCTGATCCATATCAGTCAGATGAGTTGGGAGCGAATTAAGCATCCCAGCGAGCTCGTGAAAGAAGGCGATAAAGTTCGCGTTCGTTTGGAGAAGATAAACCCCGAGACCGGAAAGCTGGGATTGTCGCTGCGGGCATTACAGTCCCATCCCTGGGAAGGAATCAATGAACGCTTTCGCGTAGGTGAAGTGGTCAGTGGCACGGTTTCTCGGATCGCAGACTTTGGTGCCTTTATCAAACTGGCCGCAGGAATAGAAGGGCTTGTTCACGTCAGTGAATTGGCTCATCGTCGAGTCAGTGTCGTGAGCACAGAAGTGAGTGAAGGACAGGAAGTGAATGTCAAAATTCTCTCGGTCGACGTGGACGCGCAAAGAATCGCGTTGTCTATCAAACAAACCACTGCGGCTCCGGTAAAACAAACCAGAAAAGAAGTGGAAGAGGAATTACCACCGCGCGAACTAGCTGTTAAACGCTCGGATGCCCCATTAAAAGGTGGACGCGATCGTTCTTCAGGTGGAGAACAATTTGGTCTCAAGTGGTAGGGCCCAGAAAACTAACCTACCTGCCTTCCTTACCCCCGAAGCTTCTTAGGAATTAGAAACGCGATGTCTGGTTTTGATCGATATGATGCCATCGTTATTGGTGGTGGCCATAATGGCCTGGTGACAGCAGCCTATTTGGCGCGTGCGGGAAAGAAAGTCTGCGTACTGGAACGCCGTCATGTCCTAGGTGGATGTGCGAATTCTGAAGAACTCTGGCCGGGATATAAAGTATCCACCGCCGCGTATGTTGTGAGCTTAATGGAATCACAGGTTATGGCGGACTTGCGACTGGCTGAAAAGGGGCTGAAGATTCTACGCAGGAATCCCTCTTCATTTACACCATTGCTGGATGGCCGAAGCCTAACGCTCGGTCCGGACATGGCTGCCAATCAACAGGAGATTGCCCAGTTTAGTAAATCGGATGCGGAAGCTTATCCGAAATACTGTGCGCAACTGGAACGGATTGCACAAGTGATCGAACCGCTCATGCAAAACCCAGCGTCTAGTCCGCTCCCCTTACCAAACTCATGGCGTAGTCGAAGTTTCACTTCGAAGGTGAAGGACTCGGCACGACTACTAAATCTGTATCAGTCTTTGGGGGAACTCGGTGAAGATCTACCGGCGGCGATGGATTTCCTAACCGGTGCCGCCCGACCAATCCTGGAAAATACTTTTGAAAGTGAAGTCCTTCGAGCGACGCTCGGAACCGATGCAATCATCGGCAGTTTCCAGTCGTTATCGGCTCCGGGGTCTGCTTATGTCCTATTACATCATGTCATGGGGAAGGCCGGCGGTGAGCGTGGCGTATGGGGCTATGTTCAGGGAGGCATGGGAGCGTTGGCGGATGCGTTAGCTTCTGTTTGCCAAAGCTTGTCGGTGGACATTTACCGCGAGTCGGAAGTACGCCGGGTGTTGGTCGAAGAGGAACAGGTGGTCGGAGTGACGCTTTCCGATGGTCGATTGATCGAAGCTCCTGTGGTCGCGTCCAGCGTGGATGCAAATCTTACATTCAATCATATGGTGAAGCCGGAACACCTGCCTGAAGCTTTTCTGCATGCCGTCAATCGCATCGATTACAGCTCAGCATCAATGAAGATAAATCTGGCCCTTAGTGAACTCCCTAACTTTACCTGTAAAAAGTCCACTGAAACGGCTCCCCATCATCATGGGACGATTCACATTAGCCCAACGGTGGGATATATCGAACGCGCTTACGCAGATGCCGTGGCGGGCTGGCCGAGTACCGAACCTGTGTTGGAAATTACGTTGCCTACGAGCCTCGACAAAACGATTGCTCCGGAAGGTAAGCATTTAATGAATATCTTTGTTCAGTTTGCTCCTTATCAACTAGCCGATGGGAAGCACTGGGATGATATCAAGGAAGATTTTGCAGATCGCTGTATTCAAGTACTTAGCCGCTATGCTCCCAACGTGCCGGATGCAATAGAGCATCGCCAGATATTGAGTCCGTTGGACCTAGAACGGGAGTTTGGACTGACCGGTGGTAATATCATGCAGGGAGCAATGTCACCCAATCAACTCTTCTTTAATCGACCGGTGACAGGATGGGCGGATCATCGCACTCCTCTTTCCGGGCTATATCTTTGCGGAGCTGCTAGTCACCCTGGCGGCGGAGTGATGGGGACCTGTGGCCGAAATGCTGCCGCGGCCATCCTGAAAGATCTATAAAGCGAGGCCACGGTTTGCAAGCCTCGTCGAACGTCGATCAAGCCAAGCGTGCGGCTGTTGTGCGCGCTCGCTGGATGATTGTTCTGGCGGCCATATTGTGGAGCACAAGTGGATTTTTCGCCAAAGCTCCCTGGTTTGAGGGTTGGCCAGGTTTTGTACTGGCATTTTGGCGTGCAGCATTCGCTTGTTTAATTTTGTTGCCCATCGTTCGTAAGCCACAATGGTCGGTCAGGTTGATTCCTGTGACCTTGATTTTTGTAGCGATGAATTACACCTACCTGACGGTGATGGAGCGTTACGAAGCATCGAATGCCATCTGGCTGCAATATACCGCTCCGATTTGGATCATTACTCTGGGGGTCATCATGCTGAAAGAGAAGACCGGCTGGGCAGACTGGGCTATGGTTTTCTTTCAGATGATCGGCGTGCTCGTGATTCTCATTCCACAATTTCAGGACGATACATTATGGGGGCTGACACTAAAAATACTGGTTGGATTTACTTATGCTTTGGTGGTCTTATCCTTACGCTGGATGCGCGATTTTGAAGCAGCCTGGATTGTGGGAATTAATCATGTCGTCACATGCGTGGTCTTTCTTCCCTTTGTCGTTCAGGTTGGCATTTATCCACAGGAGTGGATTCAGTGGGTGGCACTGGCTGCCTTTGGAATGTTGCAGATGGGATTACCCTATTGGCTGTTTGCAAAAAGCGTTAAGCAAATCCCAGGTCATGAAGCAACAGGGATTGTGATTCTGGAACCGATTCTTGTGCCGCTCTGGGTCTATATCGCCTGGGGGCACCTGACAAGTTATGAGCGTCCTGAAGTGAGTACGTTGATCGGAGCTGTGTTCATATTGATTGGACTTGTCATTCGCTTTATGAATGAACGAAAGACTTCTCGCCAGCTGGCAATGGAAGGTTAGAATTAGGGGTATGGACTCCAGTGATACAGATGACAACCTAATCTCACCAACAGTGGATGATTTGCCTGTGGGTGAAGATGAATCCGTACAGGATTCAGGGGCTGAAGCCCCGGCACGCCACCGGCCTCGCGTTTTGAAACCGCTGGTATGGCTTGGATTGACATTGATGAGTGTCTTTTTTGTTGCCGCTTTAGATTTTATGCCAATGTACTATTGGATGCCTGCGGGGATGGGGACAGCCAGTGTCGACTCCATCGGGCTACGTGCAACAATTCTGAAAAATATCGATCAAGGTATTACTTATATGCTCTGTTCCATGGGGATCTTATTACTCCACGAATTCGGGCATTATATTGCCACTCGTATTTACGGTATTCCATCCACCTTGCCCTACTGTATCCCTTGTCCTATCAGTCCCGTGGGAACTTTTGGAGCTGTCATTTTGATGGATGGCCGCAAGGCAGATCGGCGTCAAATTTTTGATATCGGATTGGCCGGTCCTATCGCAGGTTTGGTACTAGCCATTCCTGTGATGTGGTATGGTGTCGCGACGCTCGATTTGAGTAAGCCTGGTGTAGGGCCGTTTGAACTGGAATTACCACTGTTGATTCGATTTATGTATGGATGGGCTCATCCGGATAGTCCACTACCGGATGTCGTTGTGTTTTCTCAGTTGAACCCGGCTTTTGTGGCAGGTTGGTTTGGTCTGGTTGTGACGGGGATCAACATGGTCCCCATGGGACAGCTTGATGGCGGCCATGTGACCTATTGCTTGTTTGGTAAAGCAGCGCATTGGATCGCAAGAGTGCTCATGGTGTTGGTGATTGCCTATCAGGTGTATATGGAGTCGATGATGTTCATTCTGATGATCATCATGATTATGGCGATGGGACTTGAGCATCCACCTACTCGAGATGATTCCGTGAAGTTGGGCCCTGTTCGCTGGATTATTGGCTTGGCCTCACTTGTGATTCCTCTACTGTGTCTAGCCCCTACCATCATTAGCGTTCGTTAACGAATCCGTTCTCGCGATATCCCGACAAGCGATTGGTATTCCCTCAGATCCCTATTTTTGTTATCTATCCCAAGTTAAACCGTTCCGCTTTAACGAATAGAACGATTGAATTGGGGGATTATAAAAATGAAGTCGTCTGCAATCCGCGTAGGGCTGACAGGCCTGTTGGCCGTCTGTATGCTCGGTGGCTCAGGTTGGGTTGTCTACTCCAAATGGTTTGGTGAAAGCTCGTCTGTAGCTGGAGTGAACCAGACAGATGAAGAAATCGTTGGTCTGGTGGATCCCGATGCTGTTATTTCTGAGCAGGATATCGCCCCTCCTACCACAGATGATTTCGACCGGCTCTCTATGGGATCCGACGCGTTACCTGTTTCTGGGAATTCAGACACAACAGGAATGACTGAAGGAGCTGAATGGGAATTGACCGATTCTACAGAAGTCACTGTTAGTCAACAGGAAGATTCGGATCAGTTTGTATTGAATGTTGGTGATTCTTCGGATGCTGCGATTGAGAACGGAGAATTTGTCGTTGGTGATTCCACTGAGGATACGCCGGTTGAATCAGGTGACAGTGACTCGTTTGTTATTGGTGATGAGACGAATGCAGATCAGTTTGCGCCCAGCAATTCAACGGGAGAATTTACCATTGGGGATCAGGCAGATCCGATCGCCCCGGCATTTGACGACGAACAATCTGGAGAATTCCAAGTAACCGACGATGCATCCACTGTCACTGAACAACCACTGCCTTTGCCTGAACCCACAGTAGAGAGCGACGGGAATTTCTCGATTGCAGACACGCCGGTTGATTTGGGAGCTGAAACGGTCGAGCAACCTCTCCCCCCTACCGAATTAACGGACAATACGCCGGGACAGTTAAGCTTGACCAACGAACCTAATCTGGCTCCTTTACCCTTACCACAGAATGATGTGGCTACAGATTCAGGATTTGAATTGGAAGGCAGTGAAAGGGAATTCCCTGCTTTGACCGCCCAGCCTGGCAGCCTCCAACTTGAAGGCCAGCAAACTCCAACATTGACCGTGGAGAAAGTTGCTCCAGCTGAAGTCCAGGTAAACCGAACAGCAGTGTTCACAACCAAAATTAAGAACACAGGGAAGGTATCTGCTCATGGTATTCGTGTGACCGATTTTGTGCCTAAAGGCTCACGATTAGAAAGTGCTCATCCTGAGTTTATTCAAGCCAGTGACGGCTCGATCCAATGGGCATTAGGAACATTGGAACCTGGGGATGAAACGACCGTGTCGATGAAAGTTGTTCCTTTGGCGGAGGGGGAAATCGGTAGTGTTGCTCGTGTGTCTTTTGAAGCATTGGCTTCGGTTCGCACAGTTAGTACACGCCCTCAGCTCTCCATCACTCAGACGACACCCGAGAAAGTGTTGATTGGTCAGAGTGTTTTGGTCAATGTGACTGTTTCGAATCCGGGAAGTGGTGATGCGACCGGAGTGGTTTTAGAGGCGGATATTCCTCCGGAGTTATCTCATGTTGCAGGAAATGAACTTGAGTATCCGGTTGGGACATTGCGTCCGGGACAGCAGAAGCAAGTGGCTTTGCGACTAACGGCGAAAGCGGCAGGAGTTGTGTTCAATACACTGACGGTTCGAGGTAATGGACAGATGGAAGATCGTAGTGTTCAGCAAATTGAAGTGATCGCACCGGGTGTCCAGGTAGGTTTGCGAGGTCCCAGAGTAAGATATCTCGATCGGGAGGCGACCTACGCCGTGGATGTTGCCAATCCAGGGACGGCATCCGCTCGAAATGTAAACTTGGTTGCCTTTCTTTCGAAAGGGCTTAAATTCGTTTCGACGGATCATTTTGGAGAATATGACGCGCGGGAACATGCCGTGTATTGGAAGCTCGAGGAGTTACCTCCAAATGTACGGGATTCTGTCAAGCTAACGGCTGTGGCGGTCGAGCCGGGTGAGCAGAAGATCGTGCTGGAAGGGAAAGCGGACTTAGGAGTAAAGGATAGTTTTGATCACATTGTCCGAGTGGAATCTGTTCCGGAATTAGAATTTAGTGTGAAGGATACCGCAGATCCAATCGAAGTTGGCAGTGATACGACATATGAGATTCGGGTCGTCAATCGAGGAACGCGTACTGCCACCGGTGTGCAGATCTACGCAGCCTTTCCGACGGCGTTACGAGCGGTCCAGGGAGGCGGGCCTAGTGACTTGAGAATTGAAGGCCAAAATGCACTGTTTGCACCTCTGGATCGGCTACCTCCTAATCAGGAGGCGGTCTTCCGAGTCAAGGCTAAGGCGCTCGACTCCGGTGACAATGTCATCAAAGTGCAAATGCTCTCCGATGACGTAAATGTCCCTGTCACCAAAGAAGAAAGCACTCGTATCTATTCCGATAATTAATAGGTGCCACCCACTACCTCCCAGCCTCAAAAACTCCCAAATGCCCCAATAAGTGCCACCCACTCGATCAGCCAATCCATCTTCGAGTGGGTGGCACTTATTGGATTTGAGCCCACTATTTCCAGAGTGCCCAAACATCTTTCGAAGGATGATACAATCAGAGCATCAATTTTACGGATCATCCTGAGCTGTAGGTCATGCGAATTAGACGAATCTTCCTCCCTCTTTTAGCACTCTTAATCTCCCTGTCACCAGGCTTGGTTGTCGAAGCCGCCGATGAGTCGTTTTTGGGTGTCACTCGGCAAGGCAATGGCATTCCTGTGACAGCGCCGGTGGACTTCTTTGATGTTCAAAATACCTCCACTCGAATTCTTGTCGTAGGTGGAGTGTTCGGCGAGGAGACAGTTAAGGATGCGACAAAATTGGCTCGGCAACTCGTCGGTGGAGACAATTTCTTGCTCGCCGTCTGTCCGGATCTCTACCCCGATCAGACTGGTGCAAAAGAGGTGACACCCGCTGACAAAAAGTCTTTCTATCAGTCGCAATCCAATCCGGAATACCAGTACTTGATTGGTTGGTCTGCATACCACTTAGTCGATACGATTGTGCTCCTCGACTCTGCCTCAACACAGGGAATCGTATTGAATGAATCTGCCCAAACGCGAAAGTACCGACTGCCTGTTCAAGATAATCCTGCTACCGAGCAAACCAACTATCTGAATTCCATTACGGAAGGGAGCAAGCACTTTGGAGTTCCATTGGAAGCGATTTCACTCGCTTATGAAGACGAGTTGGAATTTGCAGCTGAGTCCATTAAGGGGGCAGCCCAAACTAAGGGGAAAAGTGCGACTCGACAAAACTTCGAACAGAAAGCCATGGATGCCAAGGGAGCCATTGAGCAATTGCTTGATGTCTATGGCCGAAAGATGGATAGGATCTCTTACATCCCCGCTTTAGCAGTCATGTCCCAAATTACCTGCCACAATCTCGAATTTGAAAATACACTCGATGGTGACAAGACGAGAAAAGTGGTTGAGCCACTATTGAAACAGTCCCTTCCTAAAAGTGGTTCTGAGATTGCCGGAAATTTGGTCTTCGTAACTCATCTTATGTACCCCCTTTATCCGGTGGAGTATCAGCAAGCATGTCGCGAAAGAATATGGGACGTTGCAGGATTGTACGACTCCAATCCAACTGAATACGACGGGCTTCGTATGATGCCCTTTCACTCGGAAATGAGTGATGCGGTATTTATGGGAGGCCCGTTACTGTCTCTGGCAGGTAGCCTGGGGAAGTCACAGTACTTTAACGCATGCCTTTCACATCTACAGGCCTGTGCTTCCATGAACCAACTGGAGAACGGATTGTATCGTCATTCTCCGTTAGATCAGGCCGCCTGGGGACGAGGTAATGGTTTTGCTGCATTAGGGGCAGCCATGAGTTTAGTGCAGGTTCCACACAATACAAAAGGATGGGAACAGAGCAAGGCTAGCTTTGTAAAACACATAGAAGCATTAGTAAAGCATCAGGGTATTACAGGGAGCTGGCATCAGGTTATTGATCATCCAGAGAGCTATCCAGAGTTTACGTCTACCTGTATGATTGCCGCGGCGATCAAAATCGGTGTGAACGGAGGGATCCTCGATGCGTCAGATTATTATCAAGTCCTAGAAAAAGCTGAACTGGCAACCTTACGGAGGATTGCGGCCGATGGCTCTATCAACAATGTTTGTACAGGTACAGGGAAGCAGAAGGACTTTCGGGCCTACCTGGATCGTGAAGCTTTGCAATCCCGCAATGATCGAGCCGGAGCTATGGCCCTGTTGTTTTTAACTCTTCAATATCAAGAGAGATTGTTTCAACGAAATGAAAAGTAAACATTGGGTATCAGCCCTGAGTGGACTTAGCATCGCATTACTTACTTTATCAGTCGTCAAGGCTGCTGACGGGACACCACCGATCATTCCCGGGTTAACTCGAACTGCCGATGGAGATTATGCCGGTCAACCAGGAAACGCCCTTTTAACTGAACTAAGTTGTACGGCTTGCCATGCTCCGGTGCTCAATGAAACATTGCAGCCCAAGAAGGGGCCGGTTTTGACTGGTTTGTTTCATCGAATTCAACCCGCTTGGGCTACCGCCTTTATCTCAGACCCTCATCAGGTAAAACCGGGCACAACGATGCCTGACGTTCTTGGGAAACTAGCTGAATCGCAGAGAGCACAGGTTGCTCGTGAACTAGTGGCATTCCTACAGTCTTCCCGTAAACCGATTTATGCTCCGCTTAAAGAAGATAAGAATGGTGACCCAGGTGCGAGCAATGCAGAGCGTGGATATGAACTATTCCATACGGTCGGATGCGTCGCCTGTCATGCCCCGGATGCTTCAGAGAAATTTCATCAACTTAAAAAGGAGGACTTTGAAGATAACGGTCTGGTAGGGGTTGGCCCTGTACTTTCCGAGTGGGCAGATTCAGTGCCTCTGCCAGATTTATTCGAGAAGTATTCCCATGATTCCCTTACCAAGTTTCTGCTTAATCCGAGCCACAGTCGGCCATCGGGGCGCATGCCGAGTTTGAAGTTGAATGTTGTGGAAGCAGCCGACGTCGCCCATTATTTGTTGCGAGAGAAGACAGTTCAAACGCGGCCTTCAGGAGCCATTCCGGCTCCCGAGTTAGTTGAAAAGGGAAAGAGCCATTTCGTTCAGTTCGGCTGTGTCGAGTGTCATCAGCATGATGCTGATTTTAGTCAGATTGACCGCCCAGCCTATGAACGGCTTGTCCCTGAGCGTTTCGACGGAGGGTGTCTTGACGTTCAATCTGCACACCGACCGGTGGAATATCATCTGACTGACGCACAACGCCAGTTGATTAAAAGTGCCATCACAGCACAAGCTCCTGAAACGGGTGAACAATTCTTACATCGTAAACTGGTGACTGGAAACTGCTATGCTTGCCATCAGCGAATCTGGTCAGATCAGGAATCGGTGGGCGGTGTTGGCGCACGGCGATTTTCCTATTTTGAAACTGTGGGCCATGTGGATTTTGGAGATGAAGGAAAAATTCCACCTCCTCTATCCGGAGTAGGGAATAAATTAGTCTCCACTGCTCTGGCTGATGTGTTGGCCGGAAAACGGGATATCCGTCCTCATATGCAGGCTCGGATGCCTCTGTTTGGCGCACCGGTAACTGAGCAACTCCCGTCAGTCTTTAGTGCGGTAGATGATGCGAAAAAGAATCAACCAGTGTTGGAGGCCAATCTTCCAGAGAAGGATCTCATTGAAGCCGGTCGGCAGTTGGTGGATAAGGGGTGTGTGCAATGTCATGCTATCCAGGGAAAACGTATGACAGGCGTCGTTGGAGTCGAGATGGCGAACCCAATTTCTCGATTGCAGCCTGAGTGGTTTAAGGAATTTCTGCTCAATCCAAATAGCAAACGTCCCCGGACTCGGATGCCTAATTTCTTTCCTCAGGGTAACGCATCGGTACCTCAGATTCTCGAGGGTAATGTGGAACACCAAGTCACAGCGATTTGGACCTACTTAAACCACAGTGACAAGGCAGAGTTGCCTGATAAGTTATTGGCGGATGAGCAACAGGGGTTTGAGCTTGAGCCGAACGAGTCACCAATCCGTTTACGAACATTTATGCAAAACGTCGGGACCCGTGCCTTTGCTGTTGGGTTTCCAGAACGCGTTCATTATGCATTTGACCTGCGGGAAGTGAGACTAGCTTTAGCCTGGAAAGGGCGATTTCTCGATGCACATGGAACCTGGTTCGATCGCTTCATACCATTTGCTTCTCCTTTAGGTAACGAGCAAATCACTCTAACGCAGGGTGTTGCATTAGCCCAAGTTGATGCCGCCAGTGGCAGGTGGCCTGATTCCGCAGAAGCCGCGGGAATTCGGTACCTTGGATACCGATTGGCAAAGCCTCCTAATACAGTCCCCACGATTCGGTATGGTAATCAACAGATAAAGGTCGCTGATACTTTGACACCCACCGAGACAGGGCTATTACGTCGGATGGAGATATCGCAGGCTCCGAGTGACGCCAAATGGGCAGTCTTACTCGCTTCCATAAACACGTCAGTTAAACGTGAGGGAACGATGGTCCATGTCGATGATAAATTGAGAATCCAGATTAAGTCGGGCCATGAAGTGGTCGTCAAGGATGGTCATATCTTGTTAATACTTAACTCAGGGGCTCAGAAGGTGGAGGTTAGCTACCAATGGTAAAGACTTTGTTATCACTTTTCTTGGTCGGCGTTTTTTCGTTGCCCGCATTCGGACAGCGACGTGAAAACGATTATTACCAATTACAAACTCTGGTCAGTGCTCAGGCTAAGACACATTCACGCGATAAGCGTTGGAGGCCTGATACGAATGAAGTCGTACTTGAAGTTACAGGGCTGACTTCACTCGAAGACGGTCGGTTAGCTGTGGCAATTCGCAAGGGTGAAATTTGGATTCTGTCGAATCTCGAAGGTGACCCCAAGAACATAGAATATTCACTTTTCGCCGACGCCTTACACGACCCGATGGGACTTGTTTTTAAGGACGGTACTTTCTATACGGCGCAACGTGCTGAATTGACCGCCATCCGTGATACCGACGGCGATGGCTATGCTGATGAATACGAAAATGTTGCTGCGGGATGGGGTGTGACAGGTAACTACCATGAATACACCTACGGACCCAAGTTGGATCATCAAGGCAATTTCTGGGTTACGTTAAACATGGGGATGGGAGACCACGCATACAATGGAGACGACCTTTGGCGTGGTTGGGGAGTGAAGATTGATCAGCAAGGAAAACTCACTCCGGTCTGTTCGGGTATGCGTTCACCAAGTGGCTTTGGAGCCAACCAGCAGGGTGACATGTTTTTTACCGATCAACAGGGAAACTGGATTGCCACCTGTTCGCTTCATCACATGCGAGAGGATTCATTCTTCGGACACCCCTGGGGTTTGAGAAGCCCGCACTCTGACAAATTTCCTACGTCTCAGGAGGTGGATAAGTTATCGCCAGGAGTACCCTGGCCGGCGGCGATACCACGGGTTAAAAATCTAAAGCCACCTGCAGTTTGGTTTCCCTATAAGAAGGTTGGGCAAAGCGCCACAGATGTTGTGCTGGACAATACCTGTGGAAAATTTGGGCCCTTTGCCGGGCAATTATTCATCGGCGAATTTCGACTTTCTGAAATCAATCGAGTCTTTCTGGAAAAGGTGGGCGGGGAATATCAGGGAGCTTGTTTTCGGTTTCGCAGCGGTTTCGACTCAGCTGTCGTGCGAATGGATTTCAGCGCTGACGGACAAATGTATGTTGGCCTAACGAATCGAGGTTGGAGTTCACTTGGCTCCTCGTCCTACGGATTGCAGCGTCTTGAGTGGACTGGGGAAATGCCATTCGAAATTAAGGAAATGCGATCCAAACCAAATGGATTTGAATTGGAGTTCACTCGGCCTGTGGATCCAGAATCAGCCGCAGACCTGAAGTCTTATCGGATGAAGAACTACACCTATCTACTGCAGGCTAAGTACGGTAGTCCTGAGATTCTAACCGAACGAAATGACATTACTGATGTCCAGGTGTCAGAAGATGGCTTGACGGTCAAGTTAACCGTTTCTGATTTAAGACAAGGCTATGTCCATGAACTGAATTGCATCAACTTAAAGTCTAAGCAAGGAGATGCATTGCTTCATCCCAACGGTTATTACACTCTCAATAAGATTCCGGGATTGGCCGAATAGCCTCTAATTCCCGTGAATCTACTTAAATCGGGTGAGTTGAATCCAAAAGTACGGCAGGCGATCGTGTCGATGAAATATATATGTAGTGGCCGATTTATTCAGATGCTAGAATGTAAGTATGAACGGGAATCAAAAACTAAGTCGTCGAAGTGTGTTACAGGCCGGTGGAAGTGCGATCGGTGGACTCGGACTAGCACAGCTGCTTGAAGCTCAGGAACGATCCGACCAACGTCCTTCTGCAGATAATCCTTCGGTCATTTTTGTATGGCTACCAGGCGGTCCTCCTCATATGGAGATGTATGACCTCAAGCCTGATGCTCCAGAAGATTACCGTGGAATTTACAAGCCAATCGGAACAAAGGTTCCTGGCATGGATATTTGCGAGTTATTCCCGCTTCAAGCCAAAGTAGCTGATAAGTTCAATATCATTCGTTCGGTGCATCACAACTTCGCCGATCATGGTGGCGGTCACAAGCGATTTTTAACAGGGCGTGTCCCCGCGACTCCTACCGGAACGATCAATGACGCTCCGTGCGTAGGTTCCATCGCTTCCAAGAAACTGGAAGAATACGTTAATCCCAATGGGCTATGTAACTACGTAGTTTTGGGAAATGGCCGAGTGAATTCAGTCGACACGTTTGCATTTGGTTCAGCCTATTTGGGAAATGAGACCCATCCATTCAACGTCTCTGGTGATCCCAATTCAGAAACATTCAAAGTACAGAATCTCTCCTTGAACGCCGGGTTGTTTGAAGAACGACTTAACGATCGAGTTTCCTTGCTAAGTGGTTTGGACTCTTTAAGAAAAGACGTTGAAACGAGTGGCTTGTTGGATTCCATGGACACGTTCAATCAACGGGCGATTTCCATGATCACTTCGTCAGAGGCTCATAAAGCGTTCGACCTATCTCATGAATCGGATGCGTTACGAGATCGTTATGGCCGACATGAGTGGGGCCAGCGAGCGATTCTTGCCCGTCGATTGGTCGAAGCAGGTGTTCCCTGGGTGACGATCGTTATGGAGAATCCATACGTCTCCGGAATCACTATGCCGGACTGGGGCGTCTACAACTGGGACAGCCATGCGGTTAATTGCCATCTGTTCCGAGATGCGGAAGTCCGCTTTCCAATTTATGACCAGGTCGTATCAGCCATGATTGAAGACCTCTATGACCGCGGTCTTGATAAGCGAGTCATGTTGGTTGTGACGGGTGAATTTGGTCGTACGCCAAGAATCAACGAACGTCCTGGGACCAAGTCTAAAGTGATGCAACCAGGGCGTGACCACTGGCCGAATTCGATGAGCTTTATTGTTTCGGGCGGAGGCATGCGTACTGGTCAGGTGATTGGGGAAACTAACACTCGTGGTGAAGAACCTGTGAAGCGTCCTTTGTCGCCGAACGACCTGTGGGCTAGTGTCTATAAGCATCTGGGGATTAATTTTGACGATGCTTTCCCGGACTTCGGTGGACGGCCTATGCCGATCCTTCCATTCGGCGACTGTATCGACGAACTGGACCCTGTTGCTTAATCGCCAGCCAGTATTATTGCAGCGAGTTTAGGTACGCCAGCAGATCTGCCATTTGCTGTTTGTTGATCTGCTTCTCAAGACCCTCGGGCATAAAGGAAAGCCCTGTGCTTTTCAGTAGATCTATTTCAGATCTTAATACGGTGGTCGATGTGCCGTCGGGTTTCTGCACTGTAATACTATTGGCACTTTCTTCCGCAATCATTCCGGTAATACTCCGGCCATCAAAGTCTACGATTACGTAGGTAAGGTACTTCGGTTTGACTTCCCGATTGGGATCAAGAATATTCAGTAAGACGGCATCCATACCACGGTTGCGAATACCGTTGAGATCGGCACCAACCTGATTTCCAACATTCTCCAGACGGTGACATGCGGAGCAGTGTTTCTTAAACAAAGCTTTCCCCTGTTCGGAGTTACCCTCGGAATCTAATGCACTCTGATAGTCTTTTAAGACGGTTGCACGAGCGGCATTGCCAGAATTGGCAAACAGGTTGTTCACACGTTTGGCAATCGTTTCATCCGGATGAGTTTTGAGTAGTACGACGCGAGCCGGGTCTAGTTCTCCGCGTTTTACACGACCCTGTTCCACAGCCTGAAGCAATTCGTGCGTCCAGACATTTCGTGACAGCAAAACTTCAGCTGCTCGCATCCGAAGCGTTGGGCCAAGCATAGACCAGCGTGACAACAGTATTAGTGCCACCTCCTGCTGCGTAAATTCGCCCAAAGTGTCGATGGCTGTAGCCTTGATTTCGAATGGTTGTCTTACGTCAAGAAGTTGATCCAGTAACTCGCTTACCTGACGAAACTCAGCTAATTGAAGATTCTCGATAGCATGAATACGTGTGGCTGGCTCGAGCTCAACATTTTGTGCCGTCTCGACAGCGGACGTAACCAATTTCATCAGGACGTCTGCAGTCTTTCCACTTGTAAAGGCGAGTAGCTGTTCTCGTTGTTCCCCCTGAACCTTGCTCACGAGCGCCTCTAGGAACGGACTTGCGAGGTCGGTGTGTTTTTCCATTAATCCGATGACAGTGGAGATCTCATGAGGTCGGTTGCGAATTCCAATCTGGCTACAGACATCCTTAAGAAACGCTAAACCGTCGGGTTGGCTTGAGAAGTCGCCGTCTGTTGCTAATGCAGACAGGACTTTATCCGCACCCTTTGAGAGTGAACTCAGAATCGCTAGTCGCATCCAGGCATTGCCAATATCCTTCCGAGCCAGAGTGATTAACGTTGAGTTTCTTGAAGGAGCGAGCGCCTGTCCGATGGAAAATGCCAATTGATATCGTACTCGGATATCAGGATCACTAACCATCTGATTCATCGTATGTAGTATGGCAGGCGACTGATTACATAAAGACTCAGCCGTCTTTAATGCGTGCCAGCGAATAATCGGTTCATCGTCCTGAAGGCCTCGAAGAACGCTCGTTTCGTCCAATGCTCCCAATCCCTGGAGGCTATACAAAGCCAGAAAACGTCCGTTAGCGGTCTTCCCTTGTTGCACTAGCTGGCGAAGTTTGGCCACAGCGGACAGGTCCTGCCGAGTATAAATCAGGCGAGAAGCTGTATCTCGATGCCATCCATTACTATGGTCCAGTAAGTCGACCAGTTCGGGAGTATTCCATTGGGAGAGATTGAGTGTCAGGGCTGAATCAAAACCTTTTGGTGCAATTCGAAAAATACGTCCCTGATCATTACCACTAACCGGATCGAGATGGTTTATGAATTCCGGTGGCAGAAATGCAGCCCCTTCAATTAGTTCACGAGAGATATCCAACACATACAGAGTTCCATCCGGAGCATTCATAAATTGGACAGGTCGAAACCAAAGATCCTTAGAGGCTAGGAATTCCTGCCCTTGATCAGCTCGTTCGGCAATCAAATTCAGTCCGTCTGTTTTTAAAGAAGCGCGATACACGAGATTGTTAGCAACATCGCCGACGATGAGGTTACCGTGCATCGACTTAGGCCATGCGTCTCCGCGATAGATGGTGATACCGGTAGCTCCGGTAAAAAATCCGAACGGTTTTCCACCTTCATCTGATCCTCGGAATTGTTTTGTCCGCCTAAGCATTGTCCGTAATTCACGCCAAGGCTCGCCTTTGCTAATGCGAAACAGATGAGTGAATTTCCCATCGGGAGCGATCGACACAGCGGCTTTAGTCGCTTGCATCACGGGGTTTCGTGCTAAGTATCGATCGTCATACATTAAAGTTTCAGCCGGGACACTGTTTTGACAAACGAATTTACGCCCCCAGTTATCCATGCTCATCCCATGCTGTCCACCACCGCTGGTTAACTCAAAATCAGCCGGATTACGGGGATCAAAGATGATTCCCCTCCCCCGCACGGAGATTGCTTCCTTACCTCCTTCATGAGGTTTCACGTCGCCACCCGAAAGATTGGTCGATAGATGGATTCGATTATCCGGCCCCCAGCGGAATGAATTAAGGTGAGCCTCGCCAGCCAGGTCGCTACCGAATCCTGAAAGAACGACTTTACTTTCGTCAGCTACGCCGTCTCCATCAGTATCTTTGGCGTAATGGATATTGGGGGCGGCACCAATGAATACCCCACCATCCCAACAGAGCACGGCAGTTGGGTATGGAATGTCTGATAAAAACGTTGTGGCCTTGTCATATCGACCATCCCCGTCGGTGTCGAGAAGTTGTTTGATGGCTCCCTTTTGACCGGGGTCCTCTTTGGCAGCATAAGCGTTGTACTCTGGCAATTCGCAGACATACATTTTTCCATCTTCGTCGATGTCGATTGCGCCAGGATCGCGAATTAGAGGCTCGGTCGCGACAATTTGAACTTCAAATTCCGAATGGAGTTCCATTTGTTTCCGGGATTGTTCCGGAGTCGACGAGGGCAGTCGTGGCATCTGACTTGCCAACTCATCAATCTTCTTACTGATCTCTTCAGCACTGGGCTTTTCCTCAGGAGCTTGTGAGTAAAGGACTGCTGTGGTAACCGCAGTTAGAAAGAGTGTCAGAAGGATGGCCGTTTGACGCATGGAGTTCACTTGCAATTAAACGTTGGTTGAATGTCAGTATTTATTTAAGCTCTTTACTTTGCTTTATGAAGGCGATGACATCTGCGAGATCTTGAGCGGTGAGCTCTTTCTCCAGGCCTTCAGGCATGAGCGAAATGCCGTTGGAGAGTAACTCATCGATGTTATTTCGTAATACCACGTCCTGCTTTCCTTCCGCCCGTTTCAGAGTGATGCTGGTGGCTGTTTCAGAAGCAATGATCCCATTCAATACCTTTCCCTGTAATGTGACAACCGTATATACGTTGAAGTTAGGTTGAGCCTCTCGGTTGGGATCCAGTATCGAAATTAAGAGATCAGCTTCTGACTTGTTTTTGACACTTGCGAGATTAGGAGCTACTTGGACTCCGATCGTTCCAGCCTGATGACAAAGCGAGCATTTCTTTCGAAAGACTTCTTTCCCGGGAATCTGTCGTCCTTCGAGTTCGAGTACATGTTGGAATTGTTGAACCACCTTAGCACGGTCGGACTCCGCTTCGTTTCCAAACAGGCGTTGGCTTAACTTTTGGACGGAAGAATCAGGGTGTTGCAGTAACAGTTGTTTTTTGTCACGCTCAATTTCCACTCGTTGAATCTGCCCAGCTTCAACAGCGTTTAGTACTGCAACTGCATTACCTACTGTACTTGCGAGGATATCAATCACTTCTCTTCGCACCAAGGGACTATGGCCCTTCCAAGGGCTCAGTAAGTGGCTGGCTAATTCCGGAGGATTGATCGAACCTAGTGTTTGGACTACTTGGATTTGCATTGCCTGCGGAGTTTGAGCCGTTAGTAATTTGGTGAGAGTGGTTGAAGTTGAGTCGAGGTGTGAAAAAGCAAGTAATTGTATTGCTGAAATACGATGTGGTAATTCGGCGCGTGAGTCTACGGCAACTGCCTCCGCTTTGGTAAACGTGTTTTGCAGATGGGCATTCAAGGAATCCGGAGTGGTCTTCTTCTTGAGCAAAGCCTGCAGGGACAAACCTCGTCGCTTTAGCCCTTCGCCGATGCCCCGTAGGATGATCTGTTGTTCAGTTGCGTCGAATTTATTGATCTCCATTAAGGCCTGGATCGATTTGGAATCATCTTTATCCGATCCCACAATGATGGCAGTTTGTAAGGCAATCGTTGGCAGTTGTGGGTTTCCACCACCGCGTCGCAACAGTTGGAGCAGAAAGTCTTCAGCCTGTGTTCCGATCGATGAAAGCAGCGCCGTCCGAATTTCTGATGTGGAATTAGGGGCTAAGGCCAGCGTTAAAAGGCCTTCGGTAGCGTATTTAGGATTCGCTTCTCCTAACGAATACGCGACCTGAGATCGGACATGTTCACTCGGGTGAGAGGCTAGTCGATTGAGATGCTGGATTAAATTGATGTGCTCCTGAAGGTAAGGCTCAGCGAGTTTTACAGCATGTGCCTTAACGCGGGGATTGGAATCCAGTAGTCCGCCAAAGACATGAGCTGGCGCAAGTAGCCCAAGTCCCTTCAATGTATATAAAGCATGAAGGCGTCCCAGAGATGACTCGCCTTTGAGAACCAAGTTATCCAACGCCAACCGAACTCCGTGGTCATTTCGTTCTACCAGCAGACGCTGCGCGGTGTCGCGATTCCAACCGTTAGTAGAACTCAGTTGTCCGACTAATTCGAGACTACTCATCGTGGCGAGATTGAGAGGGCGACGGACTTGCATGTCTTTACGAACTACTCGGTAAATACGACCGCGATCCTTCCCGCTGGTTAAGTGCAGGAATTCTTTGATTTCAGCCGGAATGGAGTAAGGGTGTTCAACGGTTTCACGATACATATCTAATACATGTAACGTACCGTCCGGTGCATTGAGAAAATTCACTGGGCGAAACCAGTTATCGGTGGATTGTATAAATTCCACTCTCTCGTCCGCTCGCTTGCTGGAGTATATGACTCCGTCGCTATTGACCGTTTTTCGATGAACCAGATTTCCGCCCACGTCTCCAACAAACGCGTTACCTTGATATTTTGCAGGGTACGCATCTCCGGAATAGATTGTAATTCCTGTGGCCGAGGTAAAGAATCCGACGGGGTATTCAGTGGGGACACCGCCAGCAGGTTTGGAAGGGTCAACAGGAATGAATTCCCAACCTCCTTCGTCGTTGATAACTAGTCGATAGCCTTTGTCGAGTGCACGCCACTTTTGTCGGACGATTCGCCATGGTTCCGGAGCACTCAATCGAAATACCCGGGCACTTGCTCCATCTGTGGCGATGCCACGAACCATGCCGGAGGCGACCAGATATGGGTTGCGTGTAATGTAATGTTGTGGGTGTATGACTTGCTGGATGTGATTGCTGTTGCTGCATACAAATCGCGTGCCCCAGATGTCTCTGGAGTGCCCGAATTGTAGTCCTCCGGTTACAAGTTCAAAATCCTCTGTCTTTGGGTCGAATCGGAGATCCGCTCCGCTTACCGGGAAAAGTGGACTCCCTCGGTGTAACAGAGTTTTTGGGTTGCGCCCGGCAGCGAAGTAAATTTTGTTATCAAGCCCCCAGATTAGCCCATTGGCAACGGACTGTACGTTGTTTCTGCCAAATCCGGAGAGCACGACTTCACGCACATCAGCCTTGTCATCGCCGTCGGTATCTTTCAGGTAGTAAAGATACTGGGGAGCCATCACAAAGATGCCTCCGTTGTAAGGTAGCACCGATGTTGGCCAGCTCAATTTGTCGGCAAAAACAACGCTTCGATCCATCGTTCCATCTTTGTCAGTGTCCTCTAGCATTCGGATGATTCCGGCATCCTGAAGGCCACCACCGGCAGGGTTTAGTTGGGTGGGCTCCTGCGAGAAAGGATAGCCGTGCATTTCAGCAACGAACATGCGTCCACTAGCATCAAAGCAGGCTGCGACCGGATCTGAAACCAGAGGTTCGCCGGCGACTAATTCTAATTCAAATCCGTCCGCCAGCTTAAAGGTCGATAACGCATCTTTAAGTTCAGTATGAGGGATTCGAGGCATATCAGCCTGAGTGACAACACGATTCTCTTGTGCAAATAGGACCGATGTAAACGATAGTAACAAGGCAAGTGTAAAGGTCCCAGAATGAGTTCTCTTCATGTGTTTTAGACTCCCAACAATTCTTTAATGCCAGCAGTCATAATGTCATCAATCGTCGGTTCACAAAATGCAACACGCACCTCATAACCCATTGCCGGATACTCCTCTTTCACAGGCAGATACCACGGGCCACCGTCGCCGTATGCGGCTGTGGCAACAAATTGTTTAGGAGCAAGTTTTTGAGCACGCAATTGGTATTCGATAAAGGACTCAGCTGGTAAATGGATAGTCGAAATATCGTTGATGCCCAGTGAGCTCAGTACGATAGGTTGCTTTCTCTGCACTCGATTCAGCCAGGCGAGCATATAGGACGGGCGATTACGACTTACGACACTCCCGTCTTTATTAGAAATAACTTTTAGTAACTCATCTTTATCGAATGTACTGCGAACCTCCGGCAACATTTCCACGGTTCGCCAACTGACAGATTCAATCGGAGATTTAGTGGTGTTCTTTAAAGCCCCGATCATGCCCTCATAGATTCGTTGTGCGAGGATGGGCCGAACCGGATGACTACCGTCGTTGTACTTTCCGGCAGAGACATTGCCTGCGGCTCCCGTAAAGTAAATGTGGTGACAATCAGGCTGTTCCTGTTGTAAACGCTTGCGTGCAATTCCTACAAAATCACTCGTCACCAATCCGTCACCGTAGTAGCTCATCGGGTGGGTGGCATAGTAGTGAATGGCAGCTACACATTGATCTTTGTTGTAGAAGGAGATCGTCTTGAGCATCGGGTCGATCGTACCCTCGGTCATAGCTCGCAGTTTAGGGTCTTTACAACTACTGCCGCGCATCGCTTTGATGACGCCATTTTCATCGCGATAGATCCGGCGGTTGGATGCGACTTTCTCCACACGAGCTTCCCCCTTCCCGACGTGCGAGACCGGACTAAGGTGAGTGAGACTCTCTTTGGCGGCTCTTGAAATTCTATCGATGCAGTCATGGAAGTAGTCCAACCTCACGATGTGAGGCAAATCCCCCTGGGCTTCGACAATGGCCTGGGCTTCTAGGCAGGCAAACGGAGCGTTGTGTTGATGGACACAGTGAATAGCAACTCTTTCCGGAGTAGTGCCCACGGCCTCGGCTATTTTGGTTCTCCAGAGTAAATGGCCACCATTGGATAATGCAGTCCAGTCGATGGCCATTACAACAATGGGTTTCCCTGCTCCCTGAAGTATTAAACCGAGTGCTTGTAATTCATCGGTCACATCTTTCACTGGAGTTATCCAGCCGCCACATAGAGAATGACCCTCAGGCGGTGTAATATCGACCGTGAATCGAGAAAGGGAAAGACTGTCGGTACGATGCTCGTCTGCCTTGAGAGAATCAGGAAGCAAACTCCATAGCGTTGCAGCTGCCAGAGATTGTTGTAAAAAGTCGCGTCGAGGTTGTGAATGATTCATAGCCCAGTACTCCTTAAAGCAGAATTGGAATTCCTATATTCTAATTGGTCTGATGAGGCAATTCACGATTCTCAACATCTGTGACACAATCTAACTTCTTCATTAAATAGCGATTATTAAACTTGAGAATGGCGTTGGCGGTATCCTGAGCAGTCTTAAGATAAATTTCCTTGCTGGCTCGAAACGAGTAACCGTATTCAAGTTGAATTGCGTTAAGACCGTAAGGATATCCATAAGTGCCAGTAATAAAGCCGCCGGTAAAGGGAGCCTCGCTCGCATCAATCCCCTTAGGGTGAATAGGATAGCCGCATTCTTTAAAAGAATGCATAAGGCTCAGTTTCCCCTCGATCGGTTCCCAGCCGAATTGATCCACGAGTCCACCCATAGTGGTTCCTTTACGCGTCCCTCGCCAGACAACATCGGGTAATCTGCTTTGGCCGTGGACATCGATCAAGAGTCCTGTTTGGTACTGACATGCTACCTGTGATATTGCGTGTTGGAGAGCCTGGTGATAAGCGATGTAAACCTCTCGGGCATTTTTGTGTTCCAGTCCATGTTCCACCGAACGGTTAACATCTAGATATGAGCGATGAAACTTAGCTCCAATAAACCAGGGTCTTCCTCCAAGCTTCTGTTCGATGTTTTCGGTAATGGATCGTGCCAATTCATAGGTATTGGAATCCATGGTGATGACGAATTTTGGAATCGTATCATCCTTCCGTTTAGGGACTCCTGGAATCATTTCTCGGCCACCATGTGGAGCAGAGATTATGAGAGGCAGTGTGCCTGGGATGACAGTGACCAAATCGTTAGTCGGGTATAGAAAATTGGGCGGAAATTTCCGTTCTCCGAGCAAGTCAATTCGGTCCGCTGCCGGAATGGAAGAATCGATTGAAACCGACAGACGCTGTTTCGGGCACAAGGTGATCAAGGTGATTTTTTGATCATCATGAAAGATGCGGGTACTTCGTGCGACTTTGATAACAGATTGCTGATGTTCCTTGTCTTCAATGACAAGTTCACCTTTGGCTAGATTGACAGAGATTAAATGACCCGAGATAACTTGGTTGTCATTAGCCATAACTACACTCGAGGTGAGAATCATAGCTAGCCCGACGAAGCGATAGAACATGCGCATTTGTTTTTCAATATTTTAGAATGATGGGTATTTACTCCAGTTTAATAGGTTGCGAATCCTATAGGTTCTCAATCTCTTCGCAGTACAGATATTAATCGAGCCATCGAATTGACAACGTGGGACAGATCACCAATGGAAATGAATAAACCGATAACCCGTCGGACCTTTCATCAGGCGGCAGCCATGACTACGGCAGCAACTGGACTGGGAGTAAAAGAGGTTTACGGAACCAAGTTACCAGAGCGAGATCAGCCATATCGTTTGAACTATATAGTTTCGTCTGCGATGTACGGTGAGTTTGCCTTGAAGGACATCTTGCCAGAAGTTCGGAAGACGGGAGCACACGCGATCGATATTTGGTGTCGTGTACATGGCAATCAGCGTGAACAAATAGACGATATGGGCGTGGAAGCCTTTCAGCAGTTGTTGAAAAAGCATCAAGTCGAATTAGGTGTAAGCACTCGATACCCATTGGGACCATTCGGGCTGCAGGAAGAGATGAAATGGTTGAAGGGTCTGAAAGGAAAGATTGTCCTCTGTGGCACACGTGGACCACGGGAACCCGAAGGAGCGGAAGCCAAGTCAGCAGTTAAGGCATTTCTCGAACAGATGAAACCGCATGTTGCTCGGGCAGAGGAATTAGGAGTCACGATCGCGTTAGAGAATCATGATCGCCAGCTTCTGTACCATCCAGACGCATTGAAATACTTTGCGGAATTCAATCGTTCTAAACATTTGGGGATTGCCTTGGCATTCCATCATTTACACAAGTGGGAAGAACAAATCCCTCAGTTGTGTCGCGATCTTTGTCCAAAGCATGTTCCCTTTATCTATTTTCAGGAGCATAGTGAAGGAATACGCACAAAGGCTTCGAAAGAGATTGAGATGCAACAAATGCCGGGATTCGGTGGTGGGTTGGATTACAGTCCGATTGTCAAGGCCCTGAAAGATGTTGATTATCAGGGATTCGTCGAAATCTTTATGCACCCTGTCCCTCGAGGAATACCGATCTTGCCGACTGTGACGGAAGTAACAGCTGCAATTAACAAATCCCGAGCTTATATCGAGCGTTGTTTGACTCTTGCCTAGGGTGGGTGGCGAGAGCAGAAATTCGTGTAACAATACGACTGAGGGTGAATTCTTGACCCTTTAGAATTTCAAAAATGATTGGATGGCTGACAAAAGGTGACCTATGCGTAGCTTCATGATACTTCTTTTGATTTGCGGCTCTTGTGTAGCCCAACAGTCGATTGATGAATTCACGCAACAGCAACAACCAGAAAAAGATAATAGTGTCGCCAAAGTGAAGTTAACCGGTACTAAAGTGGCCGATGTTGAATATGCCATGGTGGGAGATCACAAATTGTTGCTTGATCTATATCTTCCTAAGCAACCGATGGGATCTCCGCTGGTGGTTTGGATTCACGGTGGTGGTTGGTATCAGAACAATAAATCTAAGATTTTTGTTTCCTGGTTATCTAATTATGGGATTACGGTCGCCAGTATCAATTACCGGTTGGTGGATGTAGCCAGGTGGCCAGCGCAACTCCATGACTGTAAAGGGGCAGTACGTTGGCTACGCGCGAATTCCGAGAAGTATGGCTACAACGCAGACCGCATTGTCGTTGCCGGGGCGAGTGCCGGCGGACATTTAGCTGCCCTGATGGGTACGACAGGCGATGTCGAAGAATTAGAGGGAGAGGTCGGTGGCAACCGGGAGCAATCTTCCCGGGTCCAGGGCGTAGTTGATTACTATGGTGCCACGGATTTTGTTTTGCGAAGTAAAACTCAGCCTTCCCGTGCTAACAAAAAAGGCTCGGTAGTTTATAACCTGCTTGGTGGTGGAGCAGATCAGTTAGTCGACATCGCAAAGCAAGCCTCGGCAAAATATCACGTGACCAAGGACGACCCCCCGTTTCTGGTCTTTCATGGTGAGAAAGATAAGACGGTCTTGATCGATCAGTCTGAAGCCATTGACAAAGCCTATAGAGAGGCTGGGCTCACGATTACATTTCACCGGGTTTCCGAAGGTAAACATGGTGGGCACGTTTTCTACTCGAGTACAAACGCCAAACGGCTCTATGCCTTCGTGAAGATGTACACGAAAGTGAAATAGACTTCGGAACTACTTAGGCTCAATGGCGTCTAAAACCTGTTGTACTCTGGTAGTCACCTCGTCATAGACAGACGTATCGAGTGGTCCTTTGGTAAGGCTGCTAATATTCTCGTCCAGATGTTCAGGGTTACATGTTCCTACAATGGTCGTATGACAATGTGGATGGCTTATGGTGTAACGAAGAATGAGTTCGGATCGGCTCATGCCATCAACAAGCAATTCATCTAATGCCGCCTGAGTCCAAACATCGAACAATGCAGGACGATCAATTTCTGCATCGGGGCCACCGTGGGCAATCCCTCCACGAATGATAATGCCCGCTCCACTTTCGGCCGCCTTCGTAATCCAATCGTGATGCCTGGGAGCCAGACAGGAATAGGGCATTTGAATCGTATCAAAGACGTCTAGTTCAATCATGCCAGGTAAATGAGGCAAAGAACTGGAGGACCCAATGAATCGGATCAGCCCCTGAGCTTTGAATTCCAGCAGGGTATCGATTAACCCTGCCTGCTGAATGGTTTCAGCATCGCCGCCGTGAAACTGGAGTAGATCGATGTAGTCGGTTTGCAGTCGTTGCAAACTTGTTTCGATATTCCTCTTGAGCACATCACTCGACCATGTATGCAGTACTTCAAGGTGGTCTTCGTGTTGAACATAGTCACATCCACATTTCGTAGACAGGTAATACTCCTTACGTCGGGATCCGATAAACCTGCCAATACGTTCTTCACTGACTCCGTAATCAGGTGACGTGTCGATGAAATTGATTCCACTGTCTAAAACCAGATTGAGGAACTGATCAGCGGCTTCATCTTCGACAACTCGGACCCCCCATGTTGCAGGGCCACGTAAGCCCATACTTCCATAACCCAACTGAGTCACTTTGAGATCGGTATTACCGAGAGTTCTTTTGGGCAACATGGCAAATAAACTTTCTTACCACCGGGCGAGGTTTACATTAAGCCAGATTGGTTAGTGCCTGGTTAAAGGTAGCACTTGGACGCATTGCAGCCGCAGCCTGTTCATCGCAGGGATGATAGTAGCCGGATATGTCGACTGGACTGCCCTGCACTTGATTCAGTTCACTAACGATTGTGTCTTCGTTGTCCGTAAGCACCTGTGCCAAGGGAGTAAACTCAGCCTTCAGTTCTTCACAGCAATCCTGAGCAGCAAGTGCCTGAGCCCAGTACAACGCCAGATAAAAGTGACTTCCACGATTATCTAGTTCATTGACTTTTCGTGAAGGTGATTTATTGCTGAGCAGATACTGACTGGTCGCCTTATCTAGTGCTTTGGCGATGACACCGAGCTTGTTGTTGGATTCTTTTTCAGCAACTTCCTCAAGAGAAACTCCTAAGGCCAGAAATTCACCAAGTGAATCCCAGCGAAGATGGTTCTCTTCGAGGAATTGTTGTACATGTTTCGGCGCTGAACCTCCTGCTCCGGTTTCATATAAACCGCCACCGTTGAGTAGTGGAACGATGGAAAGCATTTTGGCACTGGTGCCAAGCTCTAGGATTGGAAAGAGGTCAGTGAGATAGTCGCGGAGTACATTCCCGGTTACTGAAATCGTATCGATTCCATCTTTACATCGCTGGCATGTTTCATTCATCGCATCGACGGTAGAGAGGACTTCAACCTCGAGTCCGTCGGTGTCATGCTCGGGAAGATACTGCTCCACTTTGGCAATGAGGTTGGCATCGTGAGCACGAGCACTGTCGAGCCAGAAGATTGCCTTGGAGCCGGTAGCACGTGCTCGGTTGACTGCCAGTCTAACCCAATCTCGAATCGGTTCATCTTTGGTTTGGCACATACGCCAGATGTCACCCTGCTCGACATTGTGCTGCATTAGTACATTTCCGTCCGCGTCTTTGACACTGACTGAGCCTGCTTCAGCCAATTCAAAGGTTTTATCATGAGAACCGTATTCTTCGGCTTTGCGAGCCATCAATCCCACGTTGGAAACATTACCCATGGTCGGCACGTCGAAAGCACCGTTCTCTTTACAGAAGTCGAATACTGCCTGGTACATACGTGCGTAACTGCGATCCGGAATGATTGCTTTGGTGTCGTGCAATTCTCCATCCGGCCCCCACATTTTTCCGGAGGAACGCAGGCAGGCGGGAACAGAGGCATCAATGATTACATCACTGGGGACATGGAGATTGGTGATACCCTTGTCTGAATTCACCATCGCCAAACGTGGTTGCTTTTCATAGACAGCATCAATGTCCGCGAGAATTTCGGCTTTTTGTGCTTCCTCCAGCTCTTCGATTTTGTTGTAGAGATCACCAATTCCGTTGTTGGGGTCGACTCCTAATTCATCCAAAACCGCTGAATGCTTTTCAAAGACATCAGCGTAATAGACTTTGACGACGTGGCCAAAGATTTTCGGATCAGAGACTTTCATCATGGTTGCTTTCATATGGAGTGAAAGCAACACGTCTTGTTCTTTGGCATCCGCAATTGCTGCGGTAATAAATTCACGAAGAGCATTTTTGCTCATGACCGAGGAATCGATCACTTCACCGGCTTCGAGTTCCAGTCCTGATTTGAGTGTGGTGGTCTCTCCGTCTGCATTGGTAAGCTCGATACTGACAGTACCTGCATTGTCCATAATGTGAGATTGCTCACTTCCGAAGAAATCTCCTCCCTGCATATGGGCTACATGAGATTTGGACTGAGAACTCCATTCTCCCATCGAATGTGGGTTGTTTCGAGCATACTCTTTTACTGGTCCTGCAACGCGCCGGTCTGAATTACCTTCACGTAAAACCGGATTGACGGCGCTACCGAGTACCTTGGCATAACGGGCTCGGATGTCCCGCTCTGCGTCAGTTGCGGGTTCCTCGGGAAAGTCCGGAACATTGAATCCGTGTGCCTGCAGTTCGGTGATGGCCGCGGTGAGCTGTGGTATGGAGGCACTGATATTAGGAAGTTTGATGATATTGGCTTCAGGAGTTTTGGCTAAGGCCCCCAATTCTGCCAGTGCGTCACCTTGCTTTTGCTCGTCCGTAAGGCTCTCTGGGAAATTGGCAAGAATACGACCAGCCAGAGATATATCTTTAAGGATTAATTCGACTCCGGAGGACTTCGTAAAGGCCCGGATGATCGGAAGTAACGAGTGCGTTGCCAGGGCGGGAGCTTCGTCGGTCTTGGTATAGAAGATTTTAGTCATGTTTGAGTTGGAGCCATAAAAGGTAATAAATGGTGTTTACCAGCAGAGAACATTCAATTTAGCACTACTTTATTACTCCAACAATTGCAGGCATCGTCTTGCAGGAAGTTTCACAGGATGATTGACTGACTGTTATAGTTAAGAACAGTAGTGCAACGGAAGGAACCGGCCCTTTAGTTTTAGAGAATTGATGAAGTTGAAAATGGTAAAGAAACGAAACCTAGTCGCTTTGCTATTGCTCACCTTCTTTGGCTGTGATGAACCGGTAGATGTGTATACATCTCAGGAAATTGCTTTTGTTCCCGGTAAGATCGAAGGTGAAGCTCAGGGGTTTTTTCAGGCGGTGAATGACGGTGATTTAGATTCAGTCATCCTTTCGATTGAGACTGGGATCGATATTGACACTCAGGATGATCGGGGAGCCACAGCCTTACATATCGCGGCTTACCGAGGGCAGATTGATATTGCTGAATATCTTATCTCGCAAGGCGCCGATCTCACACTGGTTAACGTTGATGGATTGACTGCATTAGCAACGGCAGAATATGTACGACATGCTCCTTTGGTAATGATATTGGGAGCAGCCTCCGGTACAGACGAGGGTGTGCTTCCAGATTTGGAGTCCACACTCTGGAAAGCTGCAGCCATAGATGATTTGACGGCAGTGGATTACCACTTATCCAATGAGGAAGATGTCAACGAAAGACTCGACTTGTCAGGAGATCCAGCTCATGGCGCAACTGCTTTACATGTGGCAGTGAGCGAGTTTTCCAATCAGGCAGCTGCTTTGTTGATAAAACGTGGTGCTGATGTAAACGCATTGACACAAACAGAGGGAGCTTCCACGCCATTGCATTGGGCTGTCGCCGCGGCAAATAATGATGGAGTCAGGATGTTGTTAAATGCAGGCGCGGATTCCGAGATCAAGGATTCCAATGGAAAGACCGCTTTAGAGTATCTTGAAAAGGCTCCTCAGCAAGCCGAAGCAGAGATCGCAGAGATTAAAGAGCTCCTGAGCCCTGAAGCCAGTGAAGACTTGGAGTAGCCATAGATCTCATAAATGCTGACGGACTACTCTGACTGCTTTATTGATCTTCGCCCAGATAGTAACAGCGGATTTCTTTGTCGTTGCGAAGATAGATACAGCGATTCGCAAATGCCGGGTGCGACCAGACTAGCGTGCGTCCGGCAACCCAATGAGTAGGCTCGATTAATTTGGTACGGCTGACTTCGTCATATCCTTCTGGACTGAGATTGGCGATGATCAACTCGCCTAAGTCATTGGCGAGGAAATACCGATCTTCGTGCTTAATGGTGAAGACATTGCCCCAGGCTCCGGGACGAGCACCGGTTGCGGGTTTGTAAGTGGTCCAGAGTTTTGAGCCGTTCTCTAGTTTGGCACAGGTATATCGCCCGCTGATACCACAGGCATAAATGAAACCGTCTTGAATAACGGCTGTGCAAAACACTCCGCCGATACCAATATTGGTATCACCTTCCCAGGCCAATTTGGCTGCTTTTCCGGAATCAGCAACTTCGACGCATGCGGATACACGTGCCCAGGCCATCATGTAAAGCTTATTCCCATGTAGTACTGGATGTCCGATGGACATGCCGTAAGTCGGAATCACCGGGACGGACCAAAACAACTCGCCGGTTTTAGGATCGACCGATTCAAGTCCTTCACCATGCCAGATGATGAGTTGCCGGACGCCATTGATGGTATAGATGATTGGTGGGCAATAGCCTGGTTGCTTGGATGATAGGGCACGCCAAACTTCTTTGCCGGTGAATTTGTTGAAGGCAACGACGGTTGTATTCTGTCCGCCAACAATACTAATGATGTTGTCACCATCTACTAGCGGATGAGCTGCCGTTCCCCACTCGGGGATCACTAAATCATAGTCTTCTTTAAAGTCTCGGGACCAAATGACTTTTCCGTTCTGGCTGTCAAAGCAATAGAAATGGCCTTCAGCGCCTAAGGCGTAAACTCGGCTCCCATCCACGGTTGGAGTTACCCGCGGTCCGATGGCATAGGCTGCGACCGATGTATAAGGACAGTCCCATTCGTGAGACCAAAGAATGTCGCCCGTCTTTTCATCCAGACAGAGCATGCGTTCCTTGCCTGGAATGAGCTTGCGAACAAAGTTGTAGTTTTTCGGCGGGTTTCCATCATGTAGGTCTTTGGCAGTTTTAGGGTCAGCACTTTCAATGCGATCCATGACATAGACTTTACCTTTGGAGACTGACGGTCCTGAGTATCCGCTACCGATTGACGACTTCCAAAGTAGCTTAGGACCATTTTCCGGAAAGGTAGTCAGGATGTTTGACTCCCGCCAAACTCCATCACGAGCGTTCCCAAGCCATTGTGTCCAGTCCTCACCCCGGGTGCATGAGCAAAGAAAATAGGCGTAAATACTAAACGCTAGGAAAAATGTTTGAATCGTCTTCATAGTGCAGGGAATACCGTTTAGTTTGAAATCTTTTGAGCTATTACGTTACGTGATGCGAAAGTCCTCAATGATGATTTGTAAGGCGAATAAATGGTTAATTCAGCTGCAGGAACGATGTTTGTCACCACAATCTAACACGAAACAATGACAGGATTCAGCTTAGAGAACCAATTAAATGAGACATCGTCTCAATAAAAGGGGCATTTTTTGCATGATTTCATATAAAAAAGTCTTTTAGCCTATTTCAAATGACAGATTATGATATTAAATTGTTCTTATTGAAACTTAGTTTCAATAAGCGACATCGGTTTGTGAGAATAAATCTCCGAAAAGGCAAACCTTTGGCTAGGTATAAGAATGACCTCACTATTAACCTCGGCGGGTATCGTGAGCATAGATGTTTATATTTTATAGGAGTTTCAAAATGAAATGCTCTCTAAGAAAAGCAGGTTTTACGCTGCTTGAAGTTCTCATGGTAGTTGCCATGTTAGCAATTGTCGGTGGTGCAATCATCACCAGTTATGGTGGTCTTGAAGATAAGGCTGCTAAAGGTACTGCTACTCACGCGATTGCTGCAATAACGGAAGCCTTTTTGGTATATGATTCAACAGAAGGTGGTTTACCAAACAATTTGGAGAGCTTAATGGCTGCTACTCCAACTTCTCCACAATATCAGGCCGCTGAATTGGACAGTAGTGCAGATGCCGTATCGGGTGAAGCAATGGCTGGAAATCTTATGTCACCAAAGCTCACTGATAAGTTTGGCCTGCAGACAGCTTCTGCTAACCATATAAACGCTTTGGTAGCTGCTGGTATTTCAAAACTTCGGTTTATGGATCTTAAAGGTAATGATGAAACTGTAGCTACCCTCGACATTAAAGCAGCAGATGGCAGCGATGCTACTGATGTAGGTGCCCTTTCAGCAATTTCTATTCCACAGCATGCGTTTGAGGCACCTCGTCCAGGTTCTGGAAGAAATCGTGGTCGTGGTTATTATCTCAACTTGGCTGCTAGTACAACCCCGACCCCAAAACTGATGTATTGGGGAGCAGCTAAAGCTGATGGTACTACCGCTGGTGGTTATGATGTTATCAAAGTTGGTGGTCAGGCTAACCAGATCTTAGTTGGTATGGGATTGGGTAATGCTTCTAACCTAGTTGGTGAAGGCGTATTTACTAATCTACTGCACGCACCTTACTACGGTAACGTAGCTAAGAACGAATATTGCCACTACATTGCTTTGATTGATGTAGCAAGTAGTCCTGCTAAGTTAGTCGCTGTTGTCGACTCACGTGGCGATTTCCTTGACGAAGAATTTGCAGAAGCTACTGGCCAAAAACCATAGTCAGTATTTGGTAGAGCATATACGGCGTGAGTGTGCGTTCGGCTTTATGTCGGGCGCACGCTTTCTTCCGTTTAAATGCAATTTAATTGCAATTACTGCTTTTTAGGATGTAAGATTTAGCATGCAGTTTAGACACCGCTATAACCCCCGACTTTATTGTAGGTTAAGCCATGGTTTTACCTTGCTTGAGGTTTTAATGGTGGTTTCTCTTCTGGCGATTGTTGGTGGTGCAATTGTTTATTCAATGACAGGTATTCGTTCGAAGGTCGCTGAAGATCTTTCGAACGCGGAAGTAAGCACTGTTTCCGAAGCGATAAAACAATTTCGACGCGATACTGGCTATTATCCGAAGCAAGGTCCGTTTGCTCTAGTCCCTGGGGGCGAGATTGATCCTGGCAATGCTGATCACTGGCCAGCATTTTTGTCAGATAAAAATTCCGCAGAACGGACCAAATGGTTCAATCACCCAGCCAATTTCTATCAATTAGTACTTAGTGACAGCCCTTTGAAATCGACAGGACATGCGTTGGAATCGTTCAGTATCCAGACAGGTCGTGGCTGGCGAGGCCCCTATATAAAGGATGGAGTTGTCAGCCTTATCGTAGGTGACGCCGAAGAATATGATCCGGTGGCAGATGCTCATACACCGAATAGCTGGCCAAATTCCAGTTGGAATGGTGAGGGGACCCCGCTAGTGACGGATTTAGTCTTGCTTTGTGATCCATTCATAGGTGAAACGGATAATTTTCCAGTACGGAAATTTGGTGAGAAGGACGTTGTTACGAGTTTACATGGAACCGCTTTTCCAAATTTTGGAAGACCCTACATGTATTTTCCAACCGATTCAGCTGTTTGGATCGTCGGGATGGGAGCTGACCGTGCCTACCAGGGTGGTAACGCTTCGTCCGATGATCAACTTGTTTATTTAGTCGAATAGAATTTTACGAATGTACCGAAGTCCAAAGTTTCAATACGGTATTAGCAAAACAAGCGGGTTTACCTTGCTGGAATTACTACTGGTGGTTTTCATCATGTCGGTGCTGGCTTTTAGTGCGGTCTCTTTGACTAATACGATGGATTCCAGTCAGGATCAGTATCGATATGAGCGTGCTAATAATCAGGCAGTAGGGTTAAAAAAAGCAATTATTGACCGTGTTGATGGGCAGGAAGTTGTTTCTGGATTCGTTGCTGATATGGGTGACTTGCCCGATAACATGACGGAATTAGCCTTCGGGGTGAAAGATGGAGACCCTGATGACGTCTTTCCAGAAAATCAAAGTATCGCGCCACGATTTGATCCGACCCCAGGTGTTGATTATTACGAAAATGGTAGTGGCGATGAGTTCGCTCTTCTCCTCGGTTTTCCTTCTCCTGTCAGCACTTCGCTAAATCTTAGGAAAGGTTACCGCGGACTAGCATTGCAAACAAATGAGGGTACGCCTCGTAATTTTTATATGGGCGGGTATCTTTCCTTAAAACCGGGCAAAAATATTTATGAAGGTTTAGGGAAACCTCGATTTGATGATGGTTGGGGAAATGTATCTCCTGCGAATAGCTACACCAAACGAGAAAGCTATACTATTCCTGCTTCGAATGCGTTTGGTGATGATGAGTTGACACATGGTTGGGAGTGGGCTTTTCCAGATAACGTCGAAACATCCTTAATTATCTCCAGTTATGGAAAGAATGGTGAGCAAGGTGGTACCGATTATGACGAGGACTTAGTTCTTGCCACGATTCATGCGGATGATTGGTCGGTTGACAGTACAGATGTTCATGTTGAACTGCAGAATGATGTCTTTGAGGTTGAGCGTGATTGTTCGGACTTAAGAGCATTGCTGCTTGTCTATAACGCCAAGATTAATAAGTGGAGAAGTATTCCCAGCTTGAATTTTGGTTCTTCCCCAAGCAATGGTTTTTCTCGGATTGCTTTTCCGGCCGGGCTACGAATTCCTGCAGGCACACATGTTTTGCTTTTAAATAGAGAAAGTAATTCCCGGACTACCCCTTTGGCATTAGCGGATGAAGTTCAGGCGGGAGATGAAAATTCTACGCAGCCAGAAATTCAACGCTTATTGTTTGCTCCCGATTCAAGATTAATCAAATACAAATTGCAGGTGACATTGCCTGACCCTGATGATCTAAGCAATTCTGTAACCTACATCAATGATGCGTACGACCTCTTACCATTGTCTACGAAAATAAGTGAACTTAACACTAAGTTTCGCGATGGAGGCGTTGGAGTTGGAGAGTATGATTCTGATCCACTTGAATATGTTGCAAGTGACAACACAATCAAACTCGATGCGGCCGCAGCCACGACAGCGATGACGAACAATCGTGACTTTGCAAATATACAGATTCTTTTTGATCCAACTGATGCAAACAATGTTTTAATTCGGGCAAAACATATCAATATTCTGCCCGGTCAGACAAATGTCCTGCAAATAAGTCTATCCTCAACAGTGCAGCCGCAGCCCTAGCAAAGGAAAGAGTTAAAATTGAATAGCTACCTAGTCATAATCGATGATGGTTTTACTTTTAAGGCGACCAAGGTAGATGCTACCGGAAAATCGGCAGCGGTTGTTGTGGCGTCGGAAGTCGAATTCGCCGCTGCCTTGAAAGAGTTCAAAGCTTCTTTCAAAGGGGTTCGGGATGTCGTGGTTGTCACAAGAGAAGCGGTTGCTGGCTCCGTCGAATTCCCACCCGGAGCAGCAGACAACTTAGGTTTTGATGAGCGTAATCAACTTGTTCAATTCGAGTTGATGTCTAAAATGCCTCAGAACGACACAATGATTGGTGAAGTGCTTGTCGGGCGTTCGCTGATTACTCACGCTCAGTTAAAGCAGCTACTCGCAGAACAAAGAGAATCCCGCAAGGATCGCTCAGCAGGAAATTATCAACACCTGGGAGCTCTGGCCGTCTCGAAAGGGTTTACGACTCAGGAGGAGGTCGATAAATCGATTGATGTCCAACGACGAATCAATCAGCCTCCATTGAGCTCCTCCCCCTTAGCCGGTATTGGCCCGGAACTGAAAGCGAACTATGGAATGCCGGCTGGTACTGAAGTTGGCTTCATGTATCAGGAAGTCCGTGATCGCTGGCTTGCTGCACTTAAGCAGGTTGGTTTTCGTTTAACTGCGATTGTTCCGTTTGCCGGAACCGCCCGGCATTATTTTGGAAAACAATTCACGAACGGCAATTTGGTTGAAATCTACGATCACGGAATAAACATTGTTGCTTTAGATGGTTCCGGCTCAGTCGAATCGATCCCCTTTGGTGGTAAACCAATGGAGGTTGAGCAATTAAGTAATCTTCTTTCCCGCGTTGGTAGTTCTCAGAAACACATTTGGGCTACGACAGATGAATTGCGAGACTTAGTTTTAGCGACGGGTGAACATACGAATAAAGATAGTCAACTTCTTGATGATCCCAATGAGGTGGGACAGATTCTGGGTATCTCAACCGTTAACGCAATTAACTCGATGAGGCATGTGGTTTTCCCTCTAAAGAATCCACCGAAGCCCTTGCGAGACCAGCCGTTTATGCCATGGGTTTACGCAGCCTTGCTTGCTGCTGGTGTTGTTTTCTGGGCTGAAAACCATATCAGACGAGAAATTCAGCCATTGATGGATGACTTAGAAACTAAACGTCTTGAGCACATTGAATGGGAAGACAGGTGGTCCGAAGCATCGGAATTCCTTGGCAGAGTTGGAATGTTGGAGGATGGCATTAAGGCAAATCAAGAGCTCATTGCCAACGCCGATGAAGGCATTAATTTAATTGACAATCTAAAGAATCGATCGGGATTCCAAATCAAACTAATAGAAACGTTGATGGAGTCGATTAGTGAAGGCGTTGTCATTGACTCACTAAAATCCACCAGTGGCGATGCGTTTGCAGTAGCGCTTTGGTCTATAACGCCTCAGCAAGGCAGTGCTTTTGTGGAAGTGTTGAGCGAGAAATTGTCAGCGATGAATCTAACAGTGGAAGTCCTTTCGACTCGTAGCGGTCAGGGAGATGTTGGAGTGGACGGAACGGAAATACTAGTCAGTATCAATCCGCAAATTGAAGATCTCCCAGAGAACCTGGAGGAATTAGAAGATGCTGAGTAATAAGACCAAAGGGGAAAAGCGTAAGATGTTTTTGCTGCTTTGGATTGTCATTTGTTTTGGTTATTATCACGTTCGGTTCACCGGTGGGATTATTGTTGATTTGGTAAATAATATTGTCGTCTCTGACCCTAGCGACCCGGCTATTTTTGCAGACGAATCTATCAAGTCCTATCTGCCTCATAAGGAATCTCTAGAACAAGAGCTAGAGGAATTGGTAGCAGACACGGCAAACGACCGAGATGAGGCGATGAAGGCCATTCAGCTAGGTGGTACTCAGACGAACCTAGATACAGTTACATCACAGTCCGATGAAGTCAGTGCTGAGGTGGATTTCAAGCAGCAGAAGTATGTATCGTTCACGGCTAACTTGATTGATAAGGCAGATACCAGTACTGAAGAAGCCCAACTTCTTAGTTCCATTAGTCAACTGGCAGCGCGGACGGGAATTGAATTGGTAGAAACGACGCCGGTGACCGATTTTTCAGATACGGGTCTCAAAAATCGAGAAAACAACAGGATTTCGACTATCCCTCAGGGTAAACGGGCAGTAATCGGCTCGCCTATTGTGACGGACGCGCAGGCCGCCGAGATCCTGTCTTCGGAATTATTTACTTGTCGAAAATATAAATTTACCGGTAGTCCATTGCTGTTTTATGTGTTTTTGAAACAGCTCGAAGCCTTGGAACAGGACGTGTTTATACTGGATACAAGTATTAATAAGTCAAAAACTAACAATGATGATTCACCTCAGATCGTATTCACGATGATGTTGGTTTATTAGTGTAGCGATAGGATCTTCTACGTTGTTTAACAAGGCACATTTCGAACAGTTGCTCCAACGTATGTTGGAAAAGGGTGCATCTGATCTTCACTTGAGCTCAGATGAGCATCCGTTCTTTCGTGAAGATGGTCGTTTAGTACGTCAGGATGATTTTTACTCGACTGCCGCTGAATTGGAACAGGTTGCTCTTGATGTACTGAATGTAAATCAACAGGTGGTGTTTAGTCAGCACCAACAGGTGGATGTTGCGATTGCTTATGGTAATGAGAGATATCGTGTAAATGTCTATCGAGACCGCGGTAATGTTAGTTTTGCGATTCGTCTTTTGGATAACGAATTCCGCAGTCTAGAGGAGCTCAATCTACCTCCTCAACTTGATAGATTTACCCAGATGAAAGATGGGCTGGTTTTGGTGACAGGCCCAACAGGCTCGGGTAAATCAACTACATTAGCCAGCATTATTGATAAGATTAACCGTACTCGTGCAGATCACATCATCACCGTCGAAGATCCTATTGAGTATGTTCACACAAACAAAAAGTCTTTAATTCATCAGCGTGAGTTATATTCTGACGTCCAAACATTCGATGGAGCCATTCGCGCAGCGCTTCGTGAAGATCCGGATGTCATGCTTATTGGGGAAATGCGTGACGTGGAAACCATTCGCGCTGCGATCACCGCTGCTGAAACAGGACATCTGGTCTTTTCGACACTCCATACCGGAGATTGTGTTGGCGCGATTGATCGTATGATTGGTGTTTTTAGTGCCGAAGAACAGTTAGCGATTCGGCAACAACTTTCGATGGTCCTGCGTGCTGTTGTCGCTCAACACCTATTGCCTGTGGCCGATGGTGATGGGCGAGTCCCGTTGGCGGAGGTAATGTTTGTGACTTCTGCAGTTGCTAATCTAATCCGGACCTCCAAACCATCTCAGATTTATTCATTGATGGAGATTGGCTCTTCTGAAGGAATGCTAACGGCGGATTTCGCTTTGGCAGAACTTGTCTACCGCAATCAAATTCTTGAGGAAGATGGTCGTAGATTAGCTCGTGATCCGGCAGCAATGGTTTCGCGATTGCAACGACTGCGAGGAGGTATTTCTCCTGGTAGTGCATATGGAATTCAATTGTAGGGAGACATGAGTGCCAATTCGTGAACAGGAATTCTTGGACGCCGCGGTCTCGCAGGGTTTGATCGAAGATGATCAACTCATGGAAATTCGGAGGTCAGCTAATACTCAGGGGATTTCTTCGTTAGAGGCAATCACAATTGCGTATCGGGTACCCCTCAAGGCGTTATATCATGCTGTTGCTGCCGAACGTAACATTCGGTTTGTAGATCTTGGTGTTTATCCAATCGATGAGCAGGCGGCAATTGAGATGGCTGAAATTGGTCTTCGGCGAGGAGTGATTCCAGTTTGCGATCAAGACGGTAAGATTATTTTGGCAACCGCTGAAATTGACGATTTGGCTTTAATTAGTGCTGTGGAACGGTCCTTAGATATCTTAGCCGAAGTGGCACTTGCTACCCCCAGTGCTATTAGTGATGCCGTTCAGTTCATTCGTAAATTACGCAATGAAGAGTTGGCAACCGTTGAGGTTGAAGAGGAAGACGCTGCGGATTTGTTTTCCCGAGTGATTAATGAAGCTTATTTGCATCATGCTTCTGATATTCATATTGAGCCGGCTGAAAATACGCTTCGCATTCGTTTTCGAGTTGATGGCCGATTGATCAACTTTATTAGTAGTATTCCCGTGGAAATCGGTCGGTCATTGATCTCCAGGATCAAGGTGTTTTCCGGATTGGACATTGCTGAGCAGCGTGCTCCCCAAGATGGTCGTATGCAATTTGAACTGAGTAATGGCATCTCTCAGGACATGCGTGTCGCAGTAATTCCGACTCGTTTCGGAGAACGTATCACAATGCGTTTATTGGGAACGACCGAGGAAAATCTAACATTATCCACTTTGGGGATGTTGGATACGGAGCTAGAAGCATTCCGTCGGGCAATTCAAAAACCTCATGGGATTGTTTTATTGACCGGCCCCACTGGATCGGGTAAGTCGACTACCCTCTATAGTGCACTTAAAGAGATCAATGGTAGTTGGCGAAATATCATCACCGTGGAAGATCCCATCGAACAGATAGTTCCTAACATTTCTCAGGTTCAAGTCGGTGCGTCGGATAAAGTGACCTTTGACTCAGCACTCCGATCAATCCTGCGACACGATCCTGATGTGGTAATGATTGGTGAGATTCGAGACCTCCCTACGGCTGATATTGCCCTAAAGGCTGCGCTTACTGGCCACTTAGTTTTCTCCTCTTTACATACAAATACTGCTATTGGTGCAGTGACCCGATTGATGGACTTTGGTTGCGAACCCTATCTTGTTAGTGCAACACTTGTAGGTGCTATTTCTCAGAGATTAGTTCGGCGTTTATGTCCTGCGTGTCGCGAAGAAGTGGACGTGGATGATGCTAATCGCGCTTTGCTTGGGGATCACGAATTAAAACGACAATTTAAGTCCGTTGGTTGTCCACAGTGTTTAGGAACCGGTTATAGCGGAAGAATTGGCCTCTTTGAGTGTTTTTGGACAGGTGAGGAGACAAGGGAGTTAATTTCCAATGGAGCAGCTGAACATGAGATTAGCCGAGTCAGTGGAGACTTACATAAGACGATGTTTCGTGATGGCCTAGATAAAGTTAGCTTAGGATTGACCAGCCTCGAAGAAGTAATCGGTGTAACGATCGGAGCTAGTATCTAATGGCGTATTTTGAATACCGAGCATTGCATCCTGATGGGCGGCAGGATAATGGGACACTCGAAACGGATTCTATGGAGCAAGCTGCAGCTAATCTTCGTCAGCGTGGATTAATGGTGGTTAGTTTGCAGGAGACGGCCAATCCGGAGAACATTGGTTCTGTGACTAAGCGACGTTGGATACATCGGGCAGCCTGGTTGCTACCGATTTTGGCACGGGATCGAGCTACTTTTTTTCGTCAAATGTCGATGATGGTTCAAACCGGTCTGACGCTCTTGCAAGCACTTCAAATTTGTAAGAGAGAGTCGGCGAAAAAAGCATTCCGTAATGTCATTCAGCAGATGATTGATGATGTTGAAAATGGAGCTTCGTTTTCTAATGCCATGGGCCGGCATAAACGGATATTCTCCTCCGTGATTGTCCAACTTGTCGAAAGCTCAGAGGCTAGTGGTGAATTAGAATCTGCAATGAGCCGTATTGCTGAGGGAATAGAACGTCGTAGTGAACAAATCGTCAAACTGGTTTCGGCTTTGTTCTATCCACTTTTCGTGATGGTTGTCGCCACGCTTGTAACGTTGTTTCTTGTTTATGGCGTTATCCCTAAATTTGCGACCTTCATTGAACGACAAGGTGGACAGTTACCGGCATCAACACAGTTTCTAATGGATTTAAGTAAAGGTGCGATTGCTTACCTTCCCTACCTATTGATCGGTACTGGTTTGGTGATATTAGGCTTAATTATGGCGTGGCGAAATAAGACTGGACGTTACAGAATTCATCGAATATTGCTGGATGTTCCGATCATTGGAGGAATCCTCACTTTTTCCGCCATATCTCAACTTGGATTTACCTTGTCTGTACTTATCGAAAGTGGCTTGACGTTGGTTGATTCTCTAAGGATCGCTGGTAAATCGGTCGGAAATGAGGCCATTCAAAATCACATTTTAGCAACAAGAGAAAAGATCATTGACGGTGAGAATTTTGCCAATGCTATCGAAGATATCATCATTCCCCCTACCGTTTCTCAGGTAATTGCCATTGGTGAACAAACCGGTAACTTAGGTGAAGTGTTAGATGAGATCGGCAGTTATTATGATTCAAGATTACAGGCAAGAATTCGCTGGCTTAGTGCTATTACAGAACCAGTAATGATAATTATTGTTGGTGGAATTGTCGGTTTCGTATACTTTAGCTTCTTCATGGCTGCTTTGGGTATGAGCGTGGCATAAGCCTGGCATAAGCCTGGCTTATAGATTAGTTGGAGATGGGGCTGGGTTTTTGACGAAGTTTAAATGGAGATATCTTCTTGCCTAAAGGATTTTAATAATGAAGATTAAATTGAATTTGCTAGGAATGATAGCTTTGATGCTAACCAGTTTGACGACGTTAGCACAGGATGCTGCTGAGCCTGCAAAGCCGATGGTTGTAGAGGAAGTAAAGGATGGGGCGGAAACGCCGCCAGCCGATACCAATCAGCTTTTACAGGAACTACTTATTCGGTTGCAACAGCAGGATCTACGGGACCCCTTTGCCCCTGATGCAGTTATCCTGAAGGAACAGCGACGAGCTAATAACGAGTTTATAGAAGTCGGGCCGGGAGTAAATGTACCGCAAGTTTCCTTGGTCGGAGTAGTCACGATTGCCTCAAACGCGAATGCCGCGAATGAAGAAGGCTCGGATGATGAAGAAGGCTCGGATGATGAAGAAGCTGAGGTTAGCAAGCCAAATAAGAACAAGGTTGCTAGCATCCGCGTTGATGGACGGGTCTATTTTGTTCGGGAGAAAGATCGGGTTACGTTGACCAGATCCGGCGGTAATCTGGTGATTGAAATTTCAGCGATCGAAAATGGGTTTGTTGAAGTTAAATTGGGGACTTTGGCGGAGTCTGTGATTATTCGCTAAATACCAATAATCAGAAATAAAAAAATTGTTAACGCGATGCTTAGGCATCGCGTTTTTTTATGCAATTCTTTTGCAACTGGAGGGTTATTGCCGTTTACAGCGTGCTTCAGAATTTGGTACTTAAACCATCTATTCGCCGTATTAATTCCACTAATTTAACCTAGGGATCAACGATTTCTTTCCAATAACAATTTTTAAAAAGTACCAAGATATGCTTCGGCTTTCTCTCATTGTGATATTAATACTTCCAACAGTAAGTGGCTGTATGTCGACTACCAAACCATCCACGGCATTTACAGCGCAGGTGGAAAATGAAATAACGGATCCATTGGCGATCCAAAATGCTAAAGCCCAGGCTGCTCAGTCCCGCGTTGAGTTTCAACAACGTCAGCAAAACAGCGGGAATCAATATGCAGTTCAGCCCTATGATTCATCAGGTTACCTACAGGGGCAATTTATACCGGCATCCGGGCCTCCGGAAGGTATTCAATCCGGGGTCGTTCCGGTAACCGGCACAAGTTTCGAAGTCTCTCCGAGGGATGAAAAACCGGCTGAGAAACTCAACTATGCCAGATTGCCGAATATTCGAGTCGTTGGAACGATTGCTGTTCCAGATGGAGCTAAAGTTTTGATTCAACGTGATGAAGAAGATTCCATTATTCGTCGTGTTGGTGAAGAAATTGTGCATGCCGGTGAAAAATATTCCATTAGGAAGATTACAGAATCCGGTGAAGTGATTCTCGAGTCCTCAAATGCTCAGTTCTTTAGCATCCGCTAAAAGATTCGTGTTATCTATACGGTTAAGCCCCCCAATTCAAAGAGAATTTTGAAAATGGCTATCAATAAAAAACTACTAGTTTGTATCGTACTTCTTACTATTACGGGCGATGAATTATTCGCTCAACCTCCAGCGACGGTACCCTCGCAACCGGTCAGCACTGCCAATGTCGAATATGAAATTGGTAAGAAACAGGTGATCACTCGCCTGGAGTTGAATCAGAGTACTGTTCTTGACGCCACGAGACTAATTTCTGAGGTTAGTGGAATCAATGTGGTTGCAACTCAGGCGGCCGGTATCGTTGAGATATCGTTATTCCTGAGACATGTCAAAACGATTGATGCGATTGAAACTCTTTGCAAGGTGGGTGGGCTTTGGTACCGCGAAGAGGAAGAGGTAGGTTTAGTGCGAATTATGACCACCGAAGAGTATGGTAAAGACTTGGTTATCTACCGCGAAGAAGATACACAAGTTTTCACTTTGCTTCATCCAAATGTTTTCAGTATCGCCCAGCATATCCAAGACCTGTACGGCGAGCGTGTTTTACTTTCCCTACCCCGATACTACGACGATCAATTTCTTGCGACGGCAGGTCAGCAGTCACAACAGTTGATGATGATCATGCAGATGATGGGTAGCATGGGCGGCGGAGGCGGCGGCATGGGCGGCGGCTTTGGCGGCGGCTTTGGCGGCGGCTTTGGCGGCCGCTTTGGCGGTGGCTTTGGCCGTATGGGCGGTTTTGGCATGGGCGGCATGGGCATGGGTGGCATGGGCATGGGCATGGGCATGGGCGGTTTTGGTATGGGCGGCATGGGTGGCATGGGTGGCATGGGTGGCGGTGGTCCACAGCAAACTACGATTGACTATGAAGCCGTTAATCGTCGTCAGGAATTATTGAATGATGAAAAGTTGACGACCGACCAGTTACAGGCGTTAGGTAATCAGGATCCAGCTCAAACAGGAGGAATCTCTTCAGAAAGGCTGCAGGAAGTTACTTCTCAGGAGCCACCAATTCACGTTGCGATTAATCAAACACATGGAATGATTATTGTAAGAACCAGTGATAAGGTTGCGATGAATTCTATTGCGAATTTGATTGAACAGTTGGATCGTCCTACACCGCAGGTTCTATTAGAAGTGAGGATTTTAGAAGTTACCTTAGGTGATCAGTTTAAGTCAGCCTTTGACTTTGAATTCAGCCAGAACAAGACCACGCCTGCCGTTGGCGATCCGGCATATGTCCCTTCCAATCTCGTTAATACAGCAACGGAGCAGTTTATCGGTCCCGGTGCCTCTTATCTCAACAATGGGGGATCGGCATTAGGTAGTGGTAACTTTGATGTCGAGGCAGATGGCTCAACATTTGTTTATCAGTTCCTTGATCAGAATTTCCGTGCTCGTGTTCAGTTACTCGAAGAAGAAAATCGTGTTAATGTCGTAGCAACACCTATTTTATTAGCTTCCAATAATCGGCCGGCCTCTCTGAGAATTGGTGAAGAGCGGCGGTTTACAGACAGCGCTTCCACTATCACCAACGCCAATCAAGGTGGCCAGACTGTTGGTACTAATATTGAAACATCAGATCAACAGATTGGTACTTCGCTGATGATGTTGCCCAAAATTAATGCAGACCGCACAGTAACGCTGACGATTTTTCAGGAACGCACCGGTGACGATACCGGAAAACAGGATATCATTCCGATTTCCGCAACGCAGACGGTTACTCGGCCAGTCGTTAGCAATGCGACCACGGTCAATACGGTCGTCGCTAAGGATGGGTTGACTGTTGCCATAGGAGGTATGGTCGAAGAAAAGGTTGTTAAACGTCAGTTAAAAGTACCACTCTTAGGAGATATTCCGACGCTGGGTGCTCTTTTTAGAAAGGACTTTGAACAGGAGCAGAAGACGGAGTTAATCATCCTGATTACTCCTCATGTGATCTCAACCCCGAAACAATCAGAGAAAGCGACCCAAGAATTCCTGACGTCCAAATCTCATCATCCATATATTCGTAATGGCTATAAGAGTCCGGCAACTCGGCCGCAAATGCAGAATTTACCTGAAGCTTATGGCACCCAAACTTCAGGGCGATTATTCCAGCAGCCTAGTCAAGACTAGAAGCGTCATTGATTTTCATAAAGCCCTTCGACTATTTCGAAGGGCTTTTTTTATGGCGTTGAAAATTTTTTTTAAAAATATCAAAGTTTTAAAATCGACGTGCGAAACGAGATAATCGGCGATACTGTGTATCATTAAGAGAGTTCACCATTGGCTATTTGAAAAAACACCGAAAGCCCGTCGAAACAAGGTTTTGAGAACCTATTTCAATACGGAGTCGCTTTTGAATACCTCTTTCTTCAGACTCTTTTTTGCCTCTAGAATGCCTTTGACGAAAGCTTAAAAGTCTCCAATAATCTCAGTGAGTCACTTGGAAAAACTGGCTAGTGGAGGCAAAAGCATGTTTGAGATTCTGACAAAGCCGATTGTAGGAACGCCTAATATTTCGGCGACAAAATTAGGAATGGGATTATCAATTGCAACTTTGACACCGGGCCTCAGCGAAATTTTAATTGGGCTCATGGTGACTTTATGGATTATCTTTATTGCCTGCAAGGCAATGGTTGCTGTTTATCACTACGCTTCGGAGATTGAGATTAATCTGCCGGGTAGGGTTTAGGACGCGCGTGTAAGATCCCGCCTTCCCACTCCAGGCCGAGAAGCTTAAGCTGTGAGCCATTCCAGGGTTGGAAGTCCGGTACATCGGGCAAAGCTTTGTCGGCGGACTGGATTTGTAGTTCCGTGATTCCATCCCAGTCGTCAAGAATATTTCCTTCGTCATCTTTGAAGGCATAAGATTGGAGCTGTACGATGTGTTTACCCACTTTGTCTAATTTGGCAACGGCAACGAACGTCTTGCTGCGTTTGCCAATGTAGTTCCGCCAACTGTGAGTAACGGCTTTGATGGCCACGTGATTGTCGGGTTCGTCAGTTAACATTGTTATTTTAAGTTGGCCGCCCAGGGGGGCTTCAAATCGTGGATCCACTAGTTTCCTTGTGGAGTAGAGCCAATGGTGATTATTCCCAGGATTGAGAATATACCAATCTCTCATGACGGCATTTTCATTGAGTTGATCGATTATGCGTTGGCGTTTCTGTGTTGGTGTGACACGAGCAGCCTTCAGTGCTTCCGGATAAGCCGAGGCCGATACGCTGAGAATAAACGACTCGGGATCCCGAGGGTGACGTAATTCAGGTTCGAGTTTGTAGTGGACATTGGCGAGTACAAAAAGAGGCTCTTCCAAATCGTAGATGGGGCAGCTTGCGATCCATATATTTCCGGCCACACGAGCATCAGCGGAGGCCCAGAAACGATTACGAGGATCTCGGTCATAACCGTAATAAATCCTAATATCTTCAATCTCACGACTGCCATCCGGCGTGAGGTGAACCGCTGGAATGCCGGTAGGCGTCTTCAGCTTTAAATCTAGCTTTGGTTTTTTTGGGAAATCCAATTGGTGCTTCAAATGGGCATCAAACCAAAGTTTGCGAGCGATATCTGCTTCGGGAGTAAAGCGGTGATTCAAATGGACGGCATATGTAGTCCGCTTGTTTTGATGAGGTACCAAATTCATGCCTTTTTCAACACTCTCCATAGGAGCGTTAAAGTCATTGGTCGCGCTGAGGAAAAGAATCGGACACTGCACTCGTTTTAAATAAGCTTCGCCAGCAATCGTGCTTTTCATCAGTTGAAGACTCCCCTGTTGGCGACGCCCGGAGTTCGTGATCATGCGAATGTCTTCATATAAAAAACCTGATCCTCCTACCGACGGCGATGCTGCTTTGACTCGTGGATCACTGCCCGCAACCAAACCGGTTAGACGACCTCCCATAGAGTGCCCCAGGACTCCCAGTCGTTCTGCGTCAACTTCCGTCTGCTGCTCCAGAAATGTAATCGCGCGTCGGCAGGCGATGGTTAATAAGTACCAGTGGTTATTACGAGGCGATTGAAACGGATCAATCTTGTTGGGGCCGGGCAGAAGTGACGAGTAGCCTTGTGGATTGGATTGGGTCGGATCGACGGCTCCCCAATCTGTATTCAAGTCACCNGGTTGGGCAGTCTCCATTTCACGTCCGCCCCAATTCGGAGAGATGCAGCAGTACCCTCGCTGAGCATACTCAATACAGCCCCGAAGATATGCACGTTGTCCACCACCGTGGATGTTGACGACCGCTGGGTATTTCTTGGTGGTATCAAGTGGAGTGGTATAAAACGCAGCTACGGTACTGTCTTTGCCTCGAAATCGCCCAACGGTGTAGACGATGTAATGGACGTGTACTCCATCCTGCTGCCAACTGCGAACGCTTTTCACATTTAAGGCTTCCTTGCGAGGATCATAGCCTTGCCAGAGCTGTTCGACGGATTGAGCCACATCCTCGACCGTCCATTGCGGCACAGAATCCTGCGGAAAGACCGAGGCTGTGAATGCAAAAGTAAAGAGTAAGCTGAGGACTACGGGAGTTTTAGAATTTCGCATATGGCTGATTTTGATTTGCACGAGGTGTCGTTTTTGGTAAGCGAGCTGTCAGAATTCCAAAATTCTAGACCGGCATTGAATTCGGTCTAGCTGGCTGGAGCCCTGCTCTATTTGTAGTAAAATCGGAGGTAGACCGCTAACTAAAGCGAATAACCTTTAATCAAGAGGATCCAATCAAGATGATTCGTTGTTTGACACTTGTTGCACTGACAACATTGATGGCCATTCAATCTGCTGCTGCAGGTGACAAAGGCTTTAAGACGATTTTTAATGGGAAAGATCTGTCCGGATGGGACGGAGACACAGAACTTTGGTCCGTGAAAGACGGAGTCATTCATGGTGAAACGACACCTGAGAAAAAGGCAAATGGTAATACGTTCCTGATTTGGGAAGGTGGCACGACCAAGGACTTCGAACTACGCCTGTCTTTCCGTTGCAACGCAACCAATAACTCCGGTATCCAATACCGTTCGACGCGAATTGAAAATGCCAGAAACAAGTGGGTCGTTCGCGGTTATCAACATGAAATTCGTAATCAGAACATCCTCCCGAGTGTCTCTGGATTCATTTACGACGAAGGTGGTCTCGCAGGTGGTCGTGGACGCACATGTCTTGTTGGAGAGAAAGCCGTTTGGGGTAAAGATGGCAAGGAAATCAAAGAGACGTTGATCACAGCTGAAGAATATGAAGAGTTGTTCAAACTGGACAAATGGAATGATGTCATCATCAAGGCCAAAGGTAATCACATTCAACATTACATGAATGGTCGCCTGGTACTCGACTTTGTAGATGGTCACCCCAAGGCTCTGTTGGACGGCGTGTTGGCACTGCAATTGCATGCAGGAGCACCGATGTTTGCTGAATTCAAAGATATTCGGATCAAAGAGCTTAAGTAAGCGGCATCCAAACAATTGAAAAAGGGAGTTGGTTTCATCAAGAGCCAACTCCCTTTTTACGTTTAACGGCGGAGTAATGAAATAGCTTACTCCAGCTTAATGCGAATACGTCGGTATTCCATCTGTCCGCGGTCGCCCTCTAGTCCAATGGGCCCTGTGGCAGGCACGGCCATGTCATCGGTAAGCAGTTCACCATTACAGGTTGCGTGTGCGGTGCCACCTTTCACGATGACAACTAACTCATTCCAATCCTGAGGTTTGTAATGTTTGAGTTCGGTATAAGGTCCGGCTAGTAAGTAGTCGCGGCACTGTAGTTGTGGCTTGCGGATGAACACTCCGCTATCGGCGTTCGGAGTCGCTCGAAATTCCAGCTTCAGTGTAAAGTCCTGTCCAAACTCTTTGGTCGTCCATAACTGCTGAATTCGTCGCCCTTCGGCAGGTGTGGTGACGACCAATCGTCCATTGATAGCCTGATATCGTCCATCGCTGCTTTTTGTTTTCCCGGAAAAGTCTTCTGCTTCTTTCACCACGGCAAACACAGGCGCGTTGGGACGAGGATTCTTAGGTGGATTACGAGGTGGCGTAGGTCGGAATCCCCAACCGGTAAGATCCGTTCCATTGAATAGACTTTCAAATCCCTCTTCCAATTCATAGGTGTCTTCAGTGGTTTCAGTGAATCCCAACGTTGCAAAAATTGGTTGTAACGCCGAGGCCCATTTTGCATAGCCTTCGCCGTTTAAGTGTAAGAGATCTGGAAAGTATGCAGGGAGGGCATCACCATTTCCATCATCAAAGAGAGCGAACGTATCAACAACGGTGATTTGCTTATCATTGCGAACGATAGTGTCGTAAAGTTGATTGACTTTTTGGATGGTCTCGGTTGGTCGTTTCTTGGATGCCGAACTGGGAAACATACGGCAAAGAACAATGGGCATCTTAGGGTTGTGTTTCTTCAACGCTTCAATGATCTTTTTGAAGTTTCGTGCGATCATTTCGGGAGCAATTTGCACTTCGATATCATTCGTTCCCATTAGCATGACGACTGCCGCTGGATTCAATGAGAGTACATCCTGTTCGAGTCGAATGAGCATGCCACGTGTTGTGTCCCCGCCGATTCCACGATTTGCTAGTTTCATGCCAGCGAAGTTGCCGCGGAAATTTGGAGTCCATCCCTGAGTGATTGAGTCCCCTAGAAAAACGACTGCGTTTTGATCCTTCTGAATTTGCGTCGCCCACTGGCTTCGTAATCGCTGCCAGGTATTCACGTAGCCTGCATAGCGTCGGAGCGTCCCTTCGCCGGGAAGATCTTTTTCCGCTTCAATAGAAGGAAGTGCAAATTGACTATTCTGCCCCATCGTGATGATGGTTGGGAAGAGTATTAAAAACAGTATAGAAAGAACGCGTTTCATGGTATCTCCTGAGATGTCAGCCTGTTGATTGCTCAGAGGCGGTCACTAAGTCTGAGTTGTCATGATACCAAAGTTAAGGTCCGAGTTAACCAATTGGTCACAGCTGTTNCGGGCATTCATTGGTGATGTGAAATCAGGTGACGTAAACTGTAAGTAGTCGGCCTTGCTAAAACTCAATGGAACAGACACAGGAAAGATAATATGGACAAATGGATTCTACTTGCAATCGCTCTGTTGACGACCGAGTTATCTGCGGCCGAGGCAGATCTGCTTCAGACAGCTGAAACCGTGTTGGTGTATCAGCGGGAGTCGGGTGGCTGGCCCAAGAACTATGATCGTGAAGAGCGGTTAACCGAGGCAAGACGCAAGGAGATCATTGCCGACCGGCAACAACGTGACTCAACGATCGACAATGGAGCCACTCATCGTGAGATTCGTATACTGGCATCGGCCTTTGAGCAGTCGGGAGATGAGAAATATAGAAAGGCCGCATTGCGAGGTATCCAATTCCTAATTGATGCCCAGTATGAAAACGGTGGTTGGCCGCAATATTATCCATTGACGTCAGGGTATCACCTGCACATTACCTACAACGATGGTGCCATGATCGGAGTAATGGAATTGTTTCGGGACATTGTGCAACGTGAAGAGGAATTCGAGTTTGTTTCTGGAGCATTTCGCCTCGACTGCGAACAGGCACTCGCAAAGGGGCTTAATTGTATCCTTAAAACTCAAGTACGGCTTAACGGTAGGTTGACCGTTTGGTGTGCTCAACACGATCGTGAAACTCTGAAACCTGCCAAGGCAAGGTCCTATGAATTGGCTTCACTCTCGGGCCATGAATCGGTGGGTATCGTTGTTTACTTGATGAGCCTTGAGAATCCCAGTGATGAGATTAAACAGTCGATTGAGGCCGCAGTGACGTGGTTCGATCAGGCCAAACTTACCGGCGTGAAACTCATATCAGTCAAGGCTCCCGGTACGGAGAAAGGCGTGGATAAAAGATTGGTTCAGGCTCAGGATGCTCCTGCTTTGTGGGGGCGGTTTTATGACTTGAAGCAACAGAAGCCATTCTTTTGTAGCCGGGATGGAATTCCCAAACGGTCGATCGCAGATATTTCCTACGAGCGTCGAAATGGCTATTCGTGGTTGGGCGAATATGCAAGAGACTTACTCAAGAAACACTATCCAGCCTGGAAAGCAAGAACGAGGCAATAGTTTTAGTTGTCCTGGAGTTGGTCCCAATCTTGGTAGAAGATGTGAATTTATGTAACGTACTTCTTAGGATTCCCTTTGAAAAACATCCCGAGCGTGAGCTGCGACAGAAAAGAGTTAGGTCGGCCTCCGTCTGACGATCTGTTGATGGAAAATTTCAATGATGTCCCTTGCTCGCTCTGCCCCTGGGCATCGCTATCTTGATCTGCTTTACGCCGGGAACGCGGTCTTGTGATTTTCCCGTTCGTTTGGTTGCTGGCGACCTCCGAAGCTATTCACATATATCTGATTGGGCGGTCTTTGAACCTAATTGAATGCGAGGCAGATTCAGAAAGCAAAAGATTGCTGGAAACCAATAAAAAGGGCCAACTTGCGATCTCTCGCAAACTGGCCCTAGTGGAGGCGGCGGGAATTGAACCCGCGTCCCGCAATATTTCCATGCAAGCTTCTACGTACGTAGTCGAGCAATTGAGTTTAACGACCTAACACTCCGCTCAACAAGATTGTCAGATCGCGATCCCAAAACCTAGTTTAGATCTCTGCGTGTCGGGCATGACAGTGATCGATCTGGATTTGCAACGGGCAGTCAAAGCTCTCCAGCTAAGCCTTTCAGCCCGGGTTGCCTTTACTTAGGCAGCCAGTGCGAGGTTATCCTCAGCAATTAAATTAATTTGGTCAGCTTTTAGCGTGGCCAACTGACCAACCACGGTACGCCACTTACACTTCAGGCTATCCGGTCGAATCCAGTTTCGCCCCCGTGTAGGTGTACGACTAAAAATTAGCCGTAGAGTGAATATATCAGCAAGATGACTCCCAAAGGAATACACCAAAACGCAAACTGATGGAATTTTCCCCGTTCAATTAGCTTAATAAGCCAACGTAAGGCGAGAAATCCAACAGCGGCTGATATTACCACTCCTATTAATAATAGGTACAGAGCGTCCTGCTGTTGAGGCGCTAATTCCCCTTCGTTTCCTCCGGATTCTCGAAATTCCATGATTGAAGCAATGAAAGTAATAAGGCTCGCCCCACCAATGATGGGAATCGCGAGAAAAAAAGAAAACTTAGTAGCCAGTTTGGCATCGACGCCTAAACGTCTGGCCGTGACGATGGTCAAACCACTACGACTCAATCCAGGCAGGATGGCACAGGCCTGAGTCAACCCGATCAGGAAAGCAGATTTTCCGGATATTGTCGGAGTAGTTGAATGAGTGTCTGGAACTACTTCTTCAGAATCCGCACGCCCACCAAACCAAAGTACACAGCCAGTGATGATCAACATCAAACCGGCAATGTCAGCTCGGTGTAGCTGGTCGTTTAGTCCCGTCGCTACCAATATGATTCCCACGATCCCTGCAGGTAAAGAGCCGATGAAAAGTGGTTTGAGCAATCCTCGATTCTTGCCTGAAAGATCCTTTAGTTGCTCAGAATATACCGCACAAATCGCCATCAGCGTACCAAAGTGTAAAGCAATGCTGATGTCATCAAGCTTAGTCACATCGATTTGGAAGATTGTGCCCAGAGCGACAATATGTCCGGAAGAACTAATCGGCAGGAATTCGCTGAGTCCCTGAACCAGACTTAATAGGATGAGTTGCCAGAAATCCATTGATTACTTGTCACGCTTCCATCGCCGTGCGTAACGGCCGGAGAAAAAGCTTTGGGCAATCAGCATCAGCATGCAGACTAAACACCACATTGCCTGCTTCCCTGTTGGAGCTTGCTCCAGATCCAGCTGAAAGTAAGAGATGACTTCGTTTTCACCCTTGGACAGAATGAGGATTGCAAATAGACCAGCGTAGGCAGCAATGAATAGCAGGTTACCAATGGTTGCAGCCCACAAGGTTGCCCAATCCATCAGCAGGATCATATAGCCTAAGAGGCCAAGCTGGATCACTCCGGCCAAAAGCATGTAGTAGACCCAGCGATTCAATTGAGAATCTTCGGTCGCCTGCAGTCCCAGAAAGGCACTACGCAAGGCCGGGATCAATTGAAGAAGGATTTCTGCCAGCATCGTGCCAGCTAGAATCCATACGATCTTTCGACGTTCGGCCCCCCACTGGGTATGGAGAAACCTACGTGAAGATTTTGGCGGGGATTTCGTCGTTGTTTCGGGCGATGTTGCTGCCATGCTTACCAATATAACACACCGACGAATTACAAAGCGTTATGATAGATAGACACACGAATACTAATGTCAATCTTCCTTTCAACAATCCATTATCATGCGTAGCCTGCTCCCAGCCCTCATACTAATGTCATGCCCTTTAATCGGGTTCTCTGACGAATCCGTTTTCAGCCAAGTCACCCCAATCGGTATGAATGGTCTGGCTTCAGCCGAGTTTGTTTACCCTTTGGAGGGGCGTCAAACACCACAGTGTCATGCCTCCACGATTGAAAGTACGCCTACAGGGCTCGTTGCTGCTTGGTTTGGTGGCACCCATGAGAAAAACCCGGATGTTGGTATTTGGGTCTCCCGCAAGGTAGACGGAAAATGGACGCGGCCTGTCGAAGTGGTGAACGGCGTTGAGTCCGAAGAGGTACGTTACCCGTGTTGGAATCCCGTACTGTTTCAGTTGTCTAACGGGCCGCTTGTTCTGTTCTATAAAGTAGGTCCTACTCCATCGACCTGGTGGGGCATGCAGATGAGTAGTAAAGACGGCGGTAAAACATGGAGTGACCCAGTCAAGCTTGGAAAAGGTAAGTCGATTGGTCATCTTATCGGTCCGGTTAAAAATCCGCCGATTGAATTAGATGATGGCAGTCTCCTTTGTCCATCCAGTACGGAACACAATAATTGGCGAGTGCATTTTGAACGGTCCAGTGACGGTGGGAAAACGTGGCAGGTTATTGGCCCGATTCACGATGGTGAGAAGTTCAACGCGATTCAGCCCAGTATTCTCCGGTACAAAGATGGTTCACTGCAGGTGCTATGCCGCAGCCAGGAGAGCGTACTTGTAGAAAGCTGGTCATCTGACGGCGGTCAGACCTGGTCGAAGCCGGCACCGACCTCCCTGCCCAATCCGAATGCCGGTACCGATGCGACGACACTTAAGGACGGTCGGCAGATCCTGATTTACAATCACACGGTTCGGCGGGCTCCATTTCCTGCCAATAGAAACATGCTGAACGTTGCAATCTCCACTGACGGTAANCAATGGAAAACCGTGCTGACGCTTGAACGTGATAAAAATGAATATTCCTACCCGACGGTTATTCAGGATGCAGACGGTATGATTCATGTGGTTTACACTTGGCGACGGCAGACAGTAAAGCATGTGGAAATCGATCCTTCCAAACTTAAGTAGTACCTAGACGATCCTCTCAATCCCAAATCATGATACAAACCATAACTCAACGCGTTATTCTATTTTTGATTGTCTTCAGTACGAGTCTCTTACAAGCTCAGTCTGAGACACATGCGAAGATTAGCCAAACGGCACTCGATGACGCAAAGCAAGAAATCTCACGCGCTTTGGAAGCTGGCGAAATTGAAGGAGGAATGCTACTTGTCCATGTCGCAGGAGAGCAGGTGCTGCTTGAGATCAAGGGACAGCATGACCCAGTTGACCAACTTCAATTTAAGGAAGATTCACTCCTTCGAATTTACTCGATGACCAAGCCGATTACTTCAGTGACGGCCATGACGCTTTGGGAACAAGGTAAGTTTAAGCTCGATGACCCAGTGTCTAAATACATTCCGGCTTTTGTGGATACCAAAGTTGGTGTGGTCCAAGGCGGAAAACTGTCGCGAATGGATCTGGTTCGGCCAGTCACTATCCGCGATTTGTTATCGCACACATCTGGTTACAGTTACAGCCCAGCAGCGGGGACGCCTTTAGGAAAGGAATATCATGCTCGAGGGGTTTTCTACTCCCATCAGGGCATGTATCCCCCAAAAATGAATATTCAGCGCGCGGCAAATGCGTTGGCTGAGATTCCGTTACACCATCAACCAGGTGAACGTTGGACCTATGGATTGAGTGTGGACATCATTGGAGCATTGATTGAAATTTGGTCCGGTGAACCTCTACAGAAATACATGAATCGTGCTGTCCTAAAGCCATTAGGCATGAAGGACACATCGTTCGATATCCCCAAAAGTAAGTTAGATCGTTTAGTGTCTTGCCTGACTTGGGAAGGTGACCGCCAGGTGGTTATCGATAAGTGGAACGAGAGTGAATATCGTCGTGGATTCGAATTCCATGGTGGCGGAAGTGGACTTGTCAGCACGATAGGTGATTACAGTCGATTTTCCAGGATGCTGGCCAATTGGGGAGAATTTGAGAAAGCCCGCATCCTCGAGCGTGAGACTTTAGAACAGATGTTTACCAATCAAGTGCGTCCCGACGGAGGCCGGTCTTTTGGCCTCGGCTTTGAAGTGGAAACCGTGAAAGTCGGCCAGCAGATTCTTGGAAGTTATGGATGGGGAGGGTACGCAAATACAGAATTTAGAGTCATTCCGGAGGCAGGAGTGAGCATGGTATTTATGCGACAAACCGTTCCATCCACTCATCGAATGTCACGAAAGTTGTTTGGTATTCTTAAGGCAGGCCTTTCGTACAACTAATTAGGTTACTCGTTGTCATAACGCGAGATAGAGATAAGCAAAAGGTAGTTAAAGAGATGAACAGAGTCCTTCTTTCGTTTGTGTGTTTATTTGCATGCTCAGCATGGGCTACAGCCGACATTTCCGTATCCAATCTGTTTACAGATCACATGGTCGTGCAGCAGGGTAAGCCAGTCGTGATTTGGGGAAAAGCTGCTCGGGACGAATTAGTCAAAGTGTCAATGGCAGGGAACTCTGCCAAGGCGACTGCGGATGCAGGTGGAAAGTGGGTCGTAAATCTTCCCGCCTTAAAAGCGAATTCCGGACCTCACACGATTAAGATTCAAGGAACGAATACACTCACTATCAGCGATGTGCTTGTCGGGGAAGTTTGGGTTTGCTCCGGACAATCCAATATGGCATGGCCAGTTGCGTCTGCGAACGATCCTCTGTTAGAGGCACTTACAGCCCGGTATCCCCGAATGCGATTGATCAGCATTCCGCAAGTCGGGACTCAGGAAGCTCAGGATAACTTTGAAGGGAAATGGGAACTGGTGACGCCAGCTACTGTGACCCAATTCTCTGCTGTTGGTTATTTCTTTGGTCGCCAGCTACACCAAACCTTGGATGTACCCGTTGGTTTAATTGATAACGCCTGGGGTGGTTCAGCTTGTGAAGCCTGGATTCCGAGAGCAGTCTTAAAGGCAAATGGTCACAACGAACTACTTGCTCATTGGGACAAACTGGCGGTTGACTATGATGCAGAGGCGATTGAAGCAAAGTTCACCAAGGCGGTCGCTGCCTGGAAAGTAAGTGCACAAAAAGCAAAAGCTGAAGGGAAACCTGCGCCGGCGTACCCACGTCGGCCTCGTAATCCTCTGGTAGGGCAGCATCGTCCGGCTAATCTGTATCAAGGGGTTCTAAATCCAATCATTGGATATGGGATTCAGGGAGCGATATGGTACCAAGGGGAAGCCAATTCAACGCGTGCTAAGCAGTATCAGGATCTGTTTCCGCTGATGATTGATACCTGGCGCAAGGCTTGGGGACAGGGAGATTTTAGTTTCTATTGGGTTAGCTTGGCGGACTATAAGGATGAAATATCCGAACCGGCAGCTGCGGATTGGGCTGAATTGCGTGAAGCTCAGACCTTAACCATGAGTAAGCTCGCGAATACGGGCGAGGCGATTATTACCGACCTGGGAGAAGCTCATGACATCCACCCTCGTAATAAACAGGATGTTGCAAAGCGTCTTGCTCGTTGGGCTCTGGCGAAAAACTATGGCTATGATCAGCTTGTTTATCGCAGCCCCATTTATAAGTCACACGAAGTAGATGGTAATCGCGTCATTATTACCTTTGATCATGTCGGAGGTGGTCTCGACACACACGATGTTCGTGGTGTCCTTGGATTTACGGTCGCCGGCGCCGATCAGAAATTCTACCATGCCGAAGCGAAAATCGAAGGGCGAGACAAAGTCATTGTCTGGAGTTCGGAAGTGGATGAACCGGTAGCTGTTCGATACGCGTGGGCTAACAATCCGATTTGTAATCTGCAGAATAGATCCCATCTTCCGGCGACACCGTTTAGAACCGATACCTGGAAAGGAATTACCGAAGGCGTATTAATTCGCTAAGGCTTCGTTATGTCTAACCTGTCCACCGAAGAGTTCTACGACGATTTAGCTGATTCGTATAACGACATCATCTATCGCTGTGCTCCTCGCTACGAGGAAATGCAACAGACGATGCTCGAATACATCCCGAGCGATCTGGAGCCACGGCAAATTCTGGATCTCGGCTGTGGGACTGGCAATTTGACATTGAGAGTCTTAGAGATGTTTCCAGAGACGCAGGTAACAGCTCTGGATTTATCAGAAGAGATTCTTGGAGTGTGTCGGCGTCAATGTGGGGACGACCGGATTACGTATCTGCAACAGGACTTTGGGCAACTTGATCTTCCGGATTCCGGATTTGATCTGGTTGTGTCTTCCATCGCCATACATCACATTGATGACGCAGCTAAACAGGTTTTGTTCAGGAATGTATTGGCTTCTCTGCGGCCGAATGGGATTTTTACTTTTGTAGATCAGTTTCGTGGCGAGACCCCAGCGATTTATGAAAAGCATATGCAGGTTTGGAAGAGCTTTACCGACTCCAAAGGCGTTCCATCCGAAGAGTGGCAAATGTGGATGGAACATCAGGATCAGCATGATTTTCATGCTACGGTCAGTGAACAGATGCGCTGGTTATCTGAAGCGGGATTCGTTGATGTAGATTGCATTTGGAAACATGTGTTATGGACTTTGTTGACAGCAAGAAAAAGTGGTGATGAATAATGTATACCGAAACTAAAACCCCCTGGTGGTCCTGGTTACTCTTAATCGCTCCGATCGCTCTGTCGTTCAGTTCGATCAATATGGCACGAGGATTATTCGACCCCGAACGTATTGAGAGAGGACAGAAACAGGACGATCCCCAGGAAGCTAAAGCTGGTGACGAAAAGCCTGAACTAACACCCAAAGAGCTTGCCGATAAGAACAATGGTTTGTTGTTCGGAGTAGGTGTCCAGCTTGCCGTGGCTGTTGTCGTGATTTTGAGTTACCTCTGTACGCGGAAGTATTATGTAGAAGCAAGTGATCTGGGTATTCGATTTGGCTATCAGAGTTTTTTGAGTACGCGAGTTTCACGACAGGATATCCAGCGAGTTTATCGGACCGATTTGAAAATGCGTGAGTTTCTCGGATTAGGTGTTCGTATCGGGATGGGAACAAAACGTATTGGCTATGTCTGTTGGTTTGGTGAAGGAGTTCATATTCAGGCTTTGAAGGGGTCCAAGGTAAAGAAATATGCTTTCTCTTGTACTGATCCAGAAGCATGTATTGCCGCTCTCAATTTGACAGAAGATCAACTAGGCCCGGAGGAAGAAGACCAAGAATGAAACTAGCCTCTGTACTCACCCCACTATCTGAAGAAAACCTGGCACTTGCCGCCCAAACAGGCGTGGAATCTATCACGATTCGCTATCAGGGGCCGACACTGGAAGATTGGAAGCCCGCGGTCGATTTAATTCGATCCTACGGAATGGAAATTGCAGCGGTTGAAGACGCAATTGCCATGGAAAATATCATTCGTGGATCGGAGGGACGAGATGAAGAGATAGACGGTATTATCGCGCTTTTACATATTATGAAGGAATTGGCGATTCCCGTTCTTTGCTACAACTTCATGGCCGGAACCGATTGGGTTCGGACTAAGACAGATGTATTGGATCGCGCGGGCGCTAAAGTGACTCAGTTTAATTTGAGCGAAATCGACTTAGCTGTCTCACTCGACGACGCTTCTAAACAACTCGAACATGAAGACCTGGAAGCGGCAGCACTTTGGGAAAACCTGGAATACTTCCTTCGTCGTGTTTTGCCTGTCGCGGAGCAGCTGGAAATTGATTTGGCTATGCACCCGGACGACCCTCCGTTGGAAGTCTTCATGGGGCGTGCTCGTATAATGAACTGTGTCGAGGGATTTAAACGTCTGGTTGAATTAGTGCCCAGTTCGCGGAATGGAATCTGTTTTTGTCAGGGGTCGTTTGTGGAAATGGGTGCAGCGATACCGGAATCAATTTACGAACTTGGCAAGCATATTCGATATGTCCACTTCCGAGATGTCAGAGGAACGAAAGAGAACTTTACAGAGACGTTTCACGATAACGGCCCCACGGATATGGCGGCGGCCGTCAAAGCATATTACGACATCGGGTTTACCGGCCCGATTCGTCCCGATCACGTACCTCAATTGTATGGAGAGGATTGTGGTGAGCCGGGTTACACACAGTTGGGAAGATTGTTTGCTTATGGTTACATGCGTGGCCTAATGCACGCCTCTCAAGGAAACAGCGAAGCGTAGAGTGAGAATTTAGATGTCAGAGCCTACAGATATTACGATCGAGATGATGCGTGAGAAGTTATACGCAGCCGTGGTCTCAGATGCATTGGATGGACTGGGGTATAAAAACCAGTCCCCTCGTGTACCGTTACCACCGCAAACAGCTGAAGGCGTTTTGGTCGGCCGATGCAAAACGACGCAGTGGGAAGATATTGATTTCGAAGATCCGTCTCCTTATGAGCTCGAACTCAAAGCAATCGATGAATGCCAGCCGGATGATGTCCTGATTTGCGCAGCTGATGGCTCGACTCATTCCGGAGTTTGGGGCGAATTGCTTTCTACAGCGTCGAAAAATCGTGGGTGTGTCGGTGCCATTATTCATGGCGCGGTACGCGATATTTCGAAAATTCGCGCATTGGGATTTTCGGTTTATGCTTCGGGGCGATGTGTTTATGACAGTATGAATCGGCAACGAGTCATCTCGATCGACCAGCCGGTACAAATTGATGGGGTGACTTTTTGCTCGGGAGATTTGGTGATTGCTGACGAAGATGGCGTCGTAGTCGTTCCTCAGGAAATTGAATCACAGGCCATCCAAAATGCCTGGAAAAAAGTGCACGATGAGAATGTCACCCGCGATGCGATCATCAACGGCATGCTGGCAACGGAAGCCTATAAGAAATACGGTGTTCTCTAAGACGTGAAAGAATAGAGGTTGGACGATGGCTGAGCCCAAACGTATTGGTGTGATTGGTTTCCTGCATGAATCCAATACCTTCATCTCGACTCCGACAACGTACGAAGCCTTTGAGAATGACTGGCTTTTAGAAGGTTCGGATTTTCACGAGGCGATGAGCGGCACTCATCACGAAACAGCTGGCTTCTTTGCCGCTTTGGAGGCGCAGAGTGAAGAATTTGAAGCAGTACCTATCATGCTCGCTCGGGCGATTCCCTATGGGACAATCACTGCTGATGCTTATGCTCGTATCGTCAATCGTATTCTGACGTTATTGAAAGCAGCTGGCCGGTTGGACGGTATCCTGGCGGCTCCGCACGGAGCAACCGTATCTGCTGAGTACGCGGACGCTGATGGCCACTGGTTATCAGAAGTTCGAAAGGAAATCGGAAGTCAGGCATGGTTGATGGCAACACTTGACCCGCATGGAAATCTCTCTCATCGAATGGCGACCGCATGCGACGCCATGATTGCTTATCGTAGTAATCCACATCTCGATCAGTTTCAGGTTGGGAAGCAGACCGCTGAGCTAATGTTTGAAACGCTTCGAGGGAATGTTCATCCAACCATGGCGATAGCGACTCCGCCTGTCGCAATCAATATTCAAAAGCAAGAGACAACAGTGGCACCTTGCTTACCACTGTACCAACTTGCCAATCATCAACTAGCAGATCCGGATGTTCTGGCCAACAGCATCATGCTCGGTTTCCCCTACTCTGATGTAGAGGAGATGGGCGCGGCGTTTATGGTCGTGACCGATAATGATCAGGAGAAAGCTCAGCACTTGGTGGATAAATTAGCAGCTTACTTGGTAGATCATAGGGCGGAATTTCAGGCGGATCTAGAGTCTGTCGAAGCCACGGTGGCTAGATGCAGTAAATTGGATGGGCCTATTTGTTTGCTGGATATGGGGGACAATACTGGCGGAGGGTCGCCTGCTGATAGCACGATCTTGCTTCATGAATGCCAGCGGCAGGGGCTTACCAATACCTTTGTTTGTCTTTATGACCCAGACGTAGTGAGGCAATGCTCAGACTTGCCGATCGGTACAAACCTGCAAATCACGGTCGGTGCAAAAACCGACACATTGCACGGAACTGCATGGACTGGTGAAGTTGAAATACTAGGAATCTATGACGGTAAGTTTCACGAACCTCAACCACGTCACGGCGGGGCGACAGATTGCGACCAGGGCTCCACGGTTGTGGTAAGGCATCAATCGGGTTTGACCATCATGGTAACGACGAGGCGACAACCACCATTTAGTCTTAAGCAGTTAACGACTTTTGATGTAAATCCGGAAGACTTCCACATCCTGATCACTAAAGGCGTGAACGCTCCGATCGCCGCTTATAAACCGGTCTGCAAGGAGATCATCCGAGCGAATACTCCTGGGGTCACAACAGCGGATATGGAATTCTTGAATTATCAGCATCGCCGAGTGCCACTTTACCCATTTGAAGAAGTTTAGAGAGTACGACCAGAAAGTACAGTTTGATGAGTCTGTTTTCCGTTGAAGTCATCGATAGTGGGCAACCGGGCCCGCATTTGGTAATAACTGCAGGTGTCCATGGAGATGAGTTCGAGCCGATGCAATGTATCCACCGCTTAATGGACTCACTGCCTGGTCAATTGCTGCGTGGTAAGTTGTCTCTTGTACCCTGTGTCAATGTTGAGGCATTCCTGTTGGGCAATCGCAAGGCCTCTGATGATTTGGATTTAGCCAGGATTTGCCCAGGCGATCCGCAGGGAACGATCACAATGCAGGTTGGTCATGAGCTAACCGAGTTGATCAAGTCTGCCGATTACTATATCGATCTTCATACGGGAGGCACACGTTTCTCTGTATTTCCACTTACCGGTTATCCGCTCAATCCAAATGAACAGGCTCTCGAAGGCTCACGCCGCATGGCCCGAGCGTTTAATTTGCCGTTCATCTGGGGGACTGACTGGCGATTGAAAGGTCGTAGTATGTCGATGGCTTGTGAAAACAATATCCCCGCCATTTATGCCGAATACCTGGGAGGGGCTCAATGCTCGCCCCAAGGAGTAGTGGACTATGTTGATGGGTGCCTGAATGTACTAGGGATGTTAGAAATGATCGAACGGGATGCACCGGAATCCCGGGTCGACACAGTGGTTGAGGATCCAACGGAAGGCTCAGGTCATATGCAGGTTTGTCACCCGGCTCCGTTTGATGGATTGTTAACTCCTCATTTCGATCTAGGAGACGTCGTACAAGAAGGCCAGCTATTGGGGACGGTTCGTTCGATAGACGGACGAAAAACAACGGAATTGGTAGCCGGCCAGAGTGGCAAGATAATCGTGTTACATACGTTTTCGATGGTCCGAGAAGGCGACGCTACCTTTGTTATTGCCTGATTAAGGGTGTTAATAGGTACTCGCCCTCTATTGGAAACTAAGCAATGATGTCATGAATGACTTCGCCATGCACATCCGTCAGTCGCATGTCTCTTCCACTAAAACGGAACGTCAATTGTTCGTGATCCATTCCCAACATGGCCAGCATCGTCGCATGTAAGTCGTGGATCATGACCTTGTTTTCGACGGCTTTATACCCGTATTCGTCAGTGGCTCCAAAGATGGTTCCACCTTTCGTGCCTCCGCCACAGGTCCAGATGGTGAAGCCAAAGGGATTGTGATCACGACCGTTGGACCCTTGAGCGAATGGTGTACGGCCGAATTCTCCGGAACAGACGATCAGCGTTTCATTGAGTAGTCCTAAGCGGTCAAGATCTGTAATCAGGCCGGCTATCGGTACGTCAACACAGTCTGCATTCTGTTGATGTCCGTTCTGTAAGTTTACATGTTGATCCCAGCGGTCATGTCCAACGCTAGGGCATGTTACTTCGATAAACCGGACACCTTCCTGAACCAATCGACGGGCAAGCAGCAGTTGTCGCGCATAGGTGGCTGTTCCCTTCGTCTTGTGCTCAAAACCGTATAGCTTAAGGGTCTCAGCCGTCTCATTTTCGAAATTGGTGATTTGAGGAACAAAGTCCTGCATTCGATAGGCGAGTTCATAGTTGGCGATGGCCGACTCAATCTGATCTTCCTGACGGACTCGATCAGCTTCACGTCGATCCAGTTTCTGTAGTAGAGCGAGCTTATTGCGTTGAAGCGTATCGGTAGCTTCTTTCCGGTTTACATAAGCCACCGGCTCCTGAGAGGCGCCAAAGACACTTCCCTGATAACTGGCTGGCAGGAATCCACTTCCAAAGTTGTCTAAACCTCCGGGAGGTGTGAGACCGCCATTAAGCACGACATAGGCAGGTAGGTTTTCACATTCACTACCGAGTCCATAGCCTATCCAGGCGCCCATGCTTGGTCTACCCTGTACTCCGATCCCCGTATGCAGAAAGTAATTTGCATTCGTATGTTCGGAAAAATTGGATGTCATCGACCGCACAAATGCCATCTTGTCGACGTGTTGCGCAATGTTCTTAAACAGGTCACTACAGGGGATTCCACTTTCACCATAGTTGTTGAATTTCCAGGGGCTGGCTAATGTCTTACCGATGTTATTGAACTGGGTTGGTTCAATATTCATTGCAAACGGCTTACCATTTTCTTCCGCCAAACGAGTTTTTGGATCCCAAGTGTCGACGTGTGAAGGTCCCCCATCGAGATATAGGTATATCACATGCTTGGCTTTAGCAGGAAAGTGTGGTTCACGTGGCAGGAATGGTTTTTTACTGTCGCGGCGGCCGGTCTCAGCGGCTTTACCATCTTGTGTTAATAGATGGCCAAGCGCTAACGTACCAAATCCCATGGCGCTTTGACGCAGCATTTCACGGCGTGAGTACGGTTGTGGTCGGAAGTTTCTGCAGTGAGACATTAGATTACTTCAGTTGCTTAATGAATGTAGATAAATGGTTTGGTGTTAATCAGCACGTGCCCCAGGTCAGCCCAAAGCCTTTCGTCTGTAGTTAACTTGTCTGCTGGTATGTTGTATTCCATGGCCTGAATGATCATGAATTCAGAAGCATCAGTAATTTCTTCCGGAGAAGGGTTACGGGCAAATGCTTCGAGATACATTTGTTTGAGTTTTTCTTCCATGCTTAAATCAGCGATTGCTGAAATTCGTTTTCCCCACAGTTTGGCCTGCTCAACTACGAAGGGATCATTCATCAGAATCAACGCTTGGCTAGGGACATTGGAGACGTTCCGTCGTCCCACTGAATTGAAGGGGATAGGCATATCAAAAGCCAGCATCATCGGGCTGAGAAAATTCCGTCGTATACCGATATAGACACTTCGCCGTCCAGCACCGTCCAGAGGGCCGGAGCCAGGCCGCCCTCGCCCAGTCATAAACGGAGTGACGAATACCGGAACACTCGGACCGAATTGTTTCCTATCAAGCCGTCCGGAGATTGCTAAAATGCTGTCCCGAATGGCTTCCCCTTCAAGACGTCGAATGTTTTGTCGATAAAGCAGGCTGTTATTGGGGTCGACCTCAATGTAATCAGGGTTGGGAGTACTATCCATTTGATAGGTGCTACTCAGCATGATCTCCTTAAGCATCGACTTGATGGACCAGTTGTGCTTTTCGACAAAGCGAATTGCCAGATGGTCCAGAAGTTCCGGATGGGATGGTCTTGCTCCCAACACGCCGAAGTTATTAGTGGAGGCAACAATCCCTTTTCCAAAAAGATGGTGCCACAGGCGATTAACCATGACGCGGCTCGTGAGAGGGTTGTTGTCGGCCAGAATATCGTCGGCTAATTGCATACGTCCGCTGCCGTGTGATTCAACAGGAGCATCTCCAACAATGGCAGAGAGTAATTGTCGGGGAGCTTCTTCACCAAGTGCTTTATGATTGCCGCGGATGAAGATGTTTTCGTTTTCCCCAGATCCGTCAGCCATGACTAGTACGTGTTCAGGAGCGGGCAACGAACTTTCGATTTCCCGGAATACGGTCCATTGCTGTTGCACCGATTCCTGAATCGTGTCAGGAATCGTGATGAGCTTATGTCGTAATGCCCAGTTAATTAAACTAACTTGCTCTGCACTTAATTGAGCTTCGTGCCAGGCCTGGAGAGCGACCTCCCATTGCTGCCCATAGCTCGCCGCAAATTGAATGTGATCTTTGACCGATTCATTTACCACATCCAAAATAAGTGTATTGGGGATTTCTCTGGGGCTACCTTCGCTGGTTTGGCGAATGTCTTCGATGCTGACACTGCCGTTGCCTGTATCCAGGAATTCAATAAAGGCTTTGTGCCCTTTATAGCGACGAACATCTCCCTGAAGTCGATGCCAACGAGGCATAGTATCTGCGTTAACGGATGTCGAGAAACCTCCAAATAACAATCCGTTATAGCGATACATGAAAAATCCATCGAGGATCATCCTCGCGGTAACATCTTTTCCGGTTAATCGCATTTGAATAGCATCATGATTTAATTCAAACGTAGGACTGCGGAAGGAACCGGTTAAGCGATTGGAAAGCTGTCCGGAGTCAATCGAACCGGTCTTGAATATCTGTAGAGTCTCTCCTCGTAGGTCCAATGTTCCTGAGGGAGTAGGTTTAATCGGGAAAGCTTCTCCTTCGGCAAACCACTCAGTCGTCCACTGTGTAAGTCCATCCAATTGAGGACTTCGTGAGAGAACTTCGGCGGCGTGTGAGAGTGAATCTGAGCTGCGTTGAGCTTCTGCCTGTAAACGTCCCGCCAGTGCCTGAGTCGGTAGATCCATTGTTTGCCGCCAGACGTTCAATGGATGTTGAACATCATTCACCCGTTCGTCAGACAGTGCGACGACCCAGCGTGACAAAATGTCCGCATCGAGACCATGCTCTTTAGCGACAGCCTGGGCAGATCGACCCTGTTGGGTTGAGGATGGGTAATTACTAAATTCAATGTGATCTAAACCAATGTTTCCCCAACCTCCCTGCTGCTCATCCACAGCAACGATTTGAGCCATTTTTCCTAGATGGGCACTGACGTCCCAATGAATAGGACGAAAGACATTGGTGTTAAAGCCAGGTTGTGACAGGACGACCTTTCCATCGATCACCAAATTGATACAAGTTTTTCCAGCATGATTACCTCCACAAATCATGAAGTGAATATACCGATGGCCGATCTTAAACGGAGAGCTTGTCAGTTTTCCTCGGTGGGCATCGCCTTTGCCCACATCACCTGAATCCCTGATGTTATGCGAATTGGCCCATCCTTTTCCAACGGCCTTTTGATCGCCTTGGTATTCCCCTTGTGTTTCTTTGGTAATAGGTTCTTTCCCAAAAGCAGTTCCTTCGGCGGTCCAGCCTTCAAAGTTCGGATCTTCGAAGTCTTCGAATAAGAGGTTTTTCTCCGGCTTTTCCTCTGTTTTGGGCGTGCCAACAATCACCTCTCTTACGGCCAGTAAGTATTTTGCGAATTGTTCGCCTGCTAGTACTGTTTCCGGTGAGATGTTTGTCGCTACTTGTGAGGATATTTCAGATTGGAGACCGGCCATTTCGACGAGCTTCGATTTCATCACAGGTTCCGGATAGACGGCGCGAATATCCCGTCGGGAGCTTTGCATGAAACCAGTTAATGCGTAGTAATCCTTGGTAGAAATAGCATCGAATTTGTGGTCGTGGCAGCGAGCACAACCAATGGTCATACCGAGAAACGCCTTGCCCATTACATCGATTTGGTTGTCGATACGATCGGCTTCGTCCTGACGGACATCGACAGGAGCGTGGACTGCTTCACCCAACCACCAAAAACTTGTTCCTCGAAGTGATTCATTATGTCCACTTGCACTGAGGCGTGGATTCGCTAAAAGATCCCCGGCGATATGTTCACGAACAAATTGGTCATAGCTGACATCGGCGTTAAACGCTCGAATCAAATAATCACGATATTGGTGAGCGTGGGGGACTCCATAGTCAAATTCATGCCCGTAAGATTCTCCGTAGCGGACGACGTCCATCCAGTGTCTCGCCCAACGTTCGCCAAAATGCGGTGAGTCCAGGAGTTCGTCAATAACCTGCTCAAAGGCGGTTTGTGTCTCTGCTGGATTGTTTAGAAAGGCATCGACCTGTTGGGGAGTTGGAGGCAGGCCAATCAAATCGAAGTAAGCACGGCGTAATAGCACTGTTCGACTCGCACCATCATTGGGTACAAGCTCATTTGCTTCAAGCTTTTTCAATATAAAATTGTCCAGACTACGTCGTGTCCAATCCTGATTATGTACTGTAGGTACTCGGTGCTTTACAGGTCCTTTCCAGACCCAGTGTTTGTCTTTACGATCTTCGAGATCGAATCGCTCACCGACATCAACCTGCGTGACAGCTTCGTCAGGCCAGGCTGCTCCTTCCCGAATCCACTTGGCAAACTTGTCGACATCAGCTTTTCCTAGACGGTACTTGGGAGGCATTTGATATATATCGCCATAATTCACTGCATCCAGGAACAGGCTTTCTTCATTACCAGGCTCCACCGCTGGGCCAGTATCACCGCCCTTTAATATTAGTGATCGGGCATCGACTCGCAGACCGCCTTTGATCTCCTTGGCCTTACTGCTATGGCATTCATAGCAATGTTTGACTAGCAAGGGTCTGATTTCAGTTTCAAAATACTCAAGCTGTGAATTCGAGAATTTCACTTCCTCGTCTTCCGCGAATAAATTCACTGGTTGAAACGCTAGAAGTGCAGTGAGTAGGAAGTATGCGTATTTCATGGCAATCAGGATTAGTCGTTGAAGGACCAATTACAGGAGGGGAAGTTACTCTGTTGAACCAAAAACATTATATCAAAGTGATTCGTCAACAGAGTCAAGGATGAAAACTTGCTACACTAGACAACTGTATCCCCAATTTGCGAATAGGAGAGATGATTCAATGTGGATTCGAGTATTAACTCTGTTGCTGCTTATCCCAACTATCAGTCTTGGTGATGAAAAACCAGATATGGTGTTTTTGATGATCGGTCAATCCAACATGGCAGGTCGAGCAGCCATGGAGCCCCAGGACAAGACTCCCTTTAAAGGTGTGCAGCTGCTCAATGCAGAGTCGAAATGGGAACAGGCTGTTAATCCACTCAATCGCTATTCCGCGTTGCGTAAAGATATATCCATGCAAAGGATCGGGCCAAGTGCTGGATTTGGTACCGCAATTCAAGCTCACTTTAAAGACCGTTCGATCGGCCTGATCGTTAATGCACGTGGCGGTTCTTCCGTCAATCAATGGCAGCCGGGAATGCCTCTCATGGCGACGTCACTCAAGCGTTGGCGTGAGGCGGGCAGTCCTCAGTTGTCTGCTGTGATTTGGCATCAGGGTGAATCCGACGCGGAAGACCCTGAGTACCTCAAGAAACTGAGTGTCGTTGTGAACGAAATTCGCTCCAAAGTAGGCCAGCCTGATTTATTGTTTATCGCTGGTGAGGTGTATGGTGATCGTCCAGTCAACGGTAAGATTCGCGCAATCGGCGAGCATATTCCTCACACCGGATTTGTTTCAGTCAAGGACTTAACGGTATTCGATAAAGTGCACTTTGATCGGAAGAGTATTTTAGAACTGGGGCGACGCTACGCACAAAAGTACATTGAGTTGACTATGAAGAACTAAAAGTCGATGAATACAGAATCTGCCTAACATTAGGCAATAATCTGTTTCACCAAGTGCCCGCCAACGTCTGTCAGGCGGAAGTCTCGTCCTTGGAAACGATAGGTAAGTTTCTCGTGATCTAGGCCTAACAAATGGAGGACGGTAGCCTGTAAGTCATGGACGTGCACCTGGTCTTCGACACTGTAATAACCCAGATCGTCGGTTTTACCAACCGTGACACCTCCTTGGATGCCACCTCCGCAGAGCCACATCGAATAGGCCTCGATATGATGGTCTCGACCTAGCATGTCACGTGGTTCCCCCTGAGGTGTACGGCCAAATTCGCCACCCCAAATGACGATAGTGTCTTCCAGCAATCCTCTTGATTCCAAGTCCTTGATTAATGCTGCTGCAGGCTGGTCTACTTCTCCACAACGTGCATCGAGAGCCTCGTTCAGATTTGTCCCGGCATTTCCATGATGATCCCAGTCCGTATGGTAGAGCTGGACAAACCGAGTGCCACGTTCAACAAGTCGTCTGGCCAGTAGGCAGTTTCGACCGAAGGATGGCTTTCCAGTATCTTTGATTCCATACATATCCAGCGTGTCCTGAGTCTCGCCTTTCAGGTCCATTAGCTCTGGTGCACTCGACTGCATGCGATATGCCATTTCATAAGTGGCAATGCGTGTGGCGATTTCAGGATCTCCGATCTGTTGAAGTCGAGCGGAGTTGAGGTCTTTGACGGCATCCACGAAGTCACCTTGCCCCTTGGAACTAATACCCTTAGGCGTTGCCAGATTGAGAATCGGGTCAGCGCCGTTCAGGAAAGGGACACCCTGATAAGTTGTTGGCAGGAATCCACTTCCCCACAGAGGTGTACCACCACGAGGGCCTCGTGGGCCGGAGTGCATCACCACAAATCCTGGTAGATTGTTAGATTCACTTCCAATGCCATAGGTAACCCAGGCTCCCATACTCGGGCGACCAAAACGTTGAAATCCCGTATTCATAAATAGCTTAGCGGGACCGTGATTGAAGACTTCAGTCTTCATCGAACGGATAATCGCAATCTTGTCAGCCAACTCACCAAGGTGTGGAAGCAGCTCGGACATCTCTTGCCCGCTGTCACCCCATTTTTGGAATTTCCGTTTAGTCCCTAGTAGCTGGGCATCCTTCTTGAGGAAGGCAAAATTTTTACCTTCCACATAAGATTCAGGAATGACCTCTCCGTCCATCTCCTGCAGTTTTGGCTTGTAATCGAATAACTCTAATTGACTGGGGCCACCGGCCATAAACAGGTAGATGACTCGTTTGGCTTTCGCATCGAAGTGTGGTTCCTGCGGCGCGAGTGGGTTTGTTTTACGATCACTCTGGTCGGCGGCGTGTAGATCCCCATTAGCCATTAACGACGCCAGACCGATCGACCCAATACTTAGCCCGGCATTGGAGAAAAAGTGGCGGCGTGTTTGTTCGCGTACAATAAGTTGTTCTAGTGACATGATTTATTCCCGAGTAATAAATTCGTCTAGGTTGAGTAGTACCCGTGACAGTGTGGTCCAGGCTGCTGCGTCGCTCGTGCTTAGGCCTTCCGGCACAAAACCGGGAGCTGCTGCCTGAGCCTGATCAGGGTTTTCCGCATACCATTGTTTTTGTTGTTCCAGGAATTCCTGCAAACGTGCCTGTTCATATTCACTAGGTTTACGAGTGAGTACACGCTGGAAGGCAGCGTCTATGCGATCTGATTCACTAACATCCCGGAGTTTCAAAACTTGTTCGGCAAGCATCTGAGAAAATTCAAAGAAGGCTCTGTCGTTAGCTAGTGTTAAAGCTTGTAACGGGGTATTACTGCGAGACCGCCGCGTACATGTTGTATTGGCTTCTGGTGCATCAAAAGTCGGCATCAGCGGATAAGGACTACTGCGCCAAAAGTATGTGTACATCGCCCGACGAAACCGATCGTCTCCTTTACTTTCAGGCCAGGCTTTTTTCTGTTGCGTCAGAATGTAAATCCCCTCCGGTTGAGGTGGATAAACCCCCTTGCCTCCCAACTTGGTCGAGAGAATACCGGCAGCCTGAATACTACAATCCCGGATGGCCTCGGCTTCCAGACGGATACGGGACTGTCGTGCCAGCAGTCGATTGTCCGGATCACGTTCAAGTAAGTTGGCCGTCATGGCTGAGGATTGCTGATAGGTTTCGGAACTTAACACTAAACGATGAAATCGTTTGACGCTCCAGTTGGAATCGCGAAATTCCGAAGCTAGCCAGTCAAGTAACTCAGGGTGCTCTGGAAATTCGCCCTGAAGTCCAAAATCATTTTCAGTTCGAACAATACCCATGCCGAACAAGCGTTGCCAAAATCGATTGACCGTGACGCGGGCTGTTAGGGGATTCTCATCGCTCATTAACCACTGTGAAAAATCGAGACGGGTGACGTATTGGTTTTCGCTTGAAATTGGCGGGAGTACCTCTGGGACATTTGCTTGAACTTTCGCACCCTGTCTAAGGAAATCGCCTCGAATCTGAATGTGTGTCGTTCTTGGCGTTTCAAGCTCTTCCAAGATCATGGTGGTCGGAATCGATTTTTCCAATGCCGAGAGCTGTGACTTAAGGGAGTCGACTTTTGCTACCAACTCCTTTCGAGTTAAATCAGTTTGCTTGTAGGCTTCGACAATTTGAGTTTCTTCTTCCTTGCTTCGTTCCTCTTTCTTTAGCAACGCGATGATACTGGCAGGAGTATCCAGTAATGCAGGATCTTCGTTGGTTACCGACAGACTGAAACAACCGACCAGATAATTGGGCGCGGTGTTGTTATGGAACATGGTAATGGTAAGTCGTGACTTTCCATCTATCTTGGGAGATTGGGTTGGCAGGAAGATCGCTTGGCGATCGACATTCAGTGAGCCGGATTTTACGTTGATCGCCCAACCCGTGTTGTCTTTTCCGTCAATAGAGTGATAGACCGGATAGCCATCCTGGGAATGGTCGGCGATTGCTCGCCCCAGATCGATTTCGACCTTCTCACCCTTTTCGTTCGTCAGGAACGCATTGAATTCGCTAAGTACGAAGTTCCCGTTGGCTGCGCGTCCGGGACCAGACTCTGGCAAACTAACATGAGTATTCGCTTCCAGTCGAATTGCTGTAAGTTGGTCAATTTCAATATCGTAGTGAACAATGTACGTGTCATTTGCCGGGACACTAAAATCTACCAGCAATTGATCGTCCTCTATTTTGTTGAGGACCGCTCCTTTATCGGTCGTCCACTCAACTGGCTTTTGTCGTTGCCATTGGACTTCTTTTGCAGCCAGTAATTTGGCTTTCCAGTCATCGAATCCGGCCATGAACGATTTGTCATGTTCTGCTAAAGGTGCCTCAGCCGCCTGAAGGTCGGTCTTGAGCTGCTCGCGTTCTTGGAGCTGCCTTTCTGACGGTACGCTGATTTTTGGCCCTGATCCTCCGGCGTCGTTATTGTCGGCCGTGCTGTTGAAAATTGCATAGAGTTGATAAAAGTCTCGTTGTGAAATTGGATCATATTTGTGTTGGTGACACTGAGCACAACCGACGGTTAAGCCCAGATAGACAGCTCCGGTGGTGTTAACGCGGTCCACGACTGCCTCAACACGAAATTGTTCGTCACTGGTACCACCTTCCTGATTAATCAAGGTGTTGCGATGGAATCCTGTAGCAATCAGCTGATCATTGGTTGGCGAGTTGAGCATATCGCCAGCCATTTGTTCGTGAGTGAATTGGTCAAAGGCCATATCCGCATTCAACGCATTAATCACCCAGTCACGGTATTTCCAGATTTCTCGTGGGCCATCGATGGTAAAGCCGTTGGAGTCCGCGTAGCGGGCAAGGTCCAGCCAGTGACGTCCCCAGCGTTCTCCATAGCGTGGAGACGAAAGGACATTGTCGATCAATTGAGCATAGGCATCCGGTGCATCACTCTGCACAAAATCAGAAATCTGTTCCGGCGTGGGAGGAATGCCCAGCATGTCTAAGTAAATCCGGCGAATCAGCGTTGCTTTATCCGCTCGGGCTGATGGTGTAAGCCCTTCGTCGCGGAGACGCTTCAGCACAAATGCGTCGATGCCGTTGTTTCCCCATTGATTGTCCTCGAATCTTGGAATATCAGGACGAGCGATCGGTTGAAATGCCCAGTGGTCACTTTTCCTTCGGGCAATGTTGGTCGAAGCTTCCGCTTCGGACATCTTAGCACCCTGGACGATCCAATCCCGGATGAGTTGAATTTCTGTATTCGAAAGAGGATCCAGATCGAGGGGCATTTGAGGCACTTCCCCTTTTCCCTGGAGAACTTCAAGAAGCAGGCTTTCATCCGGTTTGCCAGCGACCACAGCAACTCCGCGATCACCGCCTCGCATCAATAACCCACCCGTTTCGATTCTAAACCCACCTTCTTGCAGATCCGGACCATGGCAATCGATGCAGTGCTGAGTTAAAAGAGGCTTGATTTGTTTGGTGTAATCGACATCCTGAGCTCCCAGCATGGGCTGAAAGGCCATCGTTACCAATGCCATCGCTAGCAATGATTGTCGTGACATATTGAATGATTCTCCTAAGGGTTGATTCTTGTTCAGTATAGCTGAAATACTCGCCCGCTTCTGCTTCATTTGAGTAACTGGTATTACGGTAATTTCCTATCATCGCCTACAATTCTGGCGTCCAAGGGTGGGGCTTACTTACTTCCTACACAGGTTGAATGATATGAACGTGAAGCTCATCGGGTGTACCATCTTACTGACCGCCGTCCTAATGGGATGTTCGGTGGAAAAGGCGATGCAGGCACCTACGAGAAAGAACCTCAATGTGTTTCAACCGGGGACTTCAAGGCTTCAGTTGATCTCAGAAGTCGGAACTCCGGCTGTCACAGAATACCGTCATGGAAAACGTGTCGATATATTTATATTCAAACAAGGAATGGCAGAAGAACTTAACTACTTGCGAGCTGCCGGGTATGGCGCTGCCTTTGTTGTGACAGGTGGCCTTTCAGAAGTTCTTACTTATCCCGTGGAATCGGAAGCGAATTTCCCGACGATTACGGCGCAAGTTACGTATGACCAGTATGACAGCGTGATTTCCTTGGAAGTCCTTAAGGATGGCCTGGTCATCAAAGCAGGTGGTCCCGGGGATGCTCATCCTCCAGCTCCCGCCGCATCGATTGCAGCTCCTCCGAGCGATTCATCCGGTGCTCAATTAAACTAAGCACGATTTAAAAAGATCACTCAGTTCACCGGAGTCTTGATATGAGTCAGCCATGGGATGCCGAATTCAAAGTCACGCCGGCCGTCGCTCAACATCTAATTGACTCACAGTTCCCGGAACTCGACACATAACATCCCGACCACATTCAATGTGGCGGTGAATCTAGACCTCAGTTACTCCAGCATACCTTCGACTGAGATACTGTAGATATCTTTTTTGCCCCGAACCTCACCAACATAAAGAATTCTTTTTCCATCGGGGTGCCAGCAGGCAAAATCATCTTTTCCGGGATTGTTTGTGACCTGCTTTTGGTTTGAGCCATCCGCATTCATGATAAAGATTTCATAGTTTCCCTGCCTCAAACTTGTGTAGACAATCTTCGAACCGTCCGGAGAAAAGGATGGACGAGTGTCGATGCCTGGGTGATCTGTTAGCTGGAAAATACCAGAGCCATCTACGGACATGCGAAAGATGTCAAAGTTTCCACTGCGGGTCGAGGTAAATGTTAACACGTTGCCAGTCGGCGAGAAGCGAGGATAGGCATCGATGAAATCTGATTTGGTTAATTCGGTTTTATTCTCGAGCTTATTATCCGTCATCCACAATTGTTGCGAGCCTCTGGATTCAGGGAAGGAGTAGACGATGTTCTGTCCATCCGGGCTAATCGTCAGTGCTCGAATACAGGCAAATCCACCTCCTGGATTGAGGCTGTAAAGTTGCCCTTTGTCGACATCCTGAACCTGTAAAACGGTGTGAAGATTTCCATCATTTCGAATGTAAGCGTAGTGCTTCATGTCCTTTGCGAATTCAATATAAATTTCATTCGTATTTGCATTGGCATGAAAATCCTCGATCTTGCCTGATTCAAGGTTCAATCGTTGCAGTTTGATTAGTAAAGGCGTTTTCAGTACTGAATAAATGAGTTCATGGGTGTCATGAGTGAAGCATAGATCTTGCTTCATTTTTCCGTCATGAGTCAGCTGAATCGGTTCAGCGGCTGTAAGTTGTACACCGATAACTAGAATCCACAGCGTAATGCCCAGTCTTTGTTTAGAAGAGTTCATGAATGAATTCTCCTTCCGGAAGCACATTTAATTCCGCGCGGGCGATACTATCGATACCCATACAATCCAGCATCGTGACACCGACACCGGTGGGTTCAATTCCACGCGTAACAGGGCGTTCACCTTTCGCATCACTTGCTCCCACGACCTGCCCCGGCTTCACACCAGCTCCAGCCCAGATGGAGAAGTAATTATGCTGCCAGTGATCCCGAGCAGCTCGATTGTTAATACGTGGCGTACGGCCGAATTCGCCCATGCAGACGACCAGCGTCTGATCCATCAGCCCACGGTCATACATGTCGTCCAGAAATGCAGACATAGCATTGTCCAAAACCGGACAGTGACGGTTGGGTAAGAGGTCAAAATTCTTTACATGTGTATCCCAACCGAAATCGGTATTGGGACTAAACGCTTCGACATACTCACTCCAGCTGACATTGATAAACGGAACTTCAGCTTCGACGAGTCGACGGGCCAGAATTAAACTCTGACCAAAAGACGACTGGCCGTAATTCTCACGCAGGGTGGTGGATTCGCGAGTCAGGTCTAAAGACTCGAGTGCCTGTTTATTGGTCAGTAGTGTAAATGCCTGTTTCGCTTTGCTATCCCAGGCATCGAAATTGTCGGCTGTAACATTGCGTTTGATTTTATCGAGCTGAGCCTGCAGATTTCGTCGATGAGCGATGCGATCCGGAGTGATTCCATCCACCAACTTCAACGCAGGGATGTCAATCGTTCCCATTTCGTCACATTGGATAAGGAAGGGATCATAAGCTTTCCCCCAGTCACCACCACCATAGCCATCAATCAACTTCGCGACATCCCGTGGAATTCCACGTGCGAGCATGACATAGGGCGGTAATCCTTCACCGGCACCATGATGACGCGAGACGATCGACCCCCAGCTGGGTTGAATAGTGATCCCTCGTCCTTCTCGAGCCCCGGTAAATCCATAGGTACCTGCTCCAGGGTGTCCGCCGTCATGTGTGATGTTGCTTCGAACCAAGGCAAACTTGTCTGTACGAGCTGCAAGTTTCGGGACGAGTTCTGTAAATCGCACTCCCGGTAGTGTCGTTGGGATCGTTCCAAACGGGCCACGGTGACTCATAGGAGCATCGGGTTTCGGGTCAAATGTGTCGAGATGGCTGGGTGCTCCCCAAAGCCATACAAAGACGATTGACTTTGCACGAGCTTTAGCCGCTGCCTCGGCAATTTGTCCTGAAGAAAGCATTGCCGTCAATGGTAATGCAGCTCCAGCTTGTACAAATGCCCGTCGAGATACTCCGTCGCAACTTCGACTATTGAATTCACCTAGTCGTATCATTTTGAGTTCATTCTTGGGTTGGTGAGAATGTGGATTGTGACCTGTTCATTATAAGTGTGAGCATGAGGTCTTGTATAGCATTACAATCAAGTCAGCTTAGTTAGTGGGGAGGATCAATTCGTCGCCCAGGCTAATGCTTCCACCGTTACTTTCCAGAGCTAATTTGGTATTTGTTGCCAGCTTATAATAGTGATCAAATCGACTGGGATCACTCCATTCCGGAAGTAATTCTTTCCTCTTGCGTCGAACAGTATCAGAAAAATCATTCAATACACTACCGGAGTCGGGGCAGCGAGTTGGTACAACACAGCGTTGGCAGGGGTTACTGCCTACCAACTGGACGCTAGCGATGGAAAACGGAACGGTACTGTCAAACAGCTGGTCTTCCCAAAAGGCCGGAACGCCTTCAATTTCAATATTCGGTCGAAGTCGGCGGCGTATATCATGAATCGTCATTCCGTCGAACCAGGAAGCGACCAATTCCAGAGTTGCGCGGCTTATTAAAGTGGGGCCGTTGGCATTGCGGTCGTCAGGTAAACCTGCCTCAGTGTTCTCTTCGAATGCTGTGACCGTGGTGCAAAATTGACTCACCCAAGAGACGAGACGTGCCCCGTCAGTTCGAAGGTCGAAAAACTCCATCTTTGACTGCGAAGGTAAACTCATGACCATGCTAAACCAGTCTTTGTGGAATTGGCATTCAAACTGGTGGATCTCAGGATAGCGTTTCGCGTTAAAATAATTGCCTGAATCGTCCAATAAGGTAAGTCGGCGATCATTCTCCAAAGCACCTGATGGAAGGATATGTGAGTATTCGAGGTCGATGCCATCAAAGGACTTCAATGGGTAGATTGTGATTTTACTGATTAAGGGAACCATGAATCTCCCTGTTGTTGTTCAACAACTTCGCGGAGTTTCCACAGGTCTTCCTGTAACTGACGTTCTGCTTCCGAGGTCATAAAGGGAGCTAGAAAACGTCCCACACCACTGTAGAAACAAACGACTTCCTGTCGTACTACAGAGTGATCTTCCAATGTTTTTAATTCCCAGATCGTTTGGGATTTGAAAATGGAAGTCTCCGAATCTGTGATGAGGTGAGTACTGGGGAGGATGTCCTTAATCACTATGGGGATAGAGTGGTTGTTCCCGTTTTTCCCATCATTCTCATCGAGGGCCAAGATTAACTGGGCTCGGTGATCGGGACGATTGAAGTCATTTTCGATTGGCTTCAACTCTTGCACTCCGTTTTGCCAAAGCGGAATCTTTGACGGCTGGTGCAGAAATGGGAAGATCGCTTCGACTGGTGCCGAGATTGAAATTTCCGCCTGATAGACAAATCGTTGACTACCGATCAGCAGCAGGACCGTGAAGGGAAGCGCAACAAGTAAAAACAGCCAGAAGATGATCTTGAACAGTTTTCTCTTGAATAACTCCAGCATGGATCTACTACCTACGTCGCCATTGACGTTTCCCAATACCTCCACGGATTTTCCCATCCTGATGCTCTTCGGCCGTTTGTCCTAATACGACATTGAACTCGGCTTCCAATTCATTCAGTGGTGAATCTTTGATTGGGTTGAAGGCGGCGAGCACACTATCACGTGCTGCTGGATCTTTGATATTTCTCCAGATGCCGTCTCTTTGATTTAACGGCGAACCCTTGATCAGTATTTGGGATGTAAATACACGATGTCCATTTAGGCTTACGGCAATGTGGATATGTGGAGTTCTCCCCGGATAGGGAACAGGCTTGATTGTCCGGAAGTAATAATTCCCTTTAGAATCGGTTAAGAAGCGTCCGTATCCTTGAAAATTACTATCCCTTTTGTCGGCATTGCCTGAACCTGCATGTAAGTATGCACCGTTGTTATCACATTGCCAGATTTCTACAAATGCGTTGCGTATAGGGCGTCCTAAAGGGTTGAGGATCTTACCACTAAGATGCGTAATTTGCCCTACGCCTGGTGTGATGGAATCATTGATGAGCAGTAGATCGTTGTCCGTATCAAGGGGCAGCTTATCCGGATAAAACGGGCCTTCGGTCATACCAGCTGTTCTCACTAGTTCTTCAGCAAACAGGCCGGGGGTGGTCATCATAGCAGCCATCAGAGCGGAACCGTGGATGAGTTTACGACGTTGAAGCATTGGTAATCTTCCCTCAGAGGATATGGATAATCTATTCCCGAATTGTAGTCCGCATAAGGTGTAATTGCCTACGTCAGATTAAGATGTTTATCATTTGCTATTAATAACGGGTCTTCGTTAGCATTGATTATTCATTGAAACACCTATCGTTTACGTTTAAAAACCTGAGGTAATATGTCGGAAAATAAGATTACTCCTGCTTGTGTCGAAGAGAGAACGATGAGAGACCAAGGCATCGACAATCGTAGAGCCTTTCTCCGAGACGGTTCACTCGTGCTGTTGACAGGTTTGTCTATGAGTGAATCCTGTTCAGCTGCACTCGATGATGATCCGTTGATTCGTTTTTCAGCGATTACCGATTTACATTATGCAGATAAAGACACAGCAGGTAGCCGGCACTATCGTGATACGATTAAAAAACTTGCGCAAGCCAGGTCTGTGTTTGAAACGGCAAAGCCAGATTTTTTGGTATGCCTTGGAGACTTGATTGATGCCGCCGCTAAGGTTGAGACAGAGCTTGGCTATCTATCGCGAATTGTAAAAGAACTGGATGCGATTGAATGCCCGAAACATTTTGTGCTCGGAAATCATTGTGTCGACACACTGACGAAATCTGAATTCCTCGAAGGAGTTGGTCAGGAAAAGTCTTACTATTCTTTTGACAAACAGGGTGTACATTTTGTTGTGCTTGATGCGTGCTTTCGATCGGACGGTACGCCATACCAACGGAAAAACTTTGACTGGACAGATCCAAATATCATTGCTGAAGAGATTGAATGGCTGGAAGAAGATTTAGCCAAGAACGACTTGCCAACGATTGTATTTGCCCACCATCGTTTGGATGATGCCGGGGTTTACAGCGCAAAGAATGCTGCGACAGTTCGGGCAACGCTTGAGGCTTCGAAGCAAGTACTTGCAGTGTTCCAGGGGCATAGCCATAAAAACGCACATCAACTAATCGGTGGGATTCATTATTGCACGATGGTTGCGATGGTAGAGGGCAGTTTTGAAGCCAGTAACGCTTGTAGCACGATATCGGTCTACGCCGATGGGACGATTAAGATCGCAGGGTATCGTAAACAGTCTTCGTACGACTGGAAGGCCTGAAGAAACACATCTCTATACGCGGTTCTCTCGCTTGGGATTTACAATCCGACAGCTGGAATTCACATTTCCGTGTTACGCCGTTTGTTGATAAGTCCTGCGGATTACAGCCTTTTCAATTTTAAATGGTTAGAGGAAATCTCCTAAACACATCCTTCTAGGCTTAGTTTTTCAGCTTTATCTTGTCCACATAACGATATTGAGCATGCCAGATTTCAAGGTCGTTTCCTGGAACGAATGCAAAGCCTTCCGTATGTGTGAAGAGTTCGGGGATTCTCCAAGCTCTGGTAGGCGTTACTGGTGATTCGTTTAGTTCGGCAGGCAAGGGGAATTCAAACAGACCATCCATCGATCCAAAAGTATGAATGGAGTACAAGTTATTATTCTTTATTCGAATACCTTGCGAAAAATGCATCTCTTTGGGATATCGAAGTGTACCGGTATGCACTATTTCCTCACCATCAAAGCGATAGCGATGAATTCCAAGATCACTCAGATCTCCTATCCATAAGTGGCGACCATCGAAGCAAACAGGGTCTATCCAGTTGAGTTTAGATGTCAGGTCCCATGACATGGATACTTCGAGTGTCTTTGCATTGATTTTAGCCACAATAGCTTTATCATTAGCCGCATCATACTGACCGTTTTCCGGTCCGTTAAGAAAACCAGCCCAAAGATAGCCGTTGTGGTAATCAATGGCGCCGATGTGATTCACTCCGGGCAGGCGTATTTTCTTTTCTTCCACGAACTTCCATTGCTTGGTATAGCGGACAATTGATCCGGCGTTTGAAGTGAAGTAATGTTGGTCTGAAATTGCCAGCCCCTGAGTTGCCATTCCTTTCTCTAAAGCAATACGTTTTGTAAGTAGAGAGATTGGAGTCGCGATTTGAGTTGGTAGATTACGGGCGCGATAAATTGGCTGATTAAGCTTTATCCCATCGTCAACAGCGATCTTTATCATTTTTGCGAGATCATCCACCAAGGGGAATTCAACCCCGGATTCAAATAAGCTTTTCAGAGTCGCCTCGTCATTGGTACAGCAAAAGTTGACGATCAAGTTATTTTCCCGTGCCAGTTTAGTTAACACGGGGTCCACAGACATCCCGCCAAATAGTTGGATAAATTCGGCTCCGGCGTTAATGGATTCTCGAACGTATTGTAAATCGTTTCCCTGCTTTTCCATATTACAGATCTTGATTCGGAGATCCGTCTTTTGGGCTGCCTCGGCGGCCTTCGTCCCGCAGGCTAAAAAACACTGGTGAAGACGTTGTTCCTCGACGATCACCTTCGTGGCTGCGATTGCAAGCTCGGTACCCCCTTTGAGATGTACATTGAGCCAGATATTTTCGGGCATAATTGCAAGGACCTCCTGAAACGTGGGGATCCGTTCTCCCTTGAAGCGAGTCGCTTTGAAACTACCCGCATCTAGAGTTTTTAATTCCTTAAGCGACCAATCGCTTACCAGGCCTTTTCCATTGGTGGTGCGATCAAGCGTGGAATCATGCAAGACCACAATTGCATCGTCCTTCGAGAGGGCAAGGTCGAGTTCGATCATATGTGCACCGAGCCTGATTGCCTCTTTAAAAGCGGCAAGCGTATTTTCTGGATGGGATACACTAGCTCCCCGATGTGCACAGATGCCTTTCGTAGGCATTTGGAAATTGGTTTGAATTTGACCTGCCAGCCTCTCGCCAGACAGGGTTAGGCTGATGAGTATACCTAGTAGTACGGATTTCTTGATTCGGTAATGGAGCATACTTTATTAACCCTGACTGGAAATTACGAAACGTATGAGTCATCATTGACGAATTAAATTGATGTTTGTTTTGCTATTACTTTTGATATTCATGGTTACGATAACCTCTGCGAGGGTATCGTCATCACTTATAGCAATAGATTTGACTCTACCGGCTGTTGTGGTGTACTTGGCATTAGGTACGACAAATGTAATTTGTGCATTCTCGAATGTCTGATCAAACTCATTGATGACCGTCGCCGAAGATGAAGAACTCCTTTCAACTCTCAAAGGAGATTGCTGTTCCCTCCCAAAAGGAATCGGTGCAGTGGGATGGTTGTGATAGGTTGCACTAACAACCTGCCCGTTTTCAAATTCAACGAGGCGAAAACTAACCGAGTTAGACTTTCCAACTCGTTGTGTAGGAGTTTGACCCATCTTCATTAACTTATCTCCAGGTCCATGGGCGTCATGAATCAATGCGACTTTAAAATTATCCAAAAGCGATATTGGTGCATTGTGTTCGAAAGCATTGATCACTTTGATATTTTTGGTGTGATGTTTTTGCAGTTCGGCAATAACTGGTTCAATTGATTCGTGCCATGGTAGGCCGTAATTTAGAACGACTAGATTAGGGCCATAAGTGACGCTTCCCAGATCCGGGCCGTACCAGCGATGATGCCCGTAAACCTGATGATTGCCAAAGTTAACAACATGCGGCATATTTAAATTGCTTAATGCACCTGAAATATAAGCCGGGTTCACGCAATTGCTGGCAAGTAGCATATCGGCACCAATAATATTAGCCATAGTTGCAATACGTTGAAGATACTCGGCCTGATATTGTCCGGAGGTATCGAGATGTCCAAACGTGAGGAATTTAGGGTTGTTTGGATATTTGTTGGTGACCACCACGGCGGATGGGGACCGGCAGGTGCCTGTCCGTGATCCACCTACAATATCTATCTCCAAATCGTAGACGCCCGGTGGTGTGTTTGCCGGCAAGCTGATCTCGATTTGACGGTCATAGTAAAATGCCTTTTGGATATCTTCTTTGAACGGCAGCACCCGAGAAAAGGTCGCTTTTGCAATTTGTCGTTGAATTCGGACTTCTTTGATGTCCGCATCGAATCCTAGAAAACGAGCGGTGAATTGTTCTCCGCTAGTACGAACGGCCTGGTTATTTAACTTTGGATAACGAAAGCGGTATTGAACGGTTTTGGAATCACGATACAAATAGACCGGCGGGATAATATTTGATTTGCCTGCCACAATAATCGGTGTTTTTGTGATACGAGAATTCCAGCCGATGGCTTCAATACGGAGGTCGTAGGCCTGACCGACCGGGAGGGAAATCGAGGCTTGGCCGGTGAGCCAATTGCGTCCGATTGTGGAACGCACTGTTTTCCCCTCACGGGAAACAATAATCCGAACATCGTTTAGGTATTCCTGCAGCTCTGCCGTGATCGGAAAAGTTAGAAGACCGATTGGTTGATTAGCTGTTAAGAAGCCTTCAATACGAACTCCGGACGAATCCTGATTAGCAAGATGGCGGAGTTCGAGTTCGTGAGGGCCAGGCGGTAAATTATTCGCAGCAATAAATTCGCGACCTTGTTGGGCTGGATAGATATATTTCGTTAATTTCCCATCGATGTAAATCGCTAACTTTCCATGAGCGGGGAGACCAGTACCGGGATAGGAAGACGTGTTTTGTCCGGCCAATCGTACAGCGACAGAGTTTCCGATGAATTTCCATCTCATAGAAGCGTTGTGTTCAGTGGTGTATTTATGAGCAGCATCAGCAAAGCGAAAACGGTCATCTTTCCAGCTCCCATCGGTTGTGATGGATTTGTCGTTAACTGATGTCCATTCCGACGAGGCTGGGAAAAGTCGTTGCTCCGGTATGTCGGCTAGCAACTGACCGGATTGAAGAATGAATTGTATGAACCATAAAAAAAGAATGTGTCGCATCGGTATATTTCTCATGTAGGCGGTTTGGTCTTTTGATGGCTAACGAAAAAGAATAGCTCAGCTCTGAAATAATTTTACTGAAGTGTAGTTGTCATAATGGTTAAATAAATGCAACGCTCAAGCATTATTCAGCCTGCATATTGTATTAAGCCATTAAAGCCACTTCATTAGCTAAAAAGCCGCTATGTGGCTCCAGGAGTCATCGACGAGTTACGGCATTGATACAATTACACAGGAGATACTCGAAGAATCGAAACCCATTTCAGGCCATTCCAGTGTTGCAATAACCGTCGCCTAGAGGTATTTCATTTCGACAGATTCAGACTAGCTGGGGGAATTGTTCACCAGAGCTTCACGTGCAGCTCTGGCTTTTTTTGCAGCTTCGTCTGGTGTGTCGGCCATAACCGTGAGGTGCCCCATTTTTCTGCCCACGCGGGCTTCCTGTTTTCCGTAGAGGTGTAATTTAAGGTCACTCACTGCAATAGCACGTTCCCAGTCTGGTTCACCATTCTGCCATAAATCTCCTAAGAGGTTGGCCATTGCTGATGGTCGAGGTTGGGTAGTTGCTCCTAGTGGTAATCCACAAATTGCTCGGACCTGTTGTTCGAATTGACAGGTGACATGCGCATCGACAGTCAGGTGTCCGGAATTATGGGGACGAGGCGCCAATTCATTAACCAGTAATTTCCCATTGGAAGCGAGGAAGAACTCGACACATAACACGCCGACAACATTCAATTCGGTCATGATTGTTCGAGCGATTTCAATTGCTTCGTTAGCAACGGACTCAGGTAATCCTGTGGGAGTTACAGAAATATCCAGAATGTGATTACTATGGGAGTTGGCGATCGGGCCATAAAACTCGGTCGTTCCATCGTGCCCTCGGGCAGCGACGACAGATAGCTCTGAATCAAAATCAACCCAGCGTTCCAATACCGCCTCGTCGCAGTTTAGTTCTTGCCAGGCTGCTTTTAATTCGTCAACACTTTCAATTTTGATCTGCCCTTTTCCGTCGTAACCAAGGGTGGCCGTCTTTAATACACCAGGGACATCTGCGTTTCCGATCTTTTGCAGGTCTTCGGCAGAATGAATGGCGTGGAACGGAGTAACCGGAATGCCGGCTGATTGAAGGAATGTCTTCTCACGAATCCGGTGCTGCGCTGTGTGGAGGACGTGGCCTCCTGGATAAACAGGGGCGTAACGTTCGACGGTTTCCAGCATGTCGACGGGCACATTTTCGAATTCGTAGGATACGACGTCTACATCTTGAGCAAACGCAGCCACGGCATCGAGGTCGTCGTAATTCGCCTGCACTTCCAAATCGGCTATCTGGCCGGTGGGTGAATCCTTATCTGGAGAAAAGACGTGGACACGATAACCGAGTCGCTTGGCAGCGACTGCAAACATTCGTCCTAATTGCCCACTTCCCAACATGCCAAGTGTTGCACCAGGCAAAATGGTTCGACTCATAGCTCAGAATCCTCTAATACTCGATCCGTTTGCTCTTTAGCAAAAGCCTTCAATTTGCTTCGTAGCTCATCACACTCGTTAGAAAGGATGCGAATTGCAAGTAGTCCGGCATTTTTTGCCCCTGAATCCCCAATGGCGAGTGTTCCAACTGGAACGCCACCAGGCATCTGTACGATGGAAAGTAAGGAATCCAAACCTGAAAGAGCTCGGGATTTCACGGGAACTCCCAACACAGGTAATGGCGTCAAGGATGCTACCATGCCTGGTAAATGAGCTGCTCCCCCAGCTCCGGCAATAATGACTTTAATACCGCGTTCTTCGGCATCTTTAGCATACTCCACCATCCACTCGGGAGTGCGATGTGCAGAGACTACCCGACATTCATGAGGCACTTTGAATTGAGTGAGAATATCTGAGGCATGTTGCATCGTAGGGAGATCAGATTTGCTCCCCATGATGATGCCAACTAGTGGTCCATTGGATTCGGTCATTGGATTCCTCCTTGAATATTGCTTCAGAGAATTGCGACTTTAGGGTGTAGTTATAAACACAGCCCTAAGTCGTTCGGTCTCTGTGCACTCAAATTAACACATCGCCGTCAGGATTCAAATAGGCCGAAAGGTCTACGGCGACAGGTTCGAATCCTAATGCTGAACTATGTTAAAAATTGACGGTGTTTTTCGACTCGCCGAGCAGTAATACATCGAGCGTATTTTGAACACTACTAAGTCGTAATGCGATTAGGGATTCGACCGAAACGAAAGCGGCATGCGGGGTGATTATGACTCGCGGGTCGTTGAAAGGAGGTTGCGATAAATCCGGTGGCTCAGGTTCCTGAACATCTAAGGCTGCTCCAGCTATTTCTCCCTGCTCCAAGGCAATCGCCAATGCTGAATGGTCCACCAAAGGACCACGGGATGTATTGATTAGATAGGCCGAGGACTTCATCTGTTGAAAGGCACTGGAATCCAACATGTGATGATTGGAATCGGTTAGAGGCAAGTGCAACGTAACAAAATCACTTTCCGCCAACAGCTGTTCAAAGGACACGAGTGTCACTCCCGGCACCGACTTGGACATATCCTGTCGGTATCCAAGAATTCGAAAGCCAAGTGCATTGGCCAGTTCAGAAACTCGAGTGCCGATGTTGCCAAGACCAACAATTCCCAGTGTTTGGCCCTTTAGTCTTCTGAGAGGCGGCGTCACACTACGGTCATAGGCTCCGGATTTACTAGCCAGATTATAGGTGTTTATATGTCGCCCCAATGAGAACACGGATGCTATCGTGTGCTCTGCGACTTCCTGGAGACAGTAATCCGGCACATTGGTGACGGGGATTTGATGTTGAGTGCAGTAGTCGACGTCTATGTTATCTAGCCCAATACCCATGCGGCTGACTACCTGACAACGAGCACCAGCGGCTGCGATTACCTTGTCCGTAATCGTTCCCCAGCAGGTGAGGATCGCATCACAGTCTGCGGCCAAACGGATCAGCGTATCTTCTTTTGCATCCGGAGCGATGACTAGTTCAACGTTGGCTTCGTCACAAAGTTGCTGTTCTATTTGAGTATCCGGCCAGGCGACATCGGATAAGAGAATTCGGAATCTACTCATGTGATGGCCTTTATTCCCCGTCCGCTCCGGTAGCTTTCAGAATGATCATACCGATGGCGATTACGGAGCCCACACCGATCATCACTCCCATAATTAATACCCATGGAATGCCTGCATTACCACGTCGGCGGCGTGCTCGCCGGGTAACTGATTTTGCATTCGGTCGAGCGACACCAGGTAGATGAGCCGTTGGATTATCTGCTGTTACTTTAATGGCATGTTCTGCTGGGCGGACGGGGCTTACCGGAATGGCTCGTTGTTGTGCAGAGCCTACAGGTATGGCAGTTCCGGCTGTCGGAGTCATAGGGTTCATTGCCGGATGAGCCGTTGGTGAAGCAGAAACAGGAATTGCTCGCTCACCCGTTACTTGAGCAGAGACAGGCTTTTGTGCTTTTAGCTTGGCTTCATAAGCGGCTCGTTTATCCGGTTTGAGCAGACAGAGTTTAGCCTGAGTGATTTCGTTTAGAATTCGCTGAGACTCTTCGCTGTGCTTACCCGATTGAAATGTGCGTACATGAGCCATCTGCCGATCCGCCGCATTTTCAAGCACATCGGGGTCAGATTCGAATTCCACCACACCTAATAACTGATAGTGACTAGGAGGCTGTTGGTCCGCTGGGATTCCCAGCCAAATACGATAAGGATCAAATGGCTCGCTCATCAAAGAGGCCCCGGTAAGTACGATTCGTACAGGAACATTTAAACTCTGACCGAAAAAACGGTCGACTAATCTTATTATATCGCGTCAAACGGAATTTGAATCTTCAATTTGAAGATTCAATTTGAAGATTCAATTTGAAGATTCACGGGCTACTTGGCAATCTGTTGCCTCGTAGTCATCATAAATAGATAAGTTCCACACTGACGGCCCCAGTTTTCCAATTCGGAGCAATCCTTCGTGAATATCGGTAACACCGAAGTTGAAGATACCTTTGCCGAAGCTTTTGGCATGAAATACGTCAGGCTAATCGTGACAGCCGCTGATGAATACTGGTTAGATGCCGGGCTTAGAGAATTGACCGGATACAGTTCATCGGTCATTGCCTGTGATGCTGAAGCCGGAGTGGAGCAGTATCTCTCGGAGGAAGAAACGCCCGATGGACGTATTGGTGCCGCGGTCCTGATTTTCGGTTTTTCCACAGATGGACTTCAGAAAGCCGTTCCCAATCGAGTAGGACAATGTGTGATGACCTGTCCTTCTACCGCTGTTTATGACGGGTTGGAAGATGGTGATAAACAAGTTGCATTGGGAAAACAAATTCGTTTCTTCGGTGATGGATTCCAAAAAGCCAAGATACTGGGCGACGATCGCCACTGGCGAATCCCTGTGATGGATGGCGAATTCCTGGTTCAGGATGTGTTGAATGTGCGTGCAGGAGTTGCCGGTGGAAATGTCATCCTACAGGGATCATGTAAGACGTCTGCTCTAGCTGCCGCTCGACGTGGCGCAGAAGCGGTTGCAGCAACTCGAGGCGTGATCGCGCCGTTCCCCGGCGGAGTTGCAAGAAGTGGGAGTAAAGTAGGATCGATCTACAAAACGCTGCCTGCTTCCACCTCAGATGCCTATTGCCCAACATTGAAGGGGCGAGTCGAATCCAAATTGCATGCAGATGCAGTCGCAGCTTACGAGATTGTCGTGGACGGAGTGGATGAACAGGCAGTGGGTGAAGCGATGGCGGCTGTGATTCAGGCCGCGGCCGGTGAGAATATAGTACGAATCGGCGCTGGAAACTATGGCGGTAAGCTCGGTAAATTCCACATCCAGCTTCACGAGATTCTGAGCTAAACTCTCTGCTCGCCAGCGATGGAAAGTCTGTAAACACCGCATCCACTCATGACGCAGGATTGGTTTCCCAAAAGCGCAGATGAAAACCATCTCCCGATCCTGGAAATCGGAGGATGGTTTTCAATCGTCTGTCAACTATCTCATTGGAGGGGGGGATTATGAGATAGATGATATGACTTGTTAATTACTAGCAGCTTCTCTTTGTGCCTGATATTCCTGCATCACTGCAGCTTGACGCTGAAGCTTCATTTCGCCCGTAGGAGCGAAGTACTGAACATCATCGGTCAGATAATGAGGGCTCGGTAGGGTTTGACCACCAATTTGGCTTTGGCAACCAGTGAGAACACTGAGTCCCATGACAGCCAGAATAGTGCAGGTCTTGTACAGGAATCGTTTTGATTTAGTAGACATTTCTTAAACTCGTTTCCCTATCTTCTCGAGATTCGTTTACCTGGAGAATTTCGGGTTTGAATCGATGTGCATTAATTGACTGGATTGCAAATCGTCTGACTTCCTGTCCATCTTTGACCAAATTGTCTTTAAATCAGTTTTTTATTTTGATTTCAATTCTCTGAACATTCCGTCATATTCGTTTGTCAGCTGGGGCGAATAGATAAACTGGGGCATCACTGGTTTGGTAAGCTGCGTAATTTACTGGAATTTATGGCCGTCCACTTTCTATCATTGAGAGAAGCTACTTAGTCGCAAGTCGAGCAAACACCGATAATAGAAGTGTTAAATACTGTTTTCATTTGTACCTGTTGGTATGAAATGGTCAGTATGGTATTCGCAGTGAAGAGGGACCGAGCCTATGAGTCAGGTTATTGGCGACGGGAAAAGCAAACAACAAATTGCCACATGGTTCGTGTGCATTGTGATGGTGTGGTTTGCCGGATTTACCGCGAAATTGCAGGCACAGGGATCTTCCGGATATCCACGTGCAGACTACTGGGCCGCCCTAGCCGAATTCAATGAAGGTGAATTCCGCAGTGCTGCCACTGCCTTCAACCGTACCTCGAGAATTAAAACAGCTGAAGGCGAATGGATTGATGGAATCTGCCACCGAGCAATGCTTGGTGAATGTTTCTATCAAATGGGTCAGTCCCGACAGGCATTGCAGCAATATGACATGGCGTTGAGCTTATTCGCCAGTAATCCACAGTGGATGATGCGGTTGTATATGCCTAATGTTCTGCCCCAAAGTTTCCGGTCGACCAGAAAGGTGACCTGGGGGCCGTCCTCCCGTCAAATGGCTCTGGGGAAAACTCCCTCGTCGGTTACGATCTTCCGTGGACGCTTGGACAATTTTTTGGTCCTTCAACAGGGTGGTACTGTTCAGCCTGCAATGCTCACGCCGATCAACGCTCGGGAAATTGTTCGATGTATTAGTCTGTCAATTCGACGCAGAACCGAGTTGCTGGGAGTAACTTGTCGGCTCTCACCTCTCACGAACCGTGTGGTGGAAGCATTAGAAACACGTCCGGCAGTGCTCAATCATTGGACTCAGGGGTGGGTCAGTCTGATGCTAGGCCTTGCCAAACACTCCGTTGGAGATTCGCAGGCTGCCGTAGCTGAACTTCAGTCATCGATCTCCTTTGGTCGAATGGACCATGAACTCTCCGGGCTAGCGTTGTTAGAGTTAGGTAAATTAGCCTTTGAGCAAAAGCAATATCCACAGGCGGCCGGCTACTTCAAAGAAGCAACGATTAGTGGCGGACTTTACAACTCGTATGATGTTGTCGAGGAAGCAGTGCGTTGGGGCGTCAAGAATCAGTCGGCTGGTGAATTGCCAGGAATGTTTCCAGGGATTGCTGAAATAGCAAATTATGCTCGGCTGGAATCAGAATGGTTGATGGCTTCAGCCTTTGTATCAGCAGCTGAAAATGCTGTGGCATTAGAAGAGAGCCAGCAAGCTGACGCTCTGGTAAAGAAAGCCCAGACGGCGATCAACCGGGCAGAGATGGGAGCGGGTGAAATCGGAGCGAGGTTACTTTTCGTTAACGCTTTATCCGCTTTTCAAAAACGCGATTTGGTATCGGGCCAACAACAGATGGCCAAGCTACTGAATTACCAAACAGAGGCTTCCGCCTGGTTATTGCAAATTGCTCATGCTGATGCGTTGTTCAAAAATGGCTCGATTACAGAACGAACAGCCGATCTGGTTTACGAACGTGTCTTACGCGATCCGGGACCGATCGACTGGATCTACAGCCCACGGGATACCTTGAAGTACCTGCTTTCCAACCACGAATTGGTGATGGAGCGTTGGTTTGAATTGGCTATGACTCGTAAAGAAGTGGAGCGGGCAGTTGAGATTACAGATCGCATTCGTCGTCACCGATTTTATAAAACACTGCCGATGGGTGGCCGAGTGCTTAGCCTGCGGTGGATTTTAGAAGGCCCGGAGGAGTTACTGACTCAAAAAGCCAGGCTACAACGACAGGCATTGCTGAATAAATATCCTAATTACCAACACAATCGACAGGTCTTGGATCAATTCCTAACCAAAGTGGCTGACTTGCCCTTGGCTCCACAGGATGCCGGTGACGTGGGAGTACAACAAGAAACCTTTCCAGTCTTAACGCAGGGAACGACGGCTCAGGAAACGTATTTACTGAGAATGGCACTGGAACCGAATCCTACAGACTTCTGTTTCCCGCCGCTCTACAGTATGGATCAGTTCAAAGAGCAACTTCCGCCGAATCAGGTAGTCATTTCATTCTTTGGTACGAAGCGAGCACTCTATGGATTCATGCTCTCGAACGAAAAATACCAGAGCTGGAAAATTGGTTCACCCGTCGCGATCCTCAACGGCTTGAAAACGCTGTATCGACAGATGGGGCATTTCGAATCGAACACTGAGGTGACTCCGGAAATACTTGCCAAAGACGATTGGAAGCAAGCTCTGGCAGGAGTTCAAAATGCGATTTTTGGGAATGTTCAGGAGAATCCATTTGATGCCGGGCGGCAGGTTGTGATCGTGCCCGATGGATTCTTGTGGTATGTTCCGTTCGAATTATTCACGATTGGGGAAAACCCACTGATTGCAACTCATCAGGTTCGCTACAGTCCTACCGTGTCACTTGTGTTAGGGGATGGAAGAAACAATCGCCCGGTGACACGGACGGCCGTGATAGATGGACCGTTCTCGCTGGATGATGATGAAGCACTCCGCGAAGAATTGTTGCAAACAGTAACAGATAGAATCGATTCTGCAGAAATCCTTCCCGCCGGTTTCCCGGGACTCGGTTCCCAAATCGGTCCCATTAGCAACCAACTCGTCGTCCTACAGGATATGCAGGATACGCAACGTAGTGGTTATGATTGGTCTGTGACCCCCAAACGTAATGGCAGCTCCCTGAACGACTGGATGAAGATTCCGTGGAGCCATTGTGATGTGGTTTGTTTGCCGGGTTTCAAAACGGGAGTGGATGCCAGCTTAAAGCAACACGCCAATGGCAATGAGCTGTTTCTCGCTTCGGTAGGACTGTTGGCGAGTGGGTCACGTACGGTGGCGTTGAGTCGATGGCGAGTTGGAGGCGAATCGACCTATAAGTTGATAGGTGGATTTTTGCAGAAATCACGAGAGCTGCCCGCAGATCAGGCCTGGCAATTGTCCATTAATGCCATTCGAGCCGGTCAATCAGCAGTAGGGAAAGAACCACGTACTCGTGGTTTTAAAGCTCCCATCGATACTTCTCACCCATTTTTCTGGTCGGGATATCTATTAGTGGACGTTTCGTCGGCAACGAATGATGCAGTTCAGGTTGAGCAGCTCAAGGTTGAGAAGGCAGTCGAAGCGAATAATGCAGCTGGGAACGGAAATGCATTAGTAAATCCCAATGGAGGCCAAGTTGGCAATAACGTAAATCTTGGTAATCCAAACGCCGGTGAACTCAAATTGAATCCCAACGGTGACAATAAGCCGGATGACAACCCAGTGGAATTTAAGCCACCGAATTTCCTCAAAGGGAATAAGTAGTCGCAGAGATCACCAGCAGGTTATCGGACTTCGAATTTGCGAAAGATGGGTAAGTGTCGGTAGTACACTTCGAGACAGCACACGGCCATAGCTGTTGCATAAAGACGCCCGCCCTGACGATCGTGGTTCTCTTTAGGTGTCCAGCTACCTCGGCGGTGCCCATCGACTTGCTGAGTCTCGATCAATAGCTCACGCATCTGATCATTCCAAAGATCCCATTCAGGCCCGCCATAGTGATGCATGACCTGAGTGCCGTAGTACAGATAATATATATTCATCTGACTTTGGCGAGGTAAGTGGTTGTCAACGAGGTAATTAATGCCGGTATCGATCGTATCAGCATTTCTTCCATGGCCTAAATAGTAGCGACAGAGAATAGCTTCGGCTGTCATGACATGGGTAGGACTCATGCGAGGTTGATAGGCATAGAGTTGATTCGGGGCTTGCACCATATTCAGGAAATTGTTGGCTTTTTGTAGAACACTATTAGGTACTTGCAGTCCTGCCGCTCTGGCCGATTGTAAAGCCATAATCTGCCAGCCGACCACACTGGTATCGCCGGCCTGGCCAGGGTTGTACCGCCATCCACCTTCATGATGTTGCGAGGCAATGATAAACGTGATTGCATTTTGGGCGGGTTGTTTAAGCCGTTGATCTCCAGACATCATATAAGCTTCACACAGGACAATGGCAGCCTGGCCGTGAGTATACATGCGAGTGTTTCCTCTTGCTCCGGCGCTTAAATCGCCATCCACATTTTGGTTGTCCAGCAGATAGTCCAGTCCGGCACGAACCTGATCTTTATAAATACCAGCAATGTGTGTTTGGCCCGCGCCTAAAAACGGTAGTAAGGCGAGTGCAGTGGCTCCGGCATCCGTGATGGCGCGTCCCGGATCCTGACACGTACAGCCGGGATGAGAATTAAACCGGTGTAGGCTCCAATGCCCGCCCGGTTCCTGATGTCTGGCCAGCCATTCCAACCCACGGGCTACAGCTGCTTCTGTGGCGGAAGTGCCGCCTTCTCGAGCGACGACCTGTTTCCGGACGCGGGGGTCACGAGCAAGAATAGTCTTATTGGTTCCGGTGGCTTCGTTAATACGTCTCTTCACCGAATCAATATCCGGGAGATTCGGATTATCGGTATCAAAGTCCTTTTGTAATTCTTCAGCAGCTTCGCGATCCTGATTTACCTTTTCCATTTCCAGTGGATTGTCAGGATCGACGTTGTCTGGGGGAGGTAATTCGTAATTCTCTTGCGCATCTGGCGTTAAATTGGTGACGGCACCGCCTTCGGTATCCTGATCTCCAACCACGACAGAAAGCGTAATGTATTCCCCCAAATCTTCCTCAGTGTCATATAAAAGCCCCAGAATGATCAGAGCAACTACATGAGCCAGAAGGCTAACGATCCAGGCAGGCGTTTGGTTAAACGCTCGACGAGCCCAATGCAGGTTATCTTCATAGACCAACATGGTTCGCAGTCGTGAGGCTGCTTCGCTGGGGGTGGCCGCTGGGTAGTATGGTAAGGCTGTGGCCTGAGTCGTCTCTTGCTTCTGCGGACGCGACGGGGCGGGTGCGCCGGACTTCTTTAGTAGCTGTTCAATAGCAGCTTCCTGCTCGGCACTGAGCAACACCGCGGTGTCACAATTCCAGCAATCGGCAACCATCAACCAATGGCGAATGGTGACCGGAGCCAGGCAGTCCGGACAGGAGCACATCAGGCTTTCGCCATCAAGCCAGATGGAACCAATGCGCATGGGCTGATTGGGGTTGGCTCCGACCGTTTCATGAAAGCCCTGTTCATCTGCAGGTTGATCTGAATCATCATCAGAATGTTCGGTCACGACGGGCAATTGTTCGACGTCGGGCAGAGGGATTTCTGAGCTCAGAGAGAAGCTCATCATCTCAGGACGTCCTGAATGCGCAGCAGGCCCCGTCATCGGGACTAAATCAAAATGACTGCTGGAATCCGAGGACACGGACATGCTCCATGAGACTGAGTGACGTGGACGTAATTTATTATCCGCGACCGCGCACAATTGTTCAACGAACAAAAGGCCTGAGATTTATGGTCAGCGATAGTCGCAACAGGATCTAGTCGATAATCCGTCGGAGAATAACCGTCTTGTCGACGTTATGGTTTTCGCCTGGTTCAAACGCGGCTGGAATACTTCGGTCAATCATGTAGAAGGCTCGGTGGCGACGGATATCTCCACGGTCAGCACCGACTTCCTGTCCCAATTGATATCCATCGGGATTTACAGAGGAAGGGGGTGTTGCTGCGACTTCGAAGTAGCCCATGGTGACCCAGACGCCAAATACGTTGGATCGCCCTGTGACCAGATTGTCCATTCGCTGGAGACTCTGATACTTAAACGACGAGTTACGACGAGCGTTTCGTGCTTGATCGGTGTAATTGGAAGCGATTAGAGCCTGTGTGCCTGCTTGATTATTCCGTAGAAGCGATAGCTCGACATCGGATCGTTCTAGCCCTGGGAGCGGTACGATATCACCACTCCCCGCAGGTCGAATCGGGTTGGAGAACAGCGAAGGCATGTTTGCATTAAAACTAATCAAGTTGCCACCAGCTCCGCCGTAACCTCGACGGGAATCAATCCAGTTCGTATAGGATGGTCCCAGGTGACCATTCATCAGCCCTACATAAACGGCTGGATCAAATATCGTATTGATGTTGATTTTCCCTGGGTCCCGGAAATTGGAGACTTTATTAAAGGGAGGGTGTAATTCATCGGTACCGAACCCGGAACCAAACATCAAAGGATTGAGGTAGGTATACGCTCCGGAATAAGCACTGGGGCTGTGGAGGTAATCGAATATTCGCTGGAAGTTTGCCGTATTATCGCCGGACTCAAAGAAGTTGAGTAAATGGTTATACTCCGTGTGAGCTACATCTCCATTGGCTGGGACGTTGTATGGGTTGACTCCCCCATTACGATCAAACGTGTAGTCGAATAACAAACGGGAAGACTTGCTGTATGGAACCTGCATCAATTCCAAGCTGGATACGAAGGGCCGGTTGTTCCATTGCAACCATGGGAATGGATGTCCAGTCGCATCGTTTGGTGTTCCGTCTGCTCGAGGGGTACCGTAAGTAGTATTCAAATAACCAAGCGTGGTGGTCAAACTGTGAGCGAAGATTTGGTTGTTGTCGTTGCCCATCGCTCCTGCCGCCACATTAGCACTGACAGGTTCAGAGGTCCATAGATTTCGGCTCGGTTGCCCCATGACGCCAGCAGCCAATACATTGGCATCTCCTCGCTGATGCGCATCAAAACGGTAGTCACCGGCAATTAGTGTTGGATCAGCTGCATTTTCATTTTCCACTCCGTTAAATGCTGTGACATCCACACTATGAGTATCAATCGTTCGATAGGGGTTGTTCGTGCCATGATAGGGCTGGAGAGGGTTGGCGAGGCGTTGTAAATGGACTACTGCAAAATCAATGGTCGTCCCCTGCGTCATCAGAGCATCACGGCCAACACCTGTTACTGGGTCGGGGTTGTAGGAAGCATCGAGTGGCGTATCGAGTGGTGGATTTAATTCCAATTCACCGTCGACTCCATTTGCAGCACCGGCTCGTTGACTGTAACCGCCAATGGGTTCGGTCAAAGTGAGTGATAACGCAGATGTATTGCCACCGTAGGTGTGCTGATTAATGGGAAGTCCGATAACGGGGATCGCAGCATTGATGCCGGTATTGGTTTTATCACCATGTCCAGCCGGGTTGATATTGTTATGGATTCGAGCCTGAACTACTACATTCGGGTCGGGAGTTAATTCAATGCGACGCGTGTTGGCATAATCCAGTTGCCCCTGACCTCCGCCACCCTGTGCACCTGTGCTGCGACCTATGAAGGTAGTGTACGTATTGTTGTTTTGGTGATGACCACTTGATCCAATGACTGCATATTGTCCGCCCAGTAAAGGATTGGAACCAAAGGTAGTAAAGAATTGTTCGTGACCGTTTCGGGCAGCGACGCCGGTAGGTAATTCTGCCGCTAAGGCATTTCCATTGTTTACGAGGACGTTATCCGTGAAGTAAATCGCTCGTTCGATTTGATCCGCTGCCGGCTTAAAGGAATCTTCAAATGCATCGGGGTCTTGATGTTGCTGATTTCCTCGAACAACAATTAGGCGGAATACAGGAGAGCGATTTCCATTGCTATTCGTATTGAGTGTGGTTTGGTTGAGACGTACACCATTAGTCAAGACACCATTGGTCACATTTCGATAAAACTCGGCAGGAGCCCAGGAACCACTTGCAGGAGCATTGGGATCACTGGTTGGATTAAACCACGGATTATAGATTTCAAAGAAGGCGCCACTACGAGGTAGCAATCTTTGGTCATTATCCATTTCACCCATCTGACCAATTAGAGCCGCTTGTTGCCCGCCGTTGGGTTGTTCGTTATCCAAGTCTTCGGTTCGTCGATCATGAAACACGATGGATTCAGAGATGAGTAATTCTGGACGTTCACATCCCCACACGATCGCACGGTCAGCATGAGCGTCATCTGCTGTACCGATAATTCCGTCTACGTCCCAACCGTTGAATGGATTGATATCAAATTCGAACGGAGTCATGATTGCATCAACGTCGCGGAAGTCGACAGCATTTACAGCCCACTGAGCCAGGTTGTACTGTGTTTCATCAGCAACGCCATCGCCGTTGTAGTCCTCGATGGAACCATTGACATTGAAATCAATTCCTGGTCGTTCGTTCATTAACAGAGTTAGTACATACAGTTGACGAGCGTAGTGATAGCGAGCGAGAAAAGCATCGCCATCGGCGAGCGCCGGACCTGAAATGCCATCATTATCGTGGTCGACAAAGACGGGGGTTGCGTTAAATATATTTGGCCAGAGACGTTCTGCGCCGGTGGACTCCACAAAGTTATCCACGACCGCATCGCCATTATCATCCAACCCGTTTCCAAATGGACGATTAACGTCCATTTTCTGACCATCAAAGATCCCCAGATCTAATAAGGGAGAGCGAGTGTCATCTGAGCCTGCGAATCCTGCTTCTAGCAAATCGTCGGTGACTCCATTGCCGTCGTCATCCATGCCCTGAACACCCCAGGCTCCGTCGGCTCCTTTGGACCATGACATCAGTAGGTTGAGTGCATATTCACGCAGCACAATTGAGTAACCACCAACTAGAGCCTGTACGGATGGATCCTGAGCCATTTTGGCTCGGAGCAGTTGGACGGCATGACCACCATCTCCGTAAACAACGGAATTTCGAAGGTTATCCGGGATTTGAACGCTTGGTACAGGAGGGTCGTATGATTCGGTAGTAACAGCGCGACGATTCGCTTCCGACGAGCCGTTGAACGCATCCGTTAATCGGAATAATCGAGAGTGACTTTCACGAAGGATCACATCATCCGATCCAATTGCCATGGCTTCGCCAATGTCATTGATGATGCCATTCTTGTCATCGTCGGCGTCATCAAATCCATCACCGTTATTGTCGCCCAGGGCACCGGTGGGAAGATTGTTTGGATCTCCTCGTCCCCAGAATCCATCCGGACCCGGAGAGGGTTGCAGCGGGTTGTCGCTGTCATGAGATCGCAACACCATTTCCAGTTCCTGTGGTGTGAAGACCTGATCGGTCGCCTTCGGAGAAACCAGATTAAGCTCGTACGGATTGTCCGCGATTGTGTGCCGATATCCTGATGGTGTGGGATAGTTATTCAGTGTCGAAAGATTGGCTGCCGGGATTCCGCCAATTTCACTTACAGGGTTACCGGCCGTGTTAATGCCTCGGCCCAATTCACCGTGAATATCGGTGATGGTTTGGAATGAGGAAAGTTGTTGATCAAGATAGCTGATAGGGTAATCGTTGAAAATGTAATAGGAAAATGGATCGATTCCAGGTGCTCCAACGGTCGTGTTTGCTCCATATCGTCCATTAATCTGATTTGGAATTCCCATGAGGAGCTGACGATATTGGGCAACATTGGGCAGGATGCTTCCCAGATTTATTTCAGCAGGACCGAATCCCAATCCACGAGCACCGACTGATGTGTTGGATGGTCCAGATGTTATGATCGGATTATTGGCAGCTGCGGCTAGGTACTGCATCTGATTGCCGTGAGCATTCAGATTTAATCGGCCATCCATGTCGGTGCAGAGGATAGCGAATAAGGGCTTGAATTTACGTCCGGATTCATCCGTTTGAATTGGTAACCCCAGATCAACCCAGATACTATCTGGGCGTCCGTCACCATCACTATCCACATCCCATGGGAAAACATTATTGGCACCCATCAAGGCTTGGAAATTATCGTTCGAGCCGGGCCAGAATAGCTCCTCAAAATCCATTGGTTCACCGGGATCCTGGACACCGTTGTTATTCGTATCGACAAAGTCTGTTATTCCGTTGTTATCATCATCCACGGTAGCATCACCAGGGAATCCATCTACAAGAATGGCAGCTAATGACATGCCGGGATTACTGCCCGTAAATTGAGGATGGTCCCAGGGGGTCGGACGCATCAGTACACGCTGTAGGGTTTCACGCCAGGTTCCCATGGGGGAGTTCATTCGGTTATTGACCCAGTAGTTAAAGAGGGCCGGTCGATGGAATGAAGGTAGTACGTACTGCAAGCTCCTGTTGTTGGGGTGATTGATCAATGCAGCCATCGCCATATTTTGGTAGTCAGGTACATCATATCCTTCGTTCAAACCACCTCGTCGATAAGTTTGAAATTCTCCGGTAGGCTCTAGACTGCGGTTAGGAAGTAAGGCTTGTCTGGTGAGTTGGCCATATCGTGTTGCTCCGCCGTTCAAATTGAGACCCGCACCTGTCCCAGAAAAATCACGTCCATTGATGACGATAATCTTGCCAGTAAAGCTTGCCGGAGCGATCGTGTTGGCGATGGTTTTAGGAAACAACATCCGAATGGTGTAGTTGTAAGGCGAGGCGACACCTGTGCCGACAATGTTGGGAGACGATTTAATGATCCGGCCACTCACGTTTTGGGCAACACTGTCAAGAAATGTGACAACGCGGCCGTTGAGTGCTCCCAGGCTAAGCATCGCCAAGCCTTGTTGTGATGGGGTGGAGGCAACGGAGAGTGGCGTAGGGAGGACTTGTGGGTCAACTACGATCCGCAACTCCAGAATCTGGCGACCTGCAGGATATTGGTTCGTGGTTGGATCCACGACGGCCTGTTGAATGCGAGCACGAACACTGAAATGCCCGTACTTATCTTGCATCAGACTGTGTCCACGGAGAATCGAGCCGGCCCGGTCTGTATCTCGGACGAGTTGATACAGGGCGCTGTCGAGGTGTTTCTTAGGAGCCACACCAAGCTGCCGAGACTGTGAATTACTGATGGCAGCCCGCTTGAAATGCCCTGATACGACAACATAGGTAACGCCAATAAGCATGAACATCGTGAGCAGGCTAATGATCGCCAGCAGGATGATTCCTTTGCGTTTTCTTTGGTATCGATTTGCCATGTTACTAAGTCCTGTGCGATTAGGAGCGCCTTCAATAAAAGGACTCAGATCGAATCGCTTATCACATGCCCCTGTGATTGTGGTCGTTTGTTATTAATAAAGTGAAGTGGTTTCGATGCGAATAGTCTTTTCAAATACTCCGATTACCCGAGGAACAAAAGTCGCATGTGTTTTGTATTGTGGTGGATTCACTGTGGGAGGCCCGGTCGTATTTGGCGTGACCGTCGGTAACCATTCTGCTCGATTCCAATCAGGACCTTGAATCGTCGCATCGCGGTAAAAGGTGCCATTGGCAGCAGTTTGGACTTCATCGTCAATGAAGCTGATACGGTACCAGCGAAATTGCGGACCGAGCGAACTTTGAGCTGATAACATAATCCAATCGTTATGCTTAATATCCAACGCAGGAATATTAGCGCTGTGGAGACGTATTTCACCCCCGCCGTAACCGTTGCCACGCAACGTGACCTCCAGCATTCGTTCCTGATCTTCGAGTGTCGCTTGGTTGTTGTAGTGGAATGCTCGGTTATGGAAGACAACAATGGAGACTAGATATTGATCCGTGGTGTCTCTGCCAGCTGAATTGCCCGCTGCATTAATAATGAACGTGCGATCCGGCGTGACTGTTGCCATCCAACTGAATTCAGTGGCTCCCAAGCGAGCCATGTCGCCAAATCCAATTCGTTTGACAAAGGCTTCGTCCGCCTCATCTGTGTAGCCATCGTGATCATTGTCGATTGAATCACTTGTTCTTGGAGATGCTGCCAGCGGAGTTTGGCGATCTTCAAACCAAACCTGTTTAGGAAGTTCCGTAGCCACATCGGATTCCCGCAGTGCTAAATTGTCCCGGGAAGTAAACAACTCTTGTGCCTGCAACTTATTCATGATTCGAGCGACCCCGACTCCATAGGTGTTGGGATCATAAAATGCCGGATCATTGACGATTCCTGGTACGTTGGCCAGAGTGACACGAGGCATGACCGTAAGCTGATTTGGATTACCTGATGGAATAGCCAAACCGGGGAATCGATTCAGTTGCGAAACATTTGTGTTCCCGTCAAATACCTGATGGGCGATGAAGTAGGGATCGATGCAATAGGATTCTGCCGTTTGGAGATTAACGAATGTGGAGTTGTTCGCATCGTATCGTAGTAGGCCGGATTGATGCCGTAGATGACGCATGTCGAATTCTTCGACCGCATTCAATCCCAGGTTGCTCATCCCATCGGCTTTAAGGCCCTGGGTTAATTGAGAACCGGCGATCATTATCAACCCCGCAATTCCCATCAGTCCCATAATGACGATACCGATGGCAAAGAGGACCTCAATAATGGTGACCCCAGCCCGTTTGTAAACTCTACGGCTCATCGTTAATTGCCCTCCAGTCCCGTTCCGGTGCGAACGAGTAAACGAGAGAAGCTGATTTTATCTGCCAAGGTTAAATTGGCCGGATTGGGAGCGACCCGTACCCAGTTATTGATGTTATCGAGTACTTCGGACGTGACCGTACCGGTTCGGTGATTGATCGATACCCAACGGTTAGCAGTATTCATGAGGTTCGCTGTTTCGGTTTCGGTATCCAGCAGGGGCGAGGTCGGGTTAACCTGTTCCTGACGTCCAACAAGTAAATGAATCCATCCGAGTGGGCGGTCGACCGTGCCGTCGTAGTATACGTCTCCGACGCTGCCGTCCGGTTGGAACATAATGACAACAGGACGTTGAGCTGCCGCCAGTGTCGAGTTGAATTCGTATCCTCCCGGCCCGATTCCTGAAACACTTAAATCGACCACTGTTCCCTGCGGAAGCCTTAGCGGGGCATTGAATGACCGGACAGGCCGCCGGTGAACCGTGTAAGGAACACCACTGCCACTCAGCGCCGCTTTAGGAATCTGAGCTCCTGCCCCCACAGTATCCAGCAGCAATACGTATTCAGCAGCCCCAGCCACGGTTGGGACGGCCAGGCGTACGGCTTCATGAAATGGTCCACGGTGATCCAACTGTATTTTGAATCGTTCCCCGGGGCGGATAAGCGGATTGTTGGGATTTAACAACGAACTGGCCGGTGGGAAATTGATAATCCAATCGGTCCCGTTGTTGGCTACTGTTACTCGGGAGTCCCGTAAATCACCGATGTAGGGACGAGGAATTTCTGCTTGATAGATATTGACCGAGTAATTGGCTCCGGCCGGTAACGCTGGATTCAAGGCAGCATTCGCTCCGACAATAGGAACTGGTGCTTCTTTAATAAATCGTTCTACCCAAATACCTACAGGTCGACCTATTTGCTGAGCTCGAGCCTGAGACGCTCCAATAAACGCATTGAGTTGCCGCTCGCCTTCGATGACCGCTCGATTTCGATATTGGTATTTCACCGAAGGAACCATAATGGCAGCCAACAGGCCAATGATGCCGATGACGACTAAAATTTCGACAAGTGTCATTCCGCGGAGGCGGCGTTGCAAATACTGATGCATTAGGGAGCCTCCTCGATGTCATGATTGGTAATGTTATCGAGCATTCCGTTATGGATAAATGCACCATATTGCTGCTGATATCCTTGCGCATTGGTCTGTGTATGAAAGTGATACGGATCATACGGGAATGGGAGTGTTGCCGGTGTCCCACCGGAGTTTGGTCGCGTCGTTGTCTGGTAGCTAAACCCTGTCGTTCCGGGATTTATTCCGAGACCATACATACCAAATTCATCATCTGGGCCAGCCGAGCAGATTAGCGGGTATAGATGAAATGGATCGTTACTGTTGTTGTTGTCGTAATGTCGATAATCCGCGCCACCAATATCAGTCCAGTCCGGTGAATCCCCAGGGTCGACTCCCTGGATCCCCGAAAAACCACGGTAATCGTCGTGCGTTCCCATGCCGAATTCCAACGCATTATCAATGATGCCATCCCCGTTATCGTCTACGTTTGGCGAGCCCCATCGTCCATCGATTCCTGAACGGACTGAGAATCCTGGCGCCCAACGTAGAAATCCCAATGGGTTTCCAAAGGCATCCAATACTTCCAGCATACCGTCGCCATCGGTATCTCCGATTTCGGTTGGGAATAGGAAGTCCAATGCATTGGCATCCTGATCCTGCATGATCGACAAAATCAGATAGAGGCATTCACTTCCCTGATGATCTTCGGTCCAGGTATTACCCATATTGGCATTCAGAGTGGCCTTTCGACGAAACGCGTTCGTACTACTTGGGGTCATCATGGAATACTGAGTATTCGTCGTTGGATCATTGAAGATGTAATTAATATTAGTGATGTCTGTGATTCGGTCCGGCAACTCCATCCGCATTAATTCGCGGCGGCATGTCATAATTTGAAATCGCCGGAAACTGATTTGAGCAGGGTTTGGACTAGGCCCCATACTCGGGAATTGAATGGGCAGCGGTTTATTGATGAGCTCATTGAAGCGAGTCATCAATAGCTCATCGATTTTCTTGACTTGCTGCTCACAACGTCGAATCTGTGCTTGGCGTCTGAGCGTCGAAAGTCCAACGACTAAAATCGAGGCGAGGAGGGAAACGATCGAGATTGAAACTAGCAATTCAACCAACGTAAATCCACGACGGGTAGAAACCCTTAGTGGCTTACGTCGTGCTTTTCGACTTGCTGGACTAACTCTGTTCATGGTTTCCTAAGGTGGTTCTCGTCAGGCGTATTTATTCGTCTATTTAAATGCCCTTTAAATTGACTGCCGCATGAGTTTAGCGGCCCCCTTCAAGTACTCCCTCACTGAAGCTCGCGATATTGGAGCGATCGCCTTCACTAAACAGCTTTTGGCTGGGGAACTGTTTGTGTTGTGGATTTCCATTTGCATCGAGTAAGGCCAGTGGGTTACCCAGATTGTTATCAATGCCTGCGGAAATCAACTGAAACGTACCCTCACCATGCCACTTGAACGGATAGATATCTTCAGCTGTTGACTGCCTTGGTTGATCACTACGGTAGGCTCGAACTGCTCCTCCGACGAGATTGTCAGAGTTCCATGTATAACCAATAGCAGGATATTGTGCAGGGGGAACGAGATTCCCATTGAAGCTATAAATTGGACGGGGCATGTAGGTTCGTTGATCGAAGTAGACCAGCGGGATATCGCTGCTGGCCGGTCGATAAGCCGGAAAGATGTCGGCGCCTAACGCCATTTTCTCAGCAGCGGTCAATACACGTCCCAAACGGATTTCTTCATCCAGGTGAGCCTGAAACAGAAATAGGTTGAGTTCGTCTGTCGAGAGGGGGACAAGCACAGGACTCGCCGCAGAACCAATATTGACCATGTCAGTACTTTGCATCAGGCGACCGCCTGCGAAATCAAATAGGGGATTTCGGCGTACGGGAGAGAGTGGCCCGCCTTCGCCTGTAAACGGGAAGCGGGGATCGTCACTAAATCCGCCAAGGAAGAATACGAGTGCTTCTGCCGGATCGATTATCGTTCGGCCAGTGGAATTTCCACTGGCATCTTTCAGGTCGATCAAATTGATTAGGCCTTGCAATTCCGCGGGGGCGATACGAGGGAATGCAACCTGAATGTGACGTTGAAAGACGACAATATTGGATCCATCCGGCGGGTAGTCGTTATACGTTTGCTTGTAAGTTTCTAGAGCAGCACTAATGTTTCTGATTTCGAGTGCGATGCCACTCTGCTGCATGGACTTCCGGACCGAGCCAATGGTTGGGATGAGAATAGCCATCAGGATGCCAATGATCGCGATGACGATCAGCATTTCAACCAGCGTGAACCCACGGAGAGGACGGCTGTGGAGAGTTGAAATTCGTTTCATTTCGGAGCTCCGATGTTGCAGTGTCGTTGCCAAGCCACTGCAAACCTTATTATTGGGTTTTATTGTCTAAAAGTATCTAGATGAAATTCAATCCAGCTCGGTTTGAGTGGAATTGTATCGAAAAAACATGTTTGTCTAACCGGACAGTTTTTCCATCAAGGAAATAAGTGGTACGAAAAGTGAAATCACGATAAAGCCGACTGCACCCCCAAGAAACAGGATCATCATAGGCTCAATCATCGCCATTAATCCGTCGGTGGTCGTTCGTACTTCTTCGTCGTACTGGTCCGCCACTTTATAAAGCATCGTATCCAGTTCTCCGGTCTCTTCGCCGACATCGACCATATTAACGATCAGTGAGTCAACGATTCGACGGCGCATACGCAACACATAGGTCAAACCACCCGCGACACAGCCGATACCTGAAATCATCATTCCCAGCGTAGGCATATCATCCCCAGGAATAATCATGACGATCAGTCCTCCCAACGCTCCAAAGAATAGCCAGAAGAACAAAGCCATGGGGTGGAAGATAGCGTGACAATTCGCGTTTAGCGGTACAGCAATCGGTTCCCCTTCCCGAATCCCTTCGGACACTTTGGAGTACATACGTTCAAACATTCCATTGCCAGCGGTATCCCTACAGATTGTCAGTGCTTCAAGAATAGGTACGCCGGAAGAAATCAGCGTGGCGAGGGTTCGCGTTGTTCGTGCCATACAGTTCTTTTCGACCAACGCACCGATGACCGGGATTTGTAGCATAAACAAGTCCCACCCGACTTTTCCGTAATTAAACTGCCTGAGCAGTATGATAAATACCAGCAGGCCGACCGGGATGAGGATAAACAGGAACCACAGCTTGAAAATAGCGTGGGACATATTGATCAATAAGACGGTTGCTGCAGGAAGAGGTAGTTCAAACTCGATGAACATTTCTTCAAAGGTTGGCACGATCATCACCATAATGAAGGCAAGGATCCCGACGGCGATGGTGATCACAAGAGCCGGATAGATCATGGCTCCAATGACTTTACGCCTTAGAGACATGGCTCGTTCTTTAAAGTCGGCCAAACGTTGAAGGATGGTTTCTAATGCCCCACCAGCTTCCCCCGCCTTAATCATATTGATGTACAGGCGGTCAAACATTCGCGGACACTTGGCCATGGCTTCGCTAAGCGTGTCACCGGCCTCAATGTTATCACAAGTATCCATAATAGCATTTTTAAGCTTGCCACCCTTTTGTTGTTCTTCCAGAATCTGCAGGCTTCGTAGAATGGGCAAACCTGCATCCTGCAGGATGGAGAGTTGGCGAGTAAAGGTCGTCAGGGCTTTGAGTCCCCCACCACCAATTGCCAATGTTTTCTTACGTTTCGCTCGGCCACCAGCTGCACCATCGGCCGCACTCTTTTTCACATTGAGTTTGGTAACGAAGTAGCCCATCTGGCGGATGGTGGTATGTGCCTCTTCCTCCGTAGGCGCATCGATAACGTCACGAATGACCTGTCCTGTAGGGTCCAACGCTTCGAATTGATATGTTGGCATTCTCTTACTCTATTAGGGCTTCTACGAAGTTTTTGGTTCAGTTCTTAATTGTAGGCAGGAATCCGAGTTTCGTCATGAAAACTATCGGGATTTGCTGCCTTCCTTTACAGGATTATCCATCAACAATGGTTTCCCGGATTACCTCTTCAGGTGTGGTGATTCCTTCAAACATGTTCTTCAGTCCGGCATCGCGTAGCGTCACCATTCCGTATTTCCTGGCCTGCTCTCGCATGTCATCAGTCGAAGCATTTTGCATGATCATTTCACGCAAATCGTCATTGAGGATCATTAATTCAAACAATCCTACGCGACCACGGTATCCCGAGTTGTTACAGTGGTCACAGCCTTTACCTCGGTAAAACTTCTTCTCAGCTACCTGGTCATTGGTGAAACCGAGCTGAGCGATTACTTCGTCCGAGGGTTCGATCTCTTCTCGACAGTTGTTGCAAATACGGCGAACGAGTCGTTGCGCGAGGATGGCCTCGACAGTAGCCGAGATCATAAAGGTTGGGATTCCCATGTCCTTCATACGAGTGATGGTACTCGGGGCGTCATTTGTGTGGAGTGTGCTGAAGACAAGGTGACCGGTAAGAGATGCCTGAACTGCAATTTCCCCGGTTTCAATGTCTCGAATTTCACCGACTAGAATTTTATCCGGGTCCTGTCTAAGGATCGCTCGCAGGCAGGAAGCAAAGGTCACTCCTACTTCCGAGTTAATAGGCACCTGAATGATCCCATCAATGTCATATTCCACCGGATCCTCAGTGGTAATCAGTTTCTCGTCAATGGTGTTGAGTTCTGATAAGGCGGAATAGAGCGTGGTGGTTTTACCTGAACCGGTTGGCCCGGTAACCAGAACGATGCCGTTTGGTTTTTCGATGACCTCTCGGAATTGCTCAATCGTTTTTTCGTCCATGCCAACGTTGCCGAGATCAAGTGAGACAACACTTCGGTCCAATACTCGCATGACCACTGACTCACCGAACATCGTCGGCAGTACACTGACTCGCAGGTCAACCGGGTGACCACCGACAACAAGCTCAATGCGACCGTCCTGAGGCAGACGGCGTTCGGCGATGTCCAAATTTGCCATCACTTTAATACGGGTGGTAATGGCGAACGCCAGGTGCCTTGGCGGTGGTACCATTTCGTACAACACACCATCGGCTTTAATTCGGATGCGAAATTCATCTTCAAAAGGTTCAAAGTGAATGTCGGACGCATGATCTTTAATGGCGAGCAGCAGGACCATATTGAGAAGTTTTCTGACCGGCACACTGTCGGCAAGAGATTCCGCACTGGTCAGGTCGATAGGTCCGCTGGTCAAGGCATCAATTTGCTCTTTGAGAGCAATATCATCTGCCAAATCGGCTACGATCCGCTCGATCGTTTCACGTTCGGAGTCATAGAACTCCTCGAGCATCTTTTCAATTTCATGCTCGGTACATACGACCAGATTAATATCGCGTCCCAGAAACGTACGCAATTCGTCGGCGACGGTGATGTTTTCAGGTGCGGCCGTTGCCAGAGTGAGCGTGTTGCCATTTAGCTGGATGGGCACGGCTCGATACATCTGTGCCATCGCTTCGGAAACTTCGCTCAGCACTTCTTGGTTGACCTGGATCCCGCCTAAATCCACGATCTGCATATTGAATTGCTCGGCCAACGCCTGCACCAACTGGGTATCGATGATCATCCCCATGTCTTCGGCGACTTTACCTATTTTTATGCCAGGTTGTTGTGCCTGTTCTTCGACCAACATTTCCAGCTGATCGTCATCGATGAAGCCCATGTCGACGAGGATTTGACCGAGTTGTCTTGCCATAGTCCGATTCTCTTATGCTGCCTGTTTTGCGTTCAAGCGATTCAATGTTTTATTGGGTGATCAGTGATGATCGAGCCAAACACTTTATTGTTCTTCTAATCCTGTACGTGGCGCTTCCAATCCCTGTTGCGCCGCAACAATTCGTTTTGCCAGATCGTCAGGGCGATGAGCTTTGGTGAGTATGTCTTCCACAATGCAAATCTCTTTTTTCCAAAGATCGAATAATGCATCGTCCATTAACTGCATTCCAAATTTCGCTCCAGTCTGAATCGCAGAATTAATACGGAAGGTCTTGTTTTCACGAATTAAGTTGGCGATCGCCGGTGTCACCAGTAGTGTCTCGTAGGCTGCAACGCGTCCTCCACCGATTCGAGGTAACAGTGTTTGGGCTAGTACGCCAATAATCGAAGTGGATAATTGAGTTCGAATTTGGTCCTGCAGATTTCCTGGGAACGCATCGATAATACGGTTGATCGTTCCTTGAGCACTATTGGTATGCAACGTACCAAACACCACGTGTCCGGTTTCGGCCGCAGTAATGGCGGCCTCAATGGTTTCCAGGTCTCGCATTTCCCCCACCAGAATCACATCCGGATCCTGTCGCAACGCTCGTCGAATCGCATCAGAAAAAGAAGGAGTATCCACTCCGATTTCGCGTTGATTAATCGTGGACTTTTTGTGTTCGTGATAGAACTCGATCGGGTCCTCGATGGTGATAATGTGGTGGTCGACCGTTTCATTTAGATAGTTAATCAAACTGGCCAATGTTGTACTTTTCCCGGATCCGGTTGGGCCTGTCACGAGAAATAATCCACGAGGTCGCATGACACACTGAATAATCGCATCGGTGAGCCCCAGTTGCTCAGGAGTTAATTTGTCATTAGGAATCTGTCGTAACACCATGGCGATATTTCCACGCTGTTTGAAAACAGAAACTCGGAATCGAGCCTGATCTCCGAAGGCAAAGCCAAAGTCCGCAGAGCCCATTTCTTGCAGTTCGCGCTGACAGCGGTCCGGAGAGATACTTTTCATCAGTGCGACGGTGTCATCCGGTTCGAGCACTTTCGTTTCCAGTTTTCTCATCCGACCGTGCAATCGAAATACAGGTGGCTGACCTACCGTGATATGAATATCACTCGCTCCCTGCTTCACACAGGCGCTCAGTAGTTTGTCGATCAGAATGGTTGCCATAATACTTTACCCAATGAATTGGAGGTTTATTCGTCGTCCTGCTCGGTCTTCTTCGTCACTCGGAACACTTCCTCGATCGTGGTGATCCCGTTCAGCACTTTGAGGATTCCATCCTGAAACAATGTGGACATTCCCTCAGCCATTGCTGTTTCACGAATTTGCGCCGTGGTCGAATTCTTGAAGATGTGCTCTCGGATTTTCGAAGTCAGACGCATGATTTCATAAACAGCGATCCGTCCGCGGTAACCTGATCGGTTGCAATGATTGCAACCAGCACCTTTCATGAACTTGGCCCCGTTGGCCATTTCCGGGGTGATCCCGGCGCTCTCAAGAACTTCTTTTGTGTATTTATGTGGTTGTTTACATCGAGGGCAAATCACTCGGACAAGACGTTGAGCAAGCACGGCAATCACACTGGAGGCAACGAGATAGCCGGGAACTCCGATATCTGTTAACCGACTAATGGCGCTGGGAGCGTCATTGGTATGGAGTGTACTAAATACGAGGTGTCCTGTGAGGGAAGCTTGAATACCCATTGAGGCTGTCTCATGGTCTCGCATCTCGCCGACGAGAATCATATTCGGAGCCTGACGAAGCATGGCCTTAATGATCTTGGCAAAGTCGAGTCCGATATCGTGGCGTACTTCTGTTTGATTAATACCCGGTAGGTAGTACTCAACAGGGTCCTCGGCGGTGATGATTTTCCGGTCCGGACGGTTCATCGCGTTAAGAGCGGCATACAACGTCGTCGTCTTTCCTGATCCGGTGGGACCAGTTACGAGAATAATGCCGTTCGGACGTTTGATGAGTTCCGTAAATAATCGGAAATCCGTTTCTCCCAAACCAAGTTGTCGAATACCAATTTTGATATTGTCCGGGTCCAGTAATCGCATCACGACACTTTGACCATGGTTGGTCGGCAGAACACTCACACGTAGATCGAGGGTTTTACCACCGGCAGTGATCTTTATTCGACCGTCCTGAGGACGCCGGCGTTCGGCAATGTCCATGTCCGCCAAAATCTTAATACGTGAAAGAATGGCACCTAGCAAACGGCGAGGGGGACTGTCGCGTTCTACGAGCCGACCGTCAATTCGATAACGAATACGAATGCGATCCTCAAAGGGCTCGACGTGAATATCCGAAGCTCGTAATTGCACGGCTTCGGAAATCATCAAATGAACCAACCGTACAATCGGGCCGTTGCTATCGTCGTCATCGTCAAAGCCGTCCCCGGCATCTTCTGTTTCGGTGAAGTCGATGGCTGTATCGGTGAACTCCTGCAACATGGAGTCAGCAGATTCACCATCGAATTGTCCGTAGTAGCGGTTAATGGCTTCTAAAATGCTGGCACGCGGAGCAAGTGCTATTTGAATCTGGCGGTTGAGAATAAAACGCAGCTTTTCAACCGTCTCCACATCCATCGGATCGGCCAGGATGACTCGCAATGCATCCCCTTCTTCACTTAAAGGGATGGTGATATTTTCACGCGCAATTGTTTCCGGGACGAGTTCTACAACGGACTCGGGAATTTTGATCTCTGATAAGTTGACGTAATCTAACGCATAATGCTCAGCCATCGCGCGGCAGACGTCTTCGCCGGTTACGTAGTTGAGTGAAACCAAAGACTCACCCAAAGGAATGTTGTTGGTTTTAGACAACTCTTCCGCTTCGGTGACCTGGTCCGGGCTGACTAGACTACGTTTGAGTAACACATTTACATAGTCGCTAGGTTGTGATGCCATTGACAATCCGATTTAGTCGTTAATGGTTTGTTCTGTAGTTGGCCAAATACCTAAGAACCCCTATGCGGGATTGATGAAGAAATTGCATCAAAATCCATGAACTCAGTAGTGAGTATCACCGATCCCCGTTTTAAATCGACAAGCCACGCTCGATTCCCCTACGGCGACTTGTTGTGATTCGGAGGTATTGTTCCGATAAGATAAGCTAAATATGAGAAGCATCTCAATATATATAATGCTTCACCGTTATAACCGTTGTCAATTAAGCAATCGGACTTTCTATCCTGTAGAGCCCACTATTACTGATTATTAACGGTTATCAGCGTTGTTCGGTCTCATTATCGCCTGTTGTAGACACATTGGGGATACTCAAAGATTCCACCAAAATCGCCTGATTTCTCAATTTCTTCGCCTGTCGTCGAAGCTTTTTCGCATTGTCAAAATCTCGCAGGATTTCGAGCTGACCTGCTCGTTCGTCTAAGGCGATCGAAGTGGTTCGTAACAACAGAGGAAGCCGGTCTGTGTAGGCGTCTCTATCTAATCCTGAGGGAATACGATCGACTGGAAACTCAGTCGCATCAAACTGAGCCGGTGTGACAAGTGCTGGACCGGAAGGTTGTTTTTCAGTAGGCAGCTCTGATGGCTGTGACACTTCAGAAGGATTAGTTGCAGATTGTTTAATTACCTGCTCAAGTGCCTTTCGGAAATCCTCTTGTGTTGCCTGTGGATCTTCATCAAGAAGTCGCCCCTTTAAAGGTGTGCCGATCTTCTCACGTAATTTGATTAACTCCCGCAATTCGGGTGAATTAGCTTCGGGAGCAATAGATGAGGAAGTCTCCTTCTCCGGTGGTGCACTGGATTTTTGAGGGGACTTTTCTTTCGGTGGAGTTGAGTCTTCAGCTTGAGCCCAGGTGAAAAACACTACTGAAACCAATGCCATAACAAGTCCGGCGGTCATCTTCATGTTGTGATTCCATTCAACAACGTTTTGGGAAGTGTGAAACGATCTCTCGTTTAGTCAGAATTATAGAAAGAACTGAATTGGGTAATCAATGCGAGCTCGTCAAATCAGGAAATTGACTTTGCTAGTTTTCTACCAGTCACGCTCAGAGGAAACTCAGTTAACTCATGAGGCTGAACCCATTTTTGATTTGGAAGTGGCTTGGGACGCCTTCCAGTGAGTTTTGATTCATAGCAATGGAGGGAAATCCGATACTTGGTAACTCCATGCTTTATCAAAGTGAGCCATTCGTATTCAGTTCCAGAATATTTGGTTAATTGTCTGAGCTGACCGGAGAGTTGATCTTCTTCCGCCACGGAAGGGTGATTGGGTTGGTGAAGTTGGCATTCAAATCGTGGGAAATCCCAAAGCCCTTCCCATCGTTCTCCTGCAGAGCATTGGCGGATCAATACTGCATTGGATTTGGGATCACGTAAAACGATGGCGACTTCATTTAGATCTTCATATTTGGTCTTTACTTTAGGCTTAGGAATTTCCGTCCAGCAGCCCTGCTCTTTCGTCGGACAAATTGTCTTTAGCGGACATTGCACGCAGTTTGGATTTTGAGGAGTACAAACTAAGGCCCCAACTTCCATCAGAGCCTGATTGAAATCAGAGAGATTCTTTCTGGGGAGGATCCACTCAGCAAATGCCCAGAATTTCTTTTGAGATTCTGAGGCCATGACTTCATCTGCGTGCAGTAGGAGACGGGCAAAGAGTCGATTTGTATTTGCCTCCACTATGGGAAGCCGTTGATTGAGTGAAATAGACAGAATTGCACCGGCGGTATAACGACCGATGCCGGGTAATGCTAAAACACTTTCGAAGTCGGTAGGGAATTTACCACTGTGTTGGTCACGAATCACCTGAGCTGCTGCGTGCAACTGTCGGGCACGCCGATAGTATCCCAGCCCTTCCCAGTACCGGAGCACTTCTTGTTCGGGTGCGTTTGCCAGAGTGACAACGTCAGGAAATCGTTCAATGAACCGCTGGAAGTAATCGATGACGGTCGAAACCTGAGTTTGTTGCAGCATGATTTCACTGATCCAGCTGCGATATGGGTGCAGGTTGTGACGCCAGGGGAGATCCCGGGCATGTTTGTCGTACCAGCGTAGGATGTTAGTACGTAATTTCTGTCGCCAGCGGGAGTCGGGGAATTCAAATGCCGTCTTAGACCGGTCGGTCATTTCGATTCCTCGGTTATTTCTATGGTTGAGATTTTACGTCCGCTTTGCGTCAGAAATGTCAGCAGAGTTTCGATCATCGCATCCCTAAGTTGGGGCCGAGCCATTTGCCACGTAATTTCGCCCGGCTTGACTTCATCTAATCGAATGATGTGAAAGCCAAAAGTGGTTTCCACGATCGCACTAACCTCGCCTGCTTTTAGCTTAAATGCAGCATCGTTAAAGGCTCGTGGCATGGCACCATTGAATTTTATCCATCCAACCAAACCTCCATTTTTACCCGTCGGGCTATCGGAGTATTTACGAGCTGCTTCAGGGAATTCAATCGCTGCATCCTGAAGTTGTTTCTTAATCTGATCGGCAAGTTGACGGGACTCTTCGAGGGTTCTGTCTGTTTGTTGTTTGGTATGAATTAGGATTTGAGACACTTTGAGCTCCGTGCCATTAAACCTAGAGGCGTTCTGTTGGTAGTAGTTCTCGTAGTTTTTGTCCGTCAGAAACTGATTGGTGTATTTTGGCCAGCTGATTTGCCAGGCGATACGATGACGCAATTCCTGTAGATTAATGGATTGTTCATGCAGGTAGTCATCTAGTGTTTGGTCTTTTAGTCTGAGTCGCTTTTCAAGATGGATAATCCCCAGATCAATATCACCGTCGCTGGCAGCCTGCCCGATCTTTTTTAAATAAGCTAATGCCAGTCGTCGTTGGATCGCACTGTTTAAAACTTGCTTACGCAATTGGATGAATTGAGGAGATTTAGGATCGATCTTACCGGCGATAGATTCAATCTCTGCTATAAGCGGTGGCTCGAAAATGCGATCTTCGTTGACCGTGGCAGCAATTGCCCAGCCGCTCGACACCTGCTGAGTTTCTGCAATAGATAGAGACGTCCAGAGAACACTGCTTGTGGTGGCAAGGAGACCTGCCAGAAGAGTGAATCGGCGGCTAGGGAAGCGGAATTTCATTGAGTTTGAACTCCACATCTTTTTGGATCAGTAAGGCCGGTGTGTGATAGTGAAATGATAGAGAATTTAATTCTTCGGTCGTGTCAAAACTATATCGATACGTAACAGACTGCTTTTTCTGAGCGATCGTCTCTCGTCTCGGTTTGGTTGCTAAGCGTTCTTCCTTGCTGGTTAAGTAGGCAGCATTGCGGTTGGTCCAGCCACGATGCGACTCAAAGGCATTCCCGACGTCTTTGTAATGTAGCTCGACATCCACCATAGTCTGTTGGTCTGTCTGTCTGACACTGCGTACCGTGATGGTGACCCCCGCTCGGCGTTGCTGCTTGGGAAAGGAATCTGCCGCTTGTAAATTGGAAAACGCAAAGTGCTCTTTGCGACCGGGAACCATGGCGGAAATGGTACCTGTCACCGAATCGATGCGACGTGCAGATGGTGCCGGCAGAGTAAAAGGGAGCTCCACTTCGACCAGTGGCGCAGTCCCTTCCACATTGAGTGTCTTTTCACCGTCAATCAAGATTGTTAAGGAGACTCCCGAATCGTCGGTTGCCTTGAGCTGACTTGCTGGCATTGTGAGGTACAGCGGTCTTACACGAGGCTCCCAGGCAACTTGAAGTGTCAATGCACATTGCTTGGCGTTGGGTATACGTAGGTTTCGCGTTAGGGTGACATTGGTGGCGGCAATCCGGAATGGACCTGTGTAGTGGGCATGTTCACTGCGGGGGGCAATGCCATCGAGTTTTGGTTTAATCAGAATCTGATTAGGGTGAGGAGCAAAGTAAGGTTCGATATCAAGTCCGGATTGGTCCAACAGCTTGTCGAATGCCAAGTAAAACGGGACGTCTTTTAAATCGAGCTCTGTCGTCGTTGCCAATGCTCGCGAAGTGGTAATAATGTTGCCGGTTTGTTTTTCCAGTTCCTCGATGACCTCCGAGAGACGATAACTTCCCGAAAGAGAGAATTGAGATCCGGAAGACGTCTGTTTTGCGACGATGACATAGAGCTGCTGGCGGACTCGCTCGATTCGTGTCTGAATTTCTGAAGAATAGGGTTCTAGATCGTTTGGGAGGAGATCTAAGATTGCCGGGCCTCGGGAGATTAACGCTTTTTCAGCTTCCTGACGTTGCTGGAGTTGGGAGCTATCAAGGAATGGTATCGCCCGATTTACGAATTGCTGCAACTCCATATCCGGATTTGGTTGCACACGCTTTTCGGTTTGAGCATGGCTTAAATTGGTTATCAAAACCAATAGGCAAAAAGGTAATAAAGTCATTCGAATCATGATTTTATTATACGTCGACTGCCTTGTCATAGCGGACAATTCCCTTGATATACACGTCGTCGCCTACAGTCTGGNTTGTTTGATTGGATAAGTGGAATGCATTCCCCATTTGCTCGATTCCCAATCCGCCGATTGGTGACGGCGCTGCGGATGAACCAACTAGTTTGGAGGCAATGAAGACGTGGGCTTCATCCAGCAATTGCTGGTCCATCAGAGAGCCAAGAAGCTCCGCACCGCCTTCAACCAGCACATTTGTACACCCTTGTTTTGCTAACTTACTTAGTAGTTCTGACAGAATGGACTCTTCGGTAGCGGATTCCCAAACGTCAACCCCGTGGTCACGCAAACGCTCTATATGGCTCGAGTCAGCATTCGGGCCTGCGGTCACGATGACTGGGATGTTGTGCGCAGTCGTCACCAGATTGGACTCCAGACTCAGGGCAGGTTTGCTGGCAACTACCACTCGGGAAGCTGTTCGCATTCCTGTCGGACGAGCTGTCAATTGAGGATCGTCATCCAATGCCGTTTGATGTCCCACCATGACAGCATCCACTCGGCCTCGGAGATCGTGAACGATAGCGCGGGATCGTTCATTGGAGATCCACTGACTTGAGCCAGAGCGTGTCGCAATTTTTCCATCCAGCGTCATCGCCCATTTGCCAATGATCCAGGGGCGATGTTGAGTTTGCTTAATGATATAGGGAGCATTTAGTTGTTGCGCTTCTGTGTTCGCAACTCCCACCGTGACTTCAATCCCTGCTTCCTTGAGTTGAGTGATTCCACTGCCGTCGACCTCNGGGAAAGGATCCTGCATAGCGATCACAACTCGTTGTATGCCGGATTGAACAACAGTCTGGCTGCAAGGTGGAGTTTTACCCTGATGGCTACAAGGCTCTAGTGTCACATACATTGTGACATCGGAAAGATCCTGTCCTGATACCTGCTTTAGCGCATTGACTTCGGCATGTGCTTGCCCAAAGGCTTCATGCCAACCTTCTGCGAGAAGTTGCCCGTCTTTTATCAGAACACATCCAACCATTGGGTTGGGTTCCACCGCTCCTTGACCTCGTCGGGCAACGTCGATCGCATGACGCATCCACTGTAGGTCAGCATCGTCGCTCTCGTTGCTCATGGTTCGTTGCCTCGGAAAAGCACTGGTTACAAGTTCTTATTCTTAAGTACTACAGATTTTGAGAGGTCGGAGGTTTGTGTCAGTGGTAATCAGACGGACCGTTAATCAGGAACCCATAAACCGGAACCTTCGGAGCTCTTACCGGGACCTGCATCAGATCCTGGAGTCCAGATTCCGCCACTGTCTCCGGCTGTAGCAGGAGGTGCTCCAGGAACAGCCTGTGACCCATCTGGGTTCATGACTCCCATTTGCACTAACAGCCCGTATAACTGCTCAGCAATGCCCGGTTCATTGATGTGATCTGTTTCAAGTTTTCGGATCAGGTCGGATGCAACCTGAGCTTCCTGATTGATCAATCGCAGCGGAATTTCTCTTAATAACCAGGCTGCCGGAGATTGTTCTTGAGCGAGAACAGCGGCTTTGGCTTGTTCAACTAATTCCAATCGTTCTTCGATGTTGTCACGGGTATCAAGTAGAGCGGCGTAGACATCGGACAGGTTGATGTGTTCCGGTTTTTCGTCGCGACTTACGATTTCTTCAGCGGCCTGCATGAAGCCACGACGGAAGCCGACAAAGAAACATCTCTGGTAAACATCACCCAATTGCTGCGTTGTAAGCTTTGATACATCATATCTAGCCAGACGAATGTCGGGGACCTGATTGAGATCGACATCGGTGGGGTCTTCCGACTCAATCACATCCAGTCCCAAAGCCGTGCGAACATCATTGAGCGTCGCGTTGTGATCACGGCACTGTAAATTCGATTCGATGATCAACAGACAGGCGTCTAATTTGATACGTGCTTCAAAGTCAACGGAAGCTTCTTCGGGTGTTATGCCACCGAGGGCTGCCAATTTGATTTTGGGAAATGTATCGGTCAGGCTTTGATTGCGATGTTCCAGCGATAACTCCTGGATTTTTTCCTGAGGAGTGTCGTCCGGGAAAACCGGATTCCATGCCATCGCATCGGTAAGTACGGGGACTTTGGAGATCTCTTCGGTAGAATCCTGTTTCCCGAGATTTCCGTCGGAGATGTCGCCCAACAACTTACCTGCTTCTTCTTCTCCCCCAAGCGTACTGGGGACGAGTTCAATACGAGCATCCTGATCCGTTTGCTTACCAAATAGATAGACTGAAGCGACACCTTTGGGGATTTGATCGAGCGTCAGGTTGACTCCACTTTCCGGTTGTTCTCGGTCAGTTAAAACGAAGACCGCTCGCGGAGGCGGATTGTCGGGGTCTTCATTAGAGAATCCGGGTGATGGGACGAGGCGTGCCTGGTCGCTGGCGACTAGTAATTCCTGGATTTGATCAAGGTCATCGATCAGATAGGTGATTCGGTGGATCGGTTGAACGTCCGGGTTGGATTGGTTTTCGAGCATTTGTGCGTAGGCTTCTGCTTCGATCGCTTCATTCGAAGTAGATTCCTGAGTGGCAATATATTGGCGCCAGACGTCGGCTCCTTCATCTTGCCCCAAGTAAGTATTCAGGACAGCGGCGGCTTTCAACAGCGTTTCATCGCCTTCATTTTCCTCAAGCAGATCTTCGACTTTATCCAGAGCGAGGAACCAGGCACCACGTCGGGATAATTCGAAAATCTGATCATAGGATTCAGCCCAGGCTGCGTCTTCGGATTTTGGAGGAAGTGGAAGTCGTTGTTTCAGTAGCAGAGGATAATCTGGATTTTGAACAAACTGAAACATTCGCATGACCGCCTGTTGGTTGCCACGCGAGATCGCCGATGCCAGAGTTAGGTGTGAAAAGGCAGCGAACAGATTGCCTGAAGCGAAGAGTGCGTCAGTAACGCCTTGGATTGCCGGAAGGATTAACTGAGGGATTTGCTCGGTCGACGAGAACTCAAGACACTTCTGAACATACTCCATCACTTTGTGTGGTTCGTCAGCACTGGTAATGGCACGTTGTGCCCAGGCCGTTGAGTTTTCCGGTTCAATGTCCAGGAACTCGCGAGCATTCTCCTGGGCGGCATCGATTTGGCCGGTCGCCATCAAGGCGATACCTCGAAAGGCCAGTAAACAGGCGAGGTTGCCTTTCTCTTCGACAAGTGATTCGATCTGTTTGAGTGCCGCGATGTATTGCTCACCCTCGATTGCTGCTGAGAGTTTATCGAGTTCTTTTACGACTTCTTTACCGCAGCAAAATCGAATTTTGTCGCCACTACCACAAGGGCAGAAATCATTTGGTGTAAGTGCCATTAAGTTGGATCCGGAGCTGTCTTAGGATTTGTGTGATAATTGAGTATTAATACCTAACAGACTGCGTATTACCTGGGTAGTCTATCGTGCCGCGTAGTCTGCTGGTCGTCAGCGATATATTTGAAACTCATAACAGGAATGATATCCAGATGGTTTCTATATATAGAAGCGAAGTTGTGAATTACAGGTGTACGGGGCCGAGTCGATAACTTGGCAGCTGTGTTTGACTAATTCAAGCCAATTTATAGCATGGTACCACGTTGAAGAATTACTGGGAATAAACCCCCAAGCGGCTCAACTGATATATTCCCTTCAAGTTTTTCCTGCGTTTTTGGTGGTTTGGGTAAGAGGGGCGATGTGGTCCAACTGATTCATGCTGAATCATCGAATCAATAAACTACATTGATATAGACGTATGAGAATGCCATCGGTACTCTTTTATACTTACCGACAGTCATGCTATGCGCGCACAACTTGTTGATGAATCGTACGGTAATTAGGTAATAGCATTGTCCGAAAACGAAAAACTACCATTGCTCAATCGCAAAGCTCCTATTCTGGGAGTGTCGAATGCGTTGCTAGTGCTTATGGTTGTTTGCTTTCTCGTTCCCTTTGCACTTCGTGGCTCTCGGACAGCCATGGAGAATATGCAAAATGACGTCAAGAATTGGCTTCCTTCGGATTACCCCGAAACCCAGCAGTTGAACTGGTTCGGAAAGCACTTCATGGGTGAGCAATTTATTGTTGTTACCTGGGAAGGCTGTAATGAAAAGGATGAGAGCTTTCAGCTGCTGGTCGAGAAACTCAGGAGCGAGATTGTAATTGATCCCGAATTGCAGGGGCCCATCGATCCGAAGCTTGAAGGAGACGAACTCGAGAAGGCAATTTATGAGCGAGAGTATGCTATTGAGTTGTTTCGAGCTCGCGAAGTTGCTGATGAATTGGGGCTCTACGCCTACGATCTGGATGACTACAACTTTGATTTTGCGGGACGTGGTGAAAAGTGGCTCAAAGGTAAAGACAATAAGTCCTACTTCATTACGGAAGATGGAACGCTGTGGCGATCGAATGAAACTGATGATGTCATTGCCAATCTAAAGCGGTCATTTCGCCGAGGAGTTCTGAAAGACATCACCGTCGATGCGGTGGCCGTCGATCAGTTCGGTGAGCAGTTTCGTGAGACAGGAGAATCGAATGACTTCTATGATGATCCTCGAAAACTAACCTCGCGCTACTTTACCTCGGTGAGATCGGGGCCGGATGCGATTGAAGAGTTAGCTGGTGCTAATGGCATATTACTCCCGCGTGGACAAAACATGTCCGATGAAAATCGGCAGGCCTACGCTGAACAACTTGCGTATAGCCGATTAACCGGGACTCTCTTTGCTCCGGCTAATTTACCTGGTTTCAATTGGACACCTCAAGCTTTTGTTGAAGCCTTGTCTGAAGAGAAGCTTGCAGCCTTCCCGCCTGGTTGGGAAGCGACCTTAGAAGACTATGTCAATCAGGTTGTTGAAGAGCAATTCGGTGGGGAGCGGGAATTATTGAATAACGCTACCGCGTCGGAACGGGCTGCTGTGTGGTATCAATTCTTTGACCAAATCAACGTTGAGGCGCCACCACGACAAACTTGTATTGTTGTAACACTTAGTGACCTCGGTGAAGCCAATCTGAAAAAAGTGGTTGGTCGGGGAATCGGTAAAGAACCAAGAGGTAAGTTAGTTGCTCTGGCAGAAGAATCCGGAGTCGTTGCACCTCCGAAGCCATCGATGGCTCCGTGGGCAACCGAAGCCAAGCTTGAAGGGAAAGTCATCCGGATGGGAGGCCCGCCGGTAGACAATGCCTCCATCGATGAAGAAGGACAGATTACACTTGGGCGTCTTGTTGGACTGTCCGTGATTCTGGGCGTCTCACTCTCCTACCTCAGTTTCCGCAGCTTTAACGTGACATTGATGGTGTTTTTTGTCGGTGGTGTCGGAGCACTCATGAGTATGGCGATCGTGGGGTATGCCGGCGGGATTGTCGATTCCGTCTTACTCTCCATGCCGTCGCTGGTCTATGTACTCGGAATCTCCGGCGCAGTTCATATCGTGAATTATTACCGTGATGCTGTCTTCGAAGAGGGAGAATTGCGCGCCAGTGAAAGTGCTTTGTCACATGGAGCCTGGCCTTGTGCGATTGCCTCCTTTACAACCGCTCTGGGATTGTTTTCCCTTTACATCAGTAATCTAACGCCCATTAAGAACTTTGGTCTGTACTCGGGACTTGGTGTGTTAGCGACACTGATTCTGCTATTCACTTACCTGCCGGCGGCCTTGAAACTTTGGGTACCAAAGTTCAATAAGCCAAATGGGAAAAAGAAGAAACAAAATGAAGACTCACTCTTAACTCGGTTTTGGATGCGAGTGGGAGAGACGGTGATGGATAACTATAGGTTAGTTATTTGTCTTGGATTTTGCGTGCTTGGCTTTTCGATCTGGGGCCTGACCAAAGTCAATATGTCAGTTCAGCTGCTCAAGTTGTTTGATGGACAGGCAAAGATTATTCGTGACTACGAGTGGATGGAAAAGAACTTTGGCAAACTGACTCCAATGGAGATGGTTGTCAAAGTAGATTCTGAAACCGCCTTGCCGAGTCGTCAGGAGCGTATTGATAGTCCACCGGAAACAGTTGCTCAACGCAATCATCAAAAATATCAGCTGACTTTGTTAGAACGAGTCGAGTTGGTTGAAAGCATCCAGTTGGCGGTTGAAGAGGTCTTTGGAGATGCCGGACAGGATGTGATTGGCCAGGGGATGTCTGCTGTTACTTTTGCACCAGAGTTGCCTCCAGCATCCTCACGTACCGTGCGTTCCACAACCAACTCGATATTGGAACAGAGCGTCCAACAATTAATGGAAGAAGATTATCTGGCATACGAATCATTGTCAGAGGAAGAGCGACTGGAGTTATGGCGTATTAGCCTGCGATTGGGAGCCTTGAATGATGTCGATTATGGAGAATTTGTCACCAGCTTGAAGACGGTCGTTGAACCGATTGAAATGGCTTATCAATTCCGCAATTATCTCTTACATCGATTCGAAGCTGATCGCGGTGCCGGAAGCGATACCTACAACGCGGAAAACGTTTTCTTTGATAAGAATAAGGTACTGGTGATCGGAGCTGATCCGACTCGTCCATTGGTGAAAGATCAAGAAACGAGTGACACTACACAGGCCTCATCTGGAAATAAGTCCACTCAGACGTCCGTGGATGCCGTGGGGCTGTTTTCCAGGACGTTGAATTCTCTGTTATTGGTGAAAGGGTTTTATAATCACCCTCGTCACCCGAATCAGCTGTGGTGGTTGGATCCAGAAAATGATCGAACGGCGGAAATGCTTGGTCAATTATCGGAAGAACAGTGGGAAACAAGACTGTCAAATTATGACTACGTGATCTCGGTTGGAGATCATCCAGTCTTTGATAAACAGTTGATCGCTAACCACTCCAAGAATTTTATCGACATTGGGAATTTTGAGAGTGAGGGGCTCGCTGAGGTTTTGAACTCGGAAGAAAACGTGGATTCAGGATTCGACATCGTTTATACGGGCGTCGTGCCAATTGTCTACAAAGCTCAGAATGAGTTGCTCAATAGCCTGATTGAAAGTATCGGACTCGCGTTTGTGATGATCGCGATTGTGATGATGGTCATGATGCGTAATGGGCGTTTGAGTCCAACCAACTTTGCCAATATTCGTGGCGGTATGGTCTCCATGATCCCGAACGTATTTCCCGTAATTCTGGTGTTTGGCCTGATGGGACATCTAGGAGCTGCCTTGGATATCGGATCGATGATGACAGCCAGTGTGGCCATGGGAGTGGCGGTGGATGATACGATTCACTTTCTGACCTGGTTTAGAAAGGGACTTAATAAAGGGCTCGCTCGTAGAGGCGCACTAATGCTCGCTTATCAACGCTGTGGAGCAGCGATGACTCAAACCACATTGATCGGTGGTTTGGGGCTTAGCGTGTTTGCGTTGAGTTCCTTTACTCCAACACAAAGATTCGGCGTCCTCATGCTGACTCTATTGGCCGCCGCCTTACTGGGAGATTTATTATTCCTGCCAGCTATTCTGAGTAGCCCTCTTGGGAAGTACTTTGCTTCCAAAGACAGCAAACAAAAAAGTGATGAGACCTTAGCGGCTTCTCTAGACGAAGTGGCCGATGAACGTACCGCCTTGGGTGGACCTCATGATCACTTAGCTACCGAATCGAATCTGGAACGTATCATACGTCACGACAAAGGTCATAAATTTGACGAGTAGCGATCTGATGCTGCGCGTTGCGAAAATGGACGTGTTCTATAGATTGTGACGATAATACCAGGGGCCCCCAATCTTCTGGATAACAGAGATGTAAAAACTCACGACCTTATAGGCTCTGCGCTCGAACAATTAGAGGTTGAACTACACAGTTTGCCCTACAGAAGTGAGCATGTTTATGACATCGATCACCGTCAAACCGGTTGAATCTCGCCGGGAAAAAAAACAATTCATCCAACTGGCTCAAGAGATATATGCCGGTGATGAAATGTGGTGTCCGCCGTTATTGATGGACTTGAAGGAACGAGCCGGATTCTCTAAACATCCGTTTCACGACATCAATGAGACACAGACTTTTATTGCGATTCGCGATGGTAAGGTGGTTGGTCGTATTCAAGCAATCGTAAACCAAGGGCACATTGAGCGTTTCGATGAGAGACTTGGATTCTTTGGCTTGTTTGAGTCGATTGATGATCAGGAGGTTGCTGACGCCCTGTTCGATACAGTACGTGACTGGCTTGCGGACCGAGAGATCCATCACATGCGGGGCCCGGTAAACCCAGGAATGAATTATGAAGTGGGATTACTGATTGATGGTTGGCATAGCCCTCCTTGTTTCATGATGACCTACAACCCGAAATACTATGCTCGGCTATTCGAGGATTACGGGCTCAGTAAGGTGGAGGATATGGTGGCGTTCTATGCACCTACGGATATTGTGGATCGACTCGACCCGAAAATGTTCCGTGTTGTGGACATTGCCAAAGAGAAATTCAATCTAAAACTGAGGACACTAGATAAGAAACGGTTTAAAGAAGATGTTCGGACATTTCTGGATATCTATAACAAATCACTGGTTGGGACGTGGGGTTTTGTTCCTATGAGTGATGCCGAATTGGAACATATTGCGAAAGGCCTGAAGTTCCTCATTGTTCCGGAATTGACAACCTTCATTGAAGCGGACGGAAAGGTCATCGGAGCCAGCGTAGTTCTGTTGGATTACAACGAAGTGATTAAGGAAATCGGAGGTAAGCTCTTCCCGTTTGGATACAAGTTGTTTACGAAGCGGAAGAAGATTACTAAGATGAGGCTGATCAGCGCCAATGTGTTGCCCGAGTACCAGAAATGGGGGCTCGGAGTCGTCTTGGTTTCCCGTCTGAAAGATCTTTGGAATACGTGGACCGTCGATCATCTGGAAGTGTCGTGGGTACTGGAAAGTAATCATCTGTCCTATAAGTCCCTAGCCCGAGCAGGGTGTACCGTGGATAAGACGTATCGCATCTATGACAAGGTTTTTGAGGAGACTTCTTCTGAAGTGTAATCAAATGAGCCGGTATTTAGTGACAGGAGCTACGGGGTTTATTGGTGGACATCTGGCTGAATGGTTAATCAGCAACGGGGATGCTGTGAGATGTTTGGTTCGAGCGACTTCAGATCGCTCCATCTTGGAAAAGCTCGATGTTGAATTTGTCGAATGTGAATTGCTGGATCACGAGAATCTCAACGCAGCGGTCGAAGATGTTGATGTGGTCGTCCATCTGGCAGGCAGGACGAGTGCCTGTTCACGGGCTCAGTTATTGCGAGTGAATCGAGATGGTACATTCTCGGTGGCACAGGCATGTGCTCGGCAGACATCACCTCCTATCCATGTTGTGGTTTCATCGATAGCCGCTGCAGGTCCAGTGGCGAGGAATCAGATTCGGATGGAACACGATCTGCCGATGCCGATATCAAATTATGGGTTTAGTAAGCGTGCAGGGGAATGTGCCGCATTATGGTTTGCTGACCAAGTGCCTACATCGATCATCCGGCCGGGCATGGTGTTCGGGGAACGCAATGTCGAGATGCTTCCAATCTTTCGCTCCATGGCAACCATGGGGTCGCATGTGGTGATCGGGCCGGCGAGCCCGCGAGTCTCAATGATTCATGTTGACGATTTATGTGAGTTAATTGTTAGAGTTGCTCAACGAGGACGACGAGCGACATTCGCTGACAAGCACGAAGTGTTGTCTGGCGATGGGATCTATTTTGGTGTTTGCGATGAAGCACCAACTTATGCCAGATTGGGTTCGATATTGAAGAACTTGTTGGGCAAACGCGGAGCACGTCAAGCCACCATTCCAAGCCCGATCTCCTGGATGGCGGGTTTGATCGCCGAAGTGATCGCGCGGATGCGTGGCAAACAAGTGTCATTTAATCTTGATAAGGTCCGGGAAGCAGTGGCCGATAGCTGGGAATGCTCGGTGGAAAATGTGATCAACGATCTGGATTACGAATTCCCTATCCGGCTCGAAGAACGCCTGCAACAAACCATAGACTGGTACCGCCTGAACGACTGGATCTAAAACTTCCAATCACAGCCCATCGAGTGCCACCCACTCTTGGCGAAATATGTAATTCCTGATATCGGCTTCGTAACGGCAGATCTAGGCACTTTGAGACTCCAATTAAGAGTGGGTGTCACCTATTTAAAAGTGCTTTGGAAGTCGGGAAAACGCGATTTTTGAGTGGGTGTCACCGGATAATAGTCATGTTGAGTGGGTGGCACCGGCTTAATTCCACTAGGATGGGGGGGTGTTGCCGAGAAACATTTATTGGGTGGCCTTTTGGAATGTGATAATATTAATAGGAACAATAAATATAAAGGAATACAGTTATGCTTACGATTTTCGGGCGACGGTCAAAGAGTGACAAATTCTGTGATGGCTACAGCCGTCGAGACTTCTTAACTATCGGTTCAGCCGCTGCTGTCGGCGGACTGACACTTCCGCAATTGCTGCGAGCCGAATCCTTTCAGAGCTCGGGACGTCAGCACAAAGCAATTATCAATATATTCCTTCCGGGCGGTCCTCCACATCAGGATATGTGGGATATCAAACCAGATGCTCCGTCTGAAATTCGAGGTGAGTTTTCACCAATCTCCACCAACGTTTCGGGAATCCAGATTGGGGAACTCTTCCCCAAAATGGCTCAGATGATGGATAAGTTTACTGTCATCCGTTCGATCGAAGGCGCTGCTGGAGGACATGCAGCCTACCAGGCAATGACTGGATATGCTCCGGGAAATGAACCAACAGGTGGTTGGCCATCGATTGGGGCCTGGGTATCCAAAGTTCAAGGGCAGGTTAATCCAAGTGTTCCCGCTCATGTCAGCATGTTCTATAAGACGGGACACAACCCTTGGGGCGATCCGGGAAATGGTGGTTTTCTGGGAATGGCTCATGGCCCCTTCCGTCTAGTCGGTGGAAAAGGCGAAACCAGTAAAACGGATAACATGGTTCTTAAAGGAATTTCTTTAGAACGCCTTCAGGACCGCAACGCATTACTCGCCTCTGTCGATCGGATCAAACGAGAAGTCGACCTGACCGGTTCAATGGATGGGATGGACGCTTTCACTCAGCAGGCCGTTGGAATCCTTACTTCGTCTCAGCTTGTCGACGCTATGGACATTTCAAGTGAGTCGAAGGAAACACTTGAGCGATACGGTAAGGGGGATCAGGAATTCCGTGCAGACGGTGCTCCTAAAATGACCGAAAACTTCTTGATCGCCAGACGACTGGTTGAAGCAGGAGCCAGAGTGGTATCTCTTAACTTTAGCCGTTGGGACTGGCATGGAGGCAACTTCGATCGTGCTCGTCAGGACATGCCAATGCTCGATGGCGCACTAACGTCACTCGTTGAGGATTTGCATGACCGTGGTATGGATCGTGATGTCTCCGTCGTAGTTTGGGGTGAATTTGGTCGAACACCTAAAATTAATTCCAAGGCAGGGCGGGATCACTGGCCTCGTGTCAGCACAGCTGTTCTGGCCGGAGGCGGTATGAATCATGGTCAGGTCATTGGTGCAACCAACCGTTTGGGAGAATATGCCGTCGACAGACCGGTTACCTTCCAGGAAGTGGCAGCTACACTCTACCAACAGATTGGAATCAATCTGCGTGCTACACGTGAGTTCGATCTTCGTGGTCGTCCGTATTACCCAGTTCAGCCTGGTGTTGAGCCGATTCACGAGTTGCTTTAACCAAAAACGAATACCCTTTTCTCGATTCAGTTACTGATTTCAAGCCGAGTGCGTTTCAAGGAGTTTTCCATCCGTGCTTAAGTTATTTGATCGCCAAACTACAGGAAGTAAGTTTTGTGATGGCCATAGCCGTCGTACCTTTTTACAAATTGGTGCGATGGGTAGTTTGACGCTTCCTCAACTTTTACAGGCGGAAGCAGCGAGTGGCGTAGCTAATTCTCATAAAGCAGTGATCATGGTTTATCTCTGTGGCGGACCTCCGCATCAGGATATGTATGACCTAAAACCTGACGCCCCTGCGGAAGTAAGAGGTGAATTTTCTCCGATCAAGACTAACGTGCCAGGCGTCGAAATCTGTGAATTGATGCCGAAGATGGCCTCGATGATGGATAAGTTCGTACCTATTCGCACGATGGCGAACTGTCAGGGCGGTCATACAGGCTTCCAATGCTTCACGGGGAATATTCCAAATAACGAACCAGCAGGTGGTTGGCCACATATCGGTAGCGTTGTTTCGAAATTTCAAGGCCCTGTCCACGACGGAGTCCCTCCCTTTGTTAGTTTGTGTTACACCACTCAGCATAAGCCTTACAACGAACCTAAAGCTGGTTTCCTAGGACTCGGGCACAGCAGTTTTCGTCCCAGTGGCCCTGGTAAAGACGATCTTGTTTTGAAGGATATCACGACAGACCGACTTGGTGATCGCAAGACGTTACTTGCTTCAGTCGATCGCTTCCGTCGAAATTGGGATAATTCAGGCCAAATGGAAGGCATGGATTCATTCTCACAGCGAGCGATGGGGATTCTGACTTCCTCAGACTTGTTCAAGGCGTTGGATATCACTGAAGAATCTCCCGAAACGATCGAGCTTTATGGGCAAGGTGATCCGAAAAGACCAAAGGGTGATGGAGCTCCCCGAGTTCCACAAAACCTTCTCTTGGCACGTCGTCTTGTAGAAGCCGGTGTTCGAGTTGTCACCGTCAACTACAGCTTCTGGGATTGGCATGGCAGCAACTTCAAAAACGCCAAGGAAGAACTACCTGTTTTCGATAAAGGTATTTCGGCATTGGTGCAGGATTTGCACGATCGTGGAATGGCAGATGATGTTTCTGTCGTCGCCTGGGGTGAATTTGGCCGAACTCCGAAGATTAATAAGAATGCCGGTCGAGACCACTGGCCTCGAGTTTCAAGTGCTCTATTAGCATGTGGTGGAATGAAGACTGGTCAGGTGATTGGTCAAACGGACCGTCAGGCAGGTGAAGCGGTCGAGCGTCCGGTTCGTTTCGAAGAAGTCTATGCGACTCTCTATCGAAATCTAGGAATCAATCTGAATTCGGACCGTCTGTTTGATTTCCGCGGTCGACCACAATATCTGGTTCCACCCGGCACACAGCCACTCGATGAATTAATATAACTGATAGTTATCAATTCGTGATTCGTAAGCTTTGCCGAGGGTTCTTTCGTGCCTAACACTTTTGTTATGCATTTCAAGACAGCGTTTCTATGTCTGCTAAGCATTGTATGTTTAGCAGTTCCGACGTTTTCGTATGGAGTTGATGTTTATAGCCCGAGCGAAGCCTTCCCCAAGATTAGATTTGAAATTGAAGTGGAAGCCGTGCTTGCAAAAGCAGGTTGCAATATGGGGGCTTGTCACGGGAATCTCAAGGGAAAGGGTGGTTTCAAGCTTTCCCTTCGTGGCCAGACTCCCGCAGACGATTATCGCTGGCTTCAAAAGGAGCACGGCAGTCGCCGACTGGATCTGTTCTCTCCCGCCCAAAGCCTGATTTTGCAAAAGCCGACAAGTGGCGTTTCGCATCAGGGCGGTACTCGATTTAAAACTGATTCACTGGAATACTCGATTTTACATCGTTGGCTGGAAGCCGGAGCACCAGGCCCTCAGGCCAATTCTCCTCAAGTCACCAATTTAATTGTGACGCCACTCGATAGCGTTGTACGAGCTCCGCGGGATTCAGTCCAGCTTCAAGTATTAGCTGAGTTTACTGATGGCACATTGGCTGACGTCACCGCCTTGACCGTCTTTGAACCGTCAAATTTAGTAGCGGAAGTAACACCTTCCGGTTTGGTAAAAAGATTGAAAGACGGCGAGTCAACGATTGGAATTCGCTTTCTCGAGAAACAACTGGCGGTTCGTGTGGCATTTATGCCACGCACGAGTCGTAGACGAATTAAGTTCCCATCGTCCCAAAGCTATATCGATGACTTGGTGTTTGCCAAACTTAAAAAGCTAGGTATCCAACCGTCTGAAGTCGCTTCGGATTCTAAATTTATTCGTCGTGCCTACTTGGACGCCTTAGGAATCCTTCCCACTGGCGAAGAGGCACAAGCGTTTGTCCAAGATCAAAATCCATACAAGCGAGCCGTCATTGTCGAAGCATTACTGAATCGTCCCGAATTTAATGACCGCTGGGCACTTATCTGGTCTGATTTGCTTCGTAATGAAGAGAAAGTTCTGGATACCAAAGGTGTGGAAGTCTATCACCAGTGGATTCGCGAGTCGTTTGAACAACGTAAACCATTGGACCAGTTTGTGCGAGAGTTAATTGTGGCCAGCGGTAGTACCTACGAAGTTCCGAATGCCAATTACTGGCGTGCAAATCGTGCACCAGACGTTCGAGCTGAGACAACAGCCAGGACTTTTCTTGGTGTGCGACTTCAATGTGCTAAGTGTCACAATCATCCTTTCGATCGGTGGACACAAGATGACTATTATGACTGGGCGACCGTTTTTAGCGGTATTCAATATGAAGAAGTCGATAAGAATGAACGCTCGGATAAATTCGACAAAAACGAATTCGTCGGTGAACAGTTAGTCAAGTTGGCATACAAAGAAGAATACACCAACGCAAGAACTAAACAGCCGGCTTCGCCTCGATTTCTTGGGGGTACAGCTCATGATATTGGCATCGATCAGGCGCGTTTGGATGCCTTGGCTGAATGGATGACTTCCGCTGAAAACCAGTGGTTTGTTAAGAGTCAGGTTAATCGAATTTGGTTTCATATCATGGGCCGTGGCTTAGTCGAGCCGGTCGATGACCTGCGAGTGACCAATCCGCCCGCGAATCCCGAATTACTGGAAGCATTGGCTGATGACTTTGTTGCGTCCGGTTTTGATGTCCGCAAAATCGTCAGCCGGATTATGAATTCCACTACCTATCAACTCAGCGCGACACCGAATGCAACCAATCAGGATGATCAGCAGAACTACTCAAGGGCGATCGTGAAGCGGCTCGACGCAGAAGTCCTTCTCGATGCGCAGAACCAAGCGATTGGTGTACCAGCCAAATTTAATGGGTATGAATTGGGACTTCGGGCGGGTCAGATTCCGGGCGTCCGTAAAGTGAAGTGGCGTAAGGAGACTCCATCCTCTGGAGACCTGTTCCTCGCCACGTTTGGAAAACCGGAACGGATGATGGCGTGTGAATGCGAACGTTCTAATGAAACCACGCTTAACCAGGTATTTTTCCTGGTTAGTGATAAGGGGATTGGTGAGCGTATGGAGCAAAAGGAAAGTCGAGTGCGTCAATTGGCGGAATCCGAGTTGCCCGATGTTGAAGTAGTGGAATTGATATACTGGAGTGCCTTATGTCGCGCTCCAAACTCGGAAGAACTGCAATTTGGCGCAGCGTATTTAGCGAATATCGAAGAGAGCGCGGCTCAGTCAGGAAAGATACCACCGACAGAAGCAACCGTGATTGGTCGACGTAAAAATCGTTCCCCTGATTTGTTGATTGATCGCACGGTTCGGACAGATGACCGGCTGAGCAATGTTCAGGATCTGACCTGGGCTTTATTAAATGCAAAAGAATTTGTTTTTAGACATTAGACATTCCGCTTAGGAGAGAGAGCCATGAAGACGTTATTAATTTCACTTTCAGTGAGCCTCTTGCTGGTGCTGGCCATGAACTCGGCCCAGGCGGGTATTTCTGATGGACGACTGGATGTCTATTGGGTGGATGTGGAAGGCGGAGCTGCCACGTTGATTGTGACACCTCAGGGAGAGTCGATTCTGATCGATACAGGAAATCCTGGTATCCGTGACCCTCAACGTATTTTCAAAATAGCAACCGAACAGGCTCGATTGATCAAAATAGATCATCTGATTACAACGCATTACCACCGTGATCATTACGGTGGGGCTTCTCAATTGTCTAAACTCATTCCGATCGGAACAGTTTGGGATAACGGTAAGTTTGAAGACATGCCTGATGATCCCGGAGAAGATTACTTCACTTTTAAGTCTGATGATCGAAAGGTCATAAACCCCGGCACTGAATTGCCCTTAAAGGGAAAAAAGGCAGCAACGCTCAGCAGGTTTATGCCATTGACGATGACCTGTCTGGGAACTCGTAAAACGTTCATTCCTCCGCCAAAGGGGACATCATCCAATAAAGCGATTTGTAAGACGGGACGTTCCAAAGATCGTGATGGTAGTGACAATGCAAACAGTGTCGTGATGCTATTGGAATTTGGTGACTTTCGATTCTATGACGGCGGAGATGTTACCTGGAATCAGGAAGCTAAATTGATATGTCCTGTCAATCTAATCGGGCGTGTTGATGTTTATCAGGTAACGCACCATGGATTGGATAGTAGTAATAATCCACTTGTGTTACGTAGCGTACGTCCTAGCGTAACGGTGATGAATAACGGGGTAACTAAAGGTTGTGCTCCGGAAGTATTTGCAACGTTGACGGCAACACCATCGATTCAAGCCATGTATCAAGTGCATAAAAACATGCGTCCAGATGGCCAGGTGAATAACGCTCCGGATGAATTCATCGCTAATCGCAAAGCAGATGAATGTGAAGCAAATTTCATCAAACTTTCAGTCGCTCCCAACGGAAAAACCTATGACGTCATTATTCCTGCCAATGACCATAAGGCTACTTATAAAACGGTGAAGAAGTAGTATGTCGATCAAGCGAACGTCTCCATTTCAGCTTCAGCACGACCTACTCGCCTCCCGCCGTCAGGCACTCAAAGTGGGCGGTGCCGGGATGCTTGGTCTGAATATGCCTGGGCTGTTGCAGGCGAGTGAAAGGTCAGCACTGATTAAGCCTCGGGCTAAACGAGTGATCTTTCTATTTCAGTGGGGAGGTCCCAGTCCGATTGATATGTTTGATATGAAGCCGGATGCTCCTGATGACATTCGCAGCCCATATCAATCGATTCAGTCGGCCCTGCCGGGACTGCCGGTCTGTGAGCACTTACCTCGCATGGCAAAGATCATGGATCGAGTTACGATCATTCGTAGTGTGCACCATAAGATGAAGCACCATAACTCGGCTGGCTATTATGCTTTGAGTGGACACGAACCTCCAAGTGATGATCAAAGATTGCGGGATTTGCCGGAACTCTATCCGGCTTACGGTAGTGTGGTCGATCGCCTGGCACCAAGCCGTGGTTCGATTCCTACCTTTGTGTCCTTCCCTCACGTGCTACGAGACGGTTCTATTACGCCAGGACAGCATGCCAGCTTTCTTGGAAAAGCGCATGATCCTCTATTCTTTAAAGAGGATCCAAATAGTGATGACTTCCAATTACCTCAATTGAGTGTTCCGGCAGATTTGGACTCAGATCGACTCACACGTCGTCGAGATCTGCAGAAGTTTATTGATAACCAAAGTCGGCTTCTTGACGACAACGAAAGCATCCGAGGCTTCGATCAATACTATGACAAAGCGTTGAACATGCTCACCAGCAGTAAAGTACGCAAGGCTTTTGATCTTAGTCAGGAATCCGAGGATGTTCGTGAAAAATACGGACGGACGACTTATGGGCAAAGCGTATTGCTGGCTCGCCGTTTAGCCGAGTCCGGGGTCAAGTTCACCACGGTCTATTTCTCTAACAGTATCGGAGGTCGTACGATCGGTTCCGGCGGTTGGGATACTCATGGGTTCGACGGCTCTCGCATGTATAAAATCGTCCACAAATATCACTTCCCAGTCACCGAACAAACCTTACCAACGCTTCTACTAGAACTCGAAGACCGAGGCATGTTGGATGAGACTCTGGTGGTGTGGATGGGGGAATTTGGAAGGACTCCGAAAATAAACAAAAACGAAAGTCGGGACCACTGGCCCAATTGCTATTCTGTGCTGCTCGCAGGGGGAGGTGTAAAACGTGGCTTTGTTTACGGCGCCTCAGATCGGTATACGATGGCTCCCGATGAGAACCCGGTAAAACCTGAGGATTTGGCAGCTACGATCTACTATCTCTTAGGAATTTCTCCTGACACCGAGATTCTCAATAAAGACAATCGCCCTTTACCTATCGGGGGACGAGTTATTACTGATGTGATTTCCGGTTAAATACCTAGCCATTGAACGATTTCGCCATTTAACCAGTTAGACAATTGGTCACGTTGGTCATGTGACCGTTAAGTAGCAGGGCTTTGGCTGGAATCTCGATCTCAAATGAAGTCTAATATCACCTGACGCAATAATGTTTGGAAACTCTATTTGGAGACCGGAGTGATGTCGAAATTGGACCGACGTGAGTTTGTAAAAAAGACCGGAGCAGCCTCCTCCGCATTCGCACTGTTTACTGTAGCGGGTACGAAATCGTCCCGGCAGGTATTAGGAGCGAACGACAGAATTCAGGTTGGAGTCGCAGGTATCAATGGCCGTGGTACATCACACATCGGAGGCTTTGCTCCGATGGATGGTGTGGAGGTAAGCTATCTAATTGACCCGGATACTAGACTCTTTGACTCACGTAGTAAAATGGTACGTGACAAAGGTGGTAACACACCAACCTGCGTCCAGGACATTCGAGAAGCTCTGGAAGATAAGAATCTCGATGTCATCACCGTTGCGACTTGTAACCACTGGCACTCGCTAATCACCATCTGGGCCTGTCAGGCAGGCAAGGATGTGTATGTAGAAAAACCAATTTCGCACAATGTCTTTGAAGGACGTAAATGTGTCGAAGCTGCCGCGAAGTATAAACGTATCGTACAGCATGGAACTCAGAATCGTTCCAGCCAGGGAAAAGCCAATGAAATTGCTGCTGTCCAATCCGGCAAATATGGAAAGCTGTTAGTCTCCAAAGGATATTGCTGTAAACCACGTTGGTCGATTGGACACAAACCGGTTGCCACACCTCCGAAGGAACTGGATTGGGATCTGTGGTTAGGTCCCGCGCCGTTACAGGATTATCACGGCAATCTACACACTTACAATTGGCACTGGTTCTGGGATACCGGAAACGGCGACACGGGAAATCAGGGCGTTCATGAAATGGACATTGCACGTTGGGCTATTAAAGACTCAACGCTGCCCAAACGCATCTGGAGTGTCGGGGGCCGTTATGTTCCCGGCGAAAAGGATCAGGGTGAAACACCCAATATGCAGGTCAGTGTCTATGAATATGAAGACGCGATTCTACTATTTGAAACTCGCGGCTTGGTAGGTAAAGAAGGTTCGCCTGAGCGGATGGTCACCAACGAATACTACACCACTGAAGGTGTCATCAAAGGTGGTTCTTTTTATGCCAACGGCAGCGATAAAGGAGAGCCCATTCGAGCCGAAGCAGATCCGGTTACACCGGGTGGTGCTTTTGGTAGCTTTATTCAGGCAGTACGCAGCCGCAAGAATGAGGACATTAACTGTGATGCGGAAGTGGCTCATTACTCGAGTGCTCTCTGTCATCTGGCTAATATTTCCTATCGTCTGGGTAAACGGGATTCGTTGCTCAAGGACGAGAATCCCTACAATAACAACGAAACGATTGTGGATTCTCTGGCTATGCTGAAACACAATCTAAAGGCAGTTAATATTGATCTGGCAGAGAATAACTATGCCATCGGACGTGACCTGAAATTTGATCCTGTGAAGGAGAAATTTATTGGGGACAAGCAGGCGGACGCGATGCTAACACGGAAGTATCGAGCTCCGTACGTGGTGCCGGAACAGGTCTAAAACTATGATCACGTCAAGTCGCTGGCTGTCGTCAGTCGCTGTTATTTTGTTTTCAGCTTGTGCAGCCCAAGCCGCAGATAACGTATTTCAGGCTGGAGCTGCTCGGGTGGATGCGACTCCACAACATCTTCCTGCCATTGTAAATGGTTCTATGCTGGAACGCTTGGTGGAGGAGGTGAATGACCCGTTGCATGTCCGCGCTGTCGTGATGGATGATGGGGAAACCAAGATTGCCATGGTGCTGGTAGACAGTTGCATGATGCCACGTGACTTGCTTGATAAAGCGAAAGCCCAGGCTGCCGCTAAAACCGGGATCGCTGCGGAAAATATATTGATCTCGGCTACTCACTGTCATAGTGCGCCTTCTGTTATCGCTGTTCTAGGCACTGGCGTGGATGCTCGTTATGAGGCCTTTCTACCAGGCCAGATTGCTAAAGCAATTGAACAGGCAAACGCCAATCGACAACCGGCTCGGATTGGCTTTGCAATGGGTAGAGACGAAGTAAATGTCGCCACTCGCCGGTGGCTCATGAAAGAGGGAGTTGCACCAACAAACCGGTTTGGTGGCACGAAGAATGATCGAGCTCGTATGCACCCAGGTTACAACAATCCGGATGCGATTCGTGAAACTGGCCTGGAAGATCCGGATATCCCTGTCATCTCCCTGCAAACGCTTGCCGGTAAACAAATTGCCTTCATGTCGGCCTATTCGATGCATTATGCAGGAGCTCCGAATATTTCAGCAGACTATTTTGGGCTGTTTGCAGGAATTATTGAGGAACAACTTCCGTCAGGAGATGAGGGTCGTCCGACAGTTGCCATGATTGCCAACGGGACAAGTGGTGATACCTGGTTGGCCGATTACAAACGAAACGAACGGCGGAAATTCGACCGATTTAGTGTTGCTGAGGACGTAGCAGCGGCTGCCATGAAAGCGTATGGAACGATTGAGTATCACCAGTGGCTTCCGTTATCGATGAAGGAAAAAGAACTTGAAGTTGCCGTGCGTTTTCCGACGGCAGAAGAAGTCAGTGCCGCTCAGGAATTTGTGTCAGACTGGATTTCGATGCGTAAGCCTAAGACCACCGAAGAAGTTTACGCGCTTGAAACGATCATTCTTAGCAAGATGCCCAAGACCAGAAATATCACACTCCAGGCAATCAAGATTGGCACATTGGGTATTGGAGCCATTCCCAACGAGGTATTTGCAGAGACGGGACTTAGTATTAAGAAGTACAGCCCGTTTGATGCCACCTATACTATCTCGCTAGCCAATGGTGCCTTTGGTTATATCCCTCCCCCGGAACAACACGCTTTGGGCGGCTACACAACCTGGCGTGCGCGGAGTAGCTGTTTGGGTGTTTACGCCGAACCGTTGATTAAATACGAATTGCTCGAGCTGCTCGAGCAAGCTAAAGGTGTCGACAAATAATTGCCGGCAGGTAGTCTAAACAGCGTTGTGAATGCTGGTATATTGATTTGCACAAGTCCTATACTCATCACTCATGAATTCTTTTGGAGAACAAAATGTCTCGCCGAGTAAACCTTCTTGCATTGTTGTTGGTTTTCACCATGACTATCGCTGCCCAGGCCAAAATGAAAGCTCTGATTATTGAAGGGCAAAACAATCATGGTGTTTGGCCAAAAACTACTCAAATGATGAAAGGGTATTTGGAGGAAACAGGGTTGTTTCAGGTCGACGTGGCCACGACGGCCAAGAGTGGATCGGACCCGGACTTTGCACCGACCTTTACAGATTATGACGTAGTGGTTTCGAACTATAATGGAGCTCACTGGCCAGAAGCGACTCAGAAGGCTTTCATTGAATACATCAAAGGTGGTGGCGGATTTGTCGTCGTACATGCTGCTAACAATGCCTTTGGAAATTGGAAGGAATACAACGAAGCGATTGGCCTAGGAGGCTGGGGTGGACGGAACGAAAAGTCAGGGCCGTACATCTATGTAAATACCGATGGCAAATTAATCCGTGACACATCTCCAGGACGTGGTGGGAATCACGGATCTCAACACCCATTCGTCGTGACGGTCCGAAACAGTGAACATCCAATCACTAAGGGTATGCCAGGTGCCTGGTTACATGAAAAAGACGAACTCTATGATCTATTGCGTGGGCCGGCGGAAAATATGACCGTGCTGGCAACTGCTTATGGATCTAAGGACTTTGGTGGTACAGGACGTCACGAACCAATGATCTTCACTGTAGATTATGGTAAAGGCCGCGTCTTCCATACTCCCATGGGGCATGGCATCTATTCGCAGGAGTGTGTTGGATTTATTACGACGTTGCAGCGAGGTGCAGAGTGGGCAGCAACTGGTAAGGTGACTCAGAAGATTCCTAAGGATTTTCCAACGATGGACAAAATTTCAAAACGTCCAAGTGGCAACTAAAGCGGAATTAAAATTGACCAACTAGCTCCGGAGTTAATCGGATTGGTAATAGCCCGAGGGTTAGATCCTCGGGCTTTTGCTATTAACAGGGTAATGCAGCTCGGAATATCAACTCGTCCGGATTTAATTCTTGAATTAGAATAGAAGTATCAATTTCTGAAATCCTTCCTGGCAGGTACTGAGTTAGGTGATTCGACGAACCTCCATTTATACCGCACTGGTGAGCTTGGCGTTAGTTTCGACTCAGGCCATTGCACAACAGATAGACTTCGAGAAGCAGGTATGGCCAATCCTGCAATCAAACTGCTTTGATTGTCATGGTGAGGCGATTCATGAAGGTAATTTAAGACTGGATGCTAAAACGCTTGCTTTTCGAGGTGGAATTACCGGGATCGGCATTGTGTCTGGTAAACCAGACCAAAGTCCACTTTACCTTCGTCTGGTAACAGCAGCAGAAGGGGAACGAATGCCGGCAGAAAAGGAAGCTCTGGCGGAAGATCAAATTGATGTCATTCGCCAGTGGATTGAACAAGGAGCTAAGTGGCCGGATTCTGTCGGTTCGGATGCGACCGAAATCAGCAGACACTGGGCCTATGTTTCACCATCTCGTCCGGAACTCCCAATGGTTTCTGACTTTCAATGGCCTCTCAATCCACTTGATTATTTCATATTACAAAAGCTGGATTCAAAGGGCATCAGTCCTTCATCAAGGATCGATCAGCGTCGATTAGTTCGCAGAGTCTACCTGGATCTCGTTGGATATCCGCCTACCTATGAGCAAGTTGAGCATTTTGTTAATGACAGCTCTCCTGATGCTTATCAAAAGTTGGTGGAAGGGCTTCTCGCTTCTCCTCAATATGGAGTGCGATGGGCTCGTCCATGGCTCGATTTGGCTCGCTATGCAGATAGCAATGGGTATCAGGCCGATCAATACAGAAACGTATGGCCTTTCAGAGACTGGGTGATTAATGCATTAAATAACGATATGCCGTTCGATCAGTTTACGATTGAACAAATTGCCGGGGACCTGTTGGACGAACCTACTCAGTCCCAGCAGATTGCGACCGGGTTTCATCGGTTGACGACACTCAATGTAGAAGGAGGAACTGATCCGGAATTAAGTCGGCTCAATCAGGTGATCGACCGGGTCAATACCACCGCCACTGTTTGGCTAGGTTCGACGATTGAGTGCTCGCAGTGTCATAACCACAAATACGATCCATTCAGTCAGAAGGAGTATTACGAGTTACTTGCCTACTTCAATAACACGCCCATAGAAGTCAGCGGGAAGAGCTCAGCCTTTAACTTCTATGGCCCGACGATTAATGTAAACCGTTCTCTGAAAGAGCGACGAAAATATATTGCTGCTGAAGAAAAGAAGCAATCAGTCCAGAAAGACCTGGAAAAAGTAACGGCTCAGTTCGACGAAGGATACGGGCAGTGGCTTCAGGAAATGAAGACACAGTCTACCGAATCACAAGAGTGGCATATACTCCGAGCTACTAACGCGGTGTCGACTAATGGAGCGACATTGAAAATCCTCGAAGATCATTCCGTTCTATCCACAGGTGAGAACCCTGATAAAGACGTCTATGAAATTGAGTTTACATCGGACTTGCCCGAAATTACTGGTTTCAAATTGGAAGCCCTGACTCATGACGAATTGCCTGGAAAAGGGCCGGGGCGATTTACCGCCGAACGCCCCAATTTTGTATTACAGGAATTCACTCTGCATCACGGTGGTAATGTTCTAAAACTCAGTGATGCGTTAGCTGACTTCTCGCAAACTAATTTTGAAGTTAGTAAGGCAATCGATGGTGATGAGAGTACGGCCTGGGCAATTGCTCCTCAATTCTCGAAACCACACTCTGCAGAGTTTTTGATCCAGGAGGCGATTGAATCTGACAGTCCGATCACATTGAAAGCGCGACTGGTAATGAATTATGGAGGCAGCCGAGTGATTGGACGTGTGCGGTTGTCTGCCATGACTGGTCAACGAAAGTCCAATGCTCCTTCTAAGCGAATTTTGGATTTAGCTGCCAAACTTGAGCGAAATGCCAAAGAAGAGCAGGAATTACATAATGCTTTTCTGAAGTTACAACCCGAGTACGTGCAGGCACAGAAGGCGGTTACAGACGCAGAAAAAGCACTGCTTGCGTTACAGGCTCCGACTGCTCTGGTGATGTCCGAGATGGAGAAGCCGCGTGAAACTTATCTCCTGATTCGAGGTGAATACAAAAACAATGGAGATCGAGTTTTGGCATCTACGCCGTCGATTTTGCATGCTCAATTAGAGGAAGATTCTGAACAGCGAGATCGATTAGAGCTGGCTCGGTGGTTGGTCTCGCCGGAAAATCCTCTAGTCGCCAGAGTGACGGTCAATCGTTGGTGGGCTGAATTCTTTGGTAAAGGTATGGTGGTGACCGAAGAAGACTTTGGTAGTCAGGGTGATCTACCAACGCATCCGGAGTTACTGGACTGGCTTGCGGTGGAATTCATGGAACAAGGTTGGTCGATGAAACATATTCACCGCTTGATTGTCAACTCAGCGACTTATCAACAAAATTCTAAAGCACGTCCTGATTTACAGGAGTTGGATCCCACTAATCGATGGTTAGCCAGAATGCCACGTATGCGTATGAGTGCCGAAGGGATTAGAGATACCATGTTACAGATTAGCGGTTTGCTGGAATTACAAATGGGCGGCGAGCCGATCTATCCTCCCCAGCCAGCAGGTATCTGGAGGCATGTGGGACGTAACGCTCCCAAATACAATACGAGCCAACAGACCGATCGTTATCGACGGGGAGTTTACGTTATTTGGCGTCGGAGTGCACCGTACCCGGCCTTCACCAATTTTGATGCTCCTGATCGAACCTCTTGCGTGGTCAGCCGTAGTCGTACAAACACTCCGCTTCAGGCTTTAACTCTACTCAACGATCCAATGTACTGGGAAATGACTCAGGCATTGGGACAGCATCTTCATCAGAGGCAGCGAGATGGAGCTGTCAGCTTACGAGAGATGGTGTCCTATGCATTTATGCGTACGGTTTCCCGCAAACCGAGTGAGCCGGAAGTGGATATTTTATCCAAGCTGTATATTGAAACGGTCGCCCAACTCTCAGACCGTCCTGCAGATTTAATGGAGTTAGTAGGGCAAAAGGACAAATCTGCTTCGGCAGAATTGGGGGCCTGGTATTACTTGGCCAATGTACTGTTAAATCTAGACGAGACGATTACGAGGAATTAGTAATGACCAAGGATCTCAATCTGGAATTAACTCGTCGCGAGCTGTTTCGCACTGGAGGAATGGGCCTGGGGGCGTCTGCGTTAATGAGCCTGCTAGGCAATGACGTGGGAGCGACAGAACCCTCATTTGATAATCCGTTGAGGGCTCGACACAGTGATTATCCAGCCAGGGCCAAAAGTGTTATCTACATCCACATGATTGGAGCACCCAGCCAGTTAGATTTATATGTGGATAAGCCCAAGCTGCGAGAAATGACTGGGGAGCTCTGTCCGGAAGAGTTGTTTAACAGTCAGCAGTTTGCCTTCATTCGCAGTCGTCCCAAAATGTATGGATCTCAGTTTAAGTTCCGCCAGTTTGGTGAAAGCGGCCAGACTTTTTCCGAGTTGATTCCGGAAATTGGCGCTTTGGCAGACGATATCGCCGTGATTGAAACGATGCATGGCGAGCAGATTAACCACTCTCCAGCTCAGTTATTTATGCAAACAGGGTTCGGTCGGTTTGGAAGGCCTAGCATGGGATCCTGGGTGACCTATGGACTAGGAAGCGAAAATGAGAATCTACCTTCGTTTGTCGTGATGGTAACCGGAAGTGTAGGTGGTGCTGGTAACAGTATGTGGGGCAGTGGATTCCTCCCCACGATTTATCAAGGCGTTGAATTTCGCGCATCAGGGGATCCCGTGCTATTTCTCTCGAATCCTAGGGGAGTTAAGAAGGCAGACCGCCGGAAGATCGTCGATACGATTAATCAACTCAATCGGGAACAACTGCTCGACTTGGGTGATCCGGAAATTGCCACTAGGATTGGCCAGTACGAGATGGCGTATAAAATGCAGTCCTCAGTACCAGACTTAATGGATACAAGCGGAGAGACTGAAGACACGCACGCTTTGTATGGTTCAAAACCGAACGCGACAGGATTTGCGAATAATTGTTTGCTTGCACGACGTTTGGTTGAGCGTGGTGTAAGGTTTGTACAGCTCTTTGATCAGGGTTGGGATCACCATAGCAATATCGAGAAGTCCATCCAGAATAAAGCCAAATCGGTAGATCAACCAATTGCTGCACTACTCAAAGATCTCAAGCAACGCGGGTTGCTGGATGATACCCTGGTCATCTGTGGTAGTGAATTTGGGCGAACCCCCATGGTACAGGGGGCATTGAGCAGCGCCGGCCGAGATCACCACAAAGACTGTTTTTCTATTTGGATGGCAGGTGGTGGGGTCCGTGGCGGTGTGCGGGTAGGTGAGTCCGATGACTTGGGATTCTCGATTACCAAAGATCCGGTCTCTGTCCATGACTTTCATGCAACCGTTTTACATCTTTTGGGAATGGACCACACGGCATTAACTTACAAGTATCAGGGACGTCAATTTCGACTGACAGATGTGGCAGGTGAACCTGTCCAGCAGATATTGTCATAGAAATCAGACTCATAATTCACTTTTCTCAAAACGTGAATTACGGGATAATGAGCATAGCAGGAAAGTTTGGTTTGAATTCCTCCAAAGGAAGTTTATGAGTCGTTTTTTCTCAATCATCATGTTGGCGGCAGTTTGTTTGTCCCCGTCGTTGGATGCAGCTGACCAGTTAATGGAAGTTCGTACACTGCGACGTCCGGTGGCGTTAGAGCACTTGTCAGATTTAGATCAGTTGGTTGTTCTCAATCAACGCAGTGCTTCCCTATCGTTCTTTAACCTCACTGATCGACAAGTGGTTAATGAAGTAGCGTTAGGTGGTAAGCCAACGGATATGGAGGTTATCACTGGGACGAATATTATCGCGATCACCAATGAAGCGACCCACCTTGTCAGCCTGTATGAGGTGCGTGACAACTCAGTAGCACCTCTGGCAGATATTCAGGTTTGTGCTTATCCACGCCATCTACAGTATGAACCCAATCAAGGTCTACTCTTTGTCAGTGGAATGTGGTCTCGGCAATTAGCCGTTTTAAAAGTGAATCCGAAGCATCCGTCGGAATCTGAATTGTTGCAAAAGCTGGATATGGAGTTTACTCCGCATAATATTGTCTTCCTGCCTGATCAAAAACATATGGTTGTAGGAGACTGTTTTGGTGGCAATCTCATGCTGTTTGATATCGAACACGCGGTGCAGGGAAATGTGAAAGCTTTAGGTAAACGAGTATTTCCTGGCCACAATGTCAGGGGCTTACAGATTAGTGCGGACGGAAAAATGTTAATCGTCGCGCATCAAATGTTAAATGAACTAGCCCATACAGTTAGAAATGACGTGCACTGGGGACTGCTGATGTCCAACGATCTGCGTTGGCTGAAAGTGGAAAGCGTACTCAAGGGTGGAGAGGAGCTATATACAGGAGCTCATATGCATCCTCTTGGCGAAGCCGGTAACGCGACTGGAGACCCATCTCAGGTAACTGTCTCTAACGATGGGATCGTCGTCGTAACATTGGGAGGCGTGGGAGAGATTGCATACGGTAAAGAAGACGACTTTAGCCTGCAACGACTACCGGTTGGTCTACGTCCGGTGGACCTGAAAATCGATGAGGCGCGGGGACTCGTCTATGTTGCCAATATGTTTGGTGATTCAATTTCCGTTGTGAATTTGGAAGAGCAGGAATCTCTGGAGTATTCACTTGGTAAACAGCCAGAGTTGACCGAAGCGGATAAAGGTGAATTGTTGTTCTTCAATGCAAAGTTGTCTCATGATGGCTGGATGAGCTGCAATAGCTGTCATACCGAAGGTCACACGAACGGGATGGTGAATGACAATTTCAGTGATAAGTCGTTTGGAGCTCCCAAACGTGTCTTTTCGTTACTGGGTAAATCGGGCACAGCACCGTTCGCCTGGAACGGTCAGGCGAAAGATTTAGAACAGCAGATTCAAAATTCGTTACGTATTACGATGCAAATGGATGACGAGCCAACACCTGAACAGTTGAAGCAGATTGCGAAGTTCGTCTCGACACTCCAACGTCCTCCTTCGATTGACGTGGCACGAGGCAGTGTGGACACGCAGGCGATCCAACGTGGTAAGCAGGTGTTCATGCAAAGTAACTGCCATAACTGTCACGCACCTCCCACTTATACAACAAAGGAGTTATTTGACGTTGGGCTAACTGATAAGGAGGGGAACACGGCATTTAACCCTCCGAGTCTAATTGGCGTTGGGCAACGCGTGCATTTCTTTCACGATAACTCAGCTAAGACGCTTGAAAGTGTATTTACCAAGCATGGTCATCCGGCGGGTGAGTTCGGTGGCAACGAGTTGAATGACGATCAAGTGCGTGACCTGGTTCAGTTCCTTAAGAGTCTTTAGGCACATTGATGCAGTTGGAGCTCCTTCTTCATGCCCCACGGTTGTAACGAGAATGACTGGCCTTGTCTCGACGTATCAAATCTCGGTACTCTACGCTCGAATCTGTTTCTTGAATTCTATCGAGCGAAGTAATGCGTCTCTGGTTATTAGGCATGATGGTCATTTCTATCCTGAGTTTTTCAGGCTGTAGGAATAATCCGCGTGTTACCAGGGAACTCGAGCAAATGGGAAGTCAGCGACGTGCGTTGGAAGATCAGATCTATGATCTTCAATATGAATACGATAAAAAGGCTGTTGAGGCGAGTCGTTTACAGCAAGAAAATGCCAGTTTGCGGGCTGAGTTAGAGCAGGCAAAATCGGCGTCCATTGAAGCCGAAACAGGCGAGGGTGGTCCGGCATTAATTGATTTGAGTGCTGGTGAGCAGCGCGCTCGTATTGAGCCACAGAAGCAGATTGAATCTATTCACCCTGTAAGTCATGCTGCCTTTACAGACAAGCCACAAAGGTCGACTTCGGATGTACAGAGTCTTGAAATCAATAAACTACGTTCGGTATTCCGTGATGCCGACAGCAATGGTCTGATCGATACGATTGTTCTCCATATTACTCCGCAAAATCAGGCAGGTGATTACATTCCACATGCTGATTATGTGGATGTGGTGATTCGACATAACGATGCAACAGGTAAGCTAGTGGCTCAGTGGAAAATTGCTCAGCGTCAAGTCAAACGTATTATGGAGACGTCGATCTACAAACAGACGATTCCATTGGAGTTGAAGCTATCGGGGGAACTTGAGGATACCGTTCGCCTCTTTGTTGATGTGCGTTATGGCACACGCGGACATGGACAATCCGGTGTCCTAACTTCGAAGGGGATCAGTACTTCTCGTTCCGATTGGACGCCATATCGATAAACATCTTCAGTTCTTGTGGCTGAATGATAGACACGATGGTTTGTAGGCAGGCATAGAAAAAAGCTGGGATGCGATATCCCAGCTTTCTTGTTTTCAGCCTAAATATTGGAACGACGAATTGGTTATGCCTCACCCATCGTGGAAACGACATTGTCGATCAGCCCATATGCTTGGGCTTCATCGGCAGACATAAAGTTGTCACGATCTGTGTCAGCTTCGATCGTGGCAAGGTCTTTTCCAGTGTGCTTGATAAGGATTTCGTTAAGCTTATCCTTCGTCTTTTGGAATTCTTTCGAGTGGATCAGAATTTCCTCAGCCGTTCCTTGCATCCCTGCCAGCGGTTGGTGAATCATGATTCGTGAGTTTGGCAAGGCATACCGTTTTCCATCGTGACCTGCAGTCAGCAACAGGGCGCCCATAGAGGCTGCCTGACCGATACAGTAGGTGGCGACATCACAGGTGATGAACTGCATTGTGTCGTAGATTGCTAATCCTGCACTTACACTTCCTCCGGGTGAATTGATGTAAAAATGAATATCCGCCTTGGGATCGTCAGATTGCAGGAATAGTAATTGAGCGACAATGGCGTTGGCAACTTCATCATTCACGCCGGAGCCCAGAAAGACGATTCGGTCTTTTAGCAAGCGGCTGTAAATGTCATACGCGCGTTCGTCGCGTCCGTTCGATTCAACGACATAAGGAATAGGAGGCATAGAAGCGTTCTCCGTAGTTGGTGTACTTAAATTGTATTACTCAGACTTCTCTTCTTTTTCGTCAGTGCTGCCGCTGTCTCGTTCGGCAGGTTTTCTGAGTAGGTCATCGACCACTCCATATTCAACCGCTTGCTGAGCCGTAAGGAAGAAGTCACGATCGGTATCCTGGGCAATATCCTCTTTGGATTTACCACAGGCATCCGCCAGGATCTGATTGAGTACTTCGCGGTTGCGAAGAATTTCATCTGCCTGGATGTTGATATCACTGATTTGTCCACTGACGCCACCGTACGGTTGGTGCATCATCACACGGGAATGCGGAAGTGCAAAGCGTTTTCCCTTGGTCCCGCCGGCCAGTAATACAGCAGCTCCACTCGCGGCCTGTCCGACACAGTAGGTGGCAACAGGGCAGCTGAGGATTTGCATTGTGTCAAAAATGGCGAGTGTCGCAACGACACTTCCACCGGGCGAATTGATATAGAAGTGGATATCTTTATTGCGATTTTCACTTTGCAAATAAAGCAGCTTCATAACGACTTCGTTTGCATTTCCCGTGTGAATTTCTCCTTGAAGAAAAACGATGCGGTTTTCGAGTAGCAAGTCGCCCAGTGTGAGTTGGCGTTGTCGTTGTACGTTTTGGTAACTGTAAGAATTCGTTTCATCCAGATAATGAGGAGTGGAGAGGTCACCTGGAAGAGGTGCCTGTCCGGCAGCGTTCTGATTATCTGTGAATTGCTTGAAGTTCATAAATCCTGTCCATTGGTCAAAGGGTGGCTCATTGGCGTCAATTATGCCACATCCGAGCTTTTTTGGGGAGGTAGGATTGAGGGCAAAATCGTCTGGTTGGGAACATATTAATTCAATAAAAAACGTCAGCGGGCAAAAACCTGCTGACGTTGCTATTTGTAGTCGGAATTATGTCCCGAAGACTATGCTTCAGGAGCCTCTTCTTCCGTATCTGCGTCCTCGGCTACTTCTTCTGCAGGACTGTCATCCGCGGGAGCTTCTTCATTTGCTTCTGCAACAGCTTCTGCTTCGGTAGCGACTTCTTCCGTTTCAGGTTTATCTTCATCGGCAGGACGGCTACCAGGTTGAACTCCACTGATCGCTCCGGACAATGCGAAGGTATCTTCGTTTTCATCCGCTGGAAGATCCGTTTCAGTGAAATTGGCTTCTTCCGTAATTAGCTCGATGGCCTGACGTTCGATGATTTGATTTCGCAGAGCGTCCATGTCACCACGCTTCTCCAGCTGAGCTCGGATTCGACGAGGCGAGGTTTGTTGTTGCATTGCGATGATGAGGATTTCTCGTTCGATGTCTTCCGGAGTAGCTTCCAGATCGTTCTGTTCAGCAATTCGTTCCAGAATGAAGTGCTCTTTGAGTGCCTTTTCCGTACTTCCGAGCAGGTTTTGCTGGAGGCGATTGATATGGCGACGAATTTCTTCATCCGGGAATCCACTGGCCTGCAGTTCAAGAATCGAACGTTGTAGTTCGCGTTGTGACTGGCGGCGAAGCAGCTGGGGTGGAAGTTCCCAATTAGCCTCGGCAGTGAGCAGTTCGGTGATCTGACCTCGCGTACGTTGTTGCTGATGGTAATTTAATTGGCGTTCCAATTCTTCACGTACAGCATTTTTGAGATCTTCTTCGCTTTCAAAGCCGCCTACCTCTTGGAGAAACTCGGGTGTGAGTTCCGGAGCAGACGTACGTTTGACACTGTTGATGGTAACGGCTGCGGTATATTCTTTTCCGGCGAGTTCTTCATCGTCCAGTGATTCACTGAGTTTGGCTGTCGTGTCTTTGCTATCACCGGCAGAAGCACCGATGACTAAATCCCCAAAACCTTCAATTGAACCGTCAGCAAAGGATAGGTTTCCACGTACAATTACATTTTGTTCGCTGAATGTAGAAGCAACATCGTCACCATCTTTGAATTCGATAGAAACATTTACGGTGTCACCGGCTTCGATGGCACCTTCTACTTCTTCAACGTCGCCGTAGCGTTGCAGTAATTCGGTTGCACGATTATCTACTTCTTCATCACTGTATTCGTGGACAACTTTTTCGAGATCGAGGCCTTTCCATTCAGGCATATCAAACTCAGGTCGTACTTCTACATTGAATTCAAATGTGAGATCACCATCTTCGGGCATTTGAACCGCTTCGAAATTGAAATCAGGTTCGCTAATAGCCGAAAAATCCTGTTCGTCGGTGACCTGAGTCATCGCGTCCATGATCAGAGAGCCTTTGACCTGATCGACCACATCGCTTTTGAATCGTGATTCAACAAGCTTTCTTGGGGCGCGTCCGATACGGAAACCTGGGATTTGAGCTTTAGGCATCAAGTCGCTATAGGCTTCGTCTTTGTATTTTTCAATGTCAGCAGCGGAGACGGTGACAATCACGTGGCGTTCGCACGCTCCGACTTCATTGACTTCGACTTGAACATCCAGACGTTCGTCTTCTTCTTGTTCCGCATCGACACCGGTTTCTTCCACCTGGTCTTCGACTGCTTCATCGTTTGCTACCGTATCCAGAACTTCTTCTGGTACTTCATTTGCTTCTTGATTTGTGTCTTGGTCTGACATTTTCCAAACCTGTTTCTTAGTGAACGTCTCCGCCGATCGCGGAAATCCGTTTTCCCCATAAAGCAAGAATGACACGTCCTCTTAACGTGTCATTTTCCCTTATAGATTTGTTATTCGTCCAAAGCGTCGACTTTGAACGTTGCTCATTTGGCCTCATTCGGTGAAATGTCATCCTGCAATTCACATTAGAGTGAGGAAAAAGAGCGGCTGATGGGATTCGAACCCACGACAACAACGTTGGCAACGTTGTGCTCTGCCAACTGAGCTACAGCCGCTTAATTGGCGTGTTTAAGGAGGAAACCCCCTAGAAACACTAAAATACCCTTAACAGGTTCTGTTAGTTTAACTCAGCAACCCAACAGGCTAAAGGGGGACTAACCTGTGAAAATCAAAGTTTTTTCATTGGTAAATCCACCTAACATCTATCGGTCCTTCCCAGGGAAGAAGACAGCAGACTCTGACAGTTTTTACCTCTATCAAGACGATTTTTGACTGATTTCAATTCGACCTGTCTTGCTCATTACGACAACTTGAATCAAACGCCTCAATTATGAGTAGGCCGAATTCGAGTGTTCCTTGTCCGAGTGTTCCTTGTCGTAGATGTTTGGATACATAGAGTACCCGTTTGGCTACTTGAAGGACACATTAAGTCGTAGTATGGGGATTGAGAAAAACCTATTTTATTAATTGTCGAGGCTAACTTCGATGGCTAAACTTAGACTTTGTAATTAATTCTATGTAGATCGGTGTAATTACGCTCGATTGCATAAACACGCATTGATATATAGATATCATTATAAATTGAAGTCGACTCGGAATTCTTGATAACTCAAAACGAGAAATCTTTTCCAGTTTACTTGTCTTAATCATTCCTCCAAAAGACGTCTCCCCATGAATGTAGATTTCACTGTGTTCAAAGAAGGTCAAGCACTTAAGACGATTAATGTTGCCTTGCCTGTGGTAATCGGCCGCGGTACTGATTCCACCCTAACAATTAAGCATCCTCTGTTGAGTCGTCGGCATTGCGAAGTGTATGACGAAAATGGTCAGGTTATGGTAAAGGACCTGGCTTCACTTAACGGGACGTTTGTAAACGAATCACGAGTTGAAACATCTCTATCATTGAGTTCCGGTGCGAAGCTTAAGTTGGGTTCGGTAGAAATGCAGGTTGTTTTTGAAGGTGGTGAAGCTGGCGATGCCGCTGAAGCCGATTTTGATATGGGAGCTGTGGCTGCCGCTCAGACAGAGCCACTACCGGTTGCCGATGACACACCAGCCGAAGCTGAAGATGCGGCTTTTGATCTGGGTGATTTCGAAGTGAGTGAGCCTGTAGCTGATGAAAGTCCTGCCGTTGTTGGAGATGCAGTGGCTGAAGCGGAAAGTCTGGATCTTGGTGACTTTGAAGTGGGAGCTCCCGAAGTAGCCCCTGCAGACGATATGCTGGATTTAGGTGATTTCGAAGTCGCTGCCCCCGCAGCAGATCCTGGGGAACCTGAAGCTCAGGTGGAACTTCCTTCATTAATGGAACTCGCTGGTGGTTTAGATGAAGAGGTAGCTGAAGCTGCTGCGGCTGCGGAAGCGACTCCAGCTGAACCAATTGCCGAGGCAGATGCACCAGCAGACCCTTGGGCTCCACCAACCGAAAATCAAGTCTCCTCAGATGATGATGACTTAGATGCGTTCTTAGCCGATTTGGGTTAATCGCCTCTCCGGCTTAATACATTAATCCGCGACCTCCGCGATACGCATCCCCTGAGAATTTCTGGCTTGTTTCGACCGCCGACGTTTCTAAGATTTACTGTCGTTGCCGGATCGAGGTTTCGAGTGATTGGGATGACCTCAGACTAGACAGGCTTAGAGGGTCAGTTGTCGTGGTCGTCTTATGACCAAACGGATTACCCCCCCTGCTCTTTGGTAGACGTTACAATCAAGGGACAGTCGCCAGCCACATCGCTAGTTACATCGTCAGCTACAAGTCGTCTGGCCACCGTCCTGCCTCACCTATGAAAGAGAACTTAGCATGAGATCTTCGTACCTTCTTCTTGCATTCACGTTTGGCCTGCTTTCCGCGACCGTTAAAGCTCAGGAAAAGGAATACTCGAATCACTTAGTGAATGAGACGAGTCCTTACCTTCTTACCCACGCCCACAATCCGGTGGATTGGTATCCCTGGGGGGAAGAAGCTTTTGAAAAGGCAAAGAAGGAAAAGAAGATGATCTTCCTCTCGGTTGGTTACTCCAGCTGTCACTGGTGTCACGTCATGGAACGTGAATCTTTTGAAGATGAGGAGATTGCAGACTACCTAAATCAGCACTACGTCTGTGTGAAAGTCGATCGTGAAGAACGTCCCGATGTCGATCAGGTTTATATGACTGCTGTTCAGGCTTTAACCCGACGCGGTGGATGGCCCATGAGTATGTTTCTCCATCCGGATGGCAGGCCGTTTACAGGCGGTTCTTATTTTCCCGCTCGGGATGGAGATCGAGAAGGACTCCCTGGCTTCCTTACAGTCATTAAACGCCTGCAGACTATCTGGACGGATCAACCGGAGTTGGTGGAGCAACAAGCAGAGCAGGTGACTCAGGCAGTCAAGTCCGAGTTAGAGGCGCGGATTCCTCGCTCCCTCATTCCACTAACTTCAGATGTGCTGGATAAGACGACCGCTTCTCTGGGAGAAGAATTTGACCAGCAATGGGGAGGGTTTGGCTACAGTATTGCTAACCCGAATGTTCCCAAGTTTCCAACCCCAGGTAATCTTGAATTCCTGGTCTATCGAGTGCTTGAGCTTCGTGCGTTAGGGGAAGAAGACGAAAAGGAACTCGCGATGCTTACAACTCAATTGGATTACATGGCTTTAGGGGGTATTCGGGATCACCTGGGAGGTGGTTTTCACCGCTATAGTGTGGATCGGTTTTGGCATATCCCACATTTTGAAAAGATGTTGTATGACAACGGGCAACTGGCTTCAATCTATGCAGCAGGCTTTAAGCTGACCGGCAATATTGAATACAAACAAGTGACAGATGAATTGTTGGGATTTGTGACGCGGGAGATGACCGACGAGGCAGGTGGTTTTTATTCTGCATTAGATGCTGACAGCGAGGGTGAAGAAGGGAAGTTTTATCGGTGGTCTCGAGAGGAAATCAAAGCCGAGTTGACAGACCAACAGTATCGGGATTTTGCTGATATCTATGGCATAACGGACGATCCGAATTTTGAAGAGCACTTCTACACCTTATTGTTGAAGTCCTCCGTTTCACAGATTGCCAAAGAACGAGCGGTTGAACGTGCAGTACTGGAGGCGAAGTTACAGCCGATTCGAGAGCAGTTATTAGGACTTCGGGCGAAACGTGTACGCCCTTTGCTAGACACCAAGATTCTTGCAAGTTGGAACGGGTTAATGATTCGGGGCTTCGCCGATGCAGGACGATTGTTAGAGAACAAACAATATATTGAAATCGCCGCGAAAGCAGCAGATTTTGTTGTTGGGCAGATGAAGGATGAGAAAGGGCACCTGTTACATAGCTACAACAAAGGGCAAGCCCGATTCAATGCATACCTGGCCGACTATGCCTATATGATTGAGGGCTTACTGGCATTACATCGAGCCACCGCAAACAAAAAGTGGTTAGACCATGCAGAGACATTGATGGCACAGCAACTTGAACGGTTTTGGGATCGGGCAGGCGGAGGGTTCTTCTTCACTGCGAGTGATCACGAGCGACTTATCGCCCGAGCAAAGAATCCAGTCGATAGTGTCCGTCCGTCAGGTAACTCAGTTTCTGGGCAAAACTTACTGTACCTATATAAAGTCACCAAAGATGAGAACTATCTGGACTATGCCCGGAAAACTCTCGATAGTGTGTCCGGTATCATGTCCTCCTCGCCGTCAGCCTCTCCACGTATGGCAATTCTCGTGAATGAGCTGATTAAGTTAGACGAGTAATCGCTATCTGAATTCAAATCTTCTTTCAGATCAGTTCCCGTCAGTTTTTCCCTCGTCAGTGTTTCCGTTGAATAGATAGTAGATAGGAATGCTGAGAACGAGGAAGCCGATGCTGATGGCACTTACCTGTAGGTCGTCGAATGCAATTAAAGCGAGAAAGATCGCATTCATTACTAGGGCAATCGCAGGAAGCACGGGGTATCCGGGAACGTGATAGGGACGCCTCGTATCGGGCTCCAATTTCCGAAGTATGAAGACTGCACCGAGTGTCATAAAGATGAACATGGTCGCGCTAAACACAGCGATGTTAGTTAACTGGTCAAAGATGTCGCCGGCGGTATTGAGATTGCGATTGGAATCATTGCCATCCGCTCCGAGGCCAGCGAATAGAACCAGACAGGTCACGATCAGGAAGACCGACATGCTGGTGATGCCCTGCCCGATAATCGCGACATAAGGAGCTTTTGTCTTAGCGTGGACTTTCGCAAAGGACGGAATAAACATCCGATCACGAGCCATCGCAAATAAGACTCGCGGAGGAGTCAGGAAGCCGGTGTTCAATGCGCTGAGGGCACTTACTAGGATGACGGCACTGATAAGTTTGTTGCCAAACTCGGCCAGATGTCGACTAAATGGAGAGAGGTAAGTGCTGACAGCTTCCTGGGGTATGTCTCGCAATGGGTCTTCTTTAATGGCGACCATTTCATCCAGAGCAAATACGCCGTGAAAGGCAATGTTTACAGCGATGTAAATCACCATTAGCACAATAGCCCCACCAATTAATGCGAAGGAGAGGTTTTTTTCCGGTTCTTTAATTTCCTCAGCTACACTGGTTACCATCCATCCTCCGGAGTAGGCCCACATTACGCTGAGCATGACGGCTGTGAACATTTGGACAACCGAGTGCGAAGGTCCGGTTGATTCTTTGGCCGTGGTTAGGTTACTCAGTGAAAACGTATCTGTGTCGCTGATGCCGGCTATAAAGGGAAGAAGGGCGATGCCTACCAGGACCGTCACCTTGACGATGGTAGTGATGTTCTGGATCACTCCTCCCCAGATGACACCTAAGCAATTAATGGTTGTAAGTGTTGCTTGCAGTCCTAGGACAATGGCAATGATTTCAATGGTTGAAAACTCTACTTCCAACACCCCGCCCAACGTGATGGTGAAATAGACCGCTAATGCGGAATTTGCAGTCGAGCAAAAGAAAATGGACTCGTTCCAGCCAGACAGAAAAGCAGGCAAGCGTCCATAAGCCTGGCGGATATAAACATAGGTACCACCTGCTTTGGGCATCATCAGACTTAACTCTGCAATGCAAATAGCGGTTATGAGTGTAATCACGCCTCCAGCAAGCCAGCCGATCATGATGAGCGTCACGCTGTCGCTAGCAGCGGCGTTGGCGGCAGGTTTCGCGAAGATTCCTGACCCGATGACAGCTCCGACCATCATGGCCATTGCCGACCATTTACCTAAGGCTCTTGAAAGGGAGGGCGACTCATCAGAGTTTAGAAGTTCTTGCGACATGGATTTGTTGAGAGATCCTGAGGTCTCTGGCGGGCTCGCCTAATCAGGCGTTTGTTTGCTAGCTCGTTTATAGCAAATCACGAATCTCATCAGGGAAGTCATGTTTCTCGGATTCGATTTTTTTCTCAAGGTTGTCAACTTTGTTTGAGAGCTCTTCAATTTTTTTGTGGCCATCAACGACGACACCGTCCAGATCCGATACTGTTTTTTCTAAATGGGTGAACAGTGATTCCAGATTGGTGACACGTTGGTCAAGTTTGTCCCGATTGGCATTAGGTTCAGACATGGCGTTGGTTCCATTTGTCGAAGCACAGATACATGCAAAAATCACAAACGGACTGTACACCAAAGCGGATTGGCGAGACAAGGTGGTCTTAGAGTCGCAGGAAGTTGCGTAGGTCATCCATGACGATTTGTGGATTTTGGATGATTTGCAAAGCGATGAGCGTTCCCAGAACCAGTGCAAAGCCGATCATCGAGAGTGCGTAGGGATTGGCTGTTACCTTGACTGTTTTGAGACGGGCTGCGAGTTCGATTCGGAGCTTGGCCCAATTTGCCAGATTCTGGCTATGACCTACGGCAACAATTTGGCAACTACGCATTGTGTTTTTAGATTCGATACTGAGTTGGATGCCGAGTTTGGGTAATTCGACACTATCGCCGGCCCACTTTGCCGTCTTATCAAGCTCAGCAACCAGACTTCCCAATGAGGTGCGAAGCTGGGTTGCAGGCATGTTGTAAACGACCAATCGGGGCTTACTTGTCATACCAATCAAGAGCACACAGAGAATATAAAACGCTCCCAATAAGGCCCAGGTCCAGGGGCCAAACGCAGAAATAGCCTGTTCTGGGACAAATAGTCGCAGTGGCCCAATCATCACCAAACCGGCTACTCCCAACGCCAGTGAAAAGGTATCTCTGGCTCCACTGGTCACAAATGGCTGGCGGGAAGCATTAATCAGCCCCATAAGCAATAAGTAAACGGTAAGCGGCCCGAGGGCGATACACAGATGAGCTGTGCTCATGGTTTGGTTATTCCGGTTAGATGAGTAATACGAGCGTTTATTCTAGTGAATGGTTGGGTTTTAACCAATAAACCACTGAAAAAAAGGTTAAAAGTGAGGCAGTAGGTAGAGCAACTACCCAAGATGGTTATTGAGTGGTAAACTTTGGAATTCAGCCCAGTTTATTCCTGTAAACAGTGGAAAACGTCAAAAAGAGGGCTACTGAAGCCCCCCTTGTTTTGGACCAGATACGATAAAGCCATGTCAGAAACAACTGCAAATATCGAACAACTAGCTATTAATACCATTCGTACGCTTTCGATGGATGGTGTCCAGGCAGCCAATAGCGGCCATCCTGGCACGCCAATGGCTCTTGCACCGGTTACTTACGTCTTGTGGAACGAAGTCATGAATTACGATCCTGCAGAGCCAAACTGGCCTGCTCGAGATCGTTTTGTTCTTTCGTGTGGCCACGCGTCTATGTTGCAGTATTCGATCATGCATTTGGCCGGAATCAAAGCTGTTGATGCTGCCGGAAATGTGACTGACGAACTCTCTATCACACTCGACAGTATTCGCAATTTCCGCCAGTTGCACAGCCCGTGTGCCGGTCATCCGGAATTCGGAGAGGCAGCGGGAATCGAGATGACGACTGGTCCGCTAGGCCAGGGAGTTGGTACCAGCGTCGGAATGGCGATTGCCGGTAAATGGTATAGTGCTCGATACGATCAGGGCGAAACCAGCTTATTTGGATTTAATACTTATGTGATTTGTAGTGACGGTGACTTGATGGAAGGTATCGGCTGTGAAGCCGCATCGGTTGCCGGCCACCTGAAACTCTCGAATCTGTGCTGGATCTATGATGATAACAATATCACTATCGAAGGTGAGTGTGATCTGGCATATACCGAAGATGTGGCGACGAAATATCAGGGGCTCGGTTGGCATACGGTGACTGTCGAAGACGCCAATGACTTGGATGCAATTCGTGCCGCTTTTGCTGAATTCCAGAACACCGACGATAAGCCGACGCTGATCATTCTTAAGAGTGTCATTGGCTACGGATCACCGAATAAAGCAAACTCTCATGCCGCTCATGGGGCTCCTCTAGGCCCGGACGAAGTCGCTTTGACTAAGGAATATTACGGCTGGCCAGCGGATCAGCACTTTTTGGTTCCGGAGGAAGTGGTTGAGCATTTTCAGGCCGGAATAGGGCAACGCGGAGCTGCAATTCGAGCGACATGGCAGAGTGGATTTGATGCTTATAAAGTAGAAAATGCTGAGGCAACCTCCGAATTGGATTCCATTTGGAGTGGTCGTCTTCCAGAGAATTGGGAAGACGGTATTCCTTCCTTTGAAGCTGATGAAAAGGGGATGGCCACGCGTGTGTCCTCAGGCAAAGTGCTAAATTCACTGGCCGAAAAATTCCCATGGATGCTCGGCGGAAGTGCTGACCTTGCACCTTCCAATATGACCAACCTTAATTTTGAAGGGGCTGGAGATTTTGGCCCAGAGAATTATGGTGGTCGAAACTTCCACTTTGGAATTCGGGAACATTCGATGGCAGCCATTTGCAATGGAATGTCACTCTCTGGATTGCGATCATACTGTGCAACCTTCTTTGTCTTTACCGATTACTTACGTCCGGCGTTACGGTTGAGTAGTATCATGCATCAGGATGTGATTTATATCATGACCCATGACTCGATTGGTTTAGGAGAAGACGGTCCGACCCACCAGCCTGTATCTCATCTGGCATCTTGCCGTGCGATTCCAGGGGTGAATGTCTTCCGCCCTGCAGACGCTAATGAAGTCGCTCAGGCATATCGTACCTTAGCCGTTCAGCAATCTCAGCCGTCAATGCTGGTTCTTACTCGTCAGGGTTTACCGACCTTGTGCCGTGAAGAATTCGCTGCTGCTTGCGGAACTTCAAAAGGTGCCTACGTCCTGAAGGATAGTGAAGGTGAACCGCAAGTAATTCTGGCTGGAACCGGTAGTGAAGTTCACATCTGTCTAGAAGCACAAACGCAGCTTGCAGCAGAAGGTATTGCGGCTCGGGTTGTCAGCATGCCTTGCTGGGAATTATTTGATGCCCAATCGAAAGAGTATCGCGACTCCGTCTTCCCTCCTGCAGTTTCGGCACGCGTCGGTTGTGAAGCGGGACTGCGAATGGGCTGGGATCGCTACATTGGTTCGGAAGGCAAATTCGTAGGGATGACTGGATTTGGTGCCTCCGCTCCTGCAGGAGTGCTCTACGATCACTTCGGTATAAATGCCGAAAATGTAGTCGCACAGGCGAAGGCTGCGATTGCCGGCGAATAATTTCTGTCACAACAATATTGTTTGGCAACGGTTGCATCGAAGCGATGGACGTTGCAGAATGACGATATTGAATTATCTGATTCTAAGTCTATTTGAAGGCTATATTTCATGAACGTTGTGCCTCTTGGCGACAAGGTTGTAGTGAAACGAGTTGAGGCTGAAGATGTAACAGCCGGAGGCATCGTGCTTCCTGACTCAGCAAAAGAAAAACCACAGCAGGGACGTGTCCTGTCCATTGGAGATGGCGTTCTGCTTCCCGATGGAACGCGTTCAGCACCTGAAGTCAACGAAGGTGATCGAGTCTTATTCAGCTCGTTTGCCGGGACGGAAATTCAGGTGATGGATGAAGAGTTGCTGATTATGTCGGTCAACGATATCCTGGCGATTCTTGATTAAGAAGTTGGTTGAGCCTGAATCTGGCTCCGGCCTGTGGCCCCAACGACTCTCTATACCCATGCTTACGTAGTTTAACATGACTGCGCCTGCGTGATTTCCTGCGCGCTGCTTGTTGATATATAATAAAAGGAATCTAGTGTCGGCTAGAAGTGACTAGAAGTGACTAGAAGTGGGGCATGAATCAGGAGTCGTGATCAATCTGTCGATTGTCGATTCCTGAATTGTCTAAAACGAGGTCTCGATCCAGATCGGGATGAGAATAGAGATAAAACAATGAAAAGACAAATCACAACAATGTTGCTTGGGTTGGTATTGGCTGTGTTGGTGATGCCACTGCAGAGTCGAGCAGCGGAATTGACACAAAAGCAACAACAGACATTGGATCAAATGGTGGATCGGGCAGTGCAATATCTGCGAACGACCGGTCAGGCCGAAGATGGCTCGTTCTCGAAAGAAGCCAGTCCGGCCATCACTTCGTTGGTTACCGCTGCCTTGATCAAAAGTGGTCGCCCTGTCGATGATCCGATGGTTAAGAAAGCGTTGACCTTTATCGAAGGATTCGTCCGGGAAGATGGTGGGATACATCAGGACGGTTCACTATACCGAAATTATGAAACCTGTTTGGCAATTCTGGCATTAGTTGAAGCTAATCAGGATGGCCGATATGACAAAGTTCTAGGAAACGCAAACCAATTCGTACGTGGTATTCAGGTGGGAGCCGATGGCAAGATTGCTAAGAGCGAACCGGAATGGGGAGGTCAGGGTTACGGAAAACATAAACGCCCAGACCTCAGCAACACTTCCTTCTTTATTGACGCTCTGGTAGCTAGCGGAGCTTCGGCTGATGATGCTGCGATTCAGGCCGCTCTGGTCTTTGTCTCACGAACACAAAACCTGGAATCTGAGCACAATACAACTGAGTTTGCTACCAAGATTGAAGATGGCGGGTTTTATTACACTCCTGCAGCTGGCGGGACGAGTCAGGCGGGGAATACAGCCAATGGTGGATTACGTAGTTATGCATCCATGACTTACGCCGGATTAAAGAGCATGATTTATGCTGGCGTGGATGGTGACGACCAACGTGTTCAAGCCGCTGTCAGCTGGATTAAGAAAAATTACGACCTGTCGGAAAACCCCGGGATGGGAGCCGAGGGTCACTTCTATTACCTCCATACCTTTGCCAAAACGTTGAAGGCTCTGGGAGTGGATGAAATAGAAGATGCTAAAGGAAAGACGCATCACTGGCGTTCTGAGCTGATTACTGAGCTTGCTCGTCGACAGAAACGCAATGGATCGTGGATAAATACTAAGAGTACTCGTTGGTTGGAGGCAGATGAAAACCTGGTCACAGGTTACTTACTACTGTCTTTAGCGTATTGTCGTGATTAACTAGTAATCACTTTAGACGCGGTATAGGTGTCTATCGTTATTACTTTCAAACGACATGCAGATAACGGTGTGCTCACAGGTAGGAAGGTTTCTGTCGGAGTATGTCTAAATACATCACGCGTTACGGATCGATGCGTTTGCTGGGCGTGTTAGCGACTCGAGGAGAAGACGCGTATGCCCGCGGAGACAAAGTGGTTGTACGGACCAATCGAGGGTTGGAAACCGGCGAAGTGCTTTGTTTGGCCACAGAAAATGCTATTAAGCAAATGAATAAACCGTCGAATGGTCAGATCATTCGACCCATGTCTGCTGATGATGATCAGGAACTGAATCGCTTAAAGAGCCAACAACAGGATTACTTTCAACGTAGTCAGAAGATTGTTGAAAGACATGGACTCGATATGGAATTGGCTGAGGTAGAGAAACTGTTCGGTGGTGAACGGCTGATTATCTATTTCATTTCTGAAGATCGAGTGGACTTTCGTGAGCTAGTAAAAGAACTGGCCGCTGAATTTCAAATGCGGATCGAAATGCGGCAAATCGGTGTTCGGGATGAAGCCAAGCTGTTAGCGGACTATGGTGATTGCGGAAAGCCGGTGTGTTGCAATACTCATCTAATGCAAATGCCACCGGTTTCGATGAAGATGGCGAAATTGCAAAAGGCAACGCTGGATCCCACTAAGATTTCGGGCAGGTGTGGTCGTCTCAAATGCTGCCTCCGATACGAATATGACACTTACTTATCTCTTCAAGAGGAGCTCCCACGCTCGGGAACAGAAGTGATAACCAGTTCTGGTCGTGGAAAGATTCTAAATCAGGAAATATTAAGCCAGCAGCTACTGGTGGAGCTTGAGAGTGGTCGGCGGTTGATGCTGCATGTGTCTGAGATTCTAACCACGTTGGATCGTAAGTCGCCGGACTATGAACAACAAGTAGCCGAAGGAGAGCGATTGCTGGCCCAGGCTCGGGCAGATGAGATTGATCTCTCAATCGAATCGACGGATCCAGATGAGTCCCAGGCAAGCGAAGCCCCAAAAAAGAAGCGTCGTCGACGCCGTCGTAATCGTCGAGGCTCAGGAAAACGAAAAGATGGGTCGTCAGAATCTAACTCAGGAGCTAAAAAAGATAATTCAGGAGATGCTAAATCAGGGTCTCCTGAAGGCTCCAGTACGTCGAATAAGAATAAGAAGGGTCGTCGCAGACGGCGTCGTCGTGGCGGAGACAATAAACCCAAACAAAGTTCGGAAGGTGGTTCCCCGTCATGATGAGTGAGTTTTCGCACCCATTATTGGATTTGATTGCCAAAGATACTCGTTATACCGCGGAAGCGTATGAGTTTATCCGGAATGCTCTTAATTATGCCCATGATGAATTGGGCCTAGGGAAGGTCGACGAAGAGGTCGTCAAAGCATCCTTAGAGGCAGAGGGCGATTTACCAGAAGAAGCTCACCTCACAGGCCAGCAATTGTGTGAAGCGATTCGGCAATACAGTATCACTCAGTTTGGATTCATGGCGAAGACAGTATTAAACAGTTGGGGGCTCAATGAGACATTGGACTTTGGTGAAGTTGTCTACAATCTGATCGACATCGGAATGATGCGAAAGTCGGATTCCGATTCAAAGGAGGACTTTGCTGAAGTCTTTGATTTTGACAGGGTCTTTGTCGACGATTTTGATATCAATAAACAGGATGATCTCGTTATTTAATTTGGTGCTCCATTAGTCGCGAGCAACGAATATAAGTAGATTTGGATTGGATATGGTGAAGCAGGATCAGGAACACCGCGATTTTATCGCTCCAGTAAAGTCCTCTCGGAATCCGCTCTTACTGAAAGCTGCCATCGGATTATTTTTTCTATGGGTCGGCGTATTACTCTGGGTGATCTCTCGTTCTTGAATCCCTCAATCCTGTGGGCCTGACAGTCGTCATAACCCCAATTCCCTCTCGGTGGTTGCTTGGGTTGAATTGGCAATCGACGTTGCGAATAATCTTGTGGGTTCTGTCCGTTTAGTAGAAAGCGGATTTCTGAGGCATTGACCCTTAGGTAGGAGCATGGTGATGGCAGAGTTGAAAGATGCATATCCAAGTATATTTCTGTCGCTTACAGATGTGGATTTGCCTGGCGATTTCACGAATGACTATGAGAAGTATCTCGACTTCAAACCATTCGCCAAAGGTGGTAAGGCTGTTTTGCAGACTTGCATGGACAGTGCTTTAGGGCGTGTGGTCGTTCATAAATCGCTGCACTCTCATCTACAGGACAATGTGAGAGAACGGCGACGATTTCTCCGGGAAGCCAGGATTTCTGCGCAATTACAGCATCCTAATACGATTCCAATCTACGAATTTGGTAGGACGCCGGATGGCAATCTCTTTTTCACCATGAAGCGAATTGCGGGATTTAATTTGTATCAGATCATGGATCGTCTCAAATGGGGATTTCCTAACGCTCAGGATGAATTTAGTCTGGACAGGTTGTTAGATATCTTACTGCAGGCTTGTTATGCTTTGGCCAATGCCCATGCCCATGGTGTGTTTCATCGAGATATAAAACCGGAGAATGTCCTGGTAGGGCAATACGGCGAAGTCTATTTGGTGGACTGGGGCGTTGCGAAAATTTGGGGTATGCCCAATGAAGAGCGAACGCCGGAACAGAAAGAACGCGCTGAGAATCTTACGGCTACGGGGCAACGTCCAGGTACTCCGCTCTATATGGCACCGGAGCAAATCATCGGGAATTACTATGTTGATAATCGTGCCGATGTCTGGTCGATTGGCGTGATGCTCTATGAGTTGCTGTGTTTAGAAGTCCCATTTAAGGGGAGAACAATTCACGAGACTTTTGACCAGATCATTCATGAAACACCGGTCTTGCCGAGTGCCAGGAAGCCACGTCACCCACGACGTGTCATTCCTTCCGAGTTGGAATTGATTGCCATGAGGGCGATGTCCAAGAAACCCGCTGACCGTCCAGCCAATATTAGTGAGTTAATCCACCAGCTTCGATCTTTTCGAAATCAAAAGCTACTGATTTCATAAACGACGCTAACGAGTGCGGAGCAGTTTGATACACAAAAAAAGCCCGGAACGAATTTCCGGGCTTTTTTTGGTGAATTCACTTATTGATTCGAAAGTGACTCGATCTTGTCTACCTGAGACGGGCGTAGTTTAGCTCGTTGAGCCGCTACTTGTGCATAACGCATTCCCAGTCGAACGGTATTAGGGTGGAAGAATCGGTCTACTGTGCCGTTTAAGTGACGAGCACCGATTTTGTTGACTAATTCAATCCAGGTCAGGTCATCGGTAAAGTGCCATGCTGCTGCCTGTGCTGCACTTTGGTTTAGCTGGCCAGAGCCAAGCATTCGGCAAAGTTCGATGACTTCGGGTTTCTTGGTAAACGACTCGATCGGGATGATGTCGTATTTGACGCGAGGATTTGGTTCTTTTTTTCCGTGTTCTAGGCAAACTGTGGTGACTTTAAATTTGCGGACTTTGCCAGGTTCGATGTTCTGGAATCCACCCATTCCACCGCCGCCCATGCCCATGCCGCCGCCCATGCCCATGCCGCCGCCCATGCCCATGCCGCCGCCCATGCCCATGCCGCCGCCCATGCCTTGC
>NZVD01000056.1 GCA_002701385.1 Rhodopirellula sp. | reverse complement strand
CACCTTCTAAATGTGCTTCGGCGAGCTGCGCCGCCTCCGCAGAGAATTCTTGAAGCCTTGGCCCGACTTCGTCCTGCGGACTACGACGGGTAAACTCCTTTTACATTTAACCAGTTAGCCATTGGACAGTGAACAGTTAAACAATTGTCAGTCTTTACAACTGGGCTTAAGTGATGTCGAAGCAATCAGCGATTCTAAGCTGGCTAAATGGCTCAGTCTGCTTCTTCGGGAGTTTCGACAGCTACCGTTGGTTCGGACGGAGGAGGTTCAAACATCGGAACGTCCGGAGCTTCAAAGTCGTCATAGTCGTCTGCCGACCAGTCGTCCGCGCCAGATGCTGAAGAGCTACTCGACGATGGGTCGTTGTAGTAGTCGTTCGAGACGTCATTGACATACTCGTCCATTTTGACCGAGCTTTGAAATTCGCTGAGCCCTTTACGGAACTCACGATAGGTTTTTCCGAACTTGCGAGCAACTCCGGGGAGGTTCTTGCCAAACAGCATTACGGCGATCAGGGCAATTACCATGACCTCCATCATCCCCATGCCTCCGAAGATCAGGGCCAGAGGTGTGTAGCTGGATTCAGCAATATTTAATATGAGTTCATTCATGATGGCAGTCGTATCTGTCAAACAGAAAGAGTAAAGAAGATGGACACCACAGATCGCTAACGACTGTGGTTGGGGGGGACTGTAATTACAGTTCGCTATCTTCGTCTACGACATCGTCATCATCGTCGGTCGGGTCAATTGGGGTATCGTCTTTGAGTCCCTTTTTAAATTCATTGGCACTCTTGCCGATACTTTTCGCAAGACCGGGAAGTTTGTTGGCACCGAAGAAAAGGATAAAGATACCGCCGATGATAAGCATTTCCGGAAGTCCAGGCATGCCAATGGCAAATAAAGAAGTGGTCATAGGATTCGCCCTCGCGTAAATAATAGATTGCTTTAATTCGAGCTGGTTTAGTTTTGTGCTTCGTGCGCACAAAACGGCCACGAATTACTCCATTGTCTCAAGCGGCGAAAGCGGGCAATCACCCTGATTTGGGTTTGCCAGGACCGTACTCGAGTGTGTATTTATTTTATTTTGATCGTGTGGAGCGTCAAGTAGGGAGGTGCGTATTCACAAAACTACAATTGGATTGTAGGGCAAGTGTATTTTAAGTACTATTAGTAAACCTTGCCCAAAAACCTAGTTTCACAGCTTTGGTATAGAAAAAATGAATCGACGATTGAATCTTGAGTCCCTAGAACATCGTTTACTTCTGGCTGCTGATGTTGCTTTTCAGAATCCCCTGCTCTACCAAGACGTGAATTTTGATAGCCATGTATCACAGGTCGATGCGTTGCAGGTAATCAATCACCTCAATTACCCAGAACTATATGACGTTGACGCACCGGTCGGAGCATTTTTGGATGTAAGCGGCGATAACGCAGCATCCGCCATCGATGCCCTTCAGATTATCAATGAACTTAATGGCACCGAGCAAACCAACGAAGCACTTTTCGAGCAGGTCGAGACCTTTGCTGGAGAAGTTGAGTTGATGCAGGAACTGCTTCCTGAGGATATCGAATCTCTGGGGCAAAACCTGCTACTTAGAGTTCAGGAACAAGCGGATGAAATTGCTGACATGCGCGAGCAACTCGAGGAATTTCTGCAAACACCTCGGCATGACCAAGACCTACTGCTGGCACGACGGGATAGCTTCAGGCAACGAGCTGCAGACTTGGCAGATCACTACATCAAAGAATTCAATAAACTCAACCACGAGCCCGAACTAAATCATCTCGAAAAACGAGATCTTAAAGAATTGGGATTACACAAACGGCTAAGAGCAGAATTCTCCGAAGTGCGTCAGGAAAGGCAACGTGACTATAAATGGGAAGACTATCTCCCGCACGACGAAGTATCTCAGGAACAAGTGGATGAACATGTTCGTAAACTGCGCAAAGCAGTAGCACAGGGCATCGTGCCGGAGCATATCAACGCTGATGAAATCAACGGGGCAATACGCTCCTTGCGCGAGTACAAAGTGTTTGACTTCCGTTTTGGTGACGGACGCCATGATTTTCAAGACGCTCCGGAAGTCACCCCTACAGATGTCTTAGAAGTTTACGCCGGTTATGTAGAAGACGGAGATTATCAAACGATTGAAAGCCGTCATGATTTTATCGTCGATCAGGATGCTTTTGATGAAATGTGGCTCGATTGGAATCCTACATCCATCGCCCCGGAAGTAGACTTTGAAGAAAACTTGGTTGTTGTTGCTACCGTCGTTGGTCCAAATCAAATTATGATGCAGCCGACCCTTGATTCTAACGGTAACCTAATGCTTAAAGCCGCTTCGACACGCATGTGGGGGCCCGGCTTCAGTTATCAAATACAAGTGATTCCGCGTGACGGAGTTGAATCAGTAAATCATGTTGACATCAATCGCGATGGCGGAATGCCCAGCACCGAAGAGTTGGCTCAGGAGCGTATCGATCGCCTACGGCAATGGAAGGAAGAGGGGAATCTTCCAAGCTTTATTACTCCAGAGTCGGCTGAGCGTGTGCTGAGCTCACTCGAGGATACCGAAAGCCCACTGGGAAGAATCTTTAGACATTTAACCAGTTAACCAGTTGGACATTGGGACATTGGGACAATTAGACAGTTAAACAATTGTCAGTCTGCAATTGGGATCACTTTCTAAATGTGCTTCGGCGAGCTGCGCCGCCTCCGCAGAGAATTCTTGAAGCCTTGGCCCGACTTCGTCCTGCGGACTACGACGGGTAAACTCCTTTTACATTTAACCAGTTAGCCATTGGACAGTGAACAGTTAAACAATTAGCCAGTTGGAATAGGCTTTAATTCCGTATTCAGGGGCAGCATCTTTTATAGACTTCAGTATTGGTATCCAGAGGCCGAAAATTGAGTTCTTGTGCTTCGCTAAAGATCCAATGCTTTTGTATGAAGGAGCTTGTCCGTTCCGCCTTTGCCTTTCAGGCTTTGGCGGATAAACTCCGTCCGACTGCTGTAGTTGAAACAGCTAAGATCATCAGTTTTACCACAGAAACAGGGAGCTTGTCCGTCGTAGTCCGCAGGACGAAGTCGGATCAAATTGCCTACCCTCCTCTTCGCGTAGGCCGCTCGGCCGAAGCAGGGGAACATCTAGACAATTAAACAGTTAAACAATTGTCAGTCTTTACAATTGGGCTTAAGTGATGTCGAAGCAATCAGCGATCTCTAAATGGAATACTTTCGCACTTTGGCTTCGTCCACCACGACTCCCAAGCCTGGTAATTCGGGAGCCGTCATCGTGCCACGGTCGATCGGAATGAAGTCCTCAAGAATGTCGTCACTCAGCCCGTAATACGTACAGTCATTAGGCATGTTGTAAGCCGGTAATGCTGAGCAGATGTGTAACATAGCGGCGGTCTTGAGGCCTAGGTCATGCCCGCAGTGCATGATGGCCGGAATTCCTGCCGCTTCGGCTAAGTGTCCAATCTTCACACAGGGTAATACTCCGCCGGCAGTGTGCGTATCAGGCAGGATGAATTCTGCTGCATCAGCCTCAAAGATCTGCATGACACTCTCCGGACCTTCCACGCTTTCATTCAACGCAATGGGGGTGGTGGTTTGATCTCTTAGCCATTTGGCATCACTTAGTGGCTCTGCCATGATTGGTTGCTCGAAATATTCTAATTCAAAGGGTTCCAGGCGAATGGCTAGATTCGCAGCATCTTCAGTCGAGTAAGCTCGATTGGGGTCAATCCGAAGTTTCAGTTTGCTCCCGACCGCATCCCGCACACCTCGGACCATTTCAAAGTCCTCATCAGCATCTGCTCCGGCTTTTGTCTTTAAAGTTGTATATCCCTGTTCGACATACCAGCGAGCCATTTCCCCTGCCCGCTCATAAGTTTGGATCCCCATACAGGCTGCCAGCTCAACTCGATCTCGGACTTTACCGCCTAGTAGTTTATATAACGGTTGACCATTGTCTTTCCCGATTAAATCCCACATCGCCATTTCCACACCACATCGCAGTCGCGGTTCAAATGGGTTTTCCAAATGATATCGCTCGACTTCGTACGGATCCCATCCAGTAATGAATTCAGATGCTTTCCGGTTCTGTTCGTTCATATCAATGTCGGGTAGGAAATTCTGATTGTGTTCTCCCCAACCAATTAATCCATTCTCAGTTTCCAGCCTAACAATTGCCTTGGTTGTCCAATCGCTCGTTCGAATGTGAGATCGGTAAGGAGCGAGTGGTTTTGTTTGACTGATTTCAACCAGTAGGATTTGACAGTTGTTAATCCGCATTTCCCGATTCTCCCTTCAATAGTTTCTAATATTTCTTTATTTTGTCATATTTGCAAAGGAAACCGTAAACGTTTTTGGGGTGCCTCGAAATTGGGGCGCCCTTTTTATTCGTTTTTGGTATCACTTATTTAGTCGGACCTGCGGAAGCCTGACAGTTCAAGCGAGGAAATGATTTCACATATGTTGTTTCGAGCAAATACCGAAAGCAAAAAGCAAACAGCGTTTGCTCTCAATGCAATATGCTGCGTTTTGTTTCTATTTTTAGCGATAGGATTCCGTGGTTGCAGTATGTCCGGAATGCAATCTGTTTTGGAATTGCAGAGAACGCCTCTAGCCTATAACGCGGGATTGATTGACGGCCTGGCGATGGTCGAGGGAAATGTTCGACATGATGATGCCACCTTGCGGACTAGGATTAATGGCCAACCATGCGTTTATTTTGACTGGACAAAAGAGAAGGAAGTAGAGGATTCAGACGGCGACAAATCGTGGACAACCGTCGATTCCAGAACTAAGGCTGTCGATTTTCGGGTTGTTGATTCCTCCGGGGAAATCTCCGTAGAGAATGGTAGAGGACAGCCGGAACGTTTAGTGAAAAGGACAGGCTATCGCAGATATGGGAGATATCGTGAGACCGAGTATGCAATCCTGAGTCGCGACAAAGTGACAGTCGTAGGAGGTTATCATAGCGATCAAAACCAGATTTCTAGCACGGACAGCGCTTTAGCCACTGAATTCACAATTTCTACCCGGGGCGAAGATGCCATTCTCCGCACGCTTGGTTGGAGCAGTATGTTCTGGATGGTGGGGGCCATTTTTCTGTTTGTGTTCTTTGTTGGATTGTTGTTTGACCTGCTAGGTCAACACCAAATCATGATGGCTTCTTTGGCACTATTCGTAACCCTGCCTCCCGCATTGTTTTTGCAGTGGATGTTTGTCACGAATTCGCAATTGGACGCCGGCTTTAAACGAGTACAACGCTACAAGCAGGTAGTAGATAGTTTGCCCGAGATGCAGCAAGGCGAAAACCCGCGTCTGGCACTTTTGAAACGGGATACGAATGTGGCGTTGGAGCTTTACGAAGCCTATAGGACCCGCCCGACAAATATGTTGCATAGGCTATTGGGAGGCTATGATCCGATAGATGGATTAGAACTGGCTTCGGATGAACAATCGCTACTTACTGCCTTCCCGCAACGGAAACGTACAGATTCCATACTTCAGATGGATTATGTTTTCTATTTAACTATTGCTGGGACTGTAGGGACTTTGCTATGTGGCTTTATGGGATACCGAAAGCTAGGAACAAAGAGAATGATTGAGAATATTCCCACGTCACCAGTTAAAGGAGTGGTTCCGGGGCTTACGGAGGTAGAGGGAACGATCCTCAAAAAGGATAAACTTGTTTCTGCCAGATACAGTGGAGTTTCGGTGGTTTATTGTCGTTATCTCAAAGAACGGCGAGTCAAAACAGATAAAGATAAATATAGGTGGGAGACAGTTGAGTCTGGAGTTGCATTGGCAGATTTCTTCCTCAAAGACGAGACCGGCCAAATCGTAGTGAATGCCAAAAAAGCCGAGGTCGATGCTTCCCGAACTTATTACGAACGCACCGGTAATTTGCGATATAGCGAATGGACTTTGAAACCGGGGCAGCAGCTTTATATTTTGGGGCCGGCAGTTTTAGATTCTCTTCATGATACTACGCTTACGATAGAGCATAGTTCTAAGGAAAGACATTTTGTCATTAGTGACCAGGACGAAAAATCCGTATTGTTGAAGTATGCCCGAACCGGCCTTACTTATCTGGGAATTGGGATAGCATCCTGTGCTAGCGCAGTATTTATTCTTTACGGAGGAGCATCGTTTGATCCCTTTGGGTATTTTGCAGGTGCTTTGTTTGCGGTCCTGTTCCTACTGGTGCTCAATGTTGCATTTATCTTCAATGATCTGATATTCATGAAGGCTTGGCTCTCCAGAGCTAGGGCGAATCTCAATGTGTCCTTAAAGCGACGAGCAGATCTAATTCCTAATCTGGTAAAGGTCATGAAAACAGCCTTGTCGTTTGAGAAAGATGTTCAGACAAGCATAGCGCACTTGCGTCATGGGATAACAGGTGATGCCGCGACGACCGATCGAGTGGGAGGCTTGCTTGACCGGTTTAAGGTGTTGCTTGAAGCTTATCCTTCGATTAGGACGGATAAGCTTGTTATGGATCTGGGGAATAGAATTGTTGAGGTGGAAAACCAGTTGCAGTTTGCACGTTCAGGGTTCAACGCTGTAACAGGAACTCACAATATTAGGATTCGAACGTTTCCGGATGTTTTGCTGGCACGATTGATGGGAATGGAACCTGCTGGTTTCTTTCAGCTGGATCATCAGCAGGAAGGCCAGGTGGTTGACGTCAATGCCTTGTTGAATCGGGAAACTGAAACTACGCAGCAACCTGATCTAGATGATGGTTTTCTGGCTACAACGAGTTCTGCCGAGTTGCTTATGGCAGCCTTGTTCTGCCTGCTTTGCGAAGATAATAAAGTTTCCAACGACGAATTTAAGCGTTTTTATAAAAATGCGTCTTCACTTACTGGGGTCAGTGATCGGAAGCAGCTCAAAGATCTCCGGAAAAAGATAAGTGCTTGGATTTCCGAGGTCGGATTGCAACAGGCTGTGATTGAAATCAGCAAGCGTCTTGAGAGTCTTAGTGGTAGTGAAGAAGCCAGTGCGTTGATAACTGTTATGAATCGCACGGCTGAAGCGGATGGGGAAATTACAAGCGCTGAAGAGGCGATGATTGCCAAGTTCCGAGATGCATTAGGCGGGGGAGTTGTGGATGGAGCGACGGCGTCTAAGGAGCAGGCTGATAAACTTCCAGAGCCGGAAGAGATGTCTTTGTCGAGTCAGCATCAAATATTGATGCTGACTTTGATCAGTCTGGTTTCAGCCGACGGTGAGATTAAATCAGAGGAATTCGATTCCATTGTAGAATTTATCATTGCCAACACACCTTTGGCTAACCGAAAACAGGTTCGTCAGGCAGCCGATTCGGCACTCGACCGGATTAAAGAATCGGGTCTTGAAGAGATTGTTGAGGAAGTCATTAAGAGCCTGCCAAATACATTTAGTAAAGATGTGGTTGTCCAATTGACGCAATTCATTACGCAGTTGTCTGAAGTTGATGGGGAAATTCACGAAAGTGAACAGAAGATTGCAACGCAATATTTGAAAGCCTTGCGGCAAAACTAAGATCATTGTCTTAGCGGCTCTAATCTAGCAGTCCGGTCGTCGTTTCGAAGTCCTGCAGTTTTTCTGTAGCGCCCAAGCCTGTAACGCACCAACTCGCAGTCGCGGTTCCTAGCCGAGCTGCCGATTCGATGTCCATCCCTCGGGTTAGACCGCAAATCAAGCCGGCATAAAAACTGTCTCCCGCACCAGTGGTATTGACGACTTCACCTGGTACGGTGGCTGCCTCGATTTGTAAAAATTCATGATTGGCAGGACTTAGAAGAACGCCGCGTTCCCCCTGTTTGATTCCTAGTAGTCCGGTGGCGCCGGCATCGCGATAACAGGTAATCATTTCACGGGCCGTATTTAGCGAGGTTTGAGATCGTGCTTCATGCTCGGTCGGAATATAGATGTCGAGAAATGGCAGGCATTGATCGAGCGGTGCAAAGCTCCCACCACCGCCAGCACAATCGAGAGCCGTTTGGCAGCCGGTTGCTTGGATTGCTTGTAGGACTTCGTGTAAGTATGGCTCTAGTTGTGGAAGCAACGCGTAGTAACCGAGGAGGATGTATTTAGAAGAGGCGATGTAGTCCAGATTCTCTTCCAATAACCCTCGGTCGATTGCATCATTTGCTCCAGGCTTGTAGGCAAAGATATGCTCGCGGCGATCGTTCATCAGCACCGCGGTGGCGCTGGTTTCCAGCGTATCTCTTTGACGGAAGCGAGTCGTGTCAACCCCCTCGTTTTGAAGCGTAGAGATGAGGAAGTCGCCCCAAGTATCGGTGCCGGCAATCGAGAGGGCTCCGGTGCGACTCCCGAGTCTCGCTAAGGCAATACTGCTGTTGGATACATTCCCGCCTACCGTAGGGGTAATGGTATCCAAAGCCCAGGTGCCTTCCTGGTTGAGTGGCTGGTCAAAGTCCAGTGGGCCGATCAGTAGGTCGACACAGGAAATACCTGCAACAATACAGTCAAATTCGAAACTCATGGAAAGGCAGTTATTCGCAGGGTGATTGGGGAGAATATGTGGCGGGAGCCCACGATGCTTGTAGGATTGCGTTAGAATCTACATTATTATGCCAAGGAATCAGGCGGAATGATAAGGTCCCAAGCAAACAATTCACGAGTAAGTAAAGAGAAGAGACATGGAAAAGTCATTAGATATCAAGCTTCGTAATATTCTCGAAAACCCATCCTGTGAAGATTTTATCATAGCCGATGCGAAGGATGGAGATATGGGATTCGGAGTCGCTGCTCCGGGACTAAGTCCCGACCCTACCTTGCACGAATTTGGCACGGTTGTGGATCATCGCAATAATATGCGAGCGATCGTGGAACAGGGCCTCGTCGACATTATGTTGATGAGTGTCAGTGCTAGTGAGCAGTTAACTATTGAAGAACGGATTTTCGACAATTCACCAGTGACGCCTGCGATCCGAGCTAACGATACCACCGATATCTGGTGTGGATTGAGCGGGAATTATGGAGATCAACCTTCTCTGCCATTCCGGTCTACAACTCTTGATCACGCTCAATGCGGGAAATCGGCGTGTACACCAGAAGAACGAGCACTAGGCGCCGACCTCGGGCTCTATTCCATTACTTTCAACAACGATGCAACGATCGATCGGGAAGCATTGCAGGCTTACAAAGAGTTTCGGATTGAAGCTGAAGAAAAAGGGTTTCGCCATTTCCTTGAAGTATTTGCGCCAAACTCGCCGGTGCAACCGATTGTGGACATTCCAAGGTATGTGAATGATTGTATTGCACGAACATTGGGAGGAGTCACCAAGGCCGGTCGTCCAGTGTTTTTGAAGATTCCTTATTTTGGTCCCGAGGCAATGGAGCAGCTAGCTCGATATGACAGTTCTATTATCGTGGGGATTTTAGGCGGGTCGTCAGGAACAACGCACGACGCCTTCAAGATGCTCTGGGAGTCGAAGAAGTATGGGGGACATGCCGCCCTGTTCGGCCGTAAAATCAATAACTCAGAAGACCAGTTAACCTTCGTGAAATTTTTAAGGTTGTTGGCAGATGGTGAAATTGAACCTGAACAAGCTGTACGCGATTACCACGGTGAGATATCGAAACTTGGGCTGACTCCCATCCGTTCACTGGAAGACGATCTGACGCTGACCCAGCTTTAGGCAAGGACAGACGATCCTTATCGGCTTTCCTGCTACGTTGAATCGGATTCCTTTATTACCCTTGCTGTTGTTGCTCGATCGCCATTTTGTGGTTGATGATGTCCGTGGCACAATTCTTTAGCCCAAAGACGACAGGAAACCAAATGATCAAACCAACTAGATTGACCAGACCGCCCAGGCCAATAAGTGGGATGGCTCCAACCACGTGACAAATGCACATGGATAGTGCCAGCCCCGGAGAACATTGCCGAGCTCGGATCCCCTGTTGCCTACAATACCTCTCCATGTATTCAGCAAGCTTCCAGTAAGAGATGAACATCACCACCCCGTGGATAATGGCCCCCATGAACGAAATGAAGACAGGCAAGAGAGGGCTGATTGAACCGAGGAGACTGCCAAAGAGTATGACAGCCAGCGGAGCAAGCTGAAGCAGGACGATGGCGGTCGGACTAAAGCCAACCTCGGGAGAGTCTTGTATTTGATGCCATAATGTATAGAAGAAGATCAAATACGCAACTGTCCCACAGAGAAACAGCACGAGAGGGCCTATGAGCAACGTGCCCATACCAGTCAGAATAGTCAAGCCAAGTCTTTCTTCCCATTTGTCCTTAGGTACATCTTTAAGATCCTCGCGAACAAAGTCTGTCGTGCTTTCAGCAAGTGCAATCATAAACTCGAAAGCTTGCTCGTCATCACTTAAGCCTTCAAACCGCTCAGGATTTTCAGTAAAGATGCTAACCATGGGAGCGACGATTGCTATGATTGCCCAGATGGTTGCAAGTGTGTATGCAGCCATGGTTCCCCATAACGTAAGTGATAAACGCACCCGATGATCGGGATTGACAGATCCAAATTGAAAGGCATCTTCAGCCGGTGTAGCATACGGATTCTCTGTCCCCGGGACATTAGCAGCCACCACGGGAGCACCACCACCGAACGGACTGTGGTTTGAATGAGTCGTCACAGGCTCCGGAGTTGGCAAGGCTTCGTAACTTGCATCGGAGAGGGTTTCCACATGATGACATGTTGGGCACTCTCCCTGTTGGCCCATAAGTGACAAAGGAAGCGTTAGTGATTCTCTACATTGACTACAGGTATATTCAAACGAGTCTGCCATCTCTGGGGGGGCTCCTGAGTTGTTTTGATAATGCGGATTATCCGCCACCTATATATAATAGATAGATGCGTTACATTTACATCCCCGGTTTGATTTGTTTCCTGTGGGGGGCATTATTGCCCTGCTCTACTCTCAGTGCTCAGGAACAATCACTTCATGACATTATCGACGACTCTTTGAGGCAGGCACAAGGTGACTTGGCAGACCGGTCAGCATCTGTAATTGATGATTATGGTTTTGCTCGCCGAGTCTATTTGGATTTGACAGGCAGGATTCCCTCGCCAACACAGTTATCGTCATTTGTTGAGAACGAACAGGCGAATAAGCGAGAGGTCTTAGTCGATCAATTGTTGAACACTCCAGAATATGCTAGGCACATGCAGTATGTGTTTGATGTGATGTTCATGGAACGCTTGCCTAAGAAACACGTGGCACCAGAAGACTTTCAAGGGTATTTGCGCACCGCATTCTCGTCCAATAAACCGTACGATGCCCTGGTTTCTGAAATCCTCGGAGCAGATGGTTCCAAGCCTGAGTTGCGTCCTGCCAGCAGGTTTTTACTGGATCGTGAAATCAAGCGGGAAGAATCGGTTCGTGCGATCGGACGAATCTTCTTAGGTAGAGATTTGCAGTGTGCCCAGTGCCACAACCATCCAAACGTCGATGATTATTTGCAGCAGCATTATTTCGGAGTGGCTGCATTTTTACAACGAAGTTATCTGTTTACCGATCCGAAATCCAAGGTCGTGTCTATCGGAGATAAGGTGGAAGGTGATGTGAAATTCACCTCGGTATTTACCGGTGAGGAATCTCAGACTCAACCACGGATATTAGAGTTGGCAGAGATTGTGGATCCGGAGCCTGCTGAAGAGCCGTATGAGGTAAAACCGGATACTAATAATCGAGGCATTCCTAAGTACACGCGAAGGCTGCAACTCGCTCCTGCCATGGTCGATGCCGGCAACACCGCCTTTCGGCAAAATATCGTCAATCGGATTTGGGCGATGCTCATGGGGCAAGGATTTGTCGAACCACTGGATATGTTTCATCTTGGCAATCCACCATCCCATCCTGAGTTGTTGGAATTGCTCGCCGATGATTTCATGCAGCAACGATATGATCTGAAGTATTTGATCAAAGAGCTGGTCATGACACAGGCCTATCAACGAGAGTCCGAATTCGTAGACGTTGCAGACGCAGAGGAGCGGCCACTCTACTTGAATTCTTCTGCCAAGCCTCTCAGTCCAGAGCAATTTGCATGGTCATTGATGCAGGCAGTGGGAGTGGTTGAACAATCTCGTACGGTTGCTATCTCAGCAGTGACGAAGGAAAACGAGTCCTTAGATTTATCAAGTCCAGAAGCTGCCAGATTGATCGAAGAAAAGGTTCACGCCGCATTGAAGCCCAGTGTGGATAAAGTGGTGGGCGTTTTTGCAGCAAGTAATGCAGCTTCACGCTTTGATGCTTCTGCAAATCATGCTTTGTATTTGCTCAACGGACCGGAAGTATCGTCGTGGCTGGCAACAGGTAAGCAATATTTATTGGATGACTTATTGAAATCAGATCATAATGCAGAGGTGGTGAATTCGGCTTATTTAGCGATTTATTCGCGGTTGCCCAATGAGGCGGAGATCGGAATTGCCACTGCATTTATCGAGCAAAGTGAAGAGGCTCGCGAAGAAGTGATTCGTGAACTGGTTCGTACTTTACTCTGTAGCGCCGAATTCCGATTTAATAAATAATGGGGTTCGATCCATTTTTGGAGAAGGAAAAGAGATGACTAAGCGACGTAATGCCGGATGCAATGCTGTTGACCATCATGTAACACGCCGTCACTTCATGGGGACTGGCGCGATGGCAGGCGCTATGGCCGGTTTTGGCGGTCTACTGACTCCTTCCATGGCTAAAGAAATGAAGTCGGGTCAAAAGCAAATTCTGCAGGTTTACTTGCAAGGGGGCGTGAGTCAGTTTGAATCATGGGATTGTAAGCCTGGTACGAAATATGGTGGACCGTTTCGCCCGATTTCGACCAGTGTGCCCGGTGTTCAGATTTGTGAGCTGCTTCCTTACACCGCTCAGAAAATGCACCTGTTAAGCGTGGTGCGGAGTATCAATCTACAAACCGATGACCACACTGTGGGGCGGCTCTTTATGGAAAAGGGGCGTAAGAATGGTGACTATCCGTTTGTGGGCGCTGTCGCTTCGAAGTACCTCACAGCTGCAGATAATCCGCTTCCGGGTTATGTGCATATTACAACCAGAGGAATCGTGGATCAAACGGCTGGCTTTCTTGAATCTAAGCATGAAATGATGCGTCTGGAAGGAGTGAAGCCCCCGACGAATCTGGAGCGTCCGAAGGATCTTTCTAAGTCCCTGGCGATACGGGCTGAAGGCTTAAGGCAACAACTGAATCAACAGTTTGGTGGTAAGCGTAGCCGAGCGTTGATCGATTCTTACGACACGTCCTTTGAACAGGCTCAACAACTTATGGCTCGATCTGATTTGTTTGAGAAGCAAGACGAGAAGGAATTGGATCGATATGGCCGCCATTGGTTTGGTCGTAGATGCCTGTTGGCTCGAACTTTGCTCGAACAAGGCGTTACCTGTGTTAAAGTGACGCATCATGGATACGACACCCATGCGGAGAATTTTAATTTTCACGTGGAACAGTTAGACGAATTCGACAAGACATTCGCTACGTTGCTCGGTGACATTGAAGACCGCGGAATGCTCGATAATGTATTGGTGATTATTTACTCGGAATTCGGGCGGACGCCGAAAGTGAATCATAAATATGGTCGGGATCATTGGGGAAAATCGTTCTCCATCGCACTCGGAGGCTGTGGCATACAACCAGGTGGCGTTGTAGGTGCTACGAATGCGGATGGTACGGAGGTCTCGGATCGAGAAGTCGATGGGGCTCACCTTTTCCATACTTATATGCAGGCAGTGGGGATAGATTCTCAATCTGACCATGCGTTGGATGGCCGTTCTGTGCCGATTGGCGACCCGGTGGCCGCTCCGATTAAGGAGTTGTTGACATGAGATTCGACGAGACGCAGACACCTGAAATGGACGAAGTCGTGCCGATGCCCGAAAATTCAGGCAAGCCGGATCCCAAAAAGGCCAAAGAACTAAAGCAGTTTACCCACGGTGAGGCTCTGACCAACTGTCGCCTAGATCCTTCGGGGAAGTACGTTTTTGCCGGAGCTGAGGATTTTGGTGTCTACCGGTGGGAAATTGAAACCGGTGAAAAAGTTGTTTATCGGGGGGCTCATGATAGTTGGGTCCGTCGCATAGATTTTTCCAGTGACGGTAAGCAAGTACTTACGTCTGGTTGGGATGGTCGGGTAGTCGTTTGGGATGTGCAGCCTGAAACGATTCAGGCAGTCGAATTGCCCGTGGAACAAACTGAGTCAGAAGACGATTCAGAGCCAGTCGAACCCAAAGTGGAATTGGTAGTCGACAAGCCAGTTCGTATTGTAGAAGCCCATCGGGGATTTTCGCGATGGGTACATGCCGGCCCGAATGGAAAATATATTGCCACCTGTGGTAACGATAAGATTATTAAGCTTTGGGATGCTCGGCGTTGGAAGTTAAAGAAAGAGTTTGTCGGTCACGGTCGACATCCCTATGCGGTCATGATTCACCCCGATGGCGAGAGTCTGGTGTCAGAAGACCTCATGGGCGAAATCTTTGTCTGGAATGCGAAGACAGGGCAGCGTACGCGTGAGTTGAAGTCCGTCATGACAGGCTTTGATAACAAGTTTCAAGCTGATATGGGCGGTGCTCGGGATATGGCCTTTAACGCCGACGGAAGCCTGCTCGGTTGTGCTGGGATAACTAATGTTGTTAATTCATTTGCGGGCCAACAGGATCCAATTATCTGCGTTGTCGATTGGGCGACCAAGGAAATTAGCAGTCATTTACGCACAAAAAGCAATTCGGCTGGCGTGGCCTGGGGTGTGCGGTTTCATCCTGAAGGATTCGTTGTTGGGGCAATGGGAAATCAAAATGGTAAGGGGACGGTAGAGTTCTGGTCACTTGCCGACGAGGAAGCGTCGGAATCAGCGGCTCCCAAAGAGGAAGCAGCCGGTTGTGATGACCATGCAGCCCCAGAAGAACCGGTTGAAGAAAAGAAACCACGCGAGATTAAACCATTCCACGTAGTGGAAGTAAATAAGCCGGTTCGCGGAATTGATTTTACCGAAGACGGCCGGAGGTTTGTCATCGCCTGTAGCGATGGCAGCTTGCGAGTCTATGAAATGTAGTTGAGCGCAGCCTGCCGCTCTTTGTTTAGGAGAGATTGCCAGGCGAGTTGTTAACCAGCCTTCGCAATGGGTTTCTTCGCCCCTGTTTCTTCTAAATGTTCCTTCAGAGAACGAAGGAGTCGCGCGGTGATTTCCGGTTTGTCTTCCACCAGATTGTGTTGTTCGCCGATATCATCCGCTAGATTGTAGAGCTCGATTTTCATCGGATCATAGTAATAGATTAGCTTCCAATCGCCATTTCTAATTATCGAATATGGATCCGCTCCGCCGCGATGTCGGTAATGGGGAAAGTGCCAATAAAGTGAGCGATCGAGAGTTGATGTGCCCTGGATGACACCGGTCAGATTTTGGCCATCAATTTGAACGCCACTGGGGATGCGAGTGCCGGTAATGGATGCAACGGTGGGAAAGAGGTCCACACTTGTGATAGGCGTATCGATGGTGGTACCGGCTTTGGTAACGCCAGGCCAGCGAATAATCCACGGTACTCGAATGCCACCTTCGGTTGCGTACCCTTTTCCGATTTTTAGAGGCGCGTTGTCTGTAGGATTGTCATTGCGATCCAGTCCACCGTTGTCGCCGGTGAAAATGATGACGGTATTGGAAGTCAGATCATGTTCATCAAGAGTCTTCAGTAGACGGCCCATAGAGTCATCAAGGCTCTCGAGCATGGATGCATAGGTTGCATTGTCCTGCCCTTTCCCGTCTTTCAGAGGGATGTACTTGTCAGTGATAGACTGTTTGGCTTGGATTGGTGTATGGACAGTGTAGTGAGAAAGATAGAGGAAGAATGGCTTGTCTTTGTTTCTCTTAATAAATCCTACTGCCTCGTCGGCTTCCCGGTCGGTTAAGTATTCGCCCTTTTCACGAGGTTTTAAGGTTGGAATTCCTTCCGATAGGCGTTTGTTTGTATACGGATCAAAATAGCTTGGTGGCTGTCCGTAATCCCAGCCACCAAAGTTCTCATCAAATCCCTGATCGGTGGGGAGATAGCCTTTCCCTCCCAAATGCCATTTTCCGATGAAGCAGGTGGCGTAGCCCTTTGATTTAACTAGTTCAGCAACGGTCAATTCCTTGTGAGGGAGGAAGGAGTTGTTGATAGGGGTTAGGTAATTCAGGCCAGCATCGTGGTACCCCGGTTTATCTGAATTGGGGCCTTGTCGACCACCCAATTGGAATTCTGCTCGAATCCAGTCCGTAATCCCCAGACGGTGTGGATGACGTCCGGTCATCAATGCAGCTCGAGTTGGAGAGCAAACGGCGCAGGCAGCGTAACCGTCTGTAAATCGCGCACCGGTGGCAGCCAGTCGGTCAATGTGGGGCGTCTTGTAAAAGTCCGAACCCTGGACACTCAAATCCATCCAGCCCAGATCGTCTACTAAAACGACGATTACATTGAGCGGAGGTTTGGCATTGTTATTGCCTTTGGCCAAAGTGGTGAAACAAACGAGTAGCAGGAGTATCGGGGCGATGCGAGGCATGAAAAGAACCTGATATGGGAAAACGATCGAATCCCTCGATGGGGAATGTCAGCTTCGATTATAACTAAATTGCCGTTGTCATTTGAGAGTCCCTATCTTCTGAGCTCACGGCACACAGATTGCATATAATACAGGTGTGGTTTGCCGTTTTAGCTAAAAAGAATGGTTTTAGTAGCGTTACAAATCGACAATTTAGATGACAGGTGTTGTCGAAACGATGACACTATACAGGGAAGGAGGACAACTGAATAATGCTCAGGAAATCAAATAGGAGACGACTGCAAAAGCGGTTGTTTTTGGAGCCTTTAGAGCCGCGATTGGTTTTAACAGGTGTCGCTCCGCACTCATTTGCTTTTGACTTGATAGATCTTTACGAAATGCGACGATTGCCGGATTTCGATGAGATAGATGGTGACGAAATTGGAATCGCCATTATCGACACGGGGGTCGACAGCAGTCATGAATTGCTGACGAACCGAGTTATTGCCAACGTTGATTTAGTTTATGCCAACGAAGGGAATTATTTCACGTCGAATCATGGGACGCATGTAGCTGGAATTGCGGCGGCAAGTGACCCCAATATAGGAGTTGCCCCTCAGGCCAATCTGATCTCGTTACAAGTGTTCTCGGAGACAGATGGGTATTCCTCGTGGGTTGAAATCCTGGAGGCGTTGCAATGGGTTCGTGAAAATCACTATGAGAACAATATTAAAGTAGTGAATATGTCTCTTGGTGGAGGGTTGTTTGCAAATACGAATGACGCGGCAGCTGTTACACAGGATGTCTACCGTGAGATTTTGAATCTGGAGCGACTGGGGATCACCGTCGTTAGTGCTGCTGGAAATGAATTCGGAATTGATCGTAACGGGCAGAACCAAATGATTCGCAATGCGAATGCTCCCGGTATCTATAGCACATTAGTAGTCGGAGCCGTTTGGGAATCATATGAAGGTGGCGGGATTTGTATGGGGGATCAGGTTTGTGACGTCACTACGGCGTCAGATCGGATCGTGCACTTCAGTCAGCGGCCACCAGATCAAGGTAATGTAGTCTTTGCGCCCGGAGCATTTATTCTCAGTTCAGTTCCCGGTGACGAACTTCAGGAATTAGCAGGAACAAGCATGGCTTCGCCGATGGTTGCTGGTGCTGTGGCGCTGATGCAGGATGCGGCGATGACTTTTGGAGGGCGATATTTAACGACGTCCGAAGTACAACAACTAATCCGTGAATCAGCCGATGTTATTCATGATGGTGACGATGAAAATTCGATAACGACGGTGGATGGAGTTGAATTTGCTTACACGAATGCTGAATACCCTCGACTCAATATCCATCAGGCCGTCAGTGCAGTTAGAGAATTGGTGGAGACGCCGGCTCAGCGAGAGGATCGCTACGCGGTCAATAGTGGCGACGCAAATAGTACGCTGGCTGGAGCGTATCAGGGACCGGTATTACCTTTGCGATGGAGTGTCTATGATAACGATCCGACCGAAGCGGTGAAGCTGAAAGGGATTTTAGGTAAGGATGGCCGACGCTTTGAATCGGGTGATGCCGACGTGGATATGTTCAAGTTTGAACTGTCCGCACCCGGAGTTGTTATCTTGCAGACCGAAGCCTGGGGGAATCGCGAACCCGCTGATACTCTTCTAAGACTTTTTGATTCAAACGGGACACCACTGGCAGCAAATGACAATTATGACGATACAACCTTTTCACATTTAGAAGCAGCGCTTCCGGTTGGCGTGTATTACGTGGGAGTCAGCGGTTCAGGGAACGATACGTATTCACCACTGCACCCGGGGTCGGGGACTTCGGCCGATCGAGGGCATTATAAACTCGCTTTTAGCTGGGCGAATGACGACTTAAATGGCTTTCTGGATACAGCTGTCCAAGTGAGCTTCAATCAGGGAGAAACGTCGTTTCAGGGCTTGATCGGACAGGACTATGGAACGCATGTAGGTACACAGGATGTAGACTTGTTCCGCTTGGTGGTTCCGGACGACGGTAAAGTATTGGTTGATATCGACACTCCGTATTTAGAGGGATACGTCGATTCCTTTCTGCGTGTATTTGACGCTGATGGAAATGAATTGGTTTATAGTGACGACGATTTACAAGTGGATGAATTTGGCAATCCCCTGGAGTTTGTTGACGGTTACTATCCGGGCTATGTCTTTGAACATCCCACTGATCGCCAGTATTTCGATGGTCATACACTCGATAGCTTTGTTATGGGAACCGACCTCGAACAAGGTCAAGTACTTTATTTCGGAGTTTCGGGTCAGCGCAATCACAGTTATAACCCCATGAGTGTTGATGGACGTCGAACGACTTATGGTGGATTCTACGAAGTTGAATTCGAGTTCATCTCCAATGACTTAACCGGAAATATCAATCAGGCTATGCCACTGCCCGATGCGAACACATGGTATGAAGAGCTGATCTATTTTGATTGGGATTCTGTGTTAGGAGATTGGGTTGAAGTTAGCGAGAAAGATATTGATTTCTATTCGGTGACGCCTACTATCTCCGGCGTGTTGGAGTTTGATGTGGATTCCTATGTCCTTGAGGACAACGAGGACGATTTGGATAGTGTCATTACGGTATTTGATTCGGCCGGAAACTATATCGCGCAGCGTGATTGGGATTTTGTACAGGATGGTAGTTGGGATTCCAAAATCCACCTGGCTAGCACAGCTGGTGAAACCGTTTATTTTGCTGTGAGCGGGTTGGGGAACCAAGCCTTCGACCCTTTCTTAATTGGTGATGCTGTTCCGGGCGATACTGGTTACTACCAAATGAAATGGGATCAATTTGATGCTGGTGCCTATGAAATGCTCACTGATGACAAGCTAACCCACCAAGGGATACTCGACCTGGCGGTCGGAGATGTACAATCGGCCGAAATTGGCTACGACGATACGTTCGTATTAACAGCGGAAGATGTCGACCTATATCGCTTTGCTCCAACTGAATCCGGAGACTATATGGTCTGGACGGACAGTTCGCAGGCATGGAGTGCTGATACTGTCCTGAGATTGTTTGATAGTCAGGGAGCAGAACTCGCACAGAACGATGATGATCCTTATGGTGGATTAGGCAGTTTTCTGCACTACGAATTTACCGGTGGTGAGACGTATTACTTTGGGGTGAGTGGCTATCACGAAGGGGACGTTAATTACGACCCGAATACTGGCGAAGGTGCCATGCCCGGTTCAATGGGACACTACTATCTGAGTTTGGCACCCACGGACATGCCGCCAACCATAGAAGCGGTCGAAGATGTCGAATTGGACGAGGATAGTGGTGATGTCGTTTTGGATCTGACTGGGTTGAGTTCGGGAATAGATGAATCTCAGCAATTCATGATAGATGTGTTTATATCGAATGACGATTTGTTGGATTACGAACTCACGCATGATAATAGTGCATCGACAGGACGTCTGGAATTGAGTTTTCCAGAGCACGCCAATGGCTCGAGCTCCATCGTACTTCAGTTGATGGACTCTGGGTATGATCAGGATTTAGATACACTCGAGGACAATCAGTTTTACATTGAAGAGTTCGCAGTCGTTGTTAATCAAGTCAATGACGAACCGATTGCCTCCAATGGAGTCTATGAACTTAGAGATAATCAGACGTTGGATCCAGGGTTTGATAGCGATCTGTTCAGTTTGGTCGACGATCCGGATGTAAATCGGCTGACGTTTACTCAGGTTACCCCCCCTGAGTACGGCACTTTGGTACTTCGGGATGGTGGAGCGTTCGAGTATGTGCCCAACACGAATTTTAATCGTGTCGATTCTTTTGAATACAAAGTAACCGATGGTACCGTGACAACGGATGCCCATCAGGTCACGATTGAAATGGTCACCGATTACCTTTGGTTTAACGGAAGTAGCCCCGGTGATATCAATGACGATGGTCAATTGGTTCCAATGGATGCACTTTCTGTGATCAATCGCCTAAATGCGGGAGAAGGTGGTGCGCTGCCGACTGAGCGAGAGCAAGGCATGCAAGCTCCGTTTTGGGACGCTAGCCGGGATAACCAGTTTTCACCTCTCGATGCACTTGTAGTAATTAATGAACTAAATGCTTTTCTAGAAGGTGAGGCTCAAGCTGAAGGTGAGTTTTGGCCTGGACTGGTTGATGATCGAATGGAAGGTGATGAAGATTGGCTTCGGACGATTGATCAAAATGAAGATAGGCTGGCGGCTCCGGAGAATTGGAATGACACGCCCGGTGAGATTCAGCGAACCATAGACAGCTTTGTGACTGAACTCGAACTGATCGATCGCGAAGCAGTTGAAGACAGGTCTGGTCTCAAGACTGCCGACGAGCTTGAACTGAACTTGCCGTCCTGACCATCATTGGTGAACGGTAAGCTGGAAGTGTTACAATATGACAGCACAGATCGTAACACTTTCAGGATATAGAAAATGCTCGTAAGATCCGTACTGACTTTGACTTTGATGCTACTGATTGGTAATTCCTCTTTGGCCAGAGATGTCTGGAAGGAAAGCAAGCTGACAGGAAGCCCGGATAAGCCCAGTCCATACACGTTGGTTCGATCCTATGCTGGTCTGTCATTTGATAACCCAGTGTTAATCACCAGTGGTCCGAATGACGGGCGGTTGTATGTGCTTGAACAGAAAGGCAAGCTGTTTAGCTTTGAGCAATCTAATCATGGTGTGCAGCAAGCCGATCTAGTGATTAACCTGAACGAGGCTTTTGACGCAGCCGCCGCTTATGGATTTACATTCGACCCTAATTTCAAAGAGAATCGATTCGTCTATTTGACGTTTATCGATGGTCCTAATCTGGAGGAAGGGACTCGAGTTGCCAGATTTCGAATGCGATCAGAAAGTCCACCGACAATTGATCCTGAGAGTGAAGTGGAGATTATACGCTGGCGTTCGGGGGGCCATAACGGAGGCTGTTTAAAATTCGGCCCGGACGGGATGTTATACATTTCTACAGGTGACGCTGCGGCCCCTTCTCCGCCTGACGGAAACAACACCGGGCAGGGAGTCGACGATTTGTTGAGCTGTATTCTGCGTTTGGATGTTTCCAATACGTCAGCAAAATCCCCTTATTCAATTCCGGACGACAATCCGTTTGTTTCCATGGAAGAGGCTCGCCACGAAATCTTTGCCTTTGGCTTTAGAAATCCCTGGAGAATGAGTTTTGACCAGCAGACAGGTGAACTTTGGGTTGGTGATGTTGGCTGGGAACTGTGGGAAATGGTGTTCCGTGTAGTCAGTGGTGGGAATTATGGGTGGAGCGTCACGGAAGGACCTCAGCCAGTTCGTACCGACCTAAAGACCGGCCCAGGACCTGTCATTCCAGCCGTTGCTGCTCACCATCATTCGGAGTCACGTTCTATTACCGGGGGCTTCGTTTACCGTGGGAAGCATGATGGACTTCAAGGGAAATATGTTTACGGAGATTATGTGACAGGAATTCTGTGGGCGTTAACCAATGAAGGGAATGAACTCACTTCGTTGCAGGAAATTGCCAGATCGACAGTTAAAGTCATCGCCTTTGGAGAAGATTCCAGTGGTGAGTTATTGGTACTTGATTATGCCGGTGGTATCTACAAGCTTGAAGGCAATAAGATTGATGTCGATCCGTCCGCTTTTCCGCTTAAGATTAGCGAAACTGGCTTGTTTAATGCTAAGGTGACTCCGGCGTCAGGTGTATTTGAGTATACAATTGCACAGCCACAATGGTCCGATGGAGCGATCGGGGATCGAGTCATTGCTCTGCAAGGTGAAGAAAATGTCATGCTTCAAAGAAACGGGACGATGCTCTATCCCGAAGGAACAACACTAGCCAAGACGCTGTATCTTCAGAAAGCCGGAGCAGAGGAACTTACTCGTCTGGAGACTCAAGTCATGTTCCTTGAGAATGAACAATGGCAGTTCTATACCTACGCCTGGCGGGAAGACCAGTCCGATGCAGATTTGGTTCCTTCCAAAGGTGCGATTCGCAACGTGATGATTGATGATCCATTGGCTTTCAAAGGAACACGGGAGATTGAATGGCGGTATCACAGTCGCAATGAGTGTGTAACTTGTCACAACAGCCGCTCCACGGTACTGGGATTTGTCTTGCCCCAATTGAATGGACTTACGGCTGGTAACGGTGCGAAACACGATATTGCATTACATTCACTAATCGAAGATGGAGTTGTTCAATTGGTGAATCCGGTTGGTGGAAAAGAGAATGCTCACAAGCTTGCAGGCTTGAAAGAGGGATTGCCATCATTTCATCATGGTCGTGATGGAGACAAGGCGCAGATTGTAAAGTCGTATCTAGCAGCCAATTGTGCACATTGCCATCAGCCAGGAGGGGGCGGAAATGCAACCATTGATCTCCGTTTTCAAACGGAGTGGGATGCAATGAAATTGGTTAACCACCGGCCAACGAGAGGTAGTTTAGGGATTCAGGATGCGAGGATTGTATCTGCTGGTGACCCATCAGGCTCGGTCCTGTTGTATCGTCTAACGACGACTGGACTTGGGCACATGCCTCATCTGGGAGCTCAGACTCCTGACGCACAGACAATTGATTTGATAAGGCAATGGATTGACGAACTGGATTCTCCTGAAGCTGGAGAACTTGTGTTTGCAGTCGATGTCGATATTGTGAATCAGAGAGGTAACCAACCGGTGTCGAAGGCATTGGCAATGGCTTTAGATGCATTGTCTAGTGCTCGACAGAAATCGCTCTTAGCAATTCGCCAAAAGGCAACCGGTCAGGAGCCGCCGCTGGAGCTCGGACTCTATAAACCATTCATTGATCCTGCGTTATTACCGCAAACTCTGGGAACCAATTTTGATTCGTCGCAAATCCTCAGGCTTCAAGGGGACTCAAAAAACGGTCGCAAGTTGTTTTTAAGTACGCAGGGTATTCAGTGTAAGAATTGTCATCAGATCGGGACTGAAGGCAAGCCGGTTGGACCGTCTCTCGAGGATATTGCCAAGCGTTTGGGACGCGAAGAGATTCTTGAAAGTATCGTTCGTCCCTCGGCTAAAATCGAGGCGAAGTATGCGTCCTATGTTGTCGAAACAACGGGTGGAAAAGTCTTTTCAGGCGTCGTTAAAGAAAGAAACGGAAAGCAACTTGTAATCTTGGATGCACAAGGGAAGCAAACCGCTATCCCAGCCGCTGAAGTTGATTTCGTGGAACGGCAGGATAAGTCCCTGATGCCGGATTTGCAGGTTAAAGATCTCACTGCACAACAGGTCGCTGACTTGGTGGAATTCATCAAGCAGGCCAAGTGATCAAGTTGTTAGCTAGAGAGTAGCCCGCAGCAAACGCAAATCAAGAGAAGGAATCCGGCAAAGATCCCGCCGAAAATCTTTAAGCCTAGAATGAGCGGTTTTTTATATTGGCCCTGGACGATTTCAAAAGGATTTGTTGGGGCCAATGTAAAGCGTTGTGGCTGCATTGGTTTTGTGCGTCCCCCAAACGTCGGTGTATTCCGGCGTGTTGGTACACCTTTGAGTGTCGGAGGATTGTATTGCTTTAAGCTGACAGGCGTTTTGTTATAGGCGGTAGGTTGAGCTTGCGGTTTAACTGGCGGCTGAGCTTGCGTTGTGTTAGCCTGCTGCTGATTTGTCGATTTTTGTTCCGGAGCCCGGGGCGCCTTCGGTGTCTGAGGTTTTGCACGAGAGCGTTTTGCTTTGGGACGTTCAACTTTCTTTAGATTGGGAGCAGGTTTGGCTTCTGGTTCGGGGGCCGGTTTTCTGACAGATTCCGGTCTTGGTTCCATAGTTTGCGTGGACTCGACGACAGGCTGTTTAGGTGGTGTTGGGGGAGTAGCAGTCGGAGGAGAAGGAGCTTTTGAGGGAACTGGAGTTGTTAACGTTGGTTCGGCTGGAGTGGGCGTCTCCACTTTCGCTGGTGACGGTGGAGTAACTTCTGGTGGTGTACTTGTGGCTGGGGGCGATGGCGCAGTATCGCTTGCGACTTCGGTGGCTAGCAATTTGAAGTGTTTGTAAGCACTGTCCCAGTCGTATACTTTGACGACAAGTGAAATAGAATCCCCGGCACTCCAATTGGTCGCTTGTTCATTAAGTGCAGTCGGTAGTAGGATTTTAACTGCTGATGAGACACTGTTTACCGTACCTAGAATGGAGTATCCATCACGATAGCCGTCTTCACGTACGTAGCTGTAATTTCGGTCGACTTCAGAGGCCACTACGGCGATCGTGAAAAGTGAGTCTTTGGCGAGATTCTCAATTTTACGTCGTCGATCGTATGATGAATCGATCGAATCGAGTTCCTGCAAGATGGATGTGATATCTGTAGCCATATTGTTAGTTTAATCACTCATATCTCGAAAGGAAATGAAAGTGATTGTCTACTGCAGGGTAGCATTGAGATTCGTGCTAGCATCATTGACGTCTGGCTGAGTGGGGGCATGGGTGACCCACTCAGGATTCACCGGCCAAATGATCAACTTGTGATCGACCGTGGTTGCTGTTAGATAAGACAGATCCGGAGTGAATTCACATCGTTGAAACGCGTCTTTCTCTTCTGAGAGAAGTCTCATTGTCAATTCGCCTGTGCGGAAGTTGATAATCAGAATAGTTGGTTTTTGGGTGTCCGGAATGACTGCCATGTGCGTTCCATTAGAGGCCATTTGCGCGTATTTAGGTGGTTCAATAAACCCACTAATGGCCCACACGGGGCGACGGTAGTCGGAGTGGTACACACGGATTTGTTTGTCTGCATGAGTGGTGATGATGAATTGGAACCCGGGGTGGCTCGACTGAGTTCGGAATTGCATCGCATTTGGATTGGAGCGATAAGCTTCTTGGTTTAACTGGTTGACGGCGGAAAGTTGGCTATCGGTGATGTTGACTAACAGGTCGTTGCCAGCGAATGTGGGATTGATGGTTGACAGTGGAGTACCATCATTTAAGACAGTGGTAACTGGGGTTTCAGAGTTATTTGTCTTCGCGTCAGGAATGTCCAGGTCATGCAGAGCAACGCTGTGGGACTGCTTCAGAGAAATTGCTTTTGAATCGGTGAAAGGTGAGAAAATCAGACCGTCAACGTCTATATTGCAATCCGCGGTGAATATTGCTTTGGATTGTTCTGTAATTGGCCAATCGTAGATCCAGAGTCTTCTTGAATCTCCGTTAGTGAACACGAGGAGTTGCTTGCCATCGCTTGAGAAGGAGGCCGTCCCCGCCATATTGCGAATTTCCTCTGGGAATTTGAACTCGGCCTGGTCGGTCAGTTGAAGCCCCGCTATTGACGTAAGCCCAAAATACACCATGGCTTTGTCATGAGGATGGAATGTAAGGCTTGCTGCCCGACCTTGCACCAATTTGGTGGAGACGATCCGCAAGGGCGGAACGTCCGGCCAGGAATCTTTGTCAGTCCAAAAGGGACGTGACGTCGTATACCCCAGGCTCACCAAATCGGGATCCATGACCGGCAGTTCTTGTCGATAAATTGGGTCGATTGTGAGTGTTTGAGGTTGATATTCCACTCGTTGCTTGACTTGATTGTCATTTTGGGAAAAGTTCAGTTGAGGGATCAGGATCACTGCCGCTGCCGCAAGAATAATGACTAAGATGAGACTGCGGGTAGGTAGCTTCTTGACCTTTCGAACGATTCTTCGCTTTGTCTTTGATTGAGTGTTTTGCCGTTTTGGCTTTGTCTTTGACTTTGTAGATTTTCGTTTTTTGAGTTTGCCTGTAGTGGCTTCTCCGGCAGATGCGATGGCAGCAGGGGGTAGAGATAAACTTGATTCATCGACGTCAAGATGATCGAATTCATCAACCGTTGTTAGCTGTGGCAGAGTCTGATCGGCAAGCCTGTTCGAGGTGTTCGGGATTTCCGGCGGGATAGATTCAGGCAGGGCCAGTGCGGTCGCAGATTCCTTCTCAGGTTCAGGTTCAGGTTCAGGCTCAGGTTCAGGCTCGACGACTTGCTCAGATGTGGTTTCTGCCGTCGACTCTTCAGTAACTTCCGGGGATGTTTGGTTTGTCTCAAGGCTTTTGGATTCAGGAGTTTCCTGCGTACTTGTCGGTGAATCGGAGGCTGTGAGGTCTGGGGAACTAGCTTGTCTATCAGCTAAGGGCTCAGCCGGATTGTTAGTAGGTTCTTCAAGTCGTTCTTCGCTTGGAATCTCGTTTGAGTCGTCGCTCAGTGCTTCGGTAGGCTCATCAATTGTTTCAACGGTAGGGGGAGAATCGGTATTTTTACCGAGCGATCGTCCCAGCAGATGGTACCGGTTGTATGCGGTGTCGTAGTCATGGAAGTTCACGATTACCGAAACACTATCTCCTTCCTCCCAGTGTTCAATCTCGTCGTTAAGTGACTGCAAAAGCGAGATCTTAACTTCCTGGTTAGTACCGGGGATTGTTCCGATCACTGTTTGCCCGTCACGAAATCCCTCTTCACGGATGTACCCATACGTCCGTTCCAGTTTGTCGATAGTCAGTCGAGTTTCGTATACGGCATCGGCGGGCATTGCCTCCATTTCTCGACGTCGGTCATAGCTCGAATCAATGGCATTAAGTCTGGTAATTTCGGAGTTGAAATCGTCTTGTGCCATATTGTTTACCGGTTTGTTTCTCAATGATGGAGGTGTTCAATAAAAGCGAGTACTTATTAAATGGTGCAGAGTATGGGATACAATAGGCGCGAAAAACTCTAAAAAGTTAGTTCATAGATATGGATGTGTCCCCAGTTGGGGAAGTTGCCGTCGGCGTTGCGTGGTTGCCCTGACCCGCCAACCACGATGAGCTTGGCATTTTCGTGAGGGAAAATTGCTTCGGTGATTCGGAATCCGACTTTAGCGTGCGCGATTCGTTCATTGGTAGCAGTACTGAACAGCGAAATGTTTGCATCTCCATCACGCAAACGACCAGCCATGACAAAGAATTCTTCAGAGGTGTGCATTTGGATCGACTCCATTAGCCCGCTTCCCTGTTGCTTTTCAGCCACTTTTTCGGGCACATCCTGATTCCAACGCCATCGTTGCCACAACTGCTTGCCATTGCCCGCCATGGGATCTCGCATTGGACCAAAGCCGGTTGCCAGCACATCGGTGTTGTCCCGGGTGAAGTCCAGTCCGTAGATGCCGCCAATGTAGCAATGGCTTTTAATGATGCCCCAGCTTGTAAAGCCTTCGTCAGTCCAGTCAGCGGCAAGTTCACCAGTCTCTAAATCCCAAACTCGGATGCCACCCATTAAATTGCCTGCGGCAAGATGCTTACCGTCATGTGAGAATGCAACGGATTGGACAGATGGTAGGTGATCAAAAGCGTGCAGGCATTGGCCGGTTTGAGTGTCATAGACCTTTACAGTTGGCTCATCCGCCGGCTTAGGTCGATAGTCGAAATCTCCGGCCAAATATTGTCCACTCACACTAGCAATCATCGAATGATTTGAAGAAATCGCCATTTTCCAAGACCAGAAATTATGAGCGGGTATTTTGCGGATGATCTCTTTCTTTGCGAGATCATACCAAATGAGGTTGCCGTCATAGCCTGCTGTAATGAGCAGGTTGTGTTGTTCACTGTATACGGCCCCGCTGGCATAGCTGTCATGGGAGTAAAGTTTCTCGTGGGACTTGTTGTCCGTGTTGACGCGATATACGCCATCAACACAGCTTGCGTAGATCGTCTGGCCATCCTTAGTACAAGTTGCACCAAGGACCAATGTTGGAAGTTGGATTTTGAAAGCCTGATCGCTCAGTGTAACTTTGGTTGCGTCGGCAGTGTCGTCGTTGAGGGGGGCCATTAGCTTAATACCTCCTCGATAGGAGCAGCGTTATCTTCGACTCGATGGAAGGTTGGCAAGCCTGGCAGATTGTACTGTTCGTGTGGGTCAATCCCCAGAACGCTAAAGAACGTAGCGAAGAGGTTGCGATTATTGACCTTACCATCTTTGACGGCGATCCCCAGTTCGTCAGTTGCACCATGCACGACGCCCCCCTTGATCCCACCTCCGGCCATGATCATGCTCCAGGCTTTGGGGTAATGGTCGCGTCCGCGCGCTGCATTAAGCCAGGGCGTACGTCCGAATTCCCCCATGGCTATGACCAACGTATCTTCCAGCATGCCACGGTCTTCCAGGTCGGTGACCAGTTGATAGAACACATTGTCCAATTCCGGTACGAGCATTTGATAGATTTCGTGGTTTAGAACATGGCAATCCCAAGGCATCCCATTGGCCACCATGACAAAAGTTGAGCCATTCTCAATCAGATTCCTAGCCATGAGCGTATGCTGTCCAAAGGCGCCAGGACCGTATCTCAACCGCTCTTTTTCGGGTAAGCGATCCAGATCAAATAAATCCGCGGCACTCATTAGCCCTTTTACACGATTGAAAACAGTGTTATAACCTTTGGCCGATTCATTTCGAGTTTCGTTGAGGAATTTCCTACTGAGAAAACGGCGTAATTGCTCGCGGTCATGATGAGCCAATTCATTGAGGCTGTCAGGGAGGGCGGTGTTCTGAATGCTATAGCCCTTACCACCTCGTACTGGAGCATATTCGGCGCCCAGCCAGCCAGCCCAGTTCCCGGCTTTGAAACTCTTGAATTCGTTGCCCTCCGGGCATGGATCGAGCAGGACGAACTGAGGTACGGGGCTGTCGAGTTGCCCAAGTTGTTCGGCGATGACAGAGCCCAGGATAGGTCGGGTGAATGGAGGGCGAGGAGTATCTCCTCTGGTGAGGCAATCGATACCTTGGAAGTGAGCTTCGGGGCCTGTGGACATAGAACGAATGATGGCGGTTTTGTCTAACAGGGACGCCGTCTTGGGCATCATTTCACCAAGCATGACTCCCGGAAGTTTAGTTTGGATAGCTCCAAAGGGGCCGCCCGTCGAAGTTCCTGGCTTGGGATCCCATGTTTCGAATTGGCTTGGGGCTCCGCACAACCACAATAGGATGACCTTTTTTTGTTTTTGTTGTACCTGTTCTGCCAATGCTGGAATGGAAAAGAGGCCATTAAAGCTTGCGACAGAGGCGGTGGATGCTGCCATGGATCCCTGTAGGAACAGGCGTCGGTGCATACTATGCTCCGGAGTACCGCAATCTCGTTTGTGTCTTTTCATCATTGGCTTAGTGATTAAATCGGAACTCAGCACTGGTAACCACGGCCCAGACTACCTGATGTAGAGCCGCAGTCAGGTCGTCCTGACGTTGATTGAGATAGGAATTTATTTCGGTCAGTTCGTCAGCGTCCGGGAGACGAGAAAAGGCCGAACGAAATAATAGGCTAATGCGTTGTTCGTTAGAGTCCAATTTCAGCATGCTTGGTACCAGATGTTCGGGAGCATTGCTTTCGTTCAGGAATTGGTTGAATTCGGCGTTGTTCGAAAGGAACATCGCGTCGTCTAATCCTGTATTCGTTTCAGATTGTAAAACCTCGGGGAAATGTCTGCGGAACTGATTTAGCACTCCAAGTTCGTTATTCGGGACGTGTCTCACAACACTATTTAAGGACTGCACCATGACTTCGGCTGTCAGTGGTTGAGGTTGGAACCAGGCAAACGTGGCTGGGTCATAGATTTCAGCAGGTTGATTCGAACTTAGTTGATAGGGAGTGCTGAGGGCGATTGCTTTTATTAGTGCCTTGACGTCATAATTGGAGTCCCGAAATTGTTGGGACAAATATTCGAGTAATTGAGGGTGGCTAGGGGGATGGAGGGAGTCAATCTCATCAACCGGATCGACTAATCCTCGTCCCAGCATGATGGCCCAAAGTTTATTTACCATAGCGGTAGCAAGTAACGGATGGCCTGTCAGCACCTGATCAACAAAAGCTGCACGGCGTGAGAACAAAGGGACTCGAGGAAGTCCCTCGATTTCAGAATCCCGATAGAGTTCAGCCTTGTCTTCGGGCTTATCGTCCTTTTTCGGGCGAGCTTCATCTACCTTATCGGCTTTGAAAAAGACAAGTTCATTGGGCTGTGTATTGCCGATTAAATCCGAGAAGTCAGAAAAACCGCCTATAGCGGACTCTTGAATCTGTGGCCCCTGCTTGGTGTTTTGATTTTTACCTCGATTGAAAAAGGCAGTCAGTCCCCAGTAGTGTGCTTGCTTGATTTCATCCACCAGCGGATGGTCGTGGCATTGGGCACACTCAATGCGAATTCCGAAGAACGCGGGCGCGATGGCTTCGGCAATGACTTGATGTTCGTCCTTGCGTTCGAATAGGAACCAGGTGCTACCTTTACGCGATGCGGTTGTTGGTCTTGCTAGCAGGATTTCCTGTGCGGTTGTCTCCCATGAGACATTCTCTTTGAATTGCCTTTGCAGGTACGTAAGCCAGCCTTGATCTTTACGCTTTTTGTACTCTCCGGCACCTCTACGTCCCATGAGAACAGAGTCAAAAAGTTGAGCCATGTGTACTGCGTAGGCGTCACTGCTGAGTAAATGCTGAACTAAGTGCTCTCGCTTGTCCGCTCGGCCATCCGCTAAAAACGTATCCAATTCACTAACAAATGGAGGGCGGCCTATAAGGCTTAAGTGGATACGGCGTGCGAATGAGGCATCGTCAACGGTGTCAGTCGGCGTGATCTGCTGTTTTGCCCATCTCGCACTTATATGGCGATTGATTGCTTCGGTGACGGTCTCTGCCTGCAGAGATACACAGGCACTAATGATTAGAAGCGAGACTAAGAACCGAAGCATGGCAAGAACAGACGGTTAGCAGGCGGGTTGGGAGGGAAACTGTAACAGAGCCATTGTAACATCTGTCTGGAATTCAAGGATAGGTGTACCGGCGGAGACTACTGGGTGAAATCGTATGCCCGGAGGACTATACTGAGTGACATTAAATTGCCTCCCAAAGCGACATGTAGAACGGATTAGAGAATGAAGACGGTTAGATTTGCGGTGTTAGGCACGGCGAAAATCGCAACTAAAGTCGGTCGAGCTATCCATCAGGCGGAAGGCGCAGAACTTGCCGTAATCGCTAGTCGTGAATTGGGCAAAGCTCAGGCCTGGCTTGAGGAGCACCATGCTCAGGAAGCCGTCGCTGGTTATGACGTTGCGTTACAGAGATCTGATGTGGATGCAGTGTACATTCCCCTGCCCCCTTCTCTACACAAAGAATGGACCATCAAAGCCGCCGAGGCGGGTAAACATGTTCTGTGTGAAAAGCCAACAGCTATGAACGCTATTGAAGCACGGGAAATGTTGGCGGCATGTCGAAGTAATGGAGTGCAATTTTTAGATGGGACTATGTGGCCTCATACGCCGCGAGCGGCAGCTATGAAAAAGGTGATCCAGGAGGGACGTTTGGGAAAACTTCGGCGAGTAGTATCAGCCTTTAGTATTCAGATGTCAGATACGCCCGAACAGCACCGTTATGTTCCAGAACTTGGGGGTGGAGTTCTTTATGACATTGGATGGTATTGTATTCGAGCGGCCTTGTGGGCCTTTGACGCAGTGCCTACTCACGTCTATGCAACAGCGACGTATCATCGAGGAGTGGACAACAACGCAACGGCGCTAATGTGGTTTTCGGACAACCGAATGGCGTCGTTTGATTGTGGTTACGACTTAACTCGTCGGAAATGGATGGAAGTGGTGGGTGAGTCAGGGAATCTGGTGTGCGACGATTTCCTCTCTCCCTGGGATATTGAAAAACAGCGTTTTTGGACACATGACGACGAGGGAGTAGCGACCGTTCATGATTGCCAAAGTGTAGTTCAAGAAACCTGTATGGTGGAATCATTGGTGAGGCTGATTCGCTCAGGGAACTTGTGCGAATTTTGGCCCCAACGCTCGCTGGATAATCAACGTGTAGTCGATGCTCTGATGAAATCCGCTCGGACGGGTAATCGAGAAGAGGTGGTGTAAATGGCAGATATAATTGTCTCTGAGAATATTCAAGGTCCATCGATGGATGCCTTGATGTCAGATTTTGACGTGCATTGGAACGATTCCTTATGGAACGATGGCGAGGCTTTGACGCAGGCGGTGTCAGAGGCTCGCGCCATCATCGTGCGGAATCAAACGCAGATCAACGAAGCTCTGTTAACTCAAGCTCCAAATCTGAAGGTGATCGCCAGAGCCGGTGCAGGCCTAGATAATGTAGATACTCAGGCAGCCATGAGTCGAAATGTTACTGTGTGTTATGCGCCTCGCGAAAATTCTCTAGCAGTGGCCGAATTGGCAATGGGATTTATGCTTAACCTCGCTCGGTTTATAACCTTGGCTAACAATGATACTAAAGAGGGAAACTGGAATAGAAGCCAGTTCGTAGGGACAGAACTCTCTGGGAAAACACTAGGGGTGGTCGGATTCGGACGCATTGGCCAAATGGTCGCTCGTCGCGCCAAGGCCTTTGATATGAAGTTATGTGCCTTTGATAAGTATCTCCCTCACGACACTCCCGTTGTTCATGAGTTAGACGTGGAGATGCTGCCCTTGGATGAAGTATTGGCTGCTTCGGATTACGTGTCGTGCCATGTCCCGCTAATGCCTGATACACGTCACCTGTTTGGTGTAGAACAATTTAATCAAATGAAATCTGGAGCGGTGTTTATTAACACGTCTCGCGGAGAAGTGGTGGATGAAATGGCACTTGTCGACGCGTTGGTTTCAGAGCATTTACGAGCAGCTGCAACGGATGTTCGTGAATCAGAACCGCCCAAGCCCGGTGGATTAGCCGACTTGGAGAATGTGCTCGTTACTCCTCATATTGGAGCGTTTTCGGAAGAAGCACAATGTCGCGTCGTCGATACCGTTTGCGCAGATGTTCGTGCCGTGTTAACCGGCGCCTCGCCGAGTAGTGTCTTTGCCGGCTAACGTGTCCGGCAAAATTCACACGTTGTCACAGGGGCTTTGAATTGGAGTCATCCGTTGAAGGTAGACGTTTGCCACAAGATGTATTTGTTGTCAAAGTCAGGAACAATGAAATCACACCGATGGTCTTGCAAGTGTTAGAAGGCATGTTAAGGGGCCAGAGTAAATGTGATGGTTGTGGTTTTGGATTGCTCNGCATTAACTTCTTGAATGTCGACTTCAAAAGGGCGTTCAATACTGTTGCCCGCGAGATCCTCAAGACGAGGGTTGATGTTGAGAGAGTAAGTGCCAGGGATCCAATTGTCAGAGGGAGTCAGTTCGAGTTTTGTTGAATCAGTGTTTGGTACGATTTGACAGTCTATGGGCGTTTTGCCACTAGTTACAGTGAGCGGTTGGTTGTGAAGCATCGCATAGTCAAGACGCTCGTTGAATTCGATGGTTAGCGGTTGTTGTGTACCTGATTCGGGTGCGATTAATACCCATTGGCTTGGATCCGGTTGCATATGATCCGCTTTTGTCGCGGTGAACGGCAGTCGATAGTCTTTACCAAGGGGTTGCCCCTCCAGTGATTGCCAGAGTCCACTGATTTGTAATTCGTACTCGTGACCTTCTTCTAAAATGGCTCCTAGATCGACATTTAGGTTGACACCCGTCTTTTGACGTCCGGGATGAAACCACAGGGTCAGCCGCTTACCATCGGGATTCCATAAATCGGTATGTCGGAATGGGCGACCAACGAAGTTCCCGGTCGTGACATCATATAATTTGCAATGCTCCCAAGGAGTGTCCTGCTGCATAGGTTGGGAGAAAAAGAGATAAAACTTCAGGTGGTTAGCAGGAAGGTTGTCAGAGTTTGGCTTGACCTCCAAAGTGGGGGTGTTCGCATGTGCTTGTTCAAAGGAGTAGTTAGTGTGGGTGTTCGACACCAGATTCTGTGCTTGATAAGTTATTCCAGGTAATAATGCGAAGCTGGGAGTGAAAGTCAGCAAGGCTTCGGTGCGTTGGTAGTTGCCGAGTATCGGCGTCAGCTCATTTGTGTCACTGTCGATGACACCGAAATTTAAGATTTGATCGTCCTTCAATTCGTTATGTTCGGTTGAGATTGAAACTGATATGAGCGGGTGNGCCTCATAGACAGAATCGATCATGGGGCCGGACGTAATTTCCGCCGCCGGGCGTACATCGACTACGTCGGAAGGGGCATGATTGCACCCCTCGTTAAAAATAAGAATCATCAGTGCCGCAAGGACACTGATGATTCGTGTGATCCGTTTGAAACTCATGTTGCGTCTACTCAGGCAACGCCGAAACTTCAAGGTCGAGAGCGCCTTCGTTATCACGGAGGATGACCATTTCGTCATTGCTTAGTTTGGCAACGTGCTTGGCAAAGAATAATGCCTTTACAACTTCNATGCCGTTCGGTCCTTTTTCCTGAGTGACAACACGACGAGCGGCTTCTTCATTCGTTTTGTCGGCGGACAAGTAATCCATGTTTACTCGGACTCCCCAGTACTGACTTGGTCCCAGAGGACGACGGGAATGGTGGAAACGATCCGTATTGGTGATCAACCATTTCTTACCGTTTTTCTCGTAAGTGAACATGTCGACAGGTCGGTTGCCACTACCCAGTTCGACCACGGATGTTCCTTTGATGTGGGCATTTTTCTGGATGTCACTGATCTTGAATTTGGCGATCGGGGTGCACGCAAATGAGCCGACGATGTAATCCTCTCCCTCTTCCTGGTAGGGGATGAATGACTGAATCGGAGCTCGAGTTTCCCAGCGACCGTGGGCAACGTGATAGGTTTCGGTACTGTAGACTTCACCTGACTTGCCATGCGTTAACGGGAGAGGCAGCGAGTAGATTCTGCTAGAGAATTCTTCATTGCTTTGCCCTGCAGCGAGGACTCGGTCCTTGCTGAATTCCACTCCGGAAATGTTCGCGATTTTCTTCTGGTCCTCGACCGGAAGGGGGACGCGTACGTAACGTGCTTCCTTGAGGTTTAGAGGAGCGAGTTTGCCGTTTTGGTCGAATGTGATAATCGCGTTAAGTCCATCCGCTTTGCGTTGAACAGAGACATAGATTTTTCCACTGGCTGGATTCACGGCCATGTCCGCGATGTTAATTCCTTCTTTGTTTGTACCGAGAGCCGCAGCGATCTTTTTGTCAACGTCATTGACTCGTGCTTTGAGTTTTTTAACCGGTCCGGTATCACCCGTGTCAATGGCTACTACACTTGCTGTACCGATGTCGGCTACAAGCAGCACTCCATTAGGGGCAAAGCTCATTCGTCCGACTCGCTTAATTCCCGTGTCGCCTTCCTGAACGTTGGCAAGAATTGCAACGCTATCTTTCGTCTCAGCATCGGCGGTTGTTACTGGTGAAAAATAGAGTGCCGTGGTTAATAGGATTGCCAGGCAGGATCCGAATAGGTGAAAGCGTCGCATGAGATAAGACTCCCGGGAAAGGACTGAGTTACAAACTACTTTTAGGATACCTATTCATGGCAGGGGATGCGAACGGTTGAATGCCAGAATCAGGTGATAAATGCTGGGATAGCTTACATGTGATGGATGCCGATCGTACTGCATACTCTTCAAACGAACCAGTCTCCCCTCTAGAATGGCGGTGTTGGTCTGATTATGGAATATCAAACCATGCCTACGATAAAAGTGAATTTGGAAATCGTTAATGAGACTCAAAGTTATTCTTGGACTGCTGTTACTGTTAGCTCCCTGTTCCTTACAAGCACGTGAGCCACTAGATAAACCTAACATCATTTTCATTATGGCTGATGACCTTGGTTATGGTGATTTGGGCTGCTATGGGCAGGAAAAGATCCAAACTCCGGTATTGGATCAAATGGCCAGATCCGGGATTCAATTTAGGAATTTTTATGCCGGGTGTACGGTCTGCGCATCGTCGCGAAGCGTATTGATGACTGGACAGCACATGGGCCATACATGGGTGCGAGGTAATGCTGGTGGCGACCCGTCCGTTCAGACCTTGCGAACTTCCGATGTGACTGTTGCCGAGCGTCTGAAGGCAGCTGGATANGCCACGGCATTATGTGGAAAGTGGGGGCTGGGAGATGCAGTTGAGAGAAATACAGGTCTTCCAAATGACCAGGGTTTTGACTTCTTCTATGGCTACCTCAATCAGGTTCATGCTCACAATTATTACCCAGAGTTTTTATGGCGTAATAAAGAAAAGGAACAGTTGCGTAATGTGGTTCAAGGGTCCGGGCGAGCTTATGCAGGATTTGAAGGAGGCTGGGCGACAAAACGAGTTGACTACAGTCACGACCTCGTCGTGGAGGAAGCCGTCAAATTTATCGAACGAAGTAAGGATGCCCCGTTCTTTCTGTATCTGGCATTGACGATTCCGCACGCCAATAACGAAGGAACACGGGGCACTGGCGATGGACAGGAAGTGCCGGATTATGGAATCTATAAAGACAAGCCGTGGAAGAAACAGGATAAAGGTCAGGCGGCGATGATTACTCGCATGGATAGTGATATTGGACGGTTGAATGCACTGCTGAAAAAATTGGGTATCGCAGAAAACACAGTGGTGATGTTCACCAGTGATAACGGACATCATAACGAAGGTGGGCATAACCCAGATACGTTTGACCCGAACGGTCCCTTGCGAGGCATGAAACGTGATCTTTATGAAGGAGGAATTCGCGTGCCATTGATTGCTCATTGGCCAGGAGTCGCTCCGAGCGGTATCATTTCTGACCATATTGGCTATTTCGGAGACCTGATGTCAACGGCTTGTGATTTAGCCGGAGTGGATACGCCGCGTAATGTCGACTCCGTTAGTATTGCTCCGATCTTGAAGGGACATGCAAAAAAACAAACCGAGCATACTTTCTTGTATTGGGAGTTTTATGAACAGGGCAGCAAGCAAGCTGTGCGTGAAGGCAATTGGAAGGCGATTCGAATGCCCATGTTCACCGGCCCGATTGAACTCTATGACCTAAGCAAGGACCTAGGAGAAGCTCGGAATATTGCGGACACTCATCCGGACGTGGTAAAACGAATGGCAGCTTACATGAAGCAGGCTCACGTTCCCAATCAGAACTGGGCTCCCCGCGGCGGCGTTCGTCAAAACCAACCAGTCCCTGGTGACGGTAAGCCAAGGTTTTAATGAATGATTGTGCCGGTCGTTGCATCAGTCCAAGTGCCTCAATGACGTTTCACAAAGAAAGTAACACGGAATGAAGATCAAAGCAGCCTTTCTAGTTGTATTGTTAGCTAGTGTCGTCTCAGCGCAAGAACGATTCCCTAATCTTGGGGATTCAGATTGGGGATGGTGGAGAGGGCCGAATCACAATGGTGTCGCTCCAGCCAATGCCCGTCCGCCGGTGTCGTGGGATAATGAAACCAACGTGAAATGGAAAGTGGAGATTCCTGGACGAGGACACTCGAGTCCCATTGTGGTTGGAGATCGGATTTATCTCACCACAGCAGACGAAACCAAGAAGACTCAGCATGTCCTTTGCTATGAGAAATCAACGGGCGAGCTGATTTGGAATACGTTAATGCATCAGGGGGAGTTCGACCACAACAATAAGAAAAACTCCTTTGCNTCCGGAAGCGTCAGTTGTGATGGTGAGAGGCTATATGTGAGTTTTTTCAGAGATCTCAAAGTCATGACCTCGGCACTCGATCTGGACGGGCAGAAGCTTTGGGAGCATATCTTCGATGGCTTTAAGTCTCATCAGGGATTTGGTTGCTCTCCCCTGCTCTATAAAGGCATGGCGATTGTTGCGATTGATAACAAAGGTGCCGGTGGTGGTGCATTAATCGCGTTAGACACCAAGACGGGTGAGGAATTGTGGCGTACAAGTCGACCGCAGTTGCCCAACTATGTCTCCCCCGTGATTTATCGTATTAACGGAAAAGATCAGATATTCATGGCCGGCTGTAATTTAATTGCCAGCTATGACCCGATGACTGGGAAAGTGAACTGGCAAAAGGAAGGGACAACTGAGGAAGTCGTTGGCAATGTGGCTACGGATGGTGAGTTCATCTTCAGTAGTGGAGGCTATCCAAAACGAGAAACTTGGTGTTGGAAAGCGGATGGCACTGGCGATTTGGTTTGGAAGAACACCGTTCGAACCTATGTTCCGTCAATGCTGGTTCTTCCCAAACATCTCTTCACGGTAACTGACGATAGTATTGGGTATATGTGGGATAAGCAGACTGGCAAAGAAATTTGGAAACAGCGACTATCCGGTGGTTTTTCTGCGAGTCCTATTCTTGCCAACGGACATATTTACGTTTGTAGTGAAGCGGGAACGACTTGGGTCTTTAAGGCTCAGGCCGATGGCGTTGAGTTGGTGTCAAAAAATCAGCTGGGAACTGGCCATATGGCAACTCCGGCATTCAGCGGCAACCAGATCTTTCTACGTGCCATTGATGAATCCGGCTCGCAACGCAAAGAACTGTTGGTGTGTGTAAGCAAGTAAAACATTTAACCAGTTACCCATTTAGCCGGTTAAACAATTGATACAATTGGGCTCAAGCGTTACGGAGTTAACGAGCGACTTCTAAATGTCTACCCGTTCTGTTTCGGGACTGGCCAGTGAGTGCCGCGTTGGAGCGAGAGATTGCGATCCGGCCATTCTGCTGGTGGGTGCGATAGTCCGGTGAGCTGCCCATCAGTAACCAACTCTAGGTCTGCTCCATAGAGTTCCTGTAATAGTAGTGCCGTCAATTCCTCTCGGGTTTTTTGATGTTCCGGCGACTCGATCAGGTCGGTAAGTTCCTGCGGGTCCGTATCCAGATCAAATAATTGAAAACGATTTCCGGCTGCATAGTAGATGAGTTTGTACCGGCGGTTATGGAGCATGCGGGTAGTCTCAAATCCCTCTCCGTATTCCCCGTACAAGTGCTCTCGCTGCTGACCGGCAACCATTGAAAGGCCGTCGACACTTTCGGGAATTTCGAGGCCACAAAGATCCAGTAGAGTTGGCATGCAATCTTGTAATCCCACAAGTCGATCGTCGGTGCTGCCAGGTTTCACCCGGGTATCACCTTTGGGTCCGACAAGTAGCATCGGCACGCAGGCGGAGTCTTCATAAAACATGCGTTTCGCAAACAAGCCATGGTTGCCAAGCATGTCACCATGATCAGCTAAGAACATAATGATGGTGTTATCCAAGAGTCCGGCCTCACGAATCGTCCCCAATACCACGCGAATTTGATGATCAATATGAGTGCACAGCGCGTAAAATGCCTGTCGGGCAAACGTGATCTGTTTTTCCGTCATATGGTCGGTATGGATGAGTCGATTATTCATCCACTTGGGCATCGTGTCAGCCGAGGTCTCCCACGTGCCTTGGTAGGGAGTCGGGATATCAGCGTCTTTATATACATCCAGGTACCATTGCGGGGGAACCAATGGCGGATGTGGGTGGGTGTATGAGCAATACCAGAATGAAGGCTTTGTAGGATCACGTCTTTGGATGAACCGGCACATTTCCCGCGTGATCCAGTTGGTCGCATGATGCTCCTCGTCCAAATGCCAGGGGCGAGCGACATAGTCATTGTTGCTCATGCCGTGTAGGAATTGTTTACCGGTTTGTCCGACTTCGCCCAGATAGATTTCATAGTCGTCGGTTGGGCCTAGCTGAGGGCGTCCTTCCTCGCATAGCTGCACATCATGAAATCCAGCACGGGCACGAGGAGGATAGACGTGAAGTTTTCCTGAGGCATAGGTTTGATATCCCTGCTGACTAAATACGTCGGCAATGGTCGGGATATCGGGCATTTTCATTTCGACCTGAAATGTTCTGTCACCGTGACTCTTGGGCGTTGTCCCGGTTAGCAGAGTCCTTCTGGCAGGGATGCAAACAGGACACTCTGTGTAGGCATTGGTAAAGCGAACTCCGTTTCTCGCAAGGTTGTCGAGAGTCGGGGTTTCGATGGCTGGATGGCCAGCTGCACCCAGCAGTGAGGCTGGCCAGTGATCTGCTGTTAGAAGTAATACGTTTGGTTGTTCAGCCATATTGGAAGAGTGCTTGCATAGAAAAGGTGAGGTGGGGGCGGATTAGGCGAGGATCGGTTTGATTACGTCACCATGAACATCCGTGAGACGGAATTCCCTACCTTGGAATCGATAAGTAAGTCTCTCATGGTTGATTCCTAACAAATGGAGGATGGTTGCCTGAAGATCGTGAACATGGACACCATTCTCCGCTACGTTGTAACAGAAGTCGTCTGACTGACCATAGGTGGAGCCGCCTTTAATACCACCGCCGGCCATCCACAAACTAAAGCAATAAGGGTGATGGTCCCGCCCGTGCTGCTTTTGGTTGTTCATGTCGCCCTGGGCAAAGGGAGTACGTCCAAATTCGCCTCCCCAGATTACTAAGGTGTCCTCAAGTAATCCGCGTTGTTTAAGGTCTTTCACGAGTCCAGCTGCGGGTTGGTCGGTATCGCGTGCCTGTACTGCAAGTTGAGTAGGGAGATTGTTGTGTTGATCCCAGCCGGCATGCATCAATTGAATAAAACGGACTCCCTTCTCTGCTAGCCGTCTTGCGAGCAAACAATTCTGAGCAAAAGATCCTCTGCGAGTTACGTCTGGACCATACATGTCGAGAATATGCTGTGACTCAGTCGAAATGTCTGCAAGCTCAGGAACAGAGGCTTGCATTCGGTAAGCCATTTCGTATTGGGAAATACGGGTGAGTATTTCTGGATCACCGACCTCTTTCTGTTTGATTTGATTGAATTTAGATAGTTGCCCCAGGAGTTTCTTCCGCAAGTCCCGATCAATCCCTTTTGGATTTGATAAATACAAAACGGGGTCTCCCGTTCCACGGAATTTTACCCCCTGATGATGAGTGGGTAAGAATCCAGCTCCCCAATACCATTCGTAAAAAATCTGTCCGCAGGAGGCTTCTTTGTCCCGGCTAGTCATTGCACAGAAAGTAGGGAGATCCTGATTGTCGCTTCCCAGTCCGTAGGAAAGCCAGGCTCCCATGCTCGGACGTCCGGGCATTTCAGATCCTGTCAGGAGGAATGTGATGGCAGGTGCATGATTGATTGCTTCAGAATACATTGAACGTACCAGGCAAATGTCATCAGCGATGGAGCCTATATGCGGAACAAGCTCCGACATATAGGTACCACATTCTCCGTAGGGGCGGAATTTCCACGGCGTAGGAAGTACTTTGCGTGCCTTGCCCTGAGTCATCGTGGTAAGCCGCTGGCCTTTTTGGATGGAATCGGGAAGATCGCTTCCACGGTACTGCTGCATGTCAGGCTTATGATCAAATAGGTCGACGTGAGTTGGCGCTCCGTTTTGGAAAAGGTAAATGACCCGTTTGGCCTTTGGGGCAAAGTGAGAGATGCCTGGCAATTCCGCGCCCGATGCTCCATTGTTGAGCAGGCTAGCTAAGGCAGCGGTGCCAATCCCGACGCTACTTTTCCCGAAGAAATGCCGACGAGTAATGGTCTGATTGTGTTGGTCAATTGGATTCATATCGTAGTTATTCTTTGGTTATAAATTCGTCGGTATTGAATATGATATTAGCGAGGTTGGTGTATGCCGATAATTCAATAGTGTCGATGGAAGGATCGGGCTTACTGGCTCCCACGCTAAGTAATTCAGCCGCTTCTTCCGGTTTGTCTTGATAGTGCGCTGTCGACACAGCCACAATGTTTTGCATCAAAGCAATTTCCTCTTCCGTCGGCGGTCGAGAAAGTGCCTGTAAAAAGGCATTGTTATATCGGGCCGTTTCATCTTTGGATTCGAGGATGAGTTTCTGAGCAAACGCTCGCGCGGCTTCTACATAAGTTTTGTCATTTAATAAAGTCAAAGCGTGTAGAGGTGTGTTGGTTCGCCTTGTGCGCACCGCACAGGTTTGCCGATTGGCTTCATCGAACATGTTCGGAGGCGATAAAGATCTTCTCCAAAAGGTATAGAGACTACGGCGGTAAAGTGCATCACCCGAATCCTCGGTGTATTTTATTTTTCCAAAACTGAAGTCGGCCCATAGCCCCGGTGGCTGGTAGGGCTTTACGGAAGGACCCCCCAGTTTTTCCACGAGTAAGCCAGAAACGGCGAGGGCATTGTCGCGAATCGTATGTGCCGCCATTCGAAATCGAGGGGCTCGGCCGAGTAAACGATTGTAAGGGTCTGTTTCCTGTAACACAGGGCGGATGGCGGAACTCTGACGATAAGTGGCACTCGTCACTAGCTGATAGACCAAACGCTTCACATCCCAGTTGTGTTCTTGGAAGTCAACAGCTAGCCAATCCAGCAGTTGAGGATGACTTGGCAATTCACCCTGAGAGCCGAAATCCTCGGTCGTTTTGACGAGGCCTGTTCCGAAGAACTGTTGCCAGAAACGATTGACGGTAACGCGACTGGTGAGCGGGTTGTCGTCAGAGATAATCCAGTTTGCCAAACCAAGCCGATTCTTCACTGCGTCATCCCGTATTGGAGCCACGCTGGAGATAATATCTGGCGTTAGTTTTTCATCGTTGAGCGGGCTGTCGTATCTTCCAATGACCAGAATTTTGGTGTCTCGCGGAGTGGCTAGATCTCGCATGACCATCGTGTCTTGGAATTTGTCCCGCAACCGATCGTGCTCACTTGAAAATAACCGTTCCTTTGCCACTGCCTGTAAGGACTCGGTGGTTGAAGCGCGATGGTATTCTGCGACGGTAGCTGTTTGAGCTTCATTCCAGTCAGATTCATGTGCCGACAAAATCGCTGTTACATCACTTGGTGGAAGTGTCTTTGCTTCCAGGGTTGGTTCCGGTGAACCAGTCGTTGCGATGGTAAATGCGCCGAGTACGTGCTTGGCATGTTCCGAACGGTGCTGCAACGACAGAACCAATTGGGAGTCGCGGGGGACTTCGAGTGATTCTGCTAACGTGAAAATAGCTTGTCGGTCGACGGCTGTTTTCGTTTCGCCGTCCCATACCGCCCACCCATTTTTAGACTCCGGGTCGAGTGCTTCAGATACATTAAATCCATTCTGCGTAAAATCAGCCTTCGCATCACTTAGTTTCACTGGGATTGGTTCGGCGTCTCCGACTTTGAGCGAAATTTCGACTCCGGTGAGAACAAAGTTAGCACTGCGACCGGGACCCCTGTACTGTAGTGAGTCATTAGTTAACGCCGACAGGCGAATGGCACTGAGCGTTCCTTCGGATACCGGTAAAGTGACGGTGTAATCATCGTAGTCTGGAAACTTCCCGCTGATAACGACCGTTCCACGAGGTTCCACATGAGTCGTCGCTCCTTCTTCCGAGGTGACCGATTCCGGTTGGATTACTTTCCAAAACTGAGATGTGTCCCCTGCCAATACCGTTTTCCACTGCGAGATCCAGGTTGAACGAGATTCAGTTAATTCCTCGAGTGGCCGAGTACGGATTAGGGTTTGTTCACGAATTGCCTGCTCAAGCTCAGCGACTCGGTCCCGCTGTTCCAGCGTGGGGACCTTGATGACAGGATTGGCGTTGCCGCCGGCATCGACTCGGCCTGATTCTTCGATACTGTTAAAGTAGGCATACATTTCATAGTATTCGCGTTGACTTATGGGGTCATACTTGTGGTCGTGACACCGAGCACATCCGACGGTGAGCCCCATCCAAACGGTGCTAGTGGTTTCCGTGCGGTCAAACACATATTCCACTCGATTTTCCTCTGCGATTCGTCCGCCCTCTCCGTTAAGCGGGTGGTTGCGGTTAAATCCAGTAGCAATCAATTGCTCGGTGCTGGGTGATTCAAGAAGGTCCCCAGCAATTTGTTCGACTGAAAATTCGTCGAACGGTTTGTTGTTGTTAAATGCTTCAATGACCCATGTTCGCCAAAAATAGCTACTGCGTGTACGGTCTCCCTGATAGCCATTGGTGTCGCTATAACGAGCAGCCTCTAGCCAGGCCCATGCCATATGCTCTCCGTATCGGGTGGACTTGAGTAAACGTCGAACGACTTTCTCGTAGGCATCTTTGGAGTCGTCTTGTAGAAATGCCTCCACTTCTTCTGGTGTGGGAGGAAGTCCTGTAAGATCAAAGGTAACTCGTCGAATTAAAGTGCGTTTGTCAGCCGGTGGGGAGGGTTCGTACCCTTGTTCATGAAGTCTGGCCTGGATGAATTGGTCGATCGCGTTGTGGATTATGTTTTGAGGGCCGACTTGGGGCAGTGCTGCTTTGACTGGTTTAGCAAAAGACCAATGCACGGAATATTCAGCTCCATCGGTAATCCAGCGTTTAAGAATGTCGATTTGTTGAGGAGTTAACTCCCGATTCGAATCGGATGGGGGCATCTTCAAGTCAGCATCGGTGGTTGTAATCCGGTGTAAGAATTCTCCAGTGGTTGCGTCTCCTTTGATTAACAGCGGTGGATCCCGTTGTTCAGAAATACCTTCGGCAGTATCGAGTCGCAGATCGGCCTGGCGGGCGGCAGCGTCCGGACCGTGACACTGAAAACAGTTGTTTGAGAGAATCGGTCTGACATCTCGATTGAAGTCGATTTCCTGAGCAGCGACAGGGCTAGTCGGAACGAGAAATGTCGAGCATGCAAAGAGTAAAGCGTAGCGACGTACGGTCATGACACGATAACCTGACAAAGGGACATAGGAGTATTCTGTGCTCTCATTAAACCCTCATTTTATTAAAAACTTAGGCATTTGCGTACTATTGGTGACCAGTAAGTTTGCGGGCGCCATTTTGCGAGCTAAAATCACGGAATGCTAAAAATTCGCAATCTGAAATTCCGATATGCCGAGAGTCCCTTCAGTTTAGAAATACCTCATCTAGATGTTGCTGAGGGACAGCATACAGCGATTACTGGTGCGAGTGGATGCGGGAAAACTACATTACTGAACCTGTTGGCCGGAATTATTCCCTTGGATTTGTTCCCGTCGTCGCAAATCTGTGTGGCTGGCGAGTCACTCAGTGAAAAAACGGAAGCGGATTTACGTAGGTATAGAAATGAGACGTTAGGGTTTGTGTTTCAAGACTTCAGGCTAATTGAATATTTGAGCCTCAAGGACAACATCCTACTTCCGTTCACGCTGTCATCGCGGCCCGTGACTACTGAAATTAACCAACGATGTGATGACTTGATCCAACGAATTGGGCTCAGCACGCACGGCGGCCGTTGTGTTACTCAATTGTCGCGTGGCGAACAGCAGCGTGTAGCGGTGTGTCGAGCGATTCTTGGCGAGCCAACTTTGATCCTGGCCGACGAACCTACGGCTAATTTGGATCGGGATAATGCTGAGGGAGTGTGGCAGTTACTGTTCGAACATGCTACAGATATGAACGCCACGATTGTAGCAGTGACTCATAATCTAGATGGCGTGCAGGGGTTCTCGCAAGTACTTCCGTTTACCGAGATAAATGTGGAGGAGAAGCTATGTCCTCCATAATTCGACTGGCTGTGGCCTATCTTTGTTCGCAATGGAAGCTGTCCGTGACACTAATTGTCATTATTAGCCTGTCGGTCACGCTGCCTATCGCGACCAATCGCGTTACCAAAGAGTATGAAAGGGAATTGTCTTCACGAAGCGAAAGTCCTCCCCTGCTCTTAGGGGCGCGAGGTGATCGATTTGATTTAGTGCTTAAGTCACAATTTTATGTAGGCGAGTTGCAGCAAACTCTGACCTATGGTGAATTCAATTCAATCGACCGGAATGAGGAATTAGTTGCGGCACCGTTACACCTTGATCACTCGACTAATCAGGGAAAGTGGCCTGTGGTCGGTACGACAAGTACTTATTTGACGGCCAAGTCTCTGGTCCTGAAGGCCGGTCAGACATTTGCCGCACTTGGCACTTGTGTTATCGGTGCTGGTATTGCCGAATCACTTTCAGAGGCGACCAGCCTCAAGACCGACTTGGCGAATCCATTCGGGTTGGGAGATATGTTGCCCTATGAATTAGAGATCGTGGGGGTATTAGAGAAAGCCGATTCCCCGGATGATTTCGCGGTGTTTATTTCGCTCGAAACCGCTTGGGTGCTTGATGGTTATGGTCATCTACACGACGAGTCCGATGTCGGTTCCGCGGTTGATCGTAATTCGTTCTTAAAGGGAGTTGATGGAATTCACATTCCCTCTTCTTCTCAAACGAGACTAACAGCAGAAAATCGTTCCAAAGTTCACTTTCACGGCAATCGGGATGATTATCGTATTTCCTCTATAGCAATTTGGCCTATGCACAATGAGGCTAGTGCTTTGTTGCAAGCAAAGTACATTGGCGACCGAAACTTGCAGGTGCTAGTTCCCTCGGAAGAATTTCAAAAGCTAATGGATTATGTGTTTCAGGTTAGACATGTTCTGAATGTCGTGTTTGCTATTCTTGCGGTAATTGCAGTTGTAATGGTTGTTACGTCCATCGTGCAGGCATTGCAACTTAGAAAGCAAAACTTGTTAACCATGCAGTGTCTTGGGTGCTCGCGATTTAGGGTCAATTGTCTCTTGCTGACCGAACTCAGCATTCTGGTAAGTGGTGCACTGATGCTGTCAATTATTCTGGTGGTGATACTGGAGTCGACGGCGCCATCGCTACTGACGCTGATTTGATTTTGGCACGATGGCCAAGATAATTGTGTAGAATTCACGACAGATACCTCAGCTACTAGCTACCCCGTTTGCAAGAAAAGTGTTCGGAGAGTGTTGTTACACTCTCTCACAAAGAAGGATGCCTTTAATGAATCGAACTCTGCCTTACTTTCATTCTCTCCGGTTTATTGCGTGTATGATCCTGTTAGCTATTTGTCTAAACGGTCAGGCTTTAGCAACTAAACGACACAGTCGAATGGAGATAACAACCGGATCTGTTAATAGTGTGGTGATTCGCGGAGACAGTGAATCAGCTGTTATTTATGGTGGGGCTGATAACCAACTGGAGAATATCGATTGGGTATTGCTGGCTCATCATCGCAGAGATGTGGTTTGGGCCGCAGAAGATTTAATCGTTCAGGGAGCAAAGGTAATTGCTCCAGCGGCAGAGCGAGAATTGATTGAATCACCAGAGTTGTTTTGGGAGGCGTTTCAGCAGGGACGCTTCCATGATTATGCTCAGCAATCCACCAAAATCCTTGGTCAGGGATTAAAGGTGTCTAAGTGGGTCTCTGAAGGTGATGACCTGGACCTAGGAGGAGTAAAGCTCACAGCATTAGAAACTCCGGGATTTACGCGAGGGAGCATTTCTTACCTGACCGAAATAGATGGACAACGGATTGTGTTTACCGGTGACTTGATTGCCGGCATGGGGAAAATACTGGATGTCTATAGCTATCAAGATGCAATTGAATCAGCAAACATCCGTGGCTATCACGGGTACGGAGGTCGGTTTGCAGCGTTACTAAACAGCATTGAGAAAGTGAAACAACTAGNCCCAGATATCCTAGTGCCGGCCCGAGGGCAGATCATCACCAAGCCACGACAGGCATTGGACAAACTCGCATTCAGAATTAAAGAACTCTATCGTTCCTATCTAAGCACCAGTGCATTGAATTGGTATTTCAAGGAGGAACGCATGGGGATCTGTGCTGAACAAGTGCTTGGAGTAAATGCCAAATTTTCATTAATGTCCTACTCTGCTTATCAGGACACTCCGGATTGGATTTGGGTGAAAGGCACGAGTCGACTACTCATTTCGGAAACCGGCCATAGCTTACTCATCGACTGCGGCAATCCTGGTGTGATTCAGGGGGTGAAGGAATTATTAAAGACAGGCGTGATTAATAAGGTCGATGGAATTTTCGTCACTCATTACCATGATGACCATACAGATTCCGTTCAGGCTGCAAGTGAAGAATTCGATTGCCCCGTGTATGCGGTACAGCATTATGTAGACATACTGCGGCATCCGGGGAATTACCACATGCCCTGTTTGCATCATACACCTATTCGGGATGTTGTCTCAAAACAGCATGGCGATGTAATGGAGTTTCATGAATTCAAACTAACGTTTCGAGCCTTTCCAGGGCAGACGTTTTATCATGGCGCTCTTTTGGTCGAGAGCCCTGGACAGGCTCCAGTATTTTTTATTGGTGACGCGTTTTCCCCGTCCGGAATGGATGATTACTGCGTGCTAAATCGAAACCTGATGCATAAGAACGATGGATTTCTCTATTGCCTATCTCAAATCAAAGAATTAGGTGAAGACTACTGGTTGATTAATGAGCACATTCCTCACGTGTTTCGATTCTCGGCCAAAGAATTGGAGTCGTTGGAACGAGGGTTTCAGACTCGGGTCGCTGCAATGCGAGCGTTGACTGTCTGGGATGACCCGAATTACGCGGTCGATGAACAATGGGCTTCTCTGTATCCCTATGGCTTAGAGGTTAAATCTGGAACGATTCATGAATTCAATGTGATATTGACGAATCACTCGAGTAAACGGCGGGATTATGATGTGCAATTTCGCCTGCCACCAGGTGCAGAGCTGATGTCTGTTACGAAGGCAATTAAGGTCCCAGCTGGTGCGTTATCCGGCGTGCGTGCGATGATCAAGTTGCCATCTAAACCTGGGCATTATTTGCTTCGAGCTGATATTAAATCAGACGGCATCGATGTTCGTGACTGGATCGAATCAACAATAANGGTGAAGTCAGGTGAGTAGATTAAATTCAGTTCTGGATTCTCGTTCGTTCTTATGGGCAGCCCTGTTTTTGGGCTGGGTAGGTGTAGTCCATGCCCACCCTGTCTCATTAACTGATGCGGTGCTGGATGTCAGAGAAGATTCAAGCAGATTCAAACTCTCCATTACCGTCGAAGATCTGGTGCTCTATTACGAATTGAAAGCTAACAAAGAGTTTCGATTCGAGGAGTCCGAGATTAAAAAGGCGGCAGCTAGCCACCGTGCATTTCTTGAACAACGACTGCAGTTCTTGGATCAAACCGGCAAACCTATTCCCCTGAACTATCAAGGAGTAGACGTTACCGCCGTGCCGGCGGAAGGAGTGTTACAAACCGAGCTCAAGGCACGCTGGCTTACATATCAGTGGACAGTGCAAAGTGGTGCTCGCCCGAATTATCTAACGGTGTCTCAGGAATTTGGCGAACTGCAACCAGCGACGATGGATTGCATGTTTCTGCAAAACGGATTCTTGCTGGAAAAAACAAAGCAGTTGGTTTCCGGCCAGGTTTATTCGCTGGAATTAGATTGGGAGAATCCCCCCACCAAACGCCCCGATCTGGCAGCTCTTAAAGAGGCCAAACAACGTCAGTTGCGTGATCGCCTTGGCATTGCCAGTTATAGCTCGTTGTATTCCTTTTTGTACTTGTCGGGCCGGGAGTTGCGACATGAAATTTTGATTCCTGTTTTAACACTCCAGGAGTGGTTTGGAATCGAACGCGAGGATCCTGATTTTCTATCCGTCTCGGAGCAGGAACGGGTAGCAGATCAGGTATTTGACTTGATACTAAAGAACCGTGTGGAGATCAACGGTGAGGAAGTTGAGCCCACCTTGGCGAGAGTGAATTTCTTCGGTTTGGATATCCGTGATTTTGCTCTCAATAAGCCTCCGGAAAAGATCAGTATCTATCAGGCACGGATAGGTCTAATTGCCGTGTATAAACCGCAGGAGTATCCAGTTGAATCTATCAAAATGCATTGGAACTCCTACAATAAGTATGCTCCGATGTTGCGGTCGACGGTTTTGGTGGGCAAACAAACACCATTCGGTCATTTCTTCGTCGAGGATGCTCCAATCTTTGAATTTCAGTTACCCAAGTCGAAGAACGAACGACGGGCTCCCGTGCGGATTGCAATCAAAGACCGTAAAGTAAATTCGTCTGACGCGTTGCGTATCGCGGACGCTGTAATTGAACGGGTCTATACCTCAGTGAACCAGGAGGATCCCCGCGCAAGATACCGCCAATTGGCCGATTTGGTAATGGTTTTCAGTTCATCCAGCCTCTTTATGCACCTTGAAAAATCTCTCAAAATGGCTGAGCAAGGTGGTTCGATCATGTCCGTTCATAGTACAAAAGTAACGGATGTAAATTACCAACACACGGGGAATCAACTGGTGATGGAATTGTCTTGGGAAGTCGTGGGGAGTGTCGAGCATTGGGGGCATATCCACACTCGACGCGACTCATTTCAGGGGAGTTTGACCCTCGAACCGAATCGAGGGAGGTGGGTAATTGTAAGTTTTGGTCCGAAGGATCAGGTACGCCATCCGATTAAAACTCGTGTGCGTTACTGACTGGCTTTGAGGAATTTGATCAGATCGATGAGCTGCTGATCGGATAGATGTTTATCCAGACCTGCAGGCATAATGGAGGTTGGTGATGCACGCTGTTCCTCTATGTCTGCATGGAGAATTCGAATTTTCTTTTGAGCATCAAGTTGTAAGACGAGGGTGTGCCCATTGTCGTCTCGCTGGATCCCGCTGTATACCTGCCCATCGGTAGTGATGATAGAAACAGGCTCGAAGCTTTGGACAAAGCTGGCACTGGGAAACAGCACCGCTTCTAGTAGGTCGCGTTCCGTACGGATTTGGCCAATGCGTGTGAGATCAGGGCCCACTCGCCCACCGAGGTATGCAATGCGATGGCAGGCAGTACAGGCTGCTTTGGCTGAATGAAACACCTTTTGGCCGCGCGTAATATCCCCAGAGTCGATTTTAGTGAGCAGTGAATCGATGCGTTCGATTCGAGACTTGTGTTCTAATTCGATTCTGTCGACCAACGGCTCAGCAAGCTTGGCAATGGGCTCTCCTAAAGGACTAAAGAGCTTGCGCACTTCCTCTGGATTTAAAGTGGTCGCCGTAGGCGTCTGNTCTAAAGCAGCAAGAGTATTGAGAATCGTCTGATTGTCCTGNGTCTTCACTAAGGTGGTAACGACCGGGCGCAAATGCATCGATCCCAGTGTTGGCATGACGGCTGCAATTTGACGCCACTGCTCAATAGGCCACGGTGAATTGACTAAAGCGTCGACCGCCAGAGATTGAAGTTGCAGAGGTTGAGATGCGGCCGCATAATCACGGATCTCAATGATGGTCTTACTTGTGAGTGGACGGGCGGTTGGCCGAATTGCATTTAAGGCAGCCAGTCGAATCTCAGCAGGATTCTGAGAATCCTGGAAGAGGCTCAGTAAACGAGCCTCGATCTGATGGTGATCTTTTTCTCCACGAATTGCTCGGGCCGCATTTACCGCCAACAGCAAGTTGTCGGGATTGGAGGTTTGCAGCGATTGATAAATGCCGTCGGTAATAGACTCAGGAATGGTCGTTAACTTGGTTGAACTGATGGCAGACAGGAGGAACGCCTCAACGCTTGCATCATTGCTTTGAAATAACTGACCAACCATTGTCAGGATTTCCGGAGTGTTGATGTAGTGATTAAGCCGTTGTTGCAGCTTTTGTCTGGCATCGGTCGGGACGTTGTTGTGCTTGATCGCCCGTTCAAAATAGTCGGTCAGTCCCGCCGCCCAGGTTGGATGATGATCGAGTAACCACCAGCCAGTATCCTGCATTGCCTGGTTATCTGCTCCGATGGCTGCCAATGCATCATCGGATTCCAGATGGTCCCCAGGGATTTGATCTAACGCAATTAATGCCCCTCTGACGGTTGCGACATTGGTTGATGAAAGCAGCGAACGAATAGCGTCAACTTCACCAAGCTCAATACAGGCGAAGATGGTCGAGTGTTCCAACGCTCGATCCGTTTTGGTTGTCAGGGAATTGAGCAATAGTGGAATATCCTCTGAATTGCCAATGCGTCCAAGGCATTCTGCAGCGATACGACGGTTGTACGGTGAGAAGCTAGCGAAGTGTTGGCGGATTGCCTCGGCAGCGGTCTTGTCAAGCATCAGGCTGATAGAGTGTAAGGCGGCATGGACCACCGTTTCGTTACTGTCGTCTAACGCTAGGTGAATCGCCTGGCGGGCCGCCGCTGAAGAGTTTTGGCACATAGCCCAAACGACTTGGAGTCGTTGTTGGTCATTTTTAAGTTTGGAGAGTCCTTCCTTCAATGCCGGTACGCCAAGCGCACCTAATTCTCCTAACCGTTTGCGAGCACGATTCCGGACAGCAAATCGTTTATCTGCCAGCAGCGATACTAGTTCGGCGGGGCTTTTCTGGCCCCAGTCAATCGTATTTCCACGAGCATCGTTCTCTTGGTGACTTCCGATCTTACGGACACGATAGATCGCGCCTAAAACCTCGGGGCGATAGAATTGACTGGTTGGGCAACAAATCTTGTACCAACCACCCGTATTGATCACCAAGACACTTCCGTCTGCATCCTCAAAAACGTCCGTTGGATGGAAATCCGGGCTGTCACTGACAAGGAATTCAGAATTCTCACTAGTGAGCATGCCTCCCTGGTTTCCGATCTTATGCCGAAACACTCGGTGTTTGTTAAACGAGCAGGAAAGGACGTTGGTGGAGTAATCAGTTCCCAGCTGGGAAGACTCGAGCCTGGCCAGACCACAGGGAGCCGAGGCCCCCTGATGAACTAACGCCGGCATCAACTCTCCGGTACGCGGATGGTCGACTAGAACTCCATGGTCTTTACCGTAGACCCCACCATAGATCGCATGAATGAGGCCATCCCGCTTTCCTTCCTGAGGGTGTTCTAAAAACGTCGTGGTGAAAATTCGTTCGCCACCTGGAGTGAAGACAATTTCCACCGGATTATCCATGCCACCGGTCATTACATTTCCGATAGGACCACCCGATGGATGTCGCCGAAATAGATGGGCTGCTCGAGTCGTGAGTGTGCCACCGTTTAGTAGATCATGAGACTGTTCTGCAAATGCACCTTTGGCCCAATAAAGGAATCCGTCTGGGCCTAAATAAGGGCCGTGAAGATCATTGGCACATCCGGTCAGAGTCGTTCCGTCAAACCAAACTTCACGTTTTTCCGCGATGCCATCGTCGTCCTCGTCAGTTAATTTCCAAATTTCAGGAGGTGCGGCCACGTACAAAGAGCCGTCGTGCCAGCACGCTCCCTCCGGCAGCATGAATCTATCGGCAAAAACGGTGCTTTTATCGAACACTCCATCCTTATCTGTGTCAGTAAGCTGGACGATTCGATGGGATTTCTCCTTGAGTTGTTCAGGGCCTCGAGCCGAAGAGCCGCTGGAGTCCAGAACGTAGAGCCTGCCTTGTTCGTCAAAGTCTGCGTGAATTGGTCGGTTTACTAACGGGGGACCTGCGACCCGCTCGACGGTCATTCCGTCCGCGACTGTGAATATCTGGCCGTCCAGCTCAACTTCAGCAGCTTGAACGGGAATGCCTGATATTAGAAGTGTCCAAACAGCCCAAATGGTCGCGTATACAAAAGAACAACAGGCAAAACGATTAAACATGGGCGAAACTCAGTGGCAATAGGTATGCTAATAACTATCTATCGTTATACGCTATTTGGAAAAAGGGTTCAGCAAAAATGAACACGCTCCTATTGTTGATATACTGCATCGCTCCACTTGAGGAATTTGAGACAGAGGCAACTCGTCGAGACTATATGCGTGAGACGGTCAAAGGGGTCTCCCAAGTAATTGCACACCGAGGAGCAAGTACAGAGCGGCCGGAATGTACTCTGAGTGCGATTTCCAGAGCAATTGATGTGGGCGCAACGGCAGTCGAGGTCGATATCCGCACAACCAAAGATGGGGCATTGATTGTGATGCATGATGCAACCGTCGATCGCACCACCAACGGAACAGGCAAAGTCAACGAGTTGTCTCTAGCTGAAATAAAAGCACTTGATGCAGGTAGTTGGTTCGCCAGACGATATCGTCAAGAAACCGTGCCGACTCTCAAGGAAGTGCTCCAGTTTTGTAAGGGCCGAATTGATGTCGTTTTGGATCTCAAAGAGTACGGTGATGAATATCGTAATGAAGTAGTGCGGCAGGTGAAGGAATATGGAGAGCCTGAGCGAATGATCGTCGGAGTTCGTAGTATGGCTCACATCAAAACGTTCAGCGCGTTACTGCCGGAAGCGGAGCAATTAGGACTAATTAGTAATCCTCGTGAGATTGAGCAATTTGTGGAACACGGAGTGAAGACAATTCGGCTGTGGCCGAAGTGGTTTGATGAATATGAAGAAGATTTAGTACGCCGAGTGCGATTAGCCGGTGGTTCAGTACACTTGAATGGAACCGCAGGAGAGCTTGACGAGACGTATCAATTACTCAAACACTCTCCAGTTTCTCTCTCCTCGGACGATCCAAAGCAATTGATTCAAACCTTCAAAAGGATTGGAAATGGTGCAATGCCGAGGGTGAATGAGCGTCAGATTCAGGGGCCACCGACTCGCGTTCTTTTTACACGCTAGAAGGAGTGAAAGATGTTATCAGTCAGAAATTTAGTGTTAACCAGCCTTTTGAGTTTGGTAACAGTATTGTCATTGCCCCATCTCTCACATGCTGTCGTCCCGGAAGAAACCAAAGTCTATGAATTGGCGCCCGGAGTGTTTTTCCGCAAATGCCAAACTGAACCAGAGTTCTTGGGATGTAATCAGGGATGGATCATTTTCAAGGATTTTGTCCTAGTCATCGACGCCAACTTCCCCAATCAGGCCGAGGAAGTGATTGAGCTGATCCGAAAACAGACTGACAAACCCATTAAGTATATTTTCGATACTCACCATCATGGAGATCATGCGGACGGAAATGCAATCTACAAGGCGATTGGCGCAGTGCCGATTGCATCAGAGCGAACCAAACCACTCTTTCAGACACTGGGGTTAGAGGGGTTCGAAACGAGTAAAAAAGAGAAGCCGGATGAATATGGTTCTTTGGATTACAAACTTCCAGAAGTCTACTTTCCGCGAAAAATGGTCTTTGATGACGGCGAAATGCGAGTTGAACTACTTCATTTTGGTCACGCACATACTGGCGGGGATGCTGTAGCTTGGCTGCCCAAGCAAGGAATTCTGTTTACTGGAGACTGTGTTGTGAATGGCGCGTTTAATTTCACCGGTCATAGTGACACGGCCAGTTGGATCAATGTGATCGATCAGATCAAGAAATTGCCTGTCAAAACGTTGGCGCCCGGACACGGCGAGCTTGGTGACTTAAGTACGATCAAGACACAGCAGCGATACTTCGTCGAGCTTCGTAAGGAAATTGCCGGCCTGATTAAGAAAGGGAGAACTCTGGAGGAGATTAAAAAGGAAGTCAAAATCTCGTGGTACAAAAAGTGGACTGGTGTGGATGTGCTGGAACGCGAAGAGAATATTGAACATGTGTTCGGCGAGCTGAGCCAGAGAAACCAGTGAACGTTTAAACAATTAGATAATTGAGCCCGACTACGTCCTACGGACTACGACAGGTAAACGCGGTAAATATTTATTCACTTACCAATTTACATAGCTTCCATCGGCGCGACGGAGGCGAGGTGCATCTCCTGAGACAGGTGGGTATTTCTTAGCAGCTTCGGCGTTGAATTCGATACCTAACCCAGTTGCATCATTCGCATAGAGGTATCCAGCCTCCCAGGTGACTTGATTGGGAAACAGTTCCGGCAGGATTGTGCCCGGCGGCCGTGCACATTCCTGCACAGCAAAGTTACTAGTTGCCATATCCATGTGAACACAAGCTGCTGTAGCAACAGGGCCGAGTGGATTGTGGGGAGAGATGGGGATGTAGTGAGATTCGCACATGCCAGCAATTTTACGGGCCTCAGTGATACCTCCTGCGACACAGAGATCCATTCGACAAAAGTCTAGCCAGTTGTTTTCGATGAGCGGCGCGAACTCCCATTTGGAAGAGAGCTGCTCACCAATCGCGATTGGTACACTTGTGGCATTCCGTAGACGCTCGACCACAGCAATGTTCTCAACTCGGACCGGGTCTTCGATGAAATAAAGGCTGTATGGCTCGAGTTGATTACATAGGGAAATCGCATCGTTCACATCCAGACGCGTATGGACGTCAAGGATGATCTCAATTTCATCTCCGACGAGTTCGCGGATCGCTGCTACTTGTTTAATCGTATTCTTAATGGCCACACGAGGTTCAAATACACCATCCTGATGAGGCGGTTGAAACCGCACGACCTTCCATCCGGCGTCATACTTGTCGCGAGCGTCTTGAGCGAGAGCCTTAGGGGTGAGCCCATGGATATGCGTATAGGAGTAGATCTTTTCTCGAACCTGGCCGCCAAGCAATTCGTACAGCGGCACTCCGTAGGACTTTGCTTTGATATCCCATAAAGCAATGTCGATTGCACTCACGGCCGCAGCACCTACCCCGGTGGCCGGAAAGAATCCACAGCGAGTCATCGTCTGCCAAAGGTGCTCCGTTTGAGTTGCCTCTTGACCGATGAGAGTGGGTTTTAATGCTTCGATAAACCCAACCTGGGCATCTTCGCGGAATGTGAGTCCCGCTTCGCCCAGACCATTGATGCCTTCGTCGGTAAGGACTTCGACAAACATGAAGTTGCGATCCAGTCCAACAACGTATGTTTTAATATCGGTTATTTTCATATTGAACGAACCAACTGGCAGTAGTAGAGTGCGGGCATTGAATAGCCAATACCCATACTAGCACAGATTGTTCAGACCTCTTAGTAGTGTTAGTTATGATAGTAGAGCAGTCAGAAAAAGGATCGGACGCATTTCTGACAGGATTTGAGAACCTAGGACAGTTGCAGGCTGTGGCGAAATTGATTAACCAGAAGGCGATGTCAGGCAAAAAGAAGGCGGTTCGCTAATGTCCGAAAAAGTACGAGGGAGTCACGCCATTTCGCATCAAACTAACCGGATAAAACGACGAGGGGTCCTCATCGCCTGTATTCTTCTGGCTTTGCCGTGGTTGGTTTCACGATCACTTTTCTCGGAGTATTCAGCCGCACCCCATAATGACGACTGGTTGTATGGACGCAGTGTGCAGGTGCTTGCCGAGGAAGGACGTTATCAGCATGTCTCTCAGCATGGAGAACTGGCGGCCAGTGTCGTTTCCCATGTTTACTGGGGGTGGCTCTTTGTGTCGGAAGAGTTCTCGTTTGAAGCGTTGCACTTGTCACAGGCCGTTGCCGGATGGCTAACCTGTGTTGGCGTAATGCTCGTTGTCCTGATGTTAGGAGGGCGGTTGCAATTCGCAATACTGGCTTCAGTCAGCTTATTGATTTGTCCACTGTTTTTTGGACACACCTTCACATTTATGACTGATGTTACTGCGTTAATGTTTGTTACCTATGCGCTGTTGTGCTTTATTTGTAGCGATCAATGTCGACGAGTTGGTCCGTTGATTTTGGGCAGCGTGCTAACGGCTCTGGTTTTCTGGTGCCGTCAAACTCATGTGCTCATTGGTGTGGTACCGATATACGTCCTCTGGGCGAACCGAACTTCACTGACCAAACGACAGATACTACTTAGGTTGGGGATGTTGGTAGGCGTGCCAGCAATCTCTCTATTAGTCTTCGAGTGGGCTGGTTTAGTGCCTGGGAATCAATCTCGAACGGGTACATTGTTCATCAAGGTGTTTGATCTCGAACGTTTGAAGCAAATAGCAATCTATCTCTATGGCACTGGATTATTGCTTGGGATGTTGTTGTTGCCCATATCGTCCAGTGTTGTACTGAAACTGATCAAACGGCAGGAAGTACTCATTAATCGTTGGTGGATTGGCTTGGTTTGTTTGCTCTGGGCAGGCGTCTTTGTGGCAACAGGATGCAGGACATACATCACCCAATCGGTGGGGTACTTTTTGCATAATGCGCACTTCGGTCCGGTTCTGTTTGCTGATCCTCCACACCCCGACGGTAGTTGGACTTATTTGGGTGATGTGAAGTGGATACCTTTGATTTGGCAGATCTTGACGCTAATGAGTATTCTTTCTCTGGCTGTTTGTGTTGCTTTGGGATTTTCGGGAGGCCAACGGCGTGAAAGTAGGGTTTCGTCCTTTGGAATTGGGCCATGGCGAACGGGGATTCTCGTATTTTGTGTTTTGGTTTCCCTTGCTCTATTGGCGGTTGTGGAGAATATCGTGGATCGACATTGGCTGGTTTTATTTGTACCGGCCGTCATCTGGGTCGGGACCAGTCCGGCTCTAGAGGGCTTCCGACGCCTAGGACGTGCGTCAGCAACTCTGGTCTGGCTTGCCATATTCGCCATAGGATACATCAGCATGACCTTTACTCATGACTGGCTGGCCTTCAATCACCAAAGAAACTTGCAGATGCACCAGTGGTTGTCAGAAGAGGGCCTACGCCCTCAGGATATTGACGTGGGAATGGATTTGAATGGTTGGCTACGAACTTCCGAAGACTACGCGAGCCGACAGCGTGAAGGGGACCTAACACGTAGTTGGCGAGGGCTTGCTACATATGCCTTGGCTCATCGGCCAAGAAAAGGTTGGAGTGTCATCGGGCAGAGAAGCTGGCTTAGTTGGGCAGTAGAGACGGACCAGTACTTACTGTTGCTCAAAAAAGACAATGCTGAAGGGGTAGAAAACGAGGCTTTCACTCCCACGTCTAAAGAATAGCAGGGAATGAAAGCCTTGTTGATTAAATCGTATCAGGCAGATGTTATTTGTCAGTGCGGAAAGGAGAGGTGGGCAGTCCCTTCGCGTTGACTAGATTAGGTTCCGCCAGTTGATGCCATCCGAATCGGACATGAACAGGGTTCGCGATTCCATCGGAGGCGACAATGACCTTGTCTCCCTGAATCTTAGCGACGGCCGGTTTGAATTCTCCATCGCTTCCGGCAATCTGGAAATGATTTAAAGGTTTTCCGTCATTCGAAGCCAGACTCCCAGCAGTATGGTGAAAAGAGATCTCTATGGTCGCCCCAACGGCTTTATGGCTTTTGTAGAGAGGTCCGGAGTAAACCAAATCTTCCTTCCCATAAGTTTTAGCCAATGCCCAAAGTGCTAGCCGCAGACCAACATCCTGCTTGTTTTTAGGGTGGATGTCTTTCAGGTTGGAGATATCGGTGGTAACCGCCATTCCAGTATTCGGAATGGCCAGAGTTGCTTCCTGGGCTTCCCAGATTTCGGGCAAAGCGAGTTCACTTCCGCCGTAAGTATAGGGAGCGAGTTGAACAAAATAGAAAGGCATGTCAGGGTTTTTGAATACAGTTCGCCAGCCTTGAATAAGCGCCTTCATTTTTTCATGATAGAGCATGCCCTCACCTCGGTTAGATTCTCCCTGATACCAAATAGCCCCTTTGAACTTTAGGTGTCGGAAATTGTGGATCATGCCATTGTACAAGGCTAGTGGGGTTTGGTGATTGATTGCTCCATTCCCATTCTTCGTGGGATATTTATCTAGGTTTTCCGCAATATCCTTTAGTGCTGGTACTGATTTGAAACCGACAGGTGGAGTCCATGGTTCAATTCGAGTTCCACCCCAGTTGGATCCGATTAGCCCGATAGGGACATCAAGATCAGCCTGTAGCTTGCGTCCAAAAAAGTAACCAACGGCAGTAAATTGGGCGACGGTTTGTGAGGTCGCTGGCTGCCATCCCTCAGACTTGATATTGTCTTCGGGCTTGTCACTTGGGCGATGCGGAAACTTAATATGGCGAATATTGGGGTGGTTGCCGTTCTTGATTTCCTCTTGGGGGTTGAGTGATTGGCTCACTCGCCATTCCATATTGGATTGTCCGGAACAGAGCCAAACTTCACCGATAAGCACGTCCTCTAGTGTGATGTCAGTGGAACCGGAAATACTTATTTTGTGCGGGCCGCCGGCTTTCAATGGTTTTAATTCAACCATCCAAAGTCCTGAATCATCGGCTACAGAGGAAGCGGAGTCGCTTCCTAATTGCACCGTAACTTTTTGGCCACCGTCGTCCCAGCCCCAAAGAGTAATTGGAGTTTCTCTTTGTAGCACCATATGGCTTCCAAGGATGGACGGAAGGGTGACTTCCGCGTGGACGCCCGTGACACAACTCAAAACAAGTAATAACGTGCTTGTTATTAGATTAGGTAATTTCATATTGACATTCCGCGATGATAAAGTTGGTATCGAAAAACATGATTCTATTACTCGATTGACCCGAAGAATAGTAAAGAGGGGAACATAAATTTGTGATTGTCATTAGAAATCAAGTTATGCCATAATGGTTGTATGTTAAATCATTCCAAGTTAAGGACGAATAGTGTCATTTAGCCGTATTGATCGCAGAGACCTATTACAAGTTGGTTGCTCAAGCTTCTTAGGATTGACGCTTCCGGCTCTGCTTCGGGCTGCCGATAAGCGGAGGCAGGGAAAGTCAGTCATTCTGGTTTTTCAAACCGGTGGCGGGAGCCAATTGGAGACCTTTGATCCGAAGCCGGATGCGCCCGCTCATATTCGCGGTGAATTCAATACAATCCAAACAAAGATTCCAGGAGTACTGTTCGGGGAGCATCTTCCAAAACTGGCTGACCGCACAGATAAGATCGCGGTCGTACGATCGTTTTCTCATCCGGACAACCGGCATTTGTCGGGTACGCACAACACACTGACCGGTGAGCCACAGGTCTTCCGTGGTAATGCGAATGAAGACAAGGAATTATCAAGGCTCGACCGCCCCAGCTATGGTGGCGGGATCAAATTGTTAAATCCAACGACCAACGGCATGCCTTGTCAGGTTACCCTTCCCCGCCCATTGATCGAAGGCCCGTTAACTTGGCCCGGACAACACGCGGGATTCCTTGGACCTAAGTACGATCCCTGGCAGGTGAATTCCGATCCGAACAGTGAGAAATTCAAAGTACACGGTATTCAGATGATGGATGGGATAACCACCAGTCGCCTGAGTAACCGAGTTGGAATTTTGAAGGAATTGAATCAACAAACAAAGCGGCTCGACCAGTTTGCTCGTGGAATTCAGTTCACCAGTCAGCAGGAAGAGGCACTCAATCTCCTGACCTCGCCTAATATTGCGAAGGCATTCGATATTCGTGCAGAAAACGACGAACTGCGAGACAAATATGGTCGCTCCGAATATGGCCAGACATTAATACTCGCTCGAAGATTGGTAGAGCATGGTGTCCCCTACGTGCAATGTAATATGGGAATCGTCCAGTCATGGGACACTCACTCGGATAACTTTCCGAGGCTCAAGAATAAGTTGTTGCCGGGAATTGACCACGGGGTTTCGGCATTAATGGATGATTTAGAGCAACGTAATATGCTAGACGATGTGCTGATCGTTGTGGTGGGAGAATTCGGGCGAACTCCAACGATCAATAAGAATCCGGGACGCGACCATTGGGCATCCGGATACAGCGGAATCTTTATCGGTGGTGGTGTACGTGGAGGACAGGTGATTGGGAAATCCGATAAACATGCCGGACATCCGGAAACCACTCCATATCACCCGAATGATATTGGAGCCACCATTTATTCAACCTTGGGTATTGACCCAGCAAGTATTATCCGTGACCGAGAAAACCGCCCCATGCATCTCAACAATGGCAAGGTGATGGAAAAACTCTACACAGGGTAAATAGCAAGAAACGATGTTTTGGCGATGATTCATGGACATAAAAAAATAGCTGGAGTGTTAATACTCCAGCTATTTTCGTTTCGAATGCTCGGTCTTAAGTTAGTCTTTGAAAAAGTTCTCAAGAATCTGAGGAATCTGCTGGCCGACTCGCGACTCTGGATCGAGTTTTTGAGCTGCGAGCAATAGGACTTTAGCAGCCGGTTTGTTCCCTGCTCCAAATAGTCGCTGGGAACGCATGAACAGTGCCATCTGTCCTTGCTCAGCGGCCGGCTTAGTCTTTTCGATGAGGGCATCTAATTCACTGGAGAGTTTATCAGCATCGAGTTTCTTGGCTGTTAAAGTACCAAGAGTCTCTTCAAACTCAACGGCACGCTTGATGGCGGCATATTTTTCGCCTAGTCCATCCGCATCGAGTTCAAGGATTTGATCGACAGAATCTCCATAGAATGCCACGGCAACTTTCGCATCGACAATGCTTATAGCTTCATCCAATGCCTTGGCTTTTTCCACACCTGTGGCGGATTCGGCTTTTTCGAATGCGGCATTGCGTTTGTCTAAAGTTTCTTTCTTGGCACGAATGTCCGCAACCCATTGCTCTGCTTTCTGACCGCCATATCCGGATTGGAAATGGAATGGACGTCCCTTTGCATCAGCCAGGAAGATGGAAGGTACGCCCTGAACCTGAAATTTGCCGGAAAGCTGTTTGTATTGTTCTTGCTCGGCAGGTGTGACAAGCGATTTGTCGCGCGGGTTGTCGAGAACTAGTAGGATGTAATCTTCCTTAACGGTTTGGAATGCGTCCTGACTAAGCACGTTCTTGTGAAGTGCTTTACAGGGCGGGCACCAGTCCGAGCCAGTGAATTCCATCAGGATAGATTTTCCTTCTTTCGCGGCAAGTTCTTTCGCTTCTTCGAAGCTTCGAGTCCAGCCTTTGTAGTGGTCATCGTCCGCAACAGCGTTGGAGATCGACGACAGAACTAGCGTGGCGACTGCCAGCATGGTAAGTGTTTTGTTGATCAAGCTCATGGTATAGCGTTCTCTGTCTAAGGTGATTTAGGAGAGTAAATAGAGTTCAGTTACGTATTCCTATCTTATACGAGAACATCACAGTATTAGATCGTTGAATAGAGAAAAGATGGAAATATCGGCTCAATATGATTCTGGCGGTCAAGGAATCTACTACTTTTGAATATTCTTGGGGCCGCTGCCGAAAGCTTTTTCATACGTGCCGTCGCCGCTTTTGACGTACTTAGTGAAGCCAAGTTTGTCGAGTTTACCGTCATTGGCCATCGAGCGATTCATCGCTCCGTCTGAGTACTTGCCGCCGATATGAGGAGGAAGGATCACGCGGCGGACAGGCTTGCCGGATTCGGGGTGTTTTGTAAGCGATTCATCAGACATCGCTTGAACGACTTCAAATCGTTCTCCAGTCGGCTGACCATTCTCGACGACTTCATAAACATAGGTAGGCATAAGGGATTTCGTTGCAGTTGAGTTGAGCTCCGGTTTACAGGCGTTGGCCGGGAGGCGTTTTGGACGAGGAAGAAAATTCAAGTGGTTTGGAATCCTGGATCACTCTGTTTCCGTTAATGAAGACTTGGTCGATTCCAGAGCAGGCATGTTGTGGATCCCCAAATCCAGCATGATCTTGGATATTGTTCTCGTCGAAGATAACGATATCCGCATGGGCGTTTGCCGTTAAACGTCCCCTGCCCTTTAGTCCAAATGTATCAGCACTAAGTGATGTCATTTTACGAATCGCTTCTTCGAGCGTGAAAAGTTTGGCATTACGGACAAATGATCCTAGCCAGCGTCCGGCACTGCCGAAGGCACGGGGATGTACATTACCTCCAGGTTGATAAATCGCGTCAGTTCCCATCATGCAACGAGGGTGTGCTACGAAGGGCTCGACCAGTTTGTCGTCGCCTTCGTCCATAACACATAGGACTCCGAGTTGTTCATCGAGGAGTAGGTCGGTTAAAGCTTCGACGGCATCCTTGCCGCTTTCTTCAACGATCTGCGCCAACGTTTTTCCCCAGTCCTGAATATGATCCGCAGATGGCGACCAAGCCATTAGGACGTGATCCAAATCAAGTCGGTATGAATGGAAGGAGTGTCTGACTTTCTGTCGGATGTCTTCGAGAGCCAGTTTCCCTGTGGCGGCTAGTGGGCCGTCTTCCCAAACTTCATATGGCAGTAGGTAGTTCAGCATGGTACTGCCCGGTTGGTATGGGTAAACATCAAAGGTTGTTGGAATGCCTTCAGCACAGGCTTCTTCAATTAATTCAAAAACCTGCTCTGGGTGAACGGGTGGTTGGCATTTGAGGTGGGAAATGTGGACGGGAACACCTGCCTGGCGTCCGATTTCAATAGCTTCTTTGATGCCTTCAAGCAGACCTGACTTATAACGAATGTGAGTGACATACGGTTTGTTGAGGCCGGCCATCGGGAGACAGGCGTGGATTAGTTCGCTGGTAGGACTGTGGCATTGTGCGATGTAATCCAGTCCGGTGGAAAGTGCGACGGCGCCAGCATCGAGACATTCTTCGACGAGTTGTTTCATGCGGGTGATTTGCGAGTCATCGAGTGGCCCTCGGCTAAAGTCGTGGACCAGAGTACGGAGGTTTGCGTAGGGGATCTGAGCTGCGAAGTTTTGGACACTGGTCGTTGCAAGAATCTGCAGGTAGTCGTCAAGCGACTCCCAGCCAGTGTAGTCCTGCATGCGAAGTCCATTCAGGCCACGGAGGTAGTAGATCCAGTCTCGCCAGTTTAGGCAGGAAACAGGGGCATAGGAAATGCCATCAGACATGATGATTTCCGTGGTGAACCCTTGCTGGGTTTTGCAGGTTTGGTGACCGTCACGCAACAGCCAGCCGTCACTATGATTGTGAACATCGATGAACCCCGGGCAAACAATCTTTCCCGTCGAATCGAATTCCTCGGATGCGGTTACGTCGGTGAGGACGCCTACTTCGGTAATCATTCCGTTTTTGACACCGACGTCAGCTTGGAATCGTGGTTGTCCCGTACCGTCGATGACGGTTCCGTTGCGAATGATTAGGTCCATGTGGAAGCCAGTCAAGGTAAGCAAGTGATCGCGATGGACAGGCGGCCGACGTTAGATAATCTCGTGAATGGGCTCGATGCCTTCACGTACCATATACTGCGGAGTACCGGTCTTATCGAAGAAACGAACCTTAGAACTATCAATGCCAACGTTTTTGTAGAGTGTGGCAAAGACTTCCTGGAATTTCACAGGTCGTTCGGTTGCGTGTTCTCCGTATTTATTGGTAGCGCCGATAACCTGACCGGTTTTCATGCCACCTCCGGCAAGCATTGCACAACTGACACGTGGCCAGTGGTCACGACTGTTGTTTTTGTTGATCTTAGGGGTTCGTCCGAATTCTCCCCAGACCACAACGGATACGTAGCGATCTAAGCCACGTTCGTGTAGGTCGGTTACCAAGGCAGCTAGCCCCTGGTCGAGTTTAGGGAATTCCTGACGCGAACGAGGGAAGTTCATGCCGTCGCCGCCATGCCAGTCCCAGCGACTGTAGTTGAGCGAGACAACACGGGCGCCAGCTTCGACTAGTCGACGAGCGATACAGAAATTTTGGATCATTTTAGGGGCACCGTCACGTTGGTAGGACGGGTCGTTTTCACCATAACGAGCGAGGACTTTAGGGTCTTCCTGGCTAAGGTCAAGAGCATCCACTAATTGGCTCGTAGTTAGAATCCCTAATGCCTGTTGGTGATAGACATCCATGCCATCGGCGACACCTGAGTTATCAACATCACGACGGAAGGTGTCGAAGGCTGAACGCAATTTTTCGCGATCACTGAGGCGATCCAGAGTGATGCCTTGTAAGACCATATTGCTAGGGTCTTTCATCGGATCTTTTTCAACCAGCCCGAAGGGTGAATGCTTGACTCCTAGAATCCCACCCATTTGTGTTTCTCCCCAGGTCCGATTGCCGGTGGGGTACATTAACGACACATTGGCAGGTACGGCATTGTTGACGTTACCTTGAAGGTGAGAGACCCACGATCCCCAGTTGGGACGTCCTTCACGTGGTCCGCGTTCGCCGAATTTCCAGCCGGTCATACATTGGTAGGCATCATGTCGTCCATCGGCATCGCTGATCGAGCGAATCGGAATAAACTTATCCATCATCTTGGCCATCTGTGGGAAATGCTCACAGATCTCGATCCCCGGAACATTTGTCTTGATGGGGCGAAACTCACCACGGATTTCACTAGGGGCGTCAGGCTTGAGATCCCACAGGTCGATGTGAGAAGGGCCCCCAGGCATGTAAATGTTTATGATCGCTTTGTGATTCGAACCGGTCTTTGCCTGCAGGTCGGCATCGTACATGTTGGCCATCGAAAGCCCACCCATGGCCATTCCCCCGATCTTGAGGAAGTCACGACGTTGCATTCCGTCACAATAGCCTTGTTTGCCTTTTGATTTTCCATAAATCGTTAACATAGTGTGTTTCCTGCTGTACAGCTGGTTCGTTGGTTACTTGTAATGTTTATCGGTTTTTTCAGCCTCTTAATATTATGAAACATGCCACTCAGATAGCAAGCCCAGCGATGAGATACGTTGCTTAGATTCACTTGAAGCGTACTATTGTTATGGACAAAACCCCTCTAAAATACGCTCATGCTTAAAGCCCGAACCATTTTTCGCCAGTTTCTTAAATCCCCCAATAAAGTGGGGGCTGTGGCACCTAGTTCGCGCTATCTGGCCAATGGGATGTTAGACGAATTATCCTGGGATACCCTGACGAACGTGGTGGAGTATGGACCGGGAACAGGGGCGATTTCCAGACATTTGCTTAAGCGTATTGAGCCGCATCAGCGTCTGTTCGCCGTTGAGTTAAATGATCAATTCATCCCAGTGTTGCAGCAAAAGCTTCCCGAATTGGAAGTGTTCAATGAATCGGTAAGTGATATTCGGGCAATTTGTGATCGGGAGCAGGTCGATTTCGTCGATGCTATTGTTAGCGGTTTACCGTGGACGGCATTTCCTGAACCACTGCAGGAAGAATTGATGAATGCCACCTTGAGCGTTTTGGCTGATCGGGGGCAGTTCGTGACGTTTGCTTATGTGCACGGTTTGCCATTACAGAATGCGAAACGATTTCGTAAACGCCTGAAGGATACGTTTTCTGAAGTCTCTATTAGTCCTGTCGTGTGGCGGAATGTCCCACCGGCGATTTTCTACAGTTGTCGAAAGTGATTCGCCGGCGAGCGTCAGCTATTTTTGGATGCAAACAATACGCAGGCCGTTTTGTCGACTACGTATTAATTGATTTGCATTTCCCCGGTAGCTGGAGCGGCACGAAGAAGGCTGAGACATATAACTTCCACCTCGTAATATACGCAAGCTTCCGGTAGCTGGGCCCGTAGGGTCCTGACCGGGAGGATTGTCTCCGTAGTAACTGGGCAAGTAGACGTCCTCGCACCATTCAGCCACATTTCCGTAGAGATCATAGAGCCCCCACTGATTCGGTTGCTTTCCAGCAACGATTTGCGGGGCATCGGAGTTGGCTTTGAACCAGGCGTATTCGCTTAGGACTTGTCCTAAGTCAATCTCTGTATTGTCGAAGGAGTCGCCGTAGTTGTAAGCGGTACGCGTGCCTGCTCGACATACATATTCCCACTCCGCTTCAGTTGGTAATCGATAGGAGCGTCCAGCGGACATTTCTTCCGGAAGGGTGGAGAGCTTGGCACAGAAGGCTTTTGCATCTCCATAGGAAATGTTGTTTACCGGCAAGTGTGGATTCTTCGAGTCACTTGGATTGGAGCCCATGACTGCTTGCCACTGTTCCTGCGTAACTTCGGTAACGCCGATGTGGAAAGGCTTGGTGAGTTCGACTCGATGTTGTGGTCGCTCGTCATTGTTGGCGTAAGGATCGGGTTTGCGCACGATCACTCGATTGTCATTGTCGGTGTTGATGCGTCCAGCGCTAAAGAGGCCGATGCCGACGAAGTTCAAAAAGGCTCCTTGCACGTTGACGGTGATTTCAAGCTTTCCAGCATCGGTTTGTGCATTGATAGCAGTCGCAATACTGGCAGCAATTTGTTCCGGACTGGAGGGAGTATTCGTTGCCACTCCACTGCTAAACGGGACAGGTGTGTAGAGTCGGGCTGTTGCTTTGGTATCTGCATCGATGAGTTCAAAACGAGCGCTTTTACCCGCCGCATCATCAACCATAAAGATTTGGCCCGAGCGAAATCGACTGCCATCCAAAGCAACCTGAACGACATACTCAGGTGCGCCCATTTGAAAAACGCCCGCATCGATCGTGGCCATCGTCATTCCCAGGCTATTGGTAATGCGTGGCTTGGCCTGCGGAGGCAGGCCTTTCTCGAGGTCTGGGGCCTGTCCTGATAGCAGACTGGATGTCAATGCAACAACGAACATGGCCGCCAGCAGCGGTTGTGTCTTTCGGGCAATGAATTTGAGTGACATCGTTTTTTCTCCGTGTGCTCTTTGAGTTGGTCGAGCCTGAGTTAGGTGAAGTGAACGGGTTTATGAATTCTCTGGGCTACTGTTGATCGCAGTGGAGTTTTTGGCACGCTGCCATAAATCTCGCAACGCTCCGTTGAGTGTTCTTGCACCGGTTTGATTGTATATGTTTTCGGCTGGAAGGTTAGCAACTAATTTTCGGTGGGCAGTCCCGAGATTGTGATACGGAATGCCGGGGAATAGATGGTGTAAGGCGTGATAGCGTAGGCCTACTGGAGCCCATAGTTCACCTAGGATTGGATTGTCAGGGTAATTAACTGAATCCAGTAACTGCTCTTCAAAAGTCATTCGGCCTTCGGAATTAGACCAACGATGAGCACCTAGTGTGCGTAAAGCATTGAGTGTTAGGAGGATGACTGCCGTGGTATAGGACTGAATAAGGAAAGGCCATGGCAGTGTGCCTCTAGTGAAGAAAACCACACTTACAAGCAACAGCAACCAGAGAAAACAGAAGAGTTCCTGGATGGCCATTCGTCGACGTGCCTGAGCGGGTTCGGAAGGGCGGATGTAGAATGGATCGATAATCATCGACGAACAGCGTTGATGGACAAACAGTCGGAAACTGGGGATGCTCCAGGCAATTGGTGTGAAAAACAAAAAGCGTATGAACACCAGAGGCGGCACAACAAACGGATGTAGCAGAAAGACAATGATCTGCCATGGAGGTCGCTGGCCAAGCGGAAGGTATTCTCCATCACGCTCGGTCCCATAGTGCTTACTGCGATGGTGATCCAGATGGGTATGGTAAACAAAGGATGGAATCAAGAACGGAATGCCACAGAGAACATGCCAGACGAATCGAAAGATTAGCAGGTTACGTCCCTTCATATGCACGATTTCGTGAATGAACATAGCGATGCGGTAGTAGAACAAACAAGCGATGAGGGTCGTGCCGACATAGCATGCCCAAAGCATCGAATTCGATTCGGGGATCGCGATCCCGTCCATCTTCCAGTTCTGTTCAAAGTCAGATAGGTAGATTTTGGCAGCGTAGGTGCGGGCGTGCGCATAGGCGTAAAACCCAATAACCCAACAGACCACAAAATCGGTCCAGTAAATCAGTGCGTTGTGCTTGAACAGACCGCCCCCAACAATCTTTCGGGCTTCGCCGATCGAAAACGGAGGTGAGGTTGGAGTTTGTTCCGTTGTTGCCATTGCTTTTGTTTTTTTGTGGTAGTCTTGAAAAATATCGTATTGTAACGCTTCAATTTCAATTGTTGGACTAATTAGCGAGCATGTTAATTAGCATCGGGCTAGGTTGCTTGCCATGGTGTCCGCGCGTACATAAGCCTTGGAAAACAAGGGTCTATCAAAAGAATCGGCGTTTTAGCAGTCATTTATTTATCTTGTTTGGGGGTTCTGTTGCTCTTGCTTTCCTCCGCCTCTTTCTTTGCTCCAGTAGGCCCTCCGAATATGCCATAATACGAGACTTAAGAGCGCTACCTGCTAGCGGTTTACAGACTTTCCTCGGATTGCTATTGCCTTTTATTTGGAAATTGCGCCAAATACTACATCTTGTGGTTTGAGGTGACGATAATCACAACAGGTCGAGCACCTCAGTACCATGAGGACTCGCCTAAAGTGCTAGCACGCTACGTAGTGACGGGGGGGTGCTAGCGGGTTTTACCGGTGGTTGGCGACGGCTTTTTTGGGAGGTTCAAAAAAACGCTGGTGTCTATCGGTGAAACTACAATATATTGTGTTGACTTTGTTTGCCACTACGATATATTGTTTCGACACACTGGTCGTTGGTTCGCTGTAGAACTAGCGAGGATTGGTCGGGTTGACGAAGGTAGTTGATCGGGCTAGCCAGACGTGAAGGATTGGAAAGCTGCAAGGAATGAGCTTTCAGTCATGGATTGATCGAACAAGAAGTAGTTCCTGCTCAAGGATTTGAGAGGACTGCAACGGATTGCTCGAGACCAAGGATTGAAAATAAGGTCGTTTCTAGGTGTAGTGCCCCGCAAGTGGTGGGAAGTTTTCCAAGCAGTTCACATGTTCAGTGTGATGATTGTTGGGTGAATACAAGTAAGTTGCAACCCACGCCCTTTTCTAGTATTGGAGTTTTTCGAGCAATTGGTGAATGGATGTGCCGGACTCGTTAAGAAACGAATCTCGTCGTTCTGTCTGTTCTAATCGCAACGCGAATTAGAATCCCGCTTTGCTCTTCAAAGCTCACGTACCCAGGAAAAGGCGCTGCCCTGTAAGGCATAAATGTTGCTTCGTTCGGGTTGGACCTGAGTTGAAAGCTTTCGCGTTTATGTCCCATGCTTGCAGGTTGTAATAGTCAGCCCAGTGATTGACTGGTCTGACTGTAGTGACAAGCACATGGATATACGGTGCGGTGGAGGTCGAATTGATGATGTAGATCAATTCGTAGAAGTAGGAAGGCAGAGTCTTCCTTTTGTCTGTGACAGGTTGCTACGAAGGCGTCCTGGCAGGCAATGACAATGATAGGAAATCAACGCTACGAAGGAGTGACGGTAATGGTAGGTACACAGGCAGAATGGAATGTTCGTAAAAGAGACGGACGCATGGTGCCCTTTGATGGCTCTCTGATTGCTCGGGCGATCAGCAATGCTTTTCGAGCAGAGTTGAATCTCGCGGAGACTCAGCCGCTGGAAGATGCAACACTCGAAGAAATCGCTCGTATGACTGAAGAGATCCTTGCTGAGATGGCGCCTTTGGCGACGGCCAGCGATGGAATCGAAGTGGAAAAAGTCCAGGACTTGGTCGAGATGGAATTAATGCGACGCGGGCACTATCGTATTGCCCGTCGCTACATCGTTTATAGAAGCGAACATGCAAAAGTTCGTGCATTGAGAGCTCCTGAGAGTGAAATTGAAACAGAAGAAACCTCTCGAATTCATGTTACCTTGGAAGACGGTTCAAGAGTTGCCTTTGATGAAAATCGTGTTCGCCGTCGTTTAGTGATGGCCTGTCAGGGGTTGGAGGAAGTTTGCAATGCTGACGATTTACTGGAAGAAGTAATGCGTCAGGTATTCGATGGGATTTCCAGTACAGAAATCTATCGTTCAATGATTCTCGCTTCCCGCTCCCGTATTGAACGAGACCCTGCCTATGACACGGTGTCTTCCCGTTTGATGCTGATGGTGATTTACAATGATGCGTTGGGAGCAGCACCGGAATTTGACAAAGTAGAAGACACATATCGCAGTCACTTCGAGCACTACATCATTGATGGAATTAATGCCAGTCGGCTCGACCCAGCTTTACGGGATTACGACCTAGTAGCCATTGCCAATGCTATAGATCCGCAACGCGACCATAAATTCAAGTATTTAGGTTTGCAGGCGATCTTCGATCGGTACCTATTACACATTGAAGGCCGGCGAATTGAAACTCCTCAGTATTTTTGGATGCGAGTGGCGATGGGATTGGCGATTCGTGAAGGGGAGCATAAAGAAGAGCGGGCGATAGAATTCTATAATATTCTGTCTCAGTTCCGGTTTACTTCCGCAACGCCCACACTTTTCAACTCTGCTACAAATCATCCGCAATTGAGTAGCTGTTACCTGTCGACGGTTAGTGATGATCTGAGTCATATTTTCAAATGTGTTTCGGATAACGCCATGCTTTCTAAGTGGGCAGGTGGTCTTGGTAACGACTGGACTAATGTGCGTGCTACCAATGCATATATTCAGGGAACCAATGGCCAGAGTCAGGGTGTGATTCCGTTTCTCAAAGTCGTTAACGACACTGCTGTCGCCGTGAATCAGGGGGGGAAACGAAAAGGTGCAGTTTGTTCCTATCTGGAAACCTGGCACATGGATGTTGAAGAATTCCTTGACTTGCGTCGAAATACAGGTGACGAACGTCGGCGTACGCATGATATGCATACAGCTAACTGGATTCCTGACCTGTTTATGAAACGTGTTCGGGATAAAGCGGAATGGACTTTGCTAAGTCCAGATGAAGCCCCGGATCTTCACGATCTGTATGGTAAAGATTTTGAAGAACGTTACGAAGAATACGAACGTATGGCAGAAGCCGGTGAATTGCGAATGAGTCGCAAGGTGGATGCTGTTGAGCTTTGGCGAAAAATGCTAACGCGGTTATTCGAAACCGGACACCCTTGGATTACCTGGAAAGATCCTTCCAACATCCGCTCGCCACAAGACCACTCAGGTGTCGTGCACAGTAGTAATCTGTGTACTGAAATCCTGTTGAATACCTCACCAGAGGAAACCGCCGTTTGTAATCTGGGAAGCGTTAATCTTGCCAATCACGTCAAAGACGGAAAACTTGATCTCGAGAAACTTGGTGAAACGGTAACTGTCGCGATGCGAATGCTCGACAATGTTATCGATATCAACTACTACCCTACCGCGGAAGCAGAGAATTCCAATCGTCGTCACCGTCCTGTTGGATTGGGAGTGATGGGTTTTCAGGATGCTCTGTTTAAGCTCGGAGTCGGGTACGCCAGTGATGCCGCCGTGGAGTTTGCTGACCGCAGTATGGAAGCAATTTCGTATTACGCGATTCAAGCTTCTTCTGATTTGGCTGGCGAGCGTGGAACCTATGCCAGTTACGTTGGCTCGAAGTGGGATCGTGGAATGTTACCGATCGACTCAGTTGAGCTGCTTGAAGAACAACGCGGTATACATATCGACGTCGATCGGAGTGTAACGCTTGACTGGGATTCCTTACGTAAGAAGTTGGCTGAAAATGGAATGCGAAACAGTAATGTTATGGCCATTGCACCAACGGCAACAATCTCAACAATCGTAGGCGTTTGCCAGTCGATTGAGCCCATCTACAAGCACCTCTATGTGAAGAGTAATCTGTCTGGTGAATTTACGCAGGTTACCTCCGATCTGGTGGAAGAGCTGAAAGGTCGAGGTCTGTGGGATAGCGATATGGTAGAAGCGTTGAAGTACTACGACGGTTCCGTTCAGGAAATCGAACGAGTCCCAGCTGATCTGAAAGCACGTTACCATACGGCCTTTGAGGTTGATCCGGAATGGATTATTAAGTGTGCTGCTCGTCGCCAGAAATGGATCGACATGGGGCAATCGCTGAACCTGTATTTGGCTGAACCAAGCGGTAAGAAACTTCACAATATGTACATGTCAGCTTGGGAGAAAGGTCTTAAGACGACTTATTATCTGCGAACGCTGGCAGCAACACAGGTTGAAAAGTCCACAGTGGACATCAATAAATTTGGAGTCCAGCCGCGTTGGATGAAGAGCGAAAGCGCTTCGGCTGCGATTGAGGTCTCACGGGAGGAAAGTGCTCCTGAGTTACCTGCCACTGCAGTGACGAGTGCATGCAGTCTCGACAGTGACTGTGAAGCATGTCAGTAGTGCGAGGTTGAGTGGGACGATTGGGGGCTTTACCCTCGCTTCTCGCTTATGTGAGGGATGAATGTTCCTCGCTGGTCAAAATTAAAATAAATGATTAAATAACGAATGAGATAGATAGAAGGAGCGTGAAATGTCATCTCCAGTAAATGACTTACTAGAATCAAACACCGGCCGTATTGATGCTCGGGATAAATTGTTGATTAACTGTAATCAGGTCGATGTAAACCAGTTGATGCCTCTGAAGTATCACTGGGCTTGGGAGCATTACAACAACGGTTGTGCCAATCACTGGATGCCAACCGAAGTGCCGATGACCAAGGATATTGAAACCTGGAAGTCGGACAAGTTGACCGACGATGAGCGTCTGGTCATCATGCGAAATCTGGGTTTCTTCGCAACAGCGGAAAGCCTAGTAGGTAATAATCTGGTTCTTGCTATCTTTCGCCATGTAACCAATGCCGAATGCCGCCAGTACTTATTGCGTCAGGCATTTGAAGAAGCGATCCACTCGCACACTTTCCTGTATGTCGTGGAAAGCCTTGGTCTGGATGAAGGCGAAGTCTTCAATATGTACCGTGAAATCCCGTCCATCGCTGCGAAGGACGAGTTTGAAATGGAACTTACCGCTGAAGTGCTCGATCCAGACTTTTCCACATCGACCTTCGAAGGTTGTCAGGCATTATTGAAGAATCTCATTGGTTTCTACCTGATTATGGAAGGGATTTTCTTCTATTCAGGGTTTGTTATGGTGCTGTCATTCCATCGTCGAAACCTGATGACAGGCATTGGTGAACAGTTCCAGTACATTCTGCGAGATGAAACAATTCACTTGAATTTCGGTTTGGACCTGATTAATGGAATCAAAGCTGAAAATCCCGAATTGTGGACAGAACAGTTCCAGCAAGAGATGGTCGACCGCGTTCGCAAATCGGTTGAACTGGAAATCAATTACGCTAAAGACTGCCTTCCTAATGGTGTCATGGGACTCAATGGTGATCTGTTCCGGGAATACGTACAGTACGTCGCTGACCGACGGTTGGAACGTATTGGTTTACCTGCTCAGTACGGAAGTTCCAATCCTTTCCCATGGATGAGTGAAACCATGGACCTGGCTAAAGAAAAGAATTTCTTCGAAACGCGAGTGACTGAATATCAAAGCGGCGCAGCGTTAAGTTGGGACGACTAAGTTAGCCATAGAATCCACTCTCTCATTACCTTCGTGTTTGGTTTTCCAATGAACCGAACGCGAAGGTTTTTTTGTGGTAGTATAAAACGCTTAATGACTCAGGTTGCGAACTCGGTTTAACCTCTGGAGAATAGAAATGCCTGCCCGCCTGCTTGCTGCTACTTGTTTATCTGCTTTGATCGCTTCAGTTTTTGTTGTAACACCCAAACAAGTGGAGTCCCATGAAGGCCATGACCATGAACCGGATGCATTCCTGGTTTACGTCGGTACCTATACGGGTCCTAAGAGTGAAGGTATTTATACGTTTCGATTCGATAGGAAGTCCGGCAAACTGACGCCGGTTAACCAGCCGACGAAGACGTCTAATCCCTCTTTTGTTGCAGTGCATCCATCTGGCAACTACTTATTTGCCGTAAATGAAGACGCAGAATTCAACGGTGAAAAAGGTGGAGGAATCACGTCTTACTCGATCGATGCAAAGACCGGAGCGTTAACCGAGATTAATTCACAATGTACTCATGGCGAGCATCCCTGCCACCTGACGATTGACAAGACAGGCCGAACTGTTGGTGTCGCTAATTACACCGGAGGCAGTATTGCTGCCTATCAGATTGGTCGAGATGGAACTCTTAGTCCTGCCTCAACCTTTGTGCAGCATCAGGGCAAAAGCGTACACCCTCGACAAGAAGCTCCTCATGGGCACTCGATCGATGTTGATCCGGAGAATCGGTTTGTCGCAGTGAGTGATCTCGGATTGGATCAGGTGCTGATTTATAAGATGAATGCCCGTAAAGGTGAACTCGTGGCACACTCTGCTGTGACCACCGCTCCGGGAGCAGGTCCGCGACATTTTAGCTTCCACCCAAGTGGGAAGTTTGGATTTGGAATCAATGAACTGAATATGACAGCCAATGCGTATCGGTATGATGCTCGTCACGGCAAGCTTGAATTGATACAAACCGTTTCCACCTTGCCGCCAGGCGAGTCGCAAAAGGATGGGCAGTCGACAGCGGAGATGTATGTCCATCCCAGTGGGAAGTTTCTGTATGGGTCGAATCGAGGCCATAACACGATCGTGGTTTATGCTATCGACCAGCAGTCCGGAAAGCTGATGTATGTTGAAAATCAGGCCACTGGTGGAAGTACCCCCCGAAGCTTTGGTGTTGTCCCGACTGGGGATTATTTGCTGGCGCTTAATCAGGCATCAAGCACGATTGTCGTCTTTAAGATTGATCCTAAAACCGGAGCCCTCACTCCCACCGGTGAAGAAGTCTCCTGCCCTTCGCCTGTGGCAGCGGCCTTTTTGGCTCAATAGCCGGCTCAATAGCCGGCCGGTTAGGACGCTTGTTGTTGTTACTAGCGATCAGACGTCAAGTCGAGGCAGTACATCCGAAACGACCTGGAAACCATCTGCAAGTGAATTGGTTTGGTTGAACAGCCCCGCAATCGCCAGGACTTCTCCAAGCGTCTCGTCATCGATGCCATGTTTTTTCAGAATCGCGGTGTGGGAGTTGACGCAGTAACTACAGCCATTGGTTGCCGAAACGGCTACTGCGATCATTTCACGGATGGCGGGAGTTAGCTTAGACTCGCGTCCTACCGCCTCTGGGTGCATGAGCGTTTTGAGTTGTCCCCATACCTGCTCCAGTAGATCCGGATTCACTGCAATGACCTTCCAGAAGTTCGGAATGAAGTCAATTTGCTTGGTTGATTTGATGTCGTTATAAACAGCTGATACTCGTTCAGATGCTTGGTCTTCTTCGATTGGTGCGACTGTTGCAATTCGTTCGGTTGTCATGAAGCGTGTTTCCTCGTTGCCCGTGGAATTAAGTTGTTATCCGTCAAGCACGTTGTAACATATTGCATTTGAATTGTGATATAACGAATAAATTGAAGGGATCCACGCCCTCAAGCGGTGCCTTCTTGAATCCAAACTCATCACTTCGAAGATTCCCTAGATTACCAGTGGGTTTAATTTATGAATAAGAAACTATCAGGACTTAGCCGGCGGAAATTCATGCTGGCTGCCACAGCCACTGCGGCTGTTTCCAGTATTGCCAGTAACAACAAACTATCGGCTCGTGATTACGGCCCGGGAACTCAGCCAGTACGCTATCCGGATCCGGATATTGTTGTCATTGAAGACGAATTTGCCGCTTACAAACAGGGTAACGCAGCGATCATGCGTCTCTACCATGATCCCGAAATGATTTGGGCTGAAGGTTGTGCCTGGAACGGTGTGGGACGGTATCTGGTTTGGAGCGATATTCCTAACAATACGCAGCTACGGTGGATGGAAGAAGACGGGCACGTATCCACTTTCCGCAATCCAGCAAACAACAGTAACGGTAATACTTTCGATTTGCAGGGCCGTCAGATTTCCTGTGAACACCTGACTCGTACATTGGCTCGTTATGAATACGATGGAACACGTTCAGAGCTGGCTAACAGCTACGGCGGAAAATCATTGAATGCACCAAACGATGCCGTTGTTCACCCATCTACCGGTGACATTTTCTTCACGGACCCCGGTTACGGCGGTCTGATGGATTATGAAGGTCGGAAAGCAGCCAAGACGGACAACTGGCCTCAGCCTTATCAGAAGGAAGCGGTTTATCGGTTTGAAGTAAAGACTGGCAAGCTTGTTAAGCTGACAGATGAAATCTACAAGCCGAATGGTCTCTGTTTCTCCCCGGATTACAAAAAACTGTATGTTGCAGACACCGGTGCTAGCCACTACGACGACGCACCAAGGAATATCAAAGTCTGGGATGTTGTGGAAGAAACCGATCTCAAGAACGGTAAAGAATATGCATCCATGATGATGGAAATGACCGACGAAGACGGCAACACGGAAGAAAAAGGTGGTTTTGCTGACGGGATTCGTTGTGATGAAGACGGTAATATCTGGGCCAGTGCCGGTTGGGTTGGCGATGGTTATGATGGTGTTCACGTCTTTAATCCGGAAGGCACTCGGATTGGTCAAATTCTATTGCCGGAAATTTGTGCCAATGTCTGCTTTGGTGGAACGAAGCGTAATCGCTTGTTTATGTGTGGCAGCTCCTCGCTCTATGCTGTCTACACTCCAACCAAAGGTGCTCATTTCTGCTAAGACCGGATCTGTCTTACAGACGGAAGTTACTTCAACAAGCCTTCGGCGGATGTTTCGCCGGAGGCTTTTTCTATTGCCTCGAAAGAAAACGTTATGTGGATTCGCTTCGATCACTAGGCTTTTCTTTGGCAACTGAAATTGCATCCACAAATAGAAGCGAATTGGGGACAAACAGCTTCGTGCTGTCATCTGCTTGGAGCACCGTGTATCGTAAGTCTGTACTCAAGACCGTTCCCTGGTAGCCCTTGACGGAGATGTAGTTTTTCTTCCCGAACGGTTTGTAAATCAGGATTAGTACGCCTGCCAGTACGTTGGAAATGACATCTTTTAAGGCAAATCCAAGTGCAAAGCCGGTTAGCCCGAGTCCGGCGACGAGTGCGGATACGTCAACGCCTAAGGCAGACAGAGCAGTGACGAGCCCTAGGATGATCACGGTAGTCTTTACCACTCGCCCCAGAAATATCGCTAGGTCGTCATCGATGTGTTGCGACTTCCCAATTCGTTCAGCCAGTTTCTGTAGGATCTTGGCAACGATGTAAAACCCGAGAAATGTGAGCAGGCTTAAACCCGTAGTCTCGGCAATTTTAGACCATTCCATTTCCCATAGCTTGATTTTTTCAGTGGCTGTACTGGTGGCTTCTTCAGCAAAAAGTAATAGATGTTTCATGCTATTTGATATCAAAAACTCTCGCGCAGGATTACATTTGCGGTCAAGAATAATGAAGATGAGCTCTTGAGAGCAATAGCAGACGCTTACAGGCAGAAGCGATCTGGCTTGGTGTTAACCTTGAAGCGTCTTTACTAGGTCGACTGTGCCAAGTGACCGCGTTGGATAAAAGATTTCACCTGCTTGAAACCCCGCTTCAGCTCCTACCTGCATGGCGAAGGAGCGTACTCGGTCGTAGACATACTCTTTCTCGGGCGGAAACTGTGTTTGATAACAGCGTATCGAATCGAGTTTCATTTCCAGCGTATCGCTTATGTCCATTGTGATGTGGCCGCTCGGACTTGCATGGTGCATTGGCTCAAACGCCAAACGGAAATATAGTTGTTTAGCAATGATGTGTCGTGGAAGGTCACCGAAATGTTCAGGCCATTTACAGAGCCGGGAATAGAATACAGCGGCATCTGTGATTTGCATCGCCTGATAGTGGTCCGGAGAAGCCATAGGGGTCTTGTCGCCGAATCCGATCACGATACTGGGACGATATTTACGGAATTCTTTAGCGAGCGTGACTCTGTGTTCAAAACAGTCAAACAATGCGCGATTGGGCATGTCTAGAGTAATGCGTTTGGTAATTCCGAGCGTTGTCGCGGCATTGCGGGCTTCTTCGAGGCGGACTTCGGGGCCTGGGCTCAGCGGGGTCGGTTCGCCATCGGTCAGGTCAATAATGCCGACTTTGTACCCAAGCTGAACTAGTTTGGCGAGTGTTCCGCCACAGGCGATTTCAACATCGTCCGGATGTGCGCCTACGGCGATTACATCGAGCTGTTCATAGTTCTGAGAGTTGTCAGTCAAAGCAAATTATCCTGTTTGGAGAATCGGGTAATGCTATTGAATGTCTTCGTAGCGAAAACCTTTTCTGAATGTAGTGTGCGGTGTGCCCGCCACTTCAGCGTAGGGATAAACGAGAAAGTTCACGGGGCCGCCCTGCTGTTCCGGCGTAAGGGTTAAATCCCGGCCTACTGAGAAGGTTATACGATTTTCTGTTAAGTTTCCGTAGTAATAATCGTTGAGACTAGGATCTTTGTCAGCTTCCGAGATGTCGACAGGAACCCAGGTTTCATTGGCCGCAAATTTGGCCCAGCAGTGGTATCCTCCGACTTCCCCCTCCCCTCGTTCTGAGGCAATCGGGAATCCAATTTCAAATCGGGCGGGAATCTTCTGTTCACGGCAAATCGAGATGAATAGGCTGTGGAAGTCAGTGCAGTTGCCAAAGCCGTTGCCACAGGCCCAGACACTATCACCTCGCCCCCAGTCACCGCCTTCTGGTTTGTCATACTTCATGCGGTTATTGACGGCATCATAAATCTGCCGCCCTGCAGTAAGGCTGTTATTAGCTAAAGTTGTGTCACCTAGGATTTGCCCTGAAAGGTTTTGGTCGACAGGGACCAATTTAGAAGGAAGCGTAAAAGCTGCTGCTTGTGCTTCGGTGATTTTTTCACCATCGGCCTGGAGTGCTTCACTTCGCGTCAAATGATATATAACCTGAAACGGTACTTCGCCTTGCTCATTGGCTTTGGCGGTGAAGTGAAGGATTTGATTTCCATATGCCTTTTCTTCCCCAATAGTGTATTCGCCTGGCACGTCAATTTCGCGATCTAAAATCTGCTGTTCGTGTGTGTCGCCTGCGACGGGTAGCCAAATTGAGACTTCGTCTCCCGCCTCTAATTCTGTAATTGCACCAGCATAGGTGAATTTGAATTCTCTAGCCGCCGCCTCCCTACTCGACTCTAACGTATCAGCTGTCGTGTTCGCGGTGTCTGGCGCGACCGTTGGTGTTGGTTCAGGTAGAGAGTCATTTTGGTCAGGTACACATCCCAAAATGTATGCGCTGGAGAGAGTGGCGAGGAGGATTGTTAAGTGCTTCATTGTGCCAGTGTGAGGGTTAAAAAAAAGGGGCTACGTTGCCGCAGCCCCTTTGCTTGTGGATTCCTAATTTTAGAGTACGACCGTATTTTTATTCCCTGGTACTGCAACATTGTAATTGCCGTCAGCATCAGGAGACAAAGGAGCGTCGTCATCTAGGGATGAAAGTTCATCGACATTGCATAGTGACAAGTCGGAGTTGATGGCATCGTCCCACTGGATCATTTTTCCGGAGTACGTTGCCATTCGACCAAGGATTGCAGTCATCGTGCTCTTGGCGCCGTAATCACCTTCATTGGGGCGTTTGCCTTCCCGTAAGTCAGCGAACATATCGTGGTGTTCCTGTTGATGGCCACCACGTCCCAATCCGCGGGCATTGAAGAGTTCTTTTCCGTCTGCATCCCAAATGCGGCCAGCGGCAATATCACAGGTTCCGGTTGTTCCATGAGCGTGCTCTGAAACGCTGTTCCAGCAACCTTGGATATGTCGACACTGGCTAAACATCTTCATGCCACTGGCGTAGGTGAATTCGATCAGGTGATGGTCGAAGATTTCACCATGATCCTTGCCGTTTCGAACTTCACGTCCCCCCTGCCCTTGAGCAGAAACAGGGAAGTCATTAGCAAGCCAGTTGATGACATCGATGTTGTGAATGTGCTGTTCGTTGATATGGTCGCCACAGAGCCAATTGAAGTAATACCAATTTCTCATTTGGTATTCCAATTCGGATTGATCAGCCTGGCGAGGGCGAACCCATACTCCGCCGCTATTCCAATAGGCTCGGCTAAGCACGATATCCCCGATGGCCCCGTCATGAAGACGTTTCATGGTTTCGATATATGCTTCCTCGTGTCGACGTTGTAGACCAACTTGAACACAAAGGTTCTTCTCTTTGGCAATTTTGTTTGCATCCAGTACTCGGCGGACACCTGGAGCATCGGTAGCAACAGGTTTCTCCATGAATACGTGTTTTCCAGCGTTAACGCCAGCTTCGAAATGGAGCGGGCGGAAGCCAGGAGGTGTCGCGAGGATTACTAGATCGCAATCTGATTCCATCACTTTTTTGTAAGCATCCAGTCCAACAAACATGGTATCTGGCGTTACTTTGACTTTTTCGTTGTGCTTGCTTTTGATCGCTCTGTATGCACCCTGCAGACGGTCTTCGAAGACATCGGCCATGGCCACTAGGTGTACATCGCCATTGGTGTTCATTGCCTGAACAGCTGCTCCCGTTCCACGGCCACCACAGCCTACCAAGCCGATTTTAATGACTTCGTCACCATAAGCATGGGCGGCACGGGCGATTTGTAGATTGCCTGCCACAGTACTGCCTGCGACTAGGATCGTTGATTTTTTGATGAAGTCACGTCGAGACTTTGTTGACGATTTAGGCTCGTTACTCATCTATAAGCTCCACTTCGATTTGAAGGATGTTGATTTGGATGTTGGGTTGGCGGCTTCGAACCACTGCACACGACAGGGAAATCTAGCCAAAACCAGTCTGTTTAGCATACTTACAAATATGACAAAGTACAATGAGAAGCATAGACCTCCATCACCGCAGTACGATGGGGTAGCCAGATAAGTACGAAGGCATTCAATGAACCCACTACTACGACAAGCCGGCCTGCTCCCTGCGTTTGGGATACTACTGGGTCTCCATTCGGCATGTTACGCGCAACAATCAAGCGAAACTCTAGAACTCTATTCCAGATCAGCAGAATTGATGGGCGTGGAGTTCAGGATATCGCTGTATGCTGATTCTGAAACGAAGGCTGCTGATGCTTGTGAAAAAGCGTTTGCCAGAATTTCTCAAATCGAATCCCGACTTAGTAATTATCAGGCGGACAGTGAAGTAAACTTGCTTTGTCAATCAGATAAACCAGTGCTGGTAAGTGATGATTTGTGGTTTGTGCTGAAGGAATCGGTCTTTTACTGGCAGGTATCGGAAGGGGCATTTGACGTTACTGTGGGACGCCTTACCAGATTGTGGCGACGAGCTCGCCGAACGAAGCAACTGCCCACTACTCAAAGACTCAGACAGGAATTGCTGTATGTTGGTACACAGTATCTGCGGCTCAATCCCAAAGATCAGACGGTTGCCATTCTCAAGCCCGGTGTGTTGATTGATTTGGGAGCAATTGGGAAAGGGTATGCTGCTGATGAGGCATTGGCAGTTTTACAGTCTTTGGGCATTGAATCAGCCGTAATCAATGCCAGTGGAGACGTCCTGTTTGGTGAGCCGCCACCGGGGAAAAGTGGCTGGCCGGCAGCCGTCAGTGGATTGGACCCGAACGGCTCACCGAGATTACTCGAACCTCAGGCTAATACTGCGATTGCGACCAGTGGGGACGCATACCAGCACCTTGAATTAAACGGTCGCCGATATTCTCATATCATTGACCCGCGAAATGGCTCGCCAGTTAGAGGACGTAGCAGTGTTAGCGTCCTGGCAAATTCTGGGTTGAGGTCCGATGCCTTGGCCAGTGCAGTGGCTGTTCTAGGCCCTCGCGCCGGACTCAAATTAATCGAAAGCTTGGCTGGTACTGAAGCAACCGTTCTATATCAGCGTCGTAATGGGAAAGCTATCGGGGACTACAGAACCGTTGGATTTCCGCTAAAATCGAAGGATTAAACAACCTCTCAGGACGTTTGAGACGCTTAGGCGGTCATGCCTGTTTATCAATAGACCTGATTCTCAATAGAAACAGACAAAGGATTAGCAATGTCAGACAAACAAGTGGCACATATGGTTTTCTTTACTCTTGCAGATGCTAGTGAAGAAGCTGTAGCAACGTTAGTAGACGCTTGCAACAAATACTTAACCGATCATGAAGGTACTGTTTACTACAGTGCGGGTGTGCGAGGAAGTGAATTTACACGTGAAGTGAATAATCAATCGTATCACGTTGGGCTCCATGTCGTGTTTGCAGACAAGGCCGCACATGATCAGTATCAATCGCACGAACGTCATTTGCAATTTATCGCAGAGAATAAGGATAACTGGGCAAAGGTAGACATTTTCGATACTTACGTCTAATCATTACTTCTCAGTTTGCCTTCGGCCGCAGCTTGCGCCGTGAGGGCACGCGTTTTTCCGGTCCCAAGTTCAATAAATAGGTCTAGGCATGAAGTTAGTTAGGCTATTTCTTGTTTTGTTAGCGGTTCAGCTTTCTACGGTTTACCTGTTTGGAGCAGATGCCACTTCAAAACGACCAAATATCGTTTTGGTCATGGCAGATGACATGGGATACACTGATATCGGATGCTATGGAAGTGAAATAAAAACTCCTGAATTAGACAAGCTGGCAGCAGGCGGTGTGCGGTTTACTCAGTTCTATAACACTTCACGTTGCTGTCCCACTCGAGCTGCCTTGTTGACCGGACTCTATTCTCATCAGGCTGGCATTGGTTTGATGACCGGTGACAACGGGTACGATGCCTATCGAGGTGATCTGAATACTAAGTGTGTGACTCTGGCGGAAGTTTTAGGCAACTCGGGCTATCGGACCTACATGGCCGGGAAATGGCACGTTACCAAACATACTCGTCCTGAAGGGCCAAATCACAACTGGCCGTTGCAGCGAGGGTTCGATCGGTTCTATGGGACCATTATCGGAGCAGGTAGTTTCTGGGATCCGGCGACGTTATGTAGAGACAATGCGTTTATCACTCCGGTGAACGACAGCCAGTATCAACCTGAAACTTATTACTATACTGATGCGATCAGTGACAACGCAGTTACCTATGTTGCCGACCACTTCGAGACTCAGGAAGAAGATACCCCATTTTTCTTATATGTTTCTTACACCAGTGCGCATTGGCCAATGCATGCATTTGAGAAAGATATCAAGAAGTACGAAGGTGTGTATGACGAAGGCTATGCCCCGATTCGAGGTAAACGATATGAAAAGGCCAAACGGCTTGGTGTGATTGAAGATCATTGGGCGATGAGTCCAGCGGCAATGGACTGGGAGAAATTTCCTCATAAGCAATGGGATATTCGCTGCATGGAAGTTTATGCAGCGATGGTGGATCGAATGGATCAGGGAATTGGACATCTCGTTAGCGAGTTGAAACGGAACGACGCCTTGGATAACACGATCTTTATCTACCTGCAGGACAATGGGGGCTGTGCGGAATACTATGGCCGAGCGGATAATTCTGACAAACAGGGCCAGTTTGACTTCAAGCCGTTAGGGCCTAATGACTTTCAAACCAAAATCTGGCCACCTATGCAAACCCGTGATGGTCGTTGGGTTCGTACCGGTCCTCGGACAATGCCTGGCGGGGAAGATACCTTCGTGGCATACGGCCTAGGCTGGGCTAACGCATCAAACACCCCCTTTCGTGGGTATAAACACGATGGCTATGAAGGGGGGATTAGTACTCCGTTTATTATGCATTGGCCAGATGGAATGGAACGGAAAATGAAAGGAAGTGTTTTTCATAGTCCTTCTCACTTAATTGATTTGATGCCGACATTCGTAGAAGCATCGGGCGCCACCTACCCTGCCACCTTCCATCGCGGGCAGGAAATTCAGCCGATGGAGGGGATTAGCTTGTTGCCGGCTTTGACCGGAGAATCGTTGGGGCGAGAAGCAGCACTTGGGTTTGAGCATCATGGAAACCTGGCACTTCGTGACGGACGATACAAAATCGTCTCTGCCTACCGACGCGACCAACCAACAAAGTGGGAGCTTTACGATATGCAGCAGGATCGGACGGAGTTGCACGATCTATCATCGGACCTGCCGGAAAAGAAGCAGGAGTTGATTGAAAAGTGGCAGGCATGGGCGGATCGTGTTGGCGTGCAACCCTGGCCACTCAAACGAAAATAAGCTGACGGTGGAGCCTGATGTGCGGGCTTGGCTAGTCCGTGTCTATCGCGACCAGTATTGGCGGTCGAGGAGTCTGTAATTGACCGCTTCGTGAATGTGCTCTTCTTCTATACTTGCTGTGCCGGATAAATCCGCGATGGTTCGAGCGGTGCGGAGGATCTTGTCATGAGCTCGAGCGGAGAAGCCCATGGTGTCGACGGCCATTTTCAGAGCCTGCTTGGCGGCTTCAGTTGAGTCGCAGTATTTTCTCACCTGCGGGGCTGACATCTGGGCATTGTAAAGAGTCCTGCTACCTCGAAACCGATCCTGTTGGGCCTGACGAGCGATGACAACTTTTTCTCTCATCTCTTGACTTGGCGTACCACCGCGATGCCCACTCAATTGCTCAATCGGCACGGCAGGCACTTCAATCTGTAGATCGATTCGATCAAGCATGGGCCCACTAATTCGCGATACATATTTATCCACAACGAGCTGCTGGCAGTGGCAATTTCGGCGAGGATCATTCTTGAAACCACAGGGACAGGGGTTCATAGCGGCGAGTAACATGAAATCTGCTGGAAACGTTGCGGCCCCCTTGGCTCGAGATATCGTCACACACTTGTCTTCCAGTGGTTGCCGCAGGACTTCCAGGGTCACGCGGCTGAATTCAGGGAGTTCATCGAGGAACAGGACGCCGTTATGTGATAGAGAGATCTCTCCGGGAAGCGGGGTGGTTCCTCCGCCCACAAGGCCTGCCTGACTGATTGTGTGATGAGGCGAGCGGTATGGGCGTTTGACAAGTAGCGGTTGATTCGGTGCGAGACGCCCCAAAACGCTATAGACCTGACTGGTTTCAATCGACTCGGTATTACTTAGTTGCGGCAAGATGGTGGGGAATCTTTTGGCGAGCATAGTTTTGCCACTGCCAGGAGGCCCAATCATTAGCAGGTTGTGAGCCCCGGCTGCAGCGATTACTAACGCTCGCTTGGCCATTTCCTGACCCCGTACATCTGCATAATCTAAATCATATTGCCCATGTCGATCGAATAGCTGTTGCGATTGACTGGGGGTACAATCGATTTGTATTTTTCCGTTGAGAAAGGCGGTGGCCTGAGCCAAACTATCGACGGCAATGATCTTGGCTCCATCGACCACAGCCGCTTCGGCCGCATTGGCGGATGGGACGATCAACCCTTTGAGGCTCCGGCTGCCCACGCTGGCAATCGCCATACTCAATGCCCCTCTTACGGGACGCGTTTCCCCTGCTAATGAGAGTTCGCCAACAACAGCGAATTGATTCAGGCGTTCCTGCTGAAGGTGATCCATTCCGGCGAGCATTCCTAACGCAATGGGAAGGTCAAAAGAGGCGGCATGCTTGGGAAGTTCGACCGGAGCCAGATTGATCGTGATGTGATCGTAATTTAGTCGGAAACCAGCATTTTCGATAGCTCGCTTGACCCGCTGTCCACTTTCTCTGACTGCTTTGTCTGGGAGTCCGACGGTGGTGATTGAAGGAGTCGGTGCTGGAGTATTGGGGTCACAGACAGTGTCTACTTCGACGTCGACATGACTCGCTTGGAGTCCAACCATGGTAAACGTCTTTAATCGGGCTAGCATATTTCATCCTTTGGTTTGCTTACCAAAGAGATACACGGGCATGAGGTACTCGGTATTGTAGGCCTTCGTTTGGAATCCGGAAAATCGACAGCGTCGGCGTGGTGACAGTGGTGTATGACATTTCAGTCGTTAGAATGATGGCAAACGCAGATGCTAGATGTTTGATTACTAGGTAAGAGTTTCCCTCCCCCATGACTTTATCTCCCCAGGCCTGCCGACTGCGTCAGCAGCGAGTTTTAGCTGCAATGCAGGAGCAGGGCGTGTCTCGTCTGATCGTGACGCGTCCAGAGCACGTTCAATACCTATCCGGGTTCCGCCCGTTTTATTTGATGACCAGCATTGCTTGTCTAAATGCGAATGGTCAGTTGACCTTAGTTACGCCCAATCAGATTCCACCTGAAGTGGCAGCAGATGACGTTGTTACTTATGAGGCACAGTGGCATTCTACGCTTAGACCCGAACAGCATGCCTTAGCGGCAGAAACCCTGGGTAAAGTGATTGCCGGTTCATCGGTGACCAACCTTGGGGTAGATGCGTCAGTAACGGGCCTCCACGCATTACGTATTTCGGGTGTTGATTTCTCGGCGTCAGAGGTGGTTGACTTGGAGCCAACGCTTTGGCAGCTTCGTCGACGTAAAGACCCCGACGAGTTGGCACTGATGCAAAAGGCGATTGATTGCACGGAAGCGATGTATGTACGCGCTCGGGAAATTATCGAACCGGGCATTCACGAGTTGGATGTTTTTAATGAGCTGCAGGCCGTGGCTGTGAAAACGGCAGGGGAGCCACTGACCGCACTCTTAGGAAACGACTTTCAATGTAATTCACGAGGCGGCCCTCCTCGTGATAATCGAGCTGCCGCCGGACAGCTCTATATATTAGATCTGGGCCCCTGCTACCGAGGTTACTATGCTGATAACTGTCGGACGATTTCGGTGGATGGTGAACCAACCGGCCTTCAATTACGAGCTTGGGAGTTGATCCAACAGGTGTTTGCGTTGATCGAACAAAAGGTTAAGCCCGGGGCATCCGCAAAACAATTATTTAAAGAAGTCGAAGCACTGCTCGGCGAATTCTCTCATGGCGTTTTCCCGCATCATTTGGGCCATGGTGTAGGTTTGTACCCTCACGAAGCCCCCCACTTGAATCCCTTTTGGGATGACGTATTTAAAGAAGGGGATGTATTCACTGTGGAGCCAGGATTATATAGTGAAGAACTTGCCCATGGCATGCGACTCGAGAATAACTATCGAGTGACTGCTGGCGGAGTGCAATTGTTGACGCCGTTTACTCTGGAGTTGGTGTAATGAGTGATTTTGAATTGTCAGGAAAGATAGCTTTAGTTACAGGTAGTGGCCGTGGAATCGGCAAAGGCTGCGCGATTGAGCTAGCTCGAGCGGGCGCTGATGTTGTCATTAATGATCTGCCTAACAGTCCTGATCTGGAGCCAACCGCTGCCGAGATTCGGGCGTTGGGCCGAAATTGCTATGTGGCAGCGGGTGACGCATTTACGCCGGAAGGCTGTCGGGGAATCTTTGACGCGGCTATTGCTCAGGCTGGCCGAATCGATGTGTTGGTGAGTAACCCGGCTTCGACGCGTCGTGCACTTTTTCTCGATCTCGAAGCCAACGATTGGGAAAGGACGATACAAGGTACATTGAGTGCCGGATTCTATATTAGCCAGTTAGTGGCCAGGCACATGGTTGAACGTGGTGGTGGTGGCAGTATCATTTTCATATCGAGTGTTCAGGCGGTCATGCCGATCGGATTGAGTGTTGCTTATAACGCGGCGAAAGCAGGGACCGACCATTTAATGCGGACGGTTGCAATGGAATTGGCAGAGCATCGTATTAACGTGAACTCGATTCAGCCAGGTTGGATTGATACGCCGAAGGAACGAGAGACTTGGTCCAAAGAAGCAATGGAAGTCGAAGGCGGCAAACTCCCCTGGGGCCGCCTTGGTCTGCCCTCTGATATCGGTAAAGCAGCTGTATTTCTATCGTCAGACGCAGCGGACTATGTTACCTGTGTGGCCCTGCCAGTTGACGGCGGTTTTCGCCATCGTGACTGTGGAGTGGAACGTGTGACGAACCAGTTTTAGGCATTTAGCCAGTTAAACAATTGTCAATTGTTACAATTGGGTTCAAACGTTATTCAACTGACGAGCGACATTTAAATGGCTAAATGGAAATCTGTCTATGCATCACATCTACATTTCCGCGTTGCTTGTCGAGTGCAATCACTTTGGTGGCATTCCTACGGATATCGATTCCTTTAGACGCACTCAGTACCTTCTAGGCGATGAAATACTAAAGCTTACCGAAGGGACGATCGGTGGCTACTTGGATGTTTTTAAGCAACATGCCTTCGATATCGTTCCTCTTGCCGGAATTGCTGCGACCGCCTGCCCCGGTGGTTTGGTGCAAGATTCTGCCTATCTACAAATCAAGGCTAATTTGATCGATGGGTTAACTGCCGCGCTAAAAGCCGACAGGCTGGACGGAGTGTTACTCGCCCTACATGGCTCTGCAGCATCAGAAAGCCTATGCGACCTGGAAGGTGATCTACTGCAAGCAGTGCGGCAAGTGGTTGGAGAGGATGTCCCGATCGTGGCCACGTTAGATTTGCATGCACACATTACTCCGCAGATGATTGAGCATTCGGATGTATTGGTGGCATGGGAAACCTATCCTCACCGCGATGCACATGAAACAGGTATGCGAGGCGCGCAGGCAATAGTCGACATCCTGCGAGGGGATTTGAAACCGACCATGTCAATGGGACTCGCACCAGTATTGGTTGGAGCCATAAACGGGACGACTGATGGGAATGGGCCATTTGCCAGGACGATGCATCGAGCCAAGCAATTAGAGGCGCGGCCAGATGTTTATTCGACGAGTGCTTTTTTGGTGCACCCCTATTTAGATGCCCCGCAGATGGGTGGCGGCGGTCTGATTGTCACTAACGATGATCAGGAATTAGCCGATCAGTTAGCCAGGGAACTCGCAGAGTTCTATTGGGAGCAGCGATTCCTCTTAGAGCCAGAGTTGTTTGGAGTCGATGATGCAATTCAGTTTGGGTTGGCCAATGATGGTCCGATCGTGATTGTAGAGACAGCCGATTGCTGTGGAGGAGGCGCTGCTGGGGATAGCGTTCAGCTACTTCCTGCATTAATGGCCTTAGGGCCCGATGTATCATCCGTATTACCGGTCGTCGATCGAGCCGCGGCTACCAAGTGCCATCAGGCGGGTGAAGGTAGTATTCTTACACTTGAAATTGGACATCAACACGACCCCAAGTGGGGGGATCCGATCAGAGTAGAAGCTGAAGTACTGAGGCTGACCGATGGTCGTTTCACTTATTCCGGAGGAATCTGGGATAGATGTGAAGGGAATATGGGGCCTGCGGCTGTCGTACGAGTGGAAGGGGTGTTGGTTTGCCTGGCTTCATTTCCCACGTATGAATGGTGTGGAGAACAGTACCCTGCTCTGGGAATCGATGTGACGCAAGCAAAATTCATCGTGGCCAAAAATCCGATGAACTATCGTATGGCTTTTGAGCATTGTAGCCAAGTGTTTATGGTGCTGGATACACGCGGCCCCACGCCGGCGACGTGTAGGCACTTGCCTTATAGCCAAGCTGTTCGGCCAGCTTTTCCCTGGGATCCGGAGTTGGATTCACCGGTAAGGGTTATTCACTGATGGAATGGCATGAGTATGTGGGCAGTCAGGCGTAGAAGCCATTAACCAATTAGAGAGGTTTGTTGGGATCTTTAATCTGCCCGGCAGCGTTGTTGTTTGGGTCATATCGACGTGACGGCTCAGGCTTTCTTCGACGTTCGAGCCCAGCTCTGTCGAGCAGGCTTTGACCAAGAATAGACCGTAACCCATCGTCATCAGAAGGGGGAGGCCCAGTGGCTCCTAGATCGGCCGGATCATATTCGATGACGTATTGGTGTTTGGCAAATTGAATGACACAGCCCGGGTCAAGGCGTTTGGTGGTAATGCGATCATTATGCACGCGTGTTCCGTTCCGGCTATTCAAATCCCTCGCAAACCAATAACCTTCGTTTACATAAAGCTGGCAATGGTGGGCAGAGACGTTTTTGAACCGCAAAACAATATCGCAACTCTCTCTGCGCCCAACTAAGAGTTTCTCAGATAATAGTGGAATGGTGTCACCACCACCGATTGGTTCGAGCTTGCCGTATTTGCTCATGAAATGTCTAATCTCGTCGTTCAGAATCTCTGTTCAGACTGCAAATCGGTCTTTCAAGAGTGGTTTTAACGAACAACCTTGAATGCGGTTAATTGCTTCAAAAACTGGGGCCTAGGTACTGCTCGTTGGCGAAACTGGTACCATAGGAGTTAACACCTCAGGTGGGCGTTACGAGTATTCTAGATTAGGTCACTATTTAGTCAAACGGAAGATGGGTATAAAAACTCAAAACACAACAGTTATCAGCCCAGAATACGGCTGGCGAGAGGCCGGTTTACGTTATTATTCCCTTGGTTTCCACCTAAAAAACAAGTTTGGCGAACGGGTTCAAAAAGTGAGCCTGGATGCCGGTTTTACATGCCCCAATGTTGATGGGTCCGTAACGACGGGGGGGTGTACTTTCTGTGATAATCGGAGCTTCAGTCCGAGTCGGCGTGTGCGAAGGCAGGATATCCGGAATCAGTTAGAAGACGGGATTTCCCGAGTGAAGGGGCGGTACAATGTACGCAAGTTCATCGCCTATTATCAACCGGCCACCAATACCTACGCACCGGTTGATCGCTTGCGTCCGCTATACGACCTTCCTCTGACTCACCCGGATGTTGTTGGCATGTCAATCGGGACTCGTCCCGATTGTGTCCCGAACGACGTATTGGAGCTTCTGCAGGAATTTGCCGGGAAGACGTACCTTTCCGTGGAATATGGCATGCAAACGATGCATGACAAGTCGCTGGACTGGATGAATCGCGGACATCATCACGATGCGTTTTTAGATGCCATGGAGCGTAGTCGCGGTCGCGGATTTGAAATCTGTGCCCATGTTATTTTGGGACTGCCAGGTGAAACTCATGAAGACATGATGGCGACTGCACGTGAACTTGCGAACTCCGGCGTGGATGCGATCAAATTACATAATCTCTATGCTGTAAAGCGGACCCTGCTTGCCGAGCAGGTAGAGCAAGGTGAGGTGACGTTGATCGGCCACGATGCTTATGTTCAGGCCGTTGTCGATTTTCTAGAATTAACACCACCTCATGTCGTGGTGGAACGGGTCAGCGGTGATGCTCCGCCTGATTATTTTGTGGGGCCGGACTGGTGTCTGGACAAACCTGGAGTGCGCGCTGCGATTGAACAAGAGTTTAATCGTCGTGACAGTTATCAGGGAATAAAATTCTCTGCCCAAGCTTAACTACCGAATGAAAGAGTAATGACATCATGAAACGAACGCTTCTTATGTTAATGGTTTTACTTAGTTCTTCCGCTTGGGGAATTGAGACGGAGCAGAGTATTACGTACGGTCCGATTCTTGGCCGTCTCACCGATAGCAGCGTTGGAGTCTGGGCACGTACCGGGCATCCGGGGAAATTCGCAGTTCAGTACGGAATGTCGCCGGATGCTCTGAATCAGGAAAGTTTAACGGTCACCACCAAAGCGGAAACGGACTGTACTGCGTGGGTGGAAATCCGCAATCTAAAACCGAATACCAAATACTTCTATAAAGTTGTCTTACCCGGCTTTACCGACCTGACGGCTCGGAGTGGTTCCTTTCGAACCCTTCCAAATGGCGATCTGTTCGTAGATGAAAAGCTAAACCCCAACGGACTATTTAATTTTTCATTCGAATACGCCTGTGGAAATAACCAGAATCCCGGCCATAGTAACGGCCCTGCTTTGCCTGCATTTAACACGATGTTGCGGGAAATTAAGGATGACATTAATTTCGCGATTTTGAATGGAGATTGGCTGTATGAAACTCAGCGAGAGTATACGCCAGCCCAATGGATGAGTCAGATTGGTATGGACGTTGGCACGCCCCCCAAGCTTATCCAGGACGCCCCTTCGATCGTCGGTGTTTGGGAAAACTACAAGCACTTCATGGATCGAGCTCCTGCTCTGGAACAATGGCACAGTCAGGTGCCGTCGTTTTTTACCTATGATGATCACGAAATACTCAACGATATCTGGGGAGCTGGTAGTCCCGGGCTAAGAGATCGCCGCGCAGTATTTCGCGATGTTGGAGTACGTGCCTGGAACGACTATCTTGGTTGGGCCAATCCAACGAGCTTCCCGCAACGTGTGCATATTAGTACAGGGATGGTTCAAGCTGAGGGAACGGTCGTTACCGATAAGACAGTAGACTTCACTTCAATTGATCTCGAACAGGTGAATAATCTGCATGTCCATTGGGGAACTCGTACCGCGGGTGTCAACGAAAATGACCTTGATGGAGTCGGTGGTCTGAAGAATGCTGGAGTCTATGAAATTGTGGAAGTTTTGGATGAACATCGCATTAAAGTCAGTCCGGCGTTTAAGGAAGATGGTTCGGTACCCTATTCAATGGGGCGGCGTTCCTATTTCAAAATGTCAGTGGCCAATTGTGACTTCTTTGTATGTGATACCCGTGGCCAGCGTGAAATGCATGATCGTAGTGATCCTCATAAAAAGATCTCCATGCTTGGCCTGAAGCAAAGGGAGTGGTTACTCAAGGGGGTAGAGGAAAGTAAAGCTGACTTTGTTTTTGTTGTGTCCAGTGTGAATTTTATGGTGCCTCATGTAGGAGGAGGTGTCGTGCGAGCGAATAATAAAGACGACGCCTGGACCGTATTCTTCCATGAACGTGAAATGCTGATCGATGCATGGGACGAGTTAGACAAACCGGTGTTTGTGCTGACCGGAGACTTGCATAACAGCTTCGCTTGTCAAATTACGGACAATGTATATGAATTCGCGTCGGGGCCCCACAACTCCAATAATCACTACTACACCGATGAAGGGGATCGTCCAGCCAATGGGCTTTTCAAATATGGTCCTCGTGAAGTTGATATCCTTTGGTCGACACGCTGGGAAAGTGATGTGCCGCGAGATCAGTTGCGTGGGCCAACGTATTGTGTCGTGCAGATTAACAACGTCTATAACAACCCTCTGAAAGTTGGCGATGAGCGTTGGGTGGCTTTTCCACGCCCGCAGGTTGTCTTTCAATATTACAACGGTTTGACAGGTAAGTTGCGGTGGGCCCACAGTGTCCGGGCGACGGCGAAATAGGAATCCAAATTCAAGAAGCGAGTTTGATATGCCTCACGATTTTTCAAATAAGACGGCTGTGGTGACCGGTGGCTCACGAGGTATCGGTCGGGCAATTGCGAAGCAGTTAGCGGCGTACGGTGCACGGGTTTGTATTAATTACAGAGCCAGTCAGGAATTGGCTGAGCAGGTGGTAGCAGAAATATCACAGGCAGGCGCTCAAGCGATTGCAGTCCAGGCTGATGTTTCCGACCAAACTCAGGCGCAACGACTCATCGCTGAAGCTCAGCAACAACTTGGGCCAGTTGACTTTCTGATTAACAATGCGGGGATTTTCGATGTGGTGGCTCATGATGAATTTGATGAGCAACTTTGGCAGCGGACAATGAAACTCAACGTTGATGGAGTGTTTTATTGTACTTGGGCAGTAAAGGATGCCATGGTCGAACGAGGTTATGGTCGAATTGTTAATCTCGCATCGATTGCTGGGTTGGAGGCAAAGCCATATTCGATCGCTTATGCTACGAGTAAGGCCGCAGTTGTCGGGTTCACTCGTAGTCTCGGACAGGCATTGGCGCCGGAAAACGTTCGCGTCAATGCAGTGGCACCCGGCTTGATCGATACGGAGATTTTACATGGAGTGGACCCTGCGTTGCTCGAAAAACTAATCGAGTTGACGCCGGCAAAACGGATTGGGCAGGTCGAAGAGGTTGCCAATTTGGTAAGTTTTCTACTGTCAGATGAATCAGATTTTATCGTAGGACAAACGATGGTTGTGTCAGGCGGTCGCGTGAACCTACCCTAACTCTGTCATAGTTCGGTAAGTACGGATTTGCCGACGTTGACGAGACGGTTTGCATTAGAATGAGTGAGTGTTTGGGAAACAGACAGAGATAAGTACTTGAAATGAATAGAGCTGAAATGAATAAGTGGTTTTTGAATAGTGTTTTTTGGCTGGCAGTCGTGGCCATTGTTACTGAGTGTAAGGCACAGGAATGGGGACAGTTCCGAGGGGCTACAGGTTCAGGCGTATCGTCAAGCAAGGCTTTGCCAACCTCATGGAATGAAGACAAGGTTGCTTGGAGCGTTGAACTTCCTGGGCAGGGGAATTCTTCGCCGGCGGTGAATGAGAATGCTGTCTTTGTGACGAGCCAAACGAAAGATCTAGGGTTGCACGTGCTAGCTTTTTCCCGATCGAACGGGAAACCTTTGTGGAGTGAGAGAGTTGGTAAAGGGAAACTGGCAGCCAAAGGCCCGGCCAATCTTTACGCACACCGTCATAATGCCGCCACACCATCGCCGGTCGCCGATAACGAGAGCGTTTGGGCATTTTTTGGCTCCGGAGTGTTAGTTTGCCTAGATGCCGAATCCGGTGAATTGAACTGGGAGGTCAATATGGTTGAAGAGTATGGGGCGTACGACATTACTTTTGGAATGGGTTCCACCCCTCGACTCGTAGGCGATAAGGTTATTGTTTCCTGTATGACTAAGGGAGCGTCCTACGTCGTTGCATTGAATAAAGACACCGGGGAATTGGTTTGGAAGCATGATCGTCGCTTTCCGGCGAAAGATGATGGGCCAGATGCCTACTCAACACCGACCGTCGTTCAGGTCAGCGGAAAAAATCAGATTGTTGTCACCGGCTCGGATCATATTAATGCTTATGATCCGGCGACAGGTGATCAGCTTTGGTTTTCCAGTGGTTTGCAGATCGCCAGCCCTTATGGACGGATTATTGCTTCGCCAGTGGCCGATTCAGGTGTGGTGGTAGCCACGTCTGCAAATCCGGGAGGCGGAGGACTGGGACATATTATGGCCTGGAAACTCGGCGGAAAAGGCAATGTACGTGATTCCAATGCATTGTGGCGTCATGCCAAGAGTACGCCGGATTCGTCGACACCTGTCGCTTTGAACGGCCTGCTCTTTACACTGGCAGACAATGGTGTTGCTAGTTGTCTCGATATCCGGACAGGCGAAGTGAAATGGGTGAAGCGATTACCGACCGGCACCAGCTATGCATCCTTGGTTGCTGGTGGAGGCAACGTCTATGCGATCGGAATCAACGGAACAGCTGTCGTGTTTGCAGCTGATACGACCGGGGAAATCGTTTCGACTAATAAGCTTGAGGGCCAGTTTTACTCAACCCCTGCTTTGGTTGGTAACACGATTTACTTGCGGTCTTATGAGCGATTGTTGGCCGTTACAAGGGAATAAACTAGACGATTTAACTGGTAGAAAGACCAAAGGTTGGTGTTGATGGATATGACGGTAAATTCGAATGAGTCTAAAGATCCGAAGTACCGTGAGATGGTTGATTTTCTGACGGCGTTAGGGACCGAGTCGATTGGTCATTCCGGAGATAAAAAATACCTTGCTCATCTAGTTTCGGTGTTTAACGATGTTCGAAGTTGGGGCGGTTCGCAGTATCTTGCTCGGGCCGGTATGTTCCACTCGATCTACGGGACACAACTGTTTCAGGGGTTTACCTTGCCAGTGGAACGTCGCGATGATTTGAAAAAGTTGATTGGTGAAGATGCCGAATTTATTGCATTTCTGAATTGCTTTGTACATCGCGAACCATTCGATCAGGCCGTGCTGGAGGGTAGTACGGACTATGTCGTTCATAATCGTGAGACCGGTGAACAGTATCAACTGACTCCACAGCAATGGAAGGATCTCATCTTCCTGCATCTATGCGATTGGATGGAACAGATTGAACGCCTGCATTGGTGGGATTACCGACGCGAGGCATGGGAGGCAATGTCCGATTATCTTGGTGGAGTCGCCAAAGAAAGATATTTGGAAACGATGGGGAGGGAGCCTGATCGGGCATTGGGGCTACATGCAGAGGCGCCGTCTTCCCCGAGTTAGTTGCATCGGCTGATCCGAATTGAGTGTGCATGCGGTGCCGGACAGGTTACGCATTTCGAGCATAGAGAGATTAATAGTAGTAGGAAGGTGGACGGCCATGAAATTGGTTCAGTTTGTACAGCAATTCGGAGTGCGTGGCGTTGGAGTCGTCGACGGCGACGAGGTGGTGAATCTGACAGCCACCTTTGCTCAGTATGAAACAACATTGTCTTTGGCATTGGATGCCATTCAACGTAATCTCAATCTGACTGAGATGTTGACCACTCTTTTACCTCAGTGTGATACTCGGATCTCGTATGAAAAACTATGGGGCGGAGAGGTGGGGAGCGACTTGCATCTGCTGCCTCCATTGGATCATCGAGAGTCAGCTCGTACGTTCATTACCGGGACGGGGTTGACTCATACAGGAAGTATGGAAAGCCGGGATCAAATGCACGCGGAAGAGTTGGTTCAGGAAGAATCGGAGCAATCGCAGGCTGCATCCGAGCCTCAAACCGACTCGGCAAAAATGTTTCAAATGGGAATCGACGGTGGGAAACCGGCAGAGGGATTGCGAGGGACCGCTCCCGAATGGTTTTACAAAGGTAATGGACTATGCCTAAGAGGCCATCGCGCGGCATTGGATTTACCAAGCTTTGCTTTGGACGGTGGCGAAGAGCCGGAGTTTGTGGGGTGCTATGTGATTGGGCCTGATGGGATGCCTTACCGGATCGGGTTCGCTTTGGGCAATGAGTGGTCAGACCATGCGACTGAAAAGATTAATTACCTCTATCTGGCCCCGTCCAAAATCCGCACCTGTTCGGTGGGACCGGAGTTGGTGGTCGGTGAGTCATTTGAAGATCTGAATGTGCAAGTGAAGGTGTCGCGACAAAACGAGACAATTTACGACAGCGGTCCCTTAAAAAGTGGGCAGCAGTATATGTGTCATTCACTTGAGAACTGCGAGGATCACCACTTTAAGTATCCGCTCCATCGCCAGGCGGGGGATGTCCATTTGCACTTCTTTGGTACGAGCAAGTTGAGCTACGGAAACCGTGATTGGAAATATCAGGCAGGCGATCTCATTGAGGTTTCATCGGACGGGTTTAGTCGGTCGCTAGTAAATCGAGTTGAAGAAACAAACCCGGAAGCTGCAAAACCAGTGCGGGTGAATGTTTTGTAAAAGACTGGTAATGGACTGATGGGTCCATGTAAATACTTAAACGGAGAGTCGTCGTGAAGCGAAGGTGTCAATGGTTGTTGACCGGTGTATTTGTGGCCGTGGGTAGTCTGGTTGTCGCGGCGGAGCCCCCGCCAAATATTATTGTGGTGATGGCCGACGATGTCGGCTACGAAGCATTAGGTGTCTATGGCGGAGAGTCTTATGAAACTCCGCACTTGGATGCCCTGGCTAATTCCGGTCTCAGAGGTATGCATTGCTACAGTATGCCTGTTTGTCATCCAACGCGGATTACATTTATGACGGGCCAGTATCCCAAACATGTAAATAACCCTAAATGGGGATCCTTTCCCCGCGTGTTGGAGAAGAAGACGATAGCTCAATCGATGCAGCAGGCCGGTTATCGTACGGTTGTTACCGGAAAGTGGCAGTTGGCATTGTTGAAAGAGGATTTACAACAACCGCATCGCATGGGGTTTGATGAATACTGTGTATTTGGGTGGCATGAAGGTCCTCGATACCATGACCCTATGATTTATGAAAACGGGGAAGTCAATGAAGCGGCCAAGGAGCAATTTGGCCCAGATGTATATCGTGAGTACCTCGAACAGTTCGTTTTAGCGGATCGGGAGAAACCGTTTTTTGCATTTTATTCCATGGCATTATGCCATGATGTCACAGATGACTTGGATGAGCCCGTCCCCTACTCTGCCAGTGGACAATACTTAACCTATAAGGAAATGGCGTTGGAGATGGATCGCCAAATGGGTTTGCTGGTCAAGTTCCTCGAGGCACATGACTTGCGAGAGAATACGGTTTTGATTTTTACAACGGATAATGGAACAGCTGCTCGCAGTTGTTCGCATTTTGAAAACGGAAAATATATCAAGCCGCCAGTGTTTCACGTCTTTAAGGGAAAACGGTTACAGGGGGGCAAAGGCAAGCTGGATGACACCGGAACGAGAGTGCCTTTGATAGTGAGCTGGCCGGGAACGGTTAAACCGGGAGTAGTGAGTAACGCCCTGGTGGACATGTCGGATTTTTACGCAACGTGCGTCGAATTGGCTCGGGGCGAGTTGCCTGNGGGTTTAGATAGCCTTAGTTTTGTACCGGCATTGTCGGGCCAGCCGGTGAGCCGCAATTGGGCTTATGCTGAACACGGTGGAAAGTTCTGGGTCCGTGATCAGCGTTATAAGATGTATGACAGCGGCCGATTTGTGGTAGTGAGCGAAGAAGAGCCGGGAGTCGAAACGGTACTCAAAGGGCCACTCAATAACGAAGCGACTGCGGCCCAACGCTTACTGGAACAAGCTGTTGAGCATTTAACCAATTAACAGTGAAACAATTGTCGAAATTGGATTTAAGCGTAATTGAAGCACTGAGCGTTTTCTAATGTTTTGAATAACCCTTCTTGCGGGTGGTTCCGATTAGGCAGGGGGTGAGGGCGAGAGGCGAGGTGGAATAGTCCGTATAAGCGGTTTTTATTCCCTCTTTTGCTAGGTAAATGTGCTATTTTCTTAGTGTTAAATCAGTTTAAGACCATTTTGGTCGATAAAGATAAAAATCAACATAGATATAGATGTATGCTGATTAACATGTGACAAGATGTCTTTTTGTTGATAAGATATAGACCTTGTCTCAAGGCTTCGATTTGACACCAAAGAGCTCATTTCCCTGGGTTACTCGAAGCGTCGTACTAGTACTTTTCTATTTTTCTTTTTCGGAGTTGGCATTATGAAACGTTTTAATAAACGTGCAGGCTTCACGCTGGTAGAGCTTTTGGTTGTGATTGCAATCATCGGTATCTTGGTGGCGTTGTTGCTTCCTGCTGTGTCAGCTGCTCGTGAGGCGGCTCGTAAGATGTCGTGCAGCAACAATCTCAAGCAGATTGGTCTCGCAATGCGTACGTACCATAATACGTACAGTAGTCTACCTCCAAACGGTCTTTATCACTGGAACCGTCAGTCCAATAATGGACAAACGTGGTCAGCTGGTTCTAAGCAGTCTGTTTGGGTGAAATTGCTTCCATTCATGGAGCAGGATCCACTTTACAGTTCTTTGAATATGACCATTTCCGGTCGAAAAAGTGGTAATACTGGAGCTCCGTTCGGCGGCTCGTGGAACGGTTGGCCTCGTAATGAAACGAGCCACGCTGTAACTATTGATCGCAGCCGCGCCCTTCGTTCGGAAATTATTCCGGTTCTGATTTGTCCTTCTGCTAACGTGGATCCTTACATTCACCGTGCAAACTACGACATTGACCCATCGACTTCAACCTACGGTTGGAGTTTGGGTGCTCAACGTATGACTTCTTGGAACAACTCTTGCAATAACTATCCTGGTAATATTTTCCAGACTGGTCCTGCCAGCCATGGTAATGAAGCACGTGGTTTCCGCGTTTCAGGTGTTTTTGCTCGAGGTAACTGGGCTGCACGATTCCGTGATGTTTCAGACGGCGAAAGTCAGGTAATTATGGTTGGAGAAATCCTTCCTAATAAATCTGACCACGCTTGTAACGGTTGGATGCACTACAACACTGACTGGTACTCAACTGGTGGACCAGTTAACTACCCAGTTGTAGGTATTGGTGATCCTGGTTTCTCCTGGGGTCGCAATAACCCACCATTGAATCCACGTAACTGCTCTCACTTCAAG
>NZVD01000055.1 GCA_002701385.1 Rhodopirellula sp. | reverse complement strand
CGGTATTCCAGCATTACGAATCCAGTTCGGGTTGATTTGCACGTGCCTGCCGAGCCGCTACCAATTCTTCAAATCGAGTCTGCGACTTTTTGGGCAGAATGAATTCGCGATAGAACAGAACATAAAGCGCGATAAAACCAACTGGCACACCACAAATCCCCAAAAACATCAAGGTCGTTCCAAAAGGAAAGGCGCCCAAGTAATGTGGCTCAAAGGGGCTGTCCCAAGAGGACTGATAAACCGTACACATTGTTATCAAAGCCGCCATGAAAAGAATGCTGACCATCACCATCAGATTCCAATAGAACGCTGCAATTTCTTCCCGGGCATTTCGGGTACGGCATCCCCAGGCAATCAACATCGAGAATCCAACGAAAGTCACTAACCCAAAGAACAGACCAGCCCCTGACACCTGTATATGACGGTCACGCCCAATCCCGCCCTGGTACATGACGGGACTCGATGCACCTTCAGGTTGAGCCAATTCAGCACGCACATGGGGATACCCCAATGCATCGGGTGGGTGATCTGTGACGAAGATCCAATATACGGCTCCCCATAAAAAAGAGAGCAAGACAATCACCGGAGCGTATTTCATGACAGCACTAAGTCTGAGTGGGATCTAATTTCTTCCAAGAATCTCATTCTAGTCAGTCGAATATAAAGGGGGCAGTAGGCTAAAATCAACATCCGGACCTCTACTCTTTGGTAATTCTTCCCATGAATCACCAATCTCTGTTTGCGTGCCCCTTACTATCCTGCCCTACACGCTAACGACCGTTAATGATCGACAGTATGTGACAGACAGTTAGGGCGTCATTGCATTTTATGAACTCGGCCTGATGAAACAACAATTTTTTCCACATCGCTTCGGATGGGTATGAATTCCCTAAGGACCGATTTGGGTACCGATGAACAAAAGTAACCACCAACCCCGGCACGACTGCCATCCTGAAAATCCATCGAGTCAATGTTGCCGTTCGTTTGGAGGGCGAATCCGGCCTAAATGGTTACAAACGTAAAGACTTGAAGCTAGGTTACGTTTGGCGGAAATAGCTATTAACTATTAGCTAGACGTTGAACAGGAAGTGACAGATATCACCATCCTGCATCTCATACGATTTACCTTCGACACGTAACCGCCCGGCGGTTCGAATTTCCTTTTCACTACCCAATTCAGCAAGATCATCCAGCGAATAAACTTCCGCTCGGATAAACCCGCGTTCAAAATCGGTATGAATCACACCGGCCGCCTGAGGCGCGGTGGCCCCAACAGGCACCGTCCACGCTCGGACTTCTTTTTCACCGGCCGTGAAATAACTTTGTAAGCCCAGCGTGGTGTAAGCTTCTCTGGCCAGCACTGCAAGAGAAGGTTCAGTCAACCCGACTGACTCAAGCATCTCTTCACGATCCTCTTCATCTAATTCAGCAATCTCCGCTTCCAGACGGGCACATACATGAACGACACCTGCATTAACTTCAGCAGCATAGTCACGAACCTTCTGAACGAGTTCTCCTTCGCCATTCAAATCATCTTCAGCAACATTGGCAACGTAGAGGACGGGTTTAAGCGTCAATAACCCATAGCTGTGGATGAATTTTAATTCGGCTTCGTACAACCCAAGACTCCGCAAGGGTTTGTCTTCTCCCAGATGAGCCAGACACTTCTGTACCACATCAACAGTTGCTTTCGCTTCTTTGTCACCACTGCGAGCTGTCCGCTCGGCCTTATTCAACGCGTTCTCAAGTGTTTGAATATCTGCCAGCATTAATTCCGCCTCAATGATCTCAATATCATCCAGCGGATCGACTTTACCGGATACATGGATGACATCGTCATCTTCGAAGCACCGCACCACCTGCATAATGGCATCGACCTCTCTGATGTGACTAAGGAATTTATTCCCCAACCCTTCACCTTCACTTGCGCCTTTGACGATACCAGCGATGTCCACAAGCTTAAGGATTGCAGGAATCACTTTCTGAGTTGTGATATGACTGCTAATGATATCCAGTCGTGGATCGGGCACAGGAACAATGCCTTCATTCGGTTCAATCGTACAAAACGGGTAGTTTGCACTTTCTGCTCCCTGAGAGCTCGTAAGGGCATTGAACAACGTGCTTTTGCCGACGTTTGGTAGTCCTACGATTCCTGCTTCCATGTCTCTTATTTCGTTTTATTGATTCACTTGACGTCTAAATAGGCAATTTATCGTACTACAAGAACCCCGTTTGAGAAATGCCGTCCACCACAACACCTCTCTCTTCTGCAACATTCTTGCATGCTATTCTACACGCTGTTACTCACGCATCAGTTTGAGCAAGGAGTCGTCCACGATATTCCGGCTTAACCCTGGAACATATCAAGAAGAGCTATTGTCGGAATTTCTTTTTGAAGGCGATCGACCATTGCCGGATCAATCGCTTTAATTCTCAACACTTCCTCCTCCAACTTGCTATGAGAAGATGCCTGACGTCCGCGGTATTCTTCCATCAATGACAGCAGCTGCATATTTGGTTTATCGCGATCAATTGCATTGACCAATGGGTTCTGAATCAAAGAAATCTGAGAAAGTCGCTTCAGATCGTCCATAACCTCATCCAATTTTTCTTCTGTATCAATGTATCGCAGAATCTCTCCGATCATTTCCGTACTGGTACACTGTGCACCTAGAAACTCATCCAAAAGTGACGTTATAGATTCATCGTTGCGAGTATTCATTGCCTTAAGCAGTGAATTCGCTTTTTGGTCCGTTAGCACCAGGCGTGGAATCGGACGCGTCAAATAGTAAGCATAAAAACCAACCGCCAATACCAGAATAACTATCAAACTGAACATCGTTTTACGAGGCAGGCCTGCCTTTTCAAAACGCGAACTATCGAACTCCTCACCTTTGGATTCGGCTGCTAACTGAGCCTTTCGCTTGGCTCGAAAAATCGACTTCGTACTTGTCGAGTCTGAAGCGTCACGAATTCCCTTTCCTTGGCCTCGCACCTGCGACGCAGCTTTATCTACAACGGGCGCAGATACGGTCACCGATTGTTCAGGCACTCTCAACGAGGCACTACAATCAGGACACTCAATCGTCTTACCCTGAGCGTCCTCATCGGCGGTAACCGTAGTCGAACACATTAAGCATCTGAAGGATATCATTGACCGGTTCTCTCCAATTCCGAGACGGAAAACATGGCTACATCACACTATTAGCTCACACCAATAGTCATCGTACTAACTCAGCAACAGGCATCACAGAAAATCTGCCGGTTACCAATCTATATCTGGGGTTGCCCACTGGGAAGACACTTCTATTGATCCGAATCATATCCGGTTAGGGGACGGATCCACACATTTCGGAATCGAACTGGGTTACCGTGATCCTGCAAAGTAAGCGGTAGCTTTTCAGCGTGAACCTTCCATTGGGGGGGATCTTTATGGGCAACCTGTCCCAGACTAACGGCTCGATTATGCACGACAACTCCGTTGTGAAAAACGGTAATATGAGCCGGTTTAGCGACAACGCCGTCTTCATCAAAAGATGGGGCTTCGAACACAATGTCGTACACTTGCCATTGCCCTGGTGCGCGGGAAGCATTCACCAACGGAGGATACTGGCCGTAGATAGCAGCAGCCTGACCGTCTGAATAACTACGGTTTTCATACGAATCTAAAACCTGAATTTCATACAGGCCCATAATCATTACACCGCTGTTGCCTCGCTTTTGACTATCGCCCTGAATCTCCATCGGCGATGCAAATTCCACGTGCAACTGGCAGCTACCAAAAGACTCGCGAGTCTTGATTGAGCCGGTACCATTGACCTCCATGTAACCGTCTTTGACTGTCCATTGAGCGTCTTTTCCGTTACCGGACTGCCATTGAGATAGATCCGTTCCATTGAACAACACTGTGGCATCAGATGGAGCAGAACCAGCTTTCGCTTGAGTACTCGCCGTTGGCGGGGTGATAACCCATGGTTCGGGACGATCTTTGTCATGAACTCCCCAGGGCTGTCCGGGCACATTCAAGGTATCTTCATATCCCTGACCAGGAAGGCCTGTTCGATGACGCCCCTTTAGCTTCGACTTAATCTTTCCTGCATCGGCTGTTTCCCCGAACAACATCATGCAACACACAGCACCTAAGACCAACGTTCGTTTAAGCATGCTTTTCATTCCTATATCACAAAGGCCGTTTTTCTGTAAACAGCTGCCCTCACTGGATTTAATCCAGAGTTTTTCACTCCAGCTTTAGGTCAGTATATCAAAGAAAGATTGAGGCCGTGCGTCACACCACTCAACCGACTAACTGAGCTATCGGTGTCCCTTTAGAAATGGCCATAGGTCGACCAATTGGCGTCTGCAACTCCTGTTGGTAATCAATCGATAATGCCTTTAAAACGGTGGCATGGATATCGGCAATCGTTACAGGATTCACGACATCTCTGGTTTTATTCTCTGCTCTGATATCCGGAGTCTTGTTGGTTTCGCCAACAACCTGCCCACCTCGAATTCCCCCTCCCCCCATAACGACTGAGAAGCCGTGTGGCCAGTGATCTCGCCCGCTCGCACCGTTGAGTTGAGGAGTGCGGCCAAATTCTCCGGCCCAGATAACAATCGTGTTCGCGAGTAATCCGCTAGCCTTCAAATCAGCCATCATCGCTGCCATGGCGGGATCTAGAATACGAATTCGATCTCTTTGGGCTTCGGTATTATTGATGTGTGTATCCCATCCTCCGAGTGTCACTTCGACACACCGGACGCCTGCCTGAACTAACTGAGTCGCCACTAAACAACTGCGACCAAAGGACGTATTTCCATATCGATCCAGATCTGTTCGGGACGCATCTTCGACAGAGAACGCCCGCAATTGTTCCGAAGACATCATGCGCATTGCGCGTTTAATCGACAATTGGTGCAGAGTTTTGGAGTCATCCAGATTTTTGAAACGCCCGGCCGCAAACTCCAATTCGACAACGTCAAACAAATCCCGGCTTCGGGCATCCTGACGAGTCTGGTTGACACGGGAACGTACATCCGGAACCGGTCGCAGGGGATCACCAATCTGAAACGCATCGAATGCATCGCCCAAATAGCCACCCCGCCCGGGGCGGTTACTTGCAAGAATCGAAATATGACGAGGGATATCACTTTCGCTGGGCAACTGATGACAAACCACAGCACCTAACGAAGGATGAACCAATGTCGGATCAGGGCGGAAGCCTGTTTTAATGTTGTAAACTCCGCGAGCGTGATCACCTTCTCGGCTGACAACGCTCCGAATCACACTCAACTGTTCAAATTGCTCGGCCACCATTGGTAACGTCGATGCAATCTCAATTCCCTTAGCCGCCGTTTTAATCGACTGCACACCACCTGAAAATTCCTGAGATACTGCTGAGGCCGGATCAAACGTATCTCGCTGACTGGGGCCTCCCTGCATCCACAAAACGATTACATTTTTCGGTGGATGCTTGGTATCACGAGCGGTTTCCTGTGCGTTAGTTAATCCACTTGCCAACGATGTCAGCCACGATGCACCGGCTGCCTGAATGACCGTCCGGCGATTCCAGTGAGTGGCAGTATGGCACGACATGACTAGTCTTTCTGAAGATGGATAAAATAGTGATTGGGAGCTTTGTTACAAACAGTATTAATGGGACCAAGAAAACTCGGTACTGTTGGTTAACGTCCAAAACAGATCTTCGATCAACCGACCACGCTGATTATCTGACTCATTTCGAAACTTGAGGAGGAAATGTGACAGTTCTCGTTGATTAGGCAAGCGGGTAAGCACTGCCAGATAAACGGATTCGATCGCGTCCTGATCGTCTTCGGTAATCATGGCGATTCGAGACGAGGCATTGGACCCGTTTCCATTGGTAATCCTACTCTGTAATAAATTCCCATTCATCAACAACAGTCTTTGGGTGACAGTACCAGCACGATCTTCAAATTCATCTTCGCCCGTATCGCCATAGCGTTTGACAAACTGGTCTAGCTCGTTCTGCTGCTGCAATCGGACGAGATAACTCATATCGGCATTGATCGTTTTTAGACTGGCGGTTTGATTGAGTGCGCCGGCAACCTGTTCAGGCCGCAACCGAACCAGCGGAAAAACTGCCCAGGCCGACTCATGCTCTGAATTGATTTCGAATTCTGCCTTGCTTTCCAGACGGAACACCTGCAATCGCGTTATCACACGAATCAAATGTTGAATATTAAAGTCATGCTTCACAAATTCATCGGTCAATCGCTCCATTCCAGGAGGAAACGGACCAGCCAACGGAATGTCGTCCACAGGAGCGACTAACGGTCTGCCAAAAACCATAGCCCAAATACGATTTACGGCTGTTCTGGCAAACGCTCTGTTGTTGGGATGAGTTACCCATTGAGCGAGCTGACCACGACGAGCTCCCCGGGAATCAACTAACTCCTGATAAAACGGAACGACAGGCGGCACAATCACCTCAGACTCCTCGTCCAGATACTTGTAGGCGTAATGCTCGTGATCATCTTCGACACCATACAACCCCGTTTTGACCTGCGAGTAAAATGCCGCAAACTGATGAAAGTCCGATTGCAGACTGCCTTCAGAAGGATGCTCAGGATTTAAGGCTATCGTGCCTAGACGATCATCATGGCACTGCAGGCAGTCAATCCGCATGCCTAAAAATGCTCGACTCGTCCGCCCTGCAAGTTTCATCACATCTGGCCGGCCATTATTACGACCGGTGATTGTCGCCGTAACAAAATTCACCTCGGGATCACTCGTCCAAACCCCCTGACTGGAAATCAAAGAGTGGACCAATTGATCATAGGGACGATTTTCCATCAGTTGATCGCTCAGCCAAAGTCGAAATCGACCTCGTCGATAAATCAAAAATGGACCATTATCAACACCAACAAACACTCTGGCAAAACGCTCACTGAGGTAATCTGAATACCGACGATCCTGCAACAAATAATTCACATATCGATCCAAAATCTCATCGTCCGTCGCTTCGAACTGCTGCTGATCGACGAACGCTCTGATTTCCTCGACTGACGGAATCGTTCCATGTAAAGCCAGCGAGGCCCGACGCATGACTGTTAGTGTACTGGCGGGTTTGGCATGGCGGAGTTGTTTCTTTTCCCAGCGAGTTTGGAATTGCTGATCTACTTCAGCCACCACGCTGCGGAATTCTGCACTCTGTTGTGGACCAGCATCAATCCGGCTCACCTTCGTTTTCAGACGCTGTGAATTGAAAACTCCTCCCATCAACGATCCGATCCCAATCACACACGCCAAGGCAAGCAGAAATGCCTGCGTCCGAAATGTCATCGAGGATTTGAGACGTTCCGTCATGGGTACTGAGTCTAATTTCTTGAAGTTATTGAGAGCCTTTGGACGAATGCTTTGTATATATTATTAGCAAACCACATGGAGAAAGTGTAATTTTCCACTGGTGCTGAGCTATTTGTTTTTCATTTCGCCCATGAAAAGTATCGGCATGAATCCGGATGACCTCAATCAGAATCGCCACTCCCCTCACACACCTGCTGAGCAACCAGTGTTGCAGGCAACGCCGACGCATGACCTAAGCGATTTCGCTGTTGATTCTCAAGCTGACTCCGCCATGGACAGCCCGAATCAGAACTCCGGCCTAAGTCAGATCGCCAGCTGGCCATTCAAAAAGATATTCTCCGGATTGGAGTGGTGCTTCGGTGTGGTCACGATGATATCGTTACTAACAATCTGTGCAGCCATCCCCATCCTGCAGTTTATTACGCTCGGTTACTTTCTGGAAATCTCGTCACGTATCGTCCGAGAGAAAAAAGTTCGGGCTGGCTTCGTCGGTATCCGACAGGCTGCTCGTATCGGAGGTTGGGCACTGGGCACGCTGATGGTCTGGGGACCGGCCTTTAACGTAGCAGGCATTTTCAACGACGCGCAAATCCTACTTACTGAATCCAAGCAACTTCAACCATTTAATGTAAGTCTTGGTGTCATCGTTCTACTTACCATTCCGTATACCTTGTGGGCATGGTTTCGTGGAGCACGTCTCAGGCACTTTATATGGCCTGCCCCTGTGCGATTTTTCCGCACGATATTGAAACACGAAACATACCGTCTGGCTGTAACTGGATTTTGGAAATTCATGTCAACGCTCCATTTGCGGGAATTATTCCTTCTGGGATTCTTCGGTTTCCTCGGAGCCGCAGCTTGGTTATTGCTACCTGTTCTCCTGTGTATTGGCGGTACTCAATTACCAGAAAGCCTACGTGGGATATCCACATTGATCGGATTACCGCTTCTGGCAATTACGTTAATATACTTGCCCGTCCTCCAGACTCGTTTTGCGGTCGAACGACGGCTCCGAGTATTTTGGGAGCTTAAAGAAACCAGAGTCATCTTTAAGCGAGCTCCCATTGCCCTTTGGATTTCAATGTTTGCAGTGTGGGCATTTGCACTGCCTGTGTATCTTGCAAAAATCCAGCTCACACCACGTGAAGTGTTCCTCCTCCCTACTGTAGTGTTCGTCGTCTTTGCGTGGCCTTCCAGAATGTTAATGGGATGGGCGTTTAGTCGAGCCAGCTCACGAGCGGCCAATCGAAATGTGATTTCAATTTGGCTCGCGCGACTTGCCATCATCCCGGTCGTTTTTCTATACGCCGGCGTCGTCTTTTTATCGAGATACACGTCGTGGTACGGTGATTGGAGTTTGTTTGAGCAGCACGCCTTGCTGATCCCTATTCCCCTGTTGGGTGGCTAATCCGGCTAATCCGGCTAATCCGGGGCATCTCTGACGAAGGCTCGTCAAAGGAAATGGATTCTCCTAAAAAGCGAAATGCCACCTCTGGAATCAAAAAGGCAAAGCACTCAAGCTGCTCGGCAGGCATTAATTCCTGCACTATGGCACACTGCAGGTCTCCCTTGACTGTTACGGGGATTGCCTCGGTGGGATCATTTTCGACTCCATGAGTGGCGCCCAGCCGCGCAAACTTTCCACAGCCATATTTTGCGGCACGAGATAATCAACGGCCTGTTCCCAGGAACCAAACCGTTGACGCCGTGGCTGTAAATAGTGAGCCCAAAATACTCCAAACGAATGGAAGTCGATACCGGGAAATCTGCGCACGTCTGGCATCTAAAAATAAAGCATCAGACATACAGCAGCGATGAGATTCGATAACGCAACCAGTTGCCAGAAATGCCAGCCGATGCGTCACAAAGCGGTATTCTCAACAAGGTAGGATGCTCTTTCGAATATCGGGCGATTTGCATCAAGCGGTTGCAGTATGGATAAAGCAGCAAAAACTACAATCACGTGTAAGAATGCCGAGACGACAAAACTAAGTACGGTTAGCCGATAGAGTTTTCGGGGAGGCATATTGGTTGAATCCATGGTTGACAAGTATCCCATTCATTACCGCAACTTTAGCAATTACTATATAAGAATCTAAACCGAGTTTTGATCGAAACATTAACCAAGTATGTCTGACGTCCAAGCAAAAAGTGAAAGCCATGCCAACCCGGCAGTGCAACCACTACAACGATTGATGCGGTGGTTCGGCTTGCTTTGCGTGATCGCCTTCTTCCCGTTCGTCATGCCGGTAAGTTGGATGAACTGGTGCCATCAACAACTTGGCCTGGGCTCTTTTCCAACAGATAAGCCAATTGCAATTTATCTGGCCCGCAGCACTTCCGCTCTCTGCGGCTTATACGGTACTTTTGCTCTGGTACTCGCGACGGACGTGGTGAAGTATCAACGGTTGATTCTATTCCACATCTTCGGTCTGTTCACGATCGGTTCCATCGGCACATTACTGGCTTATCAATGCGGCATGCCGACTTTCTGGATTCTCACCGACTGGTTCGGCATCATGCTTATCTGCCCTTGGAAATATGTGTATTACCGACGCATGATGGGCTGGGAAGGTATGGCAAACAACTTAGAGTAGAGTCAATATTCTCACTCGTTCGGTTGTGAATCATTAATCTCGCTTGCTTACCTTGGCCTGTTGGATTGTGAAGTTCATGATGATTTCACTTATAATAACGGAATGCTCTCCTGATGCATTATCCGTGCCCTCAGCATCCTTACCCCTGTCTCCTGAAAGCTGACCATTCATGAATCCATATCAAATGACTGCGCCACCTCGGCGATGGGATCCTAAGCTGTCGCCATTTATTGTCAATCTAATGAAAGGGGTGAGCCGGAAGAAAGCTCAGCAAGCCTGTAAGCTTGTAGACGTAAAAATCGAGAATGTCGAAGTCATTCAAGAGGCTGTGAAAGCAAATCAAGGAGTATTGATCACTCCGAATCACTCCACGCATGCCGATCCGTATGCGATGAACGAAGTTTCCTATTTGGCCAATATGCCGTTCTACTTCATGGCCACCTGGAATATTTTTGATGTCCAGGGAAAGATTGGCCAATGGATTCTGCAAAAGCACGGAGTCTTCAGCGTCGACCGTGAAGGCACGGACCGCAAAGCCATGGAGATCGCTCAGGATATCCTGAAAAACAAAAAGCATCCTCTAGTGATTTTCCCGGAAGGCGAAGTCTACCACTGTAATGATCGGGTCACGCCATTTCGCGAAGGGGCGGCGGCCTTAAGTGTATTTGCTGCTCGTAAAAGTGAACGCCCCATTGTTGCCATTCCGTGTGCCATGAAATACCGTTACACCAAAGATCCAACTCCCGAATTACTGGAATTGATGACTCAATTGGAGCATTCGATTCATTGGTATTCCAAAAACGACCTGTCCCTTGGTGACCGCATCTACCGTTTGGGAGGAGCGGTCATGGCCCTGAAGGAACTGGAATATCTCGGCCAGGTACGGGAAGGCGCTTTGTCGGAACGGACTCGATTTCTTGCCGACACCATTTTAAGTCGCCACGAAGAAAAATACGAAGTAACCAAAATAGGGAAGACAATCCCCGAACGGGTAAAAGAATTGCGACGACGAACCATTGCGCTAATGGAAGACATAGCTCCCGACAATACCGAGTTAGATGAAGAGATTCGACGAAATCTGGCCGAATACATGCTTGTCGTGCAACTATTCAGTTATCCCGGAAACTACGTTGCCGAGAATCCGACGATCGAACGAATCGCTGAGACACTCGACAAAATGGAAGAAGATCTACTAGGTGTGGAAAGTGCCATTCCCCGTGGTGAGCGAATGGCTCATATCAGATTCGGCGATCCGATCCTTATTCCTTCAGAACGCAAACGGGGCATTGCCACAGAAATTACCCATCAGCTCGAAGAAGCGGTACAAAGCATGCTGGATGACATGAACCACAAGGAAAACTAACCCGTGGCTGACAGTAAGTATCTTCGGTATTACCTTTTGGCTCTGTTGTCTTTTTTTACAGTAGCCACGACGGAGCAATTTAGTCCGGCGGCGGAACCACCAATGCCAGAAGTCGAGAAGACACTCCGCCGACCGATCGATCTGACCCGAGTTGGAAAATGGATCGTCTCAGCCAATCATTTGGAAGGTTCCGTCTCCGTTATTGACACGACGCGTCATACCTTTCGGTCGGAGACTAAACTGGGTGGCAGGATCCGTAGTTTGGCAGCCATCGACCAGTCCAATATTCTGCTTGCTGTGGATGAAGAAAACCACAAACTCATCCCCTGCAATGTCGTGCAAGGTCACGTTTCAAGTTTTCAGACAGCAGACACCGCTCATACTCCAATCGATGTCGTTGTCGACCGGGATGGCAAGATCGCTAGCGTCAGCTGCCTGTGGGCTCGGCAAGTTCAACTGTTCGACTTACGAGTCACCAATTCTACCGTTTCCCCGGATCTCTCAGTGACCATCGACTTACCGTTTAACCCGGGCATTCAGTGGATCGCACCTGACAATGAACACCTATTTGTGGCCGATCACTTCGGTGGCCACCTAGCACTCATCGACCTTAAGACTCGCAAACTCAGAATGATCTACCAAATCGGCGTACATAACATTCGAGGCTTGGCTTTGAGTCCGGATGGAGAGCATCTGATGCTGACTCACCAACTACTAAACGATCTAGCCGCAACCGAAAGACAACGTGTTTTCTGGGGTACTGTCCTGGAAAATCTGGTGCGTGCGATTCCACTTCAGGATCTGCTCGACCGAGCCGCAGACCCGGCTTCAGCAAACATCGTTAAAGTGGCTCACTGGCTACAGTACCCATTAGGAGAACCTGGGAACGCAGCCGGAGACCCCGGAGACATCCTCGTCATGGACGACAAAGAGATTTTCATTTGTTTTTCAGGCACTAGTCAAATTGCCCACGAAGAGGATCTGTTCCATCCGCTCGAGCGCCATGAGACCGGACGTCGCCCAGTGGCGTTAGAGACTTCAGCGGATCAAACTCGAGTCTACATAGCGAATTACTTTGATGATTCAATTTCCGTTTTTGATCGAGAACAAAATCGAATCGTGGACACCATCTCGCTGGGGAAAATGAAACCTTGGACGCAAGCGGATCATGGACACGCACTGTTTTTCAACTCCCGGCTGTCACTCGATGGATGGTACAGCTGCCATAGCTGTCACCCTGACGGCCACACCAATGGTCTGCTGAATGAGAACATGAGTGATTTCCAAATCGATTCCCCCAAACGTGTCCTGACATTACTCGGAACAAACCAAACTGCTCCCTGGGCATGGACTGGTAATCAGTCAACTCTGCAAAGTCAGGTACACAAATCGATCCATGTCACAATGCAAGGAGGAAACAGTCGTCTGGCGACTATAGCAAATGAGCAGGCAATCGTCGCATTCCTGGAAACCCTCTCCCCTGCTCCATCCCTTTCTGAAGCACATGGGACGACAACACACCCAAGTGTCCTTCGAGGCGAGCAGATATTTCAATCAAGGCAGTGCCATACATGCCATATCCCTCCTTCTTATACCAGCAAGTCAAAGTACGACGTTGGAATCCATGACGAGTATGGGCTAAAGGAATTTAACCCTCCGTCACTTCGGGGAATCAGCCAACGGAATCGTTTTTTTCACGACAATCGAGCCCAAACTCTGATAGAAGTTTTTTCGAAATACAATCATCCTCAAACGGGTCCACCAACCGAAACGCCACTGACACCAGCTCAGATCAGCGATCTTATTCAGTTTTTAAGGACGTTGTAATCGACCTCTTTTCAAGTGGTCTTCGTACGAATTGATATATAATGTGTTCATGCTCGTTTCAGTGCAGTAACACCTGAAACATTATTTCACTTTCCATCTACTCACTTCATGACTGACAGCACACCCATATCACAGACTTCCTCTTTGGTAGGTCTCCAACTCGGAGACTACCAAATACTGCGCCGACTCGGACACGGAGGTATGAGCGTGGTGTATCTAGCTGAACAACAGTCACTCAAACGTCGAGTGGCATTCAAGGTGCTGAAATCTGAGCTTGCCAAAGACACGACTTACGTAAGACGTTTTCACAAAGAAGCTCAAGCCGCAGCTTCTCTAGTGCATGCCAATATTGTTCAGATTTATGAGGTCGGTGAGCAGGAAGGCATCCATTACATCGTTCAAGAATATGTGCCAGGACAAAATCTGGCACAGTATATTCGTCGCCACAGCTCTGTTTCCGTCCCGCTGTCCATTGTGATCTTAAAACAGGTTGCTGCGGCCCTACATCGCGCAGGTGACCAGGGTATCACCCATCGGGACATCAAACCCGAAAACATCATGCTATCGACCAGCGGTGAAGTGAAAGTTGCCGATTTTGGGCTGGCGCGAGTCACCAGTGGTGAGCACCATGTAGAAACGACTCAAATTGGCATCACGATGGGAACACCGTTGTACATGAGTCCGGAACAGGCCGAAGGCGGAGCCATCGATCCCCGCAGTGATATCTATTCGCTCGGTGTCACCGGCTATCACATGCTGGCCGGACGTCCACCCTTCGAAGGCGATACTGCGTTGAGCATCGCGGTACAACATCTCAAACGTATTCCCGATCCAGTCTCATCTGTCCGCCCGGCCATTCCGCAGGCCTTGTGCGACCTGATCATGAAGATGCTCGAAAAACAGCCCGAGCAGCGAATACAAAAAGCTATTGAATTACAAAAGCATTTGCGATCGATTCCGGTTACCATTAGCGACGACCAATGGCCGGACGACCTGGAGCACATCGATTGTGACGACGTGGCACTGGCGGATGCTCGGATTGAAGCCACGCAACAACTCGATGCCTTGATGAAAACTCAGAGCCAGCAGGCCCGACGATCCCGCCGTGGAATTCTCTGGATCGTAGCCACCTTCGTGATGTTCGCATCCGGAGTTTTAGCTGGGAGCCTACCCTATTCGGAAGAAGTACTCGAAACTCCAAAGGAAGTCACGCAGATCGCCACGATCGAAAAACGAGACACTGTCGAAGCTCAGTACCTATACGCTTCGGTCGTCAATACCGAAGAAGCCTATCTCAGCGTTGAAAATTACTTCCCTATCGGTGAGAGTCCACCGAATTACCACTATGTCACGCTAAGCCACCAACGGATTGCTGACCTGAATTTAATCGCCGGCAATTTCCAGGCTGCTGAAGCTTACTACATGGAACTGTATTACCTGGCACCTGAAGAACGACACTTTCGAGCTTATGGAATCGCAGGACTGGCCAACGTATATTTCCGAACGAATATGGTCGCCAAGATGGCTGACCGACTCATTGAACTTGGGGAAGTCTTGCCACTACTCAATGAAGATATTCAGCAGGAATTAATGGAACGTCTCGACCCGGAATTACGGGAAATCGTCGAACAATTTCAGGCTGACGCGACCCGGCAGTCAATGCCAACGGATGCGGAGGCAAGTCTCAATTCCGATTCAGAATCTGTAATCACATCAGCCTTGTATAACCAGCTCTCCAAATTTTCCAATTCCGTTGCCGAACTCCCCAGTTTCAAAGAGGCTGGCAGCGGTATACAACAGGAAATTCTGCGTCGGTTTGAAGAAATGCGTAAGCTGATCCGTGAACAGAACGAGCAAGAGAATCCCGCTCAGCCACAGCCACCTCAACCTTCCCTCTAAATTTCTCTCGAGTCATCCAGGGGACTATGGAAGGCTATGCAACAACATCCATTCCAACTCGATGTAAGCAAACGGGGCACGGCGTTGTGATGATGAGTCGTTAGGCCTTCGATTCGGACAGGTCTATTTGCAGAAGTTGATTCAAACTGCCCGATTTGAATCCGGTCAGATCGACTGTCGTAAATCGAAATCCGATCTCCCGAAATTTATCTTCGATGGCAGAGCGTTCCTGCACTGACGTCAGCTTAGGAAGAAACTCAAGGGGAGCTTCAATCCGAGCAAGATCTCCGCCGTGATACCGCACGCGTACCGGAGTCACTCCCTGCATCTTGAGAAACTGCTCGGCCTGATCTATCATCTGGAGTCGCTGAGGAGTCACCTCTTCCCCATAAGCCACTCGACTCGACAAGCAGGGACTGGCCGGTTTATCCCACACGGGTAGTCCCCAATGCTGTGCCAACCTGCGTACCCCTGCCTTATCTATCCCGCACTCGACTAACGGTGAGAGGACCTGATTCTCTGAGGCTGCTTCGAGTCCGGGGCGATAATCTCCCAGATCATCAACATTGGTGCCGTTTAAGAGGACACGACGATTCACTTGAGTGACAAGGCGTTGCATTTGCTGATAGAGTTCGGTCTTGCAGAAATAGCATCGGTCACCTTGGTTTTTCACATAGTTTGGATTGCTGAATTCCTGTGTTTGGATCGTTTGATGCTCAATACCAATCAACGCGGCAACTTCCTGAGCTTGCCGTAATTCTCCGCTTGCCAGACTGGGGCTCTCAGCGGTAACGGCGATCGCCGAATCCCCGAGTGCAAGAAAAGCGGCTTTTGCCACAACGGCACTATCCACACCGGCTGACATAGCAACCGCACAGGATTCAAATTGAGTAATAAACGAAACAACACTCTCGATCATCTCGAGAGTGTCATTTTCGTTTTGGTTCATTTCGATAGCCATCGAAAGAAAATGCCTCCGCCGCAATGCCGTGGTAGAGAGTTTTGTGAGAGCCCGTGTAACCATAAAGGTGGGAACCTGGACAGCGGGACGAGTGATCCACAAGAATCAATTGCAAGGCAATCGAGACATGGCGTGACCCGTGGCCGCAGCCAAAAATCAGCTCCCAACGGACCTCTTATCGGCTCCCCAAAAAATCTGCACTACACACAAACATGGAAGAGGCTACTAGCAATCTAGCACTCTCCGCCAACGGATGCAATTACACGGTGCAGTTAGACGACCGAAGATTATATTTCGTCTTCGCAAGTAACAGGTTCCATCACTTTCGTATTTCGCTCAATCGCCACGACGACTGTCTTTTGCCGACGTCCATCGGCGGTTGTCGCCACACAAGGAAGAACCTTTCTGCGATCAGGGAGATCCATTCGCACAGTGAAACTTCCATCCGCACCCAATTTGACTGGTTCACCGGAAAGCACTACCGAAGAAGTCGGGTCTGCGTTACCAAAGACAATGAGTTCTGCATCCACGTCAAACTGGAATGCTTCTTCCTGTTCTCCAGGAGGTTTGATTCCAAAGCGAGAAACTACGGATTCGCCGATTGGACGATTGAGCCGTTTTTCAAACAATTCCTTCAGGTCGCTGCTACCAGCACTACTCTTGCTTCCACCACTCTGTACATAAATACGTTCATAGTTATCAGCAATGTCATCCCAGTGAGTGTCAATCGATTCACTGGAGCCTGGAACCGGCGTCGTCACAATGTTGGAGCGGCAGAGACTGTGAAATTCACCATTACCAGCCAGATATCCTAGTTCGGCACGGTATTGACCAGGTGGGTTAGATACGTTGATGTACCAGGTTGTCACTCCACCATGGACTTCAATATCTCGGACAATGCTGGCACTGTTGGTCGTTGTGGCTGCATCTTCCACTTCATAAAGCCGAATGACTGGACGAGCCGTGTGCCAGTGTTCCATCATTGCCGCCTGAGCACGCACGACGCTTTTTCGTTTGATTTCCCAACAGGCTTGTAACCAAAACGAATCTCGAACTAATAAGTTAATCTTATCACGATGAATTGACCGCCCGTTGGAAGACCCAAAGTTACTACCCAGGGACAGATCCTTAAGTTCGTACTTTTCGGCTTCCCCCATGTCCAGCTTCACCAAATTGGTCGCCAGTTTTACTTTCGGTGTGGAGGTTTTCCGTTTGCGATGTGTGGTTCGTTTCGACTTCGAAGAAACGGTGGCCGACGCTTTCTTTTTCTTGGCACGTGTTTTTGCAGCTTTTATGGCTCGAAGCTTGTTGGACAAGGCCTTCACAAGTTCGTCTTTACGCATCGAAGCATAACCTGAAATGCCAAGGTCACGAGCACGTTTACCAAGTTCTTTTACAGTCTGTGATTTCAAATCAACTTTGGAAATCAAAGCCAGTTCTCCTTTCGGGTAGTTTCTGTTCCGGGTTGTGATTGGAACCGGAGGCGGGCAGGAAAGAATCGAAGCTCTCCTGAGTATTAGGTGGGACGGCAAAGCAGCCTATTCAAACCCTGCTTCACTGATCGTGGCTGCGTCTCCCAGAGTCCAGCACACCTCTATAAGTGCCAAATCTCCTTCGCAACCTTTGTCGCTAAAACGTAACTACCGCTTCATCCATGAGAGCCACGTTACCGAGCAGACTCAAATCTTGATGCTCGAGCCGAGAATACTCTCTAACTCAGACAAGCGTGATTGAGCGGCAATCGGCCGACCACTGCAGGAATGACATCTCGACACAATCTAGTGTGTTTAGAGTCGATTCCTCAACAAGTGTATTTGACTGTAGTTAAAGAACTATAAATTGACAACCTGCACCCCCCCCATAAGGGCAACTAACCCCAGAGGATATAGGCAACTATTCGTTTCGTGAATTTAAATACAACCAATCGGGTAGCTCATAACAAACGATGGTGACTAGGCGATCATCTGCTCCAAATTTCGTAAACAAATGGAGTACGAGGACGATCGAGTAAGTGAAAAGGCGTTTGCCACCTAAAATGCTGCTACAAAGTAAAAAAACAGGCCCGAATCGGCCTGTGGTTAGTTGACCATATGCTCTAGGGAGTATAAATTAAGCGGCTTTAAGTGATGTTGAATTCGGTAAGCCAGTGAAACTGTAAAACTTTGGCGTAGTATCCGGATACTACGGATTAGTAGACCAGTCTCCGGTGGTTAACTGTTGTTATCTATTTATATATGATTAGGTAATAACCACCCTCCGTCAGGTTAGACCGATGGTCGAATTACCTCACTTTGAAAAACCAGAATATCCGAAGCGTCCCAAGCGTTCGGCAATGTCCGAGGCCTACGACGTACTGTCGCGTGTGATTACATGTGTCGTGATAATGGTTCTTCCAGGAATTGGTGGGGCCTACCTCGACACACATTACGAGACATCGTATATGATGGTTATTGGCTGGATTCTTGGCCCTCCATTGGGTCTATGGCAACTAATTAAAGTGGCCGATTCAGCCTCCCGAGAACACTCCAACGAATCGGAAAACTGAAGGAGCTCAAATCGGTGAGCGAAAACAAGTCGTCCGAGTCAGACAAGGCGGAGTCGGTTGAATTACCACCTGTTCGGTTTCATTGGAAACCGTTGGTGATAATCACCATCGTTCTTGGCTTAGCATTCACTGCAGTAGCATGGTACGGATACCGTGAGTTTACTGACATGGAAATGAAGGCTGCTGGGATCGCAGCTTTTCTGTGTTGGTTGGGATCTGTCCTGGGGCTGATACCGCCTATGTACCTCCGCGGTGCGGAGAACGCTGTAAGCGGTTTGCTGGCAGGGATGTTGTTCCGGATGTTTATTCCGATGGCTGGAGCATTTTTGCTACAGCAGGGGAATGAGCAATGGCGAAATGCACATATTATGTATTTCACACTAGGTTTTTTCCTATTGGCATTAATTGTGGACACCATATTGGGTGTGCAGTTAATCAAATCACAAGACAGTACCCAGAATACAAAGACAGACATCTAAATGGCCGACCCAGCACTCCATATTAAAGATGCATACTTCTTCGAAGTCCCCAAATTTGCATTCCCACGCAGCTACACCAAGCCGTCTGAATTTCCTTCAGTTTGGCTAAAACTGGACCCGACTGTTCAGTTGGCTGAAGCTGAGCTACTGGCTGCTGAATATCCCGTCGGTGAAAAGTCCGCCGAACAATCTGTGCAGGCATGGCAGGATTGGAGCCCTAAGCACCACCATGCTCCGTATGACGTCTACTACGAAGAAGAACAGTCCACCGAAACCGAACACAAAGAAATTCCTGCTTCATTTCGCAAGTCCGTTCAACAGGAAGTGCTCGGGGATACTAAGTGGTTAGATGGTGAAGTCGCTGACAAGTGGTCTGAGCATGGACTTCTGGCAAAATATAACAAGCACCTCAGTGGCAAAATCATCATTCCGCAGCCATTTGGTGGTGAACTAAGAAATCTACATGAAGCCGAATCAGGCTTTTGCGTTTCCAAATTCATGTTGGTTGAATTGGTCGTCGTTTCTGTCGTCGTCCTACTATTTGCAAGATTAGGCAAATCGATCTCAGGCGGAAAACCAGCCAAAGGAACTCTGGCTAATTTCCTGGAAACCTTCCTCCTGTTTATCCGGGACGAAGTGGTTCGCCCATCCATTGGAAGCGATGCTGATTTCCACCATGGACATGATGATCACCATGATGACGATCACGGCCATGGCACCGATGAAGACAAGCCTGATACGTTCACGAAAGCGGACAAAATCACACCTGTCCTGTGGACCATCTTCTTTTTCATACTGACCTGCAATCTGTTCGGGCTCATCCCGTTTATCGGATCACCCACCGGAACGTTTGCAGTGACTGGGGGATTGGCCGTCGCCATCTTCCTAACATCGCTAATCTCCGGAAGCATTATGCACGGTCCGGTAGGTTTTTGGTTGGCACAACTGCCATCCATGGATTTACACATATCCATTGGGATTATCATCAAACCAATGCTATGGGTGATTGAAGTTATCGGCCTGTTTATTAAGCATGCTGTTTTAGCCATTCGTTTGTTAGCCAATATGGTCGCTGGCCATATGGTGCTTTTGTCCATTATGGGTATGGCCATAGCTGCCGCTGACGGAAGCATTTACTGGGGAGTTGCCCCAGCAGCGATGATTGGAGCTACCTGCATTGGAATGTTGGAATTATTTGTCGCATTCCTACAAGCGTATGTTTTCACACTGCTGAGTGCACTATTTATTGGTGCAGCAATGCACGACCACTAAATCAAATCGATACAACTAATTAACAAATCAATTCGTTAATCACATAAAAGTTAGATTCACGAAACTCGAGGTAACAACGTGAACAAGATTATGCAAGAAAGCTGGATTCGTTGGAGCTTTGCTCTGTTGCTCCTGATTGGCACAGCATCCATGCCTGTAGTCGCTGCCGATGGCGAGTCAAAACCGGAAGCAGAAACGGCTGCTGACAGTGATGGCGCTGAAGGGCACGAGGAAGGCCATGAAGAAGACCACGACGATCATGAAGGTCACGACCATGATGAAGACGGACATCATGACGACGAACATGCTGGCGAACATGGCGATGAGCATGGAGATGGACATGGAGATGGACATGGCCACCACGATCACACCGATCTTTCTCATGCCAATGCCAGCCACCACCTAAACGACTCAGGTGAATTCAAGAAAGACATGGCGATCTATACCTTGGTCGTCTTCATTTTGATGCTGATCATCCTCCGTGTTGCTGCTTGGAACCCAATTAAGAATGCTTTGGCAGAACGTGAACAGGGGATCATTGACCACATTGAAGATGCTCGTCGAAGTGCCAGTAAAGCAGAACGTCTTCTGGAAGAATACGAATCCAAGATCGCAGCAGCCGCTCAGGAAGCCAATGAAATTGTTGCCGAAGGGCGACGCGATGCGGAAGCCACCAAAGATCGCATTGTGCAGGAAGCTCAGGATGCGGCAACGGCTGAACGAGATCGGGCATTAAATGACATCGATATTGCCAAGAATGCGGCATTACAGGAAGTCGCTGAAAAATCAGCCGATATCGCTGTCGCTCTGGCAGCCAAGATCGTCAGTAAAGAACTGAATGCCTCCGACCACCAGACACTGATTAAGGAAACTCTGGACAACATCCAGGAAGGTTAACCATGGCTGAACCGGAAGCACCAAAACACGAAACCACACTCGATACCGGCAAACAGCAGGTCGGGGAAGTCTATGCTGCCTCTCTTTTGAATGCTGCAGATGCAGCTGGAGAGACTCAGGACGTGTTAGCGGAATTTCAAAGTCTGATTGACGATGTCCTGAACGCCAATGCTCAATTCGAGTCGATCCTAAGCTCGCCACGAATTTCTCATGCAGAGAAAGAGAGCATTCTGGATAAGGCTTTCCAGGGAAAGACTACTAAGACATTTTTGAACTTCCTTAAAGTCGCTTCCAAGCACGGTCGACTCGATTGCCTGCGTGTGATCCATGCAAGCTTCCGAGAACAACTGTTTGCTCAGCAGGGACAGCTCGAAGTTCAGGTCACAACAGCCACCGAACTTGATCAGGCGACACAGGACTCAATGCGAGCAGCACTGAGTAAAGCCTTTGACGCTACGGTTGAACTGGTACTCGATGTCGATTCCGATTTAATCGGAGGCAGTTTAATCCGAGTTGGTGACACGGTATACGACAGCAGTGTAGCCAACCGACTGGAGAAAGTTCGACAGTCGGCCAGAGACAATACAATCCGAGAAATCCGTTTGGCGACTGATCGATTTTCAGCCGATGCCTAACGGTCAACAGGAACACCTTTTTAATAAGTAAAACGTAAGGAATACCTTCCATGAAATTCAACGCAGACGAAATTGCGTCCGTATTGCAACAGGAAATTGAGCAATACGAAAGTCAGTTGGACGTTCGCGAAGTCGGAACCGTCCTGGAAGTTGGTGACGGGATCGCCCGAGTTTACGGTCTCGCCGGTGTCAAAGCCGGTGAAATGGTCGAATTCCCCGGCGGCGTTAACGGCCTGGCATTTAACCTGGAAGAAAACAGTGTCGGGGTCATCATTCTTGGTGATTATCTGAAGATTAAAGAAGGTGACGAAGTCAAAGCACTCGGTAGCCTCTTGTCCGTACCTGTTGGCGATGCTGTGATTGGTCGAGTTCTCGATCCGCTGGGAAATCCACTCGATGGAAAAGGGCCTGTTAACTCAACAGACACGCGAGTCGTGGAAGCCCGAGCTCCTGGAGTGGCAGAACGCCAGCCAGTCGGTGAACCATTGCAGACTGGAATCAAAGCGATCGACTCCATGACTCCGATTGGACGTGGGCAGCGTGAATTGATCATTGGTGACCGTAAAACTGGTAAAACCGCCATTGCTATCGATACCATCCTGAACCAAAAGGGTTCAGGCGTGAAATGTTTCTACGTAGCCGTAGGCCAGAAAGACTCTTCCGTAGCCGGTGTGATCCAGATTCTGGAAGAACAGGGAGCTATGGATTACACGACAGTCATCGTCTCCGGTGCCAGTGCGCCTGCCCCGCTACAGTATATTGCTCCTTATGCAGGTACTTCGATGGCCGAGTTCTTCATGTATCGTGGTGAACATACCTTGATCGTCTACGATGACCTTTCCAAGCAGGCCAACGCCTATCGTGAATTGTCACTGTTGATGCGACGTCCTCCAGGACGTGAAGCGTTCCCTGGTGACGTGTTCTACTGTCACAGCCGCCTGCTGGAACGCTCCAGTAAGCTAAGTGACGAATTGGGCGCAGGTTCACTCACTTCGCTTCCAATTATTGAAACACTTGAAGGGGAAGTTTCTGCTTATATCCCGACCAACGTCATTTCGATTACCGATGGTCAGATTTACCTACAACCCGACCTATTCTTCTCAGGTATTCGTCCTGCGATGAACGTCGGTGTCTCGGTTTCCCGGGTAGGTGGTGCCGCTCAGATTAAAGCCATGAAAGGTGTTGCCGGTGGTCTTCGACTTGACCTGGCTGCCTTCCGTGAACTGGAAGCATTTGCTCAACTGGGAACAGATCTCGACCCCGCTTCACAGCGTCAGCTGGACCGAGGATACCGAATGGTTGAACTACTCAAACAGGGACAGTACGCTCCGCTGCCAGTTGCCGAACAAGTCTGCTCGATTTATGCAGGTGTAAACGGCCACTTCGACGAAGTCGACGTCAACGATGTCGCTGAATTCGAAACTCAGCTGTTGGAATTCCTGCGAGACCAAAAACCTGAGATTCTCGATGCTATTAGCAACGATGGTAACATTCGAGATGAAGATGAACTCATCGGTGCCATTAACGAATTCAAGAGCTTAGCCGAAAGCTACCAGGCTGAAGAATCCGCAGTAGAAGATAATTCTGCTGAAGAAGCTGCCGCCGAAGCGGAAACTCCAGAAGCGGAAGCTGAAAAAGCAAATGAAGAAGGTGCAGAAGAGTCCACTGAAGAGTAGACTGCAAGCACACGTCGATTTGAGGTTTTACTTGAACCAATAAAGTGACAGGAAAAATCCTATGGCAAATGCCAGGGCATTAGACAAACGAAGAAAATCAGTTCGTAATATTCGCAAGATTACGCGAACGATGGAATTGATCGCAACCGCTCGATTTAAGAAAGCAATGGATCGAGCGACCGCGGCCACATCGTACACGAAGCGAATCACCGAAGTGGTTGCCAGTCTGGCCAAAAGCGGCACGGAAGTGCAGCATCCTTTGCTGGAAGAGCGAACGGCCACAGACAATGCGGCGCTGATCGTATTAACTTCCAATCGTGGACTTTGCGGCGGTTACAACGGAAATATCGTCCGTGAAACCATGAAGCACTTCGATCGTCTATCAGAAACTTACGACAACACGAAACTCATCGTCTCGGGTAAACGCGGTATTACCAACCTGGAATTCCGAGGCTACTCAGCAGACGAATCCTATACCCAATTCGAAGACGAACCTCTCTTTGAAGAAGTCAAAGAAATCGCGGACAGTCTACTGGATGAATTCATTGCAGGCAGACTTGATCGACTCGATATTGCCTACACACAATTCATCTCAAGTTCAAAACAAGTCGCAGTCGTGGAAACACTACTACCGCTTGGAAGCGTCGGTGGAGCTGACGAGGAATCTGATGACAGCGGTGTAGATGCCGATTTTGAGTTCTTCCCATCTGCGGAAAGCATTCTCGAAGAAGTGGTACCCATGAGTTTTCGTATCAATCTATTCAAGTGTTTCCTGGATGCAGCCGTAAGCGAACAGATCGCTCGAATGGTCGCGATGAAGAGTGCTACCGAAAACGCCGACGACATGATCCGCAACCTGTCGATGACTTACAACCGTGCCCGCCAGTCTCAGATTACTGGCGAAATCATGGAAATCATCGGTGGCGTGGAAGCATTGAAAAGCTAAATCAAACCAATAATAACCAAACCAACCAACACCAAAACTACTATTAGAAACAAAGAGTTTTAACATGGCTTCAGATACAGCAACCCAGAACGTTGGACGCATTACTCAGGTGATCGGTTCAACATTTGATGCTCAATTCGACGAGGACAAACTTCCTGATATCTACAATGCTGTAGAAATCGATCTCGGCGAAAACGGAATTCTAACCGGAGAAGTACAGCAGCACCTCGGTGGAGGCCGCATTCGTTGCGTAGCTCTGGGAAGTACAGACGGTATGGTACGTGGGCAGGATTGTAGTGATACCGGATCTCCTGTATCCGTTCCTGTCGGTGACGCCACACTGGGCCGAGTCTTTAACGTGCTTGGAAAGCCTGTCGATGGACGTGGTGAAGTTGAAGCCGAAGGGTATCGCCCCATCCACCAACCAGCTCCGATCGTGACAGATCTTTCGACGAACACCGAATTGTTCGAAACGGGGATTAAAGTGATCGACTTACTCACTCCGTTCGTTCGTGGTGGTAAAGCTGGTCTATTCGGTGGTGCCGGATTGGGTAAAACAGTTATCCTGACCGAACTGATTGCTCGTATCGCGAGTTCTCACGGTGGTTACTCTGTGTTCGCTGGTGTTGGTGAACGAACACGTGAAGGTACAGACCTGTGGTTGGAAATGCAGGAAGCAAAAATTGGTGATACCGGTCGTAGCGTGATCGAACAGACCTGTATGGTGTTCGGACAAATGAACGAGCCACCAGGGGCTCGTCTTCGAGTCGCACTTTCCGCACTGACCATGGCTGAACACTTCCGAGATTCAACCGGTGCCGATACGCTCCTGTTCGTCGATAACATTTTCCGATTCTCGCAAGCGGGATCGGAAGTATCCGCGTTGTTGGGACGTATGCCATCTGCTGTGGGGTACCAACCTACACTGGCAACCGAAATGGGTGCTCTACAGGAACGAATCGCTTCGACTAAACAAGGAGCTATTACTTCCGTTCAGGCGGTTTACGTACCGGCGGACGACCCAACAGACCCTGCTCCGGCAACGGCCTTTGGAAACCTGGATGCATTCCTTTATCTGGAACGAAATATTGCATCGAAAGGGATTTACCCTGCGGTGGACCCACTGGCTTCCTCCAGTCGAATTCTGGACCCACAATATGTTGGCGATCGCCATTACCAAATCGCTCGTCAGGTTCAGACCATTCTGCAGCGTTACCGCGAATTGCAGGATATTATCGCAATTCTCGGTGTCGATGAATTGAGTGAAGATGACAAGATGATCGTGCATCGTGCCCGACGTCTGGAACGATTCCTCTCTCAACCCTTCCTCGTCGCCGAAGTCTTCACTGGAAAGCCTGGGGAAATCACACCTCTGGAAGATACACTTCGAAGCTTCGAAGAAATCTGTAACGGGAAGTGGGACCACCTGCCTGAAGGTGCATTCATGTACGTCGGCTCCGTCGATCAGGCAGAAGAACAAGCTAAGAAAATGGCAGAAGGGTAATTCATGTCTCTTAACTGTATCGTTGTAACTCCGGCTGAAACCGCTGTCGAAACAGAAGCTTCGTCCATTACACTGCCATTATTTGATGGTAATAAAGGTGTCATGAGCGACCACGCCCCTATGATTGGGCGGTTGGGCAACGGAGAGCTGTCTCTTCTTGGTACCGAAGGGCCATCTCGGTTTTACATCGAAGGTGGATTCGTCCAGGTACTGGATAACACCGTTTCGATCCTCACCAACCGAGTGATCGAAGTAAGTGATCTGGATGCCGAGTCGCTGCAGCAGGAGCTCAAAGATGCTCTGGCAATGCCTGGAAACAACGACGAAGACCTTGATTTACGTGAGCGTGCCGTTGAAACTGCACGGTCTCAACTACGTGTCGCCACCAAGTCCTGAGTCTTTGCTACTCAACTAGCCAAGCCTCTGACTGGAACAAAACCGTATAATAACAGGGTGTAGAAATCTACACCCTGTTTTTTCGTGGCGTTCATCAGTAACGAAATGTGACCTGCGAAGACACCATCTCAGTTCGCCTATCGCTGAGATCCGTTTGCAGTTATCTCATAACGACGACAGAACATAGTGGAACGATCTAAACTCTCGCTCTTATTATTGATCCCATTCCTAGCCATCCTGGCGATTGCCGGGCCACTTTGGGTCAGTGGCGAGTTACCTGTCTTTCGAGATGCCGGCCACTTCTACTACCCATCCTTTCACTACGAACATGCCTTGTGGAGTCAGGGAATCGCCCCTCTATGGAGTAGTTTGGATGACCTGGGACGCCCCTTTGCTGCTGATTCAAGCGCGAGTATTTTCTACCCCGGCAAATTCCTGTTTTGGCTTCCCCTAAGCTTTGCCAGTTGTATGCTAGTCTATCTCACCGCGCATCTCCTACTGGCATGCCTCAATACCTATTATCTAGCTCGCAAATTCGGAGTCTCCACGAGTGGAGCGGTCCTAGCAAGCCTGTCTTTTGGTCTGGGAGGAGCCGTACTCACTCAGCACTCGAATATCATCTATTTAGTTTCAGCCTCCTGGTTGCCCTTAGCCATCAGTTTAGTACACCGCATACTCCAACCATCCACCAAAACCGATTCCGCACGTCCGGTGATTTACCTCGGAGTAACACTCGCCCTAATCGTGCTCGGTGGTGATGCTCAGATGGCCCTGCATGTCGTACTACTCATTCCCTTAATGCATTGGTTCAACCGCCCAAAAGAAAAAGAGTCACGGATTCCTTATCGAAAATTAACTCAACGGACGACCGCTGCATGCCTGATTGCCTTCGCCCTCGCAGCCATCCAAGTCTTACCCACTTATGAATGGGCACAAAGTGGGAGTCGTAAATTCCGCTCGTCATCGAGAACAACCTACGAATGGGCCTCCGACCAGTTTTCCAACACTGAATTACCGAATCACATCTTCAGCGGAGGACTGAAGTCAGAACATCACGGTCAATTGTACCAGTTCTCTCTAGCCCCCTGGCAACTCAGTGAATTGGCACTACCGAACATCACAGGACGACTTTACCCGCAACGACACCGTTGGTCTTTTCTCTTCGAAGATAATCCTCGAACCTGGTACCCATCGATCTATCAGGGAATGCTCCCTTTACTACTAGCTCTCTGTGTATTTGGGATTCGACGTCAATCCAAACACAAGCAACTAAGCCGACTCGTACTATTTTCCACGCTCGCTGCTTTGGGGAGTTTTGGGTTGGGGTGGCTCCTTAACCTCTTTGGTACCACGTCAGAGGTCGCTCCGGAATCCGGTGGCGTTTACTGGTTGTTATGCAATATCGTCCCAGGCTATATACAATTCCGATATCCGGCGAAGTGGTTCGTCATTGCCAGTCTCTTCCTGGCCATCCTGGCTGGCTGTGGCTGGGATGCCGAAAAAACGGAACAACTGCGCAGACGAAAGATCTACTTTTGGGCTGGACTGGGATTGGCCGCTTCCGTGGTGGCCTGTTATCCGCTGCTGAACCAACTTATTGCAAACCGACTCAGTAATGCTTCTGCCGACCCATTCCTTGGCCCGATTTCAATCTCAGGTGTCAAACAGGATCTACTCGTTGCTGGCCTGCAGCCTTTGATCCTCATGACAGCCGTCCTCATAGTAACCCGATTTGTCCAAAGAAAAACTTTGGCTCAAACAATCTTGCTTTCACTTCTGGCCTGCGACTTACTCGTAGCAAATAAGTGGATACTATCCTCTGCGCCAACGTATCAATGGGATGCGGTCAGCAGCATCGAACAACAGGTTAAAGATTCGACAAAGCAAACACCAGCTCGAGTATACCGTGCTCGACTCTCACATTGGAATCCACCGTCCTATGCAAAAGCCAGCTCGGAACAGCGACAACGCGAAGCAATAAAATGGGACCGTCAATCACTGCGCCCCCGTATGCATTTACTTAGCAACATCGAGTCATTGGATGCCAATGCAAGTATCTCGGATGCTCATTACGATTCAGTTTTGCGAGTCATGAGATCTTTTGGTAAACAACGTCCAGACGGCGTTCAGGAACCCGACGCGCAAGGCCTGCAGGTTCTTGGGGCCAGCCACATTTTGGGGCCTGGCAATTATTACCCACACGCTAACATAAACTTGACACGACCAACGACGCTCGAGGATGTTAGTATCACTCCCACCGATGCCCCCCTTCCCTTTGTCTGGAGCGTGCCAACCTGGAATGTGGCACCAGAGTTTGCCGGTAAGACACTGAAGGAACTGGATTCACTGTCCGCTCAAGTATTCTATCCAGACGGAGTCATTCGAGATTTTCGAAATTGGGCATACATTGAATCCGATTCCCTCGACGCGGAGAAGGACTCAACGAGCACTGAATTGGACCAAATTCGAGTGGAGAGATTCGAACCGGGATTTGTCAGAATCCGAGTCGTCAAACAGGAAGCAGGGCCATTAATTATCAATCAGGGATTCGCTCCCGGATGGAAAGTGCGGATCTGGAATCAGGAAAATACATACCCACAATCGGCTGAATTGCTACGAGCCAACCGAGTGATGCAGGCAGTAATACTCCGTAAGGGTGAACAAACTGTTGACGTGATATACCAGCCTGATTCGTTTGTTTGGGGGCTGGGCGTCAGCTTTCTCGGCTGGATCGCAGTTTGCCTCAGCCTCGCAGTCATTAGGCAGAGAACAAAATCCCGTTCCAAATGATGCCGTCGGCATGTCAGACTGTGTAAGTCACTGGTTCTATCACCGGTTTTGAGTCCACTGAGTTTGGCTTACAATAGGGTATTGTCTACTAACATTCCTTCCATCGGATTCCTTAAAACATGATCGCCATTATCGATTACCAAATGGGTAACCTTCGCAGCGTTCAAAAGGCGTTTGAAAAGGCCGGATTTAAAGCCACGATTACCAGTGACCCACAAGAAGTAGCAACAGCCGAAAAAATTGTTTTACCAGGCGTTGGTGCTTTTGAAGACGCAATCGCTGAACTTCATCGCAGGGATCTGGTCAGCCCCATTAAAGATGTGATTGCCGCCGACAAACCTTTTCTAGGGATTTGTCTAGGATTGCAATTGCTGTTTGATGTTAGTTATGAAGGGGGGAAGTTTGAAGGACTGGGGATTATCCCCGGGGAAGTCAAACGATTTGACGTAGAGTCTGGATTCAAGGTGCCTCATATGGGCTGGAATCAGGCCAATATCGTGCGACAGGCTCCCATCCTGGATGGCATTGAATTCGGGACTCACTTTTACTTCGTACACTCCTATTACGTTGCTCCCAAAGAGGATGACGTGATCGCCGTTACCAGTGACTATGACGGTGAATTTTGTGCGATGATCTGGAGAGACAATCTGTATGCCACTCAATTTCACCCTGAAAAAAGTCAATCCGCTGGCATTCATGTATTAAAGAACTTCGGTTCATTGTAGATTCGTATTCATTCCCCCAACTCTCCGCTCCTAACACCCCTAGCACGTCTCAAGAAAGATAACATCCATGAAGATATGGCCAGCCATCGACCTCCGTGGTGGTAATTGTGTTCGCCTTAAACAAGGTGATTACAATCAGGAGACTATTTTCGGAGAAGACCCAGGCGGTATGGCTAGCCAATGGTGTTCTCAGGGCGCCGAGTGCATGCATTTAGTTGATTTGGATGGAGCACGTGACGGATTATGGATCAATCAGGATGCCGTTCGCAGCATTGTCGAGGCAATTGATGTGCCTTGTCAGTTGGGGGGAGGAGTCCGAGAAGAATCCACGATTGAATTACTTCTTGGGCTTGGTGTGAGCCGCCTGATTGTAGGAACGAAAGCCTTAAAGGAACCCGATTGGTTCTCATCCATGGTGGAAAAATTCCCTCATCAACTAGCTTTGGGAATCGATGCCAGGGATGGCATGGTCGCCACAGATGGGTGGCTGGAGACGAGCGAAACCACGGCGATCAGTCTGGCCCAACAATTCGCCGGCCAGCCGGTTGCTGCGATTATCTATACCGATATCGCTCGGGATGGAATGATGCAAGGAGCTAATGTTGCAGGAATGGCTGAAATGAAACAAGCCACCTCAATTCCGGTCATCGCGTCAGGTGGAGTCACAACCTTAGAAGACGTAAGACAGCTTCGTGACGCAGGACTAGACGGTGCGATCATCGGCCGTAGTCTGTATGATGGCGTCATTCATCTGCCCGAAGCCATTGCATTGGCTAACGAGTAAACTGAGCACTATATTTCAAACGACGAATCGTTGGTAACCGCTTCTTTACTGTCGGCCCGCATTCTGAGTTTAGGCTTTTCCAGCGTCACAGTGGTATGGGGCTGCACACTACGTGTCAGCCAAACGCTGGAACCGATCACACTATCATGTCCGACGATCGTTTCTCCACCTAGAATTGTTGCGGAAGCATAAACTACCACGCGGTCATCAATCGTAGGATGCCGTTTCATAGTACGGATAATATTCCCATCTGAATCGGTGGGGAAACTCAAGGCTCCCAGAGTAACCCCCTGATAGAGTTTTACCTGTTTACCTATCACGGTCGTTTCCCCGATTACCACGCCTGTCCCATGGTCGATGAAAAATGAGTCGCCAATCGTCGCTCCCGGGTGGATATCTATCCCCGTCTCTTTATGGGACCATTCGGCCATCATGCGAGGAATAAAGGGAACGTTTAGCAGATACAATTCATGGGCAATACGATGGACAGTAATGGCATCCAGTCCGGGATAGCAAAAGATTACTTCGTCCAAACTCTTGCAAGCCGGATCACCGTCATAGGCAGCTTGTACATCCGTTGCCAGTACACGTCTGATCTCAGGCAATCGTTCCAGCAACTTCAACGTTAGTTGCTCTCCCTGCTCCAGATATGAATTCCATTCACCGCGAGATTCGAAGACCACATCTTCGTGTTGCAATGCGCGGGCGATCTGTGTGGATAATTCGTTGAATATCCGATCGACAAGATTCCCCACGTAATAGGAAACATTGCCTCCGTGTAACCCCTGACGACGTCGATAGCCTGGGTATAAAACTTCTTTGAAGTCGTTAAGAATCTCGATGATCTTATCAAGCTGCGGAAGCGGAATATGATCCAAATGGTTGATCGTCCCCAGATCTTCATAGGTATTGATGATCTGATTGGTCAAACCGGGCAGTTGTTGTTTGTTTTCTCGTGATGACATTTCGAATGATTAATAGAAAAGAGAGATGGGTAAAAGAGCATACTACAAGCGTATAAAAGCGCAATTGTTACTTGGAACAGCAACAACAGAGACAGTCGCAAATACTGTAGTAAGACATAAATCTCATCGTTTTCATCCGAAAAGAGTGGGGTTTGAGGATAATACTCAATCGTAGGTCACAGAATACTAGTGTCAAGCAACAGTTTGGCTTTATTCCAACACCTGCACTGCTATTCCCTAGTAAACGTCTGTTTTGATACTATTTCCCCCGTATTGTTGCCTTCGTCGTTTGCACTATATCGCTTAAAAGATGAACACTTTGTACCGAATTTCGCTTCCGGGATTACTTCTAGGATTAATCATCCTGTTGTGCGGTTGCCAGTCGGGCCCCATCGGCCCTGATGGAAAGTTTACTTGGGGACAACGCGGCACAGATGAAGCTGCCAACCCAAGTGCTGGCACAACGGCAGAAGCCAACCCAGCAGACAGCGGCTCCAACATCGATAAACTCTCTGCTGACAACGAGTCACTCCATGCCGAATTGGCTAAAGCACGCCAGCAATTTCGGGTAACCGTTGGCGAATTAGATTTGGTGAAAGAGCAATTAAAAGATGCCAATGCCAAGCTGGCCAATCAAGCGGGTATCGACCTATCAGCCGACAGTGCTGGGCAAGCAACAACGCTCGATACCGTTAGTATCGAAGGAGTTGTTGTCGGACGCGACAAAAACATGGTTCGTATTGAATTGCCACGTGCTCAACTCTTTAATGCCAATACGGCGACGATTAGTAATGACGGAAAGACGCTGCTCGATCGCGTGGGAGCTGCCGTCAAACAACAATATCCCAATCAGCAAATAACTCTCGAAGCCCATGCCGCATCCGGCCTGACCCCTCATGACGATCATCAACAGGCTATCCAACAAGTCACAGCACTATACAATTATCTTGTGGGGATGACTCAACTACCTGCGAATCAGCTTTCACTGGCATCCAAGGGTAACAATCATCCTCGCTATTCCACGGCATCAGAACAGGGACGTGAAGCCAATCAACGTATTGAGTTGATTGTGTCTCCCGAAACCTACTAAGTTTCCCCTGTCCCATCTTCACCTCAATCGAAAGCACCTGAGTCTCTCATGTTCAGTTGGAGTACATGCCTGACAGTGATGATCGCCGGTGCCTTTCTGGGGATGTTCGTAAATTGGGGCATTTACAATCTCGCCTGGAACAAACGGCGTATTAGCCCCTGGGGACCGCTGCCTGAAGAAGTCTCAAGTCGATCCTGGGCTACCCGTATACCGGTCACCGGCTGGTTACAGATGAAATCTGAAACCCGTCAGCATGGTTATCGTTTTTGGGTCCGTCCGATGTGGATCGAAATCGGCATGGCATTGTTCTTTGGCTATAGCTATTCCCATTTCGCAGGGATCGGTGAACATACTTCCGCTTCCCTACCTGACGGCTTTCTTTGGCAACAGTGTATCCCCTACTTAACGATGGCCACCCTGCTCTGTATCGCTACGTTCGTCGACTTTGACGAACGGATGATTCCCGATGAAATTACTGTCTCCGGAACGCTCCTCGCTTTAGTACTGGCTGCATTCCTCCCCGAAGGAAGGTTACTAGATACCGAACAATTACAAGCCGACCGTCTCCTATATCTCCACGCCCATTCTCCCAAGGATTGGTTTATCTGGGCCGAGCAGCCGCGAACTTTGTTGTATGCGATGGGAATGATGGGATTTTGGGGTCTAGCAAGTATGCCTAAGCTCTGTACGTTGCGGTGGGGAGTTAAAAGAGGAATGTCGTTGATGTTCGCCAGTGTGATACGACCTCGCCGAAAATCACTTCCACCTGGGGAAAAACGAAGACGAAGACCGTTCACGGTTACGACGGTAATCGCCGGCAGTTCGATGCTAGGTTGGGCCTTACTCTATTTCGTATGGGAATGGGGAACTCCCATTCAATGGGAAAGCCTTTTCAGTGCCATTCTTGGTATGACAGCCGGTTTGGTTTTGGTCTGGAGCGTACGGATTATCGGGCAGGTCGCCTTACGGCAAGAAGCCATGGGATTTGGGGATGTGACACTGATGGCGATGATAGGTGCCTTCCTTGGTTGGCAGGCAGTCATCATTACCTTTTTCCTAGCTCCCTTTGCAGGCGTCATCATCGGACTGATCCAAGCCATTATTCGACGCGAAAATGAAATGGCGTTCGGCCCCTACCTCAGTTTAGCGGCCATCCTCGTTGTACTATTCTGGGAATCCATTTGGGCTCGCACATCGATTGCCTTATTTCAATACATCGATGCATTGCCATTCGTCCTCATGGCCGGTTTATCAGCAATGGGAGGCATGCTGTTTGCCTGGCGGTTAGTCAAAGAAAAGCTTATCCGCTAATCACGCAATTTTGCGATAATCTCTCCAGCCACTTCTGCAGGTGTCATCTGCTCAGTGTCCACTGAAAAATCAGCAACCTCCTGATACAGAGGATTTCGTTGTTCCAACAACTGCTGTATTTCCTGTAAGCCTCCGGTCGCTGTTAGATTTGGACGACGTTGTCCGGTTAGGGGGTCAGTCGTCATACGGTCAAAGATTATTTTAGGGCTTGCTGTAAGCCAGACTGTTACCCCCCTGCCTTGTATTGCCCGACGGTTTTCCTCACGAACAATTGCCCCTCCGCCAAGTGCCACAACCAATTCGTCTCGTTGGGCGAGTTGGTGAACCACGCTGGATTCACGTTCACGAAACCCCTGTTCTCCCTCAGCTTCAAAGATTTCGGCAATCGTCATACGGGCTTCACTTTCCAGGAACACATCCGCATCGATCGCTTCCAGCCCCAATTGATCGGCCACAAGCTGAGCCACCGACGTTTTTCCAGTGGCGCGATAACCCGTTAAGAAAATATTAGGCATACGATTGCCCCTCGACATTGGCCGGAATAAATCAATAGTTGGCTGATGAAATAGTACGTCTAAATGTCTCTCGCATTACATCCAGCGGCGCCTCTTCACCAGTAAACAGTTTGAATTGTAATTCTGCCTGACGCACGAACATCTCCACCCCAGTGACGGTGCGGCATTCATGCTTTCTGGCCTGCTTAATTAACAGAGTCTGCTCCGGATTGTAAATCGTATCAAAGACGATCATGCCACGGGTTAACCCTGCTTCTTCAAAAGGAGTGTCATTCATTTTGGGGTGCATGCCAACGGGAGTACAGTTAATCAGCACGTCCGCATTCGCGGAATGCCGTTCTTCCCAGACAATGGCCTCACCCTCAAGTTTGGTGGACAGTTCAATGGCACGTTCGTAGGTACGCGATGTAACAAGCAATTCAGCTCCGCGGTCCTTCACACCTACGCCGATCGCACGAGCCACTCCTCCGGCTCCCAGCAACAACACCCGTTTCCCTTCCAGCCATTGAGAATCGGGGGCCTCTCCAGCAGCTTCAGCCAGACTAACCATCGCTCCATACAAGTCGGTGTTGTAGCCAACGATTTCACCGTCGTCGAATATCACTGTATTAACCGCGCCAATTTTTTTTGCTCCCGACTCGATCTTCGTTAAGGATGCCATGACCTCTTGTTTATGAGGAATCGTCACACTCAAGCCCCGGATTCCCAAACCTGGAGCATCATCAATGAATTGGTTGAGATGGTCTTTTGGAATCCGAAATGGAAGATAAACCCGGTTCATATCCATCGATTCAAATCCAGCATTGTGAATTACTGGACTCATACTATGAGCCACAGGATCGGCAATCACACCAAAGACCTCTGTATCCTGATCGATCGATTCGTATCGATAGACATCCGTCATATCCTGAAAGCTAAGCTGGCCGGGAGCGATCGTTCGCTCATGATGAAATGTGGCAAATGAGAAGGGAGATCCAAACTTTCCGGCCAGAATACGGCTGGGCATCCCCATATCCCCCATACAGATACCAACCGTGGGGATCTCGCTGTTTTCAATGAGCCTCAGGATTCGTGTCACATCATGAGGTGAGTTAGCCATACAGGCAATTTTGACGATGTCTGCATCTTTACTAGCCAGTCGTGCATGAATCTCTTCAAGATTCTGCGGAGTCTCATCAAAGTCATGCATGCTGATAATACGTTTGGTATCACCATAGCGAGGAATCTCGTCAGCAATTTCTTCTTCTAAGTCAACGTAATCAGCGCCTTCGACAATGGCAGACCGTAGCAACATCACTCGCTCGGCTTCCGTCCCTTGCCATTTACCACCGTCCTGTGGTCTCCGGCAGGTCGCTACAACGAGGCATTGCCTGTTCTTTAATAGACGCCTAAGCGTGACGGCTCGTCGAATATAATCCAGCCGTAATTCCACTAACCGGGCGCCATTTTCAGCCAAATGCTTATGTTCTGCGATCATGTGTTTATGCCTACCGCGACCGATACTTACACAAATGACCGATCCTACCTGATCACTCAACGAAGTCTACCTCAACACATATAAAGACAATTTGATGGTTCTACTACCCGCTCTTACTCTGTTATAACCTCGGCAATGCTAACCGTGAATCACCAGAATAAGTAACGACTTTCAAAGGCTTCAAAGCCAATCCCTCAGCAATATAAATTACATCTAAGAATTGCATTGGTACTACGCCGAGGTTTTTAATATATATCCTGTTGGTACTCCAACTCTCATTTATTCGGCGAAGACAAAATGAAGCAAAATCTTGTCATTCCAGTCAGTCTACTGGCCTGTAGTCTGCTTGCCCTGATCTTCATTCGAATTTCCACCGGCCCGGAACAATCCAGGCACTCGGCCCGCCATCAACTCGAAGGACAGTTTGGTCCCTTGATCACGATCCTAACGGAGGACGATGACTCCACCATTACTGAAATAACTCTGGATGCCCAGGGACTGACGGATAGAACGACATTTGAACTTCTTGGGACTCTATCCAATTTAAGACACCTGACGATTCGGCATGGAACATTCACAGACAACGATCTGTCCCCTCTCCACTCCCTTACCAAACTCCAATCTCTGCAGTTACAATCACTACACTTCTCCGGAAGTGGACTCAAATATCTTACGCAAGCGAAAGGACTCGATTCCCTGACGCTCAGCAATAATCCAAGTTGGGACAACGCCAACGCGCACCTATTAACCGAACTCCCACTCCTGCAAGAAATCATCTTTGATTATTCCCCCGTCGACGACGTCACGTTAAGTAAGTTGAAAAACCATGAAAAACTGCGAACGATCCATCTCAACAACACTCAGGTTTCGTTTATAGGGCTTCAGGAATTCAAGAAACTAAAGCAGTTAAGCCATCTAGCAGTCAGCGGATGCGAGCTGGGAAAGAATGAGTTAAACCAACTTCGTGAACTCTCCACTCGGCAACCATTGACTTTGGATTTATCACAATCAACGATCACGAACAAAGATCTCGCCTTTATGGAAACACTTGATGTTCGCCAGCTAAACCTCAATAGCACAGTGATCTCAGACGCAGGTCTTGAATTGATTATTCAGAGCAAAAACTGTCAGCAACTCGATCTCGGGCAAACTCAATGCTCCGCTGCCGCTTTAGCCCAAACCTTACCGGCATTACCACTCGAATCATTAAGTTTGCAGGCAATGTCCCTCAACGCAGAGGTACTCCAGTCTATTTCAAACATAGAAACTCTCACGACTCTGAATTTAGCCGAATCGAATCTTCAGGATGACTGGCTACCTGCTTTAAACAACTGCACGGCGTTGGAACATCTAATCCTCTACCGAACTAATCTCAGCGGCGAGCATCTTTCGAAACTTGCTATGCCATCAGGACTTTCGTACCTTGATCTCTCACACTGTCCTGTTACAACCTGGGGAATAGAAAACCTTCAATCGCTACACGCACTTACCAGCCTTCAGCTCATTGGAGTCCAATTGGAATCGGAGGGATTTCAGAAGTTAGCTCAATTACCCATCACTCATCTCAATCTTTCAAGCTCTTCATTGAACCGGAGCAATCTGGAGCAACTTTCGTCTATGGCCAACCTGCGGGAAATCATCGTCCGTAACTGTGACATCCGCTATCAGGATTTTGAGATGTTTCAGACTAGAAATATCAACTGCGTGATTTACTGGCAGGCATATGGACTCGACAGTGCTTATGCCGTTCCGGAAGCCATGAAAGTCATGACACCACGTCGATGAATTCCATCGGAAAGATCTGACCAGCATCTATGAGTTACTAGTGTTCGTTAGATACCTGTACGTTGAAATCGTTTGTCGAGTTCATCACGGGAGAATACCAGTGCGGAGGGACGGCCATGGGGGCAGTGGTGCGAGTCTTGACAAAGGTCGCGAAGCTCTAAAAGTGATTTAATCTCTTCGGTCGTCAGAGGATCACCAGCTTTGACAGCAGCTTTACAAGACATCTTGGCCAGCAAATCTTCCAGTACATCTCGTTTATCCGGCGACTGCTTACCAGAAAGCAAAACATCGACTAACTGCCGTATCATTTCTTCAATCTTTAATCGCCGCAACATGGCTGGGTAACTCGAAACTAATACGGTATCTCCACCAAAAGGCTCGACTTCAATTGCCAGTTTCTTCAACTCTTCTTGATTGTCGAGGATTACAGCAGCCTCCGCCGGTGTCAACGTTACAGGCTCGGGTACCAACAACCGCTGTGTCTCCAGAGAACCTTCCATTGCTTTCGCACGAAATTGTTCGTAGAGAATTCTTTCGTGCAAAGCATGCTGGTCAATCACAACCATCCCTCGTTCGTCCTCGGTAACCAGATAGCGATTATGGATTTGTATTCCCAATCTGGTATGCCCCGCTGTCCGGACATCGATACCGTCGGCATCCCACGGGGCTACTTCTTCGACCGGCTTGTCGAATCCAACTTTGGGCGTCAACCCGCTGGCATCCTCCAAACTGGACGGGTCTAATGCACGCTGAAAACTCTCCGGTAAAGCACTGCTCCCCGTATAACCTGGCGTTTGGCCTTCTCGTTGTCCAATGAATGCGGGATTTACCTGAGACGTACCAAATTGGAAATCCATCCGTTGGGTTTGTTCAGGAGCCGTAGCCACCGAAGAAGAGGTGTCTGCGGCTTGCTTTTCTCGTACACGAGCAGTGAGATCGGTCGTCAGGAACTTGTTGCGGATCGTACTCAATAGCTGACTATATAGCCGACGCCCGTCCTGAAACCGGACTTCTAATTTGGTGGGGTGTACATTGACATCCACCATTTCCGGTGGCATATCCATTCGCAGAAAGACGATCGGGTAACGGCCGTGAAGCAGCAGGCCGCGATAGGCTTCGCCCAACGCATGCTGCAAACTACGGTCTCGTATGTGCCGATTGTTCAGAAACAGATATTGCATTCTGGTGTTCGAGCGAAAGAAAGAAGGGTCGGCTACATATCCGGATACGGATACTTCGTCATCCTGACTTTCCACCCAAATCAGTCCTTCGGCTAAATCACGTCCATAAAAATGTGCGATACGATCTTTCCAATGGTCCACAGCGGGAAGATCGTGCTTCATACGATCATTGTGTTTGAGGCTGAAGTGGATGTGAGGGTGAACCAATGCAATCCGAGTAAAGGCTTCGGTGATGTGCCCCATCTCTGTCTGGGCCGTTTTAAGATATTTCCTGCGTACCGGTGTGTTAAAGAAGAGATTGCGAACTTCGATCATCGTACCAACAGGACAACCAGTCGGCTCCGGGGCCTGCCTCTTTCCTCCATGAATTTCGAACAACATCCCCGAATCATGATCTGGCGTGCGACTGCGGATGATCATATTGCTGACTTCAGAAATAGATGCCAAAGCCTCGCCCCGAAACCCCATGGAAGCAACGGAAAACAAATCATCCGCAGTCGTTATTTTACTGGTGGCATGACTATCGACGGCTAACTCGATTTGATCCGGATCAATCCCCGATCCGTTATCCACAATACGAATAAGCGCGCTGCCACCATCCTCGACCGTAACATCAATTCGAGTTGCGCCAGCGTCTACTGAGTTTTCAACAAGCTCTTTTACGACACTCGCCGGACGCTCGATGACTTCACCGGCGGCGATCTTATTGATAATACTTGTCGAAAGTTGTGCAATCCGTGCCATGCTAATTCCCATCCATTGGGTTAGTATTTGTAATACTAAATTACAGTTCGTATTCCTTGAGTTTTCGGTAAACCGTACGAGCACCTACTCCCAGTATACCGGCTGCTTCCTCCCGATTTCCATTAGTAAGTGCCAAGGTTTGTTGATAAGCCCATTTTTCTATCTGAGCCATTGGCTGTCCGACCAAATCGACTGGCCCGAGTGAATTGGTCGGCAATTCATCATTACCGACTTCGAAATCCGGAGGAAGGTCATCCACATCCAGAACTCCGTCCATATCTAAGACAACCATACTTTCCACGATGTTCCTCAACTGCCGAATATTACCTGGCCAGTCATAAGCGAAGAACCTGCGAGTCACAGCCGGTGATACCGCGGTTACGTTTTTATTGTGTCGTTGGTTACATTGTTTTCGAAAGTGATCCACCAGTGGAACAATATCATCGCGTCGCTGCCGCAACGCCGGCAATTCAATGGTCACCACTTTCAAACGGTAATAAAGGTCGTTCCTGAATTCATTGTTTTCCACCGCTTCTTCAAGCACGAGATTCGTGGCCGATACAACCCGAACATTAACGTCCATAGGGTCGTTATCGCCAACACGCGTTATCCGGCTCTCTTCCAGAACTCGAAGTAGCTTAGTCTGAGTGGCCAGTGGCATGTCGCCAATCTCATCTAGAAAGATAGTCCCACCATCTGCGTATTCGAATGCTCCGACGCGATCCGAATGAGCATCTGTGAATGCTCCTTTGACGTGCCCAAACAACTCGCTTTCCACTAAGTTTTCAGCAACGGCGGCACAATTCAGTGGGACAAGTCGCTTACCTTTTCGCGGAGAGTTTTGGTGAATTGCCTGCGCAATCAATTCCTTCCCTGTACCACTTTCGCCTGTAATCAGGACGGTGGCATCGGTTGGTGCAATCCGTTTAAGACGGTCGATCACCGATTTCATTTTATCGCTGGCGTAGATAATCCCGTCGAATCCGAACTTCTCATCGAGACGTTGCTGCAATTCCTCATTACATCTTCGTAACGCCACCGATTCGACAGCCCGAGCTGTAATTGCTCGTAATCGCTTTGGAGTAATTGGTTTTTCTAGAAAGTTATAGGCACCAAGCTGCATGGCTTCGACTGCCCGTGGAACAGTGGCATGCCCGGTCACCATAATCACTTCAGCATTGGGTAACAGTTGGACAGTGTTCTCTAAAATCCCCATGCCATCCACGTCGTTCATCATCAAATCGGTGATGACGATATCATACTGATTCTGCTGAATCATTTTTAGGCCTTCCGGCCCGGACGTTGCCATACTGATGTCATAGCCAACCGACTCCAGACTTTCCACCATCGCAGTCGCCAGAGGTGGATCATTATCCACCACCAGAACGCGAACCTCACCGGCACTCAAGCCAGGTATGTCTGTTGATTCAGTCAATTTAAATCCCTCTGCTTCCAATCCTGTCATTTGTTCTCCGACGAATCCAGACGTGCCGGCGTAGGGAATTCCAACGTAAATTTAGTACCCTGCGATTCCTGACTTTGCACATCGATTCGACCACCATGAGCCTGAACCACCTTCCTTGCCATTGGCAACCCTAAGCCTGATCCGGCCGGCTTTGTAGTGTAGAAAGCACTGAACATATTCAGTGCAGTGTTTTCACTCATACCACAACCGGTATCAATTAAGTCCATCGCAATTCCAACCGGAGTGACTCGGGTAATGACGGTTAATTCACCACCTTCTTCCATCGATTCCATGGCATTTTTCACCAGGTTGACCATAGCGGCTTGTAGCGTCTCCGGTTCCAATTGCATCGCAGGCAACTCGGGATCCAGATAACGATTGATTTGCACTCCCTGCGATTGTGCCTGAGCTTCATACATATCCAGCACCATCGCGACCTGTTTATTGAGCGAGCCAATCTCCAGATCGAGCTCCCTTAAACGGGCGAATTTCATAAAGTCATTGAGTAATTTTTCAAGCCTCTGACACTGCGCGTGAACCGTTTGCAGTTTTGTCCAGACGCGACGCTCTCGGGGAGTTTCACTCTCCTCGAGATCTTCCTCCACCAACTCCATATTCATTCGGATCACAGACAGTGGATTTTTGATTTCATGGGCAAGCGAACCAGCAATTTGCGCAAGCTCAGAATATTGCTTTTCAAGCAATTGAGCTCGTTGCTGCCAACGTTCTACTTCGCGATCCACCATAAAAAACTCATCATGCAATGTCTGTGTTATTAGCACGCTCGCACCCGGCTCAGATACGCCCCGCACTTAAACCGCTCAAACCTTTATTTTAGCCTGCAACCAACAATTGGAAGAGTCTTTTTGCTATCGGTCTTGAGTCGTGTGCTGAATAAAAACAGCCGATCGACCTGACCGCTCGAAGAGCTTAGGACGACCGGCTGTAGGTCTAACCATTGGGATGTGGAGCAGGTGCTCCGAGTCTCTCGGCCCGTGTCTAAGTACTTACGTACTGAAGGCAGGAACCCCAGAGTAACCAGGAAAGCCTCTAGTCACGTCGGCGGCGACGTCCGCCACCACCGCGACGATCGCCATCACGTCGTGGACGACGCTCACGTCGCTCACCATCGTTTTCAGATCGTTCCTGTGGTTCCCAATCATCCTCTTCACCAAGTTCCTCCAATGCCGCTTTACGGCTAAGTTTAACTCGGTCGTGATCGTCCACTCCAATACATTTCACCTTGACGACGTCACCTTCGTTGACAGCCTTCGAAATATCGGAAATGTAATGTTCTGACAATTCACTGATATGACACAATCCATCGCGACCAGGTAGGATTTCAACAAAGATACCAAAGTCTTTGATGCTACTAATCGAGCCTTCGTAGATCTTGCCAACCTGAACGGTGGCTGTATAGGCCTCGACAAGCGATCGAGCTTCTTCCGCCCATTCGGCATTCGTTGAAGCGATCGTAACTACACCATCATCATCTACCTCAACAACGGTTCCGGTAGATTCCTGAATGTGGCGAATGTTCTTTCCGCCAGGGCCGATCAGAGCACCGATCTTATCGGATGCAATATTGACTCGAATCAATCGAGGTGCGTGCTCGGAAGTCTCCGCACGAGGACGTTCGATGGTGCGAATCATCTCACGCATGATCTGGATACGAGCATCTTTCGCTTGAACCAGTGAATCACGAATAACCTGTTCGCTAATACCATTGATTTTCAAGTCCAACTGAATACCAGTGATACCCTTTTGCGTTCCAGCAACTTTAAAGTCCATGTCACCAAAGTGATCTTCTGCACCTTGAATGTCAGTCAAGAGAATATTTTGATCGCCTTCCTGAACCAAACCGATCGAGATTCCTGCAACAGGATTCTTGATTGGTACACCAGCGGCCATGAGACCGAGTGTCGCTCCACAGACAGAAGCCTGAGACGATGACCCGTTCGATTCGGTGATATCTGAGATCACTCGAATAGTGTAAGGGAAATCCTCTGGATCAGGCAGAACAGCTTTCACACTACGTTCAGCCAACATTCCATGACCGATTTCACGACGTCCTGGTCCTCGGTTTGGCTTAGCTTCACCAACACTGTAACCAGGGAAGTTGTAATCCAGCATGAATTTCTTGGAGTAGTTATCGGTAATACCATCTACTCGCTGTTCGTCTTTGCTCGTCCCCAGTGTCACGGTGACTAAAGCCTGTGTTTCACCACGTTGGAACACTGCTGAACCATGAACACGTGGAAGCACATCCACATAGCATTCAATATTTCGCAGCTCATCATGCGAACGACCGTCAGGACGAGTCCCTTCGATGATTAGCTGACGAATAACATTGCTTTCCAGCTTGTAAAGTGCTGCTCCCAGAGCTTTCGAGCAGATCGCGTCTTCAGCTTCAGGATCAGGAATCATCTCTTCCTTGATCTTGGCTTTGACTACATTCACTGCATCCGCTCGGTTTTGCTTTCCTTCTGTAAGCTGAGCTGCCTTGAATTCATCTGTGTATTTACCGATCAGAATATCTGCCAAACCATCATCTTCCGGTTCAACAAAATCCTGCTTCACGACATTACATTTCGCATGCAACTCGTTCTGTAATTCACAGACCGCTTTAATTCCTTCGTGAGCATAGAGAATGGCTTCCACCATTTCGTCTTCCGGCATTTCACGGGCAAATCCTTCAATCATCAGGATTTCTTCCAGACTACCGGAAACGATCATATCCAGATCGCTCTCTTCCAGGTCTTCCACGGTTGGGAATGTCACTAACTGACCATCAATACGTCCCACGCGAACCGAGGCAATCGGCCCGTCAAACGGCAATGGAGAGATGTGAAGTGCTGCGGCAATACCATTCATGGCAATGACGTCGCCATCATTTAAACCGTCACTGGCAACCACTGTCGACTGACACATAACTTCATCCTTAAATCCCTTAGGGAACAACGGACGAATTGGCCGGTCGGTTAATCGAGACGTTAATGTATCCTTTGTCGATGGACGACCTTCACGCTTCAAAAATCCACCTGGGAATTTCCCGGCAGCAGCAAATCGCTCACGGTAATCACACATCAAAGGGAAGAAGTCAATTCCTTCCCGTGGGGATCCCGAAGTAACTGCATTGAGTACAACGGTATCACCGAATTGAGCCAGAACACATGCTCCGGCTTGCTTAGCAATGAAGCCAGTTTCTAACGAAAACGTCTGGCCTCCAATTTCTCTTTCTACTCGTACCTTTTCCATTCGTACAATTCTTTCTCTAACCTACAAATTCCTACCTACCTCAGTCATGAGGCAAAATTCTTACTTACTTCTTTCCAAAAATACTCTTGCGTCACCAACGACTCGGCAGCTGCTGGTCTGATTGCTGTAGGTAAAAAGCCACATACCAACAAGAACCAAAGCGTTAACAACGTGATTCGGGGAGATATTCGCTCCCTATATAAGATTGTCCCTGGTAAAAACCAGGGACAATCTGAAGCGGCCTGAAGGCCTTCGAAGTGTTACTTTCGAATGCCTAACTTACCGATGATATCGAGGTATCGCTGAGGATCGATCTTTCTTAAGTAGTCCAACAACCGGCGACGGCGGCTAACAAGTGCCAGAAGCCCACGACGACATGCGTAATCTTTCTTATGCGACCGCATGTGCTCAGTCAGGTTATTGATGCGTGTAGTCAAGATTGCAATTTGAACTTCCGGTGAACCGGTATCGCCGTCCGAATTCTTATACTCGCCGATTAGTTCCTGCTTGCGTTCTCTTGTAATTGTCATAGGTGTTACTACTTTCTTTGCCGATACCCTGCCCAACCGTTGAGCAGCCATCGAGCGACTGTTCCAAACCAAACTGCCCTGCAACCGCTAACTAATGAAGCCTTGTCAGGGACAATCCCGTAAGGAGGGACCAATACTCAGCCCGTAAACTATTACGGAGCGTCTTTAATCCATTAAATCTACCACTAACAAGGGGATATGCAAGTGGGTATAAGCACTTCTAATATATGAATATCCGCTAGAAAACGGCCCGAAATCAGCTTAGTTATCCTCAAACTCGTGGGATTCCACGAATTGACTTAATGCGATGACACTCCAGCAGGAAGCGGCAATCGAGATAAATTGGTCCTCGCCATGTGGAAATCCAGATTCGAAGTATTCCTGAATGGGTTTACTACGAGTATTTACCAGCCAGGATCCGTCGGATTCCTGATTCTTAATCAGGTACTGAACCCCTTTTACGACCCATTTTTCCCGGTAAAGAGAGGGTTTAACCATCAATAATGAGGTCAATACGAGGCCGGTTGCATAAGCGTCACTCTCCATCTGGTCGGTTTGTCCCCAACCTCCATCTTCGCGCTGCCGATCACGTAATCCTGCTATGAATTCCATCATACGCTCAGCGTCCGCTTGTGTATCAGGCATCTGAACTTCCCCCGGACGATTTCTTACCTCCGTAGGCAATGATCGTTTTGCATGAAAAGCATATTCCGAATGAATCAACCAATACCACCCCATCGCTTGGAATGCTCGATCTTCGGTCGTCTTTGCTTGTGTCTGGCCATACCAATGCCGTATTTCTTTCATGCGTTGCATCAATTGCTCGGGCTCATACGTCCCTAATGCGGCAACGGCCAATCCAGTCGCTGTAAAGTCACTCGACTCCAAGGGTGGCCGAATGGTATTTATTTTCCACGGCCGTTCTGGATTATAGATTTGAAGTAAATACTCCAATAACTCGTCCGTCCCTGGCAATCGTGGTACTTGATTCACATCCTCAACTGCCGTGGCGTGAGAGGTACTGATAAACTGCGCAAGTGCATATCCCGCAGTAAACGCTCCTCCCGGAACGCCCTTCCCTTTACTCAGCTCTTTTCTCCGAGACAAAAAGAAGTCCGCTGTGAACTTGCGTTGGGTTTCCAACCACTTTCTATCTACTTCGAACCCAATACTCTTCGCCCGAACTACGGCGGTAACCGGTAAGGACTGGTGATGACAAGTAAAACAAGATTTTTGCTCCACATAATCTTCGGCACTTTTCATTATCAAGGGCAGAGCTTTAGAAACCGCTTGGGTAGAAGCAACGACGCGTTTCGACGCAGCGGTCAATGCGGGCAAGCCGACTTGAAGGCAAATGAAAGTAACAGCCGAAACCGAGAGGCTTTTGATCACAATGTTCATGAAGAGAGCTTTTTAGTTTGGTAATCTAAAGACATCGAACGATGAAGTGGTTCCGCTTTATCTTACTCGAACCCCAACAAACAACCCATGCAATTTTCAGTAAGCATATTCACCATGCTCTTTCGATCACGGCTTCCAATTGCTCACCTTCTACTCGCAATCATCACATTTATGACCGAACCAGTATTAGACGCTCAAGCTCAAGATACCACTCGTCAGGCAGGCTACGACCGCCCCGTATCCCCCTCCAATCAAAGTCGCAGTGTTGTCATCGCAAAAAATGGCATGGTGGCCACAAGCCATCCTTTGGCCGCTCAGGCAGGATTGGACGTTTTGAAATCTGGAGGTAACGCGGTCGATGCTGCAATTGCCGTCAATGCGATGCTGGGAGTTGTGGAACCAATGAGCAATGGAATTGGCGGTGACTTATTCTGTATCTATTGGGACAACAAACAAAAGAAACTCTTTGGCCTGAACGCCAGTGGGAGAAGTCCCCATAAGGCCACTCGGGAGTATTTTGCTGAGCATGGACATAAACAAATTCCACTGTTTGGACCTCTGGCCTGGTCAGTTCCTGGATGTGTCAGTGGCTGGCAGGCCCTTAACGATCGTTTTGGATCGATGGCTCTCAAAGAGCTCTTAGCACCGTCAATTCTCACTGCCCGGGAAGGGTTCCCCGTTTCTGAAGTCATTGCTCATTACTGGAAAGTCTCCGCTCCGTCACTCGCCCAATACCCTGGCTCGGCAAAAACATATTTAATTGACGACCACCGTCCTCCTTCAACAGGTGAGATATTCCGATTACCTCAATTGGCTGCAAGTTATCAGCTGATTGCCGAACAAGGTGCTGACGCTTTTTACCGAGGTCGGATCGCAAAAGAAATCGTTGCCTACAGTGAAGAGATTGGTGGGCTGTTCAGCCTGCAGGATTTTGAAGACCACCAGGCGACTTGGGTCGACCCGGTTTCGACGAATTATCGAGGATTCGACGTATGGGAGCTCCCACCCAGCGGTCAGGGGATTGCCGCATTACAGATGCTCAATCTCATCGAGGCTTATGATGTTAGAACTATGGGACCGGGTTCGGCTGATTGGCTGCACTTGTTTAGCGAAGCCAAAAAATTAGCGTTTGAAGATCGAGCGAAATACTATGCCGATACCGACGTCGTTGATGTCCCCGTAGCAAGCCTGATATCCAAAGAGTATGCCAAGCAACGCGGGCAGCTCATCGATATGCAACAGGCCAACCAAAACACGACTGCCGGTGATCCCAAATTACAGCAAGGTGACACCGTTTACTTAACGGTCGTTGATAAGAATCGGAATTGTTGTTCCTTCATTCAAAGCATCTATCACGGCTTTGGTTCCAAAGTGACGCCACCTGAAGTTGGGTTTGCGATCCAAAACCGTGGTGCTCTCTTTTCACTCGACGAAAATCACTTGAATCGTCTGGATCCTCACAAACGTCCCTTCCACACCATTATTCCTGCCATGGTCACCAAAGACGATAAGCCATTCTTTTCCTTCGGAGTCATGGGAGGAGATATGCAACCTCAGGGCCATGTTCAGATTCTGGTCAATCTTCTGGACTTCGGAATGAACGTCCAGCAAGCCGGTGATCTGGCCCGAATTCGGCATCTGGGGAGCTCCACTCCAAGAGGTGTCTCCGGAGATGGACGGGGAATCGTAGAAGTGGAATCAGGCATCCCGGACTCCATTGTCGAAGACCTCGAATCACGAGGACATAAGGTACGACGAAGCGTGGGGGGGTTCGGGGGATATCAGGGAATTCTCATTGACCATAAAAATGGTGTCCTTCATGGTGCCACCGAACCACGCAAGGACGGAGCTACGGTCGGGTATTAACCCATTCATCATTCGCTTTTCAGGACTAACTTCATGAGTACAAGACGAAACTTCATTTCCTTCGTATCGACCTTAGGCGCCATGGCCGCCTTGCCACAGACAGAATCCCAGGCCACAGCTAAGAAGCCTCAAAAAATCAAAGTCGGGCAGATTGGAACGAAGCATGCGCATGCCAGTGGAAAGATTGGCACAGCTCGCAAGTACTCAGAACTATACGAATTTATTGGCGTTGTCGAACCTGATGACCAGCAATGGAATCGAGTCAAAGCGACGGGGCCTTATAACGGTGTTCCAAGGATGACTCAAGAACAACTCCTGAATGTCGAGGGCTTGCAATTAGTATGTATTGAAACTGAAGTGAAAGATCTCATCGAGACTGCTCAAGCCAGTATAGAAGCAGGCATGCACATCCATCTCGATAAACCAGCCGGCACGAATTATTCGGGTTTCGAGAAATTAGTCCAAACGGCCAAAGCTCAGGAACGAATCATACAAATGGGCTACATGTTTCGATACAACCCAGGTTTTCAATTCATCTTTCAGGCAATCCGCAACGGCCTGCTTGGTGAAGTCTTTGGAGTCGATGGAGTCATTAGTAAGAAGATCGGGGATGCCACTCGAAAGCAACTGGCCGAATATGCCGGCGGTACGATGTTTGAGTTAGGCTGCCATTTAATTGACTCTCTACATGTGGCGATGGGCACACCGAACAAAGTCACTGCCTTTCCGCGTACAACCTTTCCTGAAAAAGACGCATTGGCAGATAACATGCTCGCCGTCTTTGACTACCCGAAAGCAACTGCCACCATTCGATCAGCTATGCTGGAAGTTGATGGTTTTCGACGACGTCAATTCATCGTCACCGGTGACACGGGCACGATCATTCTTCGTCCCCTAGAAAAGCCAGTGTTGGAACTTACCTTAGAATCGGCCACGGGACAGCATCCCAAAGGCTCACACTTTGTCGAATTACCAGCCTTGGGGGGAAGATATGACGGAGACTTCTTAGAATTGGCTGCTGTCCTGAACGGCGAACGCGAATTCCCCTTCAGTTATCAGCACGATCTGGATGTTCAGAAAAGTGTCCTGCTTGGATCGGGGCTCAAACTGACGTAAACCCGAACACAACTAAGCTCGTTTTCCTGCAAGAATGACGGGAAAATACCGGATGTAAGCCGAAGATTACATCTGTGATTTATCCGTATTGGTATGACAAGTAATTCAACATCAACCAAATGTTTGACAGTAACAAAGGATTTGGTGAACAATATCCCTGTAGGAATATCGATACCGCATCGCGGACTTATTTTTTCGATCCATTCTACAAGCCAATCCGAAACCGACCCGCTGCCGTAATCCGGCGTCGTAATCCGGCGTCGTAATAATGGTCCGCAGGATTTTGGAACCTCATCCTCCATTGATTTAGTAACATCGTGAATCCGGATCCCCCCGATGTCACCCTCGTCCAATCTGCTAAACAAGGAGATTCCGATGCGCTGGTGCAACTCATCACGTTGTACCAAAACCGCCTTTACCGAGCATTATTACCGGTCACGGGAAGCAGTGAGGAAGCGCTCGATGTAACTCAGGAAACCTTCATTCAAGTTTTCCGCAAACTAGATTCTCTAAAATCCGATTGCCATTTCTTCACTTGGATTTATCGCATAGGCTTCAATATTGCTCGGACACGTCAACGCCGACAACGCCCGGATTCAATCGACACCTCCCAGATGATGATCCCCGCCCAAGACCAATCAGCAGAACTCAGGTTGGAAAGTAGTGAATTCCAGCTTGCGTTAAAGGCAGCTATCGCAAAACTCCCTGATGATCAGCAGCAGGTCATCATCTTGCGGGAATTGGAAGAACTTGATTATCAAATGATTGCCGACGCGTTGGAAATCAATATCGGGACGGTGCGGAGTCGACTGCACCGAGCTCGTACTCAGCTACGTGAATTGCTTAAGGACTGGCTCTAAAGAAAAATTGAATCTAGGGTTCCACCAGCAGAAGGGCTTCTGACCTGCTTCGTTGAAATACGATCGAGCCCTGCTGGCTGGTCATTAGGATTTTCCCCTGACGGGCAGTCACTACCGGCTGGTAACATTCTCGTACCCACTTTGCCAATTCAGCGTGACCAGTACTTGCCACCGCGTACCGGGGTTGGCTCCAGTGACTGAACTGATCCGGATTACTATGAATGCTTCCATGGTGTGGGAGCATCACCACATCGCAGGGGTTCAGTGGGAATTGCATCACTTGGGCAATACCTTGTGCTTCAATATCGCCAGGTAACAAGACAGAAATTCCCTGGCATTTCAATAACAGTACCAGACTGGCATCATTATCCGATTCGTATTGCACGCCAGCCTGAGGTCCCAAAATCTGAAACTGTCCTAATCCGACTTGGACCAAGTTTCCTTCCTTAAGTGAATCGATGGATTCAACATACTCCAACAACTGGTCCGCCAAAAATGCTTCGGCAGGCCCTCGGCGGTTTAGCAATCCTCCAAATAATTTATGATGCATGGGCTCGCTTAACATCACTCGGGCGGAACCAAAACGCTCAAGTAAGAAAGGAATCGCATTGAAATGATCCAGATCAGCATGAGAGACAAAGATACCATCGATCCGGCTATGCCCTCGACTCCATAAAACATCCGCTATTTCACGACCCGCAAATTGATGATCCGTCAGGCTACCGGCGTCATAGAGCCAAATTCCACCATTCGGCAACTCCATCAAGACAGCCGTCCCATGTTCTACATTGATAAACTGCAGTCGCAAGTCGGCGACCTTGGTCCGGCCTCCGATTCGATGAGGCCATAATGCGGTACTTCCGAGTATCCAAACTAGCAGGAGCCATTTCAATTTGGCCCGAAATGGTTTAGCCGTAGGAATGACTCCCGTGGCCATCGACAGTATCAAATAACAGGACACTGTCCAAACGGCTGTTGGTCCTGCGAGCCAGACGACGAGACTTAAATTCTCTACGAACCACTCATTACATATCCATAAACAGGCAAAAGCTCTATTTGCACACGCTCCTATTAGGACGCCCAAGATTGTTATACTGCCAAACAGGCACAACAGAAATCCACTCAAAATGGCGACAACAACCGGAACACTCAAGACCGTATTCAATACGATCCCAGCAATACTCACCACGTGGAAGTTGGATGCGGTAACGGGCAGCGTCACCACCACGACGGCAGCCGTGGCTAACATCGTTGAACGTAACGCTTGACCTCCATAGATATAGAGCTTCAACGGCACTCCGCGCTTCCTCAGTAATAATTTGGCTGGTTTTGACAGCTGAAAGGTCCAGAATCGCTGAGCTGTAATTAATGTGGCCACAGCTATAAAAGAAAGTTGCGTCCCTACACTAAACAGAGTGGAAGGATTACAAATCAATATCAGAAGCCCAGCGACCGACAGACTATAGATTTGGTGGTTTTCCCGATAGTACATTTTGGACAGCACTGTGACAGACACCAGAATCGATGCCCTCACGACAGGTGGCCGTAGATTGACGATGACCGCATAAAACCAAATTACACACAATCCAAGATAAGCAAGCAGGACGCGATGTCTGGAAATCCACCGTAGAGGCAGAAAGAGTCCCGCAGCGAGGATGCCAACGTGTAATCCAGATATCGCAATCAAATGAATGATTCCGCCTTTGGCAAACTGCCCTAACTCTTCTGGCTGAAGACGAAAGCGATCTCCCAGCAAAACAGCGGCCGCCAGCCTGAATTGATCCGGACGCAAGTGCTGCCGGAGGTTGTAACGAGCGAATTGAATCGTTTCCGTCCGCATCCATTCGAAGGGCTCACTTCTCCCCCCCATCACCTGCAGTGATTCTGGATGATCTCTGGTTCGCAGAGTAAAACTGCGCCGCGTATCCCAGTAGTACTCTGCAGCATTCCATCCCCCAGGGTTTTTTTCCGATTGCAACGGACTCGCTATTCCACGCACTAACAGACGTGTTCCAATCGTTAACTGCTGCCAGTCGACTCGCTCAACATCTTCAATTTGTTGGATTGGCTGAACAGCCTTTTCAGGATTGAGCAGACCGGCTGGTACTTTCGCAACTGAACAAAGAAGTATTCCCTGGCCACTTACAGGAATCCAAACAAGCGTTCCGTCTCGGTTCTGTCTCACAGAAGTAATAGCGATGTGAGCTTTCACTCGGGGATGACTCTCACCTCGTCGTAACGGATGGTATGCTCTAGCCGGAATGATCTGAGGCAATTCTCGCAATTCAACCATCGCAACCATCGGAGTCTGTGTATTCAGCCCTCGACGAAATGCATCAGCAGGCTCGCACCACCAATCCAGAAAATGCAAAATCGCGAAAATACTGGCCACTACCCCCCAGAGATTTACTCGAACCAAAAATCTCTGAAGCCCGGCGCCTACATAAGATAGCCATGGTGCACCGCTCAAAATCAATCCCATTGCCGTGAGCAGGAAACCAGCCATATAGCTGATTGGCGAAAGATGAAAATAACGATCGACGAGGATTCCAACGATGGCTGATAACAAAATGCCCGTAATCGGTGTGAGATGATGAATCATTAGTTACATTCCCTTCTCCCTTACATGCGATAGAAAAACTGCAGCAAGCTTCATCATTGCGTCCTTGCCATTTAACCAGCCCACTGACATGTAAGTGCCAAGCTAAAGACACCTTGCTGTCACACCCGCTAAGAAACTGTTGTATATTGTGAATTAACCGTTCCTTACTCCTCCCCGAATATAAATCCATGTTACGCCGACACTCTCGTTTTACTGATCGCCTGAAAAGCCAACGACTCAAATGGTGCTTAGTGTTCAGCTCGGTACTAGTCCTCACCAACCTAGATTGCTCCCTTCGCGTCACACAGGCCGAATCGCCCGTAAAGACTCACACTAGACAAGCCAACGTACGTTCTGTTCTATGGAAACGTCAAATGACCGATCTGACTTACCCGTCCACACGCCGAGACAATATCACGGATGACTATCATGGCACTACAATTGAAGATCCATATCGTTGGCTGGAGGACACTGAATCGGAGGAAACAGCTGTCTGGGTTCAGGCTCAAAACGACATCACCTTTGAATACCTGAGTGCCATTCCCACTCGACAACCCATCGTCGATCGCCTCACTAAGCTATGGAATTACGAACGATTTGGACGTCCTTTTAAACGCGGCGATTACTACTTCTATTCTCACAACGACGGACTACAGAATCAGAGTGTGCTGTACGTAACAAAGTCGCTAGGTCAAAAGGCACGAGTCCTACTGGACCCCAATCAATGGGCTGAAGACGGTACAGAAGCATTATCTTCCTATTCTCCAAGTCCCAACGGACAACTTTTGGCTTACAGTGTTTCCTCAGCAGGCTCAGACTGGAGAGAATGGCATGTGCTGAATGTAAACACCGGCGAAGTATTAGAGGATCATCTTCAATGGTCTAAGTTTTCCAGTGCATCCTGGGCCGATGATAACTCGGGCTTCTATTACAGTCGCTACGATGCCCCTAAGGAGGGAGAGGAATTCTCCGGAACCAACTACTATCAAAAACTCTACTTCCATCGCATTGGCACACCACAAACAGATGACGAATTAATCTACGAAAGACGGGACCAAAAGGAATGGGGATTTGGTGGCTTCGTGACCGAAGATGGCAACTTTCTCATCATCTCGGTCTGGAAAGGTTCAGACAGGAAGAATCAAATTTTCTTCAAAGACCTGAGAAATCCTACAGCAACCGTTCAGGAATTAATCACAGGTTTTGATGCCGACTATGACTTTATCGGGAATGACGGAAGCCAATTCTGGGTACTTACCGATTTGAACGCTCCGCAAAAACGAGTTATTCAAATTGACTTGAGCCAACCTCAGCGTGAGTCATGGAGTACTTTAATTGAAGAATCTGAACATCGAATTGAGGGGATTTCCAATACCGGTGGCCGTTTCATCGTTCAATATCTTCAAGATGCCCAAAACCGAGTCTACATTTTTTCTGAAGATGGACAGCCACAGAGTGAAGTCGAATTACCGGGTGTGGGGTCAACCAACGGATTTGGTGGGCGACGAGATGCCAGTGAGACGTTTTTCAGCTTTACAAATTATGTCACTCCCACCCGCATCTATCGATACGATATCGAAACAGGTAAATCCGAATTATACAAACAGCCTGAGGTGGGATTTGATCCACAGTTGTATGAAACGCAGCAGGTTTTTGTCACCAGTAAAGACGGTACAAAAATCCCCATGTTCGTGACCAGTAAGCGAGGGCTGAAGCGAAATGGAAAAAACCCCACGATCCTCTATGGATATGGTGGCTTCGATATTTCACTCACTCCTGGATTTTCGGTTTCCAATTTGGTGTGGCTGGAAATGGGAGGAGTCTATGCTGTCGCTAACTTACGCGGAGGTGGCGAGTACGGATTACGTTGGCACGAAGCCGGCATGCGGGATAATAAACAGAATGTATTCGATGACTTTATATCCTGTGCCGAATGGCTAATCGAAGAGAAAATTACGCAGTCCGCAAATCTTGCAATCAGAGGCGGGAGTAACGGAGGGTTGTTAGTCGGCGCATCCATGACGCAGCGGCCGGAGCTATTTGGAGCGGCGATTCCAGCGGTCGGAGTGATGGATATGCTGCGTTATCACAAATTCACCATTGGTTGGGCTTGGGTCGGCGAATATGGAAGTTCGGATGATGAACATCAATTCCATACGTTGCTGAAGTATTCCCCTCTCCACAATCTACGCCAGGGTACGAGCTATCCCGCCACCATGGTCACCACTGCTGATCATGACGACCGGGTTGTCCCTGGACACAGCTTCAAATTTGCCGCGGAATTACAGCATACACACCGCGGAAACCCTCCGGTTTTAATTCGTATTGAAGAAAGTGCTGGGCACGGCGCGGGGACTCCCACCAGCAAACGAATCGCAGCCGCTGCGGACGTCTATGCATTCCTAACTAAAGTCCTCAAAAACAAACACTGGACCATCGGAGATTAGCACCACCATGCGACTTGGATTGATTAATTCCGCCTGGGTACAAGCCAACCAGCCAACGCAATTTGGCTTACAGAAGACCAAAGAAATCGGTTTTGACTGCATTGATATTTTTATCGATCCACTGGATACCGACATTCAGGAGCGTCGCCTAATCAAAGACGAATGCGAGCGTCTGGAACTTCCGATTAAGTCGATTTGCTGCGTCGCCGTAGGACTCATTGACTTTAATCCTAGCGTGCAACGATTTCACCTCGAACGATGCGAACAATATCTCGACCTGGTCTACGAGTACGGAGCCGACAATTTGCTGCTCGTCCTGGGAGAATACATCTGGCAGCAAGAAGTCATTCCTCCTGAAGAACAATGGAATACCGCTGTAGAACACTGTCGAACTCTGGGAGCCTATGCAGAGCGAATCGGAATTCAAATCGCTTTGGAATTAGAACCATTCAAACTGTCACTTCTAAACAATATCGACAATATGGTACGGTTCATCGATGAAGTAAATCACCCAGCGGTTAAAGCCAATATCGACGTTTCTCATGTCTTACTGGCTGGTGATGCTCCAGAAGACATTTTGAAGCTGAAAGACCGAGCCATTCATGTTCACATTTCTGATTGCGATGGAAAAGTGCATGGTGACTTACCGCCGGGTCGAGGCGTCTGTGATTTCATCCCCTACCTTGAAGCAATCAAAGCACTGGATTTTCACGGTACCATCTCGATTGAATTGGAGTACTCCCCTGAACCCGATAAAATCATTGAATGGGTAGAAGAGGCTTACCGTGAAACAGCCGCCCTCATGGAGCAGGTCGGCTTACGAGGCTAACCCCAGTCAGGCAATTCATGATCATACCAAGTGACGCTCATCTTCCTGAATTACCACAACAGCGGGACATGCCGATTGGATGCATTGGCTCTGGGTTCATCATGGCTGATTGCCACTTAGTCGCCTATCGACAGGCTGGGTTCAATCCAGTTGCAATCGCTTCACGAACACCAGAAAACGCTCAGCGTGTAGCTACTCGACATGGACTAACCGCATTTGCCACCTATCAGGAAATGCTCGAGCAGGCAGATATTGCAGTGGTCGACGTAGCTGTCCCTCCGGACCTTCAATTGGAAGTCATACGTGAGATCGTCAAACACGCTGGGAAGATTAAAGGGGTTTTGGCCCAAAAACCGCTGGGCGTCGATTATCAACAGGCCGTAGAAATTGTGACGCTTTGCCAACAGGCCGGGGTTGTACTTAGTGTCAATCAAAACATGCGTTATGACCAAAGCGTCCGCGTCTGCCGTGCCTTAATTGATACCGGCCAATTAGGAAATCCCATCTTTGCCAGTATCGACATGCGAGCCATTCCACACTGGATGCCCTGGCAACGACGGCAAGGCTGGGTCACTTTGCGGATCATGTCCATTCATCATCTGGATACGTTTCGGTATTGGCTGGGCGATCCACAGAGAGTTTTTTGTAGCACTCGACCTGACCCTCGAACCTCTTTCGACCACTCCGACGGACTCTGTATGTACATTCTCGAGTATGCCGATGGGCTTCGAGCGAGTAGTTGGGATGACGTTTGGACCGGACCGGCGAAAGAAGGGGCGGCAAGCGATTTGGGGATTTCATGGCGTCTGGAAGGCACCACGGGGTTGGCTCGCGGAACGATCGGTTGGCCTGATTATCCCACACCGACGCCCAGCACATTGGATTACACGACGATCGCCACCNGTAACCGTTGGTTTTCTCCACGCTGGGACCAAGTCTGGTTTCCTGATGCGTTTACAGGAACGATGGCACAACTGCTAGTCGCGTTAGAGACAGGGACTACTCCGGAAATCAGTGCAGAAGATAATCTCAAGACCATGGCATTGGTTGAAGCGTGCTATCTCTCTGCCGCTCAACATCGAGCCGTGGAATTGGAAGAGGTTTTACAATCGTAAGCCGAACCGTTGTTGGCAAACCGATTACGAGATAGCCTGACGGTCCAACAAGGAAGTCACCAGACAAAGGCTAGTCTTCGATTTGATGTACGAAAAGTTCATCGTGGCCCAAAGTCCCAAACGTACTACTGGTGACGAAAACGGCATAGTCACCGTCAGACAACAGAGCATTTTCCCGTCCCCATTTTTCTACCGCTGCACGTAATTGCTCTCCGCTGTCGAGTGGCATCCCCCGTAATGGAATAATTCCCCAAAACAGACACATCTGACGTAGTGTACTGAGATTTCGACTCACGCCAACCGTAGGAATATAGTCACGTTGTTTGGCCTTAATTCGAGCGGTGTTTCCAGTACGAGTCGCAATAACAACGAGTTTTGCTTCCAGACGATCTGCAATCCTCGCCGCACCGTAGACGACCGCCGACGTAACCAATTGCACGCCGTCCGCCACTTTGGGAGAACCATATTCCGGCATGTCTACCAAGCTCGATTCTGTGTTGAGCATAATTCGATTCATCATGGCAACCGACTCTACCGGATAGTCACCAATTGCCGTTTCTCCGGACAACATACAGGCGTCTGCACCATCTAAAATCGCATTAGCAACATCGGAAGCTTCTGCTCGTGTTGGGCGTGTCGATGTATGCATGCTGTCCAGCATCTGAGTGGCGACAATGACCGGCTTCGAATACTGCTGACATTTTCGGATGATCCGTTTTTGAGCCATCGGAGTTTCCGCGACATCAATTTCCACCCCTAGGTCACCTCGAGCAACCATCACACCATCCGCCGCCAGAATAATCTCGTCTAATCGCTGCAACGCTTCTTGTTTCTCGATTTTGGCGATCACCATCGCACTCGAAGCATACTCTCTTACGATCTGTTTAAGCTCGACAATTTCCAGCGGAGTGCGAACGAAACTTAGACTGATAAAATCGGCACCAACCTGCGATGCCCAATGAGCGTTTTCATGATCCCGCTGCGTCATAGCCGGTACACTCAGTGAGACGCCAGGTAGATTAACGCCCTGTCGACTTCGCACTGTGCCAGCTTCAACAACTTCACAAACTGCGTCGTCATCGTCAAACTCAACAACCTTCAAGGCCACCGTGCCATCGGCCAGCATGACGTTATCCCCGACTGACAATTCCTGAATCAGCGGTTCATAATTCGTGGTGAATTCGGATGTGCTGTTTGACTCCGTTCCCGTAACGAATCGTATTACTTCTCCCAGAGAGCACTCCTTGGGATCCTGTATTAATTCACCTAGCCGAATTTTTGGCCCTGCAAGATCGACCAAGATTGCAACGGGCCGTCCTATGGATTCACTGACTTCCCGCACTCGTTCAAACACTTCTTGATGTTCTTCACGGGTACCATGAGCCATATTGATTCTGAATACATCCACCCCTTCAAGGATTAGTTGACTAATCATTTCGGGACTTGAGGAAGCAGGTCCCAGCGTTGAAATAATCTTGGTTCGAGCTCGTTTATTGGTATTCTCTGTCGTTGCCATGCTACCCCTTTTAAATTCCGCAGAACGCGGATAATTACCTCAGGATACCAAGTCCTTGTTTTTTTGGATATGGCAGGGTCCGTTTCTCAACCTTCCATCGCAATCAAACATGTCTCATCTACACATGTCTTAACTACAATAGTTTCATGACAACTGATCTCGAGATTCCCGAAGACTCCGACCACTCGACAACCGTGGCAGCTGAGGCAACTACGGAAACTGGAAAACCGTCTAACACCAGACGAGCGTTTTGGATCTCCTTTGTAGTCTGTAGCATTGCGACAGCTATTTTTTTGCTGGTGACCAAAAGTAATCGAATGCTGGATGTCGATCGCTCAGTGCTTGAACAATCACGTGGTCTTTGGGACCAGGCAACGATTTCGGACTATGAAGTCCGTATCGCGGTGACAACCTCCGGAACAGACATTTATGAGGTAACCGTTCGGGAGAACGAGGCGCAGCAAGTGCTACTTAATGGAGTCCCTCTTCACCGACGGCATGCCTTCGATACCTGGACTATCGTTGGAATGCTGGACACAATCGCTATCGACATTGAACACTGTGAAAGGTGGGACGAGGGTCGAGCTACACCTGGTACATGTGACCTAATGATCAAAGCGACCTTTGACCCTTCGACCGGATTACCTCGAAAATACATCCGAATGGAGCTCGGCCGCCCCAGTTCAGTTGGCGTCATGGATTGGAAAATCACCCGATTCACCCCTTTGCCGAAACTCTCGGATACCGAGTTTGAAAACTAAGCAATAGTCACTAGCCTCATTAGTATTTAAGATGAACGTCTGATTCATCTTCGCACATAGCATGCCTATCGAGGGAAACTGTAACATCGTGAACAGCTGGAATGACAAGGTTGTTGTGATTACTGGCGGAACGGCTGGCATTGGCAAATCGCTGGCAAACGCCATGCAGCAAGCGGGAGCCCAAACCGTCGTGATTGCCCGCAATCCTGATCGACTCGAGCAACCTGACGATTCGTCCGCCGGTTCCCTGCATGCCCTTCAGGGAGATGTGACTGACGATTGCTCCATGCAACAGGCCGTCGATCAGATCATTGAACAGTTTGGGAAGATTGATGTTTGGGTAAATAATGTCGGTAAGAGTTGTCGCGGAGAAGCAAAAACAACTTCCGTTGAAGAGTTCCGCGATTTTATCGATTTCAATTTCCTTTCAGCCGTTCGCTGCACTAATCTAGCCTTACCCCATCTGATTCAAAGCCAGGGTAGTTTGGTCAACATCGGTTCATTGGCCAGCAAGACGGGCGGTTTCTACATGGGCCCTTACCCGGCAAGCAAATTTCCGCTAGCCGGATATTCGCAGCAGTTGAGACTGGAGTTGGAATCCGAACAAGTGCACGTATTACTGGTATGCCCCGGCCCCATCGCTCGCGAAGATTCCGGAAATCGATACAGCACTGATGATCTACCTGAAAGTGCCCGTCAGCCTGGCGGAGGAGTGAAAATTAGCCGACTCCAGCCACAATTCCTGGCTCAAAAAATTCTAAAGGCACTGTCACAACGAAAGAAAGAATTAATCCTACCGAAATCTGCCAAGTGGTTGTTTGCTCTAGCTCAACTCTCCCCCTCGCTGGCCGACTGGATTCTAAAGAGAAAGTCTAATCGTTCCTAACGGAGTCTCACCCCAGATGAATAAACTGCATTACCTTCTATTGCTTTACTTGTTTGCCCATTGCGGTGTTACCCTCGAAGCCACGACCAAAGATCCGCCAAACATTATCGTCATATTCTGTGATGATTTAGGATATGGCGATCTGGCATGTTTCGGGCACCCAACCATCGCCACACCTCATCTGGATCAAATGGCAGCCGAGGGAATGAAACTGACTCAGTTTTATTCAGCCGCCCCTGTGTGTACGCCAAGTCGCGCTGCATTGATGACCGGCAGATTGCCAATGCGAAACGGTATGTGTAGTAACAAACGCAGGGTGCTATTCCCCGATTCCAAAGGAGGGATCCCCGCCACGGAGATCACAATCGCAGAACAATTACGTCAGGCAGGTTACGCGACGGCGTGTATTGGAAAATGGCACTTAGGGCATCTGCAACCGTACCTCCCAACCAACAATGGATTTGACTACTACTTTGGCATTCCTTATTCCAACGATATGGATCGTGTAAACGATGCACCTAAAAACCGTCTGGCATTCTTTAAGCCGAAAGTCGAGTACTGGAATGTTCCATTGATGCGAAATGAAGAAATCGTCGAACGTCCGGCAAACCAAACTACGATTACCAAACGGTATACCGAAGAGGCGATCGCATTTATCCAGTCAAAAAAGGATCAACCTTACTTCCTGTATCTACCACACAGCATGCCTCATGTCCCGCTCTTCCGTAGTAAGGAATTCGAGAATAAGAGCTTACGTGGTTTATATGGTGACATCATTGAGGAGATTGACTGGAGCGTCGGGCAAGTACTCGACGCTGTTCGGCAATCCGACGACGCTAAAAACACCTTGGTTTTCTTCACCAGTGACAATGGTCCTTGGCTGATTTTCAATGAGCAAGGTGGATCCGCTGGATTACTGCGTGACGGTAAAGGAAGTACGTGGGAAGGTGGTATGCGAGAACCAACCTTAGCATGGTGGCCAGGAAAGATTGAAGAAGGCTCCGTCTCACGGCAAGTCGCCAGCACCATGGATATCTTTGCCACCGCTTCTAAACTAGCCGGTGTAAAGGTCGCGGATGACCGCGAGATGGATTCCTATGACCTCATGCCAGTTTTAATGGGAGGTCAGGGAGATCGCCCTGCTCTCTTCTACTATCGCGGCTACCGATTAATGGCGGTGCGTGCCGGGGACTGGAAAATGCATCTAATGACACAGAACGCTTATGGACAACCTGATCCTGTCACACATGAATCCCCCTTACTGTTTAACCTGCACATTGACCCCTCCGAAAAGTGGGATGTAAGTAAAGAAAATCCGGAAGTGATCGCTCAGCTACAGGGGATAATTAAAACGCATAAAAAGAATGCGATTCCCGCTGAATCTCAGCTTGAAAAGTAACTCCTACCGGTTGTCACTCTCCTTCTCATTTGGCACGATAGGGTAAACCGACCAAATGCGGCTCAGTTCCTTGGTACCCATTCCCTGTTTCTTTTTGAAAGCAATTACAAATGGCAGCTTTTCCAGAGATTGAAAAGATTCAATACGAAGGCCCGGAATCCCGGAATCCACTAGCCTTTCGCTGGTATGACGAAAATGAAGTCATCGAAGGCAAAACGATGAAGGATCATTTCCGTTTCAGTGTCGTCTACTGGCATACTTTTCGTGGTAACGGCTCTGACCCTTTTGGTTCTCCGACGTTGGTACGGCCTTGGGATGATGGTACTGAATCCGTAGAAAACGCCTGTAATCGCGCACGCGTCGCCTTTGAATTTATGGAAAAGCTCGGATGCCCTTATTATGCCTTCCACGATCGCGACGTTGCCCCTGAAGGTAACACACTAGCGGAGAGTCATGCCAATTTCGATGCCGTAGCCAAAGTGCTGAAAGAAGAACAGGAACGTACCGGCATTAAGTTGCTTTGGGGTACTGCCAATATGTTCAGCAATCCACGATTCATGCATGGTGCCTCGACAAGCTGTAATGCGGACGTCTTTGCCTATTCAGCAGCTCAGGTCAAAAAAGCCATGGAAGTCACCTTGGAACTGGGTGGCGAAAACTATGTTTTCTGGGGAGGCCGTGAAGGTTATCAAACGCTTTACAACACGGACATCAAGCGAGAAATGGATCACATGGGCCAATTCATGAATATGGCCGTGGAACATGCTGACAAGATCGGATTTACGGGAACCTTTTTAATCGAACCGAAACCGAAAGAACCAACCAAACATCAGTACGATTCCGATGTAGCAGCCTGTGTAAACTTCCTGCGGGCTTACGGCCTCACGGAACGCTTTAAACTTAACGTGGAAACCAATCATGCCACCTTAGCTGGACATACCATGATGCATGAGTTGGACTATGCTGGTGCTCAGGGCATGCTGGGATCGATCGATGCCAACACCGGCGACCTAATGCTTGGCTGGGACACCGATCAATTTCTAACAGACAATTATATTGCTACGCAAATCATGCTCATGCTACTTAAGTATGGTGGTCTGGCTCCTGGTGGTGTTAACTTTGATGCCAAGGTTCGCCGCGAGAGTTTTGAGCCGATTGATTTATTCCATGCTCACATCGGAAGTATCGACTGTTTTGCCCGTGGTTTGAAGATTGCAGCTGCCATCCGAGCCGATGGTGAATTACAGGAATTTGTGGACAATCGTTACAACAGCTGGGATTCAGGTGTAGGAGCGGAGATTGAATCCGGTAACCACAGTTTTGAGTCACTCGAAGCTTACATGCTTGAAAAAGGGGAAGTTAGCTGCAACCAGAGTGGTCGTCAGGAAATGCTTGAAAACCTCTTCAATCGTTACATGTAACTCCCCCCAGTTCGCAGGTATGTCAGGGTCACCGGACATTTTGTTAGAAAAATAAAACGCGGAATAGATGGTAGTTCCATCTATTCCGCGTTTNTCTTTACTGTTGCTCTCATGGGGATCCAACGCTAGGCATATAGCATTGAATTACTCATCGCCCATCGCTTCATCAACGGCTCGGGCATAAAAATCATCAAACTGAGTGATCGAGTTCCGCGCCAACAAGCCTAAATCTCCTCCTTCAACGGAATCTTGGAACTGGCGTTGTACGACTTGTTGATCTCCAAATCTCAATGTCGCTGTATGATTTTCATAAAGTAAAGAAATGGCTAAATCGCGATTGGTAGCGATATTGGCATCAGCAACTTTAGTGAGGGTTCTGGAGTTTCCATTGACCGTTTCGCCAATAATCCACTTGCCTGCTCCCACCAATGCACCCGCATATCGATAGTTATCCGGATCCACATAATTGAATACGATCAGGCCGTTTGCGGCCTTCCCGGCAATCGCTTCTGAGTTAATCGTAACACCTACTTCAAAAGCAGCAGGAGTTGCTTGTCCGAGATCGACGAGCGTGAGATTATCGCTACTACCATCATTTCCAAATCGCTGATTGGAGACTTCCCAGATTCCCGATACACTATTGAAATCCTGAGCCTGATTATCGTCGAAATCTTCAACGTAATTCAAAGCATCAGCCACTCGAACGTTGACGGTAGCTGAATCAATAAATCCTTTAGGATCTTCGATGGTATAGGTAAAGGTAACCGTTCCCTCAAAATCTGCTGTCGGTACAAACTGGACTTTATCATCCAGTCCGTCTTCATCACTATCCACCAATGTCAATGTTGCATCATTAGGCTGTGTAACGCTAGTGATTTTCAGTTTCCCATTAGGGGCGTAATCGTTGGCCAGGACATCAATCACCACGGTTTCATTAACCCTTGCACCTGCACGATCATCTTCCGCGTCAGACATCACAACGTATTCATCGACGTGAATATTATCAATATAACTTCGACCATTGATGGTGAGGATTCCAACCTGTCCCTGATTCAGATTTGCATCAAAGGTATGGGAGGCTCGTTGATTCTCATCCACAATCAAGGATAATTCTTTTCCTTCCACGCGAACTTTGACATCGTAATTCGTCCGAGTTCGGATCGTCTGCCTATTCTGGACAAGGATTTCAGTACGTCCATTAGATACCTGAGCAATCANCCAACGACCATTACGTTGATCTGCTCCGGCATAAATGTAATTCTGATTATCTTCGTAATTCACCATTAAGTAAGCATTACCCTGATAACCACCAGCTTCCTGAATATTGATCTGAGCGCTGATTTCGTAGTTATTCGGAAGTGCTTCTCCGATCAGAATATTACCAATATTGATTCCGCGACCGATCGCAGTGATTTTTTCACCCGCAATAGTCCATTGGTTATCATTGACAATTAAATCAGGTGCTGAGTTACCATCGAAATTGATATCGATAGGCANTTCCGAAGCGACTGTGATTTNCACTCGGGCTTCATCTTGATAGCCGTCTCCATCAGTAATGACATAGGTAAAGGATTCAATGCCTCGGTAGTTATTATCTGGGGTAAAGACAATTTGGTCGTTCTTATTGTCTCCATTGGTATCAATCAATTCGACAGTACCGTTATCAACACCCGAAACGGATTCAATAAAGATTAATTCACCATCACGTTCATGGTAGTCATTGGCTACCACATTCAACGTCACTGGCGTATTCACGATCGTCTGACGCGTATCATCCACAGCCACCGGCGTGGGAACAATTTCCTTCACGAAGAAGTCATCG
>NZVD01000054.1 GCA_002701385.1 Rhodopirellula sp. | reverse complement strand
CGCTCAAACGTTTGGCGTTACGGCGGTAACTGGAGTGTCGCCAGTCGTTTGAATCCGGTGTGCTGCCTTACTTAAAATCAGGAAACGAAAGTTCTAGAGGTGAATCAATGCGTAATATATTTCTATCAATCTGCTGTAGTGACCGACTGCATAAAAGTAATGTATTCACCGCGCCTATAACTAGTAGGCTAGAATTGGTAAGCTAACGTTAGACGGACATCTACTAGTGAAATAACATCGCAAGGATTCTCAAATGAAACGATACGGGATAGAACGGCGTCAGTTTATGCAGTACCTCGCGGCAGTTTCCGCGATACCGACATTAGCTTCTTCTGCCGAAGGCTATGTCGATTCAGCGCCGAGTTTTAAAGAAACTCCATTCGCTCTGGGAGTCGCGTCAGGAGATCCGGAACCCGACGGCGTAGTCATCTGGACCCGTCTTTCAGAATCCCCACTTGTCGGAGAAGTCACCATCCCAAACGCAATCCAAGTGCGGTGGGAAATTTCTCACGACGAGGGATTTACCTCGATAGCCCAAAACGGGACTGCCTTAGCTGTTCCTCAACTTGGCCACTCAGTACATGTAGAGGCCACCGGACTGGAACCTGACCGGTGGTATTTTTACCGCTTCCACGCCGGCAAGCACACCAGCCCGGTCGGCCGCACACGAACAACCCCAAAAAGACACGTGATGCCCGAACGCATGCAGTTCGCATTCACTTCCTGCCAACATTATGAAAGCGGGTTCTTCAACGGCTATCCCCACATGGTCAAGGAAGACCTCGATATGGTCATCCATCTTGGCGACTATATCTACGAATATGCCGGAGTGGACAACCGAGTGAGAAAACACTTAGGACAAGAGATTGAAAGCCTCGCGAACTATCGCCAACGATATGCTCAATACCGATTAGATGAGTCATTAATGGAAGCTCATCGAGTGTTTCCCTGGTTAGTCACCTGGGACGATCATGAATTTGACAACAACTATGCAGATTTAATTTCTGAAGAGGAGGGGATTTCCCCTGAAGTATTTCTTGCGCGACGCATGAATGCCTACCAGGCCTATTATGAATTCATGCCGCTGCGACGTTCGGCGTTTCCGCAAGGGCCACACATGAAGCTTTATCGCAAATGTCAATATGGTCGTCTGGCCAACTTCTACGTATTAGATACTCGACAGTATCGAACTGACCAACCCAATGGGGACGGACAGAAGCCTAAGACGGGTAAAGCTCTGGACCAAAACGGCACAATCCTTGGAACCAAACAGGAACACTGGCTGATGTCTGGCTTGACGCGATCCCAAGCGAAATGGAACGTACTCGCTCAACAAGTGATGATGGCAGATCTAAATCGTGGCGATGAAAACGGAGCACGCTACAGTATGGATCAGTGGCCCGGTTATGAAATTAGCCGCAGGCGATTATTGAAGTTCTTCCACGAACGCAATGTACCTAATCCAGTTGTCCTCACCGGCGACATTCATGTGAACTGGGTAAATGACCTGCTGCTAGACTCAAGTCAGGACGATTCCCCCGTCGTAGGGACTGAATTTGTCGGCTCCTCAATGAGTTCAAGCGGCAATGGAGGCAATTTCATTGCAGAATACGAACGTGCTGCTAGCCAAAACGACTTTGTAAAGTGGTACAACTCGAATCGAGGATACGTGACTTGCGAGCTACGTCCTGACAAATGGACGTCTCATTTCAGAGTCACTCCGTTCGTCGACAAACCTGATTCCCCCCTAGTGAAAAAGGCAAGCTTTGTCGTCGAAGCCGGTCGTCCCGGAGCTGAATTAGCATAGCCAGCACATGGCCGCAGGTAATGTATTTTGATTCATCAAGTCAAATAGACATGACTCTTGAAGCCCACCAGTTCCCGCATCACACTCAAGTAGATTAAACCGTCATTTGGCATGCGAAATCATCAACCCACCATCACCTTCTTCGCTTACCTTTTAATCCTATGCTTGACACTGCCTGATGCAGTAACCGACGCCAGCGAAACTCTAAGCCATTTGCGGATGGGAGAACGGGAATGGGATACGTTTCCGGAAACACCAGAGGACTCGGCCCTCAGCCATACGTTTGTTCTCGACAATACCACCCAACCAAAGTGTTTTTCGTTAAGACAGATTGACGTCAAACAGGCGTGGAATATCACTCTCAACGAAAAACCACTCGGCCGACTCGTTCGCGATGAGAATGATATGGTGATTGTCATGGATTTACCGCGTGAGTTACTCGTTACAGGTACAAACAAGCTCTATATAAGTCAGACGGGCCAACCAGTCCCGGACGACATATACCTTGGTGAATTGCAATTGCATTCCGGCACTCGAAGTGAATATCTCTCTCAATGTACGGTGCCTATTCAGATCGTTGATAAAACAACGGGCCAACCAACTCCCTGCCGTTTGACGGTTCTTAACGAAAACGGAACGCTAATGTCCGTCGGAAATAATTCTACCGACACAACTGCCGTTCGCCCCGGCATTGTCTACACGAGCAATGGAAACGTGAATTTGCAATTACCACCAGGAAACTACCAGGTCATCGCTGGACGCGGAGTGGAATGGAGTATCGATCACCAGTGGATCACCATTTCCGACCACGCTCTATCGCCTGTGAAGCTCGCCATTACTAGGGAAGTGGACACCAAAGGCTATATAAGCTGCGACACACATGTCCACACTTATACATATTCGCGGCATGGAGACGCCACTCTCGACGAACGCCTAGTAACAATCGCGGGGGAAGGAATCGAGCTACCCATTGCCACGGACCACAATCTTCACATTGACTACGCACCGAGAGTGAATGAATTAGGGATAGGGCATTTTTTCACGCCGGTGATTGGAAATGAAGTCACCACCAAACTCGGCCACTTTAATATCTTCCCTGTTCCGACAAATGCTCCTCTGCCGGACCATACCCTTGGTAACTGGGGTGACATCGTCAAGTCCATCCGAAACACAACCGGTGCAAAAATCGTGATTCTGAATCACGCCAGAGATGTACACAGCGGTATTACTCCGTTTGCACCAAGCCGTCACAACTCACTTACCGGCAGGAGTCTTCAAAACGGTGCGTTTTTACCTAACGCAATGGAGCTAATCAACTCAGGTGCGACGCAAACCGATTGCCTTCAACTTTACCGGGATTGGTTCGGCTTACTGAACCGGGGTATCGAAGTCTCGGGGATTGGCTGCAGCGACTCCCATGACGTAGCCCGGCATTTTGTTGGTCAAAGCCGCACTTACATTCGAGTTGATGATGACGATCCGGGAAACGTTGATACCGACGCCGCAGTCACAGCCCTGGCCAACGGGCACGCCAATCTAAGCTATGGGTTATTTACAACCATGCGAGTCAACCGAGAGTTCGGTGCGGGGGATTTAGCAATTAGCAACAACAAATTCGTTGCAACAATTCGAGTGCAAGGGCCTTCCTGGGTAACTGCCAGACAGGTTGATCTCTATGTAAATGGAATACTCTCTCACTCCTTTCCGATACGAAAAGGACAACGCGGGGGGACGAAATGGACGGGGCAGGTAAAGCTAGGTGGGCTCAAGCACGATGCATTCCTAGTTGCGATCGCTAGAGGCGATGGTGTTGATTCGCTTCATTGGCCTACGGCGAAACCTTATCAACCAACATCCAGCCACTACGAGCCTTATACAATCGGTTCAACAGGTGCGATTAAAGTTGACGTCGATCGGGATGGAACCTTCATGTCAGCTCATGATTATGCTCAGGCACTCTCAACCACGCACTCGAGTCCAGAGCAATTGCTCGCTTCATTAAATGACTTTGATCAGGTCGTTTCCAGTCACGTGGCGGAAATGCTGGATTTATCGGGAGTGGACCTCTCAGGCGAGAATCTTCAACAACTCTTGAAGCAGGCACCGGCAGAGGTGCGACGAGGATTTTTCCTCTATCAACGGTCTAAAATCAATGCGTTGACCGATTCAAAACAATGAACAGATGCTGATACCTTGAGGCAACGATTATTGCTAAGAACACTAGACGCTACTGATTACCGACAACCTAAAGAAGCTCTTTGATTGGCGTACCATAAGGAATCAGCGGCACTGGTCGCCCGCTAAGATTTGGCACCATCTCAGAGTAATCAATGCCGAGGTGAGTATAGATGGTGGCGAGCAAGTCATTAGGGTCAAGCGGACGATCTTTAGGATGTTCGCCTTTCTCATTTGTCGAACCAATAACCTGGCCGGTTTGCATACCGCCGCCAGCCACTAGAACACTCATAGCTGCTGGATAATGATCTCGACCGGGTTGCATGACTTTACTCTGCGTACCCTTTTGCGGGTTGATTCGAGGCGTACGACCGAATTCCCCCGATACGATGAGCATGACCTTTTCATCAAGTCCACGTTCATACAAATCTTCCACCAATGCCGCCACGGCGGCGTCGAAGACTGGCAGGCGTGCTCGATTATCATCAAACAGGTGGCCGTTGACAGCATGAATATCCCAGTTCCCAATTCCGCCGGGCAGTCTGGGATTTTGCATTTGCATCGTTACGAAACTGACTCCGGCTTCAACCAGTCGCCTGGCTAATAACGCCCGCTGCCCCCATTTGTGACGCCCGTATCGATCTCGAGTGGCATCATCTTCCTGAGACATATCAAAAGCATTAACGGCTCGTTCACTGGTTAGCAAGTCGATCGCCTGCGTGTTGAAGTGATCCAGATTCGCGATATCTGCCGAGACATCTATACTGCGTTTAGCCTTATCCATCGCTTTAAGTAGCGACACTCGATCATCAAGTCGGTTTCGCAAGTCCGCGGTAAGCGACAGATTGTTCACTTTGAAATTCGGCTGATTGGGATCAGCCCCCACAACGAAGGGCAGATAAGCCGAGCCAAGACCGGCAGCTCCTCCACCATAGACATTGGCTGAATCGGCAACGTAAACGGGAACGGAAGGATCACGCTCTCCATGAAGCATTTTCGAAACCACTGGTCCCAGGCAAGGGTATTGGGCTAACGGATCCAGCAAACGAAACGGGTTATAACCTGATAAGAATCGCCCGGCTCCTGCAGCATGGTTTGCGAATCCGTGTGAGATCGAGCGGATAATATTAAAACGATCGGCGACTTCCGCATGACGTGGTAAGTGTTCACAAATATCCATCCCCGGTACCACGGTGGAAATAGGGCTAACATCTCCGCGATATTCCAAAGGTGCATCCGGTTTCAAATCGTAGGTATCCATATGGGATGGACCACCTTGTAGCCAAATAAGAATCACTGACGTGTCTTTGGTGGCTTTTCCCTGCTGCTGAGCCTCGGCTCGTTTCTTGAGCAGGTCAGGAAGAGTCAAACCTCCTAACAGGAGCGAGCCGGCTTCAATGAATGCTCGGCGATTAAGGCGATTGGATTTCACGACAAAAGCTCCAATTTGGAATTGTACATCTAGTACTTTTTATAACGTAATTGATGAAATAAGCTAAGTTAGAAATGACATTAAAATTGATGCCTCGCAAGTCGGTCGAGCGATTTGGAACGTCGACAGATTCTATCGACGACAAAAAGAACCCAGTTTAGTTTCACTGACCTAATCAAATCCCTCATCCTGGACAGTTCCATGCCTTAAACTTGAGTTAGCTTTCTCTCGTCTAAATACATAACTCGAACTTAGGTAGCATTACATGAAGAATCTAAATCGCCGTATATTTGGAGCAACAGTTGTAAGTGGTATCACGGCTTCCACCGTGGAGGCTGGTGCGGAAGCAGAAGACAAAGAAAGACCAGTCGGGCCGATTGTCGGCCACGTTTCCACAACGACAGCCAAAGTCTGGTACCGTCCCACTAAGCCAGGTGTGTATGAACTGCAGCTCCATGACACAGAACGCAGTAAGATGATCTCATCGGAGACAGAAGCTCTGCCCGAAAATGACCTTTGTGTCACATGGCAAGTGACGAATCTCGAGACAGCAACCACTTACGATTACGAAATCCTGAAGGATGGAGTAATTATCCCCAAGAGCGGAACACAAACCCTGACGACTGCTCCAGCAGATAATGCCAAGACTAAAGTTTCGCTAGCATTCGGTTCCTGTGCCGAAAGCACTCCTCTCGAGCTTTGGAGTCAGATGGATGAACACGAAACGGACGGTTTGGTATTGCTAGGGGACACTCCGTATATTGACTCGACCGATCTCGCGTTTCAACGAAAAAAACATCGCGAGTTTTTAGAAATCCCTGAGCTCGCCAACTACGGTCGTACCCATCCTGTCTGGGGCACCTGGGATGACCATGACTTTGGCAAGAATGACTCCGACGGCAATCTGCCAGGCAAGGAGAACTCGAGGAGGGCATTCTTGGAATACCGAGCATTAAACTCCTACGGACAAGCCGAGGCCGGTATTTATACCAAGTTCCGCCGAGGCGGCGTGGAAGTCTTTCTACTGGACACTCGCTGGTTTGCCAGGACTGAATCATCGCCAGTCGATCCAGATAAGGATTCTCTGCTAGGCAAACGCCAGTGGAATTGGTTACTCGATGCGTTAAAGAATTCGACAGCGCCTTTCAAGTTAATTGCCTGCGGGATGATCTGGGATAACAAACGCAATTCAGAGTCGGACGATTGGTCAACGTATTCGCATGAACGGGAGGCTTTGTTCGAGTTCATTGGTGAGAACGCCATCAGTGGAGTTGTTCTTATTGGGGGTGATATCCATTGCTCTCGCTGGCTGAAATATAAGACGATGGAGCAGGTGGGATATGAGATCCATCAATTCATTGTTTCTCCGATTCATGCGCGAGTCATACCTACTCTCAACATTCCTCATCCGGATCTGATAAAAGGTGCTGCCATTCCTAATGTCTGGCTACGGCTTGATGTCGACACCAGCGGCCCGGAACCATCTTTGCATGCTCATTGGATTCAAATGAAAGGTCGCCAAATGTGGGATGTAAAACTAACGGAAGCTGATCTCACATAATACTGCGGAACACTTCCTGAAGCGAAGTAACAAAGAAACAACTTTCCTCGACAACTCCCCGGCAGTCTTACATGATTTCGGGAATGGGGGTAAGTTGAAAAAAACCGATCGACCGAGTAGGTCAGATTAGTAAATATTGGTCATCCACTAGGAGCGAATAAATAATGAAAAAGTTGCTGTTAGCAACTCCTGTCCTGTTAACATTTTTGCTTAACATTGGTTGTAAAGACTCGGATTCAATGAAGCAGGATTCAGTTCGCGAGTTCCCGCAGAACAATGTAGCCAAAGTGCCCAGTAAAGAGGAAGTCATTGAGGCTCACCTTGCTACAGTTGGTGGAGTCGATGCCCTTAAAAGAGTAAAGATTTATACTAGAGTGAGTGCGATCACGGTGGAGGATTCGACGGGGGAAAGTAACGGAACCTTCCATGAAGTGTTTGATTTAGTGAACGATCGTTCTCGAGTTGACCTAGATCTCGGCACCTACAAGGAAGCAAAAGCCTGGCAGGGGCAACGCGGCTGGAAGGTAACCACATTTGAACCACTGCGTGTATTACGGCCGGACGAAATCGCCATTGAACGTATTACTGTGCCGCTCAGCTCGGTGCATGGAATTCTGGACTCATTTGGTATTGATGCTTTTCTGCCGCCAGTGAGAGTTGAGTTCAACGGGAAGGCCTGCATCAAATTGAATTTCATTGGTAGTGCATTGGATATCTATATCAATGAGAGAACTAATTTGATAGAGGGGTATCTCATTCCGGAGTTCATGCAATTAACCTTGTCAGACTACAAAAGAATTGATGGTGTGATGATGTTCACCAGTGAGAAGGCAGAGATATTCGGGCTTAATACTAAGTATGATCTCAAAGTAAAAAAAATAGAATTTAATGTAGATGTGGATGCCGCTAAATTCGACAAACCCGTGGGCTGATCAATTCCGCTACAACCTGTTCGCTAAATTCTTCAAAAAGGCACTCTCCAGTCAACGCCATGGCAAGCTCATGCAAAAAATATTAATTGTCGGCCAGTGTGATTTCGATTATCAACGGATAAGCTTCGTTATCTCAAAAATTTACGCTGCTGAGATCCATCGCGCGGATTTATTCGATGACGCCATCCAACAGGCTCTGGAGCAACCCTATGCTTTAATTCTTATCAATCGACTATTGGATCTGGATCGNTCCGAAGGAATGGAGATCCTTCATGAGCTAAAATCCAATCCCCGGACAGACGATATCCCCGTGATGATCATTTCCAATTATCAGGATGCTCAGGATATAGCTGTCGCGGCAGGTGCAAGCCCGGGCTTTGGAAAAGCGGCGTTGGATACACCTCGAACATTTGAACTGTTATCCAATTATCTCGCTCCTAAACAAAGCTAGGCCGGATTTGGCAATTCCCAAGCTCCGCAACTTTGGCAAACTCTCTCAACCAGAGAAAAAGATGAATACGAATCCACCAATAGGTTTTCGAACAATTGCAATCAGTAGATTAGCCAGGCTAATAATCTACCTAGCTGTTACCTTTGTTCCGATGAGCACATCCGCTGAAATTGTTCTCCCCAATGTGTTCACTGAGGGTATGGTTTTGCAGCGAGACCTGCCGGTTCCAATTTGGGGCACGGCAGACCCGGGGGAAGCAGTGACTGTTCAATTCGCTGGGCAAACACATACAACAATTGCCGACGAAAACGGCAAATGGTTGACCCAACTGCATCCGCTGATCACCTCTTCCGAAGGTAGGACTCTCACGGTTACGGGCTCCAACAAACTGAACTTGAACGACGTCCTGGTGGGAGAGGTATGGCTGTGCAGCGGACAGTCAAATATGGCAGATTCTTTCAATCCAGATAAAGGTCGCTTCATACCGGCAGACATTCTCAACTCTGATCTTTCCAGATTTCGAGTTTCAACACAGCGCGGCTGGTTACAGATTAATGAAAAATCCCAACGGTCAATTTCTAGAGTGGGATTCCATTTCGGGTATGAGCTTTACCGAAAACTAGACATCCCAATTGGCTTAATCCTTCGTTACAACTCCGGGACACCGATTCAGGCGTGGATCCCCAAAATTCAAGCGGAGAAAATCCGAAGGCGACTCGATATTCCAGCCGATTGGAATGACGAACAGGAAAACCGAAACCCNGGCGTCCAATTTGAGGACAAGATTAGTCCGATTATTCCTTTCGCATTCCGCGGCGTCATTTGGTACCAAGGCGAACGAAATGCAAAATCATTTACTGGCTGGGAATATAAAGATTTGCTCCCCTTCCTNATCCAAACTTGGCGGGAAACCTGGGCGAAGTCCACAAAAACAGCTGTCCGCGATTTTCCGTTTTATTATGTACAGGTTCCAACTCAAGCTAATTCAACCAGCAATCGATCAGTGGAAACTAGTAATGAATGGCCTTGGTTGCGTGATGGAATGCGACGAGCATTGGAACAAACTGTGAACACGGGGATGGCTGTATTTTACGACCATGGCCCCAGCCTTCATCCACTCGAGAAACGCTACGCCGGGGAACGCTTGTCTCTCTGGGCACTCGCAAAGGATTATGGAAAAACCGACATCGTGTTTTCTGGTCCTCTATTAAAAGACGTCTCGATCAATAATCATCAAGCGACGCTAACTTTTGATCATATCGGAAGTGGCNTGGAAAATGCCGAAGAAGGAGATCAGCTCAACTATTTTGAAATTGCAGGTGCTGATGGGGAATATTTCCATGCGGACGCCAAGATCGTCGGCAATTCAGTTGTGGTTTCTTCGCNCTCTGTTGCCACCCCTGTCCATGTCCGCTATTTGTTCCGGAAACTAACACCTGATCCGAAAATCAGCCTTATCAACAAGGAAGGGCTTCCCGCATCTCCATTCATAACCGATGGTAGATGCCCAATTCGTGTAACGTTAGATAAAGCTCCGCTACCGGGAGATAAACAGCCTAANACGCTATNTAATGANAAATCAATNCAAGATGGGCTACCGAGACTCCCCAAACAGTTCCCTCCAGAAAAACAAACGTTCCAGGAGCAAAAAAAACTCCCCGATTTAGAGAAAGCCTATATCAGCATTGACCCAATCAATCTCAAGGATGGACTTGAGGTTGGCAAACTCAACTCTCCTCTTACTAATTCAGCAATTCAATCATTGTCTGAAGCCGATAACGCGGGTAACTATCAAAACCTCGATAGCATACTAATCTGGAAAGATGGCAAGTTAGTATTTGAAATGTACAACCGTCGTGGTCGTGTGGACGCACCGCATTACGCAATGTCTGTGACGAAAACACTGACCTCTCTTACACTTGCCAGAGCTATTCAACTTGGTCTTTTTAAAATGACAGACCTGGATAAACCGATCATCGACTTCATGCCGGAAATTGATCGTACCAAGGTGCAACCTGGCGTCGAATCAATTACACTCCGCAATGCACTCATGATGAAATCGGGCCTTCGATTCGAAAATCCNAAAGAAATTATCACTCTNGGAAACAACCACAANAAACAGGCCTATTTNCAAAAGCTATTTGAAATTACTTCTCCTGTTACTGAGGAGAGCAAGACATACAAGTACACCGGCATTGATCCCTCAATGATCATGATGCTGATCGATATTAAAACCGATTCCAACGTACAACAATTCATCAAANAAGAAATCGTTAATGAGCTAAAGCTCAGTTACGTCTGGGAGGACCAGAGTTGCGGGCTTCCAAAATGCGGAGCAGGAAGCAGTTTCACTTCACGAAGCTTAGTGAAACTTGGGGTCGTCGTCCTTAACGGTGGCTCACACGAAGGTAAACAACTATTTTCCCGTGACTACATCNANANGATNATGGATCCCANCAAGGGAGCNGGNTATTACTACTTTTTCCACAANCGNAGTGTTGGNACTTCAAANCCGGAAATCAATTTTTTCAGTGGAATTGGTGCNGGGGGCCAGTACATGGCTATTTTCCCGGAGCTAAACTTGGTGGCTGTTGCCACTGCTCACAACGAGAAAGCAACTAACCTTCCCCTCAAAGCGATCGTTAATCATTTACTTCCGCTGTTTTGAACGGGCNTTTCCAAGAACCAATCCGATTAGCAAGATTCGTTCTATTGACTACCCTTTCACTTCGTTGTTTTTCGAGGAAATACGATTTCTGCCCAGACAGGTTTGTGATCGGACAACGGCTTTTCTAGTTCAATGATGCCTCCCTCTTTTGCATGGGCACCGGATGGCCTGTTATACAAAATGTGATCGATTACACCGAGACGGTTCTTGGTATCTTGAGCGTTGTATGTGAATTCTCTGGAAAGATCGATCTTCAGATCATTCCACGTTGGTCTATATCCCGCCGCCTCGATCGTCTTCATGGCAGCATCGCCAATGTGGTTATTGTAGTCCCCAACGATGATAACTCTCTCAATNGACTCCTTTGGCAAGACCTTAGTCGCCAGGCTATACGCATGGCCATCTTTTGCGCCCGACTTNCAAATATGAAGTGAGTAAAAGGCAACAGAAACCCCTTTGATCTTAGTCACAGCTCTAACGGCCGAGGCGGGGTTCCAGCCTCGCCCCGTAAGAACATGTTCTTCAGGATCCTCTAACCTTGTCCTGCTGAGAATCGTTTTGTATTTATTCTTATGATTTGCAGAGGAGACTTTACCTACGAAACTATATTGCATCCCCAGCACCTTGCCGACGCGATTCGTCCAATCACCATCTGGAGCTTCGTCAAAGCCGATGATATCCAATTTGTATGGCTTGAAAATCTCCCCGATCTCTTCAGGAGTCGCGCTTTTGCCAAATTCAACATTGTAAGAAGCAACTCGAACCGTAATCGGCATGGCCGGCTCAGAAGCGGTCAGGCAAAGTGTCGCTGTGCACAGGCATATCACAGCAATCAATAATAAGTAAATCGTTCTCATCCTATATACTCCTCTGTTAGATATAGACTCTGTTTATGCAGACCAGCAACCGGCAATGGGGATAGTCGCATTGTATTTAAGTCTGTAACCTTCGACCAATGCGTTNAGTTCTCGAGCACCATACTGCTTTAATTCGTGGTTGGAAAGTCTTGACCTCAGTTCAATGATTTCCCTAACAATTACATGACGGTATGATCTTATTTACCGATTTAAATGATTGAAAACACCAATTCATGGAACTTTCAGATCATCCAATTCGTCAAAAAGGTAATCCAATTTACATTCTTCTTAGGAAATCCTCCATGCCCATAAAAGTACTNGNTTTTCANGCCATGCTATCACTGTTGCTCTTTGAAACCAGCTGGGCGAGCGAGCCNATCGTGGAAATAGGAGATGTCCAGCCTAAAGTGTCTGCGTTCACATTTGACGGCGCCAAGAAGCCTTTGGTGCTACAGTCGGTTGATGAAATAGCCAAACATTTCGACGCCAAGAACTCAACCAATCTGAAAAACAAGGTTGATTTTGGCAAACAGGAAGTTCTTGTTTTTGCCTGGCGTGGATCGGGACAGGATCGTATTGGATACGAGGTACTTGAGTCCTTTCCTGAACAGATTCGCTTCAGTTACCGCCCCGGTCGCACGCGTGATCTCAGGCAGCACGTGAAGATATTCGTTGTCCGCTCCGATGTGAAATGTATTGTAAACGGCAAACTTGTCAGTGACTTAGAGATCAAGAAAGACGGTCAGTGGAGCTCGACGAAATTGCCACTGGTCGGGTTGATGGAGGGCAAAGCAGTCGAGGTGAGAGTACGTGGCATATTAACAAATGGAATTATCGCCATTGGCGGCGAGACGACTGGCACCACCATCCGCTTCGGTAAAACAACCTGGGAACTCGAACTGCAGAATCAAAAGACGTTGAGGGCAGCCGCAGAAAAACTAAATGGCAAACCCGTAGTTGTGAGCGGCTTGGTTCGCACTCAAAAGGGAATCGAAGTCGCAACGCGAACCATTCTGACAGTGAAGTCCCTCGTTTCAGGATTACCAAAAGAACCACCGAAAGACACTATNTCGGAAAGAATAATGGGTAAACCTTTTTTGAGAACAAATTGAGGACNTGCTCCCTTATTTTGATGCGATCGCAAACATCATCGCTGCTTTCTCTGTATCTGCCAACACCATGAAGACTTCAACGTGTATCCTCGTTCTATTCGTTCACGACGCTCCAGCCTTTGGGCAATTCGCTTCCTAGTTGGGTCGCCAGCCAGGGTTACCTTGTCCTGTTAGTCAGCCTNNGAACCGTANATGGTTCTAAGNCGTTGCAAAAGTATTCTCGAGAGAGCCATCACGCCCTAGATGATTCGCAGCCTATACATGCGGTTGATAGCAACCTGCTTTCTGTATATCACGCCACTTTTACNAATTCCCTGATTGCCTTTACGTCTAAGTTAAACGCTAGAGAACTGGGTGAATAACTGACGTATATAGCATTCACCACCCTAAGGCGGTTCTTACCGACACTACTAATTAGAGTCGCCTATATTTCCCGTTCAAATCGATCAGGTCGGGATATAAAATGAAATGTAAATAACTCTCAATTAGCTCTTTAACGGTCAACGCATATGCCCATTAGCCTGCTTTGTTCATCTTGCCAACAACCCCTCAAAGTTCCGGATGAACTTGCAGGTAAGAACTGCAGTTGTCCCTACTGCAAAACGGTCATGAGAGTTCCGACTCCACAGATCAAAGATGCCCCGACAATCAACGGAGGTGATGAACGCGNAGCCGGGCGNAGTCGTNAATCCCAATCACGGCCGAACCGCTCCTCCTCTGNNAAATTCGCNTCTGATGGAAGTAATGTNAGTCTGCTGANAAGTGCCATCATCGGCGTCTCCTCGGCAGTGCTACTCTTCCTTCTCCTCTTGCCACTCCAACAAATGGGCTACCGCCTTGGCACAATGTTCTGGGATAGTGTTGGGATTAATTTCCCGACTACTTTGTTGATGTTCTGGTCGTTTGCAATTCTACTTCTCAAGCAAAGGAAGTTGGCTAATCAGAAAAATGCATTCATTATGGATGTGCTTCCAGCCACGGTATCAGAGGAAATCACGCTGGAGTCATTAAATGCCTTTGTAGAACATATCAACAGCATACCGCGGAACTGCCGCGAGACGATGTTGGTCAATCGAGTAATCCGTGGGATCGAGCATTTTCGAGTTCGAAAGAGCGCAGCCGAAACTGTTACGATGATGGAGTCACAGTCGGGTATTGACGTCGCGAATGTAAATAGTAGTTACGCTATTATTAAAGTATTCATCTGGGCGATGCCGATTCTGGGGTTCATCGGAACGGTCATGGGGGTCAGCACTGCAGTAAGTGGACTGTCTGCAACGTTAGAAAATGCCTCCGATGTATCAGCCGTGACCTCTTCAATGAAAAGCGTATTCGGTGGGCTGGGGACAGCTTTTGATACGACACTTCTCGCATTAATTATGAGTATGCTGGTGAAAATCCCCACGTCGGCTCTGCAACGCAATGAAGGTTCACTGGTCACGCTCGTCGACGAATACTGCAACGAAAACCTGCTAAGACGCTTGAATGATGGTAAAGAAGGCGGAGCTGAAAGAGGGACGCAAGGGCTCGCGTTGGGAAACACGCCTAGTCTTTTGAAGGAAGCATTAATGGAAAGTCTAGGCACAAAAGAGCTAAAGGAGTTCCAAAAGCAAAGTGCTGAAAATGCAATCGCGATTGCCGGGCAAATTCGAGCTGCAGCCCAGATCAGTACCGAAATGCAAAACAATCTAAGTACACTTACTGCCACAATGGCTGGCCTTACTAAGCAGGCTAGCGAAACGACGAACGTCCTCAAAGCACAATTGGAGCAACACAGACAGGAAGTAGTTGCTCACCAACCCAAACGTCGTAAAGGTTGGTTTTCTCGATCTGGCTCAAGACGTAAAAGGAGGTAAGCATGAGAAAGCTGGTCGATGACGATTCCGATAATGATGTGTCGCTGTTCCCGTTCCTAAGCATCATCGCCGCAATCATTGGCGTTTTAACCTTAATGATTGCTGCGATTACATTAGATCAGATGAATCAGGGGGACAGTAAGCAAATCGTTGCTAATGCTATCCGTTCCGAGAAACTGCGAACGGACATCGAGGAACAGGAGGAGAAAATCCGTACAATTCGGCTGTCCTTATCTGATGAGGACTTGGCATTGTTAGAGAATGCTGAAAATCGTGAAAATGAAATTGTGAAAACGAAATTAGAATTGGAAGCGTTGCTAAAAGAATTAAAGGAGACGCAAGAGGAATTGGACACGCNGAAAGAGGTTGAGATCGTAGCTCCTGAGATCCCTCCGGGCTCTATCGAAACGTTGGCCGACTTAAGACTGGAACATAGTGAACTACAGAAGCGTGTGGATACCTTGAAAAAAGAGGTCGGAATAAGAAAAGCCGAAACGGAAGGCAGCGTTAAAGTCTTACCTGGGGGAACAGGGCTGAATGTAATTCCTCACTTCGTGGAGTGTACTGAGGGTGCTATCGTGCTCCATGGAGATAAAGAGGCGACCCGAATTCGGCAAGCAGAGATCCTGAGCGATTCACCCTACAAGGAATTATTACAAACTGTGGTTAATAAACCAGGGCACGCGATCACCTTTCTNTTAAGACATGATGGTTTACAAAGTTATCGAGTGGCAAAACGCATGTGTGACCAAAACAGCGTGAAATATGGGAAGCTCCCGATAGTAGGCGACGGGCGTCTTGATTTTACAAATTTTNATAAGAGATAGCTTGTCTTCNAACACAGACNGCAAAGNCCATANAGAAAAAGAATGAAATCATACAGCACTCCCGAAGAAGACGATGGAGACGGCCTCGATTCCTTATTGGATACGATGACCAATGTTGTTGGAATATTAGTCATGGTTTTGATTGCGACGCAGTTAGGCGTGAAAGATGCCGTGGATCGGATCGCTCAATCAGAGAAAGGTTCTCAAGAGTCTGTGCAGATGCTCGAAGAACAATACATCTCCAATCTAGCTCTGCAACAGCAGTTGGAGGAACGTTTTAAGGATATCAACTCGGAATCAACCCGGCAGGTCGAACTTGCAAATTTGCGACAGCAGCTTGAGAGTACTACTTCAAAACTGCAAGCCGCAAAAACAGAGGCTCAGCTTCTTTCGGTGAAACTGACGGAGCAACGGAAGGCAGCGGCAACAATTGTAGCCACGATGGAATCCCAAAAAAGGGAGAAAGAACAGCTCTCAAAAGAGATCTCCAAAAATCTGGAAGAAGAGGCTCGGCTAAAAGCCTTATTAAGTGACTATAAAGGTGCGCCTATTGCTGGAACTGAAAGTTTGACATTACCGAATCCGCGGTCGGTTCCCGAAGGTGCGAAACAGTTTACTCTCTTATGCAAGACAAACAAAATATACCCTTTGTTCTTTAATGAGCAGGATCGGACAGTGACACGTAAGGCAATTGAATCCATCGTTCAGCAACGTCAGCTCTTCCGTGGGCCTGAGCTCGGAGTAAATCATGAAGTATTACTACCGTTGGTGAATCGAAAGCCACCGACGGGGGAATATTTTGTGTCTAACCTGACCCGTTCGGGAATCTATCCTCGCATTTCCTTCACTCCGCGAGCCACCAGGGGAATTGCTCTTAAGGAGGTGCTTGGAACAAAATCACGGTTTAGTGAGTTTCTTGATAGTTTTGATCGCAATAGTTTTTATATGCGTTTCTTTGTCTACCCTGATAGTTACGAGATATACATGGCAGCAAGAAAGGCGGCTGATAAACGTGCCATTCTTGCCGGATGGGAACCGCAAGATGACGAGTGGGTCTATACAACCCATCTAGGCGGGAGTTTACTATTTGGCCCGAAACCACCGCCTGCTAAACCTAATCCGAACCCGCCGTCACCCCGGCCGGCCCCCAAGTTAATCGACTAGTCCTTTAGTAACAAATCGGCTTGAGCCAACGCAAGTGTGTACTCAAGTAAATGCCTTGCGATAACAGATCCCTTCGACGACGCCTTGATGCTTCACCATGACAGAACCTACTTTTGTGCAGGCTGGAGACGGCGATCAAAAACAAATGGATCTTTGAGAGCAGGCTTTACAGTAATCCTTAATGGGGGCGCCACGCCTCCTTGATCAACCTGTACGCGTGTAATAATTTCTGTCCCAAACGGTTTATCCTTAATCCATTTATGGCCATCCCCATGAAGGTACAACACCGGCACCTTCGCTTTTTCCACGAGAGCAACGAAGGGGGTAAAGAAATCATTATGATTTACAAACGGATGCGCGTGACCAAAAAGCACCAGGGCCTGATACGAACCATGATTGGCATTAATGACCGACTTGAGCCAGCTGACGTTTTGCGCATGTCGCAATTTCCACTCCGCTTCATCATGCACTCGTCCACCGACTAGATTGATCCCAACAAAAAGGACGCCATGAAGACGAAAAGAGAAGTTCTCGTTGCGAACTTCTTGTCGTTTTACCTGAAAATCATATTCCCAGTTCTTGTCGAAGTTGTGAAAGTGCTTCAACCAGTATTTCCAAGCAACACTAGGCATCATGCAATCGTTCCACTCATTGTCACCAGGAATAATGAATGTCGGTGTCTTCGACTTCCGCAACATCGAACTTACTTTAATGTAGACCTCTTCATCACAGGGCGAAGCACCGTTTTTTATATCCCCAAGGTGAATTAGAAAGCGACCATCCGTCGGCAAATTCTCGATTTGTTTTGGCAATAGCCGATCTTCGTTTGGAGCATACGGAACGTCCCCCATAGCATAAAACGTTACCTCCGATGATTGCTCGCCTATCAAGGAGTTTGTCGCCAGAGTAACCAGAGGAGGTGCACCCCAGCTTTGTTGAGTTACTAATAAAGCAAAGCTGAGAAGAGATGAGACTATGAGAACTTTCATGACTGGAGAGTTGACCTTAAAAGTGAAATCGTGTTCGTCGGCATCCTGACATGACTCAGTTCCTAAATTGCCGCATTAGCTTATGTTTCCAAACACTTCGGGAGACGACAATATCCCCAACAAATATTTTCTTGCATATAATCGCTTCGATCTGCCAGCGAGAATTCCATTTGTAGCATGTCGAATGGTAGCGTTCAAATCGATTACCGATCCCAGAGTAAGCCTGTAACAAACGTACTGTAATAGTTTTAACCACAACACATCTGTTTTGTAGCAATTCCAACACTAACCACAATGTTTGCAATTCCCGATAATGTTCGATAGTGAGGCATCCTAAGTGATGCTTTAATCGAATCTGAAAAACCATAATCGGAGCCCTACCCATGAAAAAGTTCATCATTTTATTTTTGTTTAGTTCCATCTTATTTGCTTCCGGATGTGCTGAGGACACCAGCGAGCTTAACTCCGAAGCAACGAATTCAACCGATGTAACAGTCGATGCCGTAGACGACCAATAAAGTATTGGTTCCCCATGCTATCTTTTCTTTGCCTGTATATAACGTTGATCTCGCTGTGCACGGCGATGGTAAATGCTGGCAGAGGTGGAAGTTTTATTAAAGGCCTTGGTGTAGGTATTCCTGTCGCCGTTCTATCTGCCTTAGCTTTGTGGGGGCTATTGCATTTGTTTGTACAAAGCGTAACGGTTTAATCGCTGGAGACCGGTTCAGAACACAGGCCTTTTTCCGTCCAGACCAAGCCTGGTTGGTACTAGTTCATGCCCGACTATGAAAGTAAGGGAACAATACGCCCGAACTGACGGTGTTCCAAATCGCAGCGTTAATTCTGCCGACAATTTGGTTGTGTTTAGGTTCGATGATTAACGGTGTTGTTTGAAAATAAAGGGCCCGATGCATGCAAAAGCATGACCGCTCTGACGAATAGTCCCACAAAGAGTCGGCGTTTCACTATTAAGGCGCTTTTATTCTGGACGGCTGTTGTCATCGGTGCCGTACCAGTTGCAATGGCGGAACCAAACTTCCCAATAACGGCGGTGTTTTTTGTAGGCATCTACCTTACCGTTGTGTGTGGACTCGCGACCCTTATACGCATCCCCAGATCTCTGGATGCCTGGATTCCGTTAGCAGTCGCCTTAACACCATTCGTTCTTTTCCGAATAGGAATCTATCTGCTTCCTCCAAGCCTATATAGTAAGTTCCTGCACGCATTACTATTCGCCGGCCTACCTGTTGGGATTTTCTTGCTGGTTCGCAACGTGAGGCGTATGAGACGTAACGGTTTTTCGTTAACGGTTTTCGTGTATCATTTAGGCGTTTGGCTAGTCTGGATTGGCATCTCGCTTGCAGGCATCTTCATCCCAATCTGAGGAAATAAATGGGATTATCGCTTAACCTACGGTTTCATGGGATCTGCTCAACGATGACTAGGCCAGTGGGCGATGAGGGAGGCGCGCGGTGGTGCTCATAAGGCTTTATATACAGAAGCAACGTTAGAGCAGGGCATTTCTCGGATGGCGTGCGAGTATGCAACTTAGTCCGGTAGTTGCCTTGCTGATCCAGCGTTGAGACGAGATGAGTGATGAAGAACAACTGGCTATACAGGTTATTATTGACTGGGAGGAAGTGATGGAAAGTATCACTCCAACTTCCGAAGGATCTCTTCCTGAAGATTCATAGACTCTGTCCGCGAGAGGATCTACTGAGAATATAAATAAGCAAAGAATTGACGTCTCTTTCATTTTCGTTTTGCATCGCTCCTAGCAAGAGACAAATTTACGCCTCCGCTCAGGTATGATGGGCTATATGATATTCCGTAAGTGTGAAAACATTATGAATCGATTGCTGATTTTAATCGTGCTAGTCCTTCTCGGGTGTAGAGATAGTGAGCCTGAACAAACGCCTGAAGAAATCATTAAGCAGGTTGAACCAGGCGTAATAATCACTGACGAGCAGGCAAAAGAATTAAGTGCGAAACCCGGAGGACTCGTAGTCCTGAGCCATATAAACTCCATTACCGATAATCAGGCTCAGATACTGGGTACTGTAAATTATTTACAATTGGACGGGGTGAGTGTTCTTACTGATCAACAAGCAAAAGGCTTAAGCCAGGTTCGGATATCTCTCGCGATAGGCCTAACAACGCTTACTGACACTCAGGCTAAAATTCTAAATCGAGTCAAGATCCTGAAGTTAAGCAGTCTAAGGCAATTAACCGACGAGCAGGCGCTAATACTTGGTAAAAAGCGAGGAGCACTTTACCTAAATGCCCTAAGCACATTGACAACTCCACAAGCACTACATCTTGGGCAACTCGAAACTCTTTCTCTTTTATCAATAAAAAGTATTACCGATGAACAAGCCGAAGCTCTAAGTCAGGTGAAACGGAACCTCTGGTTGGGCATAAATTCGATTACAGATAGGCAAGCCAGTACTTTGAGTAAGGTCAGAAATCTAGCCTTAGATCACCTCACCAACATCAAAGACAAACAAGCCGAGGCTCTGAGCAAAGTACCTACTCTGTCTCTGCTGGGCCTAACAGCGATTACCGTCGAACAAGCCAAAAACCTGAGTAAGGTTGAAGACCTCACTATTCCAGAATCCCTCCAGCCCCTCATCGACAAATACAAGAACCAGTAGCACCAGCAGCCAAAGCTGCTCCATCTTTTGCCCTCTCTAACCTGCATGCGGTAGGATGTGTTTGGTAATCTGTTTTGGCCACACAGCGTTAATGGAATTAACATGCACCGATTCGCCCCCCTCATTCCCTTGTTTCTTTTCGTCCTGATCACACATTGCAGCGGTGCTGATTATTACATCGATTCGATCGACGGATTAGATACCAATGACGGTCTCTCGATACGCAAACCGTGGAAATCGCATATGAAAGTGGAGTCAGCCTCACTGGCGGCGGGAGATGTCGTCCACTTCAAGAAGGGATCTTCTTTCTCCGGCAATATTCGGATCAGTGCATCCGGCACAGCTGCCAAGCCAATACGGCTAACTTCCTATGGAACGGGCGAGCTGCCCAAGTTTACCAATCCCAGTACCCGCGATGCCAGCGGCAACGCGATTATCCTAGGTGGCGACTACATCATTGTAGAAAACCTGCATTTTCACGATACTCCGGGGGAGCACGTATCGGGGACGATCATCATGACGAGACTGGCCGCGCTCCGCATCGAACGCGGTGCGGATCATTGCATTATCCGAAACAATGAATTCATCAAGACTGGGCAGGGTATCATGTCAGCTGGCGAGCATACCTTGATAACCAAGAATTATCTGGATGGCCCGAGTTATGCACTGTGGCGAACGTCAAGAAGTAGCTGGGGGCCGATGGGGATACACTTAAACATCGGCAACCAGGAAGTGTCATACAACACTATTAAGAACTTCGGGACCAAAGATAGCCCATGGGGCTCGGATGGCGGCGCTATCGAAATCGATTGTGGCAGATATCACAAGAAGAACATCTATATTCACCATAACTACTCCGAAGGAAATGCGGGGTTCATTGAATCCAGCTGGGACTACGATTGGCCGCCTTTTCGACAGGAAATCCACAACTGGAGAGTTTCCTTTAACGTGTGCTACGATGGGCAGTCATGGCTGTTCCTGTTGGCGCCATGCACTGGCATCTATTTCGATAACAATACGATAGCCCGATACAATGCGTTCGGCAGGTCCCAAAATGCCGGCGCCCGCATTGATGTCCGCGGGGGAAGCCCTATCGGTAAACCTTCGGGAGCCCATTTCCGGAACAATCTGTTTATCTATTCGTCCTCTCCTTATACCGGCAACCGAGCTGGCGGTGCCCTGAAAACAGCCAACTGGTACTCGAAGTATAAACAGCCCGGAATTAAATATCCGGGTGACAGCAACCAGGCAGGCAGCGGCGATCCGGGCCTTGTCGATCTTGAGAAACAAGACTACCACCTAAAAGCCGATAGCCCATTACGCGGCAAAGCGATCAACCTCAGTGAGTTCTATAAATCGGACTTCGACGGTCGACCATTGCCTAAGACTGGCAACTGGGATATTGGTGCGCTTCAATACAACGCGACCAAGATGACCAAAACATTGCAGCCGAAAAGGTAGAGTCGAGTTTACTAAGCCCTCTATTTGGGTTCAGTCGTTGACTTCAGTAGAAGGAAGCTATCAACGTTGCGCGAATGATCGATGTTATAGCCGGGCGAGAAGGCCCTAATTTATTTGGGGATAGGAAGTAAAAGCGGTCTTAAAGTAGAACAACAATTAATCGCTCTGGCCGTCAAGAAGTATGTCTACCATCCCAAATCGGGATTCGTCCTCGATGTAATTATTGAAGAATTGGGGAAGCTTACGGTTACTCAGGTTCTTTCAGCTACCACCGTATGTACAGCAGATCCTGGCATTGGCCTACAAGTCGGTGACATTGTTAGAGTCTAGCTCTCGAAAATCGTGACCGACATGAGAATCTCAACCTAGCTAATTAAAAACAGTACGCCCCTGCATCACGATTGACACGGGGCGTACTGAAAAAGACTCCTTACCACTCTAGCGTTAGGTCAATGAAGTCCCAAAGAAGTGAGCACGACACCTTGGAACTTGGCTTCTTACGATCAGGCCCCTCCCTCGTTTTATCCGGGCCATTCACTCCGCTTGGTTCTGAATTGCGATAGACATCAGGCCCTGGAAGAACGGTACCTCCAAATTCTCGTAGTGCAACAATAATCTTCTCCATCCGAGTTTTCGGGTCTTTGATATGGCTTGCCAGGACCAGTTCGGCTTTAAGTGCTTTTTGCTGTCCTAGAGATAGCCGTGCCAGATCCGTCGCAAATCGTACAACGTCGCTATTTTCGATACCGCTCGTATCAATCCTTAAGACATGTTTACCCATTGCTTGACGAAGCGTTACTTCGTGTCTATCCGGGCCATCTCCATCGGCGAATTCGGCACCAATAGAAATCAATGGTTGAAGCATGGTCATAATAGCAATCAGTAATGCTACGTTTTTGTGATGTCTCATCTCTTTATCCCTTTGTCTGGTTTACCCCTTCATGCGTATTAACGCAAACACAATCAACACCGGACAGGAAATATGATTTGTTTAGGAAACTAATTCGCGTCCTGACTTCTTGTCACCTGGCTGCGTTCGATGGGGTTGGCATTTACTATGTGGAATTAGTGTTAGAGCAGGGCACTTCTCAAATGGCGCAGGCGGTCGATAAAGAATTTCAGTTCTTGCAGATATGGTTAGAAGTGTTATTCCTTTGGACAGGATAGAATAACACTTGTTAAGCCAAACATATAAAACATCTGTCCTGTTGGTAACAGCTATGATTCGTTCACTTTCTTTTGTTCTGGTGGTTACGCTCTCATTCCATTCCCAAAAGCTGGAGGCTCAATTCCTCGATCTGCCAGCGCTTAGAGATTTGCCACGAATCGATAGAACATCGCCGAGACCTGACCCGAGTATTCTTCGGAATTCCGCTTTCATACTGAATATGAAAACCCACCCGGTCAGCGGTAAAAATTATGTGATTCTGACGGACCATGACTCGCCAGAATTCCTTTCTGCTATCGATAAACTATCAGAATATCGTAATGGAGAGATTTTACGATTAGATGACTTGGGATCAGTTACAGAAATTGGAGGACGAATTTCGCTCCAAAAACGACTCTTGGAATTGAATCCAATGTATGTGGCAGTCGCACCAAAAATGGATTCCTATCGAGAGAATGTTTTATTGGGTTTATGGGAGGTTTTCAGCTCGTTGGACAAAGATCCGTTCATCGATGTATATCCCGGTATTCTCTTAGCCTCCAATGCTGAAAATTTTCAACGACTCATTGACCGCTGCATAAATTACCAAACAATCCCTCAAAAAGCCCTGCGTCCCATGGCTATTAGCCAGGTTCCTTCGGTCATGGAAACAAGATCTCTGCAGAAAGCCGGTATCTTAAGAGAAATGTTTGCCGAATACGGCTTAAATACTCCCGCGATAGCCGTCTATACTCCAGCAGCTAAGAATGCTGCGAAGTTGGAAGGGAAGGACTTGTGGAACGTCCATCTTACAAGTAAAGGAGACTATCTAGAATCATTCTCGGCAAAACCTGAGCGGGCTCTTAAAGCTGCTCAACTTGTTGTTATGCACGGTCATGGTATCCCAGGAATGTCCTGTTCCATTGACATTAACGGGATTCCAAGTAACTCAGCAAATAGAATCGTCTTAACAGGGTCATGTTTCTCCGCAGTCCCCGTCAAATCCGATCTTCCTAGACTATCTTCTGCGCCTGGGGGATATAAAGTGGATGCTCGTCCTGCCTTTGCACTGGAGTATTTGGACAAGGAAGCAGTCGTCTTCTTTGGACATATGCGACTTAGTTCCGGCTTCCCACATCTTTTCCCTGTGCTGGAAAACTGGATGCAGGGAAAGAGTGTTGGGGTCGCCTACCAAGAGCTTCTTAATGCGATAATCGATATGCGAGGGTTTCGAGCTGGTGAATTTGTGGTCCCCACGCCAGTGACACAACGCGGTATCAGACAAAACAGTATGCTGTACGTGATTTTTGGAGATCCAGCAATCAGGCCGTTCGAAAAATTGGAAAAGTAAAGTTTCCATAAACCTCCTACGCAAAAATAGGAGCCTCTATAAAAGAAGGCATTCCCCATCATCGACTTTCACAGTCAGTCACAGGAAAAGCCTCTAGTGGGCGATGGGGGGTTAAGCGTAGCTCATAGCTTTATCTTCCTAAACCAATCATCAACCTATCAATTCCGCTTCGGCTGATCACAAACACATAGGTATGAATGTTGATAGGAGGAGAGGATTTAGTCTATAGGTCCTTTAAGCACTT
>NZVD01000053.1 GCA_002701385.1 Rhodopirellula sp. | reverse complement strand
ATCCTTTGACTCGCATAATTCTCGTCAATGGGGCCTCCCTCAAATTTTTCGGTCTGGAACATCCAACCATTAGAACCATTAGGATTGTGAGGTATCGCAAGTGAGTCCATACCCGCGGTCCTCTGCATATCCATCCATTCCCACAATTTTTCCGGGTTGGTTGAATCATAGGACACAAGAAAACACTGTAGGTGGTGAAAGAATTTGCATGACCTATAACATAAATGCTAGGATGAAAATGGATGATGTTAAAGGCAAATTTCGACTTTAAGAGATGCTATCCATCAAGAGAAGAATTCTTTGATGTGATTCAATTCAAAACTCCTGATGAATGGGAGATTCAAAAAGTGTCATTAGATCATGGCAATGAATATTATATTGCCGACGATCCTTTCAAAGGTGATGGATTTGAAATTTATCGAGATCTTGTTTCTACATATCCTATTTGTTCTCATAATGATGGAACAAAACCAAGAAACGGAAATCCATTTGAAATCATTCATGTTGCTGATTGGATAGCAGAACCAATATGCTATTTGATTAAAGAAAAGTTTAATCTGCGTGGCGCACTTGATCTTGCTGAATGGGGAAATGTATATCATAAAGGTAAAGTAGGACAATGGGAGTTCTTTACATTACCTCACTGTGATGCTGCATGGGGAATGATTGGAAACCTTTGGTTTACTGATCACGATATTAAGGATAGCGGCACACACATTTATCATTATGATGGTACTATTGAACCATTACAAGATAATAAAATGTACTATGATTATCAGATAAATCAACATCATCCTTTATATGATGAGTGTAAGAGATTAACTCATAATCAAAAGAAAGCTACAACATGGACTAACATTACACCAGAGTTAGAAAAACATTGGGGATTTACTAGACTAGATACAATGCCGAGTAAAGAACGTACAATGACATTGTATCGTCCAAACATTCCTCATACTGCTTACATCAGTGATAATGTTGACTTTAGATGGTCACATACATTCGCTGTAACTAAAAACACCCAAACCCTTTACAATGAACTCTTATCGAATCTACAACCTGCATGATATTGACCTCAATGAGGTTTATGCATATTCTAAATATTCTGTTGGAAAATTTGAATATTTATTTGGTCATGAAGGAACTACAAAGTTTTACTACAAGTACAATTTCTTTACTCTTGCATCATGCAATAAAGAAATTCATAAAATGTATAGACAACTGACAGGATTTATTGGTGAATTTCTCAGTGAAGTTTCATATCCAGATGACAATGTATGGATGCAATCATGGATGAACTTTCATAAGGAAGATGAGGTGTTGAAATCACATAACCATGATTTTGATGTTCATGGATATATAACCATATCAAATCATAAGAGTGACACTGTGTTTACCGAAGGCGAGAAAGAGTTGTGGCGTATTGAAAATAAACCATTACAGATTTATATCGGTACTGGTAGGGTAAATCATCATGTAGAGGTAACTGAGAGTTATAAGGATGAAAGAATTACTATTGGATTTGATTTAGCATTGAAGAATTCATTCACTAATAACTTTAGTTTTATTCCTGTAGTGATATGAAATTAGATTTATATTTTCCCACCCCAATCTGGTCTACTGAATTGGATATTGATAATGATGTATTGTTGAAATATATCTACGGATTGAGGGATGATGATCCTGAAGGTAGAACAATTAGTAATCGTGGGGGATGGCAATCTAAAGAGTTTGATGGTCAAGATGTTTCCGAATTAAGAGATGCTGTATTTCCTTGTCTGAATAGATGTATTACTGATTATGGATATGAACCTGATGGATTAGCATTTAAGTGGGGGAATTCTTGGGCAAATATTAATACTGAGCGTGATGTGAATCAGGTTCATGTGCATCATGGTTCTTTTTTATCTGGCATATATTATGTCTCTGCACCTGAAGGATCTGGTAATGTTTTATTCTTTCAAGATTTTAACAGAAACTATATTGCTGAGAGTGTTGCGAAGGTTAAAAAGTATACAGGATTATCTGGTGGTAATGTTCCTTATAAACCCTATACTGGTAGATTGTTAGTGTTTCCCTCTAATCTTCCTCATGCTGTTGAGACTGGAAATCATGAAGGTGATAGGGTTTCTATTGCATTTAACATTGGATTAGTTAGAGGTTACAATGAATAATATTGGTCAAAGATTATTAAATGAGATTGATTTAAAGTTTAATGATCGTGCTCATCATTTTCCTAAATTGTTAGACAATCCCAGTGATCATTTGACATGGGAAGATGTAGAATTTTGTATTAATACTACATCTTTATTTGAAGTTGAGATTATTAATCATGATAATCAAAAGGTGGAAATTGATAGACGTTTGACTGCTTGGGTAAAGCATAAGTATGTGCAATGTAGTAAACAACTAGCACAACATATTAATCATGGACATACGTTTGTAGTAACAGGATATGATTATTACAAAAAGAACAATCAAGAACTATTAAGAATCTTTGAGGAATGTTTCCAAGTTGATTGTGCTTTACATGCCTTTGGTGGTAAAGATGGATCTAAATCATTTAATGTGCATGAAGATTATCCATGCAACTTTATTATTCAAGTAGAAGGTGAGACTGAATGGAAAGTATTCAAGAATCGTCGTTCTGGATTGTTACTAACAGGTGAATATGGTTCACCAGTCGATGAATCAAAATTAGAAGTTGATTTGCATGTCACATTAACACCGGGCGATGCAATCTATATACCTAATAGAGCATATCATTGTGCATATCCTCAAGGTAAGAGATTATCTCTTAGCATACCTTGCTGGCCCAGACAAGGTGTAGACCCCCAATCTCCTGATCGTAATTATTATCGAATAACATGAATACTGTTGACGAACACGCAATTTTTCAAGGTGCTTTTGCTAAAGCATGTGATGACTTTATGTTCATCGATGATGTATCTCATGAGGCATGTGATGGACTGTTGGAGTTGTATCATAATCCTGTAAATTTATTCAAATTTGAAGGTAAATGTGGCATGAATTCTTATGGCGTGCAGAAAGAAGATGTTAAAGAATCGATAGATGTTTGTGTGCCAGTATCATTCAATCAACCAGCAGTACAACAATACTTCAATGAATTGGATGTGATTGTTAAAAAGTATGTTGAGAAATTTCCATTTTCTGGTATGTCACCATTTTCAATGCGTGAACCTATGGCATTACAAGGATACCCTAAAGGTGGAGGATTTAAGATATGGCATTCAGAAAGAACGAGTGCTTTTATTGATCATACAAGAAGACATCTAGTCTACATGACATACTTAAATGATGTACCAAATGGTGGAACTGAATGGTTTCATCAGCAGAGATATGTCGATGCAGTGAAAGGTAGAACAGTTATTTGGCCTGCTGATTGGACATATCTACATAAAGGTAGGATCAGTCATGATCATGAAAAGTACATCGCTACAGGATGGTTTGAATATGGCGAAACTTGAGATTAAAGAGAATGTAATGCCGACATCATATGTACGGCATTTATATAATGTTGTGACTGATGTTAGTTTCGATTGGCATTACATTCATGATGCTACATTTGAAGAACAAAGAACAGGATCTCCTAGTTTCAGTCATTTATTGTATAATAATGGGCACAAATCCCCTCATTTTAATACATTCATTCCACCATTACTTGAGGCAGTTGGTGAAGTTAATTTGATTCGTGTTAGATTGGGTTGCTTATTATCTAATATTCTGAACCCTCAGAATAATACACATGTTGACTTTGAATATCCTCATATGGTAGGATTGTATTACATTAATGATGCTGATGGTCCAACATGTGTATGGACAGAGGATGGATTGCAAAAAGTAGAAGCACAATCAAATAGATTTGTTTTATTTGATGGTAAATATAAACATGCAAGCACATGTCCTATGGCAATGCCATCGAGATTTGTTATCACTTACAATTTTACACAATGATTCCACATATCACTATAGATAACTTTTTTGAGACACCGGGATTAGTACGAGACTTTGCACTCAGACAAGAGTATTTCAAGGGAGATAGAGGAACTTGGCCCGGATTACGCACAAAGTTTTTACATGAACTCGATAATGAGTTGTTTCATATTGTTTGTGGTAAACTCATGAAACATATGCCAAGAGAGTTTAATGACTTCAAAGAGATACAAATTGGATTTCAATTAATTGATGAAAGTTATGGATCTGGTTGGGTTCATGATGATGATAAACGTCACAATATGGCAGGTATGATATACCTATCACCTGACCCTCCTATAGTAGATTCAGGCACTACATTTTATGATCCTAGAATGGATGATAGTGATGCTAGTTATCAGCAAAAGTTTAGAGAAGAGATGGATGATCCTGAGTATAGAAATGCTTATGAAAAGGATAGATTAGATCATAGAAATATGTGGACAGAAAGTATTAAAGTTCAGAATAGGTATAATAGATGTAATATATTCAATCCAAGATGTTGGCATTCTGCTGACAATTTCTTTGGTATTGATAAACAAACCTCTAGACTTACTATGGTATTTTTTGGGTACGCATTATGATTAAAGTTATTGATGATCTTATTCCATACGGATATCAAAAACACATTTATGATTTAGTGGCAAATCAGGATATGGATTTCTATTTTCATAGAAATGTTGTAGATCCTAGACCTCTACATTACAATGCAGCAAAAAATTCTAACGTTCATGCATTTGTTCATGTGGCATTTAGAAATAAGATAACACAATCTAAATTCTTTCCTACACTATATCCGATAACATTTAGTATCCCCGAAAAGACTGGTGTTAAATTTTCTATGTTGGATAGAATGGGAGTTAATTTTAGTGTTGGTCAAGGTGAAAGTAGAATGTTGCATCATCTACCTCATATTGATAACAGTTATAAGCATTATGTGGCAATTTATTATGTAAATGATTGTTGTGGTGATACATTTATTTTTGAACAAAGAAATGAATTCCTAAATGATCAATATTCAATGCCAAACACTCATTGGGATAGTGGAAATGCAGATCCTAACTTTATGTTTACTGAGAAGCAGTGTCAGGAAGAAGAAGATAAGATATATGAAAGAAATGAATGGACAATTAAACATAGAGTTACGCCAAAAATGGGAAGGTTGGTTATATTTGATGGCGCACATTATCACGCCAGTTCAGATACAACGGATGATTTTCGTTGTGTGATTAATATGAATCTCATACCATGATTAAAGTAATTAAAGGTGCAATACCCTTAGAATTGTGTAAGGTAAATGTTATCAACATGGACCTATTGAATCATGCTCTAAACTATCCTGGTGATCCTCAACATCCTCATGCTTTTGGATACTATTCACCTATATTTCTGGAATCTTTGTTGATACATATGCTGCCAAAGATTGAGAAAGCAACCCAGAAGACTCTCAATCCTGCTTATTCATATGGCAGGATATATTTTCATGGAAGTGAACTTCCTCGCCATACAGACCGTCCTAGTAGTGAGTGGGCAGTCACATGTTGCTTAGAAAAACATAAAGAATGGCCCATATCATTTGACAAAGACGGTGAAGTAACTACAATAGATTTGGATGTAGGTGATATCTGCATCTACAAAGGTATTGAGTACCCCCACTGGAGAGAAGTTCTTGATGGTCCTAGACATGTGCAAGCAATGTTGATGTATGTTGATACAAATGGACCTTATGTTGAATATACATTAGACAAACGACCTCATCTGTGCCACTCAGAACCCTGTCCATCCGACTCACACAACTAGGAAATATCTGCTATAATACGCAAGTATTCAACGGAGAATCATGCCCCAATTCACTCTCATCTGTAAGGATGAGGATTCNACTGTCACAACTAAAGAATTTGAAGCAATGCTTTTGAATGAAGTCATTGATAAAACTCAAGACTTTTTGAAAGGTGTTGGTTATGTGTTTGAAGAATTGCACACTCAAGTGTATCCATTGCCACAAAACGATGAGATCACTTCCCTTTACAGGGATGTTGACAACTAAATCTTAATACATATTACAGTAGTTTATTTTCATTCAGAATACATCACAATGGGCAAGACTTTCAGACGCGGTGGTGCAGAGCGAGGATACTATTCGCCCGGCAAATCACTCAGGGATAAGCGTCAACGGGGCAGCAATAGAAACCTTAGCGAATATGACGACTCCTATCAATTCAAAGACAAATCAAACAAAAAAAGTAAATACAATGAGTCANCAGAATTTGATGGAGATTGGTNATGANTGAGAAGAAAGACATGGATTTTATTGATCGTCTTCTAGAACATTACGATCCTCAATCTGAAAACGAAAGAGAATCTAAAGAAATAGAATTTGACGATGAATCTACTGTAGACTACGACATGGATTATACAGTTCAAGAATAATGTTAGACAACGAATCTCAAGAAGAAAAATTCAATAGGGGACTCGACTTATTTGTTGAGTCTGTACTTAAACCAGATCACAAACTACGTCAATGTGCTCACAATCAGAAGTGTTATCACGAACTGATGTACATTAGGCAGTATGTTCTTGATTATTGTAACACCCTCCGCCGACCTTAATGTAAATGCTCCACTCAGCAATCCTAGATGTCAACGAGAAACTAATTCTCAAAGACGCTCTCTTCCTGTATGTTTCTGACCTACAGAAAAGATATTACAGGGATAAAATGATCCCCGAATCTTCTTATCTTGCTAAAATGAAAGAAGTTGAAGAAATTGTTGGTAAATTGAAGTTATCTGATTTATATCGATGATGCAATATTGGAATCCTAAATGGTGTTTTCAGACATCATTTAGTGATGAACTTAGATTAAAAACAGAACAGATGTTTGAGGAGTATATCAATCAAGATGATAACTTCTCAACACCTGCTGAGTGGAACTGTAATGTAAAAACTACATGGGGAAGTGTATCCGGACAGGATATATGGAAGGAATGGTTTGACNTATTNCAACCAGTTTGGGAGGAGTTCTTTAGTGAATATCAGTCAAAGTTTCCTGTAAAGGTACAAACTGAAAACGCATGGATCAATAAGTATAATCCCGGTGACTTTCAAGAACTTCATGATCACTGTACTCCTACAACTGTGTTGAGTATGGTATACTTTCATACGTTAAATGATGACGATGATTGTAGATTTGAATTCTTTAATGATGATGTGCCGTTGTTATTGGCACAGAACCCTATTGGTCGTGGTGAGTGGAGTCAAGGACCATTAGAATTACTGCAAAGAATAGCACCATCAGTAAAATCTGGTGATGTTATTATCTTCCCACCCCATTATCTACACTTGGTGACTCCACATAGAGGAACAAAAACTCGTGTCACATTTAGTATGAACTTTAATCTAATACCTGTGCCAACTATTGAAGTGGCANAATAGTATTGACACACCGTCAGATCTGTGCAATAGTAATAGGGTCAACACATTTACGACATGCAACCAACTTACGATTTCACTGGCGATTGGATTACTATTCTAGGATTCATCGGTGTTGNTTCAACTGCACTAATTGTCGTTACTTCTTTTCGTAGATATTTCAATTCACCTCTAAAAAAATGAGCGCAAAGACATCAAAACAGTATAAAATTGTCAGGGACATTAACAAAGCACTGGCAAATCCTCATCTCTATAGTGATGATGAACTCAAAACTCTCAAACAAAAACGTGCTAAATTCATCGATCTCAAACGACGCTACAATGAAGAACAAAATGGAGGTTTCGGCAAGTATGTACGATGAACAATTTGATGTAACTTGGGATGAAAATGACATGATCCAAGTTAACGAAGATGATTGGATCTCCTCAGTCATTGGTACTGAGCAGGATGCAATCTATGATGTTCTCGCTGAAATTAAATGAGTAAAGATCGCTGGCGTGTATCATGGAAGCGACAGAAAAAAGTAAACGGATTTACATCTACACAATCCGTTATTGTATATGGGATTGAAAATGTTGAACATGTAATTAAAACAGTTGTCCCCACCGATGAGTGGGATGTGACACCTGCATAACCTGCACAGCATCCTTGACAGGATGCTTTTTTTATATTATATTGTATTTGTTGAATCATCGAGGCAATGCCCATGCAACTATCTGAATTCAAAACTAAATTCCAAAGCATCAAATCATCTGGATTTATTAAGTCACACCGCAAAGGAAACACTGGAGTTGGTCACACTCTAGAGCAAGAACTAGGACTGACTGAGAATTGTATTTCAGGTCCAGATCTGTCTGGTAATGAGTTAAAAGCAGCACGAAAAGGTGCTGGTGGCAAACAAACTTTGTTCACTAAAGAGGGTGACTGGGTTGTATCTCAGAAAGACTACATTGAAATCTATGGTTTCCCTCACACAACTAAGATTGGTGAGATGAGTGGTCAATCAACTGTAACTAAAAATCCTAACAAACATGGACTCTTTATCAAAACAACAGATGATTATTGTGCAGTTATGCACGGTTCTACTATCATCGTCAAGTGGGATTGGGATACTCTTGTCAATCAATTCGCTAAGAAGTTCCCTGCCTGTGTGAAAGTATTTGCTGACGTTGAGAAGCGTGATGGTGTAGAATACTTCCACTATAATGAAGCATACCGTTATATTGGAACTGACAAGAATCTATTTCGTACTGCAATCGAGAATGATATGATTGCCATTGATATTCGTATGCGTACTCAGAAAACTATTGGTAAAGGTATTCGCAACCGTGGCACTGCATTTCGCATGAATCATGGTAAAATGGAAGAACTATTTGTTAAGGAGGAACTTTGAAGGACACCGTATTGTATGGCGATTGTCGTCAGAAACTGCAAGAGATTGCAGAGTCTGGTAGTAAAGCACGGATGTGTGTTACTTCTCCTCCTTATTATGGTTTGCGTGATTATGGCAACGAAAACGATCAAATAGGTCTAGAAGAATCACCTGAAGAATTCATTGAACAGTTGGTGGAGGTGTTTCGTGGCGTCCGTGATTGTCTCACGGATGATGGTACTCTCTGGGTCAATATTGGTGATAGTTACTATAACTATCGAGGTGGAAAGGGTCAGGCATTGCCTAAACAATCAGTAGCAAAGACTAATCAAGATTTACCACAGGCAAAGAACCCTAGACGAGGTAACAAACTCAAAGGATATAAAGAGAAAGATTTAATTGGCATTCCTTGGATGTTAGCATTTGCATTGAGGAAAGATGGATGGTATTTACGTCAAGATATTGTATGGAGTAAACCTAACCCAATGCCCGAGAGTGTGAGAGATAGATGCACAAAGTCACACGAATATATCTTCTTGCTCAGTAAGAATCAGAACTACTATTTTGATGTGGAGAGTATAAAAGAACCTACTGTAGACAACAAGTCAATGAAGAGGAAGAAAAGTGTTTGGGAAGTGAAGACCAAACCATATAAAGGTGCTCACTTCGCTGTCTATCCATATGATTTGATTGTTCCTACAATTCTCGCAGGTAGTGAAGAGAGTGATATTATTCTTGATCCATTCATGGGATCTGGAACTACTGCTGCTGTTGCTAAATCACTCGATCGACATTACCTAGGATGTGAACTTCATGCAGATTATGATGATCTAATACAAAAAAGAGTGAGAGAAGTAACAAACAATAAAATCAGTGAGTCACCCTTAGACCAATTGATGTAGTGTCCACTAATGCCCCCATGAGCGCCATTAAGGTGCCATACTATATTCATTGACAGACAGACATGCTTTCACTTCGTCCTCACCAACAACGTGCATTTGCAGCAATGCAAGAGAACAATGCTGGCAAGGTTATCATCCCCACTGGTGGTGGTAAGACATATATTATGATCGCTGATGCATACAAACATCTGCGTGATTCTGGTCCCCAAACTATTGTTGTGGTGGCACCTCGTATCCTCCTCGCTAATCAGTTGTGTGAGGAGTTTATGCAGCATATTCATCATCGTGATGTGCATGTTTGTCATGCTCATAGTGGTGAAACTCATCACTTCAGTAGCACTAAACCTGAAAAGATTGCTCTGTTCGCTAACACTGCTCGCACAGCAGGTGAGAACTGCATTATCTTCACCACCTATCATTCTCTGGGTCGTGTTGTAGATAGTGGCATCGATATCAGCACTATCTATTTCGATGAAGCACACAATGGCACTGCTAGAGGTTTCTTTGTAGCAGTATATGCTACTGCACAGATTGCCAAGCGTCGTTACTATTTCACAGCAACTCCTAAGACTGGTCGCGGTCAGAGTCTTGCTCGTGGCATGAATAACACCGATGTTTATGGTAACACGCTGTGCAATGTTCCTGCACAGGAACTCATCGAAGCAGGTGCAATCGTTCCTCCTCGCATTGTTCCTTTTGAGACCAATCGTGTCCGTAACAAATACAATGCACACGAGGTTGATGCTGATAACTTGAAGGATATGTTTGAGCAACTCGATGTATTCCAGAAACCCAAAGTTCTCGTGTCTGCACCATCCAGCAAAGTGCTGGGTAACATGCTCGGACAGACTGACATTCTTGAGTATTTCAAGAACAAAGGTTATGATGTGATGCACATCACCTCTAAGTTTGGTGCTGTTATCAACGGCAAGAAAGTTGGTCGTGAGTTGTTCTTCCAGACTCTGCAAGATTGGGGTGCTGATGATCACAAACAGTTCGTGATCTTCCACTATTCTATTCTCAGTGAAGGCATCAATGTTCCTGGTTTGACTCATACTATCATGCTGCGTAATCTTCCCATCATTGAGATGGCACAGACAATCGGTCGTGTTATCCGTGTTCACAAAGATGACCGCGCTGATGTTGCTGCTGGCAAGATTCCTGCGGGAGCATTTCACCTCTACAAGAAATCTGAGGGCATTGTAACTATGCCAACAGGATATAAGATGGGTGATGCTATTGCTCAGCGTATGCAAAATGTTGTCAATGCCATTTTTGTTGAAGGTATTCCTCCTCTTGCATTTTGTTGATAATTTTATTTGTAACGGCATGGCACAGGTGGTCATGCCTACAAATAAAAATAAAGATATTTCCGCGTTAGTTCCGCGTCTCTGTGCCAGTTGGTCAAAGTGTCCACTACCCCTTGCATTTGACGCCATAACCTGCCATACTATATTCATAGTCAACCAATCAACCATGCGTCACTACACCAAAGCACAAGTTCTTGAGCAATTCCGTTACAACTGGAAAGTAGCAACAATGCAGAATCCTGCACTCAAGAGTGACAAGATTGCCAAGCGTATTGCGTTCGGTGATTTCACTGATATGCTTTGCAAGTGTAATGAAATTAGTCTCAAACAGTACGAGACATGGAGCAATCCTTTCTGATGCTATGTCAACAACTTGGGTTCTCATTCCCTGGTCCTTAATGAAACACCGTTCAATGAAGTATTCTGAACTGTTGGAAGAATTGCAATCGTTATCTCCCCAACAATTGCAACAAACTGTCACTCTTTATTCAATCAAGGATGATGAGTTTATGGCAGCATTTCAGGGAGACTTTACAGACGAAGACGAACAAGTTCTTTGTCCTGATCATTATGTTATCACTTTTTAATCTCATGTCATGTGACACAAATACCGAAATCATGGAGACTTTGTTTGAAGAAGTTCAGGAAGAATATCCTGACCTAACTATTGAACAGCAAGCAACAATTGCTTCACAACGTTTCTGGAATCTCGCGCAATGATTGATACTAACACTGAACAAACTATCACAGTTCCTGACAATGCTGAACTCATTGATGATGTTTTTTATGTTTGGAAAACTCGGTTTGGACTATTCACAACAATGACAAAAGAAGGACGTAAAATGTTGACTGGTGGCACTCGTGATGGTGTTATCATCATGACACGTTGGCATCTTAAATGTGAACAAGATGGCACACTAGAAGATTACACCCGCGTGGTAGGATCTGCTATCGTTGGTGGCAAACTTTAATGGAACTTCCCCCCGATTTTATTCATGAACCTCCGACAAACTACACTTACAAAGTTGAAACGTTTCGACCTAATGTTCTACGCATTTGGTGTTGCAATCATGCTCAATTCACTTACAACGGCGGTGCTGTTTCACAAACTATTTGGGGATTCTACAACACCAAAAAACGCACCTACTTCGCTCCCATCAATTCAAAGAAGTGTGGAGCAGTAGTTGACATTAACTCTACAACACCTTACACGGCGATGCAACTTAATCGCAAAGGGTTAGAGTTACTTTGGATGTGACACCTCACATAGTGGCACACAGACGCTTGTAGATGCCTCAAAATGGTGTATTCTATAAGAGTCAAAGGAAACACACATGCTTTTCAAAGGTCCAAACGGTCGCATCTGTTCTACTCTCTCAGGTCCCGAAATCCTCGCACTATCTAACACCGATGATTTTATCGAAAACACTAAAGCGGTCGCTGAAAAAACTGGGTCGATGGATCTCTGGCGTGAAATGTTCGGTGATGATGATGGAATCGGACAAGACTCTGCCTTTATGGATGACAACTTCGGAGGGTAATTACGACACATGAAATTTGCAATCCTCGTTATTCTTGCCATTTGTTTTTGGGGTTCTCCTGGCGCACGTCGTGCCGCATCTGTGATGCTTCGCGATGTTGCTAACTTCGTGCAACCTGAATCAACAACAATGCAAGACAAAATCAATCAGTTTAACACCTGCCTTCAATGAAAAGTAAAACTCAAACCTATCTTGTTCGGGTTTACGATAAGTTCACCATGATGCAAGTTTCCCGCACAATGCCTACCAAACCAACGACACATAAGGGCATCAAAGCACAAAACAATCGAGTGCTAAAATGGGCACAAAAAACATATCCAAATCAAATTCGTTACGAGGTTGAAGCATTGAATGATTGATAAAAAGAACATCGAAGATGTAACCGATTCTCCCGAAGATTGGGAAGATTTTTGGTTCAATGAAGATCTGGGTTTGTCTTACTCAATGAGTCAAGATGAACTCAAAGAGATTGAGGAACTGATGAAACCTCGTCATTCTTCTAATTACATTGAAGATGTAATTGAAGGAAAAAATATCATCTGCAAACGCGAATCACCCCTTTCTGAATGAACATGAACGACTCCACACTTGATCTCTTCACTAATCACGAGACCGATGATCGTCAACATATGGTTGATACTATGGCAGAAACTTATTGGGATGCTATGCACAACTGTGCTAATCGTGGTGACAATTTTGATGCTATCGCAATTTATGAAGAATGGGTTGTTGATAGTGTAGATCCTCAAGATGGCGGATACGAGTTTACTTTCGTCCCTGATCTTACAGACATTGTTGAAGACAATTAAACTCCGCGTGTGCCAGTTGGTCAAAGTGTCCACTATGGGTTGATTTCCGCGCCATAGGGTGCCATACTATAAGAGTCAAAGAAAGGAACGCAATGCAACTCACTTCCAAAGATGCAAACATGGTTGTTGACTTCTATCCCGTCAAATTTGCTGACGGTGATATCAGCACCCGCTACATTCTGAAGACTGTTACATTCATGGGACAATCTCAGTCTAAGCGTTACATCTTGAAGCGCGATTTTGATCGTGAGGTTACATCTCGTGTGGAGGGTTATGGTTATGAAGTGACAGAAATGCACACTGAACCGCAACTTTTCAACTCTGCAATGTGTCTCGCTTGTTGATCTTATGAACAACTTTGAAGCACTACAACTCTCCAATGAGATACAAGAACAAATTGAACTTGTTGGTGAGTTGTGGGAACTTTCCCCCTTTGAAATAAATGCCCTATGTGGTATCGTCGCTGATGCATTTGCGTCTCGTGGTATCACTATGCAACAACAAATCAATCAATCCAATTAAACATCATGTCCACAACTTTCGCTGACTACGTTGACAACAAACCTGCTATGGATGAGCAAATTTCTAACATCGAACGTTATGCAGTCTTGCTGTGTGATGCTCTTTATTTGGATGTAAAATATGAGCAGTTGCGTTATCATAATAATGCTGTAGATCATGTGGAAAGTGATAGTTTCAAAGGTGATAAAGAATATGAACGTAACTACCATATTAACAAGATTCGAGATATTGACGCCAATGGAGTTGATCATGAATTCTATATTGAATCCGGTCGCAAATATCATAAAGTGATTCACAAATGGAAGGATAATGGATCTCGCTCCGTTCATGCTTTTATCGATAAAAAAACAGGTGATGTATATAAAGCAGCATCATGGAAAGCACCTGCTAAGCATGTAAGATTTAATTTGCTTGATGATAACTCCCGTGAAGAATGCCTGTCCCGTTGTGATTGGGCAGGAGGTTATCTTTACATGTAAAATGTAAGAAAATCAAGGGGAAATAAACCAGTTTGCATAGTGGCACAACACCCCTTGATTTTTGCTCAAATCTGTGCCATTATACAATCATGGAAAACAACACAAACGACATGGCAACTCCGATCTTTTCTCTCATCCCCACCGAACAACAAGCGCAGTGGGATTATGTCATGGGACAAATGTTGTCCTTCGTTGATGACACAAATGCTGACATCGATATGGCATATGATTTTGTATGTGAGCAACTCGGAATTGATTCCTTTGTTGATAATGAAACCGCATGGAATGACTTCTACACTTATTGGGAAGCAGCAGACAATCGTAACCAAACCCAATACAACTTTGCCTGATCTTTTCGCCCTTAACTAACACTTTCTCATGCGTTATTCTGTCCACTGTCCATCTGCCCCATACGAAAATTCTTCCTTTGTTGACATCGACGATGCATGGGGTTTGTGTTTAGATCTCTCCGAAGAATACGGTTATGCCGAAGTTCGTTACGGGGAATGTGTGATGGGTTCATACACAAATGGAGAGTAAATCTTCTCTCCTTTTTTATTACTCAATTTTATTATTATGACAACATCAGTACCAACCATTGCAGTATTTCCTGAAGAAGGTCTCACT
>NZVD01000052.1 GCA_002701385.1 Rhodopirellula sp. | reverse complement strand
CCAAATGGCATCCGTCCAATTCCCGAAATGTTTCAGGAAGAAGGATATTACACGACGATAACTGGCTGGCCGATTCGAGCGGATGAGCGTCTGGGGAAAACAGATTACAACTTTGAGTGGAATGCTTCGATGTACAACGGAGCCGATTGGGCAAAACGCAAAGATGGACAACCATTCTTTGCACAGATTCAGTTGCCTGGAGGAAAACTCCGAGGTGGCAACGTTGAATCCACTGAACGATTTGTGAATCGCATTGAAAAGACTTTTGGGAATCGTACGGATGTCAACAAAGTTAGTTTGCCCCCTTACTACCCAGCGACCGATATCATTCTGCAGGATTGGGCAGCTTACTTGGACTCCGTTCGTGAAACTGACCGGGTTGTGGGAGAAATATTAACCAAGCTCAGGGAGGAAGGAGATTTGGAAAACACCATCGTCCTATTTATGACAGACCACGGCATCAGTCATGTTCGTGGAAAGCAGTTTATGTATGACGAAGGTTTGCATGTTCCATTAGTGATTGCCGGTCCCGGAATTGAGCCAGGTCAGATAAGAGAGGATCTGGTCGAACATATCGACATCGCTGCGTTATCACTAGCTTACGCCCAGATTACCATTCCGGATTACATGCAGGCTCAGGACATCATGGCGGCGGATTACCAACCACGCCGCGCCGTGTATGCAGCTCGGGATCGCTGTGATGAAACCGTGGAGCATTTGCGAAGCGTCAGGACACATGAATTTAAGTACATTCGTAATTACCTGCATCAGCGTCCTCACTTGCAGCCCAATGCTTACAAAGACAACAAGTCGATTGTGAAGTCATTCAAAGCGGCCGGAGCAGCTGGGGAATTAAATGCCGTCCAGCAAATATTGTTAGCTCCGACGCGACCTGTGGAAGAACTATACGACTTAAAGAACGATCCGTATGAACTTCATAATCTCGCAGACGATCCAGCTCACCAAAGCCAGTTAAAGCGTATGCGAAAGGCTCTACAGCGTTGGGAGCAACGGTCTGGTGATCAGGGCGTAGATCCGGAACCAACAAAGATGTTTGATAGTGATATGAAAGTGTATGTGGATACATTGGAAGCCCGCCGACGACCGATCGAGCACATTAACACGATTAAGAATAATATCGAGTTGATGCGCCGCTGGGCACGGGAAGGAAAGTGACGTAGCGATGCGTGCCGCAGTCTTTAATGAACCGGGTTTACCGTTGGAATTGACCGACCGTGAGGTATCAACGCCTCAGGCAGGTGAGTTGTTTATTCGATTGAAGGCGGCTGCCTTAAACCGACGCGACTATTGGATTACACAGGGGATGTATCCAGGGTTGAAGTCCGATGTGATTCAGGGGTCAGATGGTGCCGGTATTGTTGAAGCGGTTGGCTCCACTGAGGATGCAGACTGGCTTGGTAAAGAAGTGATTATCAATCCAGGTTTGAACTGGGGAGAAGATCAGGAGGTCCAATCGACGGGCTTTCATATTCTAGGGATGCCACAGGATGGCACCTTTGCGCAAGCGATCAGCGTGCCGGTTGAGAATGTGTTTCTGAAGCCGAGCCATTTGGATTGGCAGGAGGCATCAGCACTACCCTTAGCCGGCGTTACGGCATTTCGAGCTGTGACGCGAGGGCAGGTTACAGCGCACGACACCGTTCTGATTACGGGAATCGGTGGAGGAGTCGCGACCATGGCGTTAAAGTTTTGTGTGGCCTTGGGAGCCAAAGTGCTGGTGACATCTTCCAGCCCGGAGAAGATTGAAAAGGCCGTTGAGTTAGGAGCCACGGCCGGATTTTTGTATTCAGAAGCAGGTTGGGAGAAACGTGTCTCCAGGGAATACGGGCCTGTTTCACTTATTCTGGATGGAGCAGGAGGCCCCGGGTACTTCGGCTTGCTACAGCTGGCAGCTCCCGGCGGACGAGTGGTAAATTACGGAGCAACGGCAGGTGCACCCGATAAATTGGATTTGTTTAAAGTGTTTTGGAAGCAGCTTCGTCTGATCGGGACGACCATGGGGTCTTCGGTCGATTTCCAGAACATGCTGGCCTGTGTCGAGGAATTTCAGATTGTGCCGAGTGTGGATACCACGTTTTCATTAGAGACCGTGAATCAAGCTTTGCAGCATATGCAGAGTGCGAGTCAGTTTGGAAAGATCGTGTTAGCAGTGGAATAACATGACAGGAATTACGGTTTTTGATTTCGAAGCCACGCCGGTTGAGGTTATTTTATAAGCTGACTAATTTTGAGAATTTAAGAGCCTCCGGAATGAGCTTTTGATATTCAAACAATGACCAACACAGAAGAACACTCACCATCGCTGGAAGATCTCCAAGCTTCCTTAATGCGTCTCAATAAAATTGGGATCTCGGCTACTCCAACCGATACGCTGGAGTCCATGCTAGCTAATGTCGACGATGGACTTTTAGACCTGGCTCAGCAGGCAGCGAAGCTGGAAGAAGAAGCTAAACAGTTATTTCAGGCCGGTGATGTTGGTGTCTATAAACGAGTCCGGGAACGTAGTCGGCTTTTGGCGAGTGAAGCAGAGGAACTGGAAGGGCTGCGTGAACGGGTTCACTATGCCATCGAGTTCAACTATCTAAATGCGAAACTCGCCAAATTCGTTGGTGGGTCCTGGATGGTGAATGCAATTCAGGCATTCATTATGCTACTCATATTCTTCGTGTTGGGATTATTGGCTTACGATTCCCTTGCTCCGAATCAATGGGGCTACTTTAAGATCGGTGACTATCAGTATTTAGTTTCAGATTACCAATCGGAGTCAGAGGCATGGGCCGGAGTCGTTGAAACGTATGGATTGCAAGATGTGGAGTATGAAGAATTCCTACAACACCAACGGCCGGATTGGCTTACATCCGCGTCGATCTTTTGGATCGATGCGGTTTGTTGTGCGATCTTCATGCTGGAGTTTTTAGTGCGGCTAGCCTGTTCTCGATCGAAGCGATGGTATTGGCGAAATTTCTGGATCGATTTTGTGACTTCCATTCCACTTCCCGGTGAAGCTCAGTTATCTCGTTTTGGACGGATTGCACGTCTTGGTCGATTTGCTCGGTTATTACGATTTACGCGTGTATTGCGCGCCATGCGAGTATTCCTCATGCTGTGGCGTGGGATGGATAAACTCCAAGATGCCATGGACGTCAAACTAATGAAGCGTTCCTTGAAATGGGGTATTGCTGTAATGTTCATCGGTGGCATCGCCATCTATTACATGGAAAGTGCACTGGTGACCGGCGAAAATGATGTGAAAACTTTGGGAGGCGGAATGTGGTGGAGTTTCACCACTGTGGTAACAGGTGGGTTTGGAGATATTCATAACCCGATCACGATGGTCGGACGTTTGCTGACAGTCGCATTGATTATCACTGGTATGATTCTGGTAGGAGTTTTTACTGCGACATTGACTTCGCTTTACGTCGGTGAGGAATCCGAAGAGCTACAGCGGTATCAGGAAGAAATGAATGAACGTCTGGATCGAATAGAATCGGTCATTGCCAAAAGCGTTGAAGAAAATAGCACCGATTAAGAATCAGGATATTAGTCGACCTGATTTGCCCAAATTACTCTAAGCTATCCTAATTCAGGAATGCCTTCACGGTGTTGCAGTAAATACTGCGGTCGTCCGTTGAAGTCTGGGATTTTGACTTTGGCGACATCGATGCCCAGATGTTGGTAGAGCGAGGCAAAGACATTTTGGTAGTGGATTGGCCGATCTTTGGCTTCCTCAGCCAGACGGGTTGTAGATCCGAGTACCTGCCCATGATTGAATCCGCCACCGGCAAGTATACAGCCAGATACCTGAGGCCAGTGATCTCGCCCACCATTGGCATTGATTCGTGGCGTACGTCCCATTTCTCCCCACACGACTACGGCGACGTCGTCTTCAAGCCCTCGTTCCTGTAAGTCCTGCGTTAATGCCAGAAGACATTGCTCAAGCCGTGGCAGGTATTCTTTTAATTGAGCAAAGTTGTTTTTATATGCCAGATCACCAGCTTTTCGACACGAGTGTGTATCCCAACGTCCAAACGAGACGGACACACAACGAGCGCCGGCTTCGACCAATCGTCGCGCAATCAGGAAATCTTCGTTATTCATGGGCGAGCCATCGTCGACAGCATCCCGATTGCCTTGGCCGTATCGGGCTAAAGTCTCAGGTGATTCTTTACTGATATCCAGTGCTTCTAATAAGCGATTACTTGTCAGCATGTGCAAAGCTTGCGAAGTGTATGAATCGACACTCTGCATCACATCAGAGACTTCAACTGCCCGTTTAAGTCGATCGACCGATTGTAGTAATTGTCTGCGATCGTTGAGACGGTTACGTGACATTTGTAAAACCATGTCGGCTTTACCTTCGTCATTGGGCTGAAAGGGCTTGTGAGCCGATCCCACAAATCCTGCTCGGCCCGGGTCACGCCACAAGTTGTTGGTGTGATAGACCATACTCACAAACGGAGGCATTCCTCGATCCACTGGTCCCTGAAGATAGGATATGGCCGAGCCTAAGCTAGGTTGATTCCTAATCTTGGAATCCTGATAGCCAAACCCGCTGAGACAGAGTTCGGATGCGTGTTCGTTTTTGGCTCCGACTAATGAGCGAATAATGGTAAAGCGATCGAGGTTTTGTGCGAACTTTGGAAGGTGTTCACAAATTGGAAAGCCAGGGATCGACGATTGAATCGGCTGGAATTCACCGCGGATTTCGATCGGAGCATCTGGTTTTAGGTCCCAGATATCCAGATGGGAAGGTCCACCCGGAAGAAAGATCATAATGACCGATTTATGACGCGTTTTATTTCCGCTTAATTCATCAGCCTGTAGAAGCTGTGGCAAGGAAAGTCCGCCGAGGGCTAATGAGCCGACGTTTAAAAAGCTACGACGGGAAATACCGTCACAGAATTTCGATTTGGACCCTACGAGCTGAAGCATACTTTATTTATCGGATGATGGAGAACGGAGACAACGGTCTTATTATCGGTTAAGTTGCTTGGCGGCCGCAAGCATCAATTCGGCTGCTTCTCGTCCCGTCATGCCTATTTTGACTCCCATGCCCTCAGCACGGGGGGTGCAGCGAACTATTTTGGCATCGAGTAAGTCTTCGGGGGTAACCAATGGGCAATCCGGAGTGCCTTCGGCGATGGCCAATGCCTGGTTGAATTTAGCAGGAACGATCACGTCATAAATCCCGCACCCGACAATTCCGACGGCTGTGAGGATACTGCAGTACTGTCCTTCAATCCAGCGGTTACTGATTCCCAAGGCAGATCCATTTTCAAAGTGAAGAGTGGAACTGACAGAACGTGGTAAGGTGTCACTCATAATGCTGTGGCTTTCCGAAACAGTTTAGGGATTAATTGATCACACTTTTTGCCTAGAGATTCCGATTTCCATTTGACATTGAGATTTATTCGTAGCTCCCGTGATTCCACCGCGTACCCGGTAAGCAAAATTCCGAGCCGCTGGTATTCCGATAATCTCGTTGACTTTAATTGTGTCGAGACCTTTTTTATAAACTGTCCAATCGCGGCCATACCCCGTATATGGTGCCGCACCAGTGATTTGAAAATCTTCAGGTTCGACATGGAATTTGATTGTATCTAGTTTTATGTGCCGGTGTTATGGTAAACCGATTGGCTCACCGGTTAAACCAATAAATGATTCCGGTTATACTTGAAGCCTCACTATTGAAAACAATCCGCTAGTTAATATCTCAAAGAGAGAACCTTCAATGGCTACAGCCTCTGCACGTCATATCCTTGTAGAAACAGAAGAAGTTTGTAACGACCTGAAAGCTCAGATCGAAGCAGGTTTGGATTTTGCCGCCGCTGCGGCTGAATTTTCAGCTTGCCCGTCCGGTGCTCAGGGCGGAGCTCTGGGATCCTTCGGCCGTGGACAAATGGTACCGGAATTTGACGAAGTTGTTTTTACCGGTGAACTAAATACTGTCCTTGGCCCGGTACAAACTCAGTTTGGCTACCACCTGATTGAGATCACCAGCCGGGAAGACTAAGAACACGGTTAGACAGTTAAACAATTGTCTAATTGTTTAACTGTCTAAATGTCCGATGGTTTTCTCTTTCTGCTTTCGCGATAGTTGCTTGATGGCGTACTCGCGTTTCAATGCTTCGCTGCGATTTCCCGCTTCTTCCTGATACACGAGCGAAACGGGTAAGCGAGCTCGAGTATATCGAGCGGCTGTTCCCGCATTGTGCTGAGCGATACGGCGCTGCAAATCATTCGTCATTCCGGTGTACAGAGTGTTGTCTGCGCAGCGAACGATATAGACATACCAAGTGGTGGACTTATCAGACTCGTCAGTTGGCAAGTAATTCATAGCGAAATTGTAGCCGAATCAGTGCCGGCCTTACCAATCTGCTGCTTCAAGCACTCGTAATGTTGCTTGTGATTTATTGAGCACGTAAAAATGAACTCCAGCAGCTCCCTGATCGATGAGTTCTTTGACTTGAGCGGCTGCGAATTCGACACCGACTTCAAATTGCCAGTCAGCATCGTCCTCTTTTTGGCTCAGTCGTTGGACAAATTGGTCGGGAAGTTTGGAGCCGCAAAGGGATGTGATTCGTTGAATCTGAGCCAGATTAGTAACCGGAAGGATGCCAGGCACAATGGGAACCTCGATTCCCGCAGTTTCACAGCGATCACAAAAGTCGAAATAGTCCGTGTTGTCATAAAACAACTGAGTAATCACAATATCCGCGCCGGCATCGACTTTCCGTTTTAAGTTCTCGAGGTCGGATTCCGCCGACAGCGCTTCCTGGTGCACTTCAGGGTAACCGGCTACCGCCATGCCAAACTGAGGAAATTCTGCACGAATGAATTCAACCAGCTCATTGGCATAACTAAAACCGCCTTCGACGGCTTGGAATTTAGAATCTCCCTGTGGAGGATCACCTCGTAAAGCTACCAGAAAATCGACCTCTTTCCGTGAAGCTTCTTCCAGATAGCTTCGCAAATCATCCGCTGTACTACCGACACAGGTAAGGTGACTTGCGACCGGAACATCGAAGGCAGTTTTAACTGCTGTAATGACGTCCATTGTCTTAGTCTGTGTTGAACCACCGGCTCCATAGGTACAGGTGATGTAATCCGGCGAGAATTGCATCAGTACTTCCATATGGCGCATTAAGGCAGCATCCCCTTGCTCCGTTTTAGGAGGGAATAACTCAAAAGACAGGCCTTTGTGTTCTGAGGTATAAAACTGTGCAACTGATGCCATAACTTTTATCTGCGTGGTCTCAACTCTAAAAGCTCATGATAAATGAGATTGGTCGATTCATATAGATGGGCAATTCGAATATTAAGTCGAACACCATAAGGGTAGGATTTTCCATTACGTAAGGTAAAATCGATTCGGTTTTCTATTTGCAATCTTCATTAAGTATCAAATTCATGCTTTCTCCAGTTTTCAATCGTGTGGTCACTTCCTGTGTTATTTTCTTAGGAGCCACGTTGAGTGTTCAGGCCGACGACCGGCCTAATATTCTGTTTATTTTCTCAGATGATCATGCCGTGAATGCCATCTCGGCTTACGGAAGTCGTTTACAGAATGTAGCTCCGACTCCGCACATCGATCGCATTGCTCGAGAAGGAGCAATTTTTCGGAATTCGTTTTGTGCTAATTCCATTTGTGGTCCTTCTCGCGCGACGGTATTGACCGGGTTGCACAGTCACAAAAATGGCCGCATGCGGAATGGAGGTGCTCCCTTTGATGGTTCGCAGTGGACTTGTGCGAATGCACTTAAACAAGTTGGCTATCAAACGGCAGTGATTGGAAAATGGCATTTGCGGAGTAATCCAATTGGCTTTGATTACTGGGAAATACTGCCGGGACAGGGGAATTATTACAACCCGGATTTCATTCACATGGATGGATCGCGTACGCAGGACACAGGCTATGCGACTGACCTAACAACCGATAAAGCATTGGCCTGGTTGGACGAAAGAGATGACTCCAAACCGTTTTTTCTGATGTGCCAGCACAAGGCTCCGCACCGAACTTTTGCTCCAGCCCTTCGCCACCTGGATGCATTTGACGATGTTGAAATTCCGGAGCCTGAGACTCTTTTTGATCAATACATGCATCGAAGCCGCACGCTGGCCACGAATGAAATGGAAATCGATCGACACTTTGATTGGGCATACGATGCCAAAGTTCGGAAAGACGAGCGTGGAGATGTCCAGCTTCCCAAGCCGGATCGTTATGGAACTCCGGAATACAATCGGATGAATGATGAGCAAAAAGCGGAATGGGACGCTCACTTCGGCCCCTTGAATCAGAAGTTCCTGAAGGACTTTGATTCAGGAAAATTGAGTCATGAAGATGTTGTGCGTTGGAAGTATCAGCGGTACATGAAGAATTATTTGGGTACGGTCAGAGCGGTGGATGAGAATGTCGGACGGATGTTGAAATATTTAGATGATCATGATTTGGCGAAAAATACGATTGTGATTTATTCGTCGGATCAGGGATTTTATCTTGGTGAACACGGTTGGTATGACAAACGCTGGATGTTCGAAGAGTCATTTAAAATGCCGTTTGTAATCCGTTGGCCTGGTGTGGTTGAGGCTGGTTCTGAACCAAGCACGCTCATCCAAAACATTGATTATGCTCCGACGTTTGCTGAGGTTGCCGGAGCAGAAATTCCTGCCAGCGTTCAGGGAGAATCTTTAGTTGGAGTGCTATCGGGTGACGACCAACAATGGGAACGGGATTCGTTGTATTACGCGTACTACGAAATTGGTGAACATGCAGTGCCACAACACTTTGGCGTTCGTACCGATCGACATAAGTTGATATATTTCCCAGCGACGGATGAATGGAATATGTTCGACCTGCAGCGGGATCCTCAGGAGATGACCAGCGTTTACGGAAAGATGCGTTATAAGAAGACGCAACAGGAACTGACGCAGGAATATCATCGACTGCGTGAATACTATGAAGCCCCTGCCTATGAAAACCGCAAGTAACATCGTTTGTTGCACTGCTTGTCAGATGAATTGGTTTAGCTAAAATCAAGGGTACACATGAGCCAGAGTGGCGGAATTGGCAGACGCGCGGGATTCAAAATCCCGTGCCCTCACGGGCGTGTGGGTTCGATTCCCACCTCTGGTACTTTCAAAAACGGTCTTTCCCTAGCGGGAAAGGCCGTTTTTTTCATGCTGCCTTGGGAAGCTGCTGAAGTGTGCCTTTGATCCTGATCAGTATTTTTTGCATTTTTTTGAGGGATTTAACGCCTGATATTCCCTTGCTTTGCATCTATCAATGTTAGGTAGGTTGTCTAGTAAAAATTAAATGGAAGGTAAACAGAAATGGAGCTTATGAGTGGGTTTTTTTTGATGGGCATTTTGGGAATCTTGGTTTTAATATCAGGCGTTTGCGGAATAATCGTTCTTATTGCTGCCTTTCAGGATGGATTACTGGAAGGCATTCTTTGTCTGTTCGTCCCCTTCTATATTCTGTATTACGGTGGATGGGTATTCGATCACGAGAAGCGACCAGTGATTTTGCTGGGCTGGCTTGGGCCCATATTTTTGATAGTTGTAATTCAATTGGTTGCGTATATGAAAACGATCGGCTCCGTTGTTTAAAAGGTGATAAGGAATTGGTATTCCTCGGTACGCTTTGTTGTATTCTTGCTGCACTCATTGAAATTGGGGCTTTGATTGCTTGGATTTATATTCTTATTCATGCGTTCCGAGAATACGAACTTTGGGTAGGTGTTGTTTCTATCATTACTCCTTTATTTGTCTACGTGGCTTTTGATTCTTTTAAGGGCAAGAAACTATGGTGGTTGATTGGGCTTACAGTAGCATCCCATGGGCTTAGTGTGCCCTTATATTTGGGGGGGGTGATTTTAAGACTTGGGTAAATAGAGCTTATTCGGAGTAGATAACTCGGTACCGCACTATATGACACGGGCCTGTTTTGGCGGACTTAATTGTATAGAGAGTCATCAAGAATCAGTTTATAAATAGTTCCCTGATAGCCGACGATGAAGAGTTCACCGTCATGATCCACTCCAAAAGAGCATGGCTTTTCGGGAACCTTACCAATGACTCGCACATCAACGAGTTTGCGATTTTTCTGTGTCAGCGCCCAGATCGTTTTGGTTTCAAAATCAGCAAAGATATATTTACCAACATAGGAAGGACTACGGTTTCCACGGTAAACATATCCACCCGTAACAGAAACCCCGTGCTTCCGACGGTAGGCGATTACCGGTGGAGTAAATGTTTCTCCGTTTCGCAGGTATTGTCTGGAAAATGGTGTGAAAGCCTCATAGACGTTCCAGCCGTGGTTTTCTCCCAGTTTTGGCATGTTGATTTCTTCATAAAGATTCTGCCCGATGTCTCCCACATACATTTCTTTGGTCTTGGAATCCCAACTGAAACGCCATGGCATACGAAAACCGTATGCCCAAATCTCGGGAAGAGCCTTTTCGCCGGCGTTTCGAAATGGATTATCCTTTGGAATTGAGTAGGGCAGCCCGGCGTCCCGGTGATCCACGTCGATTCGAAGAATCTTACCCAAATGGAGCCCAAGGTTTTGGCCATTGCCAAGCGGGTCCTCCTGCGGACCGCCATCACCGGCTCCGATGTAAAGATATCCGTCAGGACCGAAGGCTAACATGCCTCCCCAGTGCAGTACTGTTGGCTGCTCGATTTTTAGTAGTCGGCGAGAGGCACCACCGGTGTCATGACTTAGGTCTTCAACCGCTGTCCGTTCCACGATGACCGGAGAGAAGATGTCATTTTCCCGGACATGGTAGTTCAGATAATATTTACGGTTATGGAGGAAGTCTGGATGGAATGCTAGACACAAAACACCTTCGTATGTCCCGGTAATGGCTTCGTGGCTCAGATCTGCCCACAAGTGCTTCTTTTGTCCCTCCGGAGTGATGCTCAACTGATAAATGTGTCGTGTTTTCTGCTCGACAATCATGTAGGTGTTTTTTGACCCCGGCTTGGCAATGATACAGACGGGGTGATCAAAGCGATGAGAATCGTCATGTAACGCTTCGACTCGGGCTTGTTTGGCCACGGTCTCAAATGTATCAGGCATTCCGGGATATGCGATTCTGTCTTTTTGTTTGAGTGTTGTCAGGTACTGGACTAGATCACTAAATTCAGACTCATTGATCACTTTATATAAATCAGCCGGCATCAATGAGGTGTTGCTACGCAATTGCTCATCAATATCTTCTTTAGCAATTGTTATGAGTTCCCCTTTTTCATTGATGAGTTCAAGGGCTTCGTTTGACTGAAATTGTAAGACTCCAGTGATGACTTTGCCGTCGACGGTCGTGACGGCGTGGCTGGCATGATCCGGGTGTATTTGCGCACTCGGTTCTAGTATAGACCGAATGATCTGATCCCGATCAAATTTGTCACCAATGACCATCAGGTCCGGTCCGGCTTTCACTTCTTTCTTGCCGACAGTATGGCATTTCCTGCAATTCGATTTCTCAGACTCGAATACAAGCTTGCCTTTAGCAGCATCCCCACCATTCTTGGCGGCGGCAGTGTAGTGGGCCACAATTTGCTTGTGATCTTCATTCTGTGCCTGAAGGATCGATGTCGTCTGAATGATAAGAAGTATGAGAGCAAGAATCTGATTGCGGTTACGCATGGTGGAGTGATCGCTGAAGGTGAAGAAGTTGCAGACTGGTTACTTCTAAAGTAACCCAGATGTGTACTCATGGAAACAATTTGAAACCAGTGCCACTTACGATTATTCGTAAGCATCCTCATTGAGAAGAGTTTTCAAATCGTCCGACGCGACATTCCACATACGCTGCATCATTTCCTGAGCGTCGAGATATTCGTAATTTTCGATGTCACCGACGATCCCGTTGAGTGGATATTTTTCTTGGAGGCTCGCTTCAACTCGGGACACAAACGCTGGCAAATCGGCGGATAATTCAATCGCTTCGTCCATCGACATTTGCCCTGCTTTGATTCGATTGATGCCATTGGGGAATAGGGTAGCGTCTACTAAGTCTGGCGAAATCAATTCGATCAATGCCGTTTCCACTCCACCAGCGTGCTGATCACCACGTTCGCCGGCAAACTGAATTAACGGTTCATGAAGCCAGCGAAATCGATAATTGTCACACGAGCTGATTCGTAATCCTTCCTGGATCGCTTCACGGTGCACAATCGAGCCATGGACATCGACAACATAAATACCAGCTGGTTGTAACCACTTCATTATTGCATCGGTATATCCCGCAACATACTGGACAAGTAGTCCCGGAGTGATATCAATACTCAAGCCAAAGGGGAGTCCCCAGGTAAGGTGTCCGTAATCGACAGGAGGTGCAAGCATAATGTCTGGAAAACGACGTTTCAGTTGGTCCAGTACGGCATAGCTTTGGATCGTGTCGGTGGCGAGCGGTAAGTGTGGTCCATGCTCTTCGACTGCGGTGTCGACAGAAAAGCAAACAATTCTTCCAGTCGCCGGAGCCGGCCATTCGAAGCGAGGCATCTCAACAACCAACAAATCAGTTTCCAGAGACTTGCGTTGATCGCTTTCCCAATAGTAGGGAAAGCAATGACGAATACGCTCCAATAAACTGGATTTGACCTCGGCGGTCATGGCTTCATGATAAAGCGGTGGCAGGACCAGAGGCCCCATGTCTTCGATGAGATCTGCTGGCGTTCCCAGAGAGACAATCGGAAGCACAGGACATTCAAATTGAATTTGTTCCTTGAGCTTGGGCAATGAATAACTCGTGAGTAACGGTCCGTCATTGATTTTTTGCGGTAAGCAAAACGAACAATCGGTCATCTTTGAAATCGTGCCTAATTATTGAATGCGGGAATCGGGTCACCCTACCGAACACGGGGATTGATGGTAAAATTGACCTGTTAGTCGGAGCCAAGCATACCACATCCACTGATGTTGGTGCCATGCGAGGATGACTCCGAATGGTATTCCCACTTTTAATCTCACTCCTGACAGGATTCAGCTGATGTTCGGTTCATTGGAAATGGCTCCGCCAGATGCAATTCTTGGCCTCAATGTCGCTTTTCGTAACGATACTAACCCAAGCAAAATCAACCTCGGCGTCGGTGTTTATAAAGATGAAACAGGTAATACACCAGTCCTTGCCTGCGTGAAAAAGGCCGAACAGCTTCTGCTGGAAAAAGAGAACAGTAAGTCTTACCTCGGTATTGATGGGCTTCCGGAATATGGCCCACTGGTACGCAAAGTCCTGTTTGATGGTACGGTCGAAGAAGCACGAGCGGTGACGTTACAGACTCCCGGAGGCACGGGAGCATTACGAGTTGCTGGTGACTTTCTAAAGCACAAAGTAGGAGCTTCCAGAATTTGGTTGAGTAACCCAACGTGGGCTAATCACAACGGGGTCTTTTCCAGTGCAGGATTAGCTGTTGATGCTTACACCTATCTGGATAATACAGGATTGGCGCTCGACTTCCAGGGGATGCTCGATAGCATCGCTCAGATTCCAGCAGGCGATGTCATTTGCCTACACGCCTGTTGTCATAACCCCTCCGGCGTCGATCCTAGTGCAGAACAATGGGAACAGATTGCCGAGGCTTGTAAAGCCGGTGGCGTGCTGCCACTGATTGACTTTGCTTATCAGGGATTTGCCAACGGACTACAGGAAGATGCCGCTGCAATTCGATTGTTTGCTGATAAAGTAGATGAGTTTTTGGTTTGTAGCAGCTTCTCGAAAAACTTTGGACTGTATTGCGAACGCATTGGAGCGCTAACGATTGTTGCTCAGGATGAATCTGCAGCGACGGCGGCATTGAGTCACGCCAAGAAAGCAGTGAGAACAAATTATAGTAATCCACCTAAGCATGGTGGCGCGGTGGTAACCACCGTACTTGGTTGCGATGATCTATTTACGCAATGGGATACCGAAGTCGCAGCCATGCGGGATCGTATTAACGGATTACGTAAATTGTTTGTCGACACGATGGCGGCCAAAAACAGCCCGGTTGATTTCTCATTTATCCAACAGCAACGAGGCATGTTTTCTTACTCCGGTCTGAATGCCATGCAGGTTGATCAACTGAAAAACGATCATTCGATTTACATCGTTGGTAGTGGCCGGATCAATGTTGCCGGCCTAAATAGTGGCAACGTCGAGCAACTCTGTGATGCTATTTTGCAAGTGCTCTAACGAAACTTACAAATTAGAATGACAGCATAATCAATACAATTGGCTCATGTGGTTGCCTGTCCGCCAGAGCCTATGGTTTTGTAATGTTTCGATGGGCTCATATAGTTTTTCCGGTATTGAATTTTTCATCGGCAATTTACACTGAACTATACATAAATGAATATAGTTAGGAAGTTGTTTAGCACTTCACAACCTCTCTAGTTTATTGGTGTTAATTGATTATCCAAATCTGCCCGTTAGCAATGGTGGTTTAAATCGAGAAGATGAACTTAAATAAAATTGGATTGGGTGTCATCCTTCCAATCGCCATCTGGGTGGCAGCCCTCGTCGCGATTTATAAAGTTAAATCTCCGGTCGTGGAGCCTCCTGAGGAATTGGAGAAAAGTGTACCGCTTGTCGATTCTGCGCGAGTGAGACCATATACCGACACATTTGTGATCGAAGCGGATGGGGTAGTCGTCCCTTTTCGCGAGATCCAACTGGCCTCTCAGGTCAGTGGGCGAATTGCCTATAAGTCAGAGAATTGTCGGGCCGGTCGTAAAGTGAAGAAAGGTGAAGAGCTCTTTCGAGTTGATCCGCAGGATTACCAACTGGCCGTTGAGCAATTAAAGCGGCAGTTACGTCAGGCTGAGATCGATCTTGAAGATGCCAGGTTAGAGATCACCAAAGCAACCGATCTTCTTAAGCTTGCGAACGAGGATTTAAAACTGGCGAGTGCTGAGTATTCTCGACTAAAAAAACTGCGAGAGACGAGCAATGTCATTACTATTTCTGATGTGGAACGAGCTCAGCGAGCAGAACTGACGGCTCAAAACACCGTTGTGCAATACAGTGCCCAGCTTAGCTCGGCACGCCAACGGGAATATAAATCAGAGAGCAGTAAAGAGCTTATGGAGATCTCTTTGCAGAAAGCGAATCTCGATCTGGCTCGCACCACGGTGAAAGCACCTGTCGATGGAGTAATTATTCGCGAGCTTGTGGAAGAGGATTCTTTTGCTCAGCCGGGGACTAATTTGGTAACGATCGAAGATACCAAGCAGGGGGAAATTCGGGCGAATCTAAAAATGGATGATTTGCTTTGGATTCTCGGGGGTATTGATCGCCTGGACGACTCTCAGGGAGCCACGCTTCCCCCACTCAAGGTGGATGTTAGCTATACATTTTCTGGCGATCGGAAGTTAACGCTGAATTGGGATGGTGTGCTAAGCCGGTTCGACGGCCGCGGATTGGATGCGACAACAAGAACGGTTCCGATCCGGGTGGTTGTTCCTAATCCGGATGCGGAGGGGCTAGGTGAAATTGGAGCTCTGGTTCGTGGAATGTTTGTAGAGCTTTCGATTGCGATTGAAAATCAGAAAGATCTGATTCTTATTCCACGACATAGTTTGACGTCATCTAATGAAGTCTATGTCGTCAATCCACCGAATGTAGATTCCACATCTACCCCCGCCATTTCTGAAGGTCGGCAACTGGGTACGTACGGGAAAATTGAACAGGTTGTCCCCTTGCATTCCGTAGAGATTGAGGAGCAGCACTACTGGGTGGTCGATACGCAATCGAATGACCTGACAGTAGATTCGGTGGTCGTTACACGCCGCTTGTTTGGAGTCGAAGTTGGTGAACCTGTCGCGATTGTCTCCGAGACATCGGAAGAATCGATAGCAGACTCTACAAACGCATCGTTAGCAGAATAAAGAGTCAAGGGAAATTCATCACTGTGATCAATCGTATCGTTGCATGGGCCATTGACCGTTCGGCCGCTATGAACACGTTGATGATTGCCATTATTCTGGCAGGAATCTTCAGTTTTGGGGTGATGCGCCGTGAGAGCTTCCCAGAATTTGAACTGGAAATCATTCTAGTCACTGTTCCGTATCCCGGCGCGGCGCCTGCAGAAACGGAAGAGGGGATTTGTCAGAAACTGGAATCGGCAATTCACCCTATCGCGGGAATCAAAAAACTGACAAGTGTTGCCGCCGAAGGAGTCGGATATGCGATTGTCGAAATCTACCCGGGGGAAGATGCTCAAAAGATTCTCAATGAAATTCGTGGAGCTGTTGATCGTATTCCCAGTTTGCCGCAATTGGCAGAAAACAAAGACGTCCGGCAGATCACAATGCGGAATCCGGCAATTCGAGTAGGTGTATTAGGTCCGAAAGGTGAAACGAGTAAAGAGGCAGAAAAAGAACTTCGAAATCTGACTGAAGATATTAGGCAGGAGTTGTTAGTTCAAAAGCCGTTACCTAAGTCGGGACTGGCAGGCTTTTTTCAGTCTTTAACGGTGAATCCTGAGCAACCTGTAATCACGCAGGCAGACATTATTGGAGCTAAACCTTTTCAGATTGATGTCGAAATTCGCGAGGAGGATTTAAGGAAGTACAATCTAACACTTAAACAGGTGGCTGAGATTCTTCGTGCTGAGAACGTCGATATACCAGGTGGAATACTTCGCTCTGAAGTTGGCGATGTATCTCTTCAATCGAAAAATAAAGGTGTCACCGGTGAAGAAATCGCCGAGCTTCCACTCGTGCGTACCAATGGCGAAGTGGTTCTCAAGGTAAAGGATATTGCGACTGTTTACGATGGTTTTGCAGATGTTGATTCCATTGATAATGTCAACGGCCATCCTGCCAATGTAATATCCGTAATGCGGTCACCAACAGAAGATATTACGCAGATTACCGAAGCGGTCCATCATTATGTTGAAGAACGAAACAAGACGATGCCGCAGGGATATTCGCTCGAAATCTGGTTTGACCAATCGCTTTACGTAGAAGAGCGAATGGATTTGTTGATGACTAATGGTCTCCAGGGATTGTTACTGGTCTTTGTGGTATTGGCGCTGTTTTTGGAGTTTCGATTGGCTTTTTGGGTGGCCATGGGAATCCCGATTTCCGTGCTCGGGGCCGGCGTTGTTCTGATCTATATGGGTCAGACGATCAATATGATTTCTCTGTTTGCCTTTTTGCTGGCATTGGGGATCGTCGTGGACGATGCCATCGTCGTTGGCGAAAATATTTATCGTTATCAGGAAAAGGGCCTAAAACCACTCAAGGCTGCCATCGAAGGAACTTCTGAAGTCTTCCCGGCAGTCTCTGCATCAGTGTCGACCACGATAATCGCCTTCGCTCCGCTGCTTTTTATTGCTGGAATCATGGGTAAGTTCTTTGCGGTCATGCCGGCGGCTGTTATTGCCATGCTGGCAATTTCACTCTTTGAATGTGTACTCATCCTGCCGGCTCATCTGGGACATGATGTAAGTCGGGCAGAGTCATTTACTAAATGGTTGTTCACTCCAATTCAACCTTTGCTTTGGTTAGTTCAAAAGGCCAATCAGGGAGCTAGTAGATGTTTGAAATTTGTCATTGAACGGATTTATACTCCATCCTTAGGGATTTCTCTGAGATTTCCATTGATTCCACTCAGTGCAGCGACGGCCTTGTTGGTGATTACCCTCGTGGTGGTGGCACAAGGGGTGATTCCCTTTGTCTTCTTCCCCAAGATGGATAGCTTTATTATCAGTGCCAAAGTGGTTTATCCAGATGGCACGCCTTCTTCTGTACCAGATGCCGCGACACGGGAATTGGAAGCCATTGCACTGCAACTTAAAGAAGAGGTATCTCCAGAGAAGGATCTTTATAAGGTTGTCCATCGTGCTGTCGGGCATACGACAGGTTTGGCATCGGATGGGACAGGTAACAATGAATCCGGTTCGTTTATCGGAGTGGTTGATATTGAGTTAGTGGACAGCGGTGAACGGGACTATACCAGTCAGCAGCTCATCAGCCGTTGGCGTGAACTAGCTCCGGAATTTCCTGATGCCGAGTCGCTTGTCTTCAGCGAGGGCGGGGGGCCAGGTGGACCCGGCGGAAAATCCATTGAATTCAAATTGTTGGCACCGATGAAACATATGGATGAATTGGAAGCTGCCGCAAAGGATTGTGTGTCCTTTTTAAGTGGTAAACCTGGCGTATTCGATATCAGCGATGATATCCAGCTTGGCAAAGAAGAGTATCGTTTTAAAGTCAAAGACGATGCTCTGGTGATGGGGATAACCACATCGCAACTTGCAAATGCCGTGCGTGGCGCTTTTTATGGTGAAGAAGTCATGCGACTGCAACGCGGGCGTCACGAGGTGAAGCTGATGGTGCGTTATCCGGAAGAGCAACGTCGACGTCTATTAAGCCTGTCAGACATTCGCGTGCGTGGAAATGACAAAGCCGAAAGGCCAATTACTGAGGTGGCGGAAATCACCAAGGTGCGAGAATTCGCGGAATTAAATCGTGTGAATCAATTACGTTCCATTACGATTACCGGAGATGTAGATCGAACCCAAGGTGTTACTTCGAATCAAATTTTTCAACAGGATATGAATTTTGTCGAAGTTGTGCGAACTGAATATGAATCGCTTTCCAGCGACAGAAAAAAAGAATTAGAAATTAGTGCTGAATCGTTTGACGTGATTCTTGATCAACTTGTTGCTTCTGACAGTGAAGTGAATACCCCTGCTTTTCGTGCACTAATCATGGCTCCCGTGATCGAGGCGTTAAATAATAATTTAGCCGAACTTTATTACGATCTTGAAATGCTGAATGTTGATTTTACGGAGACGGAAGAAAACCGTTTTAAAGCCTTTCAAGCTGATATTGACATTTGCATTGAGCAACTGCGAGATGGAATTTTACTCGATGAGAAGGGAACTATCCAAGAGTTTTTAGATTTCAATCCGATTGTAAACGATTTGAACTCGTTAAAGAGATTGCTTTACATGGAGCGATCTTTTATGAACTTTTTCGAATCAACGATCAAAAGAAAATACCCTAATGTCTACATCAAGTTCGAAGGTCAGGCGCAACAGCAGAAAGAATCGATTGATAGTATGAAAACGGGCTTTATCGTAGCAATGCTCGTAATCTTCTTTGTGCTTACACTCCAATTCAAATCTTATTTTCAACCGTTTCTCATCATGTCCATTATTCCATTCGGCTTAATCGGAGCGGTGTGGGGACACTACTTCATGGGACTGGAAGTGACACTCTTTAGTCTTTGTGGCATTGTTGCATTGATGGGCGTTGTGATTAACGACTCGATTGTGCTGATCGACTATATCAACAAACATCCGGAACGTGAAACGGACATTCATACAACACTAGTCAAGTCAGGCTGTGATAGATTTCGACCGGTATTGCTTACATCGATCACCACCGTCGCAGGATTGTTGCCGTTGTTGTTAGAGACTTCCTTCCAGGCACAAGTGCTTATCCCAATGGCCACGAGTCTCTGCTTCGGCCTGATCCTGGGAACGGTGTTAATCCTCTACCTTATTCCCACGTTTTATGTGATCTACGATAAGCTCACGAAACTGTTCCCTCGGGAATACGCGAGTGACTAAGTCTAAGGTAATAAGGATAATACAGATTCGCTTGGCCTAGGGATCACGTAGGCCGCGATGAGGTTGCCTAGCTTAGATACTTCTGCTTCTCCGGCTTCCACCGCAGCTTTGACTGCAGCAACATCACCTTTGATGACTACAGTTACATAACCGCCACCAAGTTTTTCTTTACCGATGACTTCTACATTGGCGGCTTTGCATGCCTGATCAATGGCATTGAAAACGGCGGTGAAGCCTTGTGTTTCAATAAAACCTAATGCAAAGGAATTTTCTATAGCCATATCTGTTTCCTCTTGGTTGTTTTTAGTGATCAGTGGGAGGTGAACAACGTTTTGTTCTAGCAACCCGTTGTATTCTTCAGGACCGTTGACGATCGGTTCAATTTGCTTCTCAGGAGTTGCCAATATTTTTGTGACAGGATCGCCACCTAGTTGCTGAGCTATTTGTTCCCCAGCTTCAAGTGCTGAGCGAACGGCAGCCAACTCCCCGGTGATTTTGACGACGATTCCCAGGAAGTCGTTGACTTCGGATTGCAAAGCTTCGACCGGCGCGGTTTTACACATCACATCCAATGCGATTATTGCGGGCGTGTAGCCAGTAGTCTCTAAAAAACCGTATGCCGAATTCATGGAAACTATCGCTCTAAAGCGTCTTGATGATTCCTGCCCCGAAAGTGAAACCACCTCCGAATGCACAGAGTCCAATCGTTTGATCCTGTTGAGCAGCGGGTAGGATTTCGCTCAAGCAGAGTGGGATGGTGCTACTGGACGTATTACCGTGCTGAGCAATGTTCGAAAATACCTGCGGGGATATGCGGTGTTGGATTGCATCCATGATGCGTTGATTTGCTTGATGAGGTACGACTAAATCCAGATCCTCTACCTGCAATTCCTCGCGAGTACAAACTCGATTGAGGCTGCTCATCATACAACGTACCGCTTCCTGGAAGACTCGCCGCCCCTTCATCTGAATGAAACCGCTATTCCTCAATGGGACCGACAGGGTGGTGCCATCTTCTCCCTTAGCGGACAGGTCCGGTCGGTGTAATTTAGCCGTCGCCCGATCAAGATGATTTTCTCCATACAGTACGGTGGCAGTGGCGGCGTCACCAAACAGAATCGAAGTATCAAAATCGTCGAGGTCCAGAAGAGGTGACAATACTTCTGCTGTGGTTATAAGGACACGCCCATGGGGAGTACTTTGCAGGAAGTCATAGCCGGATTGAAGTGCATACAGATACCCGCTACAGGCAGCACTGATATCAAAGGCCTGAATCATTGTTTCTTTGCCGGCGGACAGGCCATTGAGTATGCGACATGCCATCGAAGGTGTCATCGACATCGGACTGGTTGTTGAACAGATTAATAAATCGATATCATCGATCAACAAACCTTCCTGTTCGAGTACTCGCTGGCATGAACCGACTGCCATACTGATGGCATCTTCGTTTTGATCCACCCAATACCGTTGTCGGATCCCCGTGCGACGAATGATATCCTCGCTGGTCATGTCCGTCGTTTTGCCCAGCAGGAATTCATTGGTGATTAGTCGACTACCTTCATTGAATTGGATATTGGAAAGGCCCACTTCGAATGCTCGGCGTTCTGTCACGGGACGCGACAGTATAATTGTGTTGTTAGACTTTCGTCGGGTTAGCAGTGGAGTACCGTGTGGTTCTTGCGTGATTGGTTTAGGGCGAATGCTGGCATCCGTTGTGAGCTTCACCATCGGTGCGCCGACGCGAACCGTATCTCCGACATTGCAAAGGATTTCCGAAACCGCACCATCGACAGGACTGGTAATGTCAAAGACACTTTTGGTGGCTTCGACAGAGGCGACGCGGTCACCGCATTCCAGAGTCTCGCCCGGCTCGATTAATATTTCGACGACTTCGACAGATTCGTCGGCTGGTCCGGAGCCAATGGCCTGAATGAACTCAACGCCAGCTTCTTTTGCTGGAGCTTCTTTCCAATCCAGGTCCAGGTCCAGCAACTCAGCAGCGACTGTCAGAGTACGTTTGAATCCTGGTAGGACGTCAACCTGATTTTCAAAGTTACAGGGAATAAATGTATCCGGTCTGGTTACTCGGCGTACCGCCACAGGCACTTTGGCATGTTCTGCCACGGTGGCGACGATCTCGGAACCTAAACCGCATGTGTGATTGTCTTCATGGACGACGATCATGCGGGCTGTTTTTTCGGCGGAGGAAAGTACGATTTGTTGGTCCCATGGAGTCAAGCTTCGCAAATCGATGATTTCTGATTCAATCCCTACCTTTTCTAATGCGTCTGCTGTTTTCTCACAGACAGCTACGGTATTTCCCCAGGAAACGAATGTGATGTCTCTTCCGGATCGAGTTTTCCGAGCAACGCCCAATGGAACAAATTGCTCCTGAACGTTTTCGGACGTGGTACGTTCCGAGTCATTGAGCAACGTTTTGGGGTAGAAAAACACAGTTGGACGATTCGACTCAAAAGCAGCATTGAGCAACCCGGCAGCGTCATGTGCGGTGGATGGCATCACGACATCCACTCCGGGACAATGGGCCATGACAGACTCATGTGTCTGAGCGTGATAGGGTCCCAGTCCAGGACGGTAACCTCCGCAGGCAATCATGACGACGACCGGCACCGAAGTTTGCCCGTCAGTACGCCAGTGTATCGTCGCCAACTCATTGACAATCTGGTTGTATGCGGTCGGCATGAAGTCTGCGAATTGTATGAAGGCCACAGGGCGTTGGCCGACCATGGCACGACCAATGGCGGCACCAACGATGGTGGATTCACTCAATGGCGAATTCATGACACGCCCCGGGAATCGTGTACTTAGCCCTTTGGTAACTCCGAATACATCACCTTTCGGATCTTCAATATCTTCTCCGTAAAGAGTGACCGATGCATCGTCCAGTAAATGGTTTTTGAGAACTTCGCGAATCGCATCCTTCATATTTAGCTGAGGAAGATCCGCAGACCCGGGTTTTTCTTTAGAGGGATGAGTCAGCTCCACCGGATGTTGGATTCCAGCATCCATCGACGGTAGTGGCTTACCAGCTTCGAGTGCCTCCTGTTCAGCTGCCGCAAGCTGATCGTTGACCTGAGTCTCCATGATTGAAAGCTCGGATTCAGTGAGCCCCAATCCAAGCAGGTGTTGTTTCGCGATGAGAATCGGGTCGCCGTTGAGTGTGGCTTCTTCGATATCGTCCACGTTGCGATAGACGGTTTGGTCGTCAGCGTTGGTATGGCTNGTCAGGCGTTCCACCTGAAAGACTACAAGTGCCGGCTCGCTGGTTCTTCGCATCTGAGCGACGATTGCCCCAACCTGTTGATCCGCTGACACGACATCCGTGCCATCAATATAGTGAATCGGCAATCCAAAAAACTCGGTCGCCTGCTGTCCGTTTGGTAATGAATAAAAAGTCTTGCCTTGTGTGGTTGTCGAAATTGCCCACTTGTTGTCTTGCACCATGAATAAAACAGGGAGTTGTGAGCGGACCGCTTCGCCAACTGCTTCCAGCCACTCACCCTGTTGAGTCGTTCCGTCCCCGACTCCACAGTAAACAATGGGCGTATCTTCTGGTTGTTTGATGGCCGCCGCTGCACCCACTGCCTGTAAAGCATTGTTACCAGTCGGAGTCACCATACTCAGGATATGAAGCTCTGGGTCGTTGAAGAATGCACTCATCCGTCGACCGCTGCCAGGCGAGAATTCGTTGCAGAGCAGTGTATCGAAAAAGGTTCTGGGAGAGAGCCCACGAGCCACAAGTAGTGCTCGGTCGCGATAATGACAGTGTAGCCAGTCTGCTTCTGTCAGATGGTTGGCAAGAACAGCGGTGCCTTCATGGCCAGCACCGGACAAGTGGAAGAAAGCTTCCCCTCGACTAGTGAGCTCCTGCTCTATTCGATCAACTCCTCGGGCTATCAGCATATTGCGATAGAGCGAGAGCAGCCGTTTACGATCCATCGTTAGCCACTTTGCATGAAAAGCGAGGTAGCTTGCCGCCTTATTGGCAACTAACTATTCCCCCCGAATTAACTCTTTATGCCATGATTCTAGCGGAAATGGCTATTTTCACGCACTACGAAATAACCTGTTTTAACAACCCAAATTGGAAATGTAGGGGTTTATTTTGGGAAAGATTGTGCCCAATTCGAGGCATTTATTGGTTGGCAATTTCGACATTTAAGAGGCGTTTTCCCTCACGGAGAACAAAATCAGTATCCATAAAGGGCTCATAGCTAATATCCTGCCAACGCACTAATCCATCGCCATCAATAATAAATGTCCCGTGAAGCGGTTGTTCTTCGAAGTCGTCGTATGCCCGATACTGCTTGAATACCTCCAAGTTAGGATCATTAACGATAGTGAAGGGGAATTTGCCGTCGAAATTCTTGATGGATTGCTTTAAGCCAGCATCATCATCTGAGCTAACAGCGATTACCTGAAATCCGGCGTCTTCGAATTCGCTGATTTTAGGGACGAACTTTTTAATTTGTTCTGTGCATGACAGACATCCGGCACCTAGGTAAAAGATGACCACGGTTGGCTTTCCAGAGAATTCTTTGCTGCTGACAAAACGTTTGTTGCGATGATCCCGCAAGGTAAATTCTTCAGCAGCAGTAGGGCTCCAGCGGAATGGCCCCAGTGAATCCAGTTCAACACGTTGCCCTACATCATCCTTGATTACCAATTCTTTTTTCCATTCACCCTCGCAGCCTAAATCTGCAGCCAACGCTGAGACTCGAGTAAACACAGGTGACTGCAGGTCTAATGAGCCGGAAATACTTCGCAGCGTTTCAAAAGCTTTCGTTGCCCGATCCATTTCATCTGCTTCCACAAGCAACTCGATCCAATGGCATAATGGCTGCACTTCGTTTTCGTGGGAGTTGATATGGCCTTCACCTGTTTTGATGGCCTCTTCCTTATCTCCGTTAGCCAACTGCAACTTGGCAAGGATCATGCGGTCGATCGTGCCACCTTGTTTGAGCTGTTCTTCAGCTTCTTTCGTCTCTCCCTTGCTAAGGTGTTGGTAACCGGTAATCGCTGCCAGTGCCTGTTCACATGCTCGGACTTTGGTATCCCAACTTCGCTTGGCGTCGTTTTTCGCCTTGTCGATAGCTTTCTTTTTGTCTTCCTCTTTTTTCTTCTCGTCTTTCGCCTGTTCTTCGGTGGCTTTCTTTTCAGCAACTTCCACGGCCTTAGTACGTTCTGTCTGGTTGTGAGCTAAAAGGTCATTCAGCTTGGCTTTGATGGTGTCTGCTTGTTCGTTTTGTTCAAGCATGGCATGAGAGATCCCCACGTACTTCCACTGTTTGACTTTTTCAGTTTCATTTGTGGTTTCTTCCAGATATGGAGTCTGGCTTAAGTCAATCATCTGCTGCCAGCGTTCATACATGTAAAGAGTTGTAAAGAGTCTGGCTCGACCGTAGTAGGAACTTCCTCTTCGCGTGAGCGAATTGTAACGGGGGTGACGGGGGTTTTCAGTCATGTTCTTAGCCAGATTGATGGCATCCTCGACACGGCCGATGTGTAGCAAATTGCGAATGCACCATTCATTGTTATGTGCATAGTTGTGGATCTGGTCTGGTAAAAGGCGATCTCGCATCATGTGTGCATGATCGGTACGTGCCGAAGCTTCCTGTTGCCAAACGGCATCGTCATACCGTTTGAGACGCGAGAAAATATGCCCTGGCATATGCCACATATGAGCAATCCCCGGCGTCGTCTGACCACATTGATTCGCCGAAGTGACGGCGGTAGCAGGATCTTTATAGTCCCATAGGTGGATTCGGTAGTGATGGGATGGATGCTTGGGATTAATCGCAAACACCTGTTGGAGAATAGAGTCGATGGCGACATAGCTGGTGATGGGAATGCCGTTGTAACGATTGCTCCAAAGTTGCAACGCCAGGAATGCTTTAGCTTCAACGTTTTTGGGATACTTAATACAAATGTCTTCTAGAGCTTTGGTGTACTTCTCGGCTCGTTCTTTCTTCTTACCTGGATCAGCTTGTTGGTAGGCTGACAGGGCTTCGATGAANCGGCGTTCGACATCGGTGACACCTTCCTTACGCTTTTCGGCTTCTTCCATAAAGACTTTGGCTCGTTTAGAGTTATTGAAGTTGGACATTGCCATTCCCCAATAAGCCATGGCACAGTCAGGGTCAAATTTGTTGACTTGCCGAAACGCTCGCTCCGCTTCCAGATACCAAAAACCATGCAGTGCCGAAACGCCCTGATTGAAAAACTTCTGTGCTTCTTTGTTCTGTGTCGTTATCGGGAAATCAACGTTCGACATGCCCGGAATGAGATAAGCACGTTGGCGAGGTCCTTCATTGAAGGCCTCTCCATGATAGGAATGACCTGAAAGTGGGCCAGCCGTATTCTCCTCGTTTTCATCCGTTGCTTTGGCTCCCTCTTGGGTGGGCGNAGCTTCCGGTTTCGCCTCCTGTTTTTCATCCTGTCCCAAAANAGTGTTTGCGGNAAATGCGAGAAGGCATAGCAGCAAGCTTAGCGTGGTGAGTTTGGAGGAAAATGACTTCATAAGATGAGTCCTAAAGTTATAGTCGGAGAGAGTTATGTTGTTCACTGTTTTGATAATCATTTAACGTAATCGGATTGGCGATTGTTCGCTATAAAACTGGGGAAATTTGCTCCAGAATCGACCCTGTTTTTAGCCATTAATCGATATTGACTGTGACGACTTCATCGTCAATCTTGATTTCATCGCCGTGAAAGAGTTTACGTTTTCTGGCGGTACATAGCTCACCATTGACGTGAACTAATCCGCCTTGAATTAGCACTTTGGCATGACCGCCACTTTCAGCAAATTGAAGGAGCTTTAGGAAGTGGTCTAAGCGTACATGTTGCTGAAGGTCACTGGGGGTTTCGTCGTGATTGGAATTGGAATCCGATGGCATATGAATCGTTATTTCACCTATTGGATTTTAAAGGTAGCTACGACTGGATAGTGATCACTGATATCCCGTTCACTTTCGTCAATTTCATAGTAAATATTGTAATGATCCTCATCCTGCTTGCCGCGGATCACCAGATTTTGAAATCGAGCAATGGATTCAAAGGAGAGGTCGACCCTTTTGGTGGAATCTTTAAGGAGTTCCGGGCTGATTAAGATGTGATCAAATTGCATCCCTGCCATGTGGGTGGCTCGGTCTTTGGGCTTTAATTGCAGATGCAGATCAATCAGGTCACCCGTCTGACGATCTTTCGACTTACCACATAATGCTGCCAAGTCCTGGTCTAGCGTGTAATTATGGCATTCGCAAAGTGTGTTGATGTCGCCCAATACGATTACATTCTCTTTGTTTTTCACGTGAGGTTTGACCCAGTAGTTGATGAGTCGACATTGTCGCAAACGAGGTTCTTCGCCCCGAGTACCGGCTCGCAAATGGACATTGCATAAAGTAATTTCGTGAGTCTCGCCCTGATGGCTCCATTGGAAAGTAGCGAACAGATGTTTTGAGAGATTGTAGTAATGCTTGCTCTCATACATTTCATCAGATTGCTGACGTCTTTCTTTGTGAGTCAGTCCATTCTTATACAACAGCGCCACATCCTGTTCGGTGTAAGTATCTCGTCCCTGAATGAAAGCAACGTGATACTGTTGCCCGTGCTCTTGTTTCAATTGCCGAGCTAAATCCTGTACCACTTTTTCGTTNTCTATTTCCTGAAGTGCCATCACGGTAGGGTTAATTTCCGCAATGACTTTGGCAGCCTCCGATACTCGCCATTGCCAGTCCTGTTCTGATGGAGCCGAGAGCTTCTTGGCTAGATCTGTTTTATTATCCGACTGATCGTGATCGTAGAACCATTCGATATTCCACGTGCCAATGACAATTTTTTCGGGGGCGGTGTCGGCTGAGAAAGTGACGCTTGTAAGTGAACAAAGGACGGCAGGAACGAGTAGGAGAAGGTAGGGTTTTTTCATGGTCCGGTTGATTTGCGAATCGTGTTGCATGATAAACTGAGTATTGTAAGTGACGACGGGCGAGATAGATTATTNTATCCCACTGTCGTTCAAGTTCCACTGTTGTAATTGCTCGTTCCGCCTTCATCGGATTTAAATGTCCTACAAAGTTCCCTTTAATCGCCCATATCTGACCGGACACGAGCTTGAATATGTGTCGCAGGCGATTCAGAACGGAGATCTTTCCGGGGATGGCCCCTTTAGTCAGCGTTGTAGTCAGCTACTGGAAGAGCGATTTCAGATTAGCAAAGTGCTGTTAACGCCATCCTGTACAGCAGCCCTCGAAATCTCGATGCTGCTGCTCGATTTGGCGGAAGGCGATGAAGTGATTCTGCCGTCNTTTACCTTTGTTTCCTCAGCCAATGCTATCGTGCTTGCCGGTGGGAAACCGGTATTTGTGGATGTCGATCCTCTGACCTTGAACCTAGATCCTACTCAGGTTCAACAGGCAATCACAGAACGAACCAAAGCGATTATGCCAGTGCACTATGCCGGAGTCGGATGCGAGATGGGCACTCTTATGGAGTTGGCGGATGCCCATCAATTAATCGTGGTGGAAGATGCAGCTCAGGCGTTGAATGCTTCGTGTAATAATCAGGCCCTAGGGACAATCGGAAACTTCGGTGCGTTTAGCTTTCATCAAACGAAAAATTATAGTTGTGGGGAAGGGGGAGCGCTCTGTATTAATGACGAGTCGTTAATCGAAAGAGCGGAGATCATTCGGGAAAAAGGAACCAATCGAAGCCAATTCCTAAAAGGTCATGTGGATAAATATACCTGGGTGGATCGTGGATCCTCTTATTTACCCAGTGAANTGTCAGCGGCATTCTTGTTTGGGCAACTCGGAGCGATCGATGTGATCACCGAATTGCGGCAGCAATGCTTCCAGCGATATCTGGACCAATTGCAACCGTTGGCAGATCAGGGGCGATTGCAGTTACCTACGATTCCCGAATACTGTCAAAGTAACTATCACCTCTTCCATATCCTGCTTCCGACTCAGGATATTCGCGATGCGTTGTTAAAACATCTCAACAGCCGAGGAATCCACGCGGTCTTTCATTATGTCCCGCTACATAGTTCACCAGCTGGTATTCGGCTGAGTGGAGAAAGTGTTCATTTGCCGGTAACGGATTCTATCAGCGCACGACTCCTCCGTTTACCGATCTATCCGGACCTGGAATTGGAACTGCAGTATCAAGTCGTCACGGAAATCAGCTCCTTCCTGAACGCATAACCTGCGTAATCCGTAGAGATAGAACAGGATCGAGACCTGAAGTGAGTAATCTGATGGTCAGCTGATTATCGCACGTGCCGAGTGAATTCACCGTACTAGGATAAACAGGGAAAGCGATGCGTCTTCCTTTCTGATTTCCCTTAAATTTAGACCTTTTACACAGTTTATGGTCGAGCAAAAGACAATTTTGGTAACCGCCTGTGGTTCGTCCATCGGACTGGAAGTTCTGCGCTCTTTGCATCAGTCGCAAGCCCCGATTCGGGTTGTGGGAACGGAAGTCTCGTGGTGGGGCAAACAGATTGCTCAACCTTATTGTCAGACCGTGGAAGTGATCCCCCGAGGTGATTCGCCTGAGTACTTAACTGCACTGAATTCGGTAATCGACAAGTACAACGCCGAGCTTGTTTTTGTAAACACAGAACCTGAACTTGAAGCTCTGGTGGAACATCGCGATACGTTTCAGGTGGAATTGTCTTGCCCAGCGAAATTCGGTTTGCAAGCTTGTTTGAGTAAACAAGTGCTGCATGACCGTCTGGCAGGATACAACCTGACAGCAGGGACGGTCGTGGTCAACGATCGTCAAGATCTGCAACAGGCTTTGGATACGTTAGGAAGTCCNGTTTGGTTGCGGTGTGCAGAAGGTCCGCGCGGTCGAGGCAGTATTGTCGTTGAGCATGTTGACGATGGCGTGTTTTGGATGGACTATTGGAGGCGACGTGATGCGGCCGATGATGTTTGGCTTGCTCATGAATATTTACCCGGTCGAAATTTGAATTGGACGGCGATCTGGAAACAGGGCGAGTTAGTGGCAGCTGCCTGTGGCGAGCGATTGAAATATTTCTTGTCCCAGGTCGCCGTAAGTGGGGTAACTGGAAACGTCTCCCACTGTCGATTAGTCGATAGTTCAGCAGTGACACCGATTGCAAGCCAGGCAGTACGATTGGCTGATCCACACCCCCATGGAATCTATGCTGTGGACCTGCGGGAAGATTCTCAGGGCAATGCACGTGTCACAGAGATCAACGGTAGACAAGCCTTTAGGCCGTTGCTTTACACTCAGGGAGGCATCAATTTTTCAGACCTGTTTGTACAGTCCATGTTGTTTGAAGACNCCGTAGCCNCGGAACCAGCGACTGTCACGATTGGACTAGAGATGGTCAGAGGTATGGACTTTGAACCTCTGTTTCGTCAGCCAGNAACAGGAGAACAACTATGATGACAGATCCCTATCTTTCCATCATCGTGCCCTGTTATCGCAGTAGCGACTGGCTTGCCGATTTATCAGAACAAATCAAGAATGTGATGCAGGCTCAAGGGTGGAGTTATGAACTGATTTTAGTGAATGACTGTTCTCCGGATGGCACCTGGAAGACGATCCAGTCGATTGCATCTACCGTCCCAAGTGTTCGTGGAATTAATCTAGCTTTTAATACCGGTCAGTTTCGAGCGACATTTTGTGGATTACAGCAGGCAGCAGGACAAATCATCGTAACGATGGATGATGATTTACAACAACCTCCAGAGGAAATTCCTGCACTGGTAAATGCATTGGAAGCTTCCCCTGAATGCGACGCCGTCTTTGCTCGGTATCGAGGTAAGAAGCATGGGCTGCTTCGTAACCTGGGGTCGACAGTGATGAACACTCTGTTCCGTTTGTCATACGGGAAGCCGAAGGAGATTCGCAGTACGACCTTTCGGGCATTGCGTCCTGCTCTGGTGAAATCCATCTGTCAGTATTCGACAGTCAATCCAAATATCAATCCACTTATTTTCCAAACGACACAAAGACTGCGATCGGTCGATGTACGTCATGAAGATCGGCAACGGGGGCGTAGTGGATACGGCTTGATCAAACTGTTTCGATTGATGACCGATAATGTGCTCAGTGTTTCTACCTTGCCGTTGAAACTTGTTACTTCGATCGGAGTGTTGGCTGCGTTGGGGAGTGTCCTTCTGGCATTGTATTACCTGATCAGATATTGGTTGGGAGACGGAATTAANGAAAACACGGGCTTTATGACTCAGGTGTTACTCATCAATTTCTTTGGAGGGCTGACATTGTTGTCCGTGGGGCTGCTAGGCGAGTATGTCATTCGCATTATGGATGAAGTCCGAGGGCGTCCTCGATTCCTGATCAAGGAGATGACGGAATCGGAGAATGCTCAATGAGCGAGTCCCCGTTTGTCTACGAGACTGGTCAGCAGGAAGCTCGGCGAATGTGGTGGACCATTCTTATCGGGACGCTCATTTGCAGTGTAAGTGTTTTGTGGCTTCCGACCACTTATTCGGAAGCAGATGACTTGGGCGCACTCATGATTCTGGCCGGAGAGGATGGGTTCGCTGCTGCTCCGGAAGTTCCATTCTTGTCCTTTTCACTGAACCAGTTGTTTGTTCAGTTGTATCAATGGTTCCCGGGATTCTCTTGGTATGGCGTTCTGTTGGTGATGACGCAGAGTGCAGGGCTTTCGTTATTGTTTTACTGTCTGTTGTTCAAACTTAAGCAAACGCCATGGCTTGGAATGGTATTTCCGTTCTTTCTGATTTTTAGCTTATATTCACTACTCACCGTTACCTTCACACAGGCCTGCTTGACGCTCTTGTTTGCCGTTGCCGCTGCGATCAGCTGTAGGGCATCTTTGAATGACTGGCCGGTGCTGACTCGCAGAGGTTTGGCTTGCCTACTGCTGTGGGCCTTGTTGTGGCGATGGAAATTTGGCTTAATCTGCCTGGTATTTTTTGTACCCCTGGCCATTGTTCAGTTTTCACAACTTCGGAAGTACTTCAGACTGCTTGCGATGGTACTTGGATTGCTGGCAGTCGACAGGTTTATTCATCATCAGTGGGCCTCACCCGAATGGCATCAATACATGGAATTCTATGAGACTCGTGCCAAATTGTTTGATATGCCGGCAGGTCGAGCGGGTGAGAACCTGGAGCTTGCACTTCAATCTGCCGGTTGGAGTGCTGAAGATTATCAGCTTATTCGTGAGTCCTGGATGCTTTATGACGAACGCTTAACCAATCAGGCATCGATGACTCGCTTCATCGAAGCGGTGGGAAACCATGGNGGGGCCTCAGTCATCGAACAAATTGAAGGCAATCTAAGAAATAATGCGCGGCTTTTGTATGCCTTTCTCCCGATCAGTCTGGCGATAATGATTTTAGGAATCCGGTCTTGGGCGGAGGATCCNCAGTGGCAACGCAAGTCGATTGCCTTGCTATGTCTGTTAGGGCCGGTCTTATTCCTGGCCTATTTTCGATTAGTGCCACGAATCCTGGTTCCGATCTTTCTCTATGGCTTTACCCTTCTCAACTTATGGACCGAATCCGAATTATCGGAAAGTAAAAGCGGGAAACTTTCAGCCTGGAATCAGATAATCAAACTGACGCCAATGCACTTCCTCGCCTTTCTTCCGATTGTGATAGGACTGGGAACCAGCTGTTTGGTCTTACAGCAGCAATGGAAAGATACTCGTGAAAAAAGAGCGGCNTTTACAGCATCCGAGACTTTGGTTGAGGAGTTGAATCAACCCNCTACCCTATTGAGAACTCAGGTTAGTGCCTTGCCTGGTTGGGAAGGAATTCATCCGTATCAGCGTATGAATCAGGGACGGGATTTACGCATTATTCCGTCTGGTTGGCAGGTGGGATCACCTCGCTATTTCAATATCATACGAGANCTCGGTTACGAGTCAGGCTCGCAGTTGATTTCCAGATTCGCTTCCTCGACGGACGATGGTGAGTATTTTGTCCAGCGATTTACGCGGACTCGAGGTGTGGTCGAACTGTATAGTGAGCAGTGGCTGGCCTATTTGAAACGACATCACCCAGATCGCTCTTTTGAAAATCCGGAAGTGAACGTGATCGCGCTTGGCAGTCGAGGCCAAAAACTTTCTCTATTAAAACTGATGCCTGCGAGTGATGAAGAAATCACTCTGGAGTCACTGCTTCCGGAATAGGAACCCATTGGCTGGATCAATGGCGTTAGGCAGCGTTTTATACCCGCGCTGGCTCAAGAGACGGGTCGCAGATTCGATGCGTTGTTCACTCCAAAGTTTATGCTCTGAACGTGCTAAACCGTCTCCGGTGAGAAGAAGCACAAACTCGGCTTCGGTTTGCCTAATGGGAGTTAACCACGAATCATCCGGAGCGCCGAAGAGCTGAGTGTTAAAGTTGTATCCTGTTTGCTTGTCCGACAAACTTTTTATCGTGTAGTGAATACTGTTGTACCGACCGGGTAGAATTAACAGCCGAGATTCCGCGGGTATCGATCGGCCTAGTGACTCAGAGATGGATTGGAGGACGGGGTTGTTTGCTGGATTATGTTGTCTGCTCCAGTGTTCGCCTTCCGGAATCTGAAGACGCAGGGGATGGTAGCTGTCGTTATACGGAGCACACCAAATACATGGCAAAATCAATAAAACACCAACGATGACGCGTTTGCCAGAGGACTCAGTAAGCCAGTTTTGGTATCGGGCGTAGACTAATGTGCATGTCAGTACCATGGAGGGGATCCCAAGCAACATGTAATGATGGTAGGGGCGAGCCTTAAACTGTATAAGTGTCGCGATAAACGCTAGTAACGCAAAGCCGACGACTCGATCTGTTGGAGTTATCTCTTTGGCTGCTTGCGGCAGCCAACTTGAACGTTTGAAGAATAACACTCCGGCTAGAATCGTGGCGATCCAAAGTGATTCGTCGTGACGGAATTGGGTGTATAGATTAGATAGCCAGGACTGTTCACTCCCGTAGGCGGCGGCAGTCTTAAGTCCAAGACTGATCGGTTTGAGTCCGTCACCTAATATCAATACAGAAAGTAGTAGCGTCACTACGGCTATTGCGGGCAGGCTCAGCAGAGATTTCCAGTGGTGACNGGACATTCGTTGTTCGAAGAGAAGGAAGAGGAAGCCGAGACACAGTAATCCGGCTTGCTGTTTCATGAATACCGTCCACCCTAAAAGCACTCCAAACAAAAGGAGCCTTTTGATTGGCATGGCACGATCAATCGGTTGCCCTTTCCAGACGGCGAGGCCAATGAGCCAGGGGATGATCGCCAGAGATTCTGTAACCCCAGTCAGGCCATCAAATTTGGTTACTAAGACAAAGGTCCAAACCGCTGCAAACCCGGCAAGCAGACGTGAGTGAGTATGTTGTTTGACGATCCAGCCGGTGAGCAAACAGGCGACTATTTGACTCATCTGGTAAAACGATTGAAGGGTGGCTAAGTCTTGCCCTGCCAGTCGCATAACCCATGTCCAGATCACATAGACACCGGGGAAGTAGCTGTGAATATTGTCAGAGACTGNATAGCCATTGATGATGTCACGGCTGTAGCAAAGGTAATAAAANCAATCGACTCCACCGATCATCGAACGACTGATCGACAGGTACTGAAACAGAGTCCACAGAGTTGTAAGTAGTAATAAGCCTGCTACTGTCTTCGCGTAGGTTTGTTGGTAGCCTCGATGAGGACTCTTTGCCTTGGGGCGCCGCAGCAATGGAAAGAAAAGCAAGAGGCTTGCCAGAGACACTACGAGTGCATCGATCGATGAATTCGTTTTTAGCGTTGAGGTATGTAGAGTTGCTATGACTGCAAAGGTCAGTATGGCGCAGATTGCTCCCATCCATTGATAACGTGCCGGTCTGGTTGGGGAGTTGAGTGTACTCATAATGGATATATCGTAGCAAATGACCCTTCAAACCAGCATCAATTGCAACTTCTTTGCATCCGAGTGGGTTGGTTTTCATGATTTGATTCAGCTACCATGAAGGGGTAATGACTCCACCTAAGAGATATCTGCCCGAGGATACAAGTATGACATTCAACCGACGAACATTCCTACAGACCGCTACTGCTGCTGCCGCTGTGGCGACAACACCAACGCTGACTTCAACGGCTCGAGCTGCGGCTAAGCGGTTACCGATCATTGACACTCATCAGCATCTTTGGGATTTAGATTTGTTCCAGCCGCCATGGCTTGGTGGTGCCCCTGATGTTTTGGCTCGTAGTTATGTCACGAGTGACTATAAGAAGGCGACACGAGCGGTTAACCTCGCCAAAGCCGTGTATATGGAAGTGGATGTTAATCCAAAGAATCAGGTCAAAGAAGCCGAGCATTTGATTGCCTTATCCAAAGACCCACGTCATCCGACCGTCGCTGCTGTAGTATCCGGCCGTCCAGGTGAAGAAAGCTTTGCTCCTTATATTAAGAAGTTCAGAGACAACACTTACATCAAAGGAATTCGTCAGGTGCTTCATGTGGATTCCGCTCCACAGGGACTTTGCCTTGGTGAGCAATATGTGAAATCTGTTCAGTTACTTGGAAGTCTGGGCAAGAGTTTTGACTTGTGTATGCGACCGACTGAATTATCAGATGGAGCATCTTTGGCAGACAAAGCCCCGGATACTCGATTGATCGTCGATCACTGTGGAAATGCAGATCCAAAAGCCTGGATCAAGAATTCCGAGGGAGAACCGTGGCATGAAGTGGATCAGTGGAAACGGGATATCGAGTTGTTAGCGTCCAAAAAGAACGTTATTTGTAAGATTTCCGGTATTGTCGCTCGGGCTCCTAAAGATAACTGGGGGCCGGAAACACTTGCTCCGATTATTAATCACTGTCTTGATAGTTTTGGTCCGGATCGAGTTATCTTTGGTGGTGACTGGCCAGTCTGCCGACTTGTGGCCAGCTACAAGCAATGGGTCGACGCTCTCAAGGCTGTTGTGGCCGATCGTCCCTACGATGAACAGCTTAAACTGTTCCACGATAACGCAGAAAGACTCTATGACATTTAACCAATTAATCAATTAACCATTTGGCCAGTTAAACAATTAGACAATTGAAAATGTCCAATGATACATGGCTAAATGGGTAAATCGTTAACTGGCTAAATGTCCAAGCTGCTATTGCTCTAAATCGCTATTACCGGCTATTCTCCAAATCGCCAACAATTAAATTCGCTCGGTAATAGCTGATTTTAGAACTATGAATATGAATCGTCCTGTACCTTTGCTGGATGTACCCCGAGGTAATGCTCCGTTGCGGGAGGAGTTTCTTGAGGCTCTGGCAAATGTTCTTGATTCCGGCCGTTTTCTATTTGGACCGGATGTAAAACAACTCGAAGAAGAATGTGCTCGCTGGTCTAACACGAGGTTTGGAATAGGCTGTGCATCTGGTAGCGATGCGATACTCCTGTCATTAATGGCAATGGGTTTACGTGAAGGGGATGAAGTGATTTGTCCAAGCTTTACGTTCTTCGCCACTGCTAGTGCCGTGAGTCGATTAGGAGGTGTTCCGGTCTTTGTGGATATTGATCGAAACACCTTTAATATCGATCCGGCCAAACTCCGTGAAGCGATAACCGAAAAGACCAAGGCGGTCATCCCTGTCCATCTTTTTGGACAGTGTGCTGACATGGACTCCATTATGGAAATCTGTGATGAGTATGGATTGGTCGTCATTGAAGATGCTGCTCAAGCGATCGGTGCCAATATCAATGGGCGTCCAGCTGGTGCCTGGGGCCACTTTGGTTGTATCAGCTTCTATCCCACCAAGAATCTTGGAGGGATGGGAGACGGTGGAATGATCGTAACTAACGATGAAGATCTACAGGATCGGGTTCGTTTGTATTCGGGACATGGCATGCGTCCACGGTACTATCACAAAGTGATAGGTATCAATAGTCGCCTCGATTCAATGCAGGCTGCTGTCCTCAATGTGAAAATCCAATACCTGGATGATGCGGTCTCCGGACGTCAGAAGAATGCTCAGCTATACACCAAGCTCCTGCAAGAGTCTGGTTTGCAAAACGAGATCACAACACCAGTTTCCCAATACGGGGACGGGCATGTTTGGAATCAGTTTACAATTCGAGTCCATGATGGCAAGCGTGATGACCTGAAGGCCTTTTTGGCTGAAAGGAATATAGGAAGTGAAATTTACTATCCCGTGCCTTTGCACATGCAGAAATGCTTCCGACCATTAGGTTTTCAGCCTGAAGATCTACCAGAAACATTACTTGCTTCCAGAGAAGTACTCAGCTTACCGATCTTCCCGGAATTGGAAGAGGAAGAAATCAGAATTGTCGTGGATAGTGTCAAACAGTTTTTCGCGATGTCGCAACGCCGCGCTGCTTAATAGCAATCCGGGAATATCACACTTACAGCAGTTCAGCCTTTAAGGTTGAGCTGCTTTTTTTATGACTTCAGACAGTTCCGTAGCGGCGGACTCAATCAGGTATTCAGTACTTTCACCAGTTGTCAAATCTTTGACTTGGAGTGAGTTGCTGGCAAGTTCGTCTTCGCCAGCAATGACGGCATAGGCAAATCCGCGGGTATCGGCATACTTAAGTTGCTGGCCCAGTTTCTTCGGCTCGGGAAAGACTTCTACCTTGAGTCCGGCCGCTCGCAGGCTAGCAGCAATTTCCAAGTACTTTTCCAGAGCGCCTTTATCAAAGTAGGTTACTAGTACGTCTGCTGGCGTTTTGACTTTGGCCAGCATGTCCAATTCTTCCATGGCCGCGAGTAAACGATCGAGGCCGAGTGATGCTCCGATTCCAGGCAATTGTCGCTTGGAATAGAGTTCGGCCAGATTGTCATAGCGTCCACCACTGCATACCGATCCAATGCCGGGCAGATCATCTAGAAAAGTTTCGAAAATCGCCCCTGTGTAGTAATCCAACCCTCGAGCGATTGAGACGTCAAGTTTGATACGTTCTGAGGGCACTCCTCCGGCTTGCATGCCCGACAGAATCTTTGCAAGCCGCTCTACGCCTTGTTCTCCCAGGTCGTTGCCGGCGATGATCGGTTCAAGCTGCGTCAGGATTTGCTCATTGGTACCTTCCAACGCAGCCATTGCTAACACGTTTCGTGCCTGCGCTTCCGTCGTACCTGCCGTTGCCATCATTTCCTGAATGACTTTGTCTTCTCCAATCTTGGCAAGCTTGTCCAGACTACGTAGAACTGGGGTAGCCTGTTCTTCCAGTCCTTCTTTCTGCAACAAACCGTTCAGGACCTGTCGGTTGTTGAGGTGAATTGTAAACCGTTCGAAGCCAATAGCAGAAAGCAATGCATTGATGACGAGTCCCGTTTCAATGTCCGCGGCTACGGAAAGTGTGCCGATGGTATCAAAATCGCATTGCATGAATTCGCGATACCGACCGCGCTGAGTGTTCTCGCCTCGCCAAACGGGCGCAATGTGGTAGCGTTTAAAAGGCGTGCCTAGTTCGTTGATGTGTTGAGCGACGAAGCGAGCAAGCGGAACAGTCAGGTCAAACCGCATGCCCACGTCTCGACCTCCGTGATCCTGAAATTTGTAAAGCTGACGATCCGTCTCTTCACTGCCTTTGCCGGTGAGGATTTCCAAATACTCAAGTGTTGGTGTATCGATGGGGCCGAACCCAAAGCTGCGATATACCTCACGGGCTGTTTGAATCAGCTGTTCTCGCGGGATCATCGTTTCAGGCAGGTAGTCACGAAAGCCTTTAAGAGTACGAGGCTGGATGAGTTGACGCTTTTTAGGTTTTTCTGAATCGCTCATGGTTGATCTTTAGCCCAGGACAGGAAGTGGATTAGGGCGGGAACTGCGGATACTTCCATTGGTTGTGGTTTGTAATACAGCTTCGGCATATTCGTGAATTTGTTCGGCAGTCTCGAAATATCGATCGTACGTCCAGTCATCTTCGTACTCACAGTTTTCTGTCGTATAGTCGCGACAGATTTGCGGGCGTGTTTCATAAATGCCACAGAGATTGTCAGGTTGGAGATGTTTGCAAGTTGTATGGATCATGATGTACCAATCATCACCGTCGGTGAAAATACTTGCGCGATCATGAACTAGATACCAGCGTAGAAAGTCGAAGTCTTCTTGATCTTCCGGAGCTTCGATGGGTAATGCGAAGTACTTGCAGCACTTGGCAGTGCAGTATTCGCAGAGGACTTCCCCGTCCTTAAGTTCGTCACGAGTAGGTTTGGTGCGGATCATGATGGCGTGTGGCCTTAATGTAGGGAATCGAGTGTGCCGTCGACAGTTGGCATGACAAAGATTTTACCGTCTCCCATTCTTCCTGTACGTGCGATCTCTGAAATCTTCTGGACAATCTCATCGACTCGAGTCTCGTCGACCCACAAAGTGATTTCTACCTTGGGTAAAAAAGCAGTGGCGTATTCGTTGTCGTTGTATTCATCCAGACGTTCCTTTTGCCGTCCGAACCCTTTCACTTCGCGCACATTGAGAGCTTCCAGAGGAGCACGTTTTAGGCCTTCCAGAACTTTTTCGGCGAGGAATGGTCTCACAATGGCGACTATTTGCTTCATCGCCTGACTCCTCTAGAAAAACCTAAGGGGACAACAGAATTAGCTGAAGAAATTTTCTCCAAACAGGTTTACCTCAGGCCCCGTTTCCACCGTGATATCTCCGGTGATTTTGCACTGGCATGCCAACCGTGTTTGCTCCGGATTGTCTAGATATGCTAACGCCGGAAGCGGGTCAGGGAATGGAACATTAAAGCACTTCTTCTCTGACCAGGTTTGTGAATTTGTATTTTCGATGTGGCCTTCGGTAACGTAAACCCGACAAGTACCACACTGGCCTAAGCCATGACAGTTAACATACTTATTTAGAGTTGCCCCGATTCCATTGACACCCTGATTGGTGTTAATGTTAAGCATCTTAGCTGCTTTGCGGATCGTGGTACCCTCCGGTACAGTAACCTCTTGGTTTTCTTTCGTGAATTTTACTTTAGGCATCGGATTCAAACCTTGTTGTTGGTCGAGGATATAAGTAGTCACCCTACTAGTACAAATCGAATAGTCGGGGGGTCCTTATTTAACCTATATGCCTTATTATGGCAATCGAGTTGAATTAAGGAAGTGGAGGTGGCAAAAGAAACATAGGAATTTGCCATTTGGGACTGAGATTCATAAGGAATTCCAATAATTATGGCCGAGCGGTCGAACTACCAAAATAAAGTTATCAAAAACTACTACGACAACCGTGAAAACATTGCTTTACAACGATGTCAGGAAATCGTGACGGAACTCTACTTAGCCACGGGTAAGAAACGCCAGCGGCAATGGGATTTACTGGCGACACATCTGGAGAAGCTTGAAGTCGCGCAGGCAACAATCGATCACTTGCGCACTCAGGATAATATCGAAGTGGTGGCCAATTTCGTAACGAATCTGTCTAAAGGACGATAGGGGAATCTAATTTGACGAGGGCTAACTGGAGCTTCGGAACACCAGGCCAACTTATATTCGGCAGGGATTCAGTGACTCAGCTGACTACGCTGGCTGGGAGACTGGGTTGGCAACAGGCCTTGGTAATTACCGATGCTAATCTGCTTGACGCAAAGGTAGTTGAACCTGTATTGCTGGCATTGGCTGCGGGAGGTGTTCAAGTTGAGGTGTTTGGGGAAGGTGAAGCCGAGCCTTCCATCGCAGTCGCCGAGGCCAGTATGGCATTGGCGAATGAAGTAAAACCGGATGTCATCATTGGTGTCGGGGGCGGATCCAATCTTGATTTGTCAAAAAACACCGCAGCCGCTTTTACCCATCAGGGGCATCCCACCGATTACTTTGGATTTGATAAAGTGCCAGGACCTACGATTCCATTGGTTTGCCTTCCAACGACGGCGGGAACAGGAAGCGAAGTATCACACTCCATGGTGCTGACGGATACGGAACAGCAAATCAAGATCTCCGGACAAAGCGAGTATTTTCGTCCGGACTGGGCAATCGTGGATCCGCAATTGACCTATTCCTGCCCGCGTCAAGTGGCAGCTGACAGTGGAATCGATGCGTTAACACATGCGATCGAGGCGATAACCACTGTCGATTTTGATCAATTGGAAATCCCGCTGGGAGAAACCTGTGCTTACGATGGCCGTACTGAATTGACCTCTTCGTTGGCTGAGAGAGCTATTCGTATTTGTGGTAAGTCACTAATATCGGCGGTGAATTCCCCGGATGACTATCAGGCGAAAGATCAAATGGCGCTGGCCGCAACCTTGGCCGGAATGGCTTTTTCCAATAGCGGAGTGGCACTGGTTCACGCGATGGAATATCCGATGGGAGGTGAGCTTCATTGTTCACACGGACTGGGCAACGGCTTACTGCTCCCTTATGTCATGCAGTTTAATCTTCAATCCAGGATTCCAACGTTCGCGAAAATCGCGCGGTGGTTAGGCGAAACTGAATTGGCGGACCAGACACAAATGGCGGAACAAGCAGTAAAAGCAGTGGAAAGAATCCGTGAGTCGATTGGAATTCCCCATCGGATAAGGGATATTGGAGGTACTGAAGAACAGCTTCAGTCCTTCACTGAAAAGGCGATGAACATCCAACGACTGTTTTGGTTAAATCCACAGCCGGCCAACTATGACGATATTTACCAAATCTATCGGACTGCTTATTAGCTTTCTGGGCCTATTGCCTTGGCTAGAGTCGCAACCTTTAAACGCTCAGATGCTGAGTTATCCTTCGTCTGATATCCGCAGTGTTGCACAAGATGTCATTGTCCCTCCCATGGTTCAGGGGATTGCCGCTGCAGGTACACGTGTGCGGGAAACTCATCCGGATTACCGTCAGACTCAGGTTTACCATGCGACCTACCTGCCAAAGCAATGGCATGCAGGAGAAAAGTATCCGGTCATTATTGAGTTTGCTGGAAATGGTCCCTATCGTAGCCCTTTTGGTGATGTGAGTTCGGGACGGGTGGAAGGTAGTTGCCTGGGGATTGGAATCAGCCGTGGTGAGAAGTTTATCTGGGTTTGTTTGCCCTATTTAAATAATACCGGAGTGGAAAATGTTACGCAGTGGTGGGGGAATCCCGCCAGTTATGATCCACAACCTACGGTAGAGTACTGTAAGAAAACGGTGGCATGGATTTGTGAAACTTATGGAGGTGACCCGGAACGCGTGCTGCTGGTTGGATTTTCCCGCGGCGCGATCGCATGCAATTATCTTGGATTGTATGACGATGAGATTGCGGGGTTGTGGAAAGCTATGATCCCCTATAGTCACTATGATGGTGTACGTCTTTGGGGGTATCCCAAAAGCGATATGGCTTCGGCTCGAACACGACTCAAACGCCTGCGTGACACCCCGCAGCTGATTTGTCACGAGGATAGTGGCCGTAGTGGATTAGAGGCTACAACGAAATATTTAGACCGAACGGCGATCCCTGGTAATTTCACTTTTTTGTCGACGGGATTTCGGAATCATAATGATGCCTGGGTATTACGCCCCAGTTCGGCACGCGCACAATTACGTCGTTGGGTACAGCGTCATGTGCTCGAGGATTAACCCCTGTCCTACTTTTGTTTAAACCGCATTGAGTTGAATTATGTCTGAGAGAAAACTGATCATTCTGACCGAAGGTCACTCCAACCCCCATACAGCCAAAACTGGTTGTAGTGTAATCCGCTATCGTCGTGAGGAAGTCGTTGGCGTGCTGGACGCGACACTGGCTGGCCAGAATGTTGAGGAATATTTGGGAGTCGGTGAGGGATTCAAGTTTATCAGTCGTATCGACGAGGCTGCTCAGGCTAACTGTCTGTTGATCGGTATTGCTCCTCCGGGTGGAAAAATTCCAGAGTCCTGGCGTCCGATTATCTTGCAAGCGATTGCCAGTGGGATGAATGTCGTTTCCGGTTTACACGACTTTGTAACAGACGACATGGAATTTGTCGCTGCCGCTAAGCAGCAAGGTGTTGACTTGGTGGATGTTCGAAAGAACGACTTCACTGCAATCGCAAGGCGACCTGGATTTCGCAAGGATTGCTTCAGAGTTCATACCGTCGGACATGATTGCAGTATTGGCAAAATGGTAACGGCGATCGAAATCACTGAAGGTCTTAAAGAACGTGGCGTAGATGCCAAATTCTGCGCGACCGGTCAGACAGGGATTATGATCGAAGGGTCCGGGTATCCAATGGATCGAGTCATCGCCGATTTTATCAGCGGGGCGGCTGAGCAACTGGTGCTCGAAAACGAACAGCACGATGTCCTGTTAATCGAAGGGCAGGGGAGTTTGGTGCATCCAAGCTATTCGGCAGTGACATTGGGAATATTGCACGGTTCGATGCCACATGCCTTAGTGCTCTGTTATGAAGTTCTGCGGGATAAAGTGACCGGCGTCGAACATGTGGCGATTCCTGATCTACCGGAGGTCAGGCGTATCGTTGAAGTGATGTCCAATGTCCACCATGATTGTGAAGTCATTGGCGTGTCTATGAATAGTCGTCGAGTGACGGAGGAAGAAGCACTGGCTGAACAACAGCGAGTGGGTGAGTTGCTGAATTTGCCTGTGACAGACATCTTCCGCTTTGGTCGCGAGTCATTGGTCGATGCAGTATTAGAAGCACGTGAGCGTTTTCTTGCTGCCGTGTCTGGTTTAGAGTGAGCGTTAAATATGAAACTCATTATTCACGATTATGAACTCCCGCTATTGCATCCATTTACGATCTCTCGTGAGACAATTGATGTTCAACCGTCTGTGATCGTCGAATTGACCGACGGTGAATTCTCGGGGTACGGTGAAGCCACGACTAATCGTTATTACGGCGCTACGAAGGAACGCCTACGAGAATTGCTCGAGTCCTTCTCCAAGACGGTGGAGCAAGCTACGTGGGACGATCCGGCGGAATTATGGGAGTTGGCAAATGCACAAATGAAGGATTCGTTTGCGGTTTGTGCCTTGGATCTCGCTGCACATGACTTGTGGGGTAAACGTCTGGGGAAACCAGTTCATGAACTGTGGGGATTGTCGACCGAAAATACGGTGGTCAGTAACTATACCATTGGGATCGATGAAATCGAGGTGATGGTACGAAAGATGGCCGAGTTTGGAGATTGGCCAGTCTACAAGATTAAGCTGGGGACGCCGCATGATCTGGAGATTGTTGAGCAGTTAAGAAAACATACTGATGCAGTTTTCCGAGTGGATGCTAATTGTGCCTGGACCGCTGAGCAAACCATTGCGAATTCAAAACCATTAGCGGATTTGGGAGTTGAATTCATTGAACAGCCCCTGCCTGCTGAGCAGATCGAACAAATGGAAGAGGTTTTTGATCGCTCGGCTTTGCCTGTCATTGCCGATGAAAACTGTCTGGTTCCGGAAGATGTCGAGGCCTGTATTGGGAGATTCCATGGGATTAATATCAAGTTGGTGAAGTGCGGAGGACTGACGCCCGCTCGAANAATGATTGAATTGGCACGAGCTGCAGAGTTAAAAGTCATGGTGGGGTGTATGACCGAATCGACCGTTGGGATTTCAGCCATTGGACAACTGTTGCCTTTGCTCGATTATGTTGACATGGATGGAGCGGCGTTATTGGCAGAGGATATTGCTACCGGCTGTGCAGTCCGACAAGGTGTTTGCCACTATCCGGACGTGCCAGGNAATGGTGTGACTCTAATTAAGTAGATCTTCAGTCAAATAACTCCAGTTTTGGCTACTGAGTTACTGGTTGGTCTGGTGATGAGGTTTTTGAATTCTAAAGTGGTCAGAGTGGAGAGAAGCTTGCCGGTCGTGAGTTGATCAGGAATGACTAGTAAGTCGATAAGGGTCGGAGTATTGGGGATCAGCTCGAAGACAAGTTTTTCGGTGGCGGAGAGTTGTGGTTCGGTTGCCAGAGTGATAGGAGCCGTGCTGCCGAAGTAGTTTGGGAGTGCCTCCAGGATATCTTCAATAGATTCCACGAGTTGAGCACCATCTTTTATTAGCTTGTTACACCCGCCGGCCACCGCCGTGTCAATCATACCCGGTACGGCCATGACTTCACGGTTTTGCTCGATAGCATGCCGAGCAGTAATTAAAGCACCTGATCGCGTCGCCGCTTCCAGTACCAACGTGCCTACACTGAGTCCTGAGATAATGCGGTTACGACGTGGAAAGAGCCGGCTGTGAGGCGGAGAAGAAGGAAGTACTTCGCTCAGTAGTAACCCGTNCTTTACGATCTCNTTGGCTAATTCCTGATGACTAGACGGGTAGACGTGCTGAAGTCCGGATCCCAGTACAGCGATGGTGGGTCGGTATTCAGACAATGCGGCTTCATGCACAACACGATCGATACCTCGAGCTAACCCGCTGATAATAGTAAAACCCCGGCGACTCAGCTTGGAAGCCAGTTTGTGTGCGACTCGCTTCCCGTATAGAGTCGGGTGTCGTGTGCCTACCATCGCGAATCCAGAGAATTCTAATTTCTGGAGACTTTGGAAGTTTCCCTCGCAAAATAAAACAGGAGGAGGTGACGGAATCTGTNTTAACAACTCAGGGTATTCGTCGTCATGGTAAAGCAGAATCTGAATTCCGTGCTGTCGGCAGAATTCTATTTCCCCTTTTAACTGATGACGCAANCGCTGGCTGTTACGGATGACTTGGATTAGCTTTTCACCTATACCAGAAATAGATCTAAGTTCACGGTCGGTGGAGTTTAAGATACTTGATGCACACGGCTTGTCAGAAACCAGCTTGAGAAATGTAGCNGGTCCGATCCCGGGAGAGAAATTCAACTGAAGGTAGTCTATCAGTTCGGTCTCGGTCATAGATGATGGCCCTCATTGGATAATGTGAACTCCTGTGAATGGCTGGATACGTCTTTCAGAGGTTTTCAACACACAAGAACATTGCATGGCTTTTAGCCTCNCCGTTTCAGCCAGCCTTTCGATATCTTAGTGGGCCTACCTGGATCGGTAAATCAATATGATGTCACTGAGGTGTCGATGTGTACTCATAGTGATACCACTATTGCGATGGCTGTTGGGGCTTATTGATATTATCTGGGAATGCTTTGTTGGTCCTTAAATTACTGAAAAATAAGTGTAATTCATGTAAGATGGGGTATGCAATCTATGGTTTCCGGCATGCCAATTGCTTGTCTATTGCAGTGGGTACATACGGGTCACATCATAACGGCAATACTTATAGGAGCTATAACAATGTTCACCGCAATTTCCGGTAACAAACCCTTTCGAATCACACCGTTCTTGTCTTATAGCCTTCTGTTTATTTTGGCTTTAGCTTGGACCCCGGTTTACGCTCAGGAGCAGCCTCCAACTGCTCCGTCAGACGATGAGGTATCTGAAGATGATATCGAAGCGTTGGCTCGCGGACCAGTTCATGAAGCATTTGCATCTCAAGTGAATAACGATCCACAGGCTGGTATGATCGTAAATAAAGCTCCGCCTGAGTCGATAGATGAAGTTCCACCCGATTACAAACCGGACGGGGATAACGTTGTTTGGATCCCTGGTTATTGGGGATTTGAAGATGAACGAGACGATTTCGTCTGGATCAGTGGTGTGTGGCGTACGCCCCCTGCCGGTCGTCGCTGGGTTCCGGGCTACTGGAATGAACTCCAGGACGAAAAGTATCAGTGGGTCTCAGGTTTTTGGCAGGCTACTGAACGACGACGAGTGGATTATCGCGGGGCTCCTCCAGAATCTTTGGAAGCAGGGCCTTCTACTTCCGCTCCAAACGATAATTACTTCTGGAGTCCTGGCGTTTGGGTTTACCGGGGTAACGGTTACCGCTGGCGTCCGGGGTACTGGCTCAGGTATCGTCCGAACTATGTATACACTCCTTCGCATTGGGTCTGGACTCCCGGTGGTCATATCTTCGTGGATGGATATTGGGATTATCAAATGGCAGACCGAGGTGTCCTCTTCGCCCCCGTTGTCGTACATGCTCCGGTCGTTCGATATCGACCTCGAGTTGTTATTGATGTGGGAAGGTTTCATATGCATTGGTTCGTCCGACCTAGCTATTGCCATTATTACTTTGGGGATTTCTATGATGCACGCTATCACAGTCAGTTCAGTATTTTTCCTCATCACCACTTCCACTTGAGAATGGGTTACGATCCGTTCTATGCCTACAATCATGTGCATTTCCATAATCACTTTGGTATCAGCTACCATCACCATGTCCATCACTGGCATAATTACTTCCACACTCACCATTTGCATCGTCCCGCGCGCACTTTTGGTTTGCAGTTGAGTCTGCATAATCAAGGTGGAAACAGGCATTTTGGGTTGTCAATCTATGCACACAACCTCAACCGATATCGTGTGCAGAATGATGTAAACCAGCGCTTTGTGAAAGTTGGGCTGGAGCATAGAACGGCAGCAACTGGTAACACCAGTAGCTATTACCGATTGGGTTATGAACGTAGTAAGCTTGAAGGACGCAATACTGGAGGGGGATCCTTGGTCACTACTTCTAAATCCGGTACTTGGACTTTACCTCAGGTCCAGCGTGGCACGAATGTTACCATTGCATCAGCCCAACGCCATGTACGGGATATGAATTCCCGAGGGCAGGTTGCAAGGGCTTTGCCGACGGCAGCTCCGGGAACCACGAATCGCGTGGTTGCCAGGCCTTCTTCATCGATTCCGCGAACGCCAGGGGCGAGTACTGTCAATCCTCGGCCAGGTGCCTCCAGTAATTCGCCGTCTCGTGTAACCATTGGTGGGAGTGTTAATGGAAACTCAAGGCTGCCAAGTCGCCCAGGTACGTCACCTTCAATTTCCTCAAGAACGCCGTCTGGTTCTGTGCCAAGTCGGGTGAATCCGAGTAGCCCGCGGCCGACAGTTCCTAAACCGTCTGTCTCACCGCGTCCTTCGGTAACCCCGTCGGTTCCGCGTCCAAGCGTACCTTCGCCTAGACCTTCTGTGTCTCCCAAGCCTAGGCCGAGTACTCCTTCGCCGCGTCCTTCGGTAACGCCGTCGGTTCCTCGTCCAAGCGCACCTTCGCCTAGGCCTTCTGTGTCCCCAAGGCCTAGACCGAGTGCTCCTTCACCGCGTCCTTCGGTAACGCCGTCGGCGCCTCGGCCAAGTGCTCCTTCACCCCGGCCGTCGGTCGCACCTTCGGCGCCACGGCCTAGTGCTCCGGCTCCACGCCCAGCGGCTCCGAGGCCTAGTATTCCGTCACCACGGCCTAGTTAGNCCTTAGTCACAATTGGGAATCATTGTTGTCAAGGCAGTGTAATGTGCATCGNGCACGTTACACTGCCTTGCTTCGTTCGCGAGAGAATTTCCAGATTCCGTGATAATACATCGAAACTCGCTGATACGTTCGCTGGTTTAAAGACCACTTAATTGAATCTTAATCTGGTAAATCAAATCCGGAACAGGAAAGGTAATCTGTCATGTTCAAGAGTATCTCAGGTATAGCACTGCTTGCTTTGACAGCATTTTATAGCGTCAACTTACAGGCTCAGCCCGGACCTCGTGGTCCTCAATTTCCTCAGCGCGGTCCCGGGGCAAACGGCCCTGAAACCCGCCGTCCAGTAACTCATGGGCAGCACGGTCCGTCGCGAGGTGATGCTCACCATCGTCTTTATGATGGTGACCACATGCATGATCGACNNCCCCAGTCTCGNCCNNCCCAGTCTCGTCCTTCCCATGGCCCTCAACAACGAGGCCCTCAACAACGAGCCCCTCAATCTTACGGTCCTCAGCAACGAGGCCCTCAACACGCCCGTCCGCAAAGTCGACCTAGTCATGGTCCGGTAGTTCATGGTCCGGCAGTTCATGGGTGGCAAGACCGAGGGCCNCAGCAGCATCCCCATGATCGACATCACGGTTTCCACTCGAATGCTCCCAGAGGGTCTCAAAGTGGACCAGGTCAACGACCTCCACAAGGTAAGTCACAGGCTCGACCAACCTACTCCCGTCCTTCTTATGACTCTCGAAATTCACGTCCCTCAACTCCATCTCGACCATCCACGATGTCTATGCGGATTCCTCCTGAAATTCAGGAGCAGTTAGGTCGTATAAAAGGAGCTGTAGAAGCCGGAAAGCTTACACGCGAAGATGCTATGAAGAAGATCATGGAATTGCGACAACAACGAATGGGACCTTCTGTTTCAAAAACAACGGAACGAAATCATTCCTCGCATCAGCCTAAGCCGGTAAAGCCGTCGGCTGCGAAACCACAGACGAGTGGACAGGAGTACTTAAAGCAATATGCCGGGAAGCTCAAGAAAGCTGTAGCAGCCGGTGAGCTTTCCAAGGCGGAAGCGGCTGAGAAAATTGCTGCTGTTCGTAAAAAACTAGAGGCTAGAAATTCACAAAACNCTCCTCAGAGTAAGCCAGCTTATCCAGCCAAACCNCAGACTAAACAACGACCGCAACAACGACCACAACAACGACCACAACAACGACCACAACAACGACCACAACAACGACCACAAGACGCTCGTGGAAATGCGGGAAGCGAGCGAGGTCCGCGTCCGGCAGCCTCACTGTCTCCAGCTGTCCGCGCAGAAGCTGGTCGCCTGATGATGGAGTTGCGCAAAGCAGTGGAGTCGGGCGAGATTACGCGTGAACAAGCCATGGAACGATTCAACCAGTGGCGAAAACGATTTGGCACGCAGGCTCCTCAGTCCGGTCGCCCAACAATGGCTCGTCCTCAATCGCAACGACGTCCAGATTTCGCTCCGCTACCCGCTCAGGCAATCAGGTCAGTCAAGCAGGTTCCAGCTCAACCCATCAAGGCTGCTGAAGGGAGGTTGAAAAAAGAGTCGATCCCGGCAACGAAAATTCAACCATCTAAGGTATTTCAGTTACCACCGGAGAAAAAATAGAAAACTCGAGTTTCCAAGTCATTCATTGGGTACTTTGCGGCGATATTCTCGCTTACGCGAGTAGAGAACACTCTTTGGATCGTTATGCCAACTCCGAAGAGAAGAGCTCCCTTAGTGATCTGCAAATATGTAGGTCACTAAGGGTTTTTTACTTGTTTTGGCAGTTTAGGAAGTATAGAGTTGAGCTACGCTTACCCCCTCATTCGTAGGGGGAAAACTGTTTTTTAATTGAANCGCTAGCCGATACTTTCTAATATCAAAATATTGAATAGATTCTAGCTATATTAAAGTACTGTGGTTTTTGATTTAGCAAAAACTCGCAAGGAACAAAAAAGGAACGGGAAATGGTGCGTTTGTGCATTCTTTCATTGGCAAGTGTTTTTATGCTCGCCAGTACCACTCAAGCTGAGACTATCGATTCGGTACTTTCTTCTGAGAATCAATCACTCGGCGTGGCCAAAGCATCTGTCGGAATAGTGGACGACATGGCATTTATTCGTCGTGCCAGTGTTGATTTAATTGGTCGGATTCCCACCTTGGAAGAACTTAAAGAATATCAAAACTGGCCTGCGCAAACTCGTCGGGACCAACTGGTAGATAAGCTGATCGAACACCCTCGTTTTGCCGATCGCTGGACAGTGTTCTTTGCTGACTTACTTCGTCTTCGAAGTAATGTGACTGGAGGCTCAGCCTTGATTGCTCATGTACATCGCAGCATCCGCGACGACGTACCTTACAACGAATTTGCCGCCACGCTCATTTCGACTAATGGAAAAGCCGGGCGAAGTCCTGAAGTTGGATTTATCCTTGGAGACAACGCAGACCCACTAGCGATGGCCAGTGTTACGTCGCAGGTGTTTATGGGGGTCAGAATTGGTTGTGCTCAGTGTCATGATCATCCGTTTGATGTTTGGACTCGAAAAGATTTCTATAGCGTTGCAGCATACTTTGGAAAAACTCGTCGCTATGAAAGTAACTTCACGCGAGTGGTATACACTTCGGAAGGTGAGCAAACGACCNTGTTGTGGCCTCCAGAGGATGAAGCTGAAGAGTCAGAACGTAAGGCAATGGTGCCATCCTTCCCATTTNAATTGATTGGTGCTAAAGAACAGCCTGAATTCATTGCTCGCTATGAAGCACTATTGCAGAAAAAAGCAGATGCTTTAGCGGCCAAAGATAATTCTCCTTCGCTTGATGATCTGCTCGCCGAGGCCGACGGTAAAGTAGAAGCGGCGACAGGAAATGGCATTAGTGTTGCGGTGGCAGAAGCTAGAGAAGAGATCAATAAAATTGATGTCAAAGCTAGTCTCTACAAACGTAGTGAATACCGAGAGCAACTTGCACAGCAGATCACAAGCCCACGAAANCGCTTGTTTGCTGAGTCGTTTGTGAATCGAATTTGGCATGATTTGGTGGGGCGTGGATTTGTTGAACCTGTNGATGATTTCCGGGAAGACAATCCTCCAAGCCACCCACAGACGCTAAGTTATATCGCTGACGAATTCGTAGCCAACGGCTACAGTTTTAAACAGTTGGTGAAGGCGATTGTGCAGTCAGACGTATATCAGCAAAAACAGGTGCCACTCGGTTCCAATGAACTTGTCCAGGAAGAATTGGAAGCCGCATTTTTGGCGACGCCGATGCGACGTATGCTTAGCGAATCACTGTATGACAGTATCGTTACGGCTGGTCATCTGTTCGACCTGAAGTATCGACAAGGTGAAAACGAAAGAATCATCGAGCAGGAAGTCCGAGTGTTACTAGCNGCGGATGGAGAGCCTCAGGATTTGGCATCCGCCGACGTACAGGATCTGGCTGGTAACCCACAANAGATGACCAGCCAAGGTATGGCGATGGAAAACGGTGGCGGAGCCGGCTATACGCTGGAAGACGCGATTGAATTGGACTTCGATGCTTTGCTCAAAGATGAAGATGAAGTCGAACTGGACGTTATGGTTGCCAAGTCTCAGGAAGAACTTGAAGCTGAGCGGATGCAGATGGAAAACCAACGCCGCCCTCGAGTTGGGATGAAATATGAAACGAAGATTGTTCAACGAACCGTCGATGACAATCCTCGCTTTAGCTCGGCTCTAAGAATGGCGACACCTGCTCCGGTCGGACACTTTGTGCGAGTGTTTGGGCAGACAAGTCGGAACGATCTGGGAGAAGCTCGAGACGACAATCCTTCCATGCGTCAGTCCCTGATGATGCTTAATGGCCGTTTGACTCATGAAGCTTCCCGCGTGGGAACACTTGAACCGGTCAGCAAGTATCTGNTTGGTGGAAAACCTCAAATTGAAAAAGCAATTGAACTGGCTTACCACGAAATTCTCACAAGGAATCCAACTGCGGAAGAATTGGCGTGGGCTAAAGAAATGATTCAGGAAGCGAAAACGCCTTCTGATGGCATGGCAGATCTGAGATGGGTCATGCTAAATAGCAACGAATTTAGATTNCTGCCTTNAGAGGCGGGGTACTTTAATACACGATTTTTAATTTATTGAATATTGGTGCAAAACCAAACAGGAGAGTCAAACCCATGGCGTGTAATGATTACAAGCTTAGTCGAAGAGCAATGATCGGCGCTACAAGTGCTTCCATTCTCGGGTTTAGTATCCGTGACCTATTGGCCTATTCAGGTAAAGACCATGAAGCCAAAGCAGAGCATGTGATATTGTTCTGGAATGGTGGCGGGATGTCACACATTGATACCTGGGATCCCAAGCCGGGCCGTCCTACTCAGGGAGAATTTAGTCCCATCAATACCTCGGCTCCTGGTGTGCAGATTTCCGAAATCTTTCCGAGGCTATCCAAGCAGATGCACAACGCTGCTTTAATTCGATCGATTGCTGGAACGCAAGGTGCTCATGGTCGTGCCAGTTATAACCTGCAGACCAGCTATCTACCTGGACCAAATCTACGTCATCCCGGTGTTGGCTCAGTGGTTGTCCACGAATTGGATAACAACAGTGACTTGCCACCGTATATTACCATCAGTGGTCAGGCTCCTCGTGCTAGTTACCTGGGACAGAAATGCGAAGCCTACTACGTCGCAGCTCCTGGCGAAAAAGATCCCTATCTGGCGTTCCCATCAGGTATCAGTCAGGTCCGCGGTGATCGTCGGTTGGAGCAGTTGGCAAAATTCAATCAGCGGTTTTTGGACAAGAAGAACGATACTCGTCTCACTTCGACTCAGACGTCTATCGAAGATGCTGTCCGCTTAATGCGTTCACCGGCTCTGGAAGCTTTCGAGTTGGATAAAGTTGACTCGACGACGCTTGAACGGTACGGCGACACCAATTTTGGTCGTGGTGCTCTGATGGCAAAACGGCTCGTTGAAAAAGGTGTTCGTTTTGTTCAGGTTAATCGTGGTGGGTTTGATACTCACAGTAATAACTTCCCGGCGATGAGTAATCATGGTGAAGTGATGGATCCGGCTTTGGCTTCGTTAGTCGAAGACCTGAGTGAATCCGGAATGCTTGAAAAGACGATGGTGATCATGTTAAGTGAATTTGGTCGTACCCCTCGTATTAATGACAATGCAGGTCGAGATCACTGGGCATCTGTCTTTAGCTGTTTTATGGCTGGAGGCGGTATCAAAGGTGGTCAGGTGATTGGTTCATCGGATGAAGATGGTGCGATGCCGAAAGATCGTCCAGTGGAAGTGGCTGATATCCATGCAACCATGTGCCACGCAATGGGAATCGATCATGAGAAGGAAGTCATGACTCCCTTGCTTCGCCCAATGAAATTGGTGGATAACGGCTCGCCAGTGATGGAGCTGTTTAGCTAAGTCGCCAGCCAGTTACCTTTGCGAAACTATTGGTTTTATAATGAAACCTGGCATGGCCAAGTAATTTGGTCTGCCAGGTTTTTTTGTCGAATTTTTATCCTCCCTTATAATTTGAAGATCGTCTAGATCGAGGTTTTCAGGATCATGTTGCGTTTCCCCCTTTACGCACCTAGCTTCTGGGCTACTTGGGCCCTGTTTGTATCAATTCTGCCAGTATCGCAGGCTCAAGAGGTTGAACCTGCAGCCGCACCGGCCACTGGTATGCGTGGTTCATTGGTGGAAGACCGAGCTGCCCGTCAGTTAATCGAAGCTGGTGAAGCTCGGATGGATGCCAATGAAACCGAAAAGGCTTTGGAAATCTGGAAATCGGTTATCGAAAGATATCCCCGAAGTCGAGTTCGTTTTGCAGCTCATATGAAACTCGGGAAATACTATCTGGATCGCGAACGTGCCTACGATCGAGCCCGCTCGCATTTTGAAGAAGTCACGATCGAAGATAATCGTGATGATGATCAGCGTGCCGAAGCAATGCTCAAGGTAGGCGTTTGTCACTATTGGTCGCGATTGTACGGTAAGTGCTTTCAGGTCATGCGGGACGTGATTGAAGAGTTTCCTGTCAGTCCGCAGGTAAATCAGGCCTACTACTATATAGGTCTGGGGCACTTTCAGCAGGGACACTACAGTCGGGCCATTGAAGCCTTGGAAAAAGTGGGTACCACTTTGACCGACGAAGACAGTAACAATGAAAAGTTGGAAGCGGGCAAGCGATTCTTCGTAAAAGTGGAAGATGCAGACTTGGCTGTGCTCGATGCTGAAGATAGCGTCGACGTGATTTGTAAATCATCGGGCGGCGATGAAGAGGTTGTTGCTTGCTTCCCAATTGGACGAAACGTGCGCATTGTCTTGGGCTCATTACCAACGGGACTGGGTGTTCCCAAGGCTGGAAATGGGACACTTGAAGTCAAGGGTGGAGATACTGTCCAGGTTCTCTATAAGGATTCACACACCAAAGATAAGCAAGTCGACGTGGAAGTGATCTCTGAAGTCATTGTCGTCGGTGATGGTGTGGTGCAGTTTAAGGACGGAGCATTTCATGAATCTTTGAATGGTGTGGTATTAGGTAAAACAGCCAATATTGAAATCGTGGATGCCGATCGTGACGTTACTGAGAATGCGGATTCGATTCAGGCTACCATCTCGATTTATCGCCGTAAGACGGATGAGGAAATTGAAACCGAGCAGGCTGAGTTGATTGCCAAGCAGGGCGTTCCGGAAGAGGGAGCCGATACTCCAGATAATTCACCTTTGGATGATATCCCGCTGTTTGATGACGAAGAACAAAAGGTCGATCCATTCAAACTAATTGAGACGCTTCAGATTACGCTTGCCGAAGCCAGAGTGAAGCAGCAACGAAAACAGATTTTGCTGACGCCCGAGGAAGAGGATGCCTTGCAGCAGGAATCAGAGGAGCCGGCATCCGAGCCACAACCAAATTCGGAGACAGAACCTGCAGAGCCAGCTAATGTAGAAACGCCGGCACCCGAACAGCCAGCCCAGGAAAATGAAGGAGTTCAAGAAGCTCCGGAATCAACGGCCGTTCATAGCGGAGTCTTTCGAGCGACAGTGGCAGTCGTGCGATCTGAAGAAGCTGCAGCCGATGGTCAATTGCAGGCGTTGCCGGGTGACCAAATCCGAATCACTTATGAAGATCAACTGCATACCGGAGAAGGGATTTCCATACTGACTTCGAAAGGTCGATGCCTGGAAGGGAATATTGGCGGAGTCCGTGTGACGCGAGCACTCATCACCGACGAGGAATTGCGAGTACAGACGCAATTGAAGACAGCAGATGCTTTGACTCGCATCGGGAATCGGTACAAAGAATTCGGGCTCAAGAAAAAAGCAGAAGAGAAATATGCTCAGGCGTTAGGCGTCTGTGAGCAAATTATGCCGGAAGTACAGAAGTTGCGAGGTCGGTTGCTAGAGGAAACCTATGTGCAGTTATGGCACGTGTATTTCGAAATGGATCGATTGAATCTGGCAGCCGCGATGTGCGAGCGATTGCAACGAGAGTTCCCCGCCAGTGGATTTGTCGATGATGCACTTTTACAGTTGGCCGATGTGGCTCGTGTGGGAGGCGAATTGAATCGTGCGATCGGAATCTATACCCGACTAGCCAATATGAAGACGAGTCAACTCCGAGGGGAAGCTCAATTTGGTATCGCCGAGTGCTTCGAGGCAATGGCAGATGCTCAGACTAGTGAAGCCGCTTCGTCGCAGTTAAAAGACAAAGCGTTTCAGGAATACAAGAAAGTCTACGATCAATTCCCTGAAAGTGGCCGTGTGGGCGAAGCCGTTGCTAAGATGGCCAACCATTATTACTTACAGAAGGATTATTCAAGAGCGATCGATACTTTTGAGACGGTTCTGGAGAGCCACCCGGATGCTCGATTCCTCGATGTGATCCTGTTTAATTATGGACGTTGTCTGTTCAGGATGGATCGCCGTAGTCCGGCTCGCCAGAGATTTGAACAGCTAATCGCTGACTTCCCGGAAAGCCAGTTGGCTCCGGAAGCCAAGAAAATAGCAGAAGCTTTGAAAAATGCCGGTTTTTAACCGGACGCCATTCGATTTTCGGCTCTTACATAAATACAAGCGTTGATCACCGAATCTTTACCTTGACTACTTTATAACTCGCCCCCCTAAAACTGAATTGCCACCCTGAGACAATTATAGGCATTCAGAAAAAAGTAAACACTAAAGCAACGATAGAAATATAACTATGAAAAAGCTATCAATATCAGCACGGCCTACGACGAAGGCCTGTCATCGGATCAGTTTTCTTTGCTTGGCTCTAACCGTTACTTTGAGTATGACCATGGAGCCCTTAAGCTCTCATGTTCTGATGACTCAACTCAATGCTCAGGATGCTCCTGAAGATGGTCAAGCGGAAGCGGCCGCTGAGGCAGCTCGGAAGGCCGAGTTGAATCAGCAGTTGAGTCAGTTAGAGTCTGAACTTGGTAAGTACAAAGACTCTGCGCCGGAAGCTGCCAATCTCATGTTGCAGTTGTCAGATGAGTATTACAAGCATGGTCGCGCGCTGGGGTTAGTGCGCATCACGCAGCGTTTCACTCAAGTGCATGTCAATCATCCTAAGCATCGTGAAATGATGCTCAAGTTAATCGATGCGCAGCAAGTCTTGTCGCGTAACAACGAATTGGTAGTCGCCTGCCGACAATATTTGGAACGATATGGTGCTTCAGGTGAAGCTGCCTCGATTGAGATTCGTCTGGCAGATGCACTGGAACAAACGACAGACCGTGAGGGCGCGGCTAAAGCGGCTGAAGTGGTCTGGAAGCGTCATGGTAACTCGGCAACTGGTAAGCAATACGTGGAGCGAGCCGTCTATATCTACCAGAGTCTACCGGGTAATGAATTACAAACTCAGGCTGCTGTGTTATCTGAAGAGGCAATGGAAAAAATCCCGGCAAAGGAATTTGCCAGAGCGATGGGCAATAACGCTGTGTATCTTTATTCGCGTCTATCAAAGCGAGTGGAATCGAACCGAGTGATCAACCGACTGTTCCAGAAAGGTCTGGCAGGAGATAGCGATCAGCAGCGAGTTTCGTATCTGCAAATGGCCGCAAATTATGAACAGTTACAGCAATACACGAATGCCGCCAATATGTACCAGCGAGCACGTCAGATTCGGGACGATGCGGATGCGCTATATAAGCAGGCGATGAATGTCTACAACAGTAAGACGAATCCTGGGCAGACCGAGTCGTTGCTTAATCAGTTCAAACAGAAATTCTCGACGGATGAACGAAAGTGGACGTTGCAGCAATATGTGGCACTGCAATATTACAACGCCATGAACAACGCGAAGGCTTTACAGTTGTTTCGCGAAGGTCTGCAGGGCGATGCTGTGACACATAACGCCGCTTCTTTATTCATAACTCTCAACGGAAGTGAGCCCGCTCGTCTGCAGGACACAGAAAGAGTTTTTCGGGATGCGATTAATAAGTCGAAGCGAGCGGATTCGAGGGCGCGCTTATACCGCTATCTTGCTTTCAATATCTACACGGGAGAAGCTTTTAATCAGAATCGGGCACTGCAACTGTGTCGTGAGTTTCTGTCACGATATCCTGACGGTGGTGGTGATACCAACGTGATGATTGACTACCTGTTTAAGAATTCGCCCGATGACAATGCCTTCAGAAATGATGTACGAATGGTGCTGGCATCCAGGAAAAAATTTCTGGAGCATAGCGGTCTGGTCTCTTATCCGGCGAGTTGGGTTCAGGCAAATCGAGCGAACGCGGATTATAAGGCAAGAGCTCAGATTCTTAAGCAAGAGTTGGCCAATGCAGATAACGACGTTTTAGTGAAGCTGTGGTCGCAGTCGAGTGGAAATACCAAGTCAGCGGCCGCTGCCCGCCAGCAGTTATTAGAGACTGGGCACTTTAATGCGATGAATAATGATATGGCATTGAGGTTGCTGGCCGCTCAAACCAGTTATTACCGTAGCTATGCGCCCACAGCAGATCGTGGAATCGGTAATAAATACTATGCTTTGTGGGTGCGGCGATTTTCGAAGGATATTCCAGCTGCGACGGCCTATGTCTCCATGGCAACAGACTATGGAACGCCAGAGGATTGCCGAGCGTCTCTACAGCATATGCTACGACTCGACCCTCAATCGGCCAATGCTGACTTATACCGTCGAATGCTGATCTGTGCGGCAAGAAATGAAGATGCCAATCTGGCACGACAGGCATACAACTGGATCCGACGTGAAGAGCAGCAACATGGCATCCAAGCTTCCAATCTGACGACGATGGGAGATTTGCTGACCGAATTGAAACTTGTCGATTTGGCCAAAGAGCGTTATCAGACCGGGGCGAATTTACCAGTGCTGACCTCCGATGGGAGAACCTGTATGGACCGGCTGGTCGCCCTAGAAGAAGATCCTGCTAAGAGACTGCAAATATATGAAGCAGCATTTCGGAAGGAGTCAGATCAGTTTGGTTCTCTGATGCACAATGCAATTGCGTTGCGGCTGGCCCCAGCCGAAGATCAGGCGATCGACTGGAATACAGTCCTAGGATTACTCGAACAGGCAAAGGGCCGAGACTTAGATCGTCCGTTTACTACCTGTGGATTAGATGTCTATACGACAGTTGGGTATCTGTCCGTATTGCGAGCTTCAGAGACTCTCGAGCCCGCTCAGATTCGTCAGTATCTGGATCGATTCGTAAAACTGAATCTACCGATGGTATCACCGATTGCCCAATTGTTGCTGCTCAACGATGAGGAAGTGCAAAAGCCTGAATTGATGCCGATGTTGTTGACCTATCAACAGGCAACCTATCGCTCAGGCGATGAATATCGTGGATTTGATCAACTAACCCAGTTCGCCAGATCCGCTGCTGCCAAACAGCAACATGTTGTTGCCACGACCATCGGAACAGGGATCCTCGCTAACTTCTCCTCGGTGGACGAAAATCGGCGCAAAGCCGTTCGGGATCTGGTAAGCCGCAGTTATACACAGATTGGTGAAGTTGGATTGACGATCGATGAAGATAGTCCCATCGCACCATTACTGCAGGCTGCTTTGTATTTACGACTCGGTGATCAAGAATTGGCGTTTGATCTATATAGCGAAAACATTGACCTCTTTGATGAGCATCGTGAGCAAATGCCAGTCGACCTGGTCGATTTTGTTGTGAATCGCTTAATTGCAGCCGGTGGCGATGACAATTTCAATTATGTAGAAGATTTGGTTCGCACATGGCTTGTGAAGAATAGTGAGTCGGAGGAAGTAAGTGATGATGCCAAAGCGACGATGCAATTATTGCTAGCTGAGAATTACTTCAAAGCTCGTCGATTCGATATTGCACGCAGCGAGTACACCACCGTGGTAAACCGCTATCCGGAATCTGAGCAAGCATTGGAAGCTCAATTTGGAATTGGCGAGTCCTTTATGGAGCAAAAGGTCTTTGATCAGGCTCAGCAAGTATTCGACAAACTAGCCAACAGTAATGAAACGCTGATCGTCGTTCGTGCGGAATTCCTCAGAGGTGTTTTATCATTCCGTCGAGGTGACCGAGATGAAGCTCGTGATATCTTCCGAAGTGTGTTGGAACGTGTGCCGGATGTTGAACTGGCTAATCAGACGCTCTTTAATCTTGCTGAAATCTATCGTGTGGAAGAACGGTATATCGATCAGTTGAATCTATTACGCACCATTGGACGTCTCGGACGACAGAGTAAGAGTCGCCATAACCCAGGGACACCACTTTCGATCGTTGTTCATGATAGTGACCTCGGAATCAGTCGAGGGCACAATCGTATTCCAGTGATCGTGACCACGACCGGAGGGGATCGTGAGATGGTCTATCTGATCTCGACCGGAGCTGGTAAAGGGTTGTTCCGTGGTGACTTGGAGACCGTCCTTGGTGACGTTGCCACAGAAGACGGTTACTTGCAGTTAAAAGGGACCGACGTGATTCGCTGTGACTATCCGGAGGAGTTTCGAGCGGAGTTCAAGAGCGTACCTCTCTCTGATGTTGATATTCGCATTGCCTCCAATGCAGAGTTTGAAATTGCCAGCAGTATCGATATTGAAAGTGAAGAGACGACATTCAGTGCTGAGCTGATAGCTCAGCAGGAAGGGACGGATGATGAGCGATTGAGTCAGTCACGGCCTTCGAATCAAGTTAAACCTGGAAACCCGCTTTACGTTCAGGTCGCCGACCCAGATCGTGACCTGACCGCGGAAATCGATAATCTGGTCGTCAAATTGGTGACCGATAGTGGAGATGAAGTCCAGGTCGAAGTTACCGAGACTTCTCCGCACTCCGGAGTTTTTGAAGGCGCGGTTAAAACCAGTGAATTGCCGGCCGGAGCTTTGGCAACGGATTCTGCGATTGATCACAGTCCATTGATGGCGATTGATAAAGATCCCGGTACCTTCTGGTTGAGTCAACCTGACGGTGCAGCGCCCAAAGATCTGACCGTGGATATGAAGGATTTATACAGTATTTCCCGAGTCAACGTGGCCACTCCGAATCAGGATAACAACCTGCCAGTACGGATGGATTTGTTGGGTAGTTATGACGGTGAATACTGGTTCCGACTTTCGAGTTTCCCACGACGAAATCAGGTCCTTGGATTTCCAGAACAGATCTCTGGTATTCAGCAACTGGTGGTGATGGGAGATCATCGCAGTTATCGCGAATGGAATCAGGTGCTTTCTTTAGCCACCAATAATTCGGATGAGTTCACTGCGGTTGAAAGCGAACTTGTGATTCAGGAAGAAATTGGAGAAGACGAAAAGGCTGTTGCTCGCAGTGTGCTGTGGTCCGGACTCTTCAACATGGAACGAAGTGCAGCGGTTAGATTTCGAGTGCAGGGTAACACTACCGGATTGGCAGTCAATGGGATTCTCGAATTGCCGTTGGCCAATGGTACCCGGACGGTTGATGTATGGCTTGAAAAAGGAACGCATCAATTGGAAGCCTTCAGTGCCTTTGCAAATCAACAGCAAGGAGCAAAGCTCGAATATGCCATCGCCAGTGTCGACACTCAACAGGTCTTGTTACAGCCTTTGCGGGCTGAGCAATTTATAGAAGCTCCGGCAGCGGAAGTGGAATTGCTGGAAGCGCCTAACGTTGTGAAGCGAGTGGATATGTCGATGGCTGAATTGGTGAAGGCAACCGAGACGTTCGCAGTAGTTGAAAAAGCGGAGTCACAGGTTACTCAGAATTGGAATGCCATTGAAGACACGCTAAGCGTCAGTCTTGAAGGAACTCCTTCTGGTGTCTATGAACTCTGGTTGGAATACAGTCGTAGCGGTTCTGGTAGTCAGGTTCAGATAGATTTGGATCAACAATCCATTGAACATTCTTTGGTCAACACTGGGTCGTATGACAATTATCAGTCAGTGTTTGTAGGCCATGTCATGTTGGAGGCATCGGGTAAAAAACGGTTGTTGTTTACGCCCGTGACGGTGACTTCCAACCTGATGGAATTGAAAGCGATTGAGTTGCGACCGATTGATCGTGATGCGGTTGTTAAGAGTGGGGATAGCTGGGAATTTAGATTCCCGGAGCGAAAAATTCGCTATACCAAAGTGGTTGTGAATGAATACGTTGGTGACGCCGTTGCGATCAATCAGATTGAAGTCGGAGATGCTTCTAATGGCGATCTCCAGATTCCGACCGATTCGGATATTCTCTCGCTGGCGAGCAATGATGTTTTGGAGATTGCTGCGGGAGACCGAGTGGTTGCCACGTATACGGATGAGCAGACTTTAAATGAACTCAACACCGCACAGTTACTCACGCGGGAACTTACGGCAACGTATCACAATGGCGAGGTGAATGCGATTTCCTATGCACTGTCGAGTGCCGCCGGAGGAGGCGTCAACGCTCAGCGTAAGGAATTGATGCGAGTGGATCCCGGCGAACGAATTGTGGTTGAAGTCGTGGATTATGATGAAGACCGATCTAATGATATTGATACAATCACGGTTGAAGTGGCAGTCAATGATGGCGAGTCGATTCAATTAGAAGCGTCGGAAACAGGACCAAACACCGGGATCTTTACCCGGGAAATTGATACCTCAGATACCGCGGCTGAAAATGTGTTGGTAGTGCAACAGGGAGATGTGGTCTACCTCCGATATCTGGATAGTCAAAACACGTTTCCTGGTCATACCGTTCCACGTGAACGAGCAGTCTATGTGAACGAACCTACCGATGCAGTGGTCCGAATCATTCCGTCTCTGGCTCAACGTCAATCACCGACCGTGCCCGCTCAGGTTCAATATCTGGCTGATGCCGAGAAACAGGATAGTGCGGCTGTTGCGTTTGATGCACCTTTGCTGGTTGAGGTGATCGACCCGGATATGGCTAAGGATTCCGGAAGTACCGTCACGGTGGCATTAGTGACCACCGGTGGTTCGGTTGTTTTTGTGGATTGCGTCATAAGCAATTCGCACTCGAACCTCCCCCAGAGCGTAACCGATAACGAAGCTTTGTTGGCCGGTCGCTTTGTAGGGCAGGTGATTATGCAACTCGGCGGCAAAGATAGTCCGAATGTAATTCCTCTTACATCGGAGATGCCACGAGGACTCATTGGGCGAGTGCATGATGGAAAGGAAGAATCGGAATTGTTGCCTGGCTTGGTTGCCATGGTGCTAAATCTCACCGGTGAAGATTCTATAAGTTTGCGATACAAAGACGAGGTGACAGTTTCTGGCGAAGCTACGATTCTCGATCATAATGCTCGCTTAGTCTCTACCGGACAACTTCAAATCACCGATCGTGAGTATGAAGAATCGGTTGAATTGTTACACGTTGGCGAAAAGATTTTCTTGAAAGTGCTAGATCCGGATCAAGATGTTTCGGACGAACGCGACAGTATTCAAGTCGTTGTGACGACGGCGCTGGGAGAATCAGAAACAGTTTCTTTGTTTGAAACAACCGTTCATAGTGGTGAGTTTACAGGTGCATTCGATCTGGAAGCGATTGAGACACCCGTGCCAAATAATATTGATGCCAATGCTCCGAAGCTGGAAACGTACTTCGGTGACGAAGTTACCGTGACCTATGCAGATCTGCGGTCCGCAGAATCCACCGAGACGTTGGAGCTTACTCAGGCGTTGCCAGTGGTCGTCGGAACGGATGGATTAATCACAGCATTCTCTAAGGCATTCGAGAATGAAGAATTGGCTGTGGAGACCAAGTTTCGAATTGCCGAGAGTTACTTTGAATTGTTTAAGAGCCACAAGGACCTTGGACGTGACGAAGAGAAAACGATTGATTTGGAAGCAGGTCGTAGAATTCTGCAGGAAGTGATGGATGATTACCCTGATCCAAAATACGTACCACGTATTTCCTATCTGCTTGGGCAATTTTCACAGGAATTGGAACAGTGGTCTCAGGCGATTTCATCCTATGAAGTGATTCTGCAACAGTACGGCGACCATACTTTGGCGCCGGATGCTCAGTATAAATTGGCTCAGTGCCTGGAGCAGTCCGGAGATTTTGATGAAGCGCTGGAAGCCTATGTTACGCTGGCTGCGACTTATCCTAAGAGCCCACTGATCGCCAGTGTGATGATTCGAATCTCTGACCATTTCTATAAGGCGGAAAACTATGAAATTGCCGCTCAGGTCGGTGAGAAATTCCTCGAAAAATTTGAAGGGCATGAACACGCTCAACGAATGGCCTTCAGAATTGGACAGGCCTTTTATAAGAATGAGGAGTACACGGAAGCGGGAGATTCCTTCGATCGATTTATGAAACTCTTCCCCGAAGATGCACTCAGTGCAGATGCCTTATTCTGGAGTGGGGAAAGTTATCGGATGGGTAACAATAATCAACTCGCCTTCCGCCGATACAATCGCTGTCGATGGGATTTTCCCGCCAGTGAAGCAGCTAAGTTTGCTCGAGGACGTCTGGCATTACCGGAAATGCTCAATCAGTTTGAAGCCGAAGCGAACAGTATCGATAACGATAATTAAAACAAGTTCTTCATGCCGATGGCATGTAGTCGAATACCGACATTGAGAAAGTAAGACAGTATGATTTTTCGACGAACCCAACGAGTCCAGTCGCCCCGGTCTCAGCAACGAACAATGTTAGCGAGATTGCTGACGATCGGAGCCTTTCTGGCTTGTTCGGCATTATTAGTCAATGCGGCCACCAGTGGTGTCTTAGCTCAGGATGATATCCTTGGTGACTTAGCAGAAGAAAATCTGCCGACGACGACGCAGGCTGAAGATCAGCAAGCAGCAGATCAGGCTACTACCGTCGATGCTGAAGGTACGGGAACGACGGCCGAGCAAAATCAGCCGGGTGAACAGGCTCAAACTGAAGACTCAGGATCAAATGCGGATGCAACTGCCGAGTCACAAGATACAGCAGGTGACGGAGAAGCAGGAGACGGTTCCTCGGAGCAACAGGCAGAGTCAGAGCAACCGAGTGCGATTGAGGAATTTCTTAATTCCGGTGCACTGGGATTACTACTCAATGGTGGTGCGTTTATGTGGCCAATTCTGTTTATGGGTATTTTGGCTGTAGGAGTCATCATCGAACGATACCGAAGCCTGAAAATGCTCAATGCAGATGACTTCCAAGTTCGGGAACAGGTTCAGCAATTATTGTTTGATGACAAGATCGAAGACGCTTTGGAGTTATGTAATACCCAACAGGGGCCCGTGCCTGCCGTGCTATCTGCCGGATTAAGAAAGTATTATGTGCTGCGTAAGCTGGACTACGATGTTGCTCGGACAGAAGAACAGGTCGTCAAAGCGATGGATGATTACAGTGTCCATATTGTGGCAGGTCTGGAACGTCATTTGCCCGTTCTGGCTACCGTCTCAAGTGCCGCTCCGATGTTGGGATTCCTAGGTACCGTTCAAGGGATGATTGTTGCGTTTCAACAAATTGTCGAGCAAATGGGTGAGACGAATATTGTGGAAGCTGCGGCGAGTGGGATTCAGGTGTCGTTGCTGACAACCTGCTTTGGGCTCATCGTTGGGATTCCGGCATTTGTAGCGTTTAATTATTTCACTAGTGTGATTAACCGGTTCGTATTGCAGGTGGAACAATCGGCCACTGAGCTGATAGAAAATGTGTCCATTCAATTAGCTGCGGCAGGGATGGAATCCAAGGAAGAGTAACGGCCAGTGCGAGAACGACGTAGAAACAAACTGATGGTGGAACCACCGTCGAGCGCAACAGGGGACATCGCGTTTAACCTGATTGTGTTCTTCTTGGTTTGCGCGTCAGTACAGCCGGATAGTGGACGCCAACAAACGCTGCCGCGCAGTGAACAGGAGTCCGAAGAACAGTCAGAAAACATCGAAGTGCAGTTGGGACGCAACACAGTAATGCTCAACGGGAATGTACTTAGACAAGAAGATTTTGATGCGGCATTGAAACGTGCCCTGACTGGCAAGACACGTGATGAAGATCGTGTCGTGGTAGTGAAGAGTAAGGCGGATACACCTTATTATCATTGGGTCACTGTGACTGAGATGATTGAGTCAGCAGGAGGCATTATTACGATTCAAACCGAAGAGGAGCAACAGGTCGTTGTACCTGGTGGCTGATGTTGGAGGTGAAACGAATCGTCAAATGAAAGTGAAACGTAGATCGTCACAGGCAGATGTGCCCAGCATGGCCATGGGAGATATTGCATTTAATTTGCTTATCTTCTTCGTTATCCTCGCTCGAGCTCAAGATGATAGCCATCTGCAATGGCAACCAGCCGCTGCCGAAGAAATAAATGCACAGGGAACAGCCAAGGTTTCTGTGTTGATTGACAATGACAATAAGTATTATGTGAATGGCCAGCAGGTTGGGGCATCACAGATAGCCGGGGAAGTGGATGCTCTGTTAGGGGATGCACCAGCGGGTGAGCGGATTGTCTTATTTAAGGTACATCGGGAGGCTCAGGCACTATACTTTGAGCCTGCCATTGAAGCGATTAGTGAAGTGGGTGGAGATCTCGTCCACGTACTAGAAAAAAGTCAGGATTAGTTATGAGTAATAACACAGATCAGGAAACGCAAACACGAGGCATCATGGGAGACGTCCAAAGTGTAAAGCGTAATGGGGCGGCTTCCTTAGGGGAACTACGAGAGTTTATCGGATCACTCAAAGGCCGGAAGCCTCAGGAAGTAATGGGAGAAGTTGCCACCAATGGGCTCGTCCAGGGGATTGTGATGTCTTCGGTTGGTTTCGTTGCCGTGCTCCTTGTCTTTACAGCCATTCCGTTCTTTATGGCAGAAGAACAACCTGTCGTACAAAAGGAAGTCACACCCGCAGTCGCGGCCGACACGCAACAGGAGGGTGAATCTGCGAACAATGGAAACTCCGAACAGACTGCTACCAGTGATGCCACAGCAGAAGAAGGAGCGACTGGAGACGCTGTGTTGGACAACCTTGGTATTGGGGAAACCAAAGCCGCAGATCCGGAAGAAAACCCATTGGGTGACAAATTCAATGATTTGTTAGAAGGTGTGAAATAGTGGCTTGGCTTGCGGCCAGGTCCCTCGAAGGNTAAAGGAAGGTAACTAGTGAATCTCTTAAAGTCACTTTGCAAACAAAAAGCATTTCAAGTCGGTGCCGTGATGGCACTGGTTTGGCTGTTTGCATTAGCTGACTGGCTCTGGATTCACATGCTGCCAGACAGTGTTCTGCATTTGGTATTTGGGAGTATCACTGGCCTGGTTTGTTGGTTTGTTTATAAACAATCAAAGTCTCGCAATGAGGGCGCCATTATTTTTTGGAGTCTGTTTAGCTTTGGTATTCCTGTTTGGTGGCATGCCGGAGTTTATTTCTGTGAATGGCTGGGGCTGGAAGTTTTCCGCGCTTATTTTGCTCGAGGCGGATTGGCGGTCTTCTTTGTCACAGGGCTGATTTGGGTTGTTTGGGCTGTGGAACAACATGCTCAGAAGATCGAAGCGTTACGACGGCAGGCATTCAATCTGGAAAACGTGTTAACACGGAAGAAGCAAAAACGTTCGGTCGATCACAAAATCTGGAACCCCTTGGATCCCGACGCTTGGTACTACGGGCAAAAGTCTCCTCGCCTTAATCAGTCTCTCAATGGATTTGTCAGCTACACCGTTCTGTTCTGCTTGATCTGTATGATTCTTAGTCAGTTTCAAGGCTGTACCCAGTACTATGACCTCCCTGCCGGCGGAGGTGAAAATCAAGCGGTACAACAGGTGGTGAAAGTCCAGAAGATCATTCGGAAGAAGTTTATTCTAAATCCGTACAGTGCCATCAATTACAACACACCGGAATTGGATGATGTCAAATTAGAGTTGAATGAAGTCACGGCGCATCGCTATACCAAGATGGGTTTTGGAGAAGGTGATGGGGCGGGATTCGCCGGTGGAACAAGCGATGGTACGGTCGGCTTTGTTAGGCTGGAATATCCCGGGGGGGACTGGAATCAGGACTTTGGTATCGGAGGCGATATGAATATGTTGCTCAAATATGCCGAGTTAACCGGGCAGAAAGTCGCCAAGAAGACAAAAGCATACTCTGCGGCTCAACTGAAGACGTTTGATGGAGTTCGCTGCCCGCCGTTACTATACATAACCGGCCAGCGTAATATCTCTCTTGGGAATAACGACATTAAGATACTGCAGGAATACATCAACGACAAACACGGAATGATCTTTGGAGATAATGGTGGGAGCCGTCATTTTCATAATCAGTTCATTTCAATGATGCAGCGTATCCTACCGGATGTTCGCCCCGTCCGAATTCCCACGGACGATCCAATTCATACTCGTCCCTATCAAATCGCACGCGTCCCTTATGTGGCACCCCATGGTGGCGAAGAAGCTTTGGGTTGGTTTGCAGATGGACGCTGGGTAGCGTACTATCATCCCGGGGATATTGGAGATGCGTGGGCTGATGGCCATGCAGGTGTGTCTCAGGATATCTGGGCCAATTGCTATCGGCTGGGAGTGAATATCATGAGTTATGCTCATATCGAACATGCAAAGTGGCGTTTGGCTCAAAAACAATCTGGTGGAGATGAATAATGAAGTCGCTAAGTACGTTAATGCTGATGACTCTTTCCTGGTTGAGTTTAGCTTCTCCGGCACTGGCTCAAACCAAAATTGGCGAAATGTCTCTCGACCGCTGGGCTAAGATGCGAGAGGTCGAACGCTATCAGCTAAACATCGCGGAAAAGTACTTCAAGGAAAAGAAATACGATGTGGCGATGAGTGAATATGAAAAGTATCTGTCTTTGTATGAACAAAGTGATGCTGCTTCCTTCGTTCAGCTCAAATGGTCCTTGTGCCTGAATAACCTGCGGAAGCAAAACACGGCGATCAAAGAAGGGTTTCAGTCGGTAATCGACTATTGGCCGGATTCTCCGGATGCCGCCAAAGCTTCTTATTTAATTGGCAAGACCTTTGTTGATATTGGCCGAGTCTCCTATGGGAAAAAAGCGTATCAGGAGACGATCGCGGATTTCCCAGATGATGCGGTCGCTGTTTACTCGCTCTCAGGCCTGGCGGAAATTGCCAAACAGGAAAAAGACGAAACCAGTCTAGTAAAGATTTGGAAACGTCTGGCGTTTGATATTGAGCGCACAAAGCTGACCGGAGGTACTTGTGCCACGGCTGCGAATTCTTTGGCGTCATACTATTTTGGTAAAGGGGCATTCCCTGACGCGCTTGATAGTCTGAAAACTAATTACAAAGATGAACAGCTAGCCTACTACGTCTATGCATACGTCCGTAGCCCACTTGGAACCTTGGTTGGTAATGAGGATACTGCTACCGTCGGACTACGGCTGGCAGACCAGGCCGTTTCTTTTCTGAAGCAAAATCTCGAAACAGATCTATCGACCGATGAGTTGAAGGCCAAAGCTCAAACGCAATGGAATCAAATGATCGAGGTCGAAAAGTACTCGCGGCGGGATGATAAGGTACTGGCGGCTTACCGGTCTATGCTTGCGACCTTTGGTAACTTGGATGCGATCATGGGCAGCTTGGCAGATTATCACGTTTCCCAAAAACGATTTGACCAAGCTCGATCGATCTATCGCCAGTTTAAGGATAAGGTGCTAGGACTTTCAAAAGTTGCTCAAAGTTATCGGGCAGAAGCCAATTTGAATGAAGCAATCAAGGTTTATAAACAACTGGCAGGAGTAGACGCTGAAAATGCAGCGACTTGGCAGGGAGAAGAGGCGGCAGCTTACGTCGAAGTAAAGCAGTACCCACAAGCAATCCAGATTTATCGCTCGTTGGTGGCCTCCGATGCCCTCAATAGTCAGAAGTGGTTATGGGCACTAGCCACGACACAACGTGACGCCAACCTACTTAAAGAAGCTATCGGCACGTATCGCCAATGTGAGAATTTTCCGGAAAACTACCGTCAAATGGCTGGTTGCCACCGTGCACTCAAGGAATACAAAGAAGCACTAGTCCTCTACGGCCAAATCATCGGAGGAAGCGAATCAATGGCACCTTGGGCCCAATTACAAGTTGGCTATACCTTCGAGCAAATGCAATCAACTGAGATGGCAATCAAGGCGTTTCAGCTTTGTTGTAAAAAGTATCCCAAGGCTTCTTACGCCAGTACGGCACATGCCCATCTTCAAAATAAATACAAGATATCAGTGACGCTGGGTGGAGCGACTGATGAATGAGCAAAACGTATAACCCTTAGGGATATCCAAAACTCTCGCTTCGAATCATAATGTCATCCATGAGCGGATCTACATACGACTATGATGTCTTGGTTGTCGGAGCAGGGCATGCAGGAACAGAAGCGGCTTCGGCTGCAGCGCGCGCAGGCGCTCGAGTTGCCCTCTTAACGACCAATTTAGATACGGTCGGTCAAATGAGCTGCAATCCTGCCATCGGCGGAGTGGCGAAAGGTCAGATTGTTCGTGAGATCGATGCGCTCGGAGGCCTCATGGGACGTGCGATCGATAAAACCGCACTCCAATTCCGAATGCTCAATCGTCGTAAAGGGCCGGCAATGCATAGCCCTCGAGCACAGGCGGATAAAAAACTCTATCAGCAGGAAATCAAAAAGCTCATTGAACAACAGGACGGCATCACTCTCCGGCAGGAACTGGTGGAAGATGTCTTAACTGAAAAAGAAGGTGAGAGCGTCCGGATTACAGGTGTGCGAGTTCAGGGAGATGCGATTTACCGTGCTCAGGCGGTTATTCTTACGACCGGAACATTCCTCTCGGCTCTGATGCACACCGGTGAAGCTAAAACGGCAGGAGGAAGAGCAGGTGAAGGTACTAGCAGTGGTATTAGTCAGGCATTAACCGAAGCCGGCTTCCGTTTGGAACGTTTTAAGACAGGCACTCCGCCTCGACTCAATTCTCGAACAATCGATTACAGTCAGGCAGAGGAACAACCAGGAGACGACAAGCCTGAGCCATTTTCCTACCTAACAGAGAAACTCACTCAAGAGCAACTTCCTTGCTGGATTACATACACCAATGACGAGGTGCACCAACTCATTCGGGATAATCTGAATCGTGCTCCGATGTACAGCGGACAAATCAATTCAGCCGGACCTCGGTATTGTCCTTCGATTGAAGACAAGATTGTGCGATTCGCGGATAAGGANCGTCATCAGTTATTTCTTGAGCCCGAGGGATATGAGACAGAAGAGGTTTACGTAAACGGTATCTCAACAAGCTTGCCTCGGGATGTACAGGANGCGATGTTCAAGTTGATTCCGGGTTTGGAGAACGCTCAGATTATGCGTTACGGCTATGCCGTTGAGTATGATTACAGCCCGCCGGACCAATTGCNTCCCACTCTGGAGACTAAGTTTATTGACGGGTTGTACTTCGCCGGACAGATCAATGGAACGACCGGGTATGAAGAAGCAGGTGCGCAGGGGTTGGTAGCTGGTGCCAATGCGGCCCTGAAAATAGCGCAGAAAGCGTCACTCATTATTCAACGCAGCGAAGGGTACATTGGTGTACTGATTGATGATCTGGTGACTTGCGGAGTGGATGAACCATATCGGATGTTTACCAGTCGGGCTGAATACCGATTACTGTTACGGCAGGATAATGCCGATCGACGATTAACCAAACTCGGTTATGAAAACGGGCTGGTTTCAAAAACGCGATACGATCGACTTACTCAGAAAGAACAACAGATTGATCAGGCCTTAGCCTTGTTGGAAACAAAGAATGTTGGACAGGCTACGTTGACCAAATATCTGCGTCGCCCGGAAACAACCTGGGAAGAAATCACCACTCATCTGCCAGAACTCAACGATCTGCCCGAAGATGTCGTCCAACAAGTTGTGTACGACGTGAAGTACTCGGGATATATCGCTCGACAACAAATGGAGATTGATCGACAGAGTCGTCTGGCTGAAAAGCAAATTCCGGATGATTTTGATTACGATGCGATTGGGCACTTACGTACAGAAGCGCGGCAAAAGCTATCTCTGATCCGTCCCACAACGATTGCTCAGGCTTCCAGAATCAGTGGCATCACGCCAGCTGATATGGCATTAGTCACAGCGTACTTGCAAAATCGGTCCTAGAATTCCAACCACTGACTGTTGGATGAAGCACTCTCCTGAACGCGTTCGATAAACCGTACGCCTTCGAGACCATCATAGACATTCGGGTAAAGCGTATTGATGCCTGGATGAAATCCATTAGCAATATTGCGAGCCATGTCGTCAAATGCCGCGCGATACACGTTGGCAAATGCTTCATAAAATCCTTCCGGATGTCCGCCCGGAATGCGAGTGGACTGTCGAGCTAGTTCCAGCATGTATTGCCCACCGGGGTGACGTTCCATGATTTCAGTTGATTGTCCCTGACGACGCACGATTAGTTGATTGGGGGATTCCTGATTCCACAACAACGCTCCCCGAGTGCCATCGATTTCGAGAGAGAAATCATTCAGACGACCATGGGTCATTTGACTGTAGGTGATTAACCCTAACGTACCGTTTTCCAAACGCATTTGTACGACACCGTAATCATCCAACAGACGGGAACTGTGAAGTGTCTCAACAGTGGCTGCTATCTTATTGACGGTTAGGCCGGTAACGAATCGTATTAGGTTAAACGCATGTGTCCCAATGTCACCCAAAGAACCTGAACCGGCTTTTTCAGGATCGGTTTTCCAGACGCCTCGAGCAGCGTCTGCATTCGTATCAAACGTTGTAAGCCACCCTTGGAGGTAGGAACTACGTACTGCCAGCACATCACCAATTTCCCCACTGGCGATTAACTCTCGGGCCTGCCGAATCATTGGATACCCAGTGTAATTATGAGTCAAAGCAAAGATTCGCCCCGTATCTTCTACAGCCTTAACTAGTGCTTGAGCATCGTTCAGCGTAGTGGTCATGGGTTTATCGCAAACAACGTGAAAACCAGCTTGCATTGCGGCAATGGCAATTTCAGCATGGGTGTGATTGGGAGTGGCAATACTAAGGAAGTCGATACGGTCTTCTTCNTCCAGATGAGTTTCATACTCCAAGAGATCATGAAAACTGCTATAGGCTCGGTCTTCACGAATTCCGAAGGCTGGGGCTGAGTCTTTGGCACGTTGCGGGTTAGAACTTAGGGCTCCCGCACAAAGCCTGGCGCGATTATCGAGCGTAGCAGCGATTGCATGCACTTTGCCGATAAATGCCGCTCCGCCCCCACCGACGAGGCCCATGCGAAGTTTGCGTTTGATCTCAGGGTTCATATAATTCACGGTTGATTTGATACAGGAGTAAGAGAGCAGATTGAATTTGCTAACTGCGGACAATTGTAGCTTATCCAAAGCTAGCAGAATTCNCCATTTTATTGGTGTTGACGCAGATTCTCATTTTTTGGGACAATCTGCNGAGTTGGGTATTTAGCCAAGATTGGAAAGCTTGGCGAAGCCAACGAAATACGTTGTTCTTGGAATCTAAGTGATTTGGATTCGGATAGGACAATTGAGTAACTAAGGTGATGGATAGGAATTGGAAGCAGCAGGGGTTTTAAGTAGAAGACCCGTACTGTTAACAAGCCGATTAACTCAGGAGGGACTTTCCGTGTCACTCTCAGCAAAAACTGTATTTACAACTGGTGAAGCCGCGAAAATTTGTAAGGTGAGCCAGCAGACGATTATCCGTTGTTTTGACAATGGAAGCTTAAAGGGATTTCGTGTTCCGGGAAGTCGATTTCGACGAATTCCTCGTGAACAGCTCTTTGCTTTCATGAAAGAGAACGGGATTCCAACCGATGCACTTGAAAGTGGTGACCGAAAGGTACTTGTCGTAGACGACGACGTCGAATTGGTAGAACTGTTGGTCGATGTTTTCGAACGGGATGGGCGATTTGAAGTCAAAACGGCTAATAACGGATTTGATGCAGGAATGCTCGTTCGAGAATTCCGTCCTGACCTGGTTGTTCTCGATGTCATGCTTCCGGATATTAACGGGAAAGAAGTTTGCGTACGAGTTCGAAATGACGATACCTTGGAAGCAGTAAAAATCATCTGTATTTCGGGTATGGTAGAGCAGGACAAGATTTCTGAATTGACTGCTGCCGGCGCTGATGACTTTATGCATAAACCATTTACTGTGGATCGCTTGCTGGACCGAGCCTGTGATCTATTGGAGATGGAACGAGCGGTTGCCAACTAGCAATAAATTACTGGCCCCACTCGTTTCTTCCTGCAATTGGTCCTCGGAAATTGTAGGTAGTGAAAGATACCCAAGGACGCGCATCATTCGGTGTGCGTCCTTTTTTAACCACCATAATAAATCTGCTGATTAATGACCTACTGGCCCACTGTAATTGTTCATAACAAGCCCTTGAAGTTACCGGCGNTGGCTGAAACTTTGGAGCGTCTGGTGCACATGACGGTCTGCGTATCGGGGGAACAGCGAGCCAAAGAGCTGAACACCGTATTGGACGAAGACCCATTTCTTCTTGTCTGGCTCACAGCGCAAGCGGCCTTGCGTGGACATTCGGTAAATTCGTCGCTGAATTTAGCTCGATGGATGTCTCAGCAAGGGGAACAAGCCATTGCTGAATTAGATCCCGATCTAACCGATGAGCTGGTACCTCCGGATCCGGAAAACTCGGCAGCCTATGTATGCCAACTGGTTAGTACTTCCTCAGAGACAGGCAAATCACTATGCAGTCTAGTGAACACTTTGGATCCTGAGATATCGCCTGGAGATGAACAGGTCGCCAATCATCTGATGAAGTTGATGAATTCACCATCCCCCTTAGCGGGCCCACGGGTCCACTTCGCCGATTGGCAGAAAGTACTCAATTGGGATAAACGCGAAGAGGCATTTGCCAGTCAGCTTCAACATCAGAAAATGTTGGCCGTGAAAAACTTTGCCTACGGAGCAGGGCACGAGATAAACAATCCACTGGCCAATATTTCGAGCCGTGCCCAACGATTGGTTTCAGAAGAACAGGATCCTGAGCGTCGCCGTATTTTGGCAACCATAGAAACACAGGCTCATCGGGCTTCAGCTATGATTGCAGATTTGATGCTTTTTGCCGTACCACCGGATATCAAGCTAGTGCCTAACAACGTTCAGGAAATGATCTCCAAAGTCGTTGAAGAAATGGCTGAATATACTGATCCCAAAGGTCTGATTGTCGAGGTAGCCTCCCAAGGAGACGTCCTAATTCAGGCTGACCGTTCGGCCTGTATGGAAATGTTCAAAGCGGTGATTCAAAACAGCATCGACGCCATGGAAGATGGCAAGATAAAGATCTCCTGGGAAGTGAACAACGATGCTCTAGTTGTGGTCATCGAGGATGACGGGCCTGGGATTCCAGAAGATCAGGTTCCTATCGTATTCGACCCATTCTTTTCTGGTCGGGAAGCAGGACGTGGAATTGGCTTTGGTTTAACCAAAGCCTGGCGAATCATGCAATTACACCATGGAGACATTCGGGTAGAAAACCGAGAACCGGGTGTAGCTACACGTATGCAGTTTGTCACTTCACCCGTTTGATCTCAGTGGGTTATTGAGCTAAGCCACGACGAGCCAATTCTGCCATCACACCGCGAACAATCGCTTCTATATCGATACCGCTGGTAGAAGGCGCGGAAGTGAATTGAGTCTGAGCTTCCTGCATAAACCCTTCCTCTCTCAACATCGTCTCTAGTTCAGAGCTAAGAACCTGGAGTTTCGCAGTCAGTTCCGGCCCTTGAGGCTGCCGTCCAATACCAGTGTTAAAACCACGGAGTTTAATGGCTTCCCGAAATCCTTCGGGGAATTCACTGCGGAAAATCATGGCATCAAACAGCTTCAGTAATCGATATTGAAGATCACGAGCCAATTCCCATTGACCAGTTGATGCTAATTGAAAAATCTTGCCAGTAATCTCGGGAACGACTCCACTGGAGGCATTGGTTCCACCGTCAGCCCCAACCCACATCATGGGAACCAGGACGGGGTCCCAGCCAGTGAGGAAGGAGAAGTCAGGACGATTAGGCCGAACCTTATCGATCATCCGCATCATCTGAGGAATGTCACCGGAGGAATCCTTGATTCCAATGATACGAGGGCAGTCATCTGCCAGTCTGGCTACGGTATCTACATCAATCGGCGAGGCGAACAGTGGAATGTTATAAAGCGTGACATCGATAGGTGAATTATCAGCGATCTCTTTGAAGTAGGTGTAAACCGCTTCAGGACCGATCTGATAGTAGAAGGGCGAAACGATTGCCACGGCAGTGGCGCCCAAATCATAATATCTCTCACATGCTCGGATCGTTTCTCGTGTATTCGCTTCAGCGGCACCGGCAAGAATAGGCACTCGTCCATTGACCTGGTCCGCGATGATTTCAATGATTCGCACACGTTCTTCGGCGGTAAATCGTGTGAATTCCCCCGTCGACCCATTGGGATACAACCCATGAACGCCTTTATCGATTAACCAGTCGACATACCTGCGGGTTTCGCCCTCATTTATGTTTCCGTTATTGTCCAAACAGACGATATTAGGGGTATAGATACCAGATAGTTTTGCTTGACTCATGATTACAATCGATGCTATTGCGTGTTAAGACGGGGGATAGGGTTATCTAATCCGTACAGTTTTTCTTTGATTCTGAAGAACTATACCCCTCACGGCTAAGCAGGAGTTAAAAAACTAAAACTTTTCTGATTGGTTAAACCGTACCGGTCAGGAAATCAGCTGAAACTATTCCGTTCGTAACGGTTATGACGGAATGCCAAGGATGGGTCACAGTGAATTCGGCTGAGGGATGATTAGGATCAACGCCAAGCTATAGACCTGGCTACAGGTGAGAATTGGCAAGCCCGCTTTAAGAGTAGACAATTCATTTGGAATGGAAGCATGCCACCAGCACAGGAAAATGTGAGTAAATATCCCAAGACATTGGGGATTATTGCGCTGATGGCTTATTTCCTTTTATTCACTTTTGCGACCATGCCAGCCTCAACACCTGGTGCTCAGGCATCGGTGAACGCTCATCAGGTTCCCTGGTTGCGGATGATCATTCCAGACATCGTCGTGTCCGAATGGGCTGAACAATCCTGGGATCGTGTTTCACTTGTTGATCGTTTGCCAATCTTCCTCGGGAGCCTCGCACTACTTTCAGCCGTCCTGCTAATTGGCCGAGCATGCTTACGATGCGTAAAGTGTAAAGAACTTAATCGTCTGGAAATCGTAGTTCTGTCGTTTGGAGTCGGGACACTTGGATTGACATTGTTTGCGTTTACGCTCGGTGTCTGTGGGATGCTCAAAATATGGTGGCTTTACCTCGTACCAATTTCTTTGGCAGGGTGGGTCGAATATGTGGCTCCCAATGGAATTCTGCGAAATGTACATCCCCAGCGATTCTTGCCTGGTCCGTCCGAACGTCGAAGTTTGGGAGTCTGGATTGGTTTTGGGCTGATAGTGATCATTGTCGCCGGAGCGATGCTACCGCCGTGGGAATTTGATGTTAGGGAATATCATCTTCAAGTTCCCAAAGAGTGGTTCCAGGACGGAGGGATTCATTACTTACCTCACAATACCTATGGGGCGATGCCTTTAGGTGCTGAACTGATTTGTGTGGTCCCTATGGCCTGGGCTCAGTTGTTTACCGAATCAGATGCGTGGTGGGATGGCGCGTTGATTGGTAAGACGTTCCTTGCGTACTATGCTTTGTTTGCGGCTTTAGGGTGCTGGGCGATTAATGCTCGTCTGGGAAATAGAATCTCGGCGACTGCTGCAGCGGTTTTATTACTGTCCTGCCCGTGGGTCGGCTACATCAGCATGACAGGACTCAACGAAATGGCACTCGGTTTTTACCTAGTTGCAGCCATCATGGCGATCTACTGGTTGCAAAGATCTTCTGACGACTCATGGTTGAAAATTGGACTGGTGGGACTGCTAGTGGGTGCAGCAGCGTCAGTGAAATATACCGGTGTGGTATTTGCTGTCATCCCGATAGCCATTTGGATTCTAATTCAATGTCGTGCAAGAGCACTTCCGGCGATGTTGATTTTTGCTATGGGAGCAACCATCAGTTTTTCCCCGTGGCTGATCAAGAATTTGGTTCATACAGGAAATCCGGTCTTCCCGCTTCTCGGCTCACTATTCAACTCGGGTGAACAGACAGCTGATCAGGTCTCCCAATGGAATAATGCGCATCAGGTGCCGGAATCAGATAACTTGCTGGATAGTATGACGGAGTTGTTTTTGACAGGCTCAAGAAATAGCCCGCTACTGATGGGATGTTTACTGATTGCAATTGTTGTTTATCATCAGCGACGTGAGTTGCTTCCATATTTTCTAATACTGTTATATGGAGTTTTGGTTTGGTGGTTCGCCACTCATCATCTGCAGAGGTTTGTTGTTCCACTGCTTCCGTTGTTTGCCATCCTTGCAGGATTAGGATTTGAAGTTGCTATCCGAGGGTATGCTGCTTGGCGTAAGGGCTTGCTGGTAGGACTGTTTTTATATGCCGTGATGTACCTTGGTGCCGGAATGGAGACAGATTCCAGATTGTTAGTGCGACTGGAGACAATTCGTACAGGCCCTGTATTACCGGAACAGGATACTACGACATTTCGTGTGCATCGATTTCTCAATCAACAGCTTGGGCGTGACGGACGTGTCGTTCTTGTGGCAGACGCCGAGCCTTTTGATTTGCAAATGCAGGTGGATTACAACTCTTGCTTTGATTCGTCCATCCTTGCTGACTGGCTTTCTAACCAAGACCCGGAGCAACAACGGCAATTGCTACAGGAAAAACAGGTGGACTATGTCTATGTGAGTTGGGAGGAACTGCAGCGGTATCGTAGTAGTTATGGTTATGATGAAAGAGTTACGCCGGATTGGATTCAACAGCTCGTTCAGAACGGCGTTTTAATAGAGGTAAGTGATTTAGAAATTGAATCGCAGTCCGGTCAGCTATTTCGTCCTACTCCTCCTGCAAATCTGCATTAACCTCCTCCCCCCAACAAGATTTAATTCAACCTTATGCTCATCCGATACCTCGTAGCCAATATGCTAAAGTCTCAGGCTCAGGAGGCAGTACGCAGTAAAGTGGAACAAGCTGTCACTGATCAGGCTCGGAATATTGCGGAAATGAAACAGGGGCGGGAAATGCCTGCCTGTGAATTGGCTATGGTCTTCGCCAATTCTCTGGAAGCTTCCGGAGTGGTCGATCAGATGGAAGGTGTGATCAGTACGCAATGTGCAAGCTTCGTTGAGCATGCCGGCCGATGGCATGGCATGGATATTATTGTCATTGAAGCTGGGGACACCTGGCGGCAGGTAGCCCGAGCGGTGACAGATCTGATTAACATGCATCATCCATCGTGGGTGATTTCAGCCGGTTTTGCATCTTCGTTGTCAAAACGAGTCCGGAAAGGGATGATTGTGATGCCCAACGTGATTCGAGACGTCAAAGGTCGAGAATTACAGGTAGGGTTTCAGCTAGGAGAAGCCAAACCACAAGCGGGATTATTGACAGACGATCTGGTCAGTACGCCTGAAGTCTTGACGACACCAGCAAAACGAAAAGAACTTGCCAGCCAGTTTAAGACCGAAGTGGCGGATATGGAATCTGCTGTGGTCGCCGAGATATGCCGACAGGCACGACAGCGATGCATGGCGATTCGAATTGTAGCGGAAGATTTTGACGATCAACCACCGGAGTTGATGAGCAGGATTATGAAACAAGGTAGTTTTGCCGCCAAGTTTGGCGCATTTTCCAAAGGCTTGTTTACGCAAGCCTCCCAATTGAAGGAAATGTGGGACTTAAAAAATGAAGCCTATAAGAGCTCCGAACGTTTGGCTGGTTTTCTGGCGGGTGTCGTGCGGCAATTGTAATCCTCTGGTGACCATGCTGGACAGGACTCGATGACTAGATGATATTGGACCTCGGTAGGTAGAAAGAATTCGTGACTCACCTGCTGTCTCCACCATGACAAAGAGAGTGACCCTATGAAGATTATCCTTGCAGCACCGAGAGGTTTTTGTGCTGGGGTTAATATGGCCATTGAATGTCTCGACCTTTCTATTAAGACGCTTGGTCCGCCGGTATATGTGTACCATGAGATTGTTCACAACAAATACGTTGTTGAAACATTTCAAGGTAAAGGGGCAGTCTTTGTGGATTGCTTGGAGGATGTCCCGGTCGGTTCCAATTTGCTTTTTTCCGCTCACGGAATATCCCCGCAGATTCGTGAGCAGGCGCGTCAGCGAGAACTCTATGCGATCGATGCAACTTGCCCATTAGTCACTAAGGTTCATCTGGAAGCAGTACGCTATGCCAAGCAGGGATATACAATCCTGTTAATCGGCCATGAAGGTCACGATGAAGTGATTGGTACGATGGGGGAAGCACCGGAAGCGATGATTTTGGTCGAAAGCGAAGAGGCTGTAGACCGTTTAGAAGTAGCAGACGATTCCAAAGTCGCCTACCTAACACAAACGACGCTTAGTGTGGACGATGCCAACCGAATCATCGCTCGGATCCGCCAACGATTTCCTCAAGTCGCGGCACCACCTAAAGGCGACATCTGTTATGCCACCCAAAACCGTCAGGAAGCTGTGCGAATCATTGCTGATGATGTTCAATTAGTTTTGGTCGTTGGCAGTCAAAACAGCTCAAATAGCCAACGCCTTAAGGAAATTGCCATCGAGCAGGGTAAAGCGGCATATCTTATTGATGGTGTGGAAGATATTGATGATGCCTGGTTCGACTCAGTTGAAACGCTGATGATTACAGCTGGCGCGAGTGCACCAGAGAATTTGGTACAGGATTGTGTCGACTACATCCAGTCTCATTTTGATGCCGAAGTGGAGTCTCGAGTGATTCGAGAAGAACAGGTGCACTTCAATCTGCCTAAAGAATTAAAGTCACTACTCTAATTCTGTAATCCGGAGATTTCTAAAACTCAGATTCGTTGTGGGGTCGTGCCCTTGAATCATGATCGACCCGGCAGCAGTACGCAGTCCTCGGCGTGGATTCTTATCGGCTTCACGTTCGTCGTACCAGTCACTCACCTGGTATCCGTTGACCCACACGGCAATATGATTACCTGACATGACAATTGTCTTGTGGAACCACTCGTTATCTAACGCGACAATCCGTCGAGCATCCTGGCGGCGAAAGATCCCTCCCGTTCCACAATCGGCCGGCTGCAGTGGGTTACCATCCTTCATCCCATTTTGGATTTGGCTTTCATATCCCATCATGACATCACCAGGAATACATCTTAGAAATATCCCGGAATTCAATGCTTCGGCATAACTGATGCACTCGAGCTGTAACACGAAATCAGCGTAGTGTCCTTCGGTCTCTAACTGCCCGCGTCCATTGACCACATTGAGTTCACCTGCCGCGGTTACTGAAAACTTACTTTCCATCTCTGGGTATTCAACCCAGCCGGTTAAATCAGTACCGTTGAAAATCGAGTCCAGACTTAACGGTCGAAGCAGGATGTTACGGAATGCAACCTGACCGGAATTTAACTGTAAACCAATATAACCTCTCCCGATTGGCGATTCATCGGTGTATTCGAGGACTAGATTACCGTCCACGATTCCACGTATTTGATTACCTTGCACGGTGATTTCCGCCGTTTGCCATTCGCCGCTGGTTGGAGCATTTTCGATTTTAGTACGACCGACTAAACTCCCCGTAGGAAAGGGATTGTCAGTAGGTGCAATGTTAAATTCATAACAGTCTTTAGTGGGGTCGGTAGGAGTGGCTGAGGTTCGCAGGAAAATGCCGCTGTTGGTGGATTTATCCGCTTTGAACTCCAGGCGAAGGACATAGTCCGAAAACTCAGAAGTGGTTCTCAGTAGTCCCTGCTCACCTTCGCTGACCGTGATGGCTCCGTCTTCAATGGCCCAATTGGCGTCGTTTTCAGGTTTCCAGCCAAAAAAGCTACCTCCATCAAATAAACGAATCCAACCTTCGGCTAAATCTTCAGCCGGTACAGGGATAGGTTCAGGGCTTGGTGTCGTCAAGACAGGAGGTTCTTTGATCTCTTCTCGTTCCTGGGATCTACCGGTGGCTCGCGGATCAGAGTTTTCTGAGACAGGGTTCTCTGGTTCACTCGCTTCGGGGGAGGGGGAAGGTGCAGGCTGTGCGTCTTCAGATGAACAGCCGAAAACTAAAAGCAAGAGACAGGTAAACAGCAATGGGACCGACTTGAAACTAGTCATGAATTGACCTGCGTAAATGAAGGGATTCAGTGTGTGAGTAAGGGATTGAGGCTTCCACATTATAGCAATTTGTGAAACAAGCTTCGTATGATCTTCAATCGATCTAATTACACCGAGCTTGGAAGGATTTCTATCTGTACTTCACCAGTGATTCCTCCTGTTCGGCCCTCAATAGTACTTAATGGAGCGCTTTTAGCATCTAGAGCCGGGAAGTCGATAATCACCTCTAAGAGATTTCGAAGTTCAAGCTTGTCTGTTACTTCGAAGGTGGATTTGCCCTGAGATACATCACCAGTGCCGATGGCTTCATGATTTAGAAAAACAGTGGCGAGTGCGTTGACCTCAGTCAAAGTGATTTGGACGATATCACCTTGTTCCAGTCCGGTTGGCTTATGGAAATATCGCTGGAACAAGACTTTTCCATGAAAAGAGTCACCTAGTGTGTCACTCCAATCGTTCGGGATTTTCATCGTACCTGGTGGAGGGACTTCTATACCAGTTTCCTGAGACTCCGCCGAGTCAGACCAGTAAGTTGTTGCCAAAGGAGTAAATTGCCAGGGGCCCCGAAGCCGTATGGTATGCATAGGAGAGAGTTCTATTCCGGCGTAAAGTCGTGTGAGACAGTGAATTGGCGTAATTGCTGTTGGCTGTTTTGAAATGCCCGAACGATAACCTGAAAGCCTCGTAAGGGATATGGATATGGAGGTGCCGTCTCGGATTCCTGAATGTCATCTACGCCACCGGTCGCATTATCATCCAATCCATTCAGACCTTCATCGATCAGATTATTTGCACCGGAGTTTTGATTTAACCCGTCACGCTCGTACTCAATCGTCCAAGTGTCATACGTGCGGTAGTTGCCAAACTGAAAGTATTTGGGGTTCGTTGGCAGCAACGGCGGCAGCATCGTGTTTCTTAACTGGGATTTGGGATCCGGGAGCCAGGAAAAAGTGCTCATTGCCTGGCATTGTTGGACAAACACTGGCGCGTTGTTGGTGATTGTGTAAGGTTGTGCATATCCAAGATCAACATAGGCGCCTAATCCAACAACGCGTGCACCTCCAATAACGGCCGATTCGTATCCTGGGTCACCAGGAGTCAAAGCTGTATCAAGAGTCGGGGCTCTGAGGTTTCGGGCCTGTGGATCGTACACTCTTATGTCAAATGCCAATACCTGATCCATAACGACGTCCTCGCCCATGGCGATACCTGTTTGGAACGGTAACCGCGCGTGGCTGAACGGATAGGGGAAGTTGGTATCGACATTGTTATTGACGACGCCAGCCGGAATGTGGGCGACTCGGTTTTGACGCATCGTCAGGTCAGCCAGACTGTTTGCGCTAATCGTGCCGTTATTGTTTACTCGGATCGAAATATCGTTGTTATTTAAGAAAAAAGCTGCCGACGAGGCAGGGTAGGGAGTCCCGTTAGGTTGAAGAAGTACTCCTTGAGGTCCGTTTAAGTCAGGTCGTATCAACAATGCACGCCGCCGCAGGGTCGCCAATGGCATCCCATTGTGTTGAAGCACTCCAAGTTGGCCTTCCAAAGCTTCGTCAGTTGTTCCGTTGTTGTTGTTATCCAGTCCGTCACGTAAGAATTCTGTGTTTCGTGGTTCAAGCCAGTAGATTACTTCGGCATTCGAAGAATTAATGATTTCAAAATTCCGCGTACTGTCGAGTAGTCGTCCTTCAATCCTGCCGGAGAACGGGTCTTCTAACCGACGAGATGTGAACATAATCACATCGTCGGTGTCTCCTGTCAGATTATCGAGTCCGAAATTTGTGTTTACAAAGTCGTTATCGATGCCTTCGATGATCTCNAAGTAACCCATGCCGGCACCGGCGGGGGTGTTAGGAACGGCCTGTACCGTGATCCCCTTAAAGTCGGCTCGCATCACATTGGTGATGTTACGTAGTTGCCCGGAAATCTGTACCGTAGCTCGACCTTTCGTGACTGAATCTGTGATTTGACGAAAAGCTTCCAGAACGCCGATGACCAACATCAACCCCAGCGTGGAGGCGACCATGAGCTCAACCAGAGTCAGGCCGTGACGTCGACGGTAACGATTTTTTGGGTTCATCAATGTTCCAAGTCGCAAAATCATGTTTAGCAGTTGGGTGTGAATCACTCCACTCTCTAAATATTACTCAACCGAGCCTTTTCGGGGAACATGATTCTCTAAACTTCCAACCGCTGTTGTCGACAAACTAGCACAGAATAATCTCCAAATCATATGGACAGTACCTCCAGCAATAGATTTCAATACTCATTATGAAACGCGGAATTGGAAGAATGGAAGTCTTGGTTTTTATGGCGTTGGCAATTGTGCTGGCGGGCCTGCTGTGGCCATATATATTCGGTCGGCGAGTGGAGAGCCGTCGGAATATGTGTGACTTTCGTTTGACACGTCTGGCTTTTGCAATGCAGATGGCCGAGTCAGATTCCCATTACTTACCAAATTACCGAACACTATGGCAGCCCACTGCGTCCATTGAAGCGGACGGCATTCAGCATGAACGGGTGGNTGGCTGGCCTTTCTGGGCTTTGCCGACCCTAGGNTTAGAGCCTCCTGTCGGAACGGATGATAAGGAATCTATGTCGGATCTGAGATCAGGTAAACATAGGGAGTTATTCGACAGTTTTGTTTCAGACTACTCTCCCCAAGCCCCAAAGAAATTGCGAGATACCTATCTGCCAGAATTAGTGTGTCCCGATAATTCACCGATTGNACTGGAAAAAGGAGATCCGTTACCGGGGGGCTACACCTCGTTCGTCGCTAATGGTGGGTTGCCCGATGTACCTAGAACGAATTCCAATGCCGTGCTGGTCGACTATCCAGCTAATGGCTTATTCGTTGATGATCCTCAATTGACCGGAGATGTTTATGACTGGGAAACTCACACCTTGAAGTCCATTTCGGAAAAGGATGGTCTGGATCACACTTTGATGCTCAGCGAAAATNTCGATGCCGGAAATTGGATTGATGCCAATCCATCAGGCCTGTTGTTTCATTGGAAACCAACAGATCCATTCCCCGAGGGTGTTCAAGTGCAGGAAGTGTTTGGTGTGAATCAACGGCGTGGGGAAGGGCGAGGGAAGAACGATATTCGCTTTGCCAGAATTTCCAGCAATCATCCCGGGATTGCCAACGTGGTGTATGCCAGCGGTCGTACCGATCAGTTGCATGAGAGTATCAGCCCCCGAGTGCTCCAGTTTCTGATGATGTCCAGTGACAAAGACGGCAAGTGGCCGGGAACGACCATTCCGATTCTCAAAACTGTACCGGCCGAATAGCCTACTGGGCCGACTCGGAAATTGCGTCTCTCACATCCCGGATGATCTGATCGATGTCATGATGATTTGGATCTCCGATCATTTCCCGGATTCGGCTTAGATCGGGAACACGTCGACGAATGTCTTCAAAAGATTCATCGTAGGCTTCTGTATAGGTTTGGAATTCAATCGTCGAATCGGATTCGCAAATGGCGATGACTTTCTGAGCTAGTTCCAAAATAGAAACAGGTGCATCGCTTCCAATGTTAATGACTTTTCCATAGGCCTCCGGAGTTTCCATAAGTTGCGTGATCGCTTGGATGACATCATGGACATGGGAGAAGCATCGGATTTGTTGACCGTCGTCATGGACCNGAAGTGGCTCTCCGCTGAGAGCTGCCTGAACAAAGCGTGGAAGCACCATGCCATAGGCTCCTGTTTGTCGAGGGCCAACAACATTGAAAAACCGTCCAATGACAATCGGTAAGTTGTATTCTTTGACGCAGGCAAGAGCTAAGAATTCATCGATGGCCTTGGAGACACCGTANGACCAGCGGGGACGAGTGGTAGATCCAAACACGAGATCATCTTCTTCCGTCCAAACCTCTTTAGGGTTTTTGCCATAGACCTCACTGGTCGAACTAAAGAACGTGGTGACTTTCTCTCCACGTTCAATTCTCTGCCGCAGCGCTGCGAGGAGCAATTGAGTGGGATAGATATTACGTTCGATCGTTTCAATCGGCTGTTTAGCAATCAGTGCAACACCGACGGCCGCTGCCAGGTGGTAAACCTGATCTTTGCCCTGGATAACTTCCTGGATCAGCTCTTCGCTCCCAATGTCGCCATGAATGAAGGTCAACTGCGAGTGACTTTCCAAATGCTTGAGATTGGTCGGTGTACCGGTACTCAGGTCATCGACAATCGTGACATGGTGATTGCGGGAAAGCAGTAGCTCGGTGAGGTGTGAGCCGATAAACCCGGCGCCGCCTGTTATCAATATATTGCTCAATTCAGAATCCCCGATTAGTACCTAAGTGACCAAGCCTGCGACAGAGTTTTTTAAATAGTTGTAGTTCTTATTATCGGAATGAATAAGCGGTCACAATCAGGCTAATCCGCTACCCTTGGAGCGATATCTTCGTAATAACCCCCCAGTTTTGAACAGAAAACGGGCGGATAACTTGCCCAATCTCACACGGCCAATGCGTTCTTGTTTTCTCAGGACGATTGAACCTGTAAACTGATAGTATTGAGGTTAGTTTCAAGTCTGTTATTGAAACTTCNATAGATACGGAAATAGAGAAGAAGATGTTCATGCGTACCCTGTGTCGTTCCCTAGTTTTTACTTTTGTTTGCAGCACGGTCTTGTTCCTACAAGAGCTCCCCCATTCCTGGATTCACGCTCAGGATGCTCCGGAACTCATTGAGCTTAAAGAGGAATCCTCTCAGGATGCTCAGGATGTATATGCCGATGGAGCTGCGTATCAAAATGGTGGTAAGTACGCGATCGCTATCGAAGAATGGGTCAAGTTTAGAGACCAGTTTTCAGATGATCCCAAAGCGCCAAAATCCATCTACTACCTGGGGATTTGTTCGCTCCAGTTGAAAAAATATGATGACGCGGCCGCAGCATTTGAATTCACTGCCACGCGATATGCCAAGCATGAGAATTCAGAAGCAGCTTTCTTCTACTGGGGAAGAACACGTTACGCTCAGGCCTTCGGTAGTCAGGATGCAAAAGTACGGTCCGAACATTTGCAGGCAGCCGTGTCTGCCTTTGATCAGCAACTTAAGTCATTTGAAAAGGGAGCGATGGCTGCTGATGCTCATTTCCTTCGAGGTGAATCATTCTACAACCTGGGCGACAAGGCCAAGGCCATAGCTGATTACCGCGCTGTAGTGACCGGGTTCCCAAAAGCGGGAGACCGGGAGCAGGCTGTTTATGTTTTGGGAGCCACGTTGGAGGAAGAAGAGAAATTTAAGGAGGCAGGTGTTGCTTACGATTTGTTTCTAAAAGAATTTCCNGGGAGCGGCTTACGCACGGAAGTTCGGATGCGAAAAGCGGAGACGATTCTTAAAGATGGCAAGTTTGAACAGGCCGCTCAGATGTTTGCAGAAGTGGCAGCGGTCGAGGGATTCTCCNATGCCACCCATGCCAGACTACGACAGGCTTCCTGTTTGGTGAGTTTGGACCAGCTTGATGATGCGGCAACGATTTACCAATCCGTCTTTGAAGCAACTCCCGATGCGGACCATAAGAAGACTGCCGTTGTACAACTCAACTTGCTTTGTCGCAAATACATCGATAAGAAGCTATACGACAAATCATTGGCATTGGCAGAACAAATGGTTTCGAAAGCGGATACCGAGGATCTTAAAGTCCGATTCAAGATGGCCGCAGCGGATTCATTCGATGGGCAAGCCAAGTATGAGGAAGCTCGCCCCAGATACCTCGCGATTGTGAAAGACCATACAACGCATGTGCTTGCTGCGGATGCGCTTTACTTCGCTGCTTTTGCTGCGTTTCAATTGAAACAGTACGACGCTGTCTTGGAGGATTCAGTTGAATTTAAAAAGCAGTTTGCAGAACACGAATTTGCTAAAGACGTTGAAAAGCTCGTGGAGGAATCCAGGGTCCTTAAGAGTGTCGATTTGTTTAAGGATGAGAAGTTTGCGGAGTCTGTTGAATTGTTAGCCGCAGTGGTCGCCGCGAATCCAGAAGGTAAACGAGCTGCTGAAAGCCTGTTGTTGCTTGCCCGCAGTCAGGCACGTCTGGAAAAGTACGATGAAGCCAAGGCGAGTATCGGGAAGTTAATAAGTGGCTTCCCTGAAAGTAGTCTTATTCCTGAATCTACTTACCGATTAGGGGAATACCATTTTGTCAGTAATGACTATGCGGGAGCAATTACGCAATTCACCGCAGTGATTGAGAAGTTTGCAGATTCCAGTTTTGCGAAAGATGCCATGGGACGTCGGGCTGATGTCAAATTTGAATTAGGACGCGAACAACTTGCTGATGAAAAAGTCGATGAAGCGATCGCCACCTGGAATTCGATTTTGACTGAACTCGAGGATTACAGACTTGCTGATAATGTCATGTATGAAGTTGCCTTTGCTTTGCGTGGGCAGAAAAAACACGATCAGGCAAAGGAAGTATTTACTCAGTTGGTTTCCAAGCATGCTGATAGCGATTTGGCGGCTGACTCCTACTTCCGTTTAGGAGAATATCAATATGATGATCAGGCCTTCCCCAAAGCATTGGAACATTACGGTAAGGCGTTGGAAAGTTCGAAAGAAGGGGAACTGCAAGAGCTGATCCTTCATAAACTTGGCTGGGCTAATTTCAGGAGTGATGGATTCGCAGCAAGTGAAAAGCACTTTGCAGAGCAGATTACCAAGTATCCTGAAGGGAGTTTGGTAAGTGATGCCCGGTTTATGCAGGCAGAATGCCTTTTTAAGCAGAGTAAATATACTGAAGCTTTGACTGGGTTTGAGCCAATTGTCGATCAGAAATTTGACTCAAATCACTTTTCAGTTTTAATCTGGCTGCATGCCGGACAGTCTGCTAGCCAGACGAAAAAATTTGAACAGGCACGGGGCTTGCTTCAACGCGTGGTTGATTCGGAATTGGAAGAAGCGAAATCATACCGACACGAAGCTCACTTTGAGATCGGATGGTCCTACGACCGTGAAATGAAATACGCCGAAGCGTTAAAGAGTTTTGAGGCTGCCGGTCGTAATCGCGGGGGAATTGGTGCCCGAGCATTCTTCATGATTGGTGATGTCTACTTCAAACAAAAGAAATTCAACGATGCAGTGAAACAGTTTGACCGAACGTTGCTACGGTTCGAAACTGACGATGCCAAACCGTGGCAAGCACTTTCGGCATATGAAGCCGGTCGTTGTAAAGAAGTTTTGGCGGAAGAGGCCAATGATTCAGAGGTGAAGAAGGAATTTGTGAGGCAGGCGATCGATTATTACCAACAGATTGTTGACGTCTATGCGGAAACCGAGCATGTCGGAATGGCCAAGAGTCGGATTGAAGAATTAAAGAAATTGCTACAGTAATAACTTCGAGTGTCAACGATTGATACGTAGCGATAGGAACAGATGAGTCGCGAGAGTTTTAAATTGAACAGAGTGAAAAGAGTAGCAACAGCAGTTTTGGCGATCGTGCTGATGACCATGGCATGGAGCATCCCTGCCCACGTCCTGAGAGCTCAGGAGAATTCAGCAGGTCCGACAGCCGGAAGCGATGCCACCAGTGATCAGGCGGTTGGTGTCGAAGTGACGGAAGATGGAGTTGTTGATAATTTAGAAGCAGAAGGGATTAATATCTTTTCCCTGATTGTTCAGGGAGGGGCATTTACGATCCCCATCGGATTGATGTCCTTAGTGACGGTTACCTTTGTTATCGAACGATCCATGGCATTGCGGCGGGATCGAGTTATTCCAGGGATGCTCGTGGCCGAGTTGGGATTACTTGCCGAAGAGCAGGGGCAATTTGATCCTCGTGCCGCTTACCGACTTTGCCAAAGGTATCCATCCGCGGCTGCCTCGGTCATCCGAGCCATGTTGGTGAAAGTTGGACGCCCCCAAGCTGAGGTCGATCGCTCCACTACAGAGGCAAGTGAACGGGAAGCAGACCGGTTGTACTCCAATGTGCGATGGCTCAATCTGGCTGCCGCAGTGACTCCGTTAATGGGATTGTTGGGGACTGTTTGGGGAATGATTCAAGCTTTTCACGATACGACAGGGCTTCCTCAAGGAGTCAATAAAGCAGACTTTTTAGCGGAAGGTATATATGTGGCATTAGTGACAACACTTTGTGGCTTGCTGGTTGCTATTCCCGCCGCCGTGTTTTCGCATTACCTGGAAGGGAAGTTGCAAAGGCTTTTTCACGAAGTGGACGAGTTGCTTTTTAGCCTAATGCCGCAAATTGAACGCTTTGAGGGTCGAATGCGATTTACGAATGTGGATGAAGCTGAAGCGTCAGAGGAGTCCGCAGAAAGTTAACGAGTTTCCGGGCTAATGATTAGCCGTTTCGTTGAGGATTAAACCAGAACCATGGCAGTCAAAATTAAGAATAGCCGAGCATTGGGGACCTTGAGTCTCACACCACTGATTGATGTGGTGTTCCTGCTGCTCGTGTTCTTTTTGGTTGCTACTCGGTTTGCTCAGGAAGATCGTGAACTGGACGTACTGTTGCCTTCTGCCAGTACAGCTGCGGCGGTCACTGCAGAACCGAATGAAATTGCGATTAATATTACTCGTGATGGAAACTATTTCGTAGGTGGACAAACACTCGATGATACCGGGCTGTTACTCGTTCTCAACGAATCCGTGGCGTCCAATCCGCTTGGACAGACGGTCATCATCCGTGCTGATCAACGAGTACCCTTTCAATATGTTGCTAATGCCATGAATCTTTGCAACACAGCAGGTATTCATGATTACACGATTGCTACCGAGGAATAGAGAATTCCGATGAATGAACCATCGCAATTCGACGATATTCGCATTCAGGAACGAGTGAGTGTACGCAATAAGATTGTGCGCCGATACATTCCCCGGACGCGTGTGGTGTTTGACGAGCAGCAATGGCCGGTCAATATTGCTTTGGTCGTTCTGGGCGGATTTCTGGTAGGGGGAATCTTCGCCTATCAGCCATTTGATCCGGAAGCAGCCTGGTATGCGAGTCCCTGGGTTTCATTGGCAATCGTACTTCTCCTTATCTGCACATCGATCCTTACCTTTCGATATATCGATAACAAGAGATTCAAACGGACCATGCAGTTTTCGGTAATTGTGTGCGCCATTATTCATCTGGGAATGCTCGTTTACGCTTTGGAAAGTGAAGTGTTTTCAAAAGGCTGGCAAGGAGACGTTGCTCAGAAACAATTGGTGAAAAAGAAACCGAAGAAACGTTTGGAGTATCACCCCAGCCATCAACAACAGAATGTGGAGAAACCAGATTTTCTGAAGCCGGTGGATACGGAGATCCCGGATCCGGAGCCTCCCGAGGTGGAACGCAAGCAGGAAACTGAAGCCCCGAAAGAAATTCAACAACCTACCGTGGAGCAAACCGAACCTCAGCCGATGCCGGAGGTTGTTGAAAAGCGGACAGAATCAGCAAATTCGACACCACGTCAGGCAGACTCAACTTCTAAGTTGAGTCGTAATTCGGTACAGCTTCCCAAGTTGGACAATGTGGCAACGGATGTAGTGCAGCCAACAAACAATCAAAAGCCTACTCAACCTCGGGTAACCGAAGCACCGTCCCGAAATGTTGCTCGCTCTCAGTCTGCCGATAATCTCCAGAAAATGACAGTGCCTGTCGAGGCCGATGTACCGGTCAAAGCCGACGCCAATAATACTCAGCGAGCACAAAGTCAGACCGCTCAGGTTACCAATGACGCACAGCAAAAATCAGCAAGTCGGCAGGAAACCAAACTTGCTGATTTACCTAAAACTCAAGTTACTCCCGTGCCTAACCAGACAACCCAAACACAGGCTAAAGAAACACCTCTGGAGGCTCCTAAGAATACACTGGCTCAACAGCAAAAGACGGCGATACCCCAACGTAGTCCTGCAGAAGTTGAACCCAGCCCAACCGTGCCTCAGGTAACGGATACACAAACAGTAAAACGGGAATCTCCTAATCGGGAGCAAACGACGGTGGCGAAAGTGCCCACACCTGCCATCAATCCTCGAGCCCAAAAAGTGCCTCGGGATGTACCTCAAGTTAAACCTGTCGAGGCTCCCATCCGTGCAGTCGCTGAGAATAGACCGAATGTGGAACCTAAAACAACTGCTACAGCGCAGCGAGCCAACACGGATAATGCACAAGCGACTCCTTCGAAGGCACCGGCTACTAATCCAAGTCCCACAGTAGTGGCCGAGGCGGTGAGTCGGCAACAGCGTTCCGAAAATGCTCCGACCGAGAATGCAGCCACAGCGACACCTAACCGTAGACCTACAGAGGTAGCAGCGACGAATCCGATGGCCCAACCTGTCGCTGATGCGACACCAGGGCAGCCAAATAAACCCGCTCAAACGCTAACAGCATCGGCGGTAGATACGCCTCGAAAGCAGGCTTCTCCTACAAGGACTCCTAATCAGGTGAATCCAGAGAATGCTTCAAATGCGTCGGTCAAGATTGCCGCTCAAACGACAGATCGTGCGGTTTCCAGCAAGCAACCTTCAAATCCAAATGCACAGAATTCACAACAAGCCGCCATCAACCGAAATCAGAATGTTGCTACCAGCATCTCGAATCCAACAACAACGGCAACGCCGGTGCAGCGACCTAACCAAGTGGCTCAACAAACGCCTAATCTCAACGCGGCGCAGGGGAATGTCGCCAGGACGAATACGAATCAGGCTAGTAATCAAATTCAAAAACTGACGGCCGTGAATAATAATCCTGCGGAAACCACTTCAGGCAGTAATTTGATGCAACGTCGGGAATCGCAACAGACGAGTCAGTCAGAGTCAGCCAATCAAAATAATTCACCACAACGAGCTAGTCAGGTTGCTGCTAATCTGGCCTCGCCGACGAACGCCGATACTCCCGCCAATGCGACAGCAGTTGCCGTGAACAATACACCATCTCTGGAACAGTCTCAACGCGCGACCTCTAAAGCAGAATCCGGACAGTCCGGAGCAGCCGCCGGTGAAAACTTGGCACAACTCTCCTCTGCAGCCGACAGTCAGGCACAAGTCTCGGATTCGGCAGCAGCCCGAGCAGAATCCACTCGCAATCAACAGGCAAATGCTGATAGTTCATCGCAGGCCTCTCAGGTGCAACGCAATCGAACTCAAAGCGATGTGGCGTCGGCAATTCGGAAGCCAAATACAAATGCTGATGCTGGTCAGCTGGCTTCTAATCAACCATCTCAGGAGACACTAGAAGCGTCCGCAAGTGCTGATACTGCAGCAGCTAGAGATGCAGCGACTGGAGATGTGAATGCAGCGGCAGGAGTGGCGTCGGCCGATACCGGAGAACCCAATGTGACTTCGGAGGAAAGTTTTAGTCGTGCCTCAGGAGGTGGAGCAAAGCAATTAAGCAATGAGTCTGATAACACCGAAGTGGCACGAAATGTAAGCGGAAGGAATTTTGAGGCATTAGCCACCAACACCATGGCAGATATGGCAACCGCGCCAGCTGGAGCGGATGGAGCTCCCGCAGCCTCCGCATTAACCTCTAATGAAGAAGCGGCTGCTAAAGCGGAATCAGGTGAACTAGCTTCGCTCACGGGTGATCGATCAGAAACCGAATCGGAAGAAATAGAAGATGGAGCTTTGGGGCAAATCTCTCAAAGCGAATTGACGCGTAACGATGACGCTCGAAGTGGTCCGGAAGGTGCATCTTCGCAGCTCGATGAAGACGATGCTTCGACAGGCCAAGCTGTTGGGAGAACCACGACATTAGAGAATGCACTTGCTTTGGAGGCTCTTGATGTTGGAGCTGAAGCGGCGGCACCGGAGGAAGCTCAGGGTGAACCGGTTGCTGCGGCGAGTCCTGATAACGGTGGCGATTCAGGCGAGGAAGCCTCCGTTGATCGTGCAGAAACAGGCGGTGCAATAGATGCAAAAGTAGTTTTGGAAGATTCAGGTGGAGCCAGCGGTCCTATGGCTGAGGCGGTTGAACGAGCCGCAGGTGCTGTTAGTGCTACCGATGCGGAAGTCGGTCAAACAGAAGCAGGCGGAGGATCGGCGACTCCAATGCGAAACAGTCGCGGAGCGCCGTTAGAGGCGTTAGCCGATGTGCCGGAAATCATGATCGAGGGCGCACCCAATTCCGGAGGCGCTGCAGACGGTAGTGAAATGGTGGCTCAGTCGGATCTATCTGCTGACGCACCGGGAGGAGTACGAGCTCAGACCGACACCGCCGATTCAGGTGGCCCCGCAGGCGATACAACCGTGGAAGGGCAGGCTGAAGTTGCCGGTACGGCGTTGGGTGAGCGAAACGAAAAATCGTCTAATGCCGAAGGGACTGGTGAACAGGTCGCAGATGCTGGCGGTAGCACCGTAGGGCGATCTGAACGAGGTGGCCCGACTCTTGGCGATTTTGGCCCCGTCGCTGCCGATGTTGCTGATACAGGAACTCCTTCACCAGGTGAGATGGAAACTTCAGAGTTAGCTGGAGCGTATACGGAAGGCCCGGTAGCTCAGCCATTTGCGGAGCCAGTTCCGGTGAATGCTGCCGCAGACGAAGGACTGGGAGGATTGGGTGAGAGACTGGCGGCAGATGCAGGTATTACCGATCGCCGGGCCAATGTTGATAGTGCAACCATTCAGTTACGTCCTTCAAGATTTCAACGAGAAGGGATGGCGGCACTGCCAGCGTTAAATACACATGCGACAATTGCAAAGGAAGCATTCGAAGGGCGGAAGGAACGAGCAGGTGGTAATGGTGCCGCTGGCCCTGAAACGGAAGAGGCGATTGAGAAAGGGCTAGCTTTCCTCGCTCGATTTCAACGGCGTGATGGCAGTTGGTCGTTACAACAGTTTGCTGCGTTCGACGGAATTAGTGTGATCGATAGCGATACTGCTGCGACGGGATTATGTCTCTTGGCATTTCAGGGGGCTGGATACAATCACCAGCAATATCAATACAAAGATCTGTTGCAACGCTCTGTAGATTTTATGCTAGCGCATCAACAGTCCACCGGAGATTACTATATTGCTCAGGGGACTCCGAGTAATCAGGTGGCTAGATTGTATGGTCATGCCATTGCGACGCTTGCCATGTGCGAAGCCTATGGGATGACTCAGGATCCGCGAATCAAGGATTCTGTACAACAAGCACTGAATTTCATTGTCGAATCTCAGCATGTTGAACGTGGGGGGTGGAGATATACTCCTGGAAGAGAATCCGATTTATCGGTGACTGGCTGGATGTTGATGGCAGTGGAGAGTGGTAAACGCGCAGGATTGAAAATTCCTCAAGAGACATATAATGGAATTAAGAATTTTGTGGACGCTGCTCAAAATGCGAAGAAACCATTTATGTTTTCTTACAACCCTTATGCACCCGCCAATGCAAGGCAGGGCCAGGGGCGAGTTCCTTCCAAGACAATGACCAGCGTCGGATTGCTCATGCGTCTATACACTGGGATGGACAAGCAAAGTGAATATGCAGTCGCTGGCGCACAGTATCTCGGTGAAAATCTTCCGTCGATTCGTCGAACGAAAGATGCGTCATTGCGTGATACTTACTATTGGTATTATGCGACCCAATTCATGTATCACATGGGAGGTGAGCATTGGAAGCGGTGGAATGACCGCTTGCACCCTTTGCTGATTAACGCTCAGGAACCCGAAGGCGATCTAGCGGGAAGTTGGGATCCTCGTCGGCCTGTGCCGGATCGTTGGGGACCACACGCAGGTCGTCTCTACGTAACGACCATGAATCTACTGAGCTTGGAAGTTCACTACCGACACTTACCCCTTTATGACAACGACGAGAGCCAAGACAACCAAGTAGATAAAGACAACCAAGACAACCAAGACAATTAATCGTCGTTAGTATCATGGAGTGCGATAGGAGCCTAGGGTAAGGGGCTCACTCGGCCAATAGAAAAAGGCCCGGTTGGATGCGGGAATCCAATCGGGCCTTCTCAATTTGTAACCGTAGAAAACTGGATCAACCGTCCCCACTCGGGACTCTTCTTTCAGCTATCATACTCCGATAGCAATTCCTTAGATCCACGGCACTTCGCCAACAATTTCGCACCAGATTTTCCGGTGGTGATGCTATCAGGGAAGCTCGGCATGTCTCGCTGATAGATCTTTTGTTTTACGGTCTTAGTAATAAGCAAGTGGTGTGCCAAAAAACAGAACACGTCATAGAAGTAGCGAAAATAAGTCTTTTCTCCGAGGATTACGACGAAAAAAAGTTTTTGCTGTATCCATGAAGAATTCGAAATGTAATTTTTACAACGCTAATTCAAGCAGATGAATGTAAAAGTTACAAAGAAACGACTGTACTAATTCGAGTGAATGGTTGTCTGGGGGGACAGCAGGCTAAAGGCCATTGCGCTGAATACAGCTTCATTTTCATCAAATTCACGGTCTTCTGCTTCAGACACAAATAAGTAGCTTTTCCCCTGATGTTCAATGGCCACCGCAGTGATACATAAGATGAAGTCCATGAAGTTAAAGTACATGCGGCTGCCAATCAGTTCGAATTCTCCCGCCATTTGACGGTATGGCTCTGATTCTTCGTGATCTTCGTACTCCATATGCATGGCGCGAATCGTTTCTTCGACTAATTCGTTGAGGTTTTCAGTGCCGGGAAAGATATAGACGCTCCATTGGATCGAGCTTTCGTTCTCCAACGAGATGCTTTGACATCGCTGGGCGTCCAATTGGCTTTCGTTGACGGTCCAGTTGTCTGGGTAGATAAATCGAATTCCAGCTTGGTCAAACACGTTAGGCATAGGTTTGTTCTCAGGATTCAGACGGAGCGGCGGCTATCTATATTGTTCGCATCAATGAAATTTGATACTTTCCCCATCGCAACGGTGGATAGGCTTTCCATCATTTTCACTCAATTTGCTGATCTGGCAATTGGCCAATTTCACATTCCAATGAATTCAATATCGTACAAGACTTATTCACCACTTAGCTGGAGCTGTCTGGTGCTCCTGCTATTGGTTGGTTGTAAGACATTGAATCTAGCGAATCCTATTCAGGATTGGAGCGAGTCCAGGACATTTTTACATGCTGGTGATGAAGCTACCAAGGAAGGCCATCACACGTTGGCGTTGGAACAGTATCAAAAGGCGAGTCAATTGACTCCCAATGATCCGGTAATTCTCGAGCGTCTTTCGGAGTCGAATTGGGAAATGGGTAATCGCACTAGAGCTATCAACCAGATGGCAATGGCGGCTAATTCGTCTGGGCATGATCCCTCGAAACTCAGCAAACTGGCTCAAATGAATTATGAATTTGGTGATCTCAATCGAGCGTTGCAAGCGATTATGCGTGTCTTGGATCAGGATGCACAAGCGATCGAATCCAGAATTCTGCGTGCCAGGATTTATAAACAACTGAATTTACCTTCGAAGGCGTTAGACGACTTTCACTTTGTATTGGGCAAATTTAATGAAGAGGATTATGACCAATATGTTCCATTACAGCTCGAGGTCGCCAATATCTATATACAACAACGTCGCTTTCAAAATGCGTTGAGTATTGTAACAACGATACCTGTGGTAAAACTTGAGGATGGTCTGGTAGTTAGAGTTCTCCAAACTCACGCTCGGGCATTACAGCAGTTGGGTCGATTGGAAGATGCTCGAGAACGACTGGAGTTGGCGCTCAAGCACGACGGAAGTCACGAGGATACTTATTATCGACTAGCGGAGTTACATTTGTCTAAAGATAACCTTTCGGGAGCCTCACTGGCTTTACGGCAAGCCTTGAAACACGCTCCGGACCATGCCGCTGCTCAGCAATTGCTTCAACAGCTACAGGCGAACTCACCAACGCCTAACTAGATTAGTGAGTGTATTGTACCCATTTGGTATATTGGAATTCTGTTGAACTGGATGTCTGATCATTACTAAAGGGGCGTTAATCAACAGTGTGGGCTGAGGTTATGCCATGGCTGACTTCCATGGCAATTCTAATTGTGCTGTCCGGGTTATTTTCGGCTAGTGAAGCTGCCTATTTCTATTTGCAGCGGCAGGACCTTCGTTTCCTAGCCTCCGGAAATGCATCCCAACGTATGGCTGCTCGACTGATGGAGCAGCCCGATCGCTTACTCTCAGCTATTCTCTTTTGGAATCTCGTGATCAACATGATCTATTTCACGATTTCCGCAAGAGTTGGAATGCAATTGGAAGAACAGGATGGTGGCTGGGGAGTCTTGTTTGCTTTTGTCAGCTTGTTTCTAGTGATCTTCTTCAGTGAGATGTTTCCGAAGAGTTTTGCTGTTTTGCGTAGTCGTAGTTATGCCGGGTTAGTGGCATTCCCCCTTGCTATGGCAGTACGCTGTGTTGACCCTCTGTTACCTATCTTACGATTTATTAATCTGTTTTTGAAACGTTTGCTCTTCCCAAGAATCACTCCTGAACCTGATTTGGAAATGTCCGACATAGAACGAGCTGTGGAACTTTCAACACAGGATGCGCAATTGGATCCTCACGAATATCGAATGTTGAGAAACATCGTAAGCCTGTCTCAATTAAGAGCAGATGAGTGGATGCGCCCGCGTCGTCAATTTGTGACTTTCCAGGCGCCAGTCACGATTGAAGACCTGAAAGAGAAATTCCCACCCAGTGGATTTGTGTTGGTGACCCACAGGGGTTCGGAGGAAATCCAATATTCGATTGACGCTGATGACTTGATCGAATTCAAGCCGGGGTATTCACAAATGGGTAAGAGGCTTGTCACGATTCCCTGGTGTGCCAGTGTTGCTGATGTCTATGAAAAGCTTCGTGCCACACAACGGCAAGTTGCCAATGTCGTCAATGAACATGGTGAGACAATCGGAATTATTACAATCGACGACATCGCTGATGCTGTCTTTGTGGATGCTCCGAGTCGTACCAGACGCATCACGGATGAACCTCCGATTCAGTTACTCGAGGATGGGGTTTGGCATGTGATGGGATTAGCTACATTGAAACGTCTCGAGAAACAGCTTCAGGTCGTATTGCCGGAAACGCGCAGCGTCACTATTCAGGGAGTGTTACAGGAGGTTTTGCAGGCTCTTCCTAAAACAGGTGATCATTGCCAATGGGGTCCGTTGGAAATGGACGTCATTGAGGCTGCCGAGCGAGGGCGTTGTCGAGTGGAAGTCAAGATTCGTGATCAGCAAACTCCAGACTCCAGACATGATGGCGCACGGGGGCCGACTTCATGATTTGGGCGATCATAGTACTGCTGTTACTTGGGTTGTTACTGAGTGCCTTTTTCAGTGGCAGTGAAACGGGTTTTTACCGAGTTACTCGCGTCAGGTTGGTGTTAGATGGTCGCGATGGGGACTTTGTTTCCCGTCGTTTATTGTGGTTGACGAACAACCCGTCGGTATTCGTGGCGACGACGTTGGTGGGAAATAATCTGGCCAATTATCTCACGTCTTTTGCAATCGTGCTTGCCAGCCAATTGTGGTATCCGGCACAAAATGCGGAAGTCTTGGTTTCCATTCTCTTTACTCCAGTTGTATTTGTCTTTGGCGAACTCCTACCGAAGAGTACCTTTAATGACTCGCCGAATCGACTGATTCGGTCGATCGGGCCATTGTTTTTAGTCTTCGTTCTTTTGTTTGCTCCGATCGCTTTAGTCCTCTGGTGCTTTGCTAAAGTGCTCCAACTAATGGTCGGAGAAACACCGCTTAGAGTCCAGTTGACAATGGCTCGGCAATCGCTTCAGCGAGTTCTTCAAGACGGTGAAATTGCAGGTTTGCTGACACACGGGCAAAGGGATCTGACCAGACGTCTGTTTGCTTCTAGTAATGCCACGTTGAATGAACTGTTTCGACCTCTGCCACAGGTCAATATGGTGGATGTTGAAAGTACGATAGAGGAGTTGGAGCGGGCTGCGAAACTGACACAAATGGCAACACTGGTTGTTTATAAATCACATCGGAAGAATCCGGTGGGGTACATCTCGATGATTGAAATGAGGTTGCGCGATCAACAGACTATTGCACAGTATTGTGCGCTACCTACCTTTCCAGTGACCTGTCAATTGACTGAAGCGCTTGTGGAAATGAGAGAAAATCGCCTGCCTCTGGCTGGAGTAACGAACGCTCGTAATCAGGTGATCGGTGTGGTGTATCATGACGATCTGATACAAGCCATTATGACCTAAGCGGCGAATTCTAAAGCTTGCTTAATCGTCTGCACTTTTGGTTCGGCCCATCGCGACATCGAATTCTCCAATGGCTGGCATCATCATCGCCAGCGTTGTAAATCCGTAAATCACCGAGATCACCATGACGCTGGTGAGGTGATGCTCAATGAAAAAGCTTGTGATGGCATGAAACGTCGCGAAAGGTAACAGTAGGGTAGACCAGAAGATTGCCGACGAAGGATTGCGGAATCCTAATGCGACATATAACCCAACACTTCCGCCCAGAATGAATGCTAGGAATGGAGCAAGCTGCTGTTCAAATGAACCGCTAAAGGAAATCATCACCATGATACAGGTGATAACGCCTAGGAAAAGAAAGAAGACGCTTCCCATGCTGACACTGATCGCCGACTTACTGCTGGCATAATTTAGCCCGCAGTGAATTCCCAGCATTGTGACAAAAAACGTGAGCACGATCAGCCCGGTGATGAGGAATAGTAACCCTTCAAATTCAATACCTCCGCGTACAAGTAAGTAAATTGCCATCGCCAGAGGCAGGACAATCATTTCCTTAGTCACATAAAAGACACCCCAAAGTTTCCCAAAAACGAATTCGGCAGGTGAGATATCTGTGACCAGTAGTAAATCGAGTGCCTGGCCATCTCGTTCATTGGTAATGGAATTCACTGCCAGAGCATTGATGATCACTAGACTGACCAGAAAAAGTGTAGCGAGTGAGGAGGCAGCTGCCGGGAAGATGGAATTGATCCCCGTTCGCGCAATTCCATTGTCTGCATTGGTTAGTGCCTGATTGAGTGCTAGGAAGGCTAGGAAAACCATTAACAGGTAGGCCAGTCGTACAATGACGATTTTACGACCGTATGCCCACGTGCAGATTTCTCTCCATAGCACAGGGTTGTCCCAAACACGTCGCGATTCAACGGCCACTTCCGAGTGGGTCCCAGCTCGTCGCATCGCATCGACATGGGTCGCTCGCGCTTGTTCGGCAATTTGCTGAATTTCATCCTTGGATAATTGCTTATCCAAAATCGAGTCCACGTCGTCTTCCTGTTGCTGTTGCTGACGCACTTCACGGGAAGGGTTCCAGATTCTAACTTTGGCAATAGCAATGGCATTGAGTAGGCACGTCATCAATAACGCAAACAGAGTAAAGCAAATCGCTGGGTCGGATAATGTCCAGGCTCCATGATTGGCGATCGTCGGTATGACTGCGGCAGAGATGCCCCGAACAGGACTCGCCCAGTTTGCCAAGGATTGCAGGATTGGCGTCGAGGAGCCTAACGCGTAAAGCCCTTCCCAAAGCCCCAGCCAAAGTACAATCGTCAAGGTTGTAATCGACAAGGTTTGAAATGTCTTTTCACGCCATAGAGCAAATGTGCTGCCGAGTGACCCGGCGACCAGTGTGGCAGCGTAAGTAATAATGACAACTCGCAATACCTGATGCCCAGATACGCCGCCAAATAATTGAACGGACATTAGTACTGGTATGGAGGCAAAAACGAGTAGGAGCGGAGAAAGTAATGAGGCAAGTAATTTGCCCAAAACGAGCTCTTTGTTTGTTAGTCGAGTTAACAACAGCAGGATGATTGTCCGTTTGTCTTTTTCCTGACTGACTGCGCTGGCCGCTCCAAAGGCTGAGAGAAAGATCAACAGAGCGAGTTGGAGTGGTGCCAGAATCTGGAAAAACGTCGAGCCGAAGCGTGCCAGATCTCCAAGGTTTTCCACTACCTGAGTCCCTGCAAGGATCATCCAGGATGTACTCATCAGAATCAGCAGTGACAACACGTAGACAGCTCGGAATATGTAGTGCCGAGGACGACGAGGTAACGCTAACGCTTCCCGATTAAATACTGGACCGAACAAGCTGGAAACTCCTGTTGTTTTTTGCGATTTGATTATGGGTGGTCATTACAGACACACTATATTTTTCGGTCAATTCGGCATGGCTTGGCCCGTTCTAATACGGGCAATTGCTTGGGAATTGATAAATAAATAAAGGGAATTGAGGTAAGAGGAATGTTTAGGATGCCGTTGAGAGAAACTATGCCGGCTATTAGACTAGTGGAATAGTTTCTAACACCTATGTGTCGACATTTTTTCTAGGGTTTTATGAGTTAGGTTGTGTTGGCAGATTCGATAGATCGGCCGTTTTGTATCACACGGCTGGCTTGGAGTTTTCTCAACGATGAAAAACTTGTATTTAGTAGTACTGATTGTATTCCTGTTTGGTTCATTTTCGGATTTACATTCAGCCCAACCTCTAAAGCCAGTAAACCAGCGGTTTAGCGCGGCTTCCCACGAAGAAGTCCCTGATTTTCAACGCCATGTGGTTCCATTAATGAGTCGACTCGGGTGTAACGGCCGCGCTTGCCATGGATCGTTTCAAGGTCGGGGAGGCTTTCAGCTTTCACTCTTTGGATACGATTTTGCCGTCGATCACCAGGCTCTTTTTGATGAAGAAAGTCCACGAGTTAATCTGGAGTCACCCGATGAAAGTTTGATCATTTTGAAGCCAACCGATGACTTTGCTCATGAAGGTGGTAAGCGATACGACAAAGGTAGTTGGGAATACAACGTGCTTCGAAAATGGGTTGCCGGTGGTGCGGAATTTGATGAGACCAACATTTCAAAACTCATCGAGGTTGAAATCACACCTACTGAAATTCAATTCTCGAAGCCAAACCAAACAGTACAGATGAAGGTGATCGCGGTTTGGGATGATGGGACGCGGGAAGATGTGACACCTCTGGTTCGCTATTACACCAATGATAATCTCATCGCAGATATCGATGAAAACGGTTTGGTGACTTCCGGTGAATCGAAAGGAGATACCCATGTGGTTATTTCCTATGACAAGGCCGTGGTGCCCGTGCCAGTGTTACGACCTCTGACCAATCTCGTTGGGAAAAAGTATCCCCGGGTGGAGACACCAACCCGAGTGGATGAATTAGTGGTGGAAAAGTTACGCAAGCTTGGAATCGTTCCGTCGGAATTAGGATCGGACGCTGAGTTTCTAAGACGAGTTTCACTGGATATTGCCGGTACACTTCCTACAGCCACGGAGACGGCTGAATTTCTCAACGACAAGTCGCCAAATAAGCGGGCGCAGAAGATCGAACAATTACTCAATAGTCCTGGGTACGCTTCCTGGTGGGCTACCAAACTGAGCGACTTCACAGGTAACAACGATCAGCAACTTGTAAATACTTCGCCGATTCGTACAGGCCCTGGAGATATTTGGTTCAAGTGGATTGAGCAACGAATCGCTCAGAACGTCCCTTATGACGAATTGGCTGAAGGGATTATTCTGGGGACGTCGATGGATCAGGGACAATCCTATGATGAGTTCTGTCGGGAAATGACTGAGCTGCACAAAAAGGATGAGCTCGATGTTTCCGGTATGAAGACCATGCCTTATTACTGGGCTCGTCGAGAATTTCGATTGCCTCCGGAACGAGCCATCAGTTTTGCCTATGCCTTTATGGGAATCCGGATTCAATGTGCTCAATGCCACAAGCATCCCTTCGATGTTTGGTCCAAACAGGACTTTGCCGAATTCTCCAACTTCTTTACAGGGGTACGCCTTTCGGTAACACCGCCAGCGAAAGAAGATCGCGCACAATACAACCAAATGATTGCAGATCTCGGACTGAAGGGATTGAGAGGCGGTGATTTGCGACGTCAGATTACTTCGGAAATGAGAAAGGGCTCTGTTGTACCGTTTCCTGTCGTCTATTCTTTCGCCGGACGTCAGGTCGATGAAAATGGTCGACCGAACGGCAGTCCTGTTACTGAAGCGACGATTCTCGGTGACACCACGATTTCCTTTGAAGCCGGACAGGATATGCGGAAGCCGTTGATGGAATGGTTGCGTGGAGAAGACAATCCTTACTTTGCCAAAGCATTTGTGAATCGAGCTTGGGCGAATTACTTCGGTCGCGGTATCGTGGATCCACCGGATGACTTGAGTTTGGCCAATGCTCCCAGTAACAAGGCATTGTTGGATTATCTGACCCAGGGATTCATTGAAAGTGGTTTTGATATGAAGTGGGTTCATCGTGAAATTGTGATGAGCCGAACTTATCAGCAAACCTGGGTGGCTAACGATTTCAATGCTCAGGATAAGACGAACTTTAGTCACCAGCATCCACGTCGATTGCCAGCGGAAGTGACTGTGGATGCCTTGCGGTTAGCAACCGCTTCGGATACTGAAGCGATGCGAATGCACCACGAAATGCAGGGGCGAAGTATTGCGATTCCAACTTCGAGCGAACGGTTCTTACAAGGAGGCGGAGGAGATGCTTTTCCTTTGATGGTCTTTGGGCGGTCGACACGTGAGAGTAACTGCGAATGTGATCGTTCCTCAGATGCAACGTTGTTGCAAACGGTATTCCTGCAAAATGACAGTGTTGTATATGACCTGATGAATCGTCGAAATAGTGGGTGGTTGTCTCAGGTTGCCCAAAGCTATGACTTACCGTTTGATGTTCAGACGGCTCAGCAGCCGCGTCGGCCGGGTAATTACAACGAGCTTATGAAAAAGTTGGACGCCAGAATTGAAATTTTGAAAGCGGACCCGGCGAAGAAAGAGTTCCTCGACAAAGCAGTAGCTTCTCGTCGCAGACAAATCAAAACGTTTGGCCTGCCGGACTATATGAAAAAAGAACAATCGGAAAATCCGAGATTGAGTCAGGAACAAAAACAGGAAATTGTAGAGCAGGCCTATTTGCGTACGCTGACTCGCTATCCGAACGAAACAGAATTAGCTCGTAGTATTGAGTTCATTGATAATTCAGACGACACGATTAATGGAGTTCGAGGTCTGTTATGGGCCTTGGTCAATACCAAGGAATTTGTCCTGAATCACTAATTCAGAAATCCCATGAAACCCGCTGTGAAAACAGACAGTACATAAGAGGATCAAGAGATGACAGTTCACAAGACTTGTGACGGAGTGAAACGCCGCGATTTTTTACGCGTCGGTACGGCTGGATTGGCCGGAGTGAATCTTGCTAGCTATCTAAGTATGGCTCAGGCAGGAGAGTTGGCTCAGGCTCAGGGCAAAAACGCGATTTTTGTCAATCTGAACGGTGGGCCGTCTCACATGGATACTTTCGACTTGAAACCAGATGCACCGAGCGAGTATCGAGGGACATTCAATCCGATCAAGACAAACGTTAAGGGTGTGGAAATCTCTGAGCACCTGCCGAATCTAGCTCAGTGTGCAGATAAGTTCGCTATTTTTCGTGGAGTTTCGCATACGTTAGGAGCTCACCGACTGGGAACGGAATACGTCAATACGGGGAACCGTCCATTGGCTTCGCTTGAGTACCCAGGCTATGGCGCTGTGGTAACGAAAGAACTGTCGCAACCGACTGATATCCCTCAGTTTGTCGCGATTCCGCGTAGTAATCAGCGAGCGGGATTTTTGGGAGTGCGATACGCTCCGTTAAATACGGGACGTACTCCGACGATTGGCTCGCCGTTTTCAGTGCGAGGTGTTTCGCTAGGTGCCGGATTGACAGTGACCGAAGTCAAGAAGCGTAAGTCATTGCTGAATGATTTGGATAATACCTTTGCTGGTGCTGAGCAGAATAGTCAACTACTGGAAGGCTTGGACCAATTCAGTAAACAAGCGCACGCAATGATTACTTCACCGCGTTCTCGCCAGGCCTTTGACATTAGTAAAGAGTCCGATACCTTTGCAACGAAGTTCGGCGATTCTTCTTTCGGTGCGAGCTGTTTGTTGGCAACACGCTTGGTGGAATCTGGAGTGAAATTTGTAACATTGACCTATGGCGGATGGGATACTCACCGTGATAACTTTACGGCCTTGAAAGACCGTCAGCTTCCAAACTTTGACCGAGGTCTGTCAGGTTTGTTTGTTGGATTGGAAGAAAAGGGATTACTAGATTCGACGGTTGTTTATGTGACTGGCGAGTTTGGTCGTACACCGAAGATTAATACACGTACCACAGAAGGTGGTCGAGATCACTATCCACGTTGTATGTTCATGCTAATGGCTGGCGGTGGAATCCGTGGTGGTCAGGTGATTGGTAAGAGTGACGACAAAGCGACTGGTCCGGCGAATGAAGCGATTACTCCGGATGATGTGGCTGCGACATTCTATCAGGCCATGGGGATTGATCATCACAAAGAGTATCATACTGCGACAGGTCGTCCGGTCATGATCGTCCGTGATGGTACTCCAATTCAGCAGGCATTCGCTTAATTGAAATTCAACTCTGGTAACAACCCAAAAACCTGTGACTGAAAAGTCACAGGTTTTTTTATTTTCATCCGGATGCTTATCCGTTTTGAACTCTTAACTACATAGAGAGCCAAACTAAAAGTAGAAACACAGAGCCAAGGGGGGAAGAATGAAAAGTGTAATGCCAGAACGCCAATGGGGTAGTACGGTGGTAACCGGAGTGTTTCTCATGTTGCTAGCCATCGTTGGGTCTATCAACCTGGCATGGAGTGGCAGTGTGACTCCTCAGGTTTTAATTCGGAAAACCAACATTCCTAGTGAGGTCAGGACGGAGCGTAGAGATCCTGTGCCAGGCCAAGCTGAACTCCCAGGATACGCGAGACACGGATCTTTGGATTCGAATGCTGAAGGTTTAACGCGGCCAAGCGGTCAACCTAAGTCATTAGGCTTATCAGGATCATCCAATAGTTCAGCCCATTCGAGTCCGGTGAAAAAATTGCAAGGTGACAGCCGCATACCCGCGGCAACCGGTGATAATTTGGAAGGGTTCAAAGCAAGATTACCGGCCTATTACTCGCAGTTGGTAACGCCGCAGCAACGCGAGCGTATTTACTGGATTCAAAAACGATACTTCGTCGAAATTCAAAAGTATCTTAAGCACATAGAGAAACTAGAAGCAGAGCGAGACACTTATATTCATAATTGTCTGCTTCCCGATCAAAAACAGCGATTGCTTCAGTTGCAAGGAAGGCAGGAATGAGAGTTTGGGCTGGCTAAGTAGGGAGGTGGTCGATGATTTCAAGATAATCACGCCTGGTCATGTTCTGTTTGAGACGCAAGCCTTTCGGAATCAGGGCGTTGAAGTCGTGTCGTGATCCATTCCCGCGGCACGAATTTCCGCATGAGGCTGTAGAAGTGGTTATGTAATATCTTCTCGATTTTAGCTGGTAGTTGGTCGGGTAATTGTGAGCCGTCCGCAGTTACAAATCCTCTCCAGGTAAGTCGTAGATCCCAGTCGTACATGGTTGCTGAAGTATTAATACGTTCCTTAATTCGTAGTGCCCACATGCCGCCGAACATATCCCGATAATCAAGCCAGACTCGATCTTCATCTCGAAGCGATTTGCGATTTGGTTTTGGTATTAGAAAAGCTACTAGGAATGCGAGGATGGCCGTCGCCAATCCCGCTTCCATGGCCTGTCCGGCAAAACGCTCATTCAAATGCGCCCATTCCGGGAGATTAGGATTGACTAGCAGGTACTGTGCTAGTCCCACCAAGATGCCACTGATCCAAAAGCGACTGAGTATGACGTTCAGTGCGGAGACAAAAATCAGGATCAGCATGAACCAAGCCCGAATACCCTGCGTGTCTGCCTGACGGCCTGGGCTGAGAAGGACGGTTTCCAATGCAGGAAGAATTAAGACGAGCCATAAGGAAAAGACAATGAATTCCCACATCTTATTCTGAGGTCGCCGAGCACCTAGCAATGACATGAAAGGGCAAAAAACGAACGCATGCGCACTGAATTGCAATGCCTCAATCCAATGCTGATCCCGAGGTGAATCTGAGCTTGGCTCGAGTGTATGGGCTAGTGCAATACTCCAAATCGTCGTGATTAACCAACACCATGGAGCCAGAAGAGTTGTCGATCGAATGCGCTTGAACGCCCCCAAAAGCAGGCCCGATGCGCAGCATGCCAGAATAATGCCTAAATCCACAGTGATTGAGAGCCCATTGGTATCAAAAGGACAGTAATTTTGCTTCTTTATATATACCTAGGACACCAGTTCTTGTCATTGTGAAACATAGGCTTCTGGATTAACCTGAACTATTAATATCTCCTCAATAATAGTACCTATCTCTTGGTATGTGACTGGAATAGGACTTTGTTGCGACGTCTAACCTTTTATTTATTGCTGGATTTTATCGGGTAAACATTAGGTTTCGACGTAGCTGCTCATGATCTTGATTTTTGTGCTTAAGGAATAATTTTAAATGAGTCTTACTCGTTTTGCAGGATTAACCTGTTTTGTTTTGATGTCGGCTACAATGTTTGGATGTTCCTCGGATGAGTCGGAACAAGAACAAGGAGCCGATCCAGTCGGACAGGTCGAAACTCCCGAGGTTACACCTGAAGTAGAAGAACCTGTCGTCGAACCTAAGCAAGACGATGATCCCGAAGCAATTACAAAAATCGAGGATATGTACGGTGAAGCCTATAAAGATGATGACGGCTTTGTGACCACTGTCGATTTCGGCGGCGCATTCGGAGAGAAGGTAGACCTAAGTGTTCTCAAAGGTGTCCCCAACACTGAAAAGCTCGTCCTCAACGGAGCCGATGTAAGTGACGAAGATTTGGTTCATTTAAAAGAACTCAAGTCTCTCAAGTCTTTGGATCTGGGAGAAACCAGAGTCTCGGATGCTGGAATGGAATTGTTGTTGGCAGTCCCAAGTCTGGAGGAGATAAACCTGCAACGAACGGATGTGACTGACGCAGGGCTTGGTACTTTATTGCAGCTTGAAAATCTCAAACGCTTTAAGATGGTGCGTTGTAAGATTTCGAACGATGGTCTGGCTTTACTAAAGGATCGTACAGACATTGTCTTATTGGATCTTAAGGAGTGCATTAATATCTCAGACGAAGGATTAAAGCATGTGGCTGGTATTAAGTCGCTAAAGTTCCTTCGTGTTTGGGGGTCACAAATCACGGATGCAGGGATGGCTCACATTACCGGGCTTTCCAGTCTGGTTCACCTAGGACTTGATGACACTCGGGTCGGCGATGAAGGGTTGAAGAGTATTGGTCAACTCAAGAGCTTACAAAATCTGGAGATGTATCAGACGGCTATCACCAGTGCTGGAATGCAACATTTAGCAGGTCTTGAGAAGATGAAGTATCTCAAAGTTCGAGGCACGCTGGTTGGCTCGGATGGAATGTCGGCATTGGCAGGAATGAAATCTCTTTCCCGTCTGGATTTAAGTGAATCTCAAGTGGGCGACGAAGGACTTGCCAGCCTTAAGGAATTGACTTCCCTGACGGACTTAAATCTCTGGGCCACTCAGGTTACTGATGCTGGATTGGAAAATCTGTCCCAATTAACAGGACTCACGAAATTAAATCTCGATCAAACGGGTGTTTCAGATGACGGCTTGAAACATGTCGGAAAACTAACGGCCTTAAAAGCTTTAGTCCTTCGCTCCACTCAAATCACAGATGACGGAGTTAGTCATTTGTTTACTCTTAAAGATCTTGAAGATCTCAATGTTGAGTTTTGTAGTAGTTTGGGAGATTCTGGGAAACAAGCGATCCGTGATAACCTGTCCAGCGTTGTCATCACAGAATAATCACCATCATATCAACTCTTTACTCAGTTTCATCATTAAGAGATTAGCTTAAATTCGAAGGCGTGTAAAAATGGTAGGTAAATTACCGACTTCCAAAATGCAACGACTAGTGTGCCATGTCAGCATGTTAGTCTGCGTGGTGATTCTCGTCTCACCCCTAGTGGCCCAGCCCCCTTTGCCGTCAGAAACGGCCCCGCCGTCTAATGAGCCTGCAGGTTTAGTGGACCCTGGACCTCAGATGGAAACTCTGACTGAACCAGTAGTACAACGTATTGCCGTGCAATCAGGGTTCTCAGCCTACGTACCTCGACGTTGGGGAATTATCTCTTGTGAAGTCTGGAATCCTACAGCCAAGTCGCATGAGATGATTATCCGTGCTAATTGGGAAACGGAAGATCTGGCGAAGAATGCGATTCAATTTACACGTAAGTTTAGCATTCCTCCGAAGACGGTCAGGGTTGTTTCCTATCCGATCCGAATTCCAGATCACACGCCAAGTCAAAAACGTTTCAAGTACAGTGTTCTATTTCTCAATTCACGAATCTGGCGACTTGAAAATGGCCAGGAGATCCCTGTTCTAAGCCCACTCAAGACGCCACTGGATAAAGCTCAGATCAGCACAGACTTTAATCAGCCAGCACTAGGTTATATGGGCCCGGACGCAACGGAATTATTGGATTTGCAAAAACGTCTCACCAACGAGGGGATAGATGTTGAAAGTATCGACAGTATCACGTTGCGAATGTTGAGAGCGATTAAGAAGGATCAGCAGACCGGGGCTTCCGTTTTTATCCCTCAGGGCGTTGGTACGCTTGCGACTCCAATCGCGTTGGATAGTCTGGACCAATTAGTGATTGCTGATCCACAGGTGAAGCATCACGTTGCTATGTTGGGGACGATCAGAAATTGGGTTGCCAATGGAGGCCGGTTGTGGGTGATGTTGGATGCGACAGGTGTCGAATTTGCGCAACGGCTTTTGGGGGATTCTATTGAGCTAACCGATCTGGGGACGGAACAACTCACCTCAGTTAACTTGCAATCTGTTCACACTTCGGAGCCACTTGTGGCGTTTGAATATGACGAACCGGTTACGAATGCCATTGTCTATGCTGAAAATGTCGAAGTCTATTATGAGTTAAACGGGGCTCCAGCCGCCTTTTGGAAGAAATATGGTAATGGTGAGATTCTGTTTACAACTCTGGAATCTCGTGGATTATCACATCCCAAACCCTTTTCTACGTCCTATGAATTGTTGCCGCTAGTGCCTCTCCAAGAATTGGGCCTTCGCTTCTTTTCTCAGACAGAAAAGGCGATGACGGATGTCGCGGTAACAGATCTGGCTTTATCTGAGATGACCGCTGAGACAGATGATGAATCGGCTGATGCGCAGGATAAACGATTGGCCATGCAGACGCATCTGGGGACCAGCCGCGTGGAAGAGATGAGCGACTACCTTTTTTCAAAGGTCGGATTTGAAATCGTGGCTCGGGAACACATCGCCATCGTCTTCGGAGTCTTTTTTCTGCTGTTGTGCGGTTTTGGTTACAACATGCATCAAAAGGGGCGATTGGAACGCATGCTGATTGCCGGCCCTATACTGGTTTTAGTTACATGCGTTTATTTGTATTTTGTTGGATCCTCAAAACGAAACACACTTGAGAACCTCGTTGCGTCCGTCCAATTTGTTAATGTAGACAACGATTCGCGTGAGCTCGCAGTTCGGGGGTTTGGAGCGGTTTATAGTGAAGAGACCTTGGAAGGTGATATTCAGGTCTCCGATGGCACGATATTCTGGCCGGATGTTCAGGAATTGACAGGCCAAAATATTCAAATGGTTTGGGATGACCTGGAATCCTGGCACTGGGAAAAACTAAAGATTCCTGGTGGTACGGTTCGTCCATTCCCGTTTGAAAAGCTCGTCGCGTCCGAAGAAGTCATATTTACTGCGGCAGAGTTCAGTGAAACGGGCTTGCAAGGACAGTATCAATTTGGACCTCTGGCTAATCTTAAGAACGGGCTCCTTGTCAATCCTGCTGGGGAACGTGTGCCTGTGCAATTTGTCGATGGCAAACTGATTATTGGTACAGAGGAATTGGCGGATTCTCAATTCGATACAACGACGTCGATTGTTGATGAAGAAACAGGAAGTCGAATCAATTTCATCAATGCACTTTTGAAACGCGAAAATGCTAACGTGTTGAAGTTTCCTAATGTACCCTCGATTTTCGTGTGGAGTGACCCGTTGGATTTGGGAATTGATTTCCCCGGAGAACAGAAAGTTATCGGCTCGGCATTGACCGTAATTCCTTTGAAGATAACCAAGACTGCACCGGGTGAGAAATTCATGATTCCCTCCATCCTGACCTCGTTCTATCCAAGTAATCAAATTACAGGGACGGGCGGATCGACCACCTACGACTTTAAGAAAGAGCAATGGAGTGACGAGAAAATGAATTCGTCTCATCAGATGTGGCTTAAAGTCAATGTGCCACCGGAAGTCATGCCAGCCACCATTACCAAAGCAACCGTGACTGTGGATCTGCAGGCTGGTGAACGAATCGTCAATTCGGTTGGACGTGTTCTCAACGAAGAAGGATTATATGATGCCGAGATTATCGACACTCGTAAAAGTCCGAATGGTCAGGAAGTGTTTGTGTTTGACAATCCTACGCATTTAAAAGTTGATGAAGATGGTCAGATCTTTTTAGGCATCAACGTTGGTTTAGAACCAATTCCGGGTGAGTCCTTTGAAGCCAATAGAGATCGTGAAAGCCGTTATACCTGGCAAATCAATGATGTAGACGTTGCCTTGGAAGGTGAAGTCAAGTTATCTCCCTAACAGAGAAACAGAAAAGACTAAGTCGTAAAGACTGGAGTAATGAGAATCCATGAGTGAGAAGGTTGTTGTCATAGAGAATATGACTAAGAAGTTCGGTGAATTCACTGCCGTCGATCAATTGTCGATGACGGTCGAACGGGGCCGGATTCTTGGGTTTATTGGTCCTAATGGTGCTGGCAAGACGACTACGATTAAAATCCTAGTGGGATTGGCGCGTCCGACAGCTGGTCGCGCCTTAATTGCCGGCGCTGATTGTGTCACAGAATCTCACAAAATTAAAAAGCTGGTTGGCTACATGCCCGATAAATTCGGGCCATATCCTAACATGCGTGTGCGTGAGTACTTAGACTTCTTCGGTGCCGCCTTTAAGATCCCAAAAAGGGAACGGAAAGTACGAATTCAGGAAGTGCTTGAAATCACTCGTGCGACGTATATGCAGGATCGCTATGTCGAAGCACTAAGTCATGGAATGCAACAAAGAGTGGGTATTGCACGAACGTTGTTGCATGACCCAGAGGTATTAATATTCGACGAGCCTGCCAACGGTCTCGATCCCGAAGCCCGTATCGAAATGCGTGACTTACTATTACGGCTCGCAGAACTCGGTAAGACGCTGATTGTGACAAGTCACATCCTGCCGGAACTCTCCAGAATCTGTGACGAGATTGCTATCATCAGTGGCGGCAAATTACGAGCCTCCGGAACGATGGCCGAAATCAACGAGCAACTGGGCCAGATGAGAATGGTCGAAATTCACCTCCATGGTGCCGAACGGATTGATGAAGCGCAGGAAATCGTCCGAGGCCATTCGGATATCGCAGAAATTGCTGGCAGTAAGACAGAAGAACTCATTCGATTTCGGGCAAATTTGACGGATCAGGGAATGGCTCAATTGCTTAATTCGCTTGTCACGGCGAATATCCCGATAGCCCAATTTCATGAAGTACAAACGGACCTGGAAGATGCTTTCCTGACGGTGACCAAAGAAGATCGAGCCAAGATGGTTTAGGAAAGGTACTCCAGAGCACAACAAGATGTTACAAAATCCAATCGTACAACGCGAACTTATCGGTATGATGAGAACTCGCAAGGCCCTGATTATTCAAGCAGCCTTGGTGGTACTCTTCGCCTTGCTATTGTTATTACGCTGGCCGGTTGACCCTATTGCAGACATCACTGGCGTGAAGTCAATGCAGGTGTTCAAGCTGTTTTCCTACGGTATCCTGACCGCTCTCATTTTTCTAGTGCCAGTATTTCCTGCCACTTCGGTGATCCGGGAACGCAATAGTGGTACTCTGGCCTTGCTGCTGAATTCTCCAATGAAGCCAACGGACATCTATTTCGGCAAACTAGCTGGCGTCATGATTTTCGTTCTCCAATTGCTCATATTGAGTGTTCCTTCTCTGGCAGCCTGTTTTGTCATGGGAGGAATCTCAATGAATCAGCAGGTGCTGCCACTGTACGGAATTCTTCTGTTGGCCGCGTTGCAGTACTCAACCATGGGGTTGATGGTGAGCTGTCTGGCTGGGTCCATCGATAGCGCATTAAAAATTACATATGGCCTAGTGCTGTTTATGTCCGTCGTGGTTTTGGGACCTCACCTGTACCTACAAGGGCAGCCCGGCATTTGGGCTGAGGTAGCGAGTTTCTTTCGATGCATTTCTCCCTTGCCTCCCGTGATGGATATTATTGGTCATGGAGACGTGGGGGCTCAGGGATTGGATACCAATGTTGATTCGGTCCTCAATTATGTCATTCAGGCTTCCATTCTATCGGTTGTCTTTATTGTCATCGCCTTGGTGCAACTGAATCGTAGAATTCTGGATCGTGCCAGAAGTGCAGGCGTCATGACGCATCAGATGAGTCGTTTTGCTCAACGCTTTCGTATGATTCTGTATATGGGAATGGATCCCAAGAAACGAGCCCCTTTAATTCCTGGGTACGTGAATCCTATTCTCATCAAGGAATTTCGCAGTCGACGATTTGGTCGAGTTCACTGGATTATACGAACGATGGTGGTCTGCGTCGTTATCTCACTCTTCTTAGCAATTCAGTCCACGGTCTATACCGAACAGTGGGGTGTTGATGTGATCGGTGGCATAATGGTCGTGCTACAGGTTGGACTTGTCGTGATCATTACACCCAGTCTGGCTTCCGGATTAATTAGTTCCGAGCTTGAATCAGGAAGTTGGCGGCTCCTTTTATTGACACCAATCAACTCTCGACGCATTCTAATTGGGAAACTCCTTAGCGTTGCTGTGACAATCTTTCTCATCGTCCTGGCAACTTTGCCCGGTTATATCGTCCTGATGGTGATTGATTTTACGTTGGTCACCCAAATATGGCAGGTGTGCGTTTGCCTTCTCATGACTTGCATCATGGTGCTGGCGATTAGTGCTTTGGTGAGTAGCTTGTTCAAAGCGACAGCGACGGCAACGGCAGTTTCGTTTTCAATAGTGATTATGATCTTTGCTGGGACCTTCCTGTTTTGGCTTGGAAAAGGGGCACCGTTTAATGTAGAGACGGTTGAAAAGGCGTTGGTTGTAAATCCTCTCGCCACCGCACTGACGATTATGGGGACACCTGGATTTGATGCAGCCGAATTTACTTTGTTGGCGCCTCAGGAAATCTGGAATGCTCCTACGACCGATCTCTGGGCTGCCGTACAGGTTCCATTAGAAGGGATGGGTGTTCAACGCGTTTCCATCTGGATGTCCTGGAATTGGGTGATCAATGCAGGAATTTCACTCGTATGCTTTGTATTGCTCTACATCAGAATCAAGTTGTTGACCAAGCCTCAGTAGGAAATAGATTCAGGATCCAGACACATAGAATTGAGATTGAATTAGATGTTTTTTAGCTTAAGACAATTCGCTTTACTTGTGCTGTTGATAGTTGGTAATTCCATATTGGCAGTACCAGTGAATGCTCAGGACAACATCATTAAGAATGATTGGCCGATGTTTGCTGATCCGGTCATGTTACATGAACAAAAGATTTTGGTTGTAGCAGATCGGTTAATTCCAACTTGGTTGGCTGCCTTGGCATCAGAAGCCAACGAAATACGGGTCGACGCGGTGGAGACAATCAGGATGGCGTCAGTTAAAAAGCTGCCTGGATTGGAAATGACGATTGATCCACTGATTGCCATCTGTGCCGACAAAGAAAATTCAAAAGTGCTACGCCATACAGCAGCTTCCGCATTAGTTTTGCAGGATGCAAAACAGGCCGAAAGTGTTTTTGTGGAAGCAGTGACGGCTGGTGAATTCGAGATGTCTCTAATCGTGGAAGATGCGCTGCGTCGTTGGCAATCGGAAGCCTTATTGGACATTTGGCGAAAACGTATTGAGCGACCTACGTCCATCTCGCTGATGCGTTTGGCATTCAATGGACTTGCGAGTAATGGTTCAGACGATGATCATCAGCAACTTGTCGATTATGCTGTAAATCGAGCGAACAGGAATTCACTGAGACTCGAAGCTGCGCAGGCCATAGCTGCTTATTCCAAACGTCCTTATCTGACTGAAGCCGCTGCATTATCCATTGGGACCTCCAGCGATTTGGTTATCGCTGCTGCTCTGGCGTCACCGACCCCCGGTGAACAAGAGCAAGATCAGGCGGTTGAGATTAATCAGCGGCTTTGTGCTTCCCTTAGTTATGTCGCTTCAGGACTTGCAGCGCAGTCGCTGATTGCTTGGAATCCCCAAAGTATTCTGGAACTATCCGAGGTATTAGAATCTCATCGCAATAAGCGTTCTCGCTTGGCTTACGTCACGGCGTTATATGAGACTGTCGCGTCGGATACTTTGGTGACACTTGCACAATATTTGGATGATGCAGATCCAGAACTACGGACACAAGTGCGGAATTGGTTGATTCAGCTCGCCGAACAGCCCGAGTTGCGTCCTGGCATTATCCAGGTAACTCAGCGTTCTGTTTCTTCGGATTCTTGGAGAGTGCAGGAACAGGGATTGCATATGGCCGTTGAATTAGAACAGACGCAGGTGGCACTAGACGCATTGGGTTTGCTAACGTCTGAACGTCCAGAAGTGTTAGTCACAGCGGCTTGGGCATTAAGACGATTACAGGTAACAGCTACTCTGGCTCCTGCTCTAGCGTATTGCGATGGTAGAAAGCTTGAATTTCTCGGGGAGAAACTCCCTCGGGATTTGGAGTTTTCGATTAACGAACAATTTGCTCATCTCTATCAGATGTTCGGGCAAATGAAGTACAAACCGGCTTCTAAATTACTCCAACAGTTTACACGCAAAGAACAGGCATTGCGATTTCGAGTACGAGCTTCTGCAGCTTGGGCTCTGGGGAAAATTTGGGAAGGAGACCTCACTGGAGATCCAGAGGTCGCCAAACTATTGTTTACTCGACTCACCGATGAAGCTCCAATTCCTCCGGAGGATGTGCTGGTGAAAAGAATGTGTGCAATTGGTCTTGCTCGTATGGGATCGAATACCCCTGAGACCATTGCTGCCTTGCATAAATATCGTGAACAAACAATGCGAAGTGGAGAGCCAGGTTTCAATTCTCTTCATACAGGAGCCTCTTGGGCACTCACTGAATTGACCGGTGAGTCTTTTCCGGATCCCATTCCTGAAGATTATAACGAAGGTCCCTGGTTGCTCTCACCGTTCGACGCGAAATTGCTCAAAAACAGCAATTGAGTTGAGACCGATAATGTCGCTAGGTGCCGGGGTTGATTGCACGATACGCCGGAATGGAAGCTGGGAATTTGGTATCTTAGAAGATACATAGTTCCTGAAATACGCGTCACTACCAGCGAATACAATGTCTCGAAATGTCATTCCACTATTGCTGCAGCCTCTGTTATTCTTAGGCTCCCTGTCGGTTCTTGCCGCCCCTCCTGCGACGGTAGATTTCGCCAGAGATATTCGACCGATCCTGTCCGATACTTGTTATCACTGTCACGGTCCGGATCAGGAAAATCAGCAGGCTGATTTACGCCTGGATCTCAAGCAGAGCCTCTATCAAAAACATGATGGTCAGGTATTAGTTTTGCCGGGCGATGCAAAAAATAGTTTGTTGTACCAACGAATTACGGCCACTGATCCGGCAGTCGCCATGCCCCCAGAGGAAGCTCAGGTTCGGCTAAGTTCGGAACAAAAGGAGCTTATCAAAACTTGGATTGAAGAAGGAGCGGTCTGGAAGGATCATTGGGCATTTGAAGCTCCCGTACAGGTATCCTTGCCTAAGGTAGCCAGTGATCCGTGGGTGTCGAATGAAATAGATGCTTTTGTACTGGCTAAAATGAAAGAACGCGGTATCACTCCCTCCAAAGTTGCTTCGAAAGAGAAACTGATTCGACGTGTAACGCTTGATTTAACCGGCCTTCCTCCAACGCAACAGGAAGTTGCCGCGTTTCTGGAAGACGATTCAACTGAAGCGTACCAACGAGTGGTTCGTCGTTTGCTGGATAGTGATCGCTATGGTGAACGGATGGCGATGCAGTGGCTGGATGTGGCCCGCTATGCAGATACCAATGGCTATCAAACTGACGGTGAACGTCATATGTGGCGTTGGAGAGAATGGGTGATCGATGCGTTCAATAGTAATAAGTCTTTCAGGGATTTTACTATCGAGCAGCTCGCAGGAGATCTACTTCCTGATGCCACTACCGAGCAGGTGCTTGCGACGGGATTCAATCGGAATCATCGGTCAAATTCCGAAGGTGGTATTGTCTTTGAAGAATATCTGGTTGAGTATGCTGTGGACCGAGTGGATACCACAGCCACCGTCTGGCTGGGACTGACAATGGGATGTGCCCGCTGCCATGATCATAAGTATGATCCGATTTCTCAACGAGAATTCTATGAAGTGATGGCATTCTTTAATAACATTCCCGAGCGAGGGAGAGTGATTAAATATGGGAATTCGTTCCCAGTCATCAAAGCTCCGACTCGCCAGATGGCTATGCAATTGAAAGACTACCAGTCAGAGGCGGCACGATTGCGAGAACGATTGGATCAAAATAGTAAAGCCATTCAATCTCGCATGACGAATCTGGGAGAGACGGTCGATATGGTCAAGCCGGTCATCCACCAGGATTTAATGATTCAATTTAATTGGGACGGAAGCCATAAACAAAAGACATACGAAGTGGAGGGAAAGGCGAAGGATTACGATGTCATCAATACTGGTGAGGTCGACAAGGAGTTATATGAAGCGACTGTGATCGACCGCGACGAAGCTCAATTTGTTGAGGGCGTTCAAGGGCAGGCCATCAAGTTAGATCAGAGCTACAGAATTGGCGGAGGGGCGATCGTGCAATTTGCCGGTCACCAAAAGCTAACGCTGAGTACCTGGATCAAGGTGGAACAGCCATCGACAGGCACGATCATGAGTATGCTCAATCCTGAGGATCGTCGGCCCCAAGGATTTAGCTGGAGATTGGTTGATAATCACGTCCAAGTTAACTTTGGTCCTCGTTGGCTTGACGATTCCGTTCGCTTGAAAACGAAGCAGCCGATTGAATCTGGTCAGTGGAATCATATTGCGTTTACTTCCGATGGTACGCAGATGGCTCGCGGAATGGCAATCTACGTGAACGGGGAACGCCAGGAATTGGATGTACTGCTGGATATCTTCACGGGAACCTATAAAACGAATTCTACAATGGTCATTGGAGCCGAAGGTGATCAGCATCATTTGAATGGCCTACTAGATGAAACTCGCTTCTACCTTCGTGACTTGAGTCCTCAGGAAATTCGCAGTCTGGCTGTTCCTCAGACGCCTGCGGAAATTGCTGGTATGAAGCAACCGACCGTCGCACAGAGCGAAAAGCTATTGCACTACTATTTGGATCAGGTGGATTCATCTGCACAAGGCGACGATTATCGAAAACTTCGCGCATTAGAATCAACGACACGCAGGTTTGTAGAGACGATTCCGACGTCCATGGTCATGCAGGAGAATGTCGACCGGGGCAAAACACATGTGCTCATTCGTGGGCAATACGATAACCCTGGCGCAGAAGTCACGATGAACATACCCAGGTCTCTACTAAAAGGTCCAGACGGACAGGCATTCGAATCTCGTTTGGATTTGGCTCGCTGGATTGTCAGTGACCAAAATCCTCTCACAGCACGTGTGATTGTTAATCGGTTTTGGCACCAGTTTTTTGGGCGGGGGGTTGTGAAAACTCTGGAGGATTTCGGTTCTCAGGGAGCTCCACCTACTCATCCGCGTTTATTAGATTGGTTGGCTGTCGAGTTCCGTAGTAATGATTGGGATGTTAAGGCATTGGTGGAGTTACTAGTTACTAGCAGCACCTACATGCAGGATTCGTATGTTAGTGAAACGCATCTCCGACAGGACCCGGAGAATATTTGGTTAGGAAGAGCATCGCGATTACGTCTCCCGGCAGAGACTCTCCGTGATCAGGCATTAGCCGTTAGTGGATTACTCAATGGGAAAATTGGTGGCCCCAGTGTCAAACCTTATCAACCTGAAGGATTGTGGAAGGAAATTGCAAGTCAGGCTTATGATCAGGGAACTGGAGAGGATTTGTATCGTAGAGGGATGTACACTTTCTGGAAACGTACGGTTCCTCCTCCAACTATGGTGACGTTCGATGCATCTAGCCGCGAGATTTGTGTGCTTTCAAGGTCTCGCACAAATACCCCTCTTCAGGCTTTGGCATTACTGAATGAAGTTTCTTATGTCGAGGCTGCCAGAAATCTGGCTCAGCAGATGATGCTTACAGAAAAATCGCCAGCGGCGAGATTACGTTGGGGTTGGCGTCAGGTTACCAGTCGTGAACCGTCTGACTATGAAGTAAGCGTCCTAGCCAACTCTCTACAACGGAACTTAAAACGATATGCTGCTGATTCCGATGCAGCAAAGGAATTGGTTAGTTTTGGTGAAAGTATACCGGCGGCTGATTTAGATGTCAGTGAGTTGGCAGCGTACACAGCTGTTGCCAGTATGTTGATGAATCTCGATGAAGTGATTAACAGGGAATAGGATACGATGGAATCGAACAATCCTACTGAACAGAGTGTCATCACAAAGGCTGGGTGGTTACATAACAGGCGTCATTTTCTCATGGGGGGAGGTGTTTCGATTGCTGCCGCAGCAATGAATAGCTTATTTGCTGCAGATAATGCCCCGGCGCAAAAGGTACCTCACTTTCCAGCGAAAGCGAAACGAGTTATATACTTGTGCCAAAGTGGTGCTCCTTCGCAAATCGACCTCTATGACCACAAGCCAAAGCTAGAACAATGGGTTGGTGATGATTTACCAGACAGCGTACGAAATGGTCAGCGTTTGACAGGGATGACCGCAGGTCAGGCTAGTTTTCCAATTGCTCCATCTATATTCGACTTCAAGCAATACGGTCAGAGTGGAGCGTGGGTTAGTGAATTGCTACCGCATACTTCAGGCATTGTCGATGACGTGACATTTATACGTACGTTGTACACCGAAGCGATTAACCATGATCCGGCCATCACTCTGATGCAAACCGGAACTCAAATTGCAGGACGCCCTAGTTTTGGTGCCTGGTTGTCGTACGGGCTCGGAAGCCTTAATGATGATCTGCCGACATTCATTGCAATGACCTCCGGAGAGGGAGGTCAGCCGTTATATGACCGACTATGGGGAGCAGGCTTTTTGCCTTCGCATCATCAGGGAGTCAAATTGCGACGAACTGGGGATCCAGTGCTATTTCTGTCGAATCCACCTGGTGTTACTCGTAAGGATCGCCGAGCTTTACTGGATGATCTCGCTTTACTCAATCAACGGCGGAGAGAAGAGGTGGGAGATCCTGAAATCGAAACTCGGATTTCACAGTATGAGATGGCCTTTCGCATGCAGGCATCTGTACCGGAATTGACAGACTTTTCAAATGAACCGGCACACATTCTTGAGCAGTACGGGAATGACGTCAACACGCCGGGTAGTTACACTGCGAATTGCTTGCTGGCACGCCGGTTGGCCGAGCGTGGTGTAAGGTTTATTCAACTCTATCATCGGGGATGGGATCAACACACCTTTTTGCCAAAAGGGATTCGCAAACAGGCAGCGGCAACCGATCAAGCTTCGGCTGCTTTGATTCAGGACTTAAAACAGCGTGACATGCTTAAAGATACGTTGGTAATCTGGGCAGGTGAATTTGGACGTACGGTTTATTGTCAGGGGACGTTAACCGAGACTGACTACGGTCGTGATCACCACCCGCGTTGTTTTACCATTTGGGCTGCTGGAGGTGGTGTCAGGGCAGGGCAGGTAATCGGTAAGACAGATGATTTTAGCTACAACATTGAAGAAGATCCAATTCACATACATGATCTAAATGCAACGTTGTTACATTGCCTGGGGCTGGAACATACTCGCTTGACGTTTAAGTACCAGGGGCGTCATCATCGCCTGACAGATGTACACGGTAATCTGGTGAAAAAGATGTTGGCCTAAACCAATCAGATCTGCAGGACCGTTAAAATAGCGACAGTTGATGAGTAAGTTTGTTGAGCCTAACCATTCGGGACTCAAAACACATAGGTAAGGAATTGCGATGTCATTTGAAGGAAAACACGTCCTGATTACCGGGGGTACACGGGGAATTGGTAAGGCGTTAGGGATTCGGTTGGCAAGTGAAGGGGCATCCGTATCCTTGAATTATTTGTCACGAGATGATGATGCCGTGGCTACGGTCGAGGAAATTCAGGCTGGCGGTGGTAAAGCCGTCGCTGTGAAAGGCGATAACTCCTTACCGGATTCAGCGAATGCCGTTGCAGCTGCTGCACGAGAAGCGTTTGGCCCGATCGACATGCTGGTTTGTGCTGCCGGAATTAGTATTCCTGGCGCTGCAGATGATATGACATGGGAGCGTTGGAAGACAACGATGAATATCAATCTGGATGGTACCTTTAACATGGTATATTCGGTCATCGAAGAAATGCAGCAACGTCAGTTTGGAAGAATAGTCACCTTCTCTTCGATAGCGGGTCTACGTCCGCGAATGAATCAAATTGCGTACTCTGCTTCTAAAGCCGGAGTGATAGCGATGACGCAGTGTATGGCGGAAGCCTGGGCGGGAGATGGTGTGCGAGTCAATTGCGTTTGTCCGGGGCTGACAGAGACTGAAATGGCCCATACCCTGACTCCTGAATATCACACAATGGTGATCGGAGCGACTCCATTGGGACGGATCGGAGAACCGGAAGAATTAGCAGCTGTTGCTCGGTTTTTACTGAGTGAAGAGTCCAGTTTCATGACCGGACAGACGATAGTAGCTTCTGGTGGCCGAGTTATGGTTCCGTAGGTAACCCGAATGTATAACACATGAAAGTGAGGAGTTTATCGAATGCAAGTTCGTGATGCCGAAGTTTTGTTTGCACCAGATAGCTCTCAATTGCGATTTCTGCCGGAAGGGCCTATTGCCTGTGGTGTAGAAATGTTCAGTTGGGTTGCCATCCAACATGCTCAGGATATTGAATGTGGGTCATTAAATGTCTTTGACTGGAATGGACGAACCAACACAAATTACGAATTGCCGGGACGACCGGGGTTTGCATTTCCCACGGAAGCGAAAGATGTGTATGTTGCCGGCATTGAGCGGCAGGTGATGTTTGTCGATACGGCCACAGGTGAATACCGAGCGGTTAGCGAGTCCATCGATTCGTCAGTGGAAAACACTATCATAAACGACGGTATCCCGTTTGAAGAGGGAATCGTCTTTGGTGCCAAAGACCTTGAGTTTGCCACGAAAAAGGCTGGGTTGTATTTTTGGCGTGCCGAGGATTGGGAGTTGATTCGCTTACGTGATGATCAGATTTGTTCCAATGGTAAAGTGATTACAGCCGACATCGAAGGATGGTCTTTACTGGATATCGATACGCCGACCCAACAGGTGGTACGTTATCGACTGAATACGAAGGAAGGCACACTTAGCGAACCGGACGTTATTTTGGATCTGACACATCTCGAGATCTTTCCGGATGGGATGGTGGCAACTCCAGATGGACGTAGTGTGATCATTGCATTTTATAATCCACAGGCTTCTGAATATGGAGTAGCCAGGCAGTTTAATCTGGCCACAGGTGAAGTCGAAGCGGAATGGCGGTGTGCCCAGGCGCCGAGAGTGACTTGTCCTTTGTTGTTGAATACTGCTGACGGGGTGAAACTAGTATTAACAACTGCCACTGAAGACATGGATTCAGCAATGTATCAGGAACACCCGAGTTCCGGTTGTCTGTTTGTTGGTGATACGGATTGGGATCAGGCTCCGTTGGACTATCGCTTCACCAGCGAACAATTAGGAATCTAGTTAAGCCTTAACTTTGTGATTAAAATACCGTTTGATAGATGCTTAAAGGTGGTGACGAATTCCACGTGATGTGTTAGCTTAAATGGACACATATTTCTCTGTGGAGACTGTAGCTTGCAGTCTGGTTTCTGTTACCTACCATTAGTCCGATCTGGAGTAATTGATGGTTGACCATCCCGAAGACGATGACCTATTTGTCGATGATGAATGGGAAGAAGTAGAAGATGACGATGAACTCGAGGAAGACTCCGATACGGATGTCGACGACGAGCTTGAAGATGCATTGAATGAAGGCGACGAAGATGAATTCGCTGCTGGACTCAATGATGACTACGATGATGACGATGAAGCATCGGAAGATGAGGAATCCGACGAGGATGAAGATGAAGACGTCGAAGATGAAGATGAAGACGAGTCTGACGACGAAGACGAAGATGAAGACGATGTAGAATACGAGTACGTCGAAGTCGATGATGTTGATGAAGACGATGATGACGTTGAATATGAATACGAATACATCGAAGTCGACGAAGATGAAGAACTCGACGGTGATGTTGAATATGAATACATCGAAGTAGAAGAAGATGCCGAAGGTGATGATTCTGATGATGGAAGCGAAGAATCTTCAAATGAGGAAGCTTCAGAAGAATCAGAGCCAGAAGAACCAGAAGAAGAGCCTGAAGTTGATTTAGGGCCAGACCACCCTGATGCGATCGGTGCCCTCGAAGATATTGGCGCCCGCCTTATTTTGAATCAGTTTGGCCGAGTGACTAGGATTCTGTTCTATGATCGTCACCGAGACGATGATTTAGATCAAATCCGGAATCTTCCTAGCTTAAAGGAAGTATGGCTATTGCATACGCCCCGTATTAAGCGAGCAGCCGTGGAAGCTTTGAAAGAGCGATTGGAAGGCGTGGAAATCCATTACAGCTAGTTCAAAGGCTTGCCTGGAAGCACTTTAAGAATCTCGAAACAGCCCTTGATTGTTCAGGGGCTGTTTTCTTTTTAAAAAAATCTATTTTATGCGCCCTGTTGGGACGTTGATTGTACCTGTTATTAGTAGAGGACTGATATGTCCAGAAAGTCTTCTAGCCTACATTCCGGAGGAGGGGGAGTAGAAGACGTAGCCAATACCCGGGCACCGTCAATTTCTACTCCCCCAAATCTTTTTAAAGGAGCCGGGAACGAGGGCAGTTGAATTTCGTTACGAACCTGAACTTAGGGCTAGCTACTTGGACTCTTTAGATTTTATATCAGGCACAATCTTTGCCGTCATAGGCGATGGGCCAGGTTCAATGGGAAGAGCCATTTGAGCCATCACAGGAGTTTGGGAAGTGGAGGCCGTTTTTATTTTATCTGGATCTGTCTCACCAACCTTTTTCTCCAGATTACGACGAATGTCTCCCATTTCTGCTCCAAATAATCCGACACGAACCTGATGTCTGCGAAGAAAGCTTGTAGCACTTCCGTTGATTCCCAACAGGACAAACAGATTGAGTCCTGGAATCAGCATCCCTGTGATAACCAACGCGGCCGTTATTTTACTGCGCCGGATTAGTTCCATCTTTACAAGATTAAACGTGATGACACACCAGCTGATGGCAAATGCAGTTAAAGCGATTGCTGAGATCGTCTCATCTAACTCATACTCTTCGCCACTGAGTGGTTCATAAACAGAAGATCCAAATCCTAAAATGACATTGCTGGCAATAAAGATGAGCAGGAACCACATTAGATACTTTTGCCTGAGAGCAACTTGCCAGAGTTGTTGTTCTTCTTTTGACCAAATAGCTTCTGCAGCGAGGTTCGCGTCCGGTGATTCGTAGGGATTGAATTCCAATTGATTACTCGGCACCCGAGTGGTTTACAGCGGTTAAGTCAGCGATTCACATTCCTGTTACAATCAATTGTACGTCAATCGGCAAAGTCATGTAAATTATCTGAGTCAGAGAAAATTGGTGACCAGTTCCGAGACTGAATTTAATACAGATAATAAGTAAGACGGGAAGTGATCAGAATGTCGAATAAATTTATCCTTTGCACAATGCTCTTCCTTTTGGCCTCGGAGGTTGTGTTGGCCAAAAAACCATGGATTATCGATCCGCATACTCATTTCAAAGGTGAAGAACAGATTGCCTATGAGGCAACGACAAAAGAATGGCATCCGGATAACTCCCTCGGTAAAGTTGTCAAGCCTGAGGATTATCGCGCAGTAGCTGATCGTCTGGAATTGCGATCCACCTTGGTCGTGGAAGCATGCGATCAGGATAAACCTGAGTACAACGATTGGGTTTTACGTCAGGTGAAAGAGTCTGATTTGTTGTGCGGGTATATTGCGCGGGCAGATCTGAAGGGCACAGAATTTTTGATTCACCACCGTCGCTATCAAAGGACCGGTTTTCTTAATGGCTATCGTTTTCGATTTGACGAACTAAATGATTATTTGAATGACCCATTGGCTCGACAGCATTTAGCTATTTTGGAACGTCAGGGGCTGGTCATTGACTTGTTGATCGAGGCGTCTCATGCGGATGATGTTGTTTCATTATCCCGGGACTTTCCACGGCTGAAGATAGTGATTAATCATTGTTTTCGAGCCAAGATTATTGATGGAGATATCAGTGATGAGCTTAAACGGGCCATCAAAAAGTGCGCTGCGCAAAAGAACGTCTTTTGTAAGATGTCGAGTATCAACAACTTTTCGGAAGTGGCTCCATTTACCGATCCGGCCCCAACAGATCTTAATTACTATCTACCCGTTCTTGACTCTGTTTACGATGCATTTGGAGCAAACAGGCTTATATTCGCTACCAATTGGGGAGTCAGTGCTCATTTTGGAAGCGTCGATAATGTGAAAGATGTCGTCATGGCATACCTAAAGCCGAAAGGACAAAAGGTCGTGGACAGTGTTATGTTCCGTAATGCCATGACGTTTTACAACATCAAAAGAAAGTATCTGCGTTAGTGAAAACAGCGAACAGAATTTTAGTCTTTCGTGGTTTCAAATTTGACCTTATCCGCGCCTCCAGCCAGTCGGACGAGATCGGGCAGGTCATAAACCTGTAGGGCTCCGTTTACAATCGAGTCTAACTGCCCCTGTGCATTTTGGTCCCCAACGATGTTCGTCCAGCTTTGGGGTGCGTTTTTGATGGTTACTGTAGCAAAGAGATCAGGATGAATCGCGGCAGCGTGTAACGCGACAATTCCTGCTTGGCCAACGCCAACCAGATGGACCTTTCGTTTCTCATCGGTTTGAAGGGCATAGTTGGCAATAAACTTCGCGCCCGAGATTGCATCCTCTGTCCGCGGACCGACAAGAGTCTTCCCTTGGAGATATGCCAGATAGAAAAGTTTCCAGTCACCCAGAAGCTCGTCGCGAACCTCCGTTCTTGTTTCACCTTGCCCTCGCATATCCAGTGTGACCACGGCATATCCATCATTGACAAGGTCTTCAATGGGCCCCTGAGGTTGGCTATCTCCGGTCTTACCTTCGTCGGTTAAATAGAGGTAGGCTGAATCCTGAGGGACTTTAGGATGAAATGTCAGTCCCGGAAGCGGGATTTTGCTATCGGTATGAAGAACGAGCTTATCGATGTGGTATTCATCTCGATGCACTCGGCCTATATCTTCCATCCGAGGTACTGGGATTTCCGCAGGGGGGCGAATCCCGGCTAGATTCCTAATCTCTATTCGCAAATCAGGATCGCTTTGGTCTTTCCCTTTTTCCTGTCGGGTTTTTGACAGTTGACGGGCAATATCAGCGTTAAGATCAAAGACAGACTTTTCATTTTCTAGTGTAAGAACCTGCCCCTTCTCCGTGCAGTTTAGTACAGAAAGTTCCTGAAGATTCTGCTCGAAGTTTCGAATGGGTACATTCGCATCTTTATCTAAGAGCCAGCGTTGCATCCAGTAGCCAATGGTTGCCAGACTTTGCGGTTTTACGCCGTGAGTGCCTTCCACTTCGACCATGTCCACTTTGTGAGGATAGCCCAGTACACCGTAAACTCTTTTTGCCTGACGATAATTCTCCCAGGCTCCTTTGATATCGAAGTAATCACCGGTTGTAGAAGTGATAAGGGTGGGGCGAGGAGCTCGCATAATCACATAGTCTGGGTGATCCATTCCAAAGGCCAGTTGTCCAAAGATGTTTTGTTCCGAATCCTGAGGCCCTCGCGTTTCAATCAGTTTTTGAAAGGTCGTTAGATAACAGGCAGGAGCCGCGCTGGTAACACGGGGATCCAGTGACATCACGTAACTGGTAAGTGTGCCCCCACCACTACACCCGGTGTAACCTATCTTTGTCGAGTCGATATCGCCACGAGTACAAACATAGTCGATTGCTCGCATGGCATCCCAGATCATATAAGTCGCCGTGTTGCGTCCCACTAAAATCGAGCTTACCCCCATTAGGAAATGTTCTGTGGTGGTTGCACTGTATAACGGCTTTACTTCCTCGTTGACGACCTGCGACCGTTCTCCCTGTCCAATCGGATCACATACGAATGAGGCGATTCCAAGAGTTGCCATTCGAATACCAAATCGCTGGTTGTAATCTGCCAGTTTAGCAGTACGACTGTGGCCGCTTGATACGACAACAACAGGGAAGGGACCGTCTCCATGAGGGAGGTACATATTCCCGGTGACATGATGATTGGGCTGACTTTCAAAAATAATATTTTCGATCGTATACTCTTTCAGTTCAGTGCGTTTTACGATCTTGGCATTGAGGTCGGTGCGTTTAGGAAATCCTCCTAAGGCTTTCAAGAACTTACCGCGCAAGTTGTCCTGATACTCTTTAACAGCCTTGGCTGTCGTGAGTGTATTTAAATTCTTCTGTCGAGTATTCAGTAGTGTATAGGCCTCTGCTTGCAGATGTTTGTAATAATTGCTTGCTTCTCTTTGAGAAGAAGTCAACACATTCAAGTCCTCTGCGGTGACGACGCTGGACAGCAGTAGCAGGCATAGTAGTGGTGTTTTCATAGGAGCATTCAATTCAAATGTTATTTAGCTAATTTAAGTTCTTTGATCATGGACTGGATTTCAGTGGTGATTTGGTCGGAGGCGTTTTCTTCAACCCAGTTCGTTCCCAACCAAGTTTCGTAGCCTCCCAGACGATGTTGTGCGGGAGTCGGTAGGTAGCCATACCATCCATTGGCTAATTCGATGGTAAACGAATTATCAAATGGAGATTCTTCTTTTAGTTGTAATCCGATTTCAACAAATGTCTCAAACGGAATAGCTGAAATACAACTGTTGCCAATTCGAATGGCCTGCAGTGACGCGTGGATCGAGCTAGGTCCGTCTTTGAGCTTGGCGATCCTCTGTGCGTAGATTTTCTCCATGCGGTGAGAGATAAATTCTCCTTCAGGTAATTTCAGAGCTTCTTCAAAGTGCTTTTGCATGGCTGGCGTTGGTTGACGCAGCCGCAATTCAATGTCTTTTTGCCTGGCATCTAAGGGCACCCAATTTACATATTCGACCTTTTCGTACGCCTCCCAAACTTTGCTAGCGACATTGTCTGCCACTTCTTTCATCTTTTCGTAGCGGTCGTAACGCTTTCCACCGGTTTTCGGTTGGAAATTGATGTTGTTGATGTCCCCGCTTGTACCGTTTGACAATGCCCCTACAAAAGGAGGTTCTACGTGTTCTGCCCCAATCTTCTCTTCGATGTATCTCGAGAAGTAACCAAAGTAATCTGCTGAGACGTCTCCGGTGTTGACCCCTCCAACATAGTGCAGTGAATAATTGGCCAACAACGCAATAGGACGACCTGCTGTAGACTGAACGGACAAAAAACGGATTTCCGGGTCGGTAATTCCCGCCGGACGCTGTAGGGATGGATGATTTCTGGGAGGATTCATACGTACTCTGTCGACTCCTCCAAATGGATTCGCCAGGACATTGGCATCTGTGGAAAACCAGCGTCGATTAAATACTTCACGAGGCTCCAACGCGACTCCCCAACCGATCCGAGCGGGTTCTAAATTGTTGACGGCGCGACGAATGCCATCAGAAAACTTCTGAGCGAGGAATTGTCCGTAGTCAGAAATCTCGTCTTTCCAGAAGACTCCTTTCGGGCCCCGTGGCGTTGCAGCAGAATGTGTATGCGTAGCTGCAATTAAGACATGGCTGGCTGGGATATTAGTATGTTGAGCCACTTGCTCTTTTGCCAAATCGCAAACCTCTTTGGGTAAACCAAGAATGTCAGCGACGACGATTGCAATCTGGGTGTCACCATCGTCAAGCACAATACAACGAGCAAACAGCTCGTCGTGGATGTGAGTTGCGGGAATGGGACGAAATCCGCCGATAGTGAGACTGCCCAAAGATGGTGTAATGTTAGCAGCAGCTGCACCAGCTTGAAGCTGCTTTGGCTCCGATGCTGAACTACAGGAAGATAGTATTACTGTTACGACACAGGTTGCTAGAAGTTTGAGATACATAAGCCAGTTTCCTCAAAGAGGTTCTAAACATCACTCTTTTATCCTACTGGATTACGAACCGGCTTGCTTCAAGTGGACGTTTCAAGATGATTGGCTTATCGAGCTGACCTGAGGCAATCGTTAATGTTGGAATAGGTCGCTGAGTATCACCGCAATGATTAAATCCTGCATTCCAAATTCCTGCTCTGAGACCGATGCTAGAATGGCATCAATTTCTGCTCGGTCAGATGACTCCATCTCCCTTCCCAGTGCATGAATCAGAAGGCTACTGGTTAGCGTTCTCAGGAAGAATTCCTTTTGATCTATTAAATGAGCCTTTAATTCACTAACACCACTGAAGGATTTATCGCCAGGTAACTCGCCTGAAGTATCAATAGGTTGTTTGCGCTGAGGGTCATAAAAAGTACGTAGTCTGCCAATCGGGTCAAATCCTTCGAGAGCGAATCCATAGGGGTCGATTTTTCGGTGGCATTGATTACAGGTTGCCAATTCCCGATGTTTGGCCAGTTGTTCGCGAATGGTTGTTGCGCCTCGGACGTCCGGATCAATATCTGGCACATCATCCGGAGGGAGAGGAGGGGAGATTCCCATGATTTTCTCTGAGACCCAGACACCTCGGACTACCGGTGACGTTTCAACTCCGTTGGCGGACACTGTCAGTACACTTGCTTGCCCCAGCAGTCCTCCTCGTTTGGGATCGGTGAATTCAATACGGTGAAATTTCCCTGCTTGTTCCACTGGAATTTGCTCTGCCACGCCATAAAGCTTGGCAAGATCTCGATTTGCAAAACTATGACTGGCTTGTAAGAATTCCATCGCTGATCCATTGCGGTTGATTAGATCCATCATGAAAAGATGCGATTCTCTTTTCATTTCTTCTTCGAGTGAAGCAGCGTAATAAACGTTGTAGTCTTCAGGGTCAGGGGGCATAGTGCCGAGCATTCGCAGGCCTAGCCAGCTATCCATGAAGTCTGCTACGAATCGCTGCGAGTTCTCGCCTGTCAATAATCGAACGGCTTCCTCCTTCAACTTATCACCTTGAAGCAGGTCTCGATCTGCCAACGAACTCAATCGTTCATCTGGCATGGAAGAGGTCAGGAAGTAGGCCAGACGTTCCGCCAGTGCATATTGGCCGGACTCGTCGTTTGTTTTCGCTGCGGATCGATTCGGGGAAAAATAGAGGAATGAAGGGGAACAGAGGACTGCTTTTAATGTATCTTTGTATGCCTGCAATTCTGAGTGTCCGTCTGCGACTCGGGACTCAAAGATACGCATCAGACTCTCAACTTCTTCATCTGCGACCGGTCGGCGAAATGCCCGTCGAGCAAAACTTGCGACTAACTCGGATACTTGTTCCAATTGAAACTCATCGCCTCCCAATAAATCGAGTCTGCGTTTGGTTTTGTTGGGGTCCGGCAGTGGGCCATGTAATCTCACTTCGTGAATTCGAATTTGAGGAATGAGTCCCTCCTTGAGAAGCCAGTTGCGTTGTAAGACGATAGTCTTTTTGTCTCGGTGTTCTTCAGGAATAAGATCTCTGTGAATTCGAAAGACTCGTCCTGACGCCCCTCGTGTACTGTGAGCCCCGTTTTCGAAGGTGAATCTGGGACCATGGCCTTTGTCGAGAGGAATCTGAAAGGTGTACCACTTTAACGTGTTATCCTCGATAACAGTCTCCCCCAGCAGTGGTTCGATGGGTTGTGTATGGACCATATCCCCAATTGCAGTATTACCCGGACGCACGCCCATGCGAAACGGTTCTGAAGTATCCATTTGTATGGCGGCCTGACTGTAGGGTGTATCCCGATGTAAGGCCTGAGCGTGAACTCGGACTTCATATATCCCATCGATTGGCACACCCTTGGATAAGTCGTCCAGATGCCCATAGGCACCTTCAGGCTTGTCGTTGTGCCGATGGTCATAGAGAACCAGATAACGATGTTTAAATGCCAGGTCATGAGCGATTCTCAATTCTGCCTGTTGGTAAAAATAGTCTTTAAAGACCCAGGATTGCGGAGCCGATTCTTTGAGTTGCTCGAAAGCCTTTTCAACACTGGCATCTGCTGCTTCGAGATATTTTTCCAGCAAAAAACCTGAAGTGACCAGAGTGTGCCCCACATTATCGAAACTTCCGTTGAGGTTATCGGCAGGGAATTCTATGGTCGGGTCAAACATGAGCATATTGATGCCCAGCAGGTCACTGATGGTATTTTGGTATTCACGACGAGTAAGTCTTCGAAAGACGGTTTGCCCACCTGTACTTCGGGTTTTCGCACGCATGCCTGCCAGAGTTTTTGTCAAGCGATTAATCGCCTCAAGTCGTGCCTGCTCAGAAGGTTGGTTCGCGTCTTCCGGCGGCATGCTTGCAAGTGTCAATTGATCGATGACTTCCTGGAGCCTGATTTGCATTTCCAGCGAGTTTTGCTTGAGGTTTAATGTGGCAAACTCACGGTCACCACTTGCTTCTGAATCCGAATGACAGTCGATGCAATATTTAGTGAGGAACGGATCTGTTGCATCCATACCGTGAACAGAACTGGAGAAGTAACAAACACATGTGTTTAGTAAAACAAGTCCTGCGATGAGGTGCTGAATTGGAGAAGTACGCATTACGCGAAACCTCGAAGCGTCCCTGTACTTGTTGCGAATTGTTCCGTCTCCAGGCCGAATTGCTGGAGCATCGTAACGAATAGATTTGTCAGCGGAGGGCGATGGGAGGACTTAGAATCGAATTCAAGCAACCGTCCATGTTCAAATCCACCTCCTGCCAGAACGACTGGAAGGTTGGTGTTGGTGTGCGAATTCGCATCGCCCATCCCACTCCCAAATAGCACCATCGTGTTATCAAGCATTGTGCCAGTTTCGTCTTCCATCGCACTTAATCGTTCGACGAATTTTGTAAATTGTTCGATCTGATAGGTTTCGAGTTTGATTAAGGCCTCGATGCTGCTTTGCTTTTTGCCATGATGAGAGAATCCGTGGTAGCCCCCTTTGATTCCCAGGTCCAGTGGATTGAAGTCTCCACCGATTTCCAGCGTGGCAATATGAGTGGAGTTGGTTTGTAGCGCCAATGAAATTAACTCATACAGCAATGGCAGATCCTCTACCATGTTTTTGTTTTTAGGAGCTGGGAAGGGAGCTTCTGGTTTAGGCACATCGATCCAGTTTTTCCGCATGCCGATTCGTTTCTCAACATCGCGAATGGACGTGAGGTATTCATCCAGCTTTTGGCGATCTTGTGAATTGAGTTTGCGTTCAACTCGATTGGCCTCGTCTCGTACGACATCCAGAATGGATGCCTGTAATTTGAACTGATCTGTCTTGGCTGCCTTTTGACTGGCATCGGTTTGTACGAACAGTTTTTTGAAGAGCTGTTCGGGACCTGGGATAGGGGGGACGCGTGTGCCCGTTTTTGTCCAGGAAATCTGACACCCACCATGTATTCCAGTTTCGCTACCAATCGTCAGAGTGGGAAATCGTGTTCTTCCGGAAGTCGCTTCGGCAGCAAATTGATCCACCGTTACATTACCCAGTGGCATCGATTTGGCATCAATCTGTCGAACGCCAGACAGAAACGTATGAATGGAGAAGTGTCCCCCTTTTGTGCCGTGCTCCAAACCCTGGATGATTGTCAGGTCTTCACGGATGCCTGCAAGTGAAGCTGATGATTCACCCATCGTAAAGTCACGGTGAATGGTTAAGCCGTCAGTGCTATTCGCCGGAGTAAGTTTTGGCCAAAAGGCTGGCGGATAAAACCCCAACATATTGCCAATACAAACCATCCTTTTCGGAGAGATTGAATTCTCTTGCTCTCGACTGGAAGACGGATTTGCCCATCCCAGTGAAGGGAGAAAAGGAAGAGCAATGGAAACACCCGCGGTGCTCAGGAAGTTACGACGTAGCATAGGATGGACGTACCTGAATTGTGTTGTCATGAAAATGGATTTTCATGTCGAAATAGGCAACTGCTGGAAACAGCAGTGATGCTTTCAATTATATTTCAGCGAGTGCTTCAGTGGCATCACCAAAAGCATCCAGTTTGACGTCCATTTTGTTCATCATGGACATGAACAGTCGACACATTTGACGATTTTCATCTTCTACGTAATTAAGGTTCTGCCCTGTCTTGATTTGGCCACCAGCACTTCCCAGCATAACAACAGGGAGCTCATTGGCATTATGGTGACCGTTTAGCATGCTAGAACACAACATAACCATAGAGTTATCCAGTAAGGTTCGTTCACCTTCCTGAATACTGTCCATCTTCTCGGCAATGTAAGCGACTTGTTCTAAGAAGAACTGATTAACCTTGAGCCAGTCGGCACTGTCTGTATGCGAGAGCAGATGATGGATCATGTAGTCCACGCCGAGGTGAGGGAATCGGAGAGTCCCATGATCGTTATTCAGCTTGAGTGTGCATATTCGAGTGGTATCAGTTTGGAAGGCTAATACCAGAAGGTCACTCATCAGTCGCATGTGTTCCACAATATCCTGCGGATATCCGTCCTCGGGACGTGGCATATCAGGTTCGAGAAGCGTGGGTTTAAATCCTTGCAGTTCCCCTCGTTTCCCAGCCTGTTCAATACGGGTTTCCACCTCCCTCACACTATTCAAATACTCATCCAATTTCAGTTGATCTCGACGACTGATCTTCCGTCGGAAATCTTTGGCATCTGAGAGGATTGCATCCAAAACACTTTGATCGCCCTGTTGGGAAGAGTCCTTAAATAACTGATCAAATGCAAGGGCGGGATAGACTTCCAACGGGGTTGGGGTTGTAGGGCTGCTCCAGGAAATATGGGAGCTATACAGCATCGAATAATCTTTGTGGACCGATGGATTGGCTTTTTCACACCCCAGCACGAGACTCGATACTTTAGTGCGATGCCCCAGCTTTTGAGCGACCATTTGATCGACACTTATTCCCGATCGAATTTTTCCGCCAGAAGCTAGTGGTGCACCGGAAAGAACATTCCCCGTCTGAGAGCTATGGATATTTCCTTTTAAGGCTTCAGCGTTATAGAGCCCTTTAATAAAGTTGAGTTTACTTCGATGGGGTTCTAAAGGAGTCAAAACCTTTCCCAGTTCCATCTCAGAACCTTGGCCTTTGGCCCACCATTCATTGGAATGATATCCACAACCGCTGAATAAGACTGCCATGCGAACCGGCGCTTCACTGGATGCTTGCTTGCCAGTGACTTCATCTCCCCATACGGCAGCTGACTCCATCCATGGGAGTGCTACCGAGCACCCCAAACCACGTAGCATGGTTCGTCGTGAAAGCACATGTTTGTTCATAAGATTGGCCTTTTGAGATGATTGTATTTGGAGGTGAGTAAACTAATTATACAGCAGTACTTCTTAATCCTGCACGATTAAATCCCGCCCTCGGATGTAACGGAATTGCTTGCTTGTGACGATCCGAATGATCGCATCATTGACTTGGTATTGATTCTCTTTCAGTCCTTGAATCATTTCGTCTATAAGAGGTTTATCGGATAACTGTACTTCGCGTCCCAGAGCATAACCCAATAGTTTCTTGCAAAATTGGCGTAGGAAATCGTCCTTTCGCTGTTGTGTTAGGTAATCTCTGAGACCCTCGACCCCTTCTAGTTCGGTGTCGTCTATCAGTCGCGTCTTGGTATCGACTAATTCAGGTCGTAGGCGTCCCAAAACATCGTACTGCTCGAGGGCAAATCCGTAAGGATCGATTAAGGCATGGCATTTAGCACATTCGGCTACGCTACTGTGTAATTCGATGAGTTCACGAGCGGTTTTTCCATCGGGAACTAAATCGGGCAATTGTGGCACATTGGCGGGCGGCTTCGGTAGTCGTTCTCCAAGCAGAGTCTCATAAACCCAGTTACCTCGGAGGATCGGGCTGGTTCGACTGGCGCCTGAATTTGTTGCCAATGTCGTTGCCATTGCCAGGATACCACCTCGCCCAGCAGCTCTCACATTCTCGACTCGTCGCCAGTGGCTTCCAGTCACACCTTCGATACCATAGTGCTTCGCAAGTGTTTCGTTGAGGAACGTATGATCGGCATCGAGGATTCCGAGCACTGAGCCATTATTTCGAAAGAGGTCTTCAAAGAAGAGTAGCGATTCCTGATACATGTCATCGCGAATGTCAGCAAATTCGGGATAGAGAGCCTCGTTCTTGTCATCATTGGCGTCAAAATTTCTAATGTGTAACCACTGGGCTGCAAACTCGGTGGCCAACCGGTTGGTTCTAGAGTCTTTTAACATGCCCTTTGTCATCGTGACGACTTGTTCCGTTGTTTCAAGCTGGCCGGTTCTAGCGGCTTCCCGAAGCTTTTCATCAGGCATGGATGACCAGAGGAAGTAACTCAATCGAGACGCGATTTCGTCGGTTGATACGGCAGTTGCTTCTGTACCCTCGCGGGCATCTTCCTGTTTGAAAAGGAAATTGGGGGACGTCAGAATCCGTGCAATTGTCAATCGGCACGCTGGTTCATGATGGAGACCTGCTTCACGTAAAGCGGCATATAACTGATGAATCTGAGCTTGCTGGTCAGCGGATAGATCTCGTCGCCAGGCTTGATGCGCAAAGTCAACGATTGCATTTATATGAGTCCCTTCGGTATCTAATAAACGCTGACGGAAAGTGTCCGCATAAGTTTTGACGTCGTCTGCAATCGGTTTTAATGCTTCGACGATGTCAGGTCGATCCTGGGTGGCAAATTGGTAAATTTGTTCGTAGGCGACTTCAAACTGAAGCGGCTCTTGTGCCACAAATAAGAACTCATCCCATAAAGCATCCAACTCCTTTTGCTGCTTTGGGGTCAGCATGAGTTTTGACAGGTATTGGTCTTCCCGGAACCACAGAACCAGCGTGACAACTTCGTCGACTGGCACTAGACGTACGTAGGCTAAAGCCCGTGGAAAGAGCTCTCTGAATTCATCCAGCGTGGCGAGAAGCTTTTCATGGTTTTCATTGCCAGGTTCAGAGAGTATCGGCAATGTTACCAGCAGACGGTCGTAGATATTCTTGTCATTTCCAATGGTGAGTTGAACCGAGGCCTCTTTGCCGTGATGAGGGTCGACAAGCCCACTGACGCGAAGTGTTCTTCCTTTCGCGAGGATAGCAGGTATGCGAAAGGCGGTAGCACTTGGAGCCTGTGTCACCAAATCAAAAGGTGCAACATTACCAGATACAGGGTGAACACCGAATCGCTCATCAGCCGTCACTCCCTCCTGCAGATTCCCGGGTGGAATGTCGGTGACGAATTCTTGTAAATGTTTGTAGAGTCGTCCTTCTGCTGACTCTGGATCTGCAGGGGCAGGGCCAGTCGCGATTTTCTGGATTTCCCCAGCTAACTGAGCCTGTGCCGCCTTATCCTGCTCTTTGGACCAGGTTTCCAGTAGTGTCCCAAAAGGAATGGACTTAATGGTCTCGGTCGGTTTGTTGAGGTCGGTAACAAGCCCTTTGGTGAAGTGCCAGATTCCAGGGTTACCTAAGCTGTCGGCATGTGGATTGCCATCCAGAATGTTATCTGCACAGTCTTTGGCAAGATCCCACTCGCGTTTGTCTCCGTCGAGCTCCTTTAATGTCAGTTCCACTTTAGTGAGGTCACATACATGAGATGATCTGGGGCCGATATATAAACCGATAGCTTCTCCTTTTCGAATGGTGATTTCTTTGGCTGGGAATTCCTGTGTGACTCTCAGCCCTGCGACTCCATGCCAAAGTTCATCCTTTTTGTCTCCGGACAGATGTCGAAGCCAAAACTCAGTACCGTCTCCACAATTGCTATGGGCATCACCAACAAGAGCGGTCAGAGAAACTCGCATGTCAGCAGGTGCTTGCCAAAGGATCGCCATATACATCGTGGGAGTTGGGTGAACGGCAATGCCATGTCCACGTAGATCACCAGGGATTTTGACTTCATTGTCAGAAGCATTGGAACTAAGATTTGGAAGGCCAGCACCCCAGCCGTTGACGAAATTGTAGCCGGCCACATTCTTGGTTTGTCCCAACGCGTGTCCTTGGATTTCGACTCCCGTCGAGGTGCGAACGTCCATTAAATCCAACCACCGGGAAAGTGCTGTGGGATCGAGTTTGTGCTTAATTGCTAACTCTGGGATATCGATGGGCAAAGGTAGCGTGGAAGCTTCGGAAACTGCTGCTAAATACAGAGAGGTTTGGCCAAGCAAATCTTTTCGGAGCTTCTCGTACCTTGCTGCAACTTCCTGAATATTAGCCAGATAAATAGGGGGTTCGCCTTCTTTATCCAAGCGAGCGTTTCTCCAGAGGACATAGTCGGAATCATTTCCGTCGCCGGCCGTGTGAGCTGCAAGGTGAATGACAACATCCTGCTCTAGTTCATCAGGAATCGTTCTTTCTAATTCTATAACGGTAGTCAGCGGGGCGACTTTAGCTTGCCAATGGCTGGGGACACCCTTGCGGCCGATATGTCCGACAACATTGAATGACCATAGAGAGTTTCGCCAGGCATCGAGTTCCTGAGCGAATTGCTCCAGATTGTCGGGCGTTACAGTTTGCAACCGTTTCCCAATGTACCGCAGTAGGCTCGTTTGTTGATCAGCCGTTTGATGTAGTTGCCAAAGCTTTTGTAGGTAGACAGGATTGAGATTCCGTTTCACAGCCACTTGTTCGACGCTGACAGAATTGTTGGTCAAGCCTGTACGCTCTACCGCCAGAGCTTCTAAGTAACCACGTAGATTCAGATTTCCTTGTTCTTCATACGATTGCTCGGAAGAGGCACGGTTGGTTATACGATAGAATTCCCGAATTTGCTCCATCAACCGATTCACTTCATTTCGGCGTGTTGTGGATTCAGACCATCGCAGTCCGGATGGAGTAAAAACGGCATGTTCCGCAATTGCTTTGCCGGCGTCGAGATACTTGCGAATCAGATTGGGGGACGTAGACAATGCCTCGCCTGTGTTGACGAAGCCTTCACCGGCTGCTCCATCAATAGGGAATTCTTTCGTCGGATCGAGAGTCTCTAGGCCTGTAAGGTCCCGAATGGTGTAGTTGTATTCCGAGTTATTCAGGCGGCGGAGGATAACCGGTCCAGGGTCACCTGCATGCGTTCGGGCTTCATGTTCAAGTAGAGTCCGAGTCCACTGTTGAAGCTTTGTGCGTTGCGAGTCGTTTGGTTGTTCGGATTCTTTGGGAGGCATTTGCCGACTGTCCAGCATTTGCGAAATGCGAATCCATGATTTGGTGTCTTTTTGAATATCAGCAATCGACTTGAAAACCGACATGTCCAATTCGGCCTCAGCCAATTCGGCATTATGGCACTCGTAACAGTACTGCTTAAGTAACGCCTGCACTTGTTGCGAATATTCGGTTTGTAATTTGCTAATGGTGCTATCCTGAGCGAACAATACGCTTCCGCTCACCTGCAAACCTGTTACTTTCCCTGATAAGCTGCCTAATTCAGGTGTAGTCAGCTGTAAAAGTATAGCCAAAACAAAAAGCGAGCGAATCATGATGAAGGGCTTTCAGGGGGAGGGGATGATCAAAGCTTGAATGAGGTGCATTAGTTCTTGTAGCAACTCACCAATTTGATTTTATCAAATTGGAGTGCAGCAGTAACGCAGGATACCTCGGCTGGGTGGTTGAGTTATTTCTGTTTCTTGGCAACAGCGGAGTTATTAGGCTTGTCGTCAAATTCACTGCCGGGAGCAAAAGCGATTTTGCGAAACCCACTTTTGGTGGGAGCGATAATATCACGCCATCCTTCACTCCAGACGATTCTCAATTGTTCGTCAACGATTTCCCATTTTCCTTTAGACGAGGGAACATGACTCTTGGTGGCTGTTTTGTCAGCATTGATAGTGACGACAAAAGCAATCTTATCCGGAGCTCCCGGTCGGCTCATATCCCACTTACCTATAAAGGATTCTGCAGTGGCCTTAGGAGTACCGAGCGGATTGTTATTCAGAGAAATCCGTTTACCACCTTTTTCAATTCGATAAACATAGTGTTCCGTCCGCAGGAAAAGAGCATTCTCTGAAACTCCGGGGGTGGCGACCAGAAAGTCTTCTGCCAGTTTGTTTTCAGCGAGGACATTTAATTCCCGGCCTGGCTTAAGAATGAACGTGGTCGCATCTTCGTTGAAAAGATAGATTTTTCCATGAGAGTAAATAGGAGAGGCTGAAAAGTTGCCAGCGAGCCGTTCTCGCCAAACCTGCTCGCCGGTTTTCGCATCGAGGCAAGTAATAATTCCAAGTCGATTGACCAGATAGAGTAGATCGTCTACCAAAAGCGGTGAACATCGCGGCGGCATCGCGGCTGTCACTTTCCATGCGATATGGCTATTGGTTACGTCACCATTTCCTCCAAGGCGAATGGCCCAGAGTTCCGGGTCATCACGATCGACCGTGGTGAAAACTAAGCCATGCCCAGCGACCGGACGGGGAGCATTGGAAAACCCATGGTGCTTGATTCGCCAAAGTTCTTTGCCGGTGGTTGGATGGTAACTATAGCACCCCATCGCTCCGTTACTGATTAACTGTTGTTTCCCGTTATGTTCGATTAAGCTGGGCATGCTGTAGGCCTTTCGCTTATGTACCGGAACTTCGGAAAAGTCAGCGGATCGCTCCGTTTTCCAAACAGTCTTGCCAGAGTGCTTATTGATGGCAATGACATATTGCACATCACGTCCATCGACGTTGACGATAAACAGATCACCTAACAGCATCGGAGAACTGGCAGGGCCGGCTCCGGCTTCGTGATCGCAATTAAGGTCTCTTCGAGTCCAGACGATGTCCCCTGAAATTCGATCGATACACGCCGTACCGTAGGTGCCGAAATGCACATACACCTGTTTGTCGTCTATGACTGAAGTTGGGGTCGCATAACTGTTGTCGACAGTGATTCGCTGAGGAGATTCAACATCAAATAAATGAATGTCATGCAGGATTTTCCCCGTCGTTTTATCCAGACAGACGGCGTACATTTTATGACCATCATTGGTGGCCGTAGTCACCCAGATTTGTTCATCCCAAATGACTGGGGATGACCAACCACGATCATGCACTTTGGTTTTCCAAACAACGTTTGTCTCTTCATTCCAGCTGTCAGGAAGATTAGGAGCGTTGACATGTCCGTTGCCCTGCGGTCCTCGGAATTGTTCCCAATGAATTTGCTTATTAGAAGCGTCCTGACTCCAGACAAAGGGATGTATGGAAAGTAGCAGTATGCATGGTAGTAAGTAACGCATAGTCAATGATTGGTAAGATCGCTTAAGAGTGTAATGGTAATGAGTCTAGATGTTATTCTCTTCGAATTTACCTTCCATGAGTAATGTGAGCTCAGAGTAGACCGGCTGTTAAACTAAGAATGGTTTGGCGGGCAAAGGGATTCATGGCGTTGTCCTATAAAGGTAATAGGTTTTGGAAACCTCGGAATTACTCATTCACAAAACGACTGGCGGCCTGATAGGCTTTGTGACCTGTCGAGTTGCCAGGTAATACGTCGGCTTGATTTGCTGGCAAGCGTTTGCGATGCTGCTCGATGACTTCTGTAAGTTTCTTTTTGTTGATGAGGTTGTTCCATTCATGAGGATCATTGGCGTGATCATAGAATTCCTCAGATCCATCCAGATATTGAATAAATCGATAACGCTCGGACCTTACTGCAAAGTTACCTTTCCCAAAGGATGACAAAGCGATGTGACTCCAATCTGCTTGAGGGTCTTTCATGAGTGGCACAAGTGACTTGCCTTCCTGGGACTGATCGTTGGGTAAGTCGGCGAGTTCCAAAAGCGTCGGAAACACGTCTAGAAGCTGTGCAGGTTTGCTGGAGATTTGCTTGGGGGAGTACCTATTATCCACGACGATAAGGGGTACGCGTGTACCATCTTCCCAGATTGTCCGTTTGGCCCAACGCTGCTTCTCGCCTAGGTGAAACCCGTGATCGGCAAACAGAACGACGATGGTATTGTCTTTATGCGGGGATTGATCCAAGGCATCTAAGACAATTCCCAGACAGTAATCTGCAAAAGCAACCGAAGCGAGATAGGATTGAACGGCGTGTTCCCATTGGCCTGCCGATTTAACCCATGCGTGCTCCGGTGAAACGTGATTCTCATTGGTCAATGCGATGGCGTATTCGCTCAGATCATTACGGTCTTTGTCGTTGACCAGTGGTATTTGAATTTGGTTTCGTGGGAAAAGGTCAAACCACTTCTTGGGGGCGAACATTGGAACGTGAGGTCGATAGAATCCAACTCCCATGAAAAACGGCTTGTCTGATTCGGCAGGGATGGACTTTAGTTTGGTAGAAGCCCATTGTGCAATATTGAAATCGGGCATAAGATCGTCCGATTCAGGGAAAGCCCCCCAGTCCCACAATGGGTGACCATGTGGCTGCGAAATCTTCTCTTTAGGTCGCGGGCCAAAGCCTCCCATGTTTCCACCGTACTCCTGAAAGAATCGCTTGTCCCCGGTGTGGAATATTTTTCCGGCGGCCATCGTCTGATAACCATGTTTGGCAAATCGTTCAGGCAGAGTATCCAGATCTTCTAACACTGGAGACTGTTTGAGGTCCGGGCTGAGGAAGTAGATACCGGATGTGTGGGGGTGGCGGCCAGTGAGCATGCTTGCGCGTGAAGGATTGCAAACAGGAGATTGGCAGTGAGCATTGGAGAACAGAGTACCTCGGTCGGCTAGTCGGTCAATGTTGGGAGTTTTGGCCTGAGGGTGTCCCCCGAGTGAACTTGTCCAGTCATTGAGATCATCAATGGAGATGAGTAGGATGTTCGGCTTTTTGGATTCAGTCGCCTGAACTTGAGAAACCGCGAAACTTGCAACGAAGGTAATACTTAGGCAAAACGATATGACTAGAGAAAGACTTTGGTGATGTAAGGGGAGCATTCGCATTGTGTTTTTAATATAAGTTAGATTGAGTCGGGTGAAGAAACGGTCCGTTGATTGACCAGATTTCCAGTGTTGATTGTCCCTGCAGGTTCGAATAGAAGGACCTGGCATTCTTCGGACGCCGCGGGTTTGTGTTCGATACCCCGAGGGATGACACACATTTGCCCACGTGTTAATTCGATTGTCCGATCACGAAAGTGAATTGTTAATTCTCCTTCGACAACCATAAAAAGCTCATCTTCGTCTTTATGGAAATGCCAGTCGAATTCACCAAGTAGTTTAACTACTTTAACATGTTGGCCATTTAAGGCTGCGATAACTCTGGGCGACCAGTGATCGTCAAAGCTATCGAGTTTCTGTTGGATGTCAATCACTTGCATGGCAGCACGTCCTAGAAAGAATTTAACTCAATCTTACTCTGAATGAAAAGCGGGGTGGAATTGATTGCAGGAAGAATTGCTTTGCTCAACTGCTGATCAGGGTTGGAGTTCAGTTCAATATAGTCAGAATCCTGAAGTAAGCCTTTATGACGCTACAAACCAACAACCTTATAGCGTCATAAAGGACAAAATCTATTTTTGATCTGGGTTACGTTTTGTATTTTGGAAGCAGTTGTTCGCGAATTAGATCGATATTAATAAATAGATGTTGCGAACGGAAAGTATATCCCTAACGATAATCTTGAGTTGCGTTCCAAAAGAGAGTTTTTCGTTAATCTGATAGATTTCAGAATACAATTCTTGCTGAATAAAAAGAGGTCATTCACATGTTTGTTTGGGCGCAGTTGGATCCGAACCTAGTTAGCATAATCGGTATGCTGATTGCCGCTATTATTTTGAGGCTGGGGCTAAGTGCAGCGAGGAATCCTGGGTCTAAGCTGCATAAAGTTTTCACGCTTGTTTTTGCGATTATCAGATATCCTCTTTGGATCTTCACCGCATTGGTTGGTGGAGGACTTGTGCTTGTTGGTATAAACATACCCGGTGCCGGAGGATTCTGTATCTTGCTTGGGTTATTTTTAATATTTGCAGGGGTAATGGGGCTTGTTCATGCTTTCAAGTCACACAAGGGTGAAGAGGAATAATTCCGCATCGGTTTGATGTTCATTTGGATTGCTTAAACCCGATGATTACTACTTGTGTGGGCTTTTGGTACTTTGTTCCGCCGTATTATGGTTTTCAGCCAGTTGCTTAAATAAGGATAAATATTTTTCACAAAGTATGTCCACACTTTTGATCTTGCGCATGATATCTATATATGAACCGTACCGAAATCCTGAGAATTTTGATGCCCGAACGGGGGAAGCAGATCGGCCTTGCGTGGTCGGTGGTGCTAGAGTCATCGGTCAGATTACACTCGACCGGCCGGATGACCTAACGGATTCTGGTCGAGACAATGTAACACTCTGTCGATCAAATCCGAGTCGTCGTCTCGGAATAACAGGTTGAGACTTTGTCGCGACTCAGTTTCGTAACGACCGTCATGTTGAACTCTATTTTGAATTTGAAATAATGCTAAGAACTCTAACAAGAAAAAGATATTGGAACGTACTGCTAACCCTCATAGTTGTAACAACTAATGTAAGTCGCGGTGAATCGATTGACGCTTCCTCGCGAATTGATACGATTATCAGGCTTGATTTAAGACAGTACAAACTACAACCGAATCCGCCGGTCAGTGATATTCAATTCGTCCGCCGAGTGTATCTGGATGTTATCGGTCGAATTCCGACTGATAACGAACTTGGAAGTTTTTTTGCCGACAGCCGTGAAGATCGTCGAACCAAGTTGATTGATCAACTGTTGGAGTCCCCAGGGCACGAATCTCACATGTTTAACTGGCTGGGAGACATGCTTCGTGTGAAGGATGACTACTACCGCATTGGTAAAACCTGGACTTTTCACACCTGGCTGAAGACACAGCTTCACGAAAATCGTCCATGGGACGAAATGGTTTACGACATGCTGACCGCAGAAGGAAGGCTCGGAGAGAATGGAGCCACTGCTTACCTTTTGCGTGATGCCAGTATGCCACTGGATAGTCTTTCTAACACGCTGACCACTTTTCTCGGTGCCAATGTTGCCTGTGCTCAGTGTCATGACCACCCTTTCGCCGAATGGACTCAACGTGAATTCTACGAAATGGCATCCTTTTTCGGTTCCACAGCGTTTGAACGTGTCGACACTCGCAAGCCGGCACTTACGCTACGGGATGAACGATTCTCGAAAGCGAATCTAGTCACCTTGCTTCAGCCGAACATGGAACAGGTGATTTACGAGCAGGGTCGCGCAACGGAATTCCCGGAAGACTATGTCTATGATGACGCCCAGCCGGGCGAGAAGGTCGTTCCGAAGTTTATCACATGGGCGGGGGCCCGACGGGCAAACGTGACAACGACCGACCCTCGGCATCTAAGGAAACTCTTCGCGTATTGGATGACATTGCCTGAGAACCCACGGTTTGCCGAGGCGATCGCTAATCGTATGTGGAAGAAGTTCTTTGGCGTGGCTGTGAAGGAACCTGTGACGGATCTTGATGTGCTAGAGGACGCTACAAATCCAGAGCTGTTGAAGTTTCTCGCTCAGGTCATGCGGGATGTCGATTTCGATCTCCGTGAGTTCCAGCGAGTTGTTCTGAATACGAAGACGTATCAGCAGCAGGTTAGCGTGACCCCGCCAGAAGGGGAGGCTTTCCGCTTTCCTGGACCCTTGTTACGTCGGATGACGGCTGAGCAGATATGGGACTCGGTGGTTCTCCTGCAGCGAGGACCAGAGATTGACCGACTAAAAACGAACAATGCTCCCATGATGGAACGACTGGTCTTTCCATTTGAATTTTCTCACGACACGAAAGAAATCGCGAAAGATCGCGAAAAGATCTTCGACTTTGCAAGGACGCTGTTGCCAGACGGAGAGGTATCCAATGGTGACGGCGGACGCGGTCTGTTTTTTGCGACAAGCCAAAGACGCGTCAAGCTGCGTGGAGAAGATTCATGGCTACGGGCTTCAGAACTTCCACAACCAATGCCACCCACGCACTTTCTGAGAATCGCAGGTCAGTCAGCGCGTGAAGTTGCTAATGATGGATCGATCGAAGGCGGCATTACCGAATCATTGATGATGATGAACGGTGAGCTTACAAAAAGTCTCATGAACAGTTCATTGATTATTAAGACAGCTCAAAGCAGGAACACCCAAGTCGAGCAGGTCGCTTTGCTCTACCGCACATGCTTGGGGCGGCTCCCACGTGACCAGGACATGAGACAGTGTATTACCGCGCTCGAACAAGGACTTGACCTGGGCGACATTGCATGGGCTCTGTTGAATTCGCGCGAGTTTATATTCATTCAATAGATAGCATTGCTATGCAATTTAATACGTGATTACTTAAATAATAACTAGTTACCCAACGCATCGATCCGATATGAAACAACTATTAAAATCACTAGATACCCCTACACGCCGAGAATTCATAGAACGCTGTGCTGCGACTTCGTTCGGTCTGAGTATCGTTCCAGCCGCACAGATTTTTGCTGCAGATTCGGAGGCTCAGAAGCCTGCCTCGTTCGGCAAGGCAAAGAGCGTGATCTGGCTCATGCTTGGTGGCGGTTTGAGTCACATCGACTCGCTGGATCCGAAACGGGGAAAATCCAAAGGTCCGGCAGCGGCGATTAATACATCAGCGGACTTCCAGGTCACAGAATTTTTTCCGAAATTAGCGACCATCGCAGATCGGACCTGCGTGATTCGTTCGATGGAAGCCAAGATTGGTGTCCACAAGCCGGCTCAGTATTTTATGCGGACTGCATACGAACCTCGAGGGACGATACGACACCCCAACCTAGGGGCCTGGGGTTCTCACTATCTTGGACGCAGTAGCAAGACTTTGCCATCGAGTGTTTGCGTCAATCGCCGTTCTGATCAGGGCAATGGCTTCTTCCCTTCGAGCTACTCTCCTCTCGCAATCGGCGATCCTAGCCAGGGTATCAATGACGTCGAAACGATCGGTGGCAAGTCCGCTGCAACTAAGCGGTTGACATTGCTGAACGGACTCGATGCCGATTTCCGGAGAAGATTCCAGGATAAGGGGGTCAATGCCTATAACGGTTTCTATGACGATGCCCTTACATTGATGAAGAGTAAGGAACTGGAGGCTTTTGATCTGTCGGGCGAGCCTGACGAACAACGGGTGGCCTATGGCAATAATTCATTCGGTCAGGGTTGTCTACTCGCTCGCCGGTTGGTTAGTTCGGGAGTACGTTTCGTTGAGGTGAAGCAGGACGGATGGGATCATCACAAATCGCTAGCTGACGAAATGGGCGAAGTCGCACCGGTCTTCGATCAGGCTTTCACAACACTCATCACTGACCTCGAGGGTCGCGGGATGCTGGACTCAACACTGGTCGTCGTCGCAACGGAATTTGGGCGTAAACCGTCCTTCGATGGTGATGGCCGCAGTCATCATCCGATCTGCTTTTCAACTCTTCTTGCAGGTGGAGGTGCCAAGGCCGGTTTTGTGTACGGCAAGAGCGACGACGAAGGGTACTATGTTGACGAAGATGCAGTCTCCATTGGTGCCTTTCACGCCAGCATCGCATTCGCAGCTGGAATGGACATCAGGAAACCAGCGATCTCACCGTCTGGTCGCCCGATGACTGTTGGTGATGGTGAAAAGCCAGTATTGGAATTGTTTTCATGAGTACTAGCTTTAATCAAATTCTCCGCTGGAGCTACTCGCGTGTCACTTAGATTTATTAAAAGAAAAAAAGCACGCCCAGCAGGATTCGAACCTGCGACCTACGGATTAGAAGTCCGTTGCTCTATCCAGCTGAGCTATGGGCGCGTCTTTAGAGTTTCTAAGTATAACACCCCAGCAAAATTCGTCTAAGCCCTTGAATAGATTTCAAGAACGTATCTAAAGACGGTATCAATAGAAGCTGTAGCTTACTGCAATCTTCGCTTTCTCCCCAATCTCATGGTTAACACTCGAATTGGCCATCGGTACAATCAACTGATAATAAGTAGTTTCCAACCAACCTCTGGTCAAAACAAAGCACTGCATGATTAACCTAAATGACGTTACAAAACTCATCGAATTTCGCCGGACGGTGAAACCAATCGATGCTGCCGGGCAACCAAACTACTCCGACAAACCGGTTTCTCGTGCCACAATCGAACAACTACTTAACAACGCCAACTGGGCTCCGACGCATGGCCTCACCGAACCGTGGCGATTTACGATTTACCAGGGTTCTGCGTTACAAGACTTAGCTAGCTATTTACGAGAAGCTTACACGACGCATACTTCTGAAGAACAATTCAAAGAAGCCAAACGCGATAAGATGGCGTCCTACGCCGAGAATACTCAGGTGGCGATAGTGCTGGGAATGGAACGCCATGCAGGAAAAATTCCCGCTGAAGAAGAGGTAATGGCCGTTGCCTGTGCTGTCCAAAACCTCCACCTCTCTGCGGCCGCCGAAGGGTTGGGAGGATTCTGGTCCACCGCACCTGTTTACGATATTCCGGAAGTCCGATCCTTCTTTGGCTTTGCTGGAGAAGAGGATCGCTGCCTTGGGATTTTTTATATCGGTTACCCGAAAAACGAATGGCCGGAACGAAAAAAGATTACTCCTCAGTCAGTTCTGGATAAAATCACCTGGAGATAAAAGTAGATGAAAATCGAAGCTATTCGAGTTTATCAAGTCGACCTGCCACTACACGAAACTACCTATAAATGGTCGGGTGGGAAGTCAGTTACCGTATTCGACAGTAATGTGGTAGAGGTGATCACCGATACAGGACTCGCCGGTTACGGCGAATGCTGTCCACTTGGGCCCTTCTATCTACCCGCCTATGCGGAAGGAGTTCGTAGTGGAATTCGTGAACTTGGACCGCATCTAATCGGACAAGATCCTCTTAAGCTCGGGCCCCTGAATCGCCTGATGGACCGTGCTCTTAAGGGCCATCCCTATGTGAAGTCTCCCATTGATATAGCCTGTTGGGATATTAAAGGACAAGTTGCCGGGCTCCCAATATGTGAATTGCTCGGTGGCCGTTATGGAGACGACTTTGTTCTGTATCGCGCCATCTCCCAACAGGAACCAGAAGCGATGGCAGACAACGTTCAGAGCTATCGTGATGAAGGGTACCGCCGATTCCAACTCAAGGTAGGGGGGGATCCTGATGTGGATATTCAGCGGATCCACAAAGTAGCCGAACGACTTGAAACAGGTGATAAACTGGTTGCGGATGCTAACACCGGCTGGCTTATGCATGAAGCGGCTCGTGTTGTTCGTGGCGTGGCCGACGTGGACGTCTATATCGAACAGCCTTGCTTTAGCTATGAAGAATGTCTGTCGATTCGTAGACGAACCAATCACCCATTTGTGATGGATGAATGTATCGACTCGCTGGATGTACTGATGAAAGGGTACGCCGATCAGGCCATGGATGTGGTCAATATAAAAATTAGTAAATTCGGCGGCCTAACCAAAGCGCATCAGGCACGCGAGCTATGTGCTTCAATCGGTGTCGCGATGACGATTGAAGATAGCTGGGGAGGGGATATTACCACCGCCGCCATTGCTCACCTCGCTCACAGTACGCCGACAGATTTACTGTTCACGTCGACCGACTTTAACAGTTACGGACCCGTAAGTATTGCAGAAAATGCACCCCAGCGTGTGAACGGAAGGATGAGTGCTTCCACCGCTCCAGGAATCGGCTGCACACCTCGGATGGATGTGCTGGGTGAACCTGTGCTTGAAATAAAGTAATCCCATGACCAATCCAATTCGCGTCATTGATTCCCACACCGGTGGCGAACCGACACGCATCGTAATTTCGGGTGGGCCTGACCTTGGTGGCGGCACAGTGCTGGAACAGATGCAGGTCTTCAATGAGAAATTTGATGAATTTCGTCGCGCTATAGTCAATGAGCCGCGTGGTTGGGATGCTATGGTCGGAGCTTTACTAGTTCCTTCAGAACATCCGGATTGTGACCACGGAATTATCTTCTTTAATAATGTTGGCTCCTTATGGATGTGCGGTCATGGCACCATTGGGCTGGGTGTAACCCTCAAATATCTGGGCCAAGCTGATTATGGGAAGCAGAAAATTGAATCGCCGGTTGGCGTGATCGAATATTCATTACTTGATGATAGTACTGTCGAGTTAACCAACGTACCCAGTTATCGATTTCGAAAATCGGTTGAGATTGATGTTGCCGGTTACGGCCCAGCCACCGGCGACATAGCCTGGGGAGGGAATTGGTTTTTCCTGATGAGTGATCACGGTCAGGACGTCCATGTGCGAAATGTCCAACAGCTAACTCAGTATTGCACGGCAGTCACTGAGTCGTTACGAGACAGTGGTATTACCGGTGAGGACGGAAAGGAGATTGACCATATCGAGCTTTTTGCTCCTACAGACAATCCCGCAGCCGACTCGAAAAACTTTGTGTTGTGCCCGGGCCTGCAGTATGACCGCTCACCCTGTGGAACAGGAACGAGTGCTAAGGTTGCCTGTCTCCTTGCTGATGGTGTGCTTGAGCCGGGGCAAGTGTGGAGGCAGGAAAGCATTGTCGGCAGTGTGTTTGAAGGCTCTGCTCAATGGACGGCAGACGGTACACGCTGTATACCAACAATCCGTGGCACGGCCTTTGTCACTGCAGATGCGAACTTAATACTCCAAGATGCTGACCCTCTGCGATTTGGGATTGAGAGATAGTGGTGAATACGAATCAATCACATGTTGTCGTTATTGGCGGTGGAGTCATCGGATCTTCGAGTGCCTATTTCTTGCGGCAAGCAGGTTATCGCGTCACGTTGCTGGAAAAAGATGCACTTGGAAGCGGATGTTCCCACGGCAATTGTGGATTGGTATGCCCTAGTGACGCATTACCACTGGCCGGTCCCGGAGCCATCGGGAAAACGCTCAAAACACTTTTTAAGCGACACAACCCACTTTACATCAAACCCCGAATCAGCCCACGGTTGTGGTTCTGGCTAGCCAAATTTGCATTGCGTTGTAATGCACGTCATATGCTACAGGCTGCCTCGGCCAGAATGCCATTACTTGAATCCTCGTTGCATCTTTATCAGGAATTACTGGAAAAAGAGCAACTCGAATGTGAGTGGCAAAAAAACGGCCTGCTTTATGTCTATAAAGATACTGCGGCCATGGAAGGCTATCGAGCGACGGACGCCTTCTTAACAAAACACTTTGCGTTGCCTGCGAAACGTTTGGAGGCTTGTGAACTCTATGAACTCGAACCTGCCGTTGCGGATGATGTGGCAGGTGGTTGGTATTACGAAGATGATGCACATCTTCGTCCGGATCGCCTGATGGCTGAATGGAAACGTATCTTACTGGAGTATGACGTTGATGTTCGAGAAGGAACGGAAGTATTTAAATTCAAGCGAAAGGGAATTAACGCGATCGGTGTACTGACTCGCGATGGCATAATCGAAGCGGATAAATTTGTGCTGGCAGTTGGAGCAATTTCGCCGCGTTGGGAAAAGGAAATCGGAGCCGACATTCCAATCCAGCCGGGCAAAGGATATTCCCTCACGTTTCCAAGACCTCAATATTCGCCGCGCATTCCAATGATTTTCCCGCAGCACCGCGTTGCAATGACACCGATGCAGACAGGCTATCGACTTGGCTCCACTATGGAGTTCTCAGGTTATGACAAGAAGATTAATCGACGGCGTATCAATCTACTGAAGTCCGGGGCCGAACCCTATCTGCGTGAGCCTTATGGTGAAGAAGTTGTCGAAGAATGGTTCGGTTGGCGACCGATGATTTATCATGGGATTCCGATTATTGATACCAGTCCAAGGATGGATAATGTCTTGGTTGCTACAGGGCACAATATGCTGGGCCTCTCCATGGGACCAGCCACAGGCAAACTTGTCAGTGAATTGCTTTCAGGTCAACCGCCCCATGTTTCAGCTGACCCTTACCGTTTGTTCCATTCGAAATAATCCTATCTATTTTTTCGCTTCCCTAAGATTAAAAGAGTTAACGATCTCATGTCTTTGCAATCCATAGCCGCCATCCCAGGAAATCAGGAACCACAGTTGGTCGCTTCTATTGAACCAGCTCCACCTAAGGCTGGTGAAGTTGTCTGCGAAACGGTTTATCTGGGCGTCTGTGGGACAGACCGGGAGATTTTGCATGCGGCAACGCCCCACGTTCCGTCTGGGCACGATCAATTAATATTGGGACATGAGTGTTTAGCGCGAGTACTGGAAGTTGGCGAAGGTGTGGAGTCAGTTAGTGCAGGGGACCTTGTCGTGCCTGCTGTCCGTCGCCCCACCACAGGTAGTACAACCGATGGCATTGAAGCATTTAAGTTGAAGCGTCGTCCGGACATGATGCCATGGGGAGCTTATGTCGAAAGGGGAATCGTTTGGGAGCATGGTTTTTCTCTGCCTCAATGGATTGATCGCCCCGAGTTTTTATATTCAGTTCCTGATGGTATTGAGAATATTGCAATCCTGTCTGAGCCAATCTCCGTTTCCGAAAAGGCAGTGCGGGAAGCAGAACAGGCTCAGGTCGCTCGCTTGGGTTCTAACGAATGGGTTGATAATCCACCGCGAGTCTTGATCACAGGTATGGGGCCGATTGCTTTCGCAGCCATTATTTGCTGTCGAGCTCGCGGTTGGGATGTGACCGTATTTGGTCGTGATTCCGAAGATACATTTCGAGCGAATTTGGTACGACAGTTTGATGCTCGTTATGCAAATGCGGATACATTGGATTTTCAAACCGGTAATGTAGAGCAGGATGGATTTGAGTTGATATTAGAGTGCACAGGCAATGATCGAGTCATGATGCAGTCAGCTCAGCTTTTGGCTGGATGCGGCATCATGGTTTGGCTGGGAGCATCACGATTACCTCAGGTGCGTGAATTTGATGTGAACCAAATCATGCGTAATGCGATCCTCGGTAATCATCTCTACCTAGGTACAGTCAACAATGCTCCACAGGATATGCAGTCGGCAATTGACCATCTGTACCAATTAAAAAGTCAGTATGGAGAAGCGATTGCCAGCATGATTACTAATAAAGTGGCTCCGGCCGATAGCTTGTGGCACTATACAAACCGCGAACCGCAAGGGGTTAAGACGGTGGTGTGTTATGACAGATAACCATTTAGCCATTTAACTAGTTAGATAATTGACTAGTTAGATAATTGACTAGTTGGGCGGAAGGGATGATTTCGAGGTNCAATTACCGAAATACCCCCCAAACCTGATATTGGTAATATTTGATAGACGAGGATTGATATGAAATCACTGCATCGCATTGTTTTATCATGGGGCGTTATATGCCTAATGGTTGCGACTACATTCGCCGGGGAATTCAATCCTGTGCTGGATATCAAAGACGCTGCTCCGAAGTGGGCTAAGTTACCAGCCACCGATGGAAAACACTATGCATTCGAGGACTTTAAAGACAAAGAGATTTTGGTCGTTGTCTTCACTTGCAATAGCTGTCCCTATGCCGTGGATTACGAAGAACGTCTTGTTGCGTTTTCCAAAAAGTATGCAGGTTCAAAAGTAGGCCTGGTTGCAATCAATGTAAATAAGGTTGAAGAAGATCTGCTTCCGGCCATGAAGCAACGTGCCAAAGAGAAAGGATTTACCTTCCCATATCTGTTTGATGAAACTCAGGAAATCGCCAAGAAGTACGGTGCCGGATATACACCTGAGTGTTTCGTGCTTAATAAAGAACGACAGGTGATATACATGGGAGCAATGGACGATAGTCCGGATGCTGAAAAGGTAAAAACTCAATATGTCGAATTAGCCGTGGCGGCGGCTCAGGCTGGGAAGCTTCCAGCGAAACAGGAAACAGTGGCGATTGGCTGCCGTATTCGTATTGAACGCTCCCGACGCAATCGTAGTGGTGGAAAGTAGCGAGTTTGAGAGCCATCAG
>NZVD01000051.1 GCA_002701385.1 Rhodopirellula sp. | reverse complement strand
CGACGTGTAATTAAAGTCAACGGCAGTACCGTCATCGAAGTCCACCTCCAACGGCAACGCGGCTGCCACCGTGATCAAGACATCGCCGCGGTCACTGCGTGTCACATTCGCATCATCCGCTACCGTATAACTAAACTCCGCCTGACCTCGCCAGTCCGCCGAGGGAGTATACGTCACCGTACCTGCCCCAGCGTCAAACGTCACACTCCCATGCTCTGGCTGAGTCACACTCACGATCGAGAACGCCGTACCGTCCACATCGTGACTGTCATTGGCTACCACATTCAACGTCACTGGCGTATTCACGATCGTCTGACGCGTATCATCCACGGCCACCGGCGTGGGAACAATTTCCTTCACGAAGAAGTCATCGAATTTCGTCTGACTACGGTACGTGTACAACCCTACCTGGCCGTCATTCAACGTACCATCAACCGTCACACTCGCCTTCACAACACCGTCGGCAAGAAGACTTACCTGCTGATTCTCCACGTGAAGCTCTAATTCATAACTACGATCCGTGCGAACCGTCTCTCGAATGTTCTTCAATACCGTATTACGACCTGAGACTACCTGACCTATCTGGTAACCCTGGCTCGTCTGGCGGACGTACTTGTAATTACTAACGTCCGTGTAATTAAATACGAACCCGCTAGCAAGGTATCCCTGAGTCGTTTGAACTGCACCAACCTTGTATTTACCCGGAAGTTCAACACCAAGGTTCGTCGTCGCAATGTTCACACTGCGAGTATCCGTCGACTGGAACCCACCACCGTTAAAACGCCACTTGTTCGACGTGTAATTAAAGTCAACGGCAGTACCGTCATCGAAGTCCACCTCCAACGGCAACGCGGCTGCCACCGTGATCAAGACATCGCCGCGGTCCGTCTGGCCATCATTATCCCTGACCACATACTCCAAAGACGTCGTACCACGATAATCCGTGGCTGGCGTAAACGTAATCGTATCGTTCTTGCCATCATCATTAGTGTCTTTCAGCTCTGCCGTTCCGTTCTCAACACTAGAAACAGACTCTATGTAAATAAACGTCCCATCGGTTTCATGACCATCATTGCCTAACACAGCAATATCTACAGGCGTATTGACTACCGTCTGTACTGCATCGTCCTCGGCAACCGGAGCCGGTACAAATTCACGAATCCTAATATCATCTACAACAGGCTTGGCACGATCGGCAGCTAAACCAAACAACCCGGCATTAGGAGCCACTTCGTAGTCGTGACTTAATACTGTCTCTTCTCCAACTTCAAAGGTGAGCGATTTACCGCGAATCACCACGACCAATTCATATTCCTGACGCCCAATTTCGGCCCTTACAGTCTGCGTGACACTTCGCTGACCATTACTGACCTTCCCCAGATACCACATACGACTGTCGACACTTCCACCGACAAATTTATAGTTATCCCCGTCGACATAGTCGAAAACCAACTCGACATTGGAGTTATATCCGGACACTCGTGGCATCGAGATGGTTGCAGAAAATTCCGTTTCAGTCGGATTGACGGCTCCTGTACGGATTTTAGCCAGTGAACGACCTCCCCGATTCTGAGCAACATACGCGCCATTCTCTACTCGCCAATTACCGGTCACCACCTCGAAACCAGCTGGTGATTCCGAGCTGAAATCTTCTTCTAATGGAATCCCTGGAAGCACATCAACCAGTACATCCGCCGAATCCGTCTGGCCGTTGGAATCTCCAACCACATAGGTAAATATCTCAGAACCAGTAAAATCACTATCCGGAGTAAAGACTAAAACGTCGGCTTTGTTATCACTATTGTTGTCCTGCAACTCAACGGTAGCATTATCCACACCTTCCACCGAGACAATATGGAGCGCCGCCCCATCCTGCTCGTGGCTGTCATTGGCCAACACATTAATCGTGATGGATTGGCCCTTCACCGTCTCCGCCACATCCTGCTCAGACAGCGGTACCGGGAATATCTCTGAAATATGTACATTGTCGAAGCGACTATTCGCACCGTCAGCCAGCAAACCAAACTTGCCAACGTTTAAGTTACCACTAAATGTGTTCGCAACTTTAGTCACTCCATCCACACTTAAAGTAGCTCGTGAGCCATCAATCACTAACTCCAACTGATAATTCTTATTCTGAGTCGGATTCACGTTACTTCGACGAAGCTCTCTAGTTTGCCCGTTAACCACTTCCGAGATTACCCACCGACTTGACTCAGCATTCAATCCTGCAAATTTGTAATTGTCGGCATCCTGATATGCAAACACCAAATGCGCATTGCGTCGTCGATTATTCGCATACTCCAGATTGATTGTCGATTGAAATCGAGTCTTTGACGGGATGTCGGCAGTCAAGTCAATCACAGTTATCGCCGTGTCCTGTGCATTGGCCGGCGTCGATTGATAGCGATTTTGCTGTATTTCAAAAGAACCCTGAGTAACAGTCATGGCATCCGCCGAGCCATCATTAAAATCTTCGCTGTAAGGCAATGACCCTAAGTCACTGATTTCCAAAGATAAATCTGCAAACGTAATGAGTGATGGCGGTACCTCATCATTTTCACCATAAACAAGCACTTGGTGAGCCGGCAATGTATCAGCTGCATTTCCATCAAACACCACGGTACCAGCACCGATCGCCCGCATCGGCACCGTGAACACAAGTCGTTCGTCTCCCCCCAGTTCGGTGAGTCCGGCCATGCCACCAACTTCGTCAATCACACCTAATGATCCCGAAACATCGACACTTCCCGACTTAAAGTTGTTATATGGCTCCGCATGGGAAATCGCACCGATCGCCTCAACCAGTCCCTTGTGGAAATCAATATCCATGTAGGATGTAAATGCGCCTTTGGCATCAGCACGAAGGTCTTTGACATAACCGTTTAAATGAAAGGCCTGATTTATATAGAGAGTATCAAGAGGCTGCCCCTGTAAATCGGTAGCGATCAATCGCATTTGAACTTTCGGGTCGCCTTCGCCCTCGGCCAAATCAGCCAGACCACCAACCAAGTCGGCTGCAAGTAATTCACGTTTTTCCAGCGTTTCCAAAGAAAGCCGCGCAGCGACTTTCTTTTCGATAGATCGACGGTCTTTGGAGGATAAAACTGGTTTAGTTTTACGTCGTAAACTCATTGGCATATTCTCTCTTCAGCCCCAATTCCTCGTTTAACTCTAATTATTAGTGCAGGGTCAAGTGAAATTAACACGGTTTCGCTCATACTGTCCACAGCAAACGAAATTCGCTCCACAATATTACTCTACCATTGTACTAGGAGCATTGTGATCCCGCTAAGACTTGGTCATTTCTTGCGAGTGATTAGGCCATTAAATTCCCAATAAGGACACGTGGTTTTTGTGTAAAGATCGGCCGTTTACCTTTAAGAAACAATCAATATCCGCTCTGTAGAACAAGCAACAAAAGTGGCAATTCTTAAAGCGTTCTGATCCTGATATGGCGATAAGAAGCTTCTTGCGCTGGGCCACCATGAACCTGGAGGCCAATCACCCCAGAACGAGCAATCGCTGAGTCCTCTTCAGAGTACTTAACCGTAGAGATCCCGTTGATCCAAATTTGGATCTGTTTTCCTTCACAACGAATCACAACGTCGTTCCAGTCATCCTTGCGGAAATGGTCAATAACCGGTTTTTGAGGTGCTTCCACTAAAAACTTGCGGCGACGAGACTCGTCATACAACCAGCCCCAGATGTTATTCTCCCCCATCACTCCCATATCACATTGATAGCCGATCACTTCATGATGGTTAGGGATCCTCTTACTGCGAAACTGAATCCCCGCATTACGATAAGCTTTACCAATCAATCTGGCCTGCAATCTCAACTCAAAATCGCCATAAGTTTTGGTGGTACACAAAAATTCGTTATTGGGAATGGTCTGACGATGACTGCCGGCAATAATCGCGCCGTCCTCGATCCGGAACCATTTCATATTCCCTTCCCATCCCTTGAATGATTTACCATCAAAGATCGACTCGAATCCCTTTTCAAGCTGATTCGGTTCTTTAGCGTCAAGTGCAGATACCCCCACTACAAAGACTAAGGCGAGAAAACAGAGTAGTCTGGTCATAGATCTTCTATCCAATCTGATTTGAGAAAGATAATTCAAATGAATACCTGTACAGGAAGAGCAATAGCATTCTAGCAAGGTCAGTCATTCAATTCTAAAATAAATGCCTACGCCGATGTACTGCTAGGCGATTACGCCATATGCAAATATCGTCGTCCAATCACTTTTTACCCATTGCCTCACAGAGACTAAAACCAAATGACCGACTCCTTGAACAAATACAGCTCGCGTATTACCCAGCCACGAAGCCAAGGCGCCTCACAGGCCATGCTCTACGCAACCGGCATGTCCGAAGATGACATGAATAAAGCTCAGGTAGGGATCGCAAGTGTCTGGTATGAAGGCAACCCCTGCAATATGCACCTGCTGGACCTATCTGAAGAAGTTAAAAAGGGTGTCACCGAATCCGGACTGTATGGAATGCGTTTTAATACCGTTGGCGTATCTGATGGAATCAGTATGGGAACGGATGGGATGAGCTTCTCGCTTCAATCGCGCGACCTCATTGCAGATTCGATTGAAACCATTATGGGAGCTCAGTGGTACGATGCCTTAATTACGATCCCCGGATGCGACAAAAACATGCCCGGCTGTATTATGGCAATGGGACGACTAAACCGTCCTGCATTGATGGTTTACGGTGGAACAATTAAGCCTGGTTGCTACAACAACCAGAAGCTTGATATCGTGTCAGCCTTCCAAAGTTATGGGGAGTATCTTACCGACAAGATCGACGACGAAACCCGTCAGGCTATTGTCCGAAATTCCTGTCCAGGTGCAGGTGCCTGTGGAGGTATGTACACAGCTAATACCATGGCAACGGCCATTGAAGCGATGGGAATGTCACTCCCCTACTCCGCATCCATTCCGGCTGTAGATCCTGACAAAATCACGGAATGCCATGAAGCAGGAGCTGCCATCCATAATCTTATGACCATGGACCTCAAGCCCCGTGACATCATGACACGCGAAGCTTTTGAGAATGCCATGGTGATGGTGATGGCCCTAGGCGGATCGACGAACGCTGTGTTGCACTTACTGGCCATCGCTCGGAGTGTTGACATTGAACTTAGTATTGATGATTTCCAGGCAGTCAGTGACCGAGTCCCCTATATTGGCGACTTGAAACCATCAGGAAAATTCGTTCAGGAAGACCTACACAGCGTGGGAGGCACACCAGCGGTCATGAAGTACATGCTGGATAAAGGCTACCTGAATGGTGACTGCCTGACGGTTACCGGAAAATCGCTGGGCGAGAATCTTGCCGCACTCCCCGGATTGGCTGAAGGACAAACGATTGTCCAAACCGTGGAAGAACCGATCAAGTCCTCCGGGCACCTGCGTATCCTGCGTGGAAACGTTGCCCCGGAAGGGGCCGTGGCAAAAATCACTGGTAAAGAAGGACTCGTATTCACAGGTACGGCGAATTGTTTTGATAGCGAAGAAGACATGCTTCAGGCACTTGAAGATGGAAAGATCGTTGCTGGCAATGTTGTTATCATTCGCTATGAAGGCCCCACCGGTGGACCCGGAATGCCAGAAATGCTAACTCCCACCTCCGCCATCATGGGAGCTGGACTTGGTGACAAAGTCGCGATGATGACCGATGGCCGATTCTCCGGAGGCTCTCACGGCTTCATCGTCGGGCACGTAACTCCTGAAGCTCAAGTGGGCGGCCCCATCGCACTGATTCAAAACGGAGATACGATTACAATCGATGCTGAAAACAATGTTATTAATGTGGATCTGAGCGACGATGAATTGGCAACGCGAGCGGCTCAATGGGAAGCACCTGCTTACAAAGTAAACCGAGGCACACTTTACAAATATATAAAATGTGTAAAGAGCGCTTCCGAAGGATGTGTTACTGATGAATAATCGTAATAAGACAAATTAATAACCTATTTACAGATCTGGCGGCAATTGTCAGATCTGTTTTTTTAGCTACAACACTATTGTTTAACGAAATAAATGAAATGATCGAGACCTTCAAAGAAACCTTTGCTTTCAATCGAACAAGAACACTTTTAACTCTGGAGCAAATTGCCGCCATGGATAATCCGGCGCAGGTGCTGGGCTGGCGTCCCGGAGAAGGCCGTGCGCACATTGCCTGGCAATTAGTGCACATTGGAATCACGGAAGAATTATTTGGTGTCGACCGTCTCGCCAAACGACATGAAGACGCAAAGCACAAAAACATCTGGGAACGATTTCAAGGTGGTTCAACACCTGACGATGACATTCCTACTGTCGACGAAATCAGGCAAGTCTTAAATGATGGCCGCGCGATCATGCTGGACACACTCAGTCAATTCAATGAACAGCAACTCGATTCTTTTACCTGGATCCATCCGCGACTAGGTAAAGAGCTCGACCTGAGAACAACGCTAAACATTATTAACTGGCACGAAGGGCACCATCAGGGTCAGGCCCATATCACGCTTAACTTGTATAACAACCAATAAATCGAAAACAAACCTGCTAATGCGTCCAACCAACTTAAAAGAGCTTAAAGACTCCGACTGGCAAAGTCGCAGCGTCAAAGAAGAACTACAATCCAATTTTACGGCTTTATTGAAGTCCGGAGCCCCGCTATTCCCTGGGGTTGTTGGCTATGAAAATACGGTGATCCCTGAGATTTCATTAGCCGTGCTGGCGGGACATGACATGCTGTTTCTGGGTGAAAAAGGCCAGGCAAAAAGTCGGCTCATGCGAAGGCTTGCCAATTTTCTGGATGAAGCCATTCCCTATCTGGACCTTCCGGAGATCCCTATCCATGAAGATCCCTATCATCCAATTACAAGTCAGGCCAAAACTTTTCTCGCCGCCCATGACGATTCGGATGTCCCCATCGCATGGTGGCATCGGGACGATCGTTATACGGAGCGACTGGCACCCGGAACAAAATTTGCCGATGTGATTGGAGAGATCGATCCTGCAAAACTTCTGGCTGGTACGAGTATGTCTGCCGAAGAGGCTTTACATTTTGGACTCATACCGCGCATGCATCGGGGAATCTTCGCCATGAATGAACTCCCCGAACTGGACGAGCTTGTACAGGTCGGTCTGTTCAATATTCTGGAAGAACGTGACGTCCAGGTCAGAGGATACCCTATCCGATTCGACCTCGATGTACTGATTTTGTTTTCCGCCAATCCCTCCACGTATAATCGCAGCGGCAAAGTCATCCCTCAACTAAAGGACCGAATCGGCTCCCTGATCCAAACGCATTACCCTTTAGAGCGGGAGTTGGGTATTGAGATCACCCAACAGGAATCAAACTTAGACGAACCAAACGATGAATACCCTGTCGTGATTCCGCGATTCATGCTCGAAGTCCTGGAGCAAATCACGATCGAAGCACGTCGTAGCAAGTATGTTGATCAGCAGTCCGGTGTTAGCGTACGATTCTCGCTGGCGAATTATAAAACAATGATCTCCAGCGCACGACGTCGCGCGATTCTTCTAGAGGAATCACCAGCCGTCCCACGCATCAGTGATCTCGCTCATTTAGTAAGTAGTGCACTGGGAAAACTGGAACTCGATCTGATGGGTAGTCACCAAATGACGGAGACTCAGGTTCTGGACCATATCATCAGTACCGCAATCAAAACGGTCTTTGAAGAATATGTTGAAGAACACGGACTGGCGGAAATTGCTGAAATCTTCGGGAAAGGCGTGAGGATTGAAGTTGGAGATCTGCTTCCATCAAGCGAATATGCAAAACGACTCTCGAACGTTCCCGAAGTATGGAACAAAGCGTTCGAAGTCAATGCCGCAGACGACGAAGCGGTGAGAGCATCCTGCGTCGAATTCATTCTTGCCGGCCTACACGCGATGGACAAAATTTCCAGACATCAACAATATGGCACTATCGACTACCAAATTCCCGAGTAACTAAACAATGAAACCGGGTAGAAAAAAACAGGACGGGACACCAGGGGGGGTCATCCATACCTATCAGCGGTATGACCCGGTACGTTTCCCCAGCCCCACCGCCCCACCACCAGACGTGGTTTCTTCCGCATTCGATCATATGCTGCAGTGGGGTAATGCACGCAACTTAACCGCGGAGCAACTGGCACGAGCAATCCGTCTGGATCCGGAACAAATCAAAGGGCTCCAGGGTTTTGGTCCTAGTCTGGAATCGTTGATCGCGATGCTCGAAGCTCAGAAACAAAAGATCCTTGCGACCTACGAAGCTGATTCCGTCCTGGAACAGGCCTGGCAACAATATGATTTATTTCTGGAAAACACGAACCCGCCCGATGATTACAAAGAACGGTTTTTCCTAATCGCCCACGGACGACAGATTTATGATCTCGAGCGACTGTGGTACGATCTCCCGGACGAACGAAGTGAGTTTGCCCGAACCCTTATCCAAATGATGGAAGCCCTGAGCCAGCAATACCAGATAGAGGACATGTACGGGCGATATGATTTCATCGGGCGAAAACCGATGTCCATCGAAGGGGCGTTGGAAATCAAGGAACAGCTTGAAAAGATCGATGAGTTACTCGAACAACTTAAGCAGGCTCTCGAAAACGCTGAAATCTATCTGATCGACATGGACACGCTCGCGGAGTTTGTTGAAGAACCGGATCTGGAGGACCTTTCCAATCTCCAGCAACAAGTCAAAGATTACCTCAGCGAGTTAGCTGAGCAACAGGGGATTACCAGCGATCCGTCGGGCGCCATGCGTTTAAGTCCGCAGGCTTATAAAATCTTCCAAGGACGTCTGCTGGAAAAAATATTTGAGCACCTGGAGGCTTCGAAAACCGGCCGTCACGACAGCCCTCTTGCTGGTGAGGGAAGTGTGGAACTGCAGGACGTCAAACAATATGAATTCGGCGACAGCATGGCGCATATGGATTTCCCTCAATCACTGATCAATGCCGTCATTCGACACCACAGTGAACCCGAAAATTCTTCTGCCTTACGGGTCAATGCGGAGGATATCGTCGTTCATAAAACAAAGAATTCGCCGAAATGCGCTACCTCCGTAATTATGGATATGAGCGGGAGCATGCGATACGAAGGTCAGTATATCAATGTGAAGAAGATGGCATTGGCTTTGCAGGGCCTTATTACGAGTGAGTTCCCAGGCGACCATTTGAATTTCATCGAGATGTATACGCATGCCAAGCCCTGCCCTCCCAACGAGATTATTAACCTGCTGCCCAAGCCGGTGACAATCAACGACCCGATCGTACGATACAAAATTGACATGTCGAATACCGAATTAAGTGAATATCAGCTTCCACCGCACTTCACCAACATTCAACATGCGCTTCAATTGGCCCGACTCAATTTGGCCAATGTAGATACACCTAATCGTCAAATCATTCTGATCACCGATGGACTACCCACCGCTCATTATTCCGACGAATGGTTATACCTGCTTTACCCACCCGATCCGCTCACCGAAGATGCCACGCTGCGAGAGGCATTGTTGTGCAAACAGGCCGGGATCACGATCAATTTCTTTTTAATTCCGAGTTGGTCCCAAACGGAAGAAGACATTCAGTTTGCCTATCGGGTTGCAGAATCGACGAGTGGACGTGTCTTCTTTACAGCCGGGAGCGATCTGGACCGTTACGTCGTCTGGGACTATGTCTCCAGAAAACGAGACATCATTTAGAAATTAGCGCCCGTACCTTTGGTAAGAGTCATAAACGCTTTTTCGAGGTCGATCGGTTCTTCTTGGAACAACGTTAGTCCGTGGCCTGATTCAACCAGAACGGTTGGAATGTGACTATAGTCTTCACACCCTTCCACTAACGTCACGATTAACTGCTGATCCACCAACTCGAGACTATCAACGTCGTCATGCTGTTCCAGATCACGCGCCGCCTGAGAAGCATCTCCTGCTACCATCACATTCAATACGACCTGCTTGCGCATCTCTCGCATGATGTCATTCACAGCCGAGTTAACCGTCATCACACCACGATCAATAATACCGATCTTATTACACACATCGGCCAGCTCGGGCAGAATGTGACTAGATACGATAATCGTCTTTCCGGTCTTTCCTAATCGCCGCAATAACTCCCGCATTTCAATCCGAGCTCGTGGGTCAAGGCCGCTAAGAGGCTCATCTAACAACAAAACCTGAGGGTCATGCAGTAGCACTCGGGCCAGCCCCAGCCGTTGAGTCTGTCCTCGGGACAGCGTGTTGGCATAAGCATCCCTTTTGAAATCCAAGTCAACAATTTCGAGCATCTCATTACAACGTTTACGGCGAGCTTCTCCTTTGATCCGATATGCCGCTGCAAAAAACTCCAGGTACTCGATGACCTTCATATCATCGTAGACACCAAAGAAGTCCGGCATATATCCAACCAATCGGCGTATTTCTTTCGGCTTGGTATAGATCGAATTCCCACATACATAAGCTTCACCGGAAGTAGGATTCAGAAGCGTCGCGATGATTCGCATGGTGGTTGTCTTACCAGCACCATTAGGGCCAATGAAGCCAAACAGATCACCTTCTTCCAAGTTCAGGTCGATATCCCGAATGGCGTACATGTCGCCATACTTCTTGGTTAATCCTCGTGTTTCAATCACGACCTAACATCCCTTCGGGAAAATACGCGTTCGGCAAGACTACTTTTCAGTACTCACCGTGAACACAACTCGATAAAAATTAAATGCCAGGCCGGGCTGGACAGTCTGGTCGCTGGTGACACTAAATTCACTGCTTCCCTGGCTTGCTCGCCCGACTAACACTGCCCGATTATAGGCCAGTGCATGACTGATATCTAAAAACGATTCGTATCGGTTTAGTAAACCGGTGTATTTGGCTCCGCCGATGCCCTGATTGAACATCATCTGTTTAACAATCCTGGGAACCGGCTCTTCCATCACTTTCCAGCTTCGGCGTTCTCCTTTGCTACTACCGGTCTGATAACGGGCATAGTAGTTATCGATCCCCTGAGATGCTCCACTAATATCGAACAGGTCAATCGACTGGCCCGGCTTAAAGCTCTGCCCGATCGGGTACACTCTTCCGTCGTATAGAATTTCAACATCGAAGAGTTCAATATCGAACGGGTTGGTTAACGTCCCGCGTAACAAACCACTGATAGGATCAGCATGTAGCTCCGAGGACCGGTCCAACGTTGCCTGCCCCGACCAACGACTACGAAGGCTTTTTGTACCCCCATGCTGCACTGGAACCGAACTAAGTTGAGCGGTTTGAGTATCGATCTGATATTCATGATTGACGTAAGTCTGAAAACTGTTTCTCCCTAACGCCCCTAAACCTGTGCCAGGCAAGCCATGCCAACCCGCAATAGTAAATTGCCTTTCAATCTGAAGCTGCCCATCCGCTCGCGGAGGCTGTGCTGTCTGGATATCCACCGCCTGAACTTGCGGACTGTAAACAGCAAGATAATCCGTACCACGAACGACGCCACTTTCAACATCAACATCAATGATCCGAATTTGATTAGCCCACGCCGTTTCTGAAGGTAATGCACGAGTCATGGCAAATACGATCACGCCCACCAAAGCGACAGCCAAAGGAAAGGTCGCCCAAGTAAGATCCGGGCGTTTCAGTTTTTTCAATACGTAATAATCCAAAGGCCCAATCAGCAACACCAAAAAAACCAACAATGCTGCGATCCAAACAAATCGAACTGGCGTAACGGCATCAAATTTTTCCAAAGCGGCACGAAGCTGACCTGAAATATCCTGATAGCCTGCATGGTTCACTCTTTGGACCGAGAGTGCAGCATCCTCACTGCCAGCATTACGTCCAACCGCAATCAGCTTTTCGAGCACTCGCGAGGCTGAATCCCAATCCTCAAAGGCAGGCGTATCAATGTCAAAGGCCACATAAACGACCATTCCAAAACCACGCACACTTCGGACGATGAGTGGATAAAGCGCTTGAGCATTCTCCTGATCTCTCAGCAGCACCCGACCATCGCTTACAGCCAAGGCTGCAAGACTATCGACTTCACCATCGAGAAAAATTCGCTGTTGTGCGTTGCCATAATTCTCTAAGCCCGACGTGTTCCAGTCAGTAATCAAAGCCGTCGGCTTGCCTGGAATCAAATCAGCAAAAGGATGGCCCGCTGACGAAAGTGCCTGAGCCTGTTTTCCGGCAAACAGAATCAGACGACCTCCCTGAAATACCCAATCCCGTATCGCCTGCGCCTGGGCTTTTGAAAGCTGCTGCAATAGACCTGATGATCTGGTTGGGAGAATCATTAGATCAACCGATTCGTAACCGATCCACTTATCGGGCAAGCTAGCTAGCTGAGCTTCCTGCAATACGGACACTTCCACCAACTCAGCATCCACCGCTAACGAACTTTGTAGCCGCGACCGACTAATCGGCAATGAGGGCCCCAATTGCAATACAAAGTAAGAAGTTGCTTTGCGATTACCACCTGAAACCTGGTCGAAGTATTTCTGATCAAGGTACTGCTCAGCACCCTGTTCTTTAATCCCAGCCAGAACTCGCCATGGCAGACGCCCCACTTTGGCATACTGGACATAAGTCTTGGTTTCACCTGCTGCCAATGTGAACGATTGTGAGGGTGCTGCAAACGTGACAGGCACACCATCCACATCCTCAGATTCCACGACAAACTCACCAAGAAAATCACCATCTCTGTGATTGGTTATCGTGGCACGAACCGGAGTCCAGACCCCTCGCTTGAATTCACCATCAAAGCCCAGATCATATGCAACCTGGATCGGCACGGCAGCACGATCTTCCGGCCATGCCTCAGCAGGCTCCGACATCAAAAACACCACCACCCAACAGATGGTTGCCATTCGAAATAGATTAGTGGTGATTTTCATACGTTGGAAACGGTTGATGAATAATTGGCAACAAGGCAGCCAATAGCCCTGCGTAATGAACAGTGACTTGAAAAAGAACGCCCTGTTTCTATTTCATCGGCTATTAACCGAAAGAAAGTACCGCCTTATTCAGGAATCACTCAAAGGTTTTCACCTATGGAAACACCACGGATTGAGCTTAGGGTTTTTCAGCATTGCTACATTGGCAAACATACTGATCGCATCCTGGGCAACCGTCGCCGTACTTATCGCGAATCGCTTTATTCAAGTCAATTTCCGCCACATTCGCAATGGTTGTAAGCCAAGCCAAAACATCAGCAAATTCTTCCGACTGCTCCTGCTTAGAACCACTTCGCAAAGCAGCAGCCAACTCGCCAACTTCTTCCATTAGCCACATAAAGGTACCATCAATACCCCGTTCTACGTCCTTCTCCATATACATGGTTCGGATTAATGACTGAAATTCTGAGAATCTAATCTGATCATTCTCTGCCATGGGGATCTAACTTTCCTTTTCCGGTACCAATACCTGAATTTGATCGCCCTCAATCTTCAAGTCAAAGACGTCGATTTTCAATTCTGGATTATCTGTCCAGCCACCATCGTTAATGCAAAATCTCCAGGCATGCCACGGGCACACTACGGCGCCATCCAGAATGTATCCACCGGACAAAGGAGCTCCCATGTGAGGACATAGATCATCCGTCGCTCGAAATTCACCTTGATCATTGAAGATCGCAATCATACGACCATTGACGGTGTAACCGCGTCCTTCTCCTTCTGGAATGTCAGTCACATGAGCAACTGTTTCAAAGCCAGCCACAACTTACCTCTTAACGTTTACAGGCACTACCCAACGCTTACTTCACTTGCATCTTCAAATTCGTTGTTGTTTGTTGAAGTAACGTATTCTGACCGATGACAGTTTCAATCTGCATCAACTGTTTCAATTCAGAATGGCTCATCGCACCGCCATCATTGTCGAAATACATCGCACCTGAACTGGCTTGCTTTTTGACCTTGAGTTTGGGAGCATCCGGGCCTTGAGACGGAATCAATGTTACCACCATTGATACGTCTAGTTTCTCCAACGATTTGCCACCAATCTCAACAGTCCCTCCATACACATAGGAAATAGTAACCGCGGCTCCACCTAACTGAGCATTGGATGCAATCTTTGTTTCCCACTTATCGCCTTGGCTAATCGCTTGTGCTGGCAGCACCACCGAACTTTGAGACAACATGGATTTAAATGCCTCACCATTGAATAACTGAGCAAACCCTGCTGTCGCCTGATTCTCACTAAGTTTCTTCAATAAGTCCTCAGGAGGAGTCACATCCAAAACCTCTCCTCGATTGTTGAATGCAATTTCGAATTCAGCACCAACCAATGGCTTGAGTCCCAAAGATAATGGGCTTGGCTCTGCAGAATCCTCCGGCGTTAAACTGTCATAGCTCAGTGTTGCTCCTAAACCACCGCCGGCTGTCGACATTTTAATTCGAGACAATTTTTGCCGAACAATGGCAGAGCCATCCGGCATGGTGTCAGTCACGGTTTGAGACAGATCCATTTCCATGGTCAGATCTGTCTTACTTTTATTGCCTGCAAAATTCGTTTCAATCGTCGTAGTGTTTAACAGGGTAATCACAGAGGATGAGCCTTTAACAAACTTCATTCGTAAAGTCTTTTGGGCGAATGCCTCACCCGACAGTAACATCAGGCCCATGACTATTACAGCAAGATACTTTCCAAACTTCATCTTCATGCTCTCAAATTAATCTATCGATTCTAAACTGCTGCTCACATCATACAAAAAGATAGGGAGTCAGCGTAACCGCTTCTTGATTTCGATCACGTCGGTTTCACGATGAATAACTTTTGTTTTGCCTTCATCCCCTTGCTGACCATCGGATTCAGTCTCCAACTGCAAATCCAATTGCACTTTGGTAATCTGCGGATCTTCCAGACTAAGTAGCGCCATCCCTTTCAGACTTTGCTGCTTAACCTTCACCGTCTGATCAGGATCCTGTGAAAATTCGACTTCTCCTTGAATCGCAATCCGATGATGCTCCGTCGTCTTACCTTGATATTCGTACTCGATCTTATCTGCTGGCTCCGGTGTGTTAAGAGGGTGTTGTTTTTTCCACTGAGCTCCGGACCGCACGTCATTGAATGGAAACTCAATAAACACATGCTTAAAGGCACCTGCCACACCTTCGGAATTAAACACAGCAGGTATGGCCTTTGCTTGAGCATCTGGTTTTGAAGATGTACGACGATCCGCTCCGGAAGACGGTCGCATCTCCTTCACCACAGACAGCCGAGCCTGGTCGTTGACGAGTAATTCAAATCGCTTTCGTAATAACGGTTGCAACGCGGCAAGCACCGTTTCCTCATCTTCGTTGCCTGCCGCTACGTCTGTGTCCACTTGAAGACGGTTATCCCCTTGACCAGACGCTAATTGAATTCGTTGAACACTCCAGTGAATCCGAGCAATGTGACTCGAATTCACTTCTTCGACTGCCCACTCTCCATTGACATCGAATTGATTTACATAATGCAGTTGCTGACCGGAGGTGGTCACATGAATGTCGACATTTGACTTCAAGGTTACGTCATAGACGTCACCTGCCCGCCAATCCCATCTTAGTTTTTCCCCATGAACCTGAGGCAGTATCGCCAAGAACCCAAGCAAATAAATCAGCAACTTTAAACGCATTACAATTCAATCACTCCATTAACCTCCAGAACAACTGGTGTGGCTGAAGTTAGGGACTCCACCTGACTTGCCCATTGCTCCGCATCCTGCTCGATCGGAGGCCAGGTATTGTAATGGGCCGGTACCACTTTCGCGGGCTGTAACAACTTGATAGCTTCGATACTATCTTTCGGTCCCATGGTGAAATGGTCACCGATACATAGGATGGCCAGATCAATGGCTTCTCGCCCATACAATTCCATCTCCAAGAACAATGCTGTGTCTCCGGAGAAGTAAACTCGACCTTCGGGAAAACTGATAATGTATCCTGCAGGATTCCCACCATAACTTCCATCTGGCATGGACGAGCTATGGTGTGCAATGGTCATTCGCACATGCCCAAAAGGCAACGTTACTCCACCTCCCAAATTCAGTTGCAAGGTATTTTCAACCCCCTGTTGGCTTTGAAACCATCCCGCCGCTTCGACCGGCGCAACAACCGTGGCTCCCGTCCGATTAGCGATCGACGCCACATCGGCAACGTGATCAGCGTGCCCATGGGTCACAAGAATGTAGTCCGCTTCAAGATCTTCAGCGGCGACAGTCGCCACCGGATTGTCATTGAGAAAAGGGTCGACAAGGATTGTCTGTCCCTGACTCTTTATTTCAAACGAATAATGCCCTAACCACTTAATCGTTGTTGTCATATTATTTGCTTTCTGCTTGATAACCTCGTGGAAGATACCCAGTCAGTTACTCAATACCAAGGATTGTCTTCATATTTGTTTTGTAGGCTTCCACACCTGGCTGGCCATAAGGATTCAATCCTAACAATCTACCTTCCACGACCGTCGCCAACATCAACATTTGAAAGTACTGCCCAAGGCTAAATGCATCCGTGCTTTCCAATTGTATGTCGATGACCGGACGCCCGGCCTCTCGTAGAGCCTTATTAGTGCCTTGGAAGGCCGCTTGTAATAACTCAGGCATCGACTTTCCAGCTAGTTGATTTAATTCATCCGGGTCAGTCTCCTGAGTTGGAATCGTAATACGGTCAGTCCGAATCGAGTCGGTCGTGACATTTACAATCACTTTATTCCGACGTCCCTCCTGATGTTGCTGAGCTCTGGAATGTAGATCCCGTGTATTAACCGCGGTGACTGGCGTAGCCCCCAGCTCTACCTTGCCTAGGCTTTCCGCCAGCAACTGGTCATACCACAGTCCGGCAGATTCAAACGCTTTGGACCATACACTCAAAACGCGAATGTCGATCTTTTGATGTTGCTCCAGTAAATGCACCGCTCCGACATATTGCAACACCGGATTATCCACTGCCGGAGACGTTCGAAACGTCTCATTCATTGCAGCGGCTCCCCGCAACAACTCGACAATATCAACTCCCATACAAGCCGCTGGCAGTAAGCCAACTGAGGATAAGACACTGAAACGACCGCCTACTCCCTCAGGCACTCGAAAGATACTTTCGCATCCTAATTGACGAGAAAGCTCATCCAGTTTACCTCCCTGGCCAGTGATGGGAACCAGACGGCTCGCCTGCTCATCGGGATGACGCTCTTGTAAAGCTTCTAAAAATACCCGTAAGGCAACGGCGGTCTCTAACGTCCCACCACTTTTACTGATCACCACAATCGACCAACGTTGGTCATTTAATAGAGACAGTAGTGCCTGAGTGGCATCGTTATCGAGACTATTTCCTTCAAAGTAAACTCGAGGACGCCCTCCACGTTGTTCCACTGGCCATTCATTGAAGAAGGGCTCACAACAAGCCTCCATAATGGCGCGGGAGCCCATATAGGAACCACCAATACCTAAAACCACGACCGCATCTGACTGCGATTGTATTGCTTTGGCTGTGGTAAGAATTTTCCCTAACTCGCTCTCTGCTCGAGATACCTGATAGTCATTTAGCAATTGCTCTGGCAAGAGATAAAAGTGACCATCCAACGGCTGCTTTTCCGGGGGCACGTCTCCGGCGGCCAGCAATGCGACATCTGTCAAAGCGGTTTCGTCCCGAGCGGCTTCTAATCGCTCCGATAAATCTGCAAACTGCTCTCGGGTAATGCCATATTTATCCAGCCAGCAACCGGATAACTCGACTCGTAACAAGCGACTCACAATTTCACCAACCCATTTAACCCTTTGTGCATGAAAGACTCTCCATTGATTCTACCCTCAACACCTAGTATTGGCAGTTGTCTGTAACGAAAACCAAGTTAACAGAACCCCGCCCCGATTCGACTTTGCATGAAGGATACGTTAATCGGGGGTTGCTCAATCAGCTACGAAGGTGAAAATGGAGTGAGATAAACAAAAGATGATTCCTCAACCATTGAGAACAAAACCTTATGGACACACATGATCTGACCCGTAAACTGCACCAAAAGAACGACTCCAAGATCATCATGCTAGTCGCTGACGGACTCGGAGGCCTGCCTCATGAAGTGGGCGGGAAGACTGAATTGGAAACAGCCAACACGCCCAATTTAGATGCCTTGGCTCGTCGTGGTATTCAGGGGCTCAGCACTCCCGTCCTACCTGGTATTTCCCCTGGTTCCGGTCCGGGACACTTAGGCCTATTTGGTTACGACCCACTGAAATATGAAATAGGTCGAGGAGCCTTGGAAGCAACAGGGATTGGCTTCGAGCTTCAGGACGGCGATGTTGCAATCCGTTGTAACTTCTGCACACTAGATGAAAATGGCGACATCGTTGATCGACGAGCTGGGCGAATTGCCAGCGAACTAAGTGCTCCTATTGCCGAGAGCCTACGTCAAATTCAAATTGATGGAATCGAAATCTTTGTGGAACCCGTCAAAGAACATCGATTTGTCGTCGTGCTTCGCGGTGAAGGATTGGGCGGAAACGTACTCGACACGGACCCACAAGCCACTGGCGTTCCTCCGCTGGATCCGGTAGCAACCGATCCAGCCAGTGAAAAGACAGCTGAAGTAGCGAAGGAATTCCTGCGACAAGCCCGAGAGATTCTAAAGGATCAGCCTCAGGCTAACTTCCATACCATGCGAGGATTTGCGGCCAAGCCGAATCTTCCCACTTACGAAGAAGTCTACGGACTACGAGCCGCTGCCGTAGCCGTCTATCCTATGTACAAAGGATTGGCGCGACTGGTAGGTATGGATGTGGTTGGCAATGCAACCAATCTGGATGAACAGGCTGCCATCGTCAAAGAACACTGGGACGACTACGATTTTTTCTTTGTACACTTCAAGTACACCGACAGCACCGGTGAAGATGGCAACTTCGAAGAGAAGACTGCTCGCACAGAAGACTTTGATGCCTTCATTCCAAAGATTCTGGAACTCGACCCAACGGTTGTCATTGTGACCGGCGACCATAGCACTCCTAGCTATCTTTCCAATCACAGCTGGCACCCAGTCCCGACGTTGATCGCAGCTGATTGCTGTCGTTACGACAACGCGACCGAATTCAACGAATCATCTGCTCGAGTAGGTGGATTGGGCCAATTTGAAGCCAAGCACCTGATGACTTTAGCATTAGCTAATGCCAACCGACTAGGTAAGTACGGCGCTTAAACGGAAAGTGCTCTAAATACTAAGCAAACCACTATTTGGCCCGGTGTAAGAGAAATCTTGCATCGAGCCAATTTGCATAGTCCGCAATGGTTGCCCGGTCAGCCATCCCGACGACTAAGGCTAGTTGCTCAACACCCTCGACATTAAGACGCAGTGGAACGGGACGCTCGCTCCCACGAATCACCGGACTGGCAAAGACAGAAGTCCAATCTCCATCCGCCTTCTTCACAAAGACATGGTAGGTCACGCTACCTCGCTTTCCTGCACGACTATCTAATGCCAACTCAGCCTGAAATTCTGTCGTCTCCGGTGGAACGTTAAAACTCACACGAGAAAGTGACTTCATTCCAATTCCATGGAGATAAGTCGTGGCTGCCTGTCTTAACCTACCCTGCTGTACATTATGACCTAATCCAATTTCCGCCGACGAAGATGGTGAGTCGTCATTCCGTTCAGAAGAGGCCGATCGATGTCCCAATTCGCCGTCGAACAACGAAAGCGTCATCGCTGACGTGGGTTCAAGGCTATCAAGATAGATCACGGAGTCCTGCACTGGGCGAAAATAGTGAAGCTGACTCCAGACATGAAAGTCCTCCAGATTAAACAACGGTTCGGCACTGGTCAGCGTCACACCAGACGATGTTTTCCACTTTAGGGAATCGCCATCTCGGATTACATCCACCGCGGCTCCAAAACTACCATCGCTAAAGCCTACAATCCCCATAAAATTCGCTGGTTTCCCAAGACCTCTCACTACGACGGCTCTCGTTTTCCCAAAGGGCACCACGATCTCGCGACTTAGACCAGGTGATTCGAACAATACATCGCCATTATTCGAAAAACGAATATTAGCATCAATTCTGGTTTGCTGATCAAAGACTACAAATGAGTTGGATGGATCTGAAAGCACTTCACCAATCAATCGATCGCGTGCGGAGTGAACTTTGGGCACATTGCGAATAACCGCTCTGACAACATTCCAGTCCACTTCCACTTCTTCCCAAAACAAAGACCGGATTCGTATCGCCTGAGAAGTCAATTGGAGCTGGTCTGCCACAATCACTTCCCCATGTTTTAAAATGACCCAGCTCCGATTAGCTCGTTCGATGAGTTCCCCAATGGAGATTACTCGGGAGATAGGAATGGACCGAGCAGGACGTTCCAAAGTCACAAGGTTTTTGTTTAACGTAACAATCGTCCCGTTGACAGTCTGATCCAGAAGCTTGACCTCCCTTGGCTGCTGAGCAAAGGCCCTCTGACTTATTAAGAGCAAAACGGCAATTACCAGTATTAACTGAGACTTACAACGCATACAGGACGCCCTCTTACCTTCGCAATATGGGTAGTAAGTTTCCGGGCATACATAAAATTAGGCATGCCATGGCAGTCGCATACTCGTTGCATACAGTTTCATCCTCCCATTCGCCTGCGGACGTTTGTTTTCGCAGTAACAACTCGGAATTTTGCTTATACCATTTCGGCCAATCTGTTCCTTCTAACGCCCACAAGGCATGGGCTGCATAATACTGGCCATAAAAGTAGTGTGGATTCCCAGCATACTCAGATTCCATGGGGATATGAGTCATTAAATACTTGCCTGCTGGATTCAAAACGTCCGGTCGATCTAACCCTAGGCTTTTGAGTGCGACAACGGCAGCGGCGGTTCGTGGATAGGCGCTTTCACCTTCAGCCAACACATACCGAAATCCACCATCTTCATTCCGTAAGCCAAGTACATAATCTCGGGCCTTTTGAATGGTTGCGGTGGGGACAAAAAGACCCGCATTGCGAGCAGCACGTAAGGCCATCGTTTGGCACACCGTGACAGAAATATCAGCGTCCTTCTTGGTTGGTCCGTATCGCCATCCACCTTCTTCATTTTGAGTCGATACGATCAGATCGACAGCATTTTCCAGCGCCGGACGCACCTCACGTTGACGATTCAGCCCGTAAATCTGCGCCAGAAACAATGTGGAAAAGCCATGCCCATACATCACACCTCGGACACCTTCCTTGGCAATTCCAATCAGCCCGTTTTGTTGAGCGTGCTGCAAAACAAAATCAACAAGATTAGCCATGGCCTTACCGTGTGGCCCACGCTTTGGTAAATGCCCACTTGCCAGAAAGGCCAGCCCGCCCAGGCTAACAACTGCTAAATTCTGTTGATAAGCCGTTTGGCCAAATGATCCATCCGGCTGAACTCTGGAGGCCAACGCAACCAGCCCTCGACGAACTGCTTCCCGTTGCTTCGGCCCATACAAGTCCACTCCGGGCTGCGTCGCTTGTAACACAGCCGGCCAACTAATAAGACTTGTGCCGGTTGCAACACAGAACTGACGTCGGGTCGGGCACCTAAAATCCATGCGTTACCTTCTATTGAGCTTGAGATAGAACTGTTCTAACAAATTCTCGTATCCTGGCAGAAATGGATTCGCGGAAGCCTGTCGCAAAGGGGTTTTGATCGATCTAGGCAAACGATTCCATTGATCTTCAATCGGATCACCTGTTGGCTCGATAAGAGGTTCCGTTTCCGGGTCCGTAGATTCGCCCGACGTCCCGATCCCAGCCTGTTGCCCTGCCAAGCCCTCCGAAGGAGTCGCTCCAACTAAACTAATCTGGTTAGTCGGAGTCTGTTTCATCAGAGATTTCATCCGTTGCATAATATCGAATTGCAATGGTTCTAAAGAATCTACTGTTTCACCGCTGAGACGGTGTTCCATAAGTTCAAGGTGACGAGCCATCTGTAGTTTTATGGTAAGTAGTTGGCTGTCTTCACCTGCTTGTCCAATATCCTCTCCTGCTAACTCCGATTGAATTTGTTGCACCACTTGTGGTGTCGCGATAGCTTCCGGATTGGCTAGCACCTGCTCCTGTTTATTAAACAGCTTTTCGATCGTCATTGACGGTAAGCCAACAACCATCTCTTCACTTCGACTTACAGACAGCATTCCGCCTATGAGAAGAGTCCCCAAGAATATACTTTGTCGCATCTTATTCATTCGATGACCCTTCCGCTGATTGTTGCAAGAACTCGACGGCACGGATGATCTCTTGTTGTCTCCCAAGTAGCTCTGAGAAGAACTGCTGTTCCTCACTATCCAGTGTGGTTTTGGAAAGTAGTGGATTAAGACTCTTATGTAACCGCTGTTGAAGGAATGCAATTAAGGCTAGATTCTGAGCATTCGATGTTCCGGCACCAGATGCCTCCTCTGAATCGGCTCCTATATCGGTAGACTGGGCAGTCACACCAATTAAGGCTTCCAATAATTCAACGCATTCCTTCTCCAAGGCGACAGTGGATTGTTCCGGTTTCTCCAATTCATCAGCCAATGCCATCTGAATGGATGCTAAATCCTTCAATCCAATCTGCACCAGCGGCGGCAATACCGTTTGAGTCGCAAACTGTATGGCCTGACTGGCTAATCCGCGTTGTTGCTCGGCTACCAGACGGCTGTCCTCAAGTTTAGCTTGCAGTAAGGCAAGCTGCTGGCGATGCAACCATTTCAATCGTTCGGTTACTTCTCTCCTTTGCCGGTCTTGGGTTTCTTTGTCTTCTTGAGCTTCAAGTCCCAGTACGCTGAATACATGTCGTACTCGCTCGATGATTTGAGCCTGGCCATCCGATGCACTAGCTAGCTGATTTTGTCGAAGTTGTAATGCCACGGCTCTCATCTCTGTGACGATTCCTCTCAATTCAACTCCAACTTCCGCTGGCAAGGAGTATTCTAAATCGACACTGAATCTATCAAGTAGATGAAAGACGTCGTTAGACAAGGCAAACTGCTCTGTTGCCAGAACATTGACTGCCAGAAACGGTTGAGAATCCGTTTGGGAGACACCTTCCGCAAACAGCTCTACCGTAAGAGACTGCAATTCCAATTGTTGTCGCAGCACTGCTTTCAGTAATACTTCGAATTCAGCCTCAGACTGCAATTGAGTTTGTTGCCCGAGCACTTTAGCTATTGCTGTTATCACGGCTGAGATTTCCAATTCTAGCGTTGGCAGGGTAGCCTTCCAGGTTTCTTCGCTGGAGGCATACGATTGTCGTGCCAGAAACATTTCTGTCTGAATCACCGGCAGATGCTCACCACGTATTTGGTCCGCTAACTGCGCCAAACGAACTCGTGATTCGTGAATTAAGGGAGCTTCGACCCTAGCAAGATCGAGTGTCTGTTCAATACGCTTCAAACTGGTCCTAATCGATTCCCCTGCTCCTTCAAACTCTTCATGAATATTGACTCGCTGGACTTCCATCCGGCTTAATAATTCACGAATCTCAGAATTTGCTGATAAATCCCGCCGACTAACCTGTTGTACCGTAGCTTCTAAATTCTGCAGCAGCTTTTGAACGTGGACGAATTGGCTTTGCACCTGACTCAATTGCTGTTGCAACTCAGCCCGCAATTCACGATCCGAAACAATCTGGTACGCAATAGACTGAGGCTCCGATACGTTACCAAATTGATCCTCGGCACTAACTTGAATTACAAAATCGGTGCCAACCGCCACTTCAGGCAAAGTACTAACATCGAGGTGGCAAACTAAAACCAACTCGTCCGGTTGATGCTGTATCAAAACACGATTGGCATCATACGGACGCAACGGAGAGGACAGATACTTGAACTCTTGCGATTCACTATTGAATATTTCATGGCGAGCGGGCGATTCCGATGAGTCGATCGACCAAACGACTGTCGACACTCGTATATCATCCGTTACCTTGACTCGTAGTGGGATAGTTCCGGTTGCAGTTAGCACGACTTGAGAATCAGGAGCGACGATCTGTACGACAGGAGCGAGGTCTTCGACAACATCAATTTGCCACACTTCCTTCGTCTGAGATACGACGCCATCCGAACCCTGTAATTCAACCCAGAACGCACCGGAGGATTCGAGTAGCATTTCCTGAAGTTCTAACCTAAATGACTCATCCTGACGAACAATTTCCAAAGGATAGCGTTGATGTTTGCCATCCACATCCCAGATTAAGTCTGCCTGACTTACCAACTCATCTAAGACCACACTTAATGACAAAGTACTACCGGACAGTGCCGTTGATTGCTGGTCCCCGCTGATTGATTCCAACTCAGTATAAGCCGGAGGCTGAATTGTCAATTCAGAGTCAAGAAGCACTGGAGCTGGAACTAACTCAACCTGATTCCAGCCGATATCCTGAAAATCTCCACCGTTCAAACGAAAGCGAAACGACTGTAATACGTTGGTCAAACGATAACTGGCAAGCAACGAGTCATGTTCTAGTGATATAAATTCGCTCGTTTGCAATCCATCCCACTGCAGTTCAAGCATTAGATCACTGGGCAATTGCCCATTTAGATTTCGAATTTCAATCTCATAATTCCCCCCGCTGGCAACTCTTGGGCGGTAATCCAATACACGCAGTTCGATATCGCGAGGCCAGTGTTTCTGTGTCCACGGTAGCACGATACGCTGAGCGGCAATCCCAGCTTGCTGAGGGTTAGCACCGATTAAACCTCCTAAAGAAACAGCGACAAACAAAACCATCAACACCGGTTTCAGGATGACTCTGGGTCTAAAACATCGATCAAGTTCCAGAGTCCTAATTTCATGCCGGACTTCCCTAGCGAGGCACTCCAGAAACTGACCTTGAATTTCAGAGAGGCTGTGCCTATGAGAGTACAAATCACAAACTGTTGATAGTCGCTGGCCTAGCAAGGGAAAGTTGGACTCGAGCTTTTGAGCGACCCATACGGCGTCAGGTTTAAATTGTTCCGCGGGACGGATAATTCTCATAACAGAGACGATAAGCACTGCCCCAAAGGACAAAAACAGAGTCCACACAAAAGCCATGGAACGCAGTTGTAATAGATAATCAAGCCCAGCTAGAGTTGCCGCTCCCAATGCCACAGTCAGAGAAAACAAACAACTGGCGCGTAACAATACGAAGCGGCGCGAGCGTTTTCCAAACTGCTCCACCACGTTACATACATGTTCCAGATCAGACGTAAGTTGCTTTGACGATGTCATAACTTAATTATACCATCGCCGCCTTAACCACCATTCCAAACTCATCAGAGAAAGGAACAATCCAATCAACCAATGGTTATTCCACAAACGCCTTTCACTTATCTTTTGCACTACCACCTGTCGCCCATCCGGTAGCTCTTCAAGGACTCTCCCCCAGTCTTCCAAGTCGTAGAATTTTCCACCCGTCGACGTTGCCAACTGCCTTAAACCATCTTCATCCGCTTCCAGATATTCCGCTTCTGGATCGCCGGTCGAAACATAGAAATTAACGGACTTAGGCTTGGTTGATCCTTGTAGTGGGTTTACAAATTCAATGACATATTTCCCGAGTTGCAAACCTCCGATCGTCCCAGTAAAGACCCCCTGCTGTATTCCATCTCTGCTCAGTCTTACGATTTGACTCTGAAGCCTGTTCTTCGTGAGCTGAACAACAACGTTGTCTTCGGGCGGAGCCTGCTGAGGGTCAAGGTAACGAACATAGATGCGATTATCCTCTCCAAACTCCACCTGTCGGGACTGAACACTGATTTCGATACCAGCTTTCCCATCGCCAACTGACGCGCCAGCAAGAAATCTCATCATTTGTGTCCAATAGTGGGAAAAGGCATCTCCTGAAGAGCCTTGACGCTGCCAACGCCAGGAAGAATCAAAACCATGAAATACCACTCGTCCAGCTCCGGCAAATTGCTGCGTTATCATTGGAACTTGATCAGCTTCCTCCGACTCCGCAAAAGTCAAAACTCGCACACCTGTTTTCAAAGCAGGAGTCTTTAAGTACCAATAAGGTCCGTTCAACTGACTCCAAATATCAATATTCTCATCAACAGATTCCTCTAGCGACATGACCTTTGAGCGACGACCTAACTTAGATAAAACGAATGATGCGGGTCGTGCCGACTGTTCCACCACTTGGAATCTCTCTACGCCTGCGGGCAACAACTGCTCCAATGGCTCTCCTTCATAACTCAACGGAAGGTATTGTTCACCGGCCAGCATGGCCAAACCTCCACCTCGCTGGACTACATACTCAACTAGCATCTCTTGCAATTCCAAGTTGAGTAATTGGGGTGACACATCACCAATAACAATGACATCAAAGCCAAATAACCAGTCTTTATCTTTCGGAATCACCGAGTACACATTCGGATTTTCCTGTGCAAGCTGCGGGGCAACGGAGCCTAGTACACTCGAAACGGCAAACTTCTTTCGGCCCGCTTTGTTCGTCGCTCGTTGGAATAAATCCTCCAAGGCTCGATATTCAAATCGGGGAGACTCTTCAATCAATAAAACGTTAACCGCATCATCCTTCACTTCAAACTGAAATTCATGAGACCGTTTTGCAAAGTAACTATACGCTGGATGACCCCATGAGTCGCCGTTTTCGCTGAGGTGCTCTACTTGCAAGGTCTTTGGTCCAGGTTCACTCGAGACATATTTCATACTTAACTGAGTCTCTCTTTTCCCCGGTTGAAACTCCGCGTGTATGACGTAATCCAATTCACCATCAGACACCTGAAAGGGAATCTGTAATTCCGATTCAAGATTCCCATGCCGCAACACGTCTATTTCAAAAACCGCTGGCTCGTCGACAAATACAGAGATGGGAGCATTCGGTTGAACTAACTCGAAGTCCTTTGCATCGCTCCTCCCAAAGACCTGCGGGATGATTAAAGGAACTGAGGCTTGTCTGGCAACCTCTCCCGCCTGCTTCAAACTTGCGCCCCTATTCACTCTTCCGTCTGTCAAAAGAACGATACCAGCCATGGACTGACCGCGATGTCGCCTCAATACCTCCAAGATACCTGTCCCGATCGCCGACCTTGGGACAACCGTCAAATCTGCATTAACGTCAACACTACCATTCTCACGGTATGTCAAAGGCTTTACGACATCGTTTACTCCATAGAGGTGGATATCATATTCATCTTCCACTCCCTTCAACGCCCCCATTAACGGAAAACGTTGCTGTGGATCTTTGATCGCAGGCCCGCTCATTGAAAGGGCACCATTGAGGAACGCATGAGACAATTCCATACGAACCAAATCCACAATCACATCCCCCTGTGCCTCATCCAGCATAAGAATTGGATCGATCTCATGAGGATCAAATACCCACTTTGCCAGAGGCATCAGTGGTTTTAGGGAATGCTTATCCGGATACTCCATACTCAAGGATGTATCTACCAAAACAATCAACTTCGGCTTACCTGTTTTTTCTTGAAGCAGACTCCAACCAGGCAACATGACAACCAACACCACCATGGCAAGTAAGCGGCATGTCAGCAACGTCGACTTTTGCAAGATGGTGGCGTGTGACGATTTCACAATGGTCACTATGGTTATTGCTAGTACTACGGCAATCAAACCGAACCACCAGGTTGGCAGTGGCCATTGAAACTGCAAACGGGACTGAACCTGTCCTAGAACCCAGATAGGAGAAGCGAAGTTAGTCATTACTCACTCCCGTACGTCCCAAACTACGCACCGATTGTCTCGAATTCAGCTTCAATTCGAAAAGCATTAGAATCAGTGTCAACAATAAGATCGCTGTAAACCAGTTGCGATGTCTAGGTTTCGAGTGAAGTGATCCGGTGCTGGCATCCGTATACTGCTCATTGGTTAGCAACTCCAGTGTGGATTGATCGATCAAACGATGATCGCTTTCGGTAACACGAAGATTACCGACGAGCATCGTATTTTCCACCACCTTGCCTTGAGCCGAGTAGCTCACATAGTAAACTCCTGGAATTTTAAAGTCCTGTTGCAACCAATAGATATATCGTTGCCCCGAGTACAAATCATTTTGCGAATCCAACAGGTAGGGTCTGACGACACCAGCGGGATTTTTGACCTCGACCTCCAATGGGCCGTATTTCATCGACACTCGCCTTTCGGGTGTAGTCCCTAGTGTTGCATGACCGTTTTTGTTTTGGGATTCCAATACATATTTGAGAGACTCATGAATCAAGGGCAGAAAGCTTGGCCACGCTCCCAGGTCACTCCACCGCTCTTCGGACTGGCTGAGTAACAGTGAGGTACTAAATGTCAACAGAACCCCGTCACCGACAGAGCTAAAAGCAAACAAGGGGCTGCCATTTTCAAGTTCCAGCACAGCCCCTGAATTCTCGTCTGGCTTCAATTCCAATTCCACATATTCAAATACAGGAATCTCATTTACACCGCTGCCCGGATTACTACGAAAGATCTCGCCAATTCTATGATTCGCAACTCGGACTTTTAGAGGAACTGACTCGTCCTGTCGTATCAGATTCCCCCAGCGAATCCCAAAATCAAATTCTTCGACAACGAGAGCATAAAGTTCGTTAAGCGATTTGGTATCCAAATTCTTCCCGGGAGTCACCAGTAGTATGCCTCCCTGACTGACAAATTCTCGCAATAGACTGCGCGTTTGTCTGGTAAAAGCATTGGCCCCACAGAACGCGACCATCTCATATTCGGTTAGCTCTTGCTGTTCCACCTGAGACTCGTTAATTGTGACGACCGAAACAGGCCATTCAGGATCCTCTGTCGGGTGCAGCGCCGTTTCCAATGCTTCCGATTCGCCCGGACTTCCTTCAACACAAAGTACGCGAAACTTAGCGGGACTATCAAACACAATCCAACGCGAGTTATCAATGGCCAAAGAGTCGTCATCCAATCGCGCTTCAACCTGATGGCTTCCGGAATCAAGATTATTCAAAGGCAAGCTGACAGTTGCCAACTGCCCCTCCTGAATCTCTAGTTCATCACGACGAATGAATTGATTATCCACATACCAAGAAATCCCAGGAGAAGCAGATTTCCCCTGGTAATAACACTCCACTTCGGCCATCACCACTACATCTTTGGCGAAGGCCCCTTGAGGATAACTGCAGGTAAGGCTCTTGAGTGCGAGATTCGATCGAGGGTCGACCTGACACCCTACGACCGACACTTGCCCCAATTCCTTGAGACGTTTGAGTGGACTTTCATCTTCCGATTCTTCCCCGACCAGACCGGTCCAAACGTTTTGTTCTAAGTCTGTAAAAACCATCACGTGTGAATGTAGCAGGTCTGGATGCGTCTGACGTGATTCCAAAATGAGATCGGCAGTGGATTCCAGTACGGTCTTTACATTACCTCCTCCCACCTGCAACTCTATCTCGTCAATCGCTACAACAACTTCCTGAAAGTCATTGGCCGGCGATTCAATCACCCAACGCTCGAAGTCACCGATCGTCAATACTGACACCACATCACCGGGAGGTAGGCGGTGCAATAATTCAAACGCTTCTTGTTTCGCAATTTCAAATGCAGAGTCCCCGCTGACTTGATCAATGGTTCCCATTGAATAAGAAGCATCCAGAATGAAGACGTAATGCGTTCCGCTGGAGATATTATCAACATCGAATTTCGACACTCCACTTTGTGGAGAACTAACGGCCAGCAAAAACAAAGCAAGGATGAACACACGCACGATCATCAGGACGAGTCTTTGGAGCCGTGCCTTTTGGGATTTCTCCTGCATTGCCCGGACTACGAATTCCATGGCGGCCCAACCATGTTGATGGTAACGCCGCCGGCGTAAGAGATGAATCAACAGCGGTACTAAGAGCACGAAGCTCCACCACAGTCTTTCCGGTGATTCCAATATCAATGCCAGCATTAAACTGATCTCCGACTGGCACTTCGTTGAAAATAGGTCAACAAGGCCATTTGTAGATTCACGTCCGATGCAAGAAGTTCATAATCGGCCCCAAGATTACGAACAGTTGCTTCCAGGTTCTGACAGAATTGTTCGATGAGTTCCTGATAGCGTCCACCAATTAGGTCAGCATCCACCTGAACAGTCTGTTGGCCTTCCAGAGAATTCAGTTCCACATCACCTTGAAAAGGAAACTTCAGCTCACCACGATCCAGAACATGAAACAGGGTGACATCATGGCCTTTAACCTTTAGACGTTCGACTCCACGGGTTAACGCCTCCGAATCCATAAAGAAGTCACTCAGGATAAAAACGATGCTCTTCTGAGATAACTGTACGGCCACTTGAGTCAGAAAGTCTGAAAACGACTTCGAAGGCGACTGAGTCTGTAGTTCCACCTTGGTTAGTAAGTCAATCAATCGCTGAAATTGCTCAGAATGAGAAGCCGACGGCAACCACTGTTTCAATGGAAGTTCACTAACAGCCGCACCTACAGCGTCTCCGTTACGCAAGACTAACCAACCAAGAGCAGCCGCCAGACACTGAGCATATTCATATTTACTGAGACTCTGCTCTGTAGCAAATTGCATACTGGCCGATGAATCGACTAGTAGCACGCAGTGCAGATTCGTTTCATCAACAAATTGCTTGAGGTAGAGTTTGTCGGTTCGAGCATAGACATTCCAGTCGACATGGCGCAAGTCATCTCCCTGAACATACTCTCGATGTTCCGCAAATTCGACGCTAACGCCCCGGAAGGGACTCCGATGCGTTCCTGCAAGCAGGCCTTCCACGATCTGGCGAGACCTAACCTGCAGACCCTCAAGGGTTGCTAACGTCTTCGGATCTAAAGACTTTGGAAGACTGGTCACGATGATCCTGACTGGCTGCCGAGTGATTATCAATGTCAGCGTCATTGTTAGTCGACAAGTTCTGAACAATACGCTCAATTATTTCATCTGCTGTCAATTGGCTTGCGATCGCCGCATAATTTAAGCGGATACGGTGACGCAATACGGGTGCTGCCACGGCAACAACATCCTGATAGTCCACGGACAAACGACCTTTCAGTAAAGCGTGTGCCTTGGCGCCCAAAACTAAATGCTGGCTACTACGTGGACCACCACCCCATGCCACATGTTCCTGAATAAATGTCGGAGCATCCTGGTCTGGGCGAGTAAGTCGTGCCAGCCGAATTGCAAAATGTGCCACATGGCTGGCGACCGGCATCTCACGAACTAGCCGCATCGCCAACTGCAAATCCTGAGGTTCAATTACAGACTCTGCAACAGGCCGTGTGACGCCCGTCGTTCGTTGCACGATCTCCAGTTCTTCTTCTTCACTCGGATAATCAATCAGTAATTGAAACATGAAGCGATCCAACTGGGCTTCGGGGAGGGGATAGGTTCCGTCCTGCTCAATCGGATTTTGCGTGGCTAAAACAAAGAAAGGGCTATCGAGCTCTCTGGTTCTCGCGCCAACGGTTACCTGCCGTTCCTGCATCGCTTCTAAGAGGGCCGCCTGTGTCTTAGGGGGCGTACGATTGATTTCGTCTGCCAACAACACATTGGTGAATAAGGGACCGGGCTGAAATTGCATTTCACGCTGGCCCGTCTCTGCACTCTCCTGAATAATCTCCGTCCCTGTTATATCTGTGGGCATTAAGTCCGGCGTAAACTGAATCCGACCAAATGACAATTTCATGGTGTTAGCCAGCGCCTGAACCATTAGTGTTTTAGCCAATCCCGGCACTCCAACCAGTAAACAATGTCCCTGACATAACAGACCGATGATCATTTGGTCGACCACCTGAGTTTGCCCGACGACCTCGACGGCCACCTGCTCACGCACCTGCTGGCATAGCTTTTGTACTTTTGAGACGGCTTGTTCGATGTCTGTATCCATGGCCTCTATTGTTCACTAGTGCTCGACATAGGCCGAGCGTCCACCGCTCTCACCATTTTACCATCAAACAAGATGATTGTTTGATCCAATACCTGCAGCTGATAGCCAGCAGCGACTGGCAAATCCGACCTTTTTAACGATTTTAATTGTTGAGTAACATCTAACCCTGCTTCTATCAGACCGTTATTGGCATCTAGAAAGAATAAACGGTCGCCACAGATACTAAACGCTGCTAATGGCGTCCAACCGGCCAGCTCATTCTCTTGAAATTCTCCTTGCTGGTATTGCAATAGCTCATGGCCCAGTAAGATAAGAGTTCCGTCTGGCAATTGTGCAGATGCGGTGTTGGCATGCAGCGGCCGCTCGATGGAAGAATTTAATAAGCCACTTCGAATGTCTACCGAAAATACGAACTTGGAATCTGCAGGTGTTACCACCAGCGTCATATTATCTCGGTTAAATTGAACTTGGGATGATCTGACTGTTTTCTCTTCAAGGCTCGCAGACTCTATTTGATGATAACTACGTGGATAAGAGCAAACCCAATCTAAGTGTCCTGAAAAATCTACCGAGGCTAACAACCCGGTGTTGGTACTGACAATTGCCTGTGTCCCTAGAATCGTCAGTTCCGCCGCCATTAAATCGGTGATGGTACGGTTCGCAATCGGGCGAGCTGACCCCAAATAACATCGCCACTTCTGGACGCCTCCGGCCAAGTCATAACAAGCCAAATAATGACGACATTGGAATGCCTGATTTTCTCGGATTCCCACCAATAAGTTTTCCCCGACGATACGGGGCGCAGTGGCAAACACCTGATACGAGTCTTCCTCGGCAGGTGGCAGGACAAGCGGAAACCCATCCAGTATCCGTCCCTGCTCAGACAAATCAAGAACAGCAATCGAGTTACCTTCAATTTGACCGGCTTCTACACTGAGGTGATGCGTGAGAGCGGGATCCCCCTGACGAACGGCTAATAAATCTCCTTCCACATCCAAATCTGGCTTCGCAACACCCCAATAAGGAATCTCAGAGTCATACCAATCGGCTACCTGATCTCCGCCACTCTGAAATAACCAAAACGCCTCATCACCGTCGCCAAATAGAGGAGCCCCTGTATCCACCTGCACGGCAAGCACTCCGTTTAATGTATTGATAAATAGACGTCCCTCATCAACAACAGGGTGGAGTTCGAGTCGTTGATCAACCCCGCGTCCGTGCAATAAATCCTCAAGTGAAAGCGTCCAGCGTACTGACTCGCTGACAACCCTATGTTGGGAAAGCTCTTGTATAGCAGGAGGAGTAAACGCGATCGCTGGCTCCTTTCCTCCCAGATGCTGCTGATAGAATCCCAAAAGTAATTCATGCAGATCCCCATCCACTCCCCCTAGGGAAAACGAGTTCTGCCCTGCACTCGCTTCAATCTCCTTTAGTTTGCGTAAAGCCTGAGGCTGACGCTGTTCCAGAATTTCCAGTAATGCCTGACGAGCGAGGCGTTTGTGTGAATCCAGTACTGAACGCTCGGCACTCAATTGCCACCGTCCCGTAAACGTGTTGCCCACTCCGACAACTGGTTCTGCTTGATACCGTTCGAGAAGCCATCGAGCTCCGATGACGTCATTCGATTCCAGTAAGTGGTCGCTCAGAGCCAAATTCCAGTTTGGATCTGACCAAACGCCCGGAAATTGGCGAGACAGATGCAATGCTGGCTCAATGCCTTGCTTCAATGATGCGAACTGCCTGGCTTTAGAAACCGGTGTAAAGACATCCGGTCGTTGCGAATGAGCAACCCAGGCATTGACGAAATCGATCACCGATACGAAGCTTTTAAACTCACCTTCTGTGTGATCTGGGAGCGGTACTAAATGATCTCCAAACTGATACAGTAACTGATTTAAACGATCCCCCGCTCTAAGAATCTGATCTGCCTGAAAAGCCTGATTGGCTTGTTCGATCAGTTGATATCCATCTGCCGGTAATAAGTTCAATCGTTGATCAGCCAAGCCGACCGCATTGGGAATCGGCACCAACGGCATTTGAGCCATCACACTGGCGGAGTACCACAACGTCACCCCTACCATCCAGCATGTCACCCAGCGTCCAGCATTACTCGTCGGCACCGTAGCACTCTCCCTAACTTTGAGAAGTATACCCTTCAATCATGCGTCCCAAATAAAAGACACAAACACCGAAGATCATGGCGACCAATAATCCATCCACCCCAAATCCAAAAACATCCTGTCCAGTCCTTTCTAATTCGCTCTGATTCGTATCAGGGTCATCAAAAATCAACTGCAGTAAAATGGCAGCAGGGAGAATTACCAAACCAGCCATCTGCATAAGTCTGCCAAGGAGTTTAATCAACTTGTAATTCTCCGAAAGAACCGGGGGAATATTCCGCGGTTGCTATAGTGAAAAAAGGTTTATCGCGTGTACTCTATTTTAGGTAGATGCCTAACGATACACCAACACATGTAGAGAAACTTCCCGATGCGATTTCTCAAAATTATCTGGCGTAGCCTAAAGCTAAAGTGCTGCCTCTGTGGCAATGGACGCATGTTTCGGAATTGGTTCATCATGCATGAGGAATGCCCTGAATGCGGATGCCACTTTGAACGCGAACCAGGTTTTTTTCTGGGAAGTATCTATTTCAACTATGGCATAACTGCTGTCACGATGACAGCTCTTTATATGACAGCTTACTTTCTCCAATGGGCAGAAAATAAGACTTTGCTGATGTATGCCATTGGGTACGTCATCCTGGTCCCCGCCTTCCTGCATCCATTCGCCCGAAGTTTATGGGCCAACTTTGATCAAATGTGGGATCCTCGAGATCACTAATCCCACCAACTGTCTAATTGGCATTTGAGAAATTAATTCACGAGTTTACCCGTCGTAGTCGGGTCCAACTGTCTAACCTTTTTCTTTTTACGCACTAAGAGATAAAAGTACGTGCTGATGCCTGTGAGAATACTAAATGGCATCGCCATCATAAACATGATGCTCCAGAAATACCCCTGAATCAGTTCTTTGTTGTTTTCCGAAAGACTTTCCTTACAGGTAGGACAGGCCTCCAGAGAATCGACGATCAATAGCGCAAAGGTAAACGCTAAGAAGAGGGTCAGATTTTTACATCGCTTTGAATTGCTCATGATATTCCTATTCTAGCCCGATACTGGCATTTGGTACAGCATCAAGTAAACGACCACTCCGGTAACTGACACGTAAAGCCAAATGGGGAAGGTGATTTTAGCCCATTTTAGATGCTTCGCCCGGTTGTCTTTCAAGCCATGACAAATTGTGAAAATCGCTCCGACTGGCACATAAACCGCCAGTACAATATGGCTGATAAGAATCACAAAGTAGGTAATCCTGAGCCACCCTGGATGAGCTTCAGGAAACTTTGTCCCTCCACCTTTTTGATAATGGTAAATCAGATAACAAACTAGAAAGATGGTCGAAACTAGAAAGCAAGCGAGCATCGTCCACTTATGAGCCACTTCTTTCTTTTGCTTAATCAAGACAAAACCCACCACCAAAAGGACAGTGGCCAGTGCATTAAGCGATGCATTGACTGCTGGAAAATCCATTCTTAATCTACCGCCTCGTTTGCCGCTGGATTAGGCTCCTGTTCGTTTTCACCATCTGTGGTATCGGACGAATCACCCTCGTCCTCCTCGCTGTTTCCTTGTTGCTCAACAAATTGCTGAATCTGTGCTTCCAGTTGCTCACGCTTTTCAGCCCATTCTGCCGGCTCCTGCTCTTCCTGCAACAGAGTCACAAACTGTTGATTGAGTTCCTTCATTTCTTCCGTTTCGTGCCAGTTGTACTTACCCCGCACATTCCCCCACTTGTCCACCAAGATAAAAGAATCGCTGTGAGTCCGTGGCCCTACCGGAACGAGGAATCGATCTGAACCGATACGGTTAATGTACCCAACATCCCCGCTAAGAAATTTCCAGTTCTCCACATCCGTGGTGAAATTCTGAGCATATTCATGCAGACGGCTCGGTGTGTCATTCTCCGCGTCGCAGGTAATGCTGACAAATTTAATACCCTTTCGAGCCCAGATTTCATATAAGGACTGGATCTCTCGATTTTGTTGGACGCACGTTGAAGGGCAGGAGGAAAAAAAGAAGCTTGTCATCCAGACTTTGCCTTTCAAATCTTCCGATTTGAATATTTTTCCCTGCTGATCGACTAATTCAAATTCCCGAATCCACGGTTCTCCTTCTCCAGTTTTATATTCAGCTGGCTTCACTTGAGGAGTCCAGTTCGGATCCACAGACGAAGTTTCGTGTCCGGATTGGCTTTGGCCGCTGCCATTGTTCAGCAGTTTATAAAGCAATAACCCACCGGCCACCACCAACATTAAACTTAAGAAGAAACCTGCTGCCTTACTCATTTTAAATCGCCCGTATTACGACGCTTACATACTCGTAATGCCCAGCCATAAAACAAGGCTGTGGCTAACAATATTACTATTATACTCGTCCATAAAGAAGGCTCCCAGAAACCTTCTGCCAAAAGATCACTGCCATACAAAAATCGACGTACGAGCGAAACGACATGGGTCAACGGATTCATCTTCATAATCCAATGCAAAACGTCCTGCGTCCATTGACCTGTTCCTAAATTCGGAACAGGAAAGAACGCGCCCGACAATAACCACATCGGCATCAGCACGAGATTCATAATGGCATGAAACCCCTGAGTTGATTCCATCTTCCAGGCAAATGAGAATCCTACACATGTCATCATCATAGAAGCAATAAATAGTATCGCCACCAGTGATACTACCTGAACGATGGTCCAGTCCACATCCAGAAACAAAGCGGCAAGTAAGAACAGCATACCCTGAATCATCGCAATAATACTGCCTCCGAGTACCTTGCCGGCCACCATGTCCTGACGGGAGACGGGAGCTACCAGGACCCCTTGCAAAAAACCTGCCTGTCGATCTTCGATCACCGAAATCGTGGTATAGATTGCCGTGAACATTAAGATCAGCACCAAAGATCCCGGGAAATAGTATTCTAAAAAACTGGTCTCCGTCTCCGGTGAATTCCCTACCGAGAAACTCTGATCGAGTCCAAAGCCAAACAGCAACCACATAAACAGAGGAGTACCGATCGCACCAACAACCCGATTACGTTGGCGAAAGAACCTCGCCAATTCTCGCCACGCGAGAACCTGCGTGACTTGAATAAATGAACTTCCTGTGCTCTGACTTGCCATTTAAGAAGCTCCCCAGAAACGATGCCCAGTCCGAGCGATAAAGACATCTTCGAGACTCGGCTTCCCAACTGAAATCTGCTGGACTTCGTCGTGGTAGCATGTGTGCAAATCGGAAACCAACTGGCTATTGACCGTGCCTGAAATTCGAATGACTCCATCAATGAGTCGGGGAGATAGCCCGTCATGCTGTTCCAGTTTCTTCAGCAGGACTTCAGGATCGCTGGCAGTAATCGCAATGACGTCTCCTCCCAATTCGCTTCTCAATGCTTCCGGTTTATCCAAAGCTACCAATTCGCCTTCATGCAAAATAGCAATCCGGTCAGCGTGGTCTGCTTCCTCCAGCAAATGAGTCGTCATGAAGACCGTCATACCAGTCGTCTGCTGTAACTGACGAATATAATTCCAAACATCGCTGCGAGCCGATGGATCTAAGCCGGTCGTGGGTTCATCCATAATTAAAAGACGTGGACGGTGAAGCAAACTCTTAGCCAACTCCACGCGCCTTCGCAACCCACCAGACAACTCGTCAACTTGGTCGTTGAGTCGATCGGTAATTCCCAATTGCCCGCATACTTCGTCGATCCGAGTCCTAGCGTCTGCCTTGCTCAATCCGTAAAGTACTGCTTGCACCGCAAGGTTTTCCCGTACCGACAGTTTACCGTCGACTCCAGGAGACTGAAAAACGACGCCTAAATCATGGCGCACTTGCTGAGCCTGATCGATTACATCCTTACCAAAGACGGAAAGAGCACCCTGCTGTGGAGTAATTAGTGTAGACAGCAAACGAAATAAAGTAGTCTTACCGCTACCGTTAGGCCCTAACAGGCTGAAGAGTTCTCCCTCTCCAACATCGAACGAGACGTCCTTTAATGCCTGACGGTCGCCATAGCTGAATGACAAGGCCTGAAATTCGATCGCCCTCTGGTCCGACATAACGGAATACTCCGATACCGTGGCCATCCGTTGGCTCCTGGCAGAATTAGATTTTAGTGACCTTCAGCATTGTCAGAATGATCATCAGTGGACTCTTCGTGGTTGCCTGCTGCTGGTGAAGCGGCGACGGGACTCTCGACATCATACGCGGCCCGGTCACTACGTTCGTCGGTATAGTGGTGTGTTCGCAATCCAACATCTGGAACCAGCATTAAGATTAAAAACAAGCTCATGATCGAGGCTGGAACAGTTAGCACCCATTTCCAGGTTCCGACTTCCCACTTTAAGTGCATAAAAAATGTGATGACCAAAAAAGCCTTCACGCAGGAAACCGTAATCATGATTCCCCAACCACTTAACTCATTCCCATCGAACACTCCATTGGAAATCATGATACCAACGACTGTTGAAATGGCCGTGCATATCATTAAGCCAAAGAACACTTTCCAGTACGTGGCACTATGATTGTGATCATCATGGTCATCGTGATGTTCGGCGTTTATGTCGTGGTCGCTCATCGTATTACTTTCACTCAGCAATATTAATTAGTGGGCTTATCTAACAGATTGGGAATCAGGAAAAACTTGGTTAGAAGAGGTAGAACAGCGGAAACAGGAAGATCCACACCAGGTCGACAAAGTGCCAGTAAAGCCCGATATTCTCGATGTAATTCGAGCGACTTCGGTCCAACGTCCAGAACATTGGGAAGGCGAACAAAATCAACCCGACGATAACGTGCAACGCATGGAATCCGGTCAACAGAAAATAAGTAGCCGAAAACATATTCCCACTCGGAATATGCATTGGAAGGATAATCTTACTTTCACTTGCTCGCAACTCTGCGTTGATGCCGCTGGAATGTCCGTGCTCAGCCACTGCATCGTGCTCATCGGAGCTATGGGCATGACTTGCATGGTGCGTCAGGTATTCTTGGCGAGCCTCCAAAATTTTCTTTTCAAAGGCAAGTAGATTCTGAACATCTTTATCGTCACCGGCTGCTTCCTGCTCGGCAGGCAACTCAGCCAATCGACTTTCAATAAAGGATTTTTCAGCAAGATGCGTCGCTTTAACCAAGTTCCCATACCGCCGTTCAATCGGATAGACTTCCTGAGAAACAGCGATCAGGACATCCCGGTGATTCAAGCCGTGGGCTGTCGTATCTACATGAGTATTAGGTACTCGCCCCACGACATATTCAGCCCACTGTACCGAGTGCTGTAAAAATTCAGTGATTAGCTTTGATTCATCCGATTGGGCTGCCGATGTATCGGTGACATCAGGAACCTGCGCTGCCGCCTCCTCAGCCGTTGCATCGGTGGCCGCGGCGGCAAGCGGTATTGCGCCAAATGATGTAAGCTTGGCTCGCAAATCCTTTAAGTAATAGACATCAGCCTGTTCATATAACAAACTACGGCCACCTGGATTCGGGTGAATACCGTAGGCAAATTTCCCCGAGTATTCAACGAGCTTGATACCCAAAAAGGCACAACCACAGAGGAAAGTAGCAACGAGCCACCCTTTAGCAACCGTTGCTTTGCTTCGCTTAGTGGCTTCGTATGTGAGGACAACCGTGAAGCTGGAAAAGATCAGGATGAATGTATTAATCGTCCCGAGTATTTCACTGACATGAACGTCATGAGGACGTGGCCAGGTATCTCCCGGCGAACCAAATCGCAAAACAATGTAGGTCCCAATTAGTCCTGCAAAGAACATAATTTCGGTCGACAGAAATAGCCATAGGCAAACCTTGCCATTATTAATCGGCAACGCCTCTTCGTACTCCAACTGCAAATGTCCATGATGATCGTCATGGCCATGTTCGTCGTGATGATCTTCGTGTTCGCTCATTTTTACTTTTTCGACTGTGAGGTCTTTATCTTGGGAATCGAACGATGCCGATCCTTAACAATTTTGTATTAACCGGCCGCTGGTAAGCTCATCATAGTAAACAATACCAATGGCAAATAAATTAGGCTGGCACGCAAAAGCATACGAGCACTTGTTTCGTTTGTATTTATGCAATAACGGACCGCACATATCAACTGCATGACCCCTAGGGAAAATATCAGCACAAGCTGTATTCGACTATCCGGAACACCGCCAATGGTAGCCAGGCTAACAGGTAAAACCGCTAACGCGCCAATGACAGCCTCAATCCCTGAACGACGTTGTGTCGGATCAACGACCGTCCACATCTTCATCCCCACTTCACCATATTGTTTACGATAAATGTGAGCAATCGCCATAAAGTGAGGGAACTGCCAGAAAAAGACTAGCAGAAACAAAGCCATCCAACGTGCGTCTACCCAACTACCTTCGACCGCGGCCCATCCCATCAGGACTGGCAATGCACCAGACACAGCTCCAACCGCGGTATTTAAAGGAGTACGGGTTTTCATCGGGGTATAAGCTGCTACGTAAATCACCCAGGTGGCAACTGACAATACCGCTGTCAGTGGATTCACCATCACAGCCAGATAAAGAGCGCCAAGAATCAGCGTGGAAGCTACGATGATTTTGACCTGCGGACCACCAATTCGCCCTGCTGGAATCGGCCTATTTTTAGTCCGTGGCATTCGCGCATCTAAATTGCGTTCTAACCACTGATTCATCGCACTGGCACTGCCGGCGGTCAACAATGTTCCGATCAATGCGTGCACAATCACGACGAAATCAGGTTGCCCCCAACGAGCCACATAGGCTGTAATCGCAACCGTCACCATAACCATGACTGAAATTCGTGGCTTGGTTAACTCCACGTAGTCAGCAATACGCGTACGCTGGCTCTCGGCCTGCTCATCGTATCTCAGAACACTCACGCTCATCTGACTTATTTCCTGTTAACCAAAAATTCTTTTTTACTTTTGCGTTATCGCCTGATCACTCATCAGTGACAACGCTTTCCGTTTAGTCATCACCAACCTGCTCAAGGACATATATAAGTCGCCTAAGCCGAGTCGTTAACACAACACAACATATTAAAAGGAGTGAACCGGTCGCAGCATGAGCTGTCGTGACATGGGATTGAGACCAGCTATAAGTAACCAACAAGTGGTTTGCAAACAACTTGTTTTCTCCAAGCCCCATCGGCCATCCATATTTAAAAATCCAAGTACCGATTCCCAATCCCACCTGAAGTAGAACTCCGAACATCAGCCATTTTGCTGGTCGATGAACAGCCGGACTCAGTCCCTGCCGTTTTCTAAGGCTGATCGCAACTGCAATTACGTGTCCGGTTACTGCCAATGCCATAATCAGGTGAAAAATCACCAACATGGAAAAGGTTTGCGTGGATGCCGTCACAGGAATATGACGAATGGACGCCCCTAATATCAATTGGAAGTAAACCAGCACGGTCGTAGTCGTAACGAGCCGCAACGGCTTTTCCAGTAGTAACTGCATTCCTCCCTGTTCGGTCTCACACTGTCTTAGAGGGTCATTCCAATACGCCGTAAAGGCATTGGCAATTACCACGGACAATGCAAAAAAAACAGGACCGGTACAGCCATGCAACATCGCAATAAGGACTTCGTTTTCACGAACTCGCAAACCGCCCAGGATTCCCTGAGCAATCACTGCTAATAGTGCAATCACTACCAGTTTTCGCATCCATGGTCGTTGGTCTTTTTTCAAAACCACAATCACCAATGCGATCGATACCATCCCAACCACCGATCCTAAAAGCCGGTGACCATGTTCAATAAACAGGTCCCAAGGCCCCAGAATCCAGGTATACCAAGGATACAAAAACATGTTGTAACCANAGGTTGTTGGCCAGTCTGGTACGGCCATNCCCGCATCGGTTGTCGTGACTAGGCCACCCACCCAAATCAGCGGAAATGTAAGGCAAACAACAAGCCANGAAACCCGTTTAGGCCAGCGACTCGGAAGCCCCTGCTGGCTGACCGGCTCATCGATTAGCTCGACACGCATAGTCATTCATTCTTTACCTTTTTCGACATTCCCGGCAATTTCTGGCAGGGAATGCCATCTATTTTTTAAGGTTACTCCATAAGGTTAATGGTGACCATCGTCAGACGGTTCCACTCCTTCCGGAGGTGGTTGGGTCTGTGGGTAATGGTCGGTATCAACTTCGGGAGAACCGTATTCGTAAGGACCACGATATACAATCGGCTGGGCGTCAAAGTTTCCATGACCAACCGGTGGACTAGGAGCGAACCACTCGAGCGTATTACATCGCCAGGGGTTACGTCCCACTCGTTGTCCTTTGAAAATGCTATAGAAGAAGTTAACCGCAAAAATCACCTGGCTGACAACCATGCCGACAGCACACCAGGTAATAAAGCGGTTCATTGGCAATAGATGCTTAAATGTCTCGTAATGGTAAGGATCNGCCAATCGACGNGGGAAACCAACCGCTCCAAGAATATGCATCAGGTAAAAAGTTCCATTCATAAAAATGAAAGTCAGGAAAAAATGCAACTTCCCCCAACCTTCATTCATCGAGCGACCAAACATCTTCGGGAACCAGAAGTAAATAGCTCCCATCACCGCCATTGCTGTTCCACAGAACAGGACATAATGGAAGTGAGCCACAATGTAGTAGGTGTCATGGATGAAGATGTCCACAGGTGTGGCGGCCATGAAAATGCCCGACAAACCACCGATCACGAACATCGAGACAAAGGAAAGAGAAAACAGCATCGGAGTGGTAAATTCAATTTTTCCTCCCCAAATAGTTCCCAGCCAGTTAAATACTTTAACCGCGGATGGCAACGCAATCATCATGGTGGAGACCATGAAGGTCATACCCAACATGGGATTCATTCCGGAAACAAACATATGGTGTCCCCAAACGATAAATCCGAGCCCAGCGATACCNGAGATGGAATAGACCATCGGCTTATAACCGAAAATCGGTTTCCGGGCAAAGCAGGACAATATGTCCGACACCATACCCATCGCGGGTAGAATCATAATGTAAACTGCCGGGTGCGAGTAGAACCAGAACAGATGCTGCCACAATAATGGCTGGCCCCCCCCGCTCAACATGTCCGCATTATTGACAATCAGACCTTCCGGGAGAAAGAATCCAGTCCCCAACATTCGGTCGAGAATCTGCATAAATCCGCCAGCTGTCAAAACAGGTAAAGCAAAAGCCTGCAATACGGCCGTAATGAACATCGCCCAAATTGTCAGTGGTAAACGGAACATGGAGAGTCCCGGAGCCCGCATCTGGATGATCGTCGTCATGTAGTTTACCGATCCCATCATGGACGAGATCCCGACCAGCGTCACTCCTAAGAGCCACCAGGTCTGCGCCATCTGACTTCCGGGCGCCGCGGCACGTACAGCGGACAACGGAGGATAACTGGTCCAACCTCCCCCTGCTCCATAAGGAGGCGTTAGAAAACTGATTCCGATACAAATGAAGGCTGGCCACATAAACCAGTAACTCAACATATTGAGAGTTGGAAAGGCCATATCATCCGCTCCAATCATGAGCGGAATTAAATAGTTTCCAAAGGCACCAGCCAAAATCGGGATGATCACGAAGAAGATCATTACCGTGGCGTGCATTGTAAACAGCGTCGTATAAAATTCCGGAGAAATCTGCCCTCCTTCAGCGGAAAACAACCGACCTCCAATCACCGGCATATCACTCCAAGGATAAGCAAGTTGCCAACGAATGCCTAAAGCGAGTAATCCACCCACAATAAACCACAGCAGTGTCGTAAACAGAAACTGCAAACCAATCATCTTGTGGTCTTTAGAGAACACATAGGTGGAGACAAAATGGCTGAAGGTCATACCATCGCCATGCCCGTGCCCGTGTGAAGCTGCAGAAGAAGTGTTCATTGTTTAACTATTTCCTACTTGTCGCTTGCTGCGTTAAGTGATGTTCGATTTTGTTCCTGCACGGCACTGGCGTACCACTCATTGAAGTCATCTTCTGATTCAACGATCAGGCGACCCCGCATTTTATAATGTCCCCAACCACATAACTCGGCACACACAATATCAAATATGCCTGTCTTTTTAGTTTGGAACCAGATATGTTGCTGCACCCCAGGAACCATATCCTGTTTGATACGGACATTGGGCAGAAAAAAACTGTGAAGAACGTCTGCACTTTGAATACGTAATATGACTTTATCGTTTACCGGAATATGCAATTCGTTTACCACATGCAAGTCATCTTCCGTGCCTATTACTTCATCCGGACCGGCATATTGAATCCGCCATTCAAACTGACGCCCCGTCACCAGAGCCAGAGGTGGCTTTTTCGTTTTCCCATCTTCTTTGAGAGGGTAGGCCATCTTGTTCTCAGCCCAGGCGTCCATTTGAAAAATGGCGATAAACAACAAAGTTGCCGCTGGCAGAATTGACCAAACGATTTCCAGCGTATGAGACCCATGCGTAAACTTCACCGGATCGGGATTCTTTTCAGCATCGTATTTCCAGCAAAACCAGAACAACAACGCTCCCGTCCCAATAAAGATCACTCCTGTGAGATACAGGATGAACATAAACAGGTCGTCGATCACCTTACCGTGCTGACTGATATCCTCAGGTAGCCAGTGATTATCGAAGATACCACCTGGCACCACAGCAAATACAAAGACTGCGACACCAAGGACAGGTACCATCAGGAATAGTAGGCTCCAAAACCGCCCCACTGTGTCTCTCCCAATTTCAAAATAAAATGACGTAAATTACGTTATGTATTAGTTATTACTTATTAGTTCCAACGCCTTGGAAGGAAGGAGCCGTCCTAGGTCGGCTGGCCGCTTCGTAAGGAAGGCTAAGGACATAAGCCACTAAGGCCCAAGCTTCCTGCTCGGTTAGCTTAGTATTTGCCGGCATCGGACTACCTTCAATTCCCCCAGTAATTCGCTGGTAGATATCGATCGGACGACGTCCCCCACGATAATTCCCTAAACGTAGATTTCTCGGACGAATATTACGTGGCCTAACCACACCAATACTGGCTAATTCCTGCTGATGAAAATACTCTGGTATTCCGGCCATTTCGCCATCTTCACCACTACCGACAGTTTCACCGGGCTCGTTACCTAAGTGCTCAAGTGTCCAGTTATCAAACAGGTTCGTTTGTCCGTCACCAAGAGCCGTTTGCCCGTGACAACTATAGCAGTTGGCCTTTGACTGAAAGAACAACTTACGCCCCAACTCAATACTATTATCCGAATCCCACCCCGAAGGAGCTTGCTCAATCGTACGCTGAACAACACCGGTTCCCTGATTCGCCCAGGGTAAGACTACAGACGCGACTAATTCCTTTACAATCTCGATATCCTCAGTAACAAATTGATCGTCATCAAATCGAACCAATAATTTACTAGGGTTATCGACGGAGTCCCCGGATTCGCTAGCAATGTCGTAAGCCGCTTCAATGAGTTNTCGCTCGGTCTGCCCGCGTATCGAGAGATAAATTACATAATCAATAAGCGCATCGCGCTGAGTTTCAGAAAGTACTCGGAAGCTAGGCATCGATGTACCTGGAATACCTTCGATCAAAAGACGAGAAAAGTCGGCTTTTGATGGTTTCTTGTACACGCCATCAGCATCGGTAAACTTGAACTTGAACTGACCCATACGATAATCTCTGGGGTATGGATTTAGAAACTGAGCCGTAGGACCATGGCCATCACCCGACACACCATGGCAATGAGCACAGTGTCTTCGATAAAGGCCGCTTTCCAATCCTGTCAGACTATCTTCATCTCCGGCATAGGTAACAGGTCCGGCGGCAACCTTCAGTTTCCTAAGGCTAAGGAAATTATCGAGTCCTACACCACCAGGCAAATTAGGATTGTCCGGGGTACCGTACAAACCCTCGAGCACTTCACTTACGTTTTTAATTTGAGCATCACCTAAAGTGACTTCCACATTTTCACGAACCTGTGGTTTACTGACATCACTTTTAAATTCGACTGCGCGAATATAGGCTTCATTTACCTGAAACGCCGCAGGATCAGAACAACCGGTCAGACCAAGCGAACAGGCAACCAGTAATCCGGCTAACGCCTGACTTAACTGGTGACCTGATATTGTTGTTTTCTTTTGTAGTTTCATTATTGCTATTGCTTTATGTGAAACTTAGTTAATGGTGTTAAGTAAAATTACAAAGCATTATTGAATGCGTCGGCACTGATGACAATTTCCAAATTCAAATCCTCTCCAGCCTCCAGGGCTGGCAATTCAAATCCGCCGCGACTAATCTCCTGGGAGGCCCCATTGATCGTAACTTGCATCGATCCGGAGGGAATCACTTCGTGCCANAATTTCATTGGCAATTCAATTCCTGAAGGGATATTTCGGATTTCAAACGATCCGTCTTCCCCTGTCACCGTATACAGCGGGTTATCGCGAACAATAATATAGGACCCCATCCAAGGGTGTGCNCTACAGGATACTCCAAAGGGCTTAGATTCCTGAAATCCTGGTTTATAGTCAACGTCTGCACCAGCTCCGATCTGCAGGTTGGCGGACGTAAGGCCATCGAGTTTTGCATTATGGCCAACCGAATCGCTATTAAGAATTTTTAGCGTTTGCCCTACCCGCATAGCCTTGATGCGAGACAGGAAGATACAAGCCTTCTGGTCAAATGCCAAATCCCCATCGAGCGTAGCATTGGCCGTGCTCATGTAATCAGGGTGATCCCACTTATCGTCTCCGGATTGAAAAGGNCCGTCATAGAACAGCAAGCCCCACTGAAGCCCTCCATTACCATCAACCTGAACACGAACATTTAGCTCACTGCTACAAACGTTCTCGTCTTTGTTCACGGCGTAATTAACAAATTTTTCTTCAGCAATCTTACCTACCACCGAAATCTTACCGGTAATATTGGCAAAGCCGGTTGGCTCAGGCAAAGCAACCTCTGCAGCCCCTCCAACGGTCGCCTGAAGCTCAAATTTCCCAGCAACCTCTTGGACATTGCTGCTTTCAACATCCCCTACACTCCCGGGAAGCCCGCGTTGGCAACCAAGGCTGCACAGCACAGGGACCAGCAGTAAGAGTCCAAAATTTTTCGTCGTCGTTTTCATTTCCAATTCCATCTACGTCGAGCAACANAACCCGTCAGCAATGTTTATTTGAACTGATCCGCACCAATCACAATCGTGCCGAAGTCAGTCGTCTTACCATCTTCGATCTTGATCTTCACTCGGCCACGAGCCCATTCCACAGTTGAACCATCCTGAGTTACCTGCTGAATGTAGCCAGCTTTTTCCTGCCAGATCTGAAATTCAAATTCACCAGCGGGAAGATTTTTAATCTCCAGGTTTCCATCCTTATCACTCACACCGATATAGGGATCGTTTCGTACAACAATCCAACCTGTCATCCAGGGGTGAATCGAGCAACTGATTTTGGTTGGTAGACGTTCTTCCATAGAGTAGGACTGACTGATTTTGGCACCAGCCGGAAGAATTGGGTTGATCACAGGNTTGAAGAANGTATCCACTTTAACATTGTGACCAACCGGATCACTGTTCTTAAAATCGATCTTACGTTTTGTCCAAACAGCTGCCACTCGGGGCTCAAATCGACATTTAATATTGTCGACAACTACCGATGCTTCCACAGAATCATTGTAAGAAGGGTGTATCTTTGCCGGAGTGCGATCGCGATAGAAAACAATCACGTTGGAGATTCCTTTATTTTCAGGATTCACAACAAGCGATTCATCAATCAGCCCTAGTTTGCCACAAACAGCGGCATCACGCGTCACAGCGATTTTGGGCGGAGCTGTATAGTCCCCTCCATAAGTGAATTTGAATTTCAGATTCCCCCAGCCTTGAGCCATACTCGAGCTGGACAATATTACGACGGCCAATAAGGCGATTGAAAGTGTTCGTAAAGTCTTCATTTTTCTCTCCGATTCCCTGACCTGTGCATCAATCATTGATGTGGTCACAATTTATTGCCAACTCATCCTAAGCTGGCCCCTGCNCGGAAGCAGGCTGGATATTAAGGGGGAGGGACACATGCGGAATCGTATTTGCCCATGTCCCAATTAAGGTTTAGTAGTTACTCCTCCGAGGCAGCTGCTGAAGCTGCAGCAGCCGCTGCTTCCGCTTCCTTCGCCGCTTTGGCATCATCCACTAACGTTGTGATCGATGCTCGCTCTTTGGCATAGTTGTCAAAATTCATTAATAGGTCTACCAAGGCATCCAGAGTCTCAGGGCTGTTTCCGTGGAAGAGCTTCTGAGTTTGAACGGCCCCAAGATATTCCTGAGTACTGTCGTAAGGCACGATAATCGGCATTGCCGTATACGGGAGGATTGTACTTGGCTTGGCAATCCAACGCTTTACATAATCTGCACGTAATCGTTTGTGGACTAACCCAAGATCAGGCGCCAGCCCCTTAGGCGTACCAGTTGGAGCATAGTCCGCTACCGCATGACACTTCACGCAGTAATCCTGACTGACAACGATTTGCATCGCATCAGCTAGACGATCTCCGGTTTGAGCACCTTCATTACGCCCAACATAGGCAGCATCCGCTGCNGCNAAGTGATCGCCGTTGACCCGATGATCATATTCATAGGGATAAGTCGCGTTATCTCTGGCCGCGAAGTAGTTCACGATCTTCGTCGCTTCTTCACTCGACATATTGAATTTCGGCATGCGTAATACCGTCGCTGGCCGAATCTTATATGGCTCAAGGAGGAAGTCATGGAACCATTGATTCTGAACTTTGGCACCCTGCCCCACCAATGGTGGAGCTACCCAGGCCCAGCTCTCCGAGCCTTTTGCCTGAGGGTTCGAAAGTCGTTCACGCTGCGTGACATAAGGCAGTAAGTAACGTGATAGTACNCCCCCCTTTGAACCTACTCGGTTGGCAATCGATGAAGGTTGAATTCGCGAAACGTTCGAACCGGAAACGGCGACTCCACCATTTACAGGGCTAGGTGCCCACAACTGAAATTGAAGCTCACCTATTCCTGTAAGTTTGAACGGATCTTGCAAATACTCATCCAATGGATCTCCAAACTCGGCGTCAGTCGCTATCGGCAACCCAGTATTACCTACGGCAGGCATACCAGTGATGGTCGCTACTGTTCGATCCCGCACATTAGCCGTTCCAGACGCTGCCACGTCTTCTGCCGGAAATTCCGGAACCATAAATGGATATTCTTTGGTCAAATCCACATGCTGGGTAATCAACGTCCCTAACTGCTCTTCGGTCATATCGAGTGTCCACTTNTCAGCTTCCAATACATGACAACCAGCACAGTTATACTTATCGATAACCTGCTTACCTTCGATCAACGCTTTAGCCCGATCATTTGGCTCGTAGAGATACTTAGAACGCGGTGGATCGGCAACCAATCCGAGCACGAACGTTATAACCGCTTCTCGATCAGCTGTACTGAACGGGAATTGAGGCATACGCAGACGATCGTTATAGCGAATTCCATCGGTCTTATGGTAATCGTAGGAACGAGGTTCACGCAGTTTCTGATAAATGAATCCCGTGCGGTTATGAGCATGCAACTGATGATGATAGAAATCATCCAGCTCATCGTCATAGCGACTTTGGCGAACATTTCGATCAGCAATTTCATGCTCCTCGTGATGCCCGGATTCCGCATGTGCTTCATCCATATGACCACCCTCGTGGTGATCACCCCGAGCCGCTGCATGCCCCCCACCGTGATGGCCGTCAACATATTCAAGAACGTGCTCAAATGCCAGTTTGGAGGGATCTTTCCGCCCCCAATCCGTTAGCGCTGCTCCAATGGGCTTGGCATCTTCAAAACCAGGAATATCATGGCAACCATAACATCCATATTTACCCAGAGCCTTACGCCCGATGTAGACTAACTTGGTATCAATATCCAANGGTGTAGAAGTATCACGCCTCAATTCTTCTTCATTGACTTTAACTCCTGTCGCACCTTCCGGAATGCCCTCCACTGCGTATTTCTTTGCGACTGCTTCATAGAATGAATCTGTCAGATTGACCATAAGCAAGTCTTCAAGGGATTCCAACAACCCCTCATCCTGCTTCAAGGATTCAACCGTCAATACTGAATCATCAAATTCCCAATCCGAACCCTCGCTGAGCAGGTAAGTTACGATATCCAGCACAGGATCCACAACCGTTTCATTACCATCTGCATCCTTAAGAACCTCAACATCTATATAGAGTTCCGGCATGACGGTACGAGCATGGTACTTAGTAGGCTCTTTAATCCAGCTATAAAGCCATTTTTCTTTATCCGCAAAACCAGCGAATTTCCCACCCAAGTCAGATAAATCCGGCCCCTGCACGAAATCCTCTGGATCACGAAATTTCTCGATCTCCGCTAGATCGGAGTCATTATGACTATGACATGCCAAACAGCCTCTTTCCTGGAAGGCTATTTTCCCACGAGCCACATCACCCTCTACGCCTGAAGTTGGAGTAAGGTATTCAAATCCCTGCGAATAAGCTTTCAAATACTCAATCATGCCAACGATTTCGACCTTCTCAAATCCAACCGCGGCCTCATCGGAAGAATTAGATCCAAAATGAGCATGCAAATTGAAAAACTTCGGCATGCGGCTGCTTGGTCGGAAGTTCTGTGGATTCGCGATCCAATCGTAAAGAAACGAATCNCTATTCTTTTTCGCAATGTGACGCAGGCTTGGACCTGCCTTACGTAACGAACCAGGAGCTTCAATATCGGCAAGCACACCAACTAAACGAGCACTTTCGGCCTTATCAATATTAGGCTCGTCAGATGCACCATCTGCCTTGAGCGCGTCGATCAACTCATGACGGGATACACTATCCTCGGGATGAGCGGCTACCTGCCCCGCAAGCTTCTGAACTGAATTACTAAGCTCACCAAAGCCCGCAGAATTCTGCAACTGCAAGGCCGCAGCAAAATAATTTGGCTCGAGTCGCAAATCAGGGCCGACTCGTTTATCAGCTCCGGCATATCCATTCACATTATGGCAACCATAGCATCCGAATTTGCGAATCGTATTNTACCCCTTAACCACCTTAGGTGCTGGCGGCTGCTCAAATCGCTGACTTGGTTCCAAGTCGGTGACTTCGTGATGACATTTCAAACAGGTAGATTCAATAAACCGACTCGGTAATTGGGGATAAATCCAGTGGTGATTGTCAAACCANCCATGCTCTTCCATCCAACGCTTACGATCTAATTCACTATCCGGCATATGAGAAGCCCACTTAAACTCCGTAGCACTACCCTGCCCTTCATGACAGATCGTACACGCAAAATCGGAAACCTTGTGAGGACTCAAAGAACCTACGAACAGATCAAGTCGAGGGTGACTGGCGAACGGCTGGCCCATACCTCGACGCACAACAAGTCGAAGCTCAGTTTTCAACTGATCCTGCTGAACATTTGCCAGACGAGCGGCGACAACATCCGGATCGACAACTGGGTCTCCGTCGATACTGACAATAACATCGCCGATCTCAAGTCCTGGGCGTGTGTGCTGTTCGAGCGTACTGTTCTTTACCGGACTGGCTTCATTCTCAGGCTGAAGCAGAGACTTTAAAATCTCGTCCCCGGTGAACTCGCCGTCTAAGTTGTATGACTCAACAACTTCCGCTTTCTTTGCGGCGCTGTTCGGAGCAACATAAGCAATCGTGACGTCGTTAGGGCTATAAAGTCCTGTCTCTGACAATCGTAAGCCGTAGCCATTTTTGGCAAGAAATGCCTGACGACCAACTGCATCTGCAGGGACTTCGAGCACAACTTCCGAAGCGTNTTGAGAGACTTCCTGACCACCTCCCTGCCCATCCGAAACGGTAGGCGATTGCATTGCAATCGGAGGAACCTGCAGAATAATTTCAATCGTCCGTTCGGAAACGAATCCAGGTTCAGTGGCCTGACCGGGTACCGATTTCTCCATCATTTGATGACAGGTGGTACAGCGATCGAAACGACGCACTTTCTTGAAGTTATAATCCTGCTCCAGATCATCNCTCCACAAGTTTTCAATCGTTAGCGGGCCGTTGAAAGCATCAAGAATAGGCAACTCCAACCATGCCTTCCCTAGCCACTTGCCTTCCCACAACGCCGAGTGATCTTTTTGAATAGCATCATTAAGACGATTCTTATCCGCCTCAACTACGTCCAGAGCTTTCTGAGCGGCCCGTACGTCTGCCTGGAACTGATTTCCAATAGACGCTAACTGACGGCGATAGTGAGTTGCTTTTTCATACTTCAGTTCGAGCGACTCCAAGCCGTCATCCGGGTTCGTTAGAATCACCTCCAGCTCATCTTTAAGCGCCTTCTGCTCTTCACTTGAAGCACCACTGCTTAAAGCTATGCCGACCTGAGAAGCCTTCTCATCTCGTTCAGCTCGCTTAAACTTCGTCTTCCCAAGTATTTTATCCTCAGCAGCCTTGAGCAATCGAACTTGCTCACTCATCGCGAAAGCCATTGCTTCGCGGCGATTCACTCCACCATCTTTTTTATACCACTCTTCTTGAGCCTGCCTGATGGAATCGATATCAATCACGTCTGCCAATTCCAACGCAGCAGCAAGCTCCAATTCACCATCAGTCGCATTAAGCGAATTTACATCACTAAGAAACGCGATAAACTGCTCAACAACATCGGCTCCAGATTGATCATCAGCCTTCGCTTCACCCAAAGCAGTTTGAGCATCTCCCATACGCTGAATAACGTCGGTGGTCTGNGTCTCCATCAACCGCCACTGACTGACCATATGATCGATCGCCCGAGCTTCCTTTTGGTATTCTTTCCACGGGCGATCGTGGTCTTTCCAGAACATCCAAACGGTGGAGATCACCAAGATAACTGACGTGATCGCAAAAACCACATGCATTTTCTTTGTGTCACGTACTGTCTTGTCAGTTGCAGGCATTGTTAGTCTACTTCTGCTTTCTCTTACAGTTCTAAATATCTATACGGCTGTATCTATACGGCTGTTCGAACCCATCTCAAGCAATCTCGAAATTGGTTCGTCAGAAGTTAATAAAGTACTCAGGTATTGCGATGAAATATTTCATCTGGAACATCCAACGGGCTAGCATCTTGATTGGCAACAATGCCATCCAAAGCATCAGATTGGTCATCACCATATAACGAATCAACCCCATTCGCTTGTACATTGGCTGAAACAATCGCTTCTTGTCCCACATCGCCAACAACGGGGGAAGTACGGCAAAATAACCGATCAACAATAAGATCCCCAGGAATTCACGCTGAGCAATCACCANTACCTTAGNTAAAAACGGTGCTTCAGGATTAGGTTTCGGTAACGGCTGACCGAGGAACTCCACCCAGACGTACTGAGATAAATCCACATTGTTCATCGCCTCAACCGCGTGCGAATCCCAATACTCATAAAAACCGAAGAAGTTCCAGTTAGGACCTCGCAGGAAGGTTCCCATAATGATCAAAGTGACCCACAGTACCAAAAAACCAAATTGGAATGTTAAGTAGGCAAACTTTCGTTCATTAATGGTGTAATAACCATTCCCTTTCTTATTAAAATCGATGTATGGAATCGCCATGAGCCCTGCCACGATCATACTTGGCAACACCACACCGGCCATCCAGGGATCGTAATAGACCAACATTTCCTGCAATCCCAGGAAATACCAAGGAGCTTTAGATGGGTTAGGTGTCTTCACCGCACTAGCCGGTTCTTCGAGCGGTGCCTGCAGCACAATCGCCCATACCAACATCAACGCAGTCAACGCAACCATACAAATAAGCTCNGTGTAAACCAAATCAGGCCACACGAGCACTTTTTCTTTTTCAGACTCAGTCGCTTCCAAGGGAAGTTCGCCATTGGCAATTCGCTTGTCGTTGACTACAGCCTTAGAAGTTGCCAACCAAGTAAAGAACGCCAGCAGAAAAATAAGACCAACAATCGGCACGTTATCGGGCTTAGTAACAATGGCGGCAAAATCCGAGTCCGCCATCGACATTCCCATAAAGAGCAACATCAGATTAAATCCGAGCCACGCTACATTTGGACGAACCAGAACTTCCCGGAAATAAAACATGACCCCAAGAATCACCAACGACCCCAGCGTATAGGTGGTAGGAGACATCAATGTGTCAATAAATCCTTTAATGCTCTCATTAAAGGAGATGTACTTTACGATCTCTGGATTACCACTGGCAACCATCGCAGCCATAATCAACGTCACCACTCCAAGGCCGGACCAGGCCAATGCCAACTGCCCTTCCCCGTGGCGTTTCCAGCGATAGAGTGCAAACAACCCGTTCATCGACGCAATCAAAACGTAGTACCCGCAAAGGAACCCGCTAAGCTGCGACAAAAATTCTTCGTATGTTAAACCGTGCATGGCTTGTTTTTATTTCCAACAGCAAGCCCGAATCAACAGGCAAGCTTTATTCATGCATTAATAAATCAGGTTAAGTTCGCTCTTACATTGGACCACTAATACCGCCGTCCTTACGGACTCGCCAGAAGTGAATTGCCAGAAGCAATGCCACACCCAGTGGAATAGCGATACAGTGCAACACATAAAAACGATTTAATGTTTCTTCTCCAACAAACCGAGCCCCCAACAACCCGAATCGAGCATCCGAGGCGTTGGTGATCATGTCGATCCCCCCAACGGTAAGCAATTGAGCCCCCGGACCTTCATACCCCAAAAACGGAGTCGCCCGGGCCATATTCGAACCCACCGTGATCGCCCAGATAGCCAACTGATCCCAAGGCAACAAATACCCCGTAAAGGACATCAGCAGCGTGAGCAACAGGAGAATCACTCCGACCACCCAGTTAAACTCCCGGGGCGGCTTGTAACTTCCCGTCAGGAACACCCGGTACATATGCAACCAGACTGTAATCACCATTGCATGAGCACCCCATCGATGTAATTCGCGCAGTATCCCTAGGGAGGTTGCGTCCCGGAGCGTCAATATATCCGTATACGCCCACTCAATCGTTGGACGGTAATAGAACATCAACAATACACCTGTTACGGTTTCCACCAAGAACAGAAAGAAAGTAACCCCACCCATACACCAGGTATAGCTCAGAGCAATCCCCTGCTTCTTCGCTGAAACAGGATGAAGATGAAGGAAGAAGTTTGTCAGCATGACAACAATTCGGTTACGCCGGTCCACAGGAGCCGGATGCCGAAAGATACTCTTCCAGATCTGCGAGTTACGAATAATATCACCGAGTGATGGCATTGATCAATTAACCTGTATCAAACTCTAAGGTGCTACAAACTTGTTACTAAACGCTCACGTAAGAATTAGAATCAGCCCACTGACCTAACTCTTCATTGAACTTGGTACTTTTATCGACTTCCAACTGCCCATCATCGGAAACGCGTATGGCATATCTCTCGAGTGGNCGCGGGGCAGGACCTTCGAANTTCACACCATCCTTGTAGAATCCACTTCCGTGACAAGGACACTTGAACTTCTGCTCACCCTCTAACCAGTTAGGCGTGCACCCCAAGTGAGTACAAACCGATTTAAGGGCATAAATCTGAGCCTCCCCCTCATACTCATATCGCACAACCCAAACCCCAAACTGAGCTTTGTATTTTGCTTCCACCTGACCCGGTGCATAAGAGTCAGGAAACCCGACTTTAAATTTCGTTGGAGGCTCTGTCAGTACATTCGGAAACATAAACCGAGCCAACCCAAGCACCCAAAGCAAACTAGTGATTGCTATCGAGGTGAACCCAACAGCCAAAGGAGCACCGAACAGCACACCCACTGTGGACGAGAAGAACCCTCGGCGATCCGTTGCTTCCGCAGCAACTGGTGCAGGCTTCGGAGGAAGAAAATCCTCCTTGCGTGGAACAGGCGGCAACTCAATCTTTGGTTTCGCAGCGGGCTTCTTCCCATCCGCTTCCGCCGATTTAACCACGTCCTCAACACTTTGCGGACCACGCTGAGCTGCCTTACGAGCCGCTGCCAAAATACTAGCAGTATCGCGCGGGCCGGTCGGAGCCGCCGGAGCTTCTTTTTCCGGAGCCGCTGGAGCGGCGGGCTTAGCTGCCGCGGGAGCTGGAGCGGGTGCCGATGCGGGCGCTGCAGACCCCCCGGCCGCGCTTGCACGCGCTGCCGCCAACATATCTTCCACCGACATTTTCGAAGGATCTAACTTCGGAGCTGGCGATGCCGGCGCTGCTGCAACTGGCTCTGGTGCCGCCGCTACCTCTTCCGCCGGAGCTTCCTCCTGCGCCGGAGCTACTCCACCGCCTTCACCATCTGCCTGACGACAGAGAGCCAGAATCTCTTCAACCGTTAAGTCTTTATCTGCCATAAGTAACTTTGCCTATGGGCTACTTCTATATATATGTACTTAAGTATCAAAATGCATCGCATGAATAGCTCACGTTCAGCTACCCAATACCCCCAAAGGGCTGATCACAATGCATATACAACACAAATTCGACCAGCTACACCGTAAGGCGTTAACGAGCAAACCGACTTTGTGATTTTTTTCACAATTAAATCAAACAACAATTCCTACAGGACGAGAACGACCACAAACAGACCTTAAACCGGTAGAGGTAGCCCCCTCTATTGCTCTTTAATTAATCGTATTTNTCTTAGTTTATCAACCGTTGTCAGGTGAACGTAGTACCCATGAGGGCGGAAACTATGTATTTTCAAAAAATCTTCCGCCTAAATTTAGGGCCGTTCCCTCTAAGGACGGGTGACAACTTCAATATACGCCCAAGAGATAACCTCTAAAGTGCTTTATCTGCAATATCAGTTCGATACCAACTGCCTTGCCATTGAATGCATTTCACGGCTTCATAGGCAGAATTCTGGGCTGCTTTTAGGTCATCACCGATGGCAGTCACTCCCAAAACCCGTCCTCCAGCATTAACACTAACGCCTGACGAGTCCAAAACTGTCCCCGCATGGAAGACTTTCACATCCTCCACTCGTGAAGCCTCATCCAACCCATGAATAACTCGGCCCTTTTCATAACTACCCGGATAGCCTTCACTGGCCATGACGACACAGCAAGTCGGACGAGTGTCCCATTCAAGCGGATCAATTCGAGCCAGATCTCCATCAGCCACGGCCTCCAGGACATCGACCAAATCCGACTTCAGCCGCATCAATAACGGCTGACACTCCGGATCGCCGAATCGTACGTTGTACTCTAAAACCTTGATTCCCTGCGGCCCCTTCATCAGTCCTGCATACAATACGCCCTTAAAGGGAGTTCCATTGGCCTTCAATGCATGGACGGTCGGCACTAAGACATGCTCTTCCACCCAGGCCATATCCTCTTCGGTGACCAATGGCGCAGGGCAATAGGCCCCCATACCGCCGGTATTAGGACCAGTATCTCCATCATAGGCGGGCTTATGATCCTGACAGGCTGGCAACGGTATGATCGTTTGCCCATCTGTGATCGCCAGGATACTCGCTTCCTGCCCTTCCAACTTCTCTTCAATAATGAACTCAGCTCCAGCATCACCAAATACTTTATCCCGAGCGGTCAATTCAATCGCTTCCAAAACTTCCTGTTTCTTGCTACAAACGGTCACCCCTTTACCTGCGGCAAGTCCATCAGCTTTTACTACAACCGGGCAGGCCGTATTGGGTGAATCCCCGGGAAAGCGATCATTAATCATTTCGATCGCTGAATCTGCATCCCGAAAGGACCAAAAATCTGCCGTAGGTACATTCCCAGCATTTAAAATCTCTTTACAGAAAACCTTGGAAGCTTCCAGCTGAGCAGCAGGTTTAGCTGGTCCAAAAATTTTCAGGCCCTCTGCTTCAAATACATCCACAATTCCATTGGCCAGCGGTACCTCAGGCCCTACCACCGTCAATCCAACTCCGTTGGACTTTGCATACCGAACCATCGCGGCATAATCATCCAAATCCAGATCGACATTGACTGCATCGATGGCTGTTCCGGCATTACCCGGTGCAACAAAGACATCTTTGACGCGGGTACTTTGAGAAATCTTCCAGGCCAACGCATGCTCACGGCCTCCGCTGCCAACAATCAGCACGTTCATGATCGATCCATCCTTGATTATTCAGTTAGTCTTAATTGCCTGTCGCTCATGAATATAACGCTCGACAGAACCACACTCAAGCAGGGGCGACGGTGAAGCACCACTGAAATCTGCTCCAATTCTCACCCTAGGTCTACTGGGTCTACCGGGTCTACGGGATCTAGCTGCGATTCTTATATGCCAGCACGGCTAACTGATCGCACCGGTCATTCTCCGGATGACCGCTATGCCCTGCGACTCGAGTGTATTTCACATCGTGCGATTGCAGAAGCTCATCAAGCTGCATCCAGAATTCCTGATTCTTGACCGGCACCAACCGCCCCTTTTGTTTGCGTTTCCAGCCATTACGCTTCCAACCGGCCATCCACTCTTCCATTCCTTTACCAACATAAACACTGTCAGTAAACAACTCGACCAGACAGGGCTTCTTCAATGCGCCCAACCCTTCGATCACAGCCTGAAGTTCCATCCGATTATTCGTCGTATCAGGACAGTAACCACAGGCTTCCTTCTCTTTACCCGTCGCTGGATCCCTCAATATGTACGCCCATCCGCCTGGCCCAGGATTACCACTACAGGCACCATCTGTAAACAAATGAATATGTGGTTTTGACATCAAAGATCTCACGATTCTAATACAGTTAAACGAGGACGCTATTTAGAGGAACCAAGCTGGGAAACTTTCTAATGAATAGAGTCATCCGAAGTATCCGATTCACCCGAGTCATCTACGATTTCGCCTTCCTCTGTGGCGTCGACTTCATCACTGTCATCCAAGTCGTCGACAGATTCCTCTTTATACCTTCCGGTGAGTGAGTTTACTCCGCCTACTTCCGAGTCCTCAGTCTCATTCAACTGTGATACGTCTGCTCCAATGTTTGAATATTCAGAGACCGAAGTTCGATTTAATTGATCAGCCCGATGATTAATGTCCGATTTAGTCTCGGGCTGAACCGGTGTCGTCTCTCTGGGAAGCATCACAATAAACGTCGAACCAATTCCTAACTGACTTTCCACCGACACTTCGCCTCCAAGCATACGGCAAATCTCTTTAACAATCGATAACCCCAAACCTGTTCCGGCATATTCTCTGGTCAGATTGTCCTGCCCGCTCGAGACATTTCCCTGTCGGAATTTTTCGAAAATCAACTCCCGATCTTCTTCTGCGATCCCAATACCAGTATCGATTACTCGAATCACGAAAAAGTCCTCGAGGTCCTCGCTATCTTCCAGGCTTACGGTAATCCGTCCACCCTCGGGTGTAAATTTGATCGCGTTGGATAACAGATTGGTTAGAACCTGTTGTAATTTCCCTTGATCCTGAAAAACCCCGGAGTCCTGCATCAGTTCTTTAATATCCAGAGAGAGGTTCTTTTCCTCGACCAGAGACTTCACCAAATCACACTGAGCTCTGACGACAATACTCAAATCCATATCAACAGGATGGATTTCCTGTTTGCCCGCCTCAATCTTCGCCAAATCCAATATTTCGTTGATCATTTCCAGTAGAATCTTTCCCGAGCGCTGAATATTGGAGGCATATCGCTGCTGCTTGTCGTTTAATGCTTCGACTCCCTGAAGCACTTCCGAAAACCCAATAATACTATTCAGGGGTGTACGCAACTCATGACTCATATTGGCCATAAATTCGTCCTTCATTCGGTTCATGTCAAATAGTTGCATGTTGAGCTGGGCCATTTCATCCACCTTCACATCCAGGTCAGCGTTCACGCTCTTTAACTCATTCTGAGCTTCGGTTAAGTGACGCACCATGCGATTAAAGGAGGTCCCCAGTTCTTCAAACTCATCGTCCGTGGCAATTTCAGCTCGGGAGTCCAGATCACCATGACTAATTCGATCACTGACGTCGCGAAGATGCTTGAGCGGCCGTACAACAAGTAGGCGAATAATCACGTACAACGCGATCATAGAAACAAAGACGGTCACAATCGCAACTGCAATGAGTATCGCCCGAGCGTTGTGGATCGAGTTCTGCGTATCTTCGTACGGTATTTTGACTTTGATGACAGTGAATGGCAGATCCGTACCGTCCAACGGAGTCCCCTGCACTGCCCCTTCAACACCAGGCGTCTGTTCGCTGTGACAAATGGTACAGGTCGTCCCCCAGCGAATGGGCTCATAATACTGATACTCGTTTATGTCTTGCGCCACTAATTCCACAAACGTTGGACGCTCTTTGTCTGTTTCGTCATCCACCGTAAACAACTGTGCAATATTCACGTCCGGCACATCGTCCGGAGCCTCGCCGTTTTCCGAACCACTGGCCAATTCCTCTTCTCGCTGCTCGTCAAGCATGCTTTCGAGCTGATTAACAATCGTGACTTCCTGAGCATTATTAGGAATCCGCACATTGGGAATCTGCTTTGGCTTGGACTCTTCGTCCAGAACAATAATTTCGTGATTATGCCGCCCATCTGTCTTGGCCAGCTCTTTCATGAGCAACTCGGCAAATCCCTGTTGCTCCTTACGCGTCTCCCAGTAATTGAAGTGGGGTTTCATTAATGCGACATCCACTACGTCGCGAGCGGTTGTCCGAGTATTCTTGAGAATCAGATCGGAGCTAACTTTTTCTACGCCCCAGAATGCGCCCGAAATCAACAGTGTCAGCCAGAACCCAAACAGCAAGCGACACTTGCGTTCCAGGCTGGTTTCACCTAACACTCGTCTCCAGGATTGCTGAGCCATATTTACCTGTTTCTAATTTCCGATTTATTAAAGGGGTAGGACATCCATCGACACGCTCGCCAGTATCAACAGCAACGAATCCTCAAGTCCGCCGGCAACCATTAAACAAGCAAAACTTTATTACCCACACGCCTCTGTCCTATCCGGATGCTCAGTTCATTCTAGAGCATTGCCCTCTAGGCAACCAATGCGGGAATCCTCTCAACCAACATCTCCGACATCCAAGACTCGCCCATACCGACGCAAAACCTGTTTACGCAATTTCACAAACTGAGTGCCTTGCAAACCTGGATCACTCTCCAACAAGGCCTGAGCATCATCCCGAGCCAACTCAACAATGGCACGATCGCGGCGCAGATCAGCGACTCTTAAAGGAGGCATGCCATGCTGCTTCGTCCCAAACAAATCGCCGGGCCCACGCAATTCAAAATCAATTTCGGCCAATTCGAACCCATCCAAAGTATCGACAAAGGACTGAAGACGCGTCTCGGCTTCGACATTTGCCGGATTTCCAAAAACGCAAACATAACCGGTATGATGACCTCGACGTACTCGCCCTCGAAGCTGATGTAACTGTGCCAAGCCAAATTGCTGAGCGTCTTCAATCGTCATTAACGACGCATTCGGCACATTGACTCCCACCTCAATCACTGAAGTGGCCACCAAAACATCCAATTCATGAGCATGAAACCGAGCCATCGTCTCTGCTTTATCTGCGGGTGACATCTTTCCATGGACCATTCCAATACGGAAGCCCGAAAGAATCCGATCGGCCAACCCTTGGTAGATTTCCTCCACACTAAAGCGACCCTTTCTCGTCCCACGCTCAACCGTGGAAGCAATCACATACCCCTGACGCCCCTCACGTAGCTTGTTGCGATAAAACTCCCACCACTTTTCTCGTTGTTCTGGATCTCCTAAATAGGTATTCACAGGCTGTTGGTGATCAGGGCCCTGCCGAATTGTGGAGATATCTAAGTCCGCAAACATGCCCATCGCGATCGTTCTGGGAATGGGAGTTGCAGACATAACCAGATAGTGCGGATTTAAGCCATTGTTGCGAACTGCCATTCGTTGACGCACACCAAATTTATGCTGTTCATCGATAACCACCAACGCCAATGACTTAAATTCCACGTCATCATTGGCAACACTGTGGGTACCGATTAGTAGGTCGATGTTACCAGATGCAAGCCCTTCCAATACCTCTCGTCGCTCAGCAGTTTTCATGGAGCCGGTCAGGATTCCAATATTGACTCGGGAATTCTTCAGGTCCTCCTGAAGCGTGTGATAGTGTTGGTGAGCAAGGATTTCAGTGGGAGCCATAAGTACGGCCTGATGACCATGCGCCACGCTCAGCAACATTGCATACTCAGCTACTACCGTCTTTCCACTCCCAACATCACCCTGCAGCAAACGGTTCATTGGTTCGTCTCGAGCCATGTCGTCACAGATATCCTGAACGACTCGCTGCTGAGCGGAAGTTAATTCAAATGGAAATCGAGCCGTGATCCTCGAATGAATTCTCGCATCCGTTTCCAACTGCGGAGCCTTATGCAAAATACTATGATGCCAGCGTCGCAAAGCCAGTGCCAGCTGCAGCACCAACAACTCCTGATAGACGAATCGTAGGCGATGATGGCCAAGATCTTCAAGTGTCTCTGGGTGGTGGATTCCACGAATCGCCTCCTGAATGGAGCCAATTCCCTTTTGAGTCCTTATCAATTCTGGCAACGCTTCGTCTAATAGCTCGACATAATCATCAACAGCTGTTTTCACCAGTTTGCGTATAGCCGGCTGGCTGATTCCTTGCGACAGCCGATAAACCGGAAGTACTTCACTACCCTGCACCTCGGTATCTTCGTCCACAATCGAAATTCGAGGATGTGTCATTTCCCAACGATTTGCCTTAGGCTTTGCAACCCCCGACAAAACAACTCGATCGCCTACCTGAAACTTGTCTTTTAGAAATCGCATATTAAACCAGGTGGCTTTCACCTGAACGTCTTCACAATCAATGTTGATCGAGTAGATCGATTTCCCATATCGAGTACGCCCGGTCCGTGTGTCAGCAATTTCTCCTACAACGGTCACTTCGGACTCAGCTTCAAGTTCCGAAAGATCCACGAGTTCCCCGGTACATTCGTAGTCTCTTGGAAAAAAGAAAAGCAGATCGCGAATCGTCCGGATCCCTAATTTTTCCAGAGGCGCATTCCAGATCCCACGATAGCCTCGCAACATCGTCACCGGACTCGTTAGATTAGGTTCTCTCGGAATGTCAGAGCGTTCGGGATACTTCATCATTTGTATTCTAACGAAACTCGAATTAAAGTCCCGTAATTCTCATACCCCAACTGACATGAAACCGGCATCATCGTTACAGCAAACTCAGCGGGTCCACATCCACAACCCACTGAATCCCATCCACCGGTTTCGCCTGCTCATAGACTTGCCGGACGGCCTCCCGTAAAACGTCACCATCAGTTCCCATTAAGAGGACGTGCATTCGAAATCGATCTCGCAGTTTGGCAATCGGAGCCGGAGCCGGGCCGAGAATCCTGACCGATTCGGCCTGCGACCCTAAAGACTGCTTGCAGGCCTTCGCCAAACCACCGGCAAAAGCCATGGTCTGAGCTTCGTCTACACCCCGAATAATAAGACGGATCATACTTGCAAACGGGGGATACCCAAATTGTTGCCTTCCAGGTAACTCACGATCGGCAAACATCTCATATTCATGTTTGGTCGCTGCCTGAATCGCCAAATGTTCGGGCGTGTACGTTTGAACCAGCACCCGCCCTTCGAGTGCTCCACGACCTGTCCGTCCGGCCACTTGAGTCACCAACTGAAATGTCCTCTCCCCGGCTCGGAAGTCCGGGAAATGTAAGGCTGTATCTGCATTGATCACTCCAACCAACGTGACATTTGGGAAATCCAATCCTTTGGCAATCATCTGTGTTCCCACCAGAATTTTTACTTCACCACTACGAAACCGGTCCAACGCCTGCTCATGCGCATTCGGCCGCTGCATCGTATCCGAATCCATTCGCAAAACGGGAACTTCAGGGAACTTGGAACGCACTTCTTCTTCAAGTCGCTGCGTCCCCAAACCACCAAACCGAATGCCATCCCCACGACATTCCGGACAGCGATTAGGAGCTTCGGTACGATAATCACAATAGTGACAGATCGCCAATTCTCGACGATGACCGCTTATTCCATATTTGTGATGTGTTAAAGAGATTTCACACTGTGGGCATTCCAGTACGAAACCACATGCCGGGCACTGAATGTTGGTCGAATACCCTCGCCGATTGAGAAGCAAGATCACTTGCCCGTCATCCTGGATTGTTTGGTGAATCGCCGAACTGAGCTGCCTGCTAATCGGACCATAACTTTGTTTACTTCTGGATTCATGCCTCAAATCCACCGTGGCGACCGCAGGCAACGGACGATTCATGACACGCTCTGGCATCGAAACCAATTCGTACTCACCAGTCTTGGCTTTATGCCAAGTCTCCAAAGCAGGCGTAGCAGACCCAAGCACCAATGGAATATTTTGTAGCTGTGCTCGTTTGACTGCCACATCACGAGCATGATAACGAGGAGTCGTCTCTTGTTTAAATGAAGTCTCATGTTCCTCGTCTAAAACAATCAGCCCTAGGCGTGGCGTGGGCGCAAAAATTGCACTTCGTGCGCCGACCACCACCTGAACTTCCCCTTGAGCGATCTGCTGCCAGTGCCAATGACGCTCTGCATCACTTAAATGACTATGGAGTACAGCCACACTATCAAAACGAGATCGAAATCGTTGGCGTGTCTGAGGCGTTAGCGATATCTCCGGAACTAAGACAATTGCCTGACGGCCGTATCGAATCACCTCCTCGATCGCCTGAATATAGACTTCCGTTTTGCCGCTCCCGGTAATGCCGTGCATTAGGATTGTCTTATGCTGTTCCTTCTCAATGACAGCCTTTATCGCTGCCAACGCTGTTTCCTGATCTTTATTGAGCACCAGAGAAGATTCACGCTCTAACACTTCCTGCTGTATGTCATGTTTGTAAATCCGGCGTTGTTCAACCTTCAATAATCCCTTCTTGGCAAGGCTTCTAAGTGGCGCTTGCGTGCACCCAACCTGTTTACAAATCTGATCACTGGTCAACCAAACGGCATCACCACGCAATACTTCGACAATCCGTTGTTGTTTCGGAGGCAGTTTCTCCGGATTCACTGTCGCTAGATTGGTGGTATTCAGAGCATAGAATTTGACCGCTCTGGTACCAGCATGTTTACGAACACCTGCAGGGATCAAGGACTCTAATACCTGTCCGGGGCGAGCAAGGTAGTAATCAGCCATCCACTTGGTCAGTTCCAGCATCTTGTCCGACACTAAGGTTGTCTTGTCGAGGGCAGCGGTGATTGCTTTGAGTTTGTATTTTGATTCTGAAGGGCCCGATTCGTGTCTCACTGCAGTACAGTATCCCACCACCTTACGATTACCTCGGCCTAGTGGGACTTCAACTCGACGCCCTACTTGCACATCTCCCTTAAGAAAGTCGGGGATCAGATAATCAAATGGCCCCCAAGGGACCTCCGAAAACACGACGGTGGCTAATGAACGTTCCCGCGCAGCGTCCCGTTCCCAAGGCGCAGGACGGACCGGCGTTTCAAACTGATCGTCGTCAAAAAGTCCCTGCTGCCGCGCCATTGAAAAACATCCGTGTCCGTTTTGAGAAGCTAAGAATTAGTCTACCCGAGGAGCGTGAGTCTGCCTAACCAATAACGCCCTCAGCCTGACATACTCTAGGTCATTGAATCACGCGCTGATAAACTCTAAGTAAATCCCCACTGATCGAATTGGAATTTTTCATGGCGCGTATTGGTATTCTGGGCGGTAGCTTTGACCCTTTGCACACCGGGCACCTACTTTTGGCAGAGTGCTGTCGGGAGCAATGCGCTCTGGATAAAGTCTTGTTTATTCCGACGGCCATCAGCCCTCTCAAAGAAGCTGGCAGCCATGCGACCAATCAACAACGCCTGGACATGCTGACTCTGGGAATTGCCGGACAGAATCGGTTCGAAATCAGCGATTTGGAATTACGCCGTGGTGGTAAGAGCTATACCTATGAAACTCTGGAAACTCTAACAGCCGATAATCCGCAGGATGAATTCTACTTCTTAATGGGAGCGGACTCCTTAGCCGATTTTTCGAAATGGAAGGAGCCGCAGCGGATTTGCGAGCTAGCAACTCTTGCCATTGTTTCTCGGCCGGGCTGTCCGCCTCTTGATTTTCAAGTACTTGAAAACTACGCCAGCCCGGAATACATCGCTCAGGTCAAAGAGTTCCAGGTCGCCATGCCGGCAGTCGACTTGAGCAGCTCGGAAATTCGACAGAAGACTGCTTATGGCAAGTCGATTCGCTATCACCTTCCTCGCAGTGTCGAACAATACATCCGACAGGAACAGCTATATCAAACTCGTGATTGAATCCGCGAATCTAAGCTGCAAACCTCTCATCACACACTGACAGGCTTATTCAAACAAATATGCCTTACCTTCGAGGACGACAACAACCTGACCGTCCAGTTTCAATACGGGCCCGAGCTCTTTCCCATGCTTCGCGGCCAGATCAAAATAAGTCTTACTAAAGCGTTGGACTTTGATCGCCTGGGTGGACTGTTCTTTGGAGGCGACCGAATCCACCCAGGATTCCCCTTCTTTATAGAACGACTTGGAACCAATTTGACGAAGGTTGCGAACCTCTTCTGATTTCTCAGAAAGCTCCCGTTTAAATCGAACAGTCCCGTTCGCACTGGCTGACTGGCCCGCAAATCCAAAGGCATTGGTTGCATTTGGTCTTGCTGCTCCTTTCTCAGGAAGAGCCAGAGAATCTGCAGTAATCCCTCCACCAGCAGACTGCAGTTGCGATTTCACAACCCGCTGTTTGAAGCCGGATTCACCAGATTCCTGTTCCAGCAATCTCAACTGACTGCCTACCCGCTGACGTGCCAACGACATGTCACGGACATCACTGTTTTCATCTGCAAGATAAGACGTAAACGGAGTCAGGATACCGTGCTTACGGGAGAGGTGAATCAACTCATCCATCAACTCGCTATTCTGCCCCTGCAAATCGATTTGATCGATAATCTCGCCAACTCGCCGAATGGCCCATAGTTTTTCAATGAAAGCGTACTTAACGCCTTTCGTTTTTTCAGCCAGCTCCGTAGGGAAATCCATTTCCATTTGTTCACCATTCACATCGCCACGGACAACCACTTTTGCCTGTCCCGGATGATGGTAACGGCCGACCAAAACCAATTGATCGCCAGCAAAGACGTCGTAGACTTTTTTCGGATAGACACGATTAAGTACCTTTCCCTGTTCGGGAGTGACTCTATCCACGTCGATATCAATCGATACATTAGTCATCACCGGTGAAGCGATACGCGAATAGAACTGAGCCACCTTTTCTTCAATATCTTCTTCCGGACTGACGTAGACACTTTGGCCAAATCCTTCCCGAGCCAACTTATCCAGCAGCAGGCTATTCACGTTATAGCCAACACCAAAGCAGCAGATTCTGTTTCGACTGGCATTGGATTGTTTCATATGTTCAACAATCACAGGAACGGAGGTCTCTCCCCGAGTTGGCTTCCCATCCGTCAAAAAGACGACATAACCTGGTAACTGATCGTCCTGCAGAAAGTCGAGCGCTGTAGTTAAAGCGCCATCAATATTCGTACTGCCGCCTGCGAACAATCCTTCCACAAACCCCAGAGCTCGGACTCGAGACTTCGCATTAAACGTCTGCAGCTCTGGCTCAAACGCCTCAATTTCTGAATCATAGGCGACCACATTAAACAAATCCCCATCGTTCAAATGATTGATCACAAATTTCAAAGCATCCTTCGCCTGTTCCATGGATTTCCCAACCATACTGCCACTTCGGTCAATCACAAAAACAACTTTCTTGCGAATCGCCTCTCCTTTCGGTTGCTTCACTTTGGGAGAAACAAGCATCATGAAATATCCGTCTTCGTTATCAATCGGTCGGTAACTAAGAACACTCGCTCCCAGATATTGATCGCCGACATCATAGAAGACCTGCAAGTCGGTAGCAGGAACGACGTTTTGCTGATGAACGGACACCTTGGCCAACGTTTCGCTTGGGCGTTGAATACCCAGAGGATGAGTAGGACTATAAACACTCTTGATATTCTGCTCGGATTTAATCAGCAGATTAACTTCCAGATTCTCCAAGGCACTGGACGTATACTGAGCGTTGCGCAACGGCAGGATCCATTCTGTAACTCCCTGATACTGTTTGCATAGTTGCGAATAGCGTATCGTTACCACACGCCGTTGTCCTGGGGGAATCGGGAAGACACTGGTACGGAACATTCCGTAGCCGAGCCATTCCAGCAACGCAGGATCCTGGTTCCTGCGAATATATCCTTCGTAGATACTGCGTGCTTCTTCGCGAGGCAACAACTTCGCTTCGTATTCCTTGTCTCCCACCATGAGTGTCAACCGATCGATCGCACCATTCTGAGGAATAGGAAAAACAAAACTGGCCTCAATCGTTCGGTCTGAAGTGTTTTGAAACTCCTGAGCCATTTGGACTTCTGCCACCTGACCCTGAAGCACGGCATCCACTCGCAACGACTTAACTCGATAGGAATGTAATGCCTGCCCCGGATTCACAATATGCGGACGTACTGCTCGGTCACGAAAATCGACCAATGCCCCCTGTGCATACAAGTGCTCGGCACCCACGGTGAACAGGATAGTCAGTAATGACAATCGAAGAGCAAGCCAGTGAAAGTTGTGTAATGGAATCTGTACAGGATTTTTCATTTTAGTTCCCTCGCAGAGCACTGTTTCCACAGTCAGATACATTTATCGTCGAAAGATCCGAGTGGTGACTTTCGACTGACTAATCGCCTAATTAGTACCTTTGACTACGCAACTACTATAGAAGTTCCCATCGGGCGGGAATAATTTACCAAGTATTCCCACACTCGTCGGTCTTGCTTCAAATCGTCCAATTTGACAAACTTCCCATTCGCCCCCATTCACCACGAGACGTATTTCACCCCATGCGCCGATTCCAAATCAAAATTTGCATTTTGCTATGCCTAGGTGCCGGTCTTTTGTTACCCGGCTGCATTAGCTCACGTGTTTGGAATTGGGGTAATGACGGTCCTGAAATAGAGGAGAACTATCTTCGCGAAGAGTCCGAATTGTCGAAATTGGAAAATCCAATGTTGGTTCCGGTACGAGATCGTAACCTCCTTTGGAACATTCTTGTCGACACCATGGAAGATTACTTCGTCATACGCCATGAAGAGCAGATTCAGCTAGTTGGAAATACTCTTACCGAAGGATATCTCCAGACAGCTCATGCCGATGCCGCCACCATGTTTGAACCTTGGCGAAAGGATAATGCTCCTGGCTTTGATCAACTACACGCCACGCTACAGACAATTCGCCGACAAGCCGAAGTCCATGTTCGTCCGTCCCGGGACGGTTTTCGGCTCGAAGTCATAGTCCATAAGCTTCAGGAAGATCTGGCTCAACCGGAACATGCCACGGTGGGAGGTGCCACGTTACGGCACAGTGCCTCTCACTCACGTCCTCGTGACTTTGGCGCGTTGAGGACCGAAACACTAGGATGGATTCCTGCCGGACGAGATAGTGCCTTGGAACAAGCAATCTTGCGTGATTTACAAGAACGTATGGCTGACCTTCAAATTCCGACAGAAGGTCCACCGAAGGATTCATCCGGTCTGAACCCACTAGGACCTATTCAATTTCCGTCGCTAGGCAATTCCAACCTCGGGCTCGGGAATTAGCCCACGGCCGTTCTAATCTGTCTAGCCGGCTTGGGTCACATAGGGTTTCCAAACTTCCCTTAAGACGACAGGGATTTCTGTCTGATCGAGTTTTTCAAGTAGCGATAACGCATTTCCGATCACGTGAAGCTGTTCGAGTGAATTCTGGCCCACATCCAGAATAATCCACTTCTTCCCCCCAAATTCACAGACTCCACCTCGTTGCCCTTCCAGTAAGTCCTGCCGGATCTGAAAGCCCAAGTCCTTCGCTGTTTGCTTTGCCAGGTCCAACATCTGACTGATTTCCATCAAACCACTCTCAATTCATGAGGGGAGGGGGTTTGCCTGTCTTTCCAATACGGCAAACTTTAACTCCAAATACCAACTGCGGGGGGAATTATAAAGTCTAGGCCTGTTGTTACCCAGACCAATAGGTCGATTTAAAGAGAGGAGTGGCTTGTGGCAGCATTGTTTGTTTACAGGCAACGCCAAGCGGTCAGGCAAACCACAAAAACAACACAAGCCAGGTAACACTGGTAAAGTTTAACGCCACGACTTGGGCAAGCCACTCAAACCAATCAATCTAAGCGGGTGACATCATGGATTCTTCGGAACACAACGAGACTGACTTTTTGTCCAGCGAAATTCCACACAACGATGGACAAAGTCTGGACTGCGCAGAGTCTGTCCCTGTGGCTCAGGATCAGCCTCTGGTGGACGAGTTGAACACACAGTTGGACATCTTAAAGAAGCAATTGGCAGAAACTCAAAAGCTAACCGCACTCGGCGAATTAGTCGGAACGACAACTCACGAATTTAACAACATCCTCATGACCGTACTTAACTACGCCAAAATGGGCATGCGTCACAAGGATGATCAAACCAGAGACAAAGCCTTTGACAAAATCCTAGCTGCCAGTCAACGAGCAGCCAAAATCACCAATGCCGTTTTAGGCATGGCGCGAAATCGCTCGGATATCATCGAACCCACTGATTTGGGAAAAGTCATTGAGGATGCACTTGTTTTGCTTGAACGAGAAATGAGCAAGTACCGCATTTCAATGGAAATTGAATTGATGGATGTGCCTGAAACTCAATGCAACGGGAACCAGATTCAACAGGTCCTGCTCAACTTGCTAACCAATGCCCGGCAAGCGATGGATGCCGGTGGAACGATCTGGGTTAAACTCGAGTATCAGGCCGATGAAAACATGAACGTACTGACGGTTCGTGATTCCGGATGCGGGATTCCTCAGGAAGAACTGCCTCGGATTTTTGATCCTTTCTACAGCACGAAAGCAGGGCCTGACGACAGCGGCAAAGGCGGCACGGGACTCGGACTAAGCTCCTGCCTCAATATCATTGATGCTCATCAGGGACGCCTGAAAATCGAGAGCACTGTGGGCATCGGAACGCAATTCATCATCCAACTTCCAATCGCCCCGGATGAGGATCACTTAGCTGTGGCCTAAAGCCAGCCGGATTTTTTCTTATCGCCACGCTTTTTGTTTTTTTTCCGACGCTTAAAGGCTGCAACCTGTTCAAGTAACGGGTTGATCGTCTTTTCCTGAATATCGTGAGGCGGATCCCAATCCACCCACTGGTAACCAATATGCTCGGTGGGAACGACTTTAGCTGAACTGCTGCTCCTTAGCTTGGCAAGAAATATGACCAGTCGCTTGTCTACGTTACCACGGCCTTTCCAGTTTTTGACCAGATAGGAGCCTTCGTACAGGAATTCCTCGTCGAGCTTAATTTGGGAACGATCGATCCCAGTCTCTTCTTCAAATTCCCGTAACGCGCACTCCAGTTCCGTCTCACCTGGATCCAAATGCCCCTTGGGTAAATCCCATCGCCGCGCATGCTCCATCAGTAGAAACTGCTTTCTTCCGCGATGTTTCCTGAATAACAGAATCCCACAGGAAATGGGTTGTTTTTCCTGAGTAGCCGGCATAGGTATCTATCCGTTGTAGTTGGTTCCGATTACTTTTTCGGCAAGATGAAGTCCGCAATAAAAAGCTGGCTGGTATGCGTGTCGGTTCGTGTACTTGTCCACATTAACTGCTTACCATCAGGCGAGAATACAGGGAGCACATCAGCACTCACATTATCCGTCACTCGCACTGACTCGCCGATTGAAAACTGACCTTTGTCGGAAATCGAATACTTAGCAAGCCAGAGGTCGTAATTCGGACGTCCTCCGGTCGAGTGATCCGCACCCGACCAGATGATGTATGGTTTGGAGGGATGCCAGTATGGCCCCCAGTTAACTCCGGTCGTGTCAGTCAGCGCAACTTCGTTTTTCCCATCGATCCCAATGACGTAGATTTGCAGCATGTGTTCTTCTTTTCGATCGCTCCGAAAAATGATCCACTTACCATCGGGAGAAATAAACGGTCCACCATCGTACCCTTTAGCGTTGGTCAACTGGCGAACATTACTTCCATCTGCGTTCATTACGTAAAGGTCCGGGTCTCCGTCACGCGTGCTACAAAACGCGATGAGTTTGCCATCCCCGGAGTAAGCTCCCTCCGCATCGTATCCTTCTACGTTAGTAAGTCGCTTGACGATTTTTCCTTTTGGCGTCGCAACAAACATTTCGGTATTAGGATCAAATGGCCATGAGTATCGGCGTCTTACTCCATTTTTCTGATCTTCTTCTTGCTGTTTTATCTCAGCCTCTTCTGTCGCAGTCATTTCAGGATCGAGGTGACTTGAAGCAAACAGAATGTGTTTCCCATCGACAGAGAAATAGCTACAGGTTGTTCGCCCACGCCCAGTACTTACCAACCGCGGGCGACCGCCGGTCAATGGCTGAGTGTAGATTTGATAAAACGGATAGTCTTTAGTGATTGCCTGATAAACGATCTTGGTTCCATCCGGCGAGAAATATCCTTCACCAGCTTTTACAAAAGAAGACGTCACCTGACGTACATTCTTGAGATACACTGACTCCAATTCACTAACCGGAGCATCCTGTCCACAAAGTGATTGCATAGCAACAAACGTGAAAACCCCAACACAACACACCTTCGACCAGAGGGACAAATTCCGTCTCATTCTCGTTCTATCCTATCGCTCAAGCTCATACCGTAATCGGTAAAATAAACGTTTCGTTTACCGGTTCTCAATCAATCCCAATGTAACAAACAGTTGACTATAATCAATGAGAGAATAGTCTTAGGAGTTGCATATAACTTCAGTTCACCTCATTGGAAAGCAGCCCATTCATGAAGATCTATACACGGACTGGCGATACCGGAGACACCGGGCTTGCAGGTGGAGGTCGCACAGAAAAAGACAGCCCGACGATGCATGCGGTCGGCTCAGTGGATGAACTCAATGCTGCTCTGGGACTTCTCCTCGCGTCTGAAATTCCCCTGGAAATCGAGAAAGTACTGAAGCAAGTCCAGTCTCGCCTATTTGATCTCGGTGCCGTGCTCGCTGCCCGACCGGATTATGACCCAGGCGTCGACCTACCGGAGAGTGAAATCATCTGGCTGGAAAATCAAATTGATAATCTTGATCGTGAACTTCCCGCTTTGCGGCAATTCATCCTTCCTGGAGGACACCCTTGCGCCGCTCAGATGCACATGGCCCGAGCAATTTGCCGACGAGCAGAACGAGAGGTCGTCACGCTGCATCGAAATAACAAACCTAAATTCAACACGGCTCTGGTCTACCTAAATCGACTAAGCGACTATCTTTTTGTCGCGGCACGAACAATCAATGTAAAACAGGCAATGGAAGAGACGCCGTGGCTGGGAGCGGCCGCAAACGATGGCAAAGCGGCAGAATAAGAGCAGAGCATAAGACGGATTCGAATATCTGGAAGTACTCAATCTCCTCAGACGATGGAACTAAATATCCATCCCCAATCGAAAACTGAGCTGATCAAATAGTTTTTGATAAACAGGGCGTGAGGAGTGAACATGATCTTCTTCTGTAATGAACCGCATGTTCTCCATTGGCCACACATCATATTCGAACAAAATGCGTTCGAATGGTTTTAGATCCTCGGCGTAAATCATCAGCATTTTGTGCTCGTCCAATTGCACTTCCAGTTGTTTTGCGGGATTAACCACTGCCACCCCGGTACAACCGTCATTTAGAAGTAACGATTCATAATCACACAACGTACTCATCAGTACGGGCAGGTCAATTTTTTCTCGATAGAGATCTTCATGCGAGCCATCGCCGTGCGAATGACTTGTTTCAAGCACACAGTCGACTAGTTTCCCTAGCGGATTCATCAGATCTAAAAACAGGTCAAAGAGCACCTCTTTGGTCGCCGCCGCCAGAATCATCGGTAATTCCATATTGCGAGACCGCGAACGAAACAATTCGCGACGGTACCCTTGCTGTAAAGGAATCGTCGAATGTTTCCCCGGCCGTACGGCATCGGTAAACTCAAAGGCTCCAACAGAATCAACAGCAAACAACGCTTCGGTGGATGCCATTTTTGCTTCGAATAATTGCCGGTCTACCGTGTTCTGAGCATGCCACCCTGATTCCTGCGTCAACGAATTTGCTTCATTGGATTCGAAAAATGGTGACGGATTCATGGATTTCCTGCTTTATTAATCATGCGGAACGACGGGGAATAAACAACCAAAGCCGATACAGGTGTTGGTAACTATCCAAAGGTAGGTTACCTAATCCCGCATGCATGAAATTGCAGATAAGAATCCAGGAAAAACAGCCGCGCTGGCAAAGAATTACGCTCTTAACTCGATTAGGATGGCTTAGCCTTGCTTGCTATAAACCTGTAAATCACCAAGTAAAAGAAGGGCTTTTAGAGCATATTGCCGGTCATCTTCGTTGGACAATGCGGTATCTGAGATTTTTATGTAGCGAGACCATTTCTCTTCCCCTGGCGTTCTGGTGGCATCAACAGAAACCCACTGTCCGTTCAAATAAGATTCGTTCCACATATGATACCAAACCCTCGCTGAGGCGTCTTCAGGAATGGCCACCAACCCAGCTGCCATACGGGTTGGAATCCCTGCCGCTCTGGCCATCGCAGCGAATAAACAAGCGTGTTCTGTACAATCCCCTTCTTGACTCTGGAAGGCATCCAACGCCGATGCCATGGCTTTGGAATAATTCTTGTTCACCATATGTTGAGAAACGAAGGTATGAATCGCCTTCAATTTCTCCTGATCATTCTCCAGCTTCTCTACGAGTGACTGAACTTGATCCCGAATTGCTTGATGCTCTGCCTGAATCAATGAGGAGCTACCGAGATAGGTCTTCAGTAAATCTTCCTGCTCCGCTGCCATCGTCTGCGGTAAATCTCTGGTAAGAATGACGACTTCATTCTCCGAACTCTTTTTAATCTGTTGATGAGTACTGGGTGAAAACAGACCGTTAAGATCGGTCAATGTGGATGTCAAAATCAAAAATTGAGTATTGGCTTCCTGATTGTAAATCCCCTGGATTTCCACCGAAGTTTCTTCATTCAAATCCAACTCCACTCCATTTGCATTTTTATCGAGTAGCGTTGCCTTCATCCGTTCTGTGAGAACAACTTCCATTCCCATTTGCGGATAGGTTGCCCGAACTATCACTCCATCTTGATTCACCCAGAGATTACCTTCCATTGAAAGATCACCTTGAGTACTAACAACTGAAATCTTAAGTAAAGACTGTCCCTGATAATCTTCGTAGTCGAATGCGGTAAGTTTTTGTTGATAGACAGAGAGAGAATTGGGTTCCACATTAGAAAAAGATCTGGTCTCCCCTGGCTTCATTGGTCGCCTGATCAGTGACAGATCAATTGCCAGCGGTCCGAGTACGTCCTGTGGCCAAGGCTTGCGTGAATCGGATTCAGATTCCGCCGTTTCCACTCGTGCCTCTAACGTATCCCCGGCAACCGTCGCCAGAGTGGACGCTGGCTGTTCAGTCGGCGATGAATTTCCATCCACCGTAATGCTCTTCAAAACTCCTTCAGGTGTTTCGACAAAATGTACATCGAGCAGATTCGACACAATGTCATTGCCACGTTTGTATTTCATCGCCGTAAACCAAATCCCATACACTTCCTGTGCTTTAGCATCCAATTTAGCATCTAGCAGCATGTAGCCTACTTTCTTCCCCTGTAGCAGGACTTCATAACTGCTACGCACCAGGACCTCATCCTGCTGGCCTTTCCATTCCACTTTAGGCCAGGCTACCTTTTCCGGTTCTTTGGCACAGCCTCCCAGACCAAAGGCCAAACCACCAAGTAATATCCAGCAGATGGTGTTTCGGATGACAGAAACCATGAATATTCTTTCAGAGAAGCATGAATAATTAGTCGGTTCTAAGTTTACCGATTGAATCTGACTTTATCATCAATTTACGATTGGATAAAATTAGGAGTGTGAACCTCACGGCATTAAAACCGTGGGCACCTCTTCTGTTCAACCAAGCAAAATCGTTCTTAGTCTTTAATTTGACCACAGGTCTGACCATGAAAAAAGTAGAAGCTATCATTCGGCACTTCAAACTCGAAGACGTAAAGAATTCCCTGGTCGAACAAGAGATCCACGGGATGACGGTTTCTGAAGTTCGCGGCTTCGGGCGTCAGAAGGGGCACACCGAAATGTACCGAGGTACGGAGTATGCCATTGATTTTGTGCCTAAAGTAAAACTAGAGATCGTCTGTACGGATGAAACACTGCAACAGGTGATCGATATCCTGCTCCAAAATGCACAAACCGGTGACATCGGCGATGGTAAAATATTCATCACCGACTTACAAAATGCCATTCGAATCCGCACCGGTGAAATGGGCGAAGAAGCAATCTAGTTTCATGTCGTTTCAGCTTGGATGCATCATCCATCACTCCCCCCTCGAATTTTCGCTAATGGCTCAGCATGTCTAACGTCCCAAGTTTCAATCAGGCTATTGTGGACTCGCGCGAGCAACTGGAATCTGGCCGGGAACGACTCAAGCAACAGCACCAAAGCGGATCTCCGGGAATTCAGGTTTGCACAGGGATTTCGGATCTCTTTGACGACATTGTACTCAACCTGGTCAATCTCGCGTTTGACCAGGTCACTTCATCGGAGTCCGAGCGGCAGCAACTCGAGCAAGTTACCGCCGTAGTCGCCCACGGCGGTTATGGACGACGCGATGTTGCTCCATATTCAGATATCGATCTGATGTTATTGTGCTCTCAATCCGATGCTCCTTTAGTTCCGGAACTGGCCCGTGAATTAAGCCAAAACATCTACGACGTCGGACTTCAATTGGGATTTGCGACGCGGACGGTCAAAGAAGCTTCTTCTCTAGGACTTAAAGACGCCAAGATTTTCACTTCGCTTGTCGAATCCCGTTTGTTACAAGGTAATCAAGACCTATTCAATGACTTCTTTTCGCGTTTCCGCAGACGAAGTCGCAACAATTGGAAATCACTGATCAAGCTGGTTTATNCCGCTCGTCATGAAGAACGACTGCAGTACGGNGACACGGTGCATTTGCTNAAGCCGAACATCAAACGATCCCGAGGNACNCTCCGGGATTTGCAATTTGTNCGTTGGATTGGATTTCTGGTTCATGGCGAGGCTGAACCNGTTACTCTCCATCGACTTGGTGCCATGACTNNGGAAGATTACCGAACGTTACGAAATGCCCGGGACTTTCTATTGCAAATCCGAAATGAACTTCACTTTCAGGCCGGAAAATCACAGGATGTTCTCAATCGCTTCGAGCAGGTAAGGATTGCCAAAGAACTTGAATACGAAGACTCTCCCGAATCTCTGGGTGTTGAACAGTTCATGCAACACTATTTCGAGCACATCAGTCAGGTGCGTTACACCGTAACCCACTTTACTCAATCCAGTCGACCGGAAGGCTGGAGTTCCAAAATGTCTATCCCCGGCTTCGTACGAAAACTGGATGGGAAGTTTCGTATCGGCCCCTATTCGATCGGCGTGTTGCCTAAACAACTAGACCGTATTAAGTCAAATGTGAGTGATGTGTTGCACCTCATGGAATTAGCAAGTCGCAGGAATCGGCGTATTGACCATCGTACCTGGACGGCGGTAAGAGAAGCCATGATGGAAATGGAAGAAGTGGAATTAACCGACCAGGTTACTCAGCAATTCCTCGCACTCCTGGGACGCCCTGTACGATTAGGAGAACAGCTACGCAAACTGCACCAAATGAGAGTTTTGGAGAAGATCGTACCGGCCGTCAAACATGCTCGAAATCTACTGCAGTTTAATGATTACCATAAATACACGGTCGACGAACACTCAATGCGTGCCGTCAAGAAAGCCACCGACTTTTACGGTGAACCGACTGTTCTAGGCAATGTCTACAGAGAACTAGAAAACAAAACGATCCTCCATTTGGCGCTGTTACTACACGATTTGGGCAAAGGATTTCCCGAGGATCATAGTGAAGTTGGTATGCAAATCGCCGAAAAAACAGCGGAACGATTTGGCCTGACTGAACATAATACCGATGTTTTAATGCACTTGGTTCATAAGCACTTGCTCATGGCTCACACCGCATTCCGCCAGGACTTGCACGATGAAAATGTCATCATCCGGTTTGCTGCGGAAGCGCGTAGTCTAGAACAACTCCAGATGCTGTTCGTACTCACATGTGCCGATCTGGCTGCCGTCGGGCCGGGAGTGCTAAATAAGTGGAAAAAGGACCTGATTACCGAACTCTATCTCAAAGCGCGTATTCACCTTTCCGGCGAGTCTCAGGCGAAATTTGCCAAAGAATGGCTTAAAACGCAACAAGAAAAGCTAGGTAAATTGCTTCCCCAGACAGACATTTCATGGGAACCATATCTGGTCAAACTCCCTCCTGCCTTACTCGATGATGAGCACTTGCAACGGACAGCCGATTTTTTACAGGCACTGGCTCCACTGTCTCCGGGAGAAGTCGTAACCTGGGCACGGTATGTACCGGAACGGAATGCGACCGAATATGCCATCGGAGCGAAACAGGAAACACTCGACGGTTGCTTCCATCGCATAACCGGCGTCCTGTCGAGTCAACGAAATTCCATTTTGGGAGCGGAAATATTCACGCTTAATAACGACCTCGTATTGGATCGTTTTTTTGTCAACGACCTCGATCACGCAAATGCTCCCAGCGAAGATCGACTCAGCCTGATTCAGCAAAAACTAAAACAGGCGGTCGAATTGAAGGAAGATATCAAACCCAATTTCCGCCAGATTTGGTCTGCGTCCTCTGAGAAGACTGCCAGCGATCTCAACCCTCTGCCATCCCGCGTCGGCATCGACAATAAATCTGCAGAAAGTCATACGATTATCACGGTCTTCGCTTACGACCGATTGGGATTACTCTATAACATCACCAAAGTGCTGTTTGATCTGGAGCTCGATGTCCATGTGGCAAAAATTGGAACATATATCGATCAGGTGGTCGACGTCTTCTATGTAACCGACAGAAATGGTAATAAGATAGAATCAAAAGAACAGTTCGACACGCTACGTGAAAAACTGTTGGAACAAATTGAAAAGCCTAAGTAACTCAACCTGAGGTGCAACACTTATGAAATCGATACTCTCCATAATGGCAGTGCTACTGCTTTCCACGACAGCCCTAATGGCTCAGGACGAAGAAGCTCAAGCAGAAGAAAAGGCAGAACAGGCACCCAAGCGGTTCAAAGTCATTTTTGAACTCTCTAACGATGGAGAAGTGGAGCTGGAAGTAGCTCGAAAGCTCGCTCCGATCGGTGTGGACCAGTTCTACAAACTAGTTAAATCTGGCTTCTATGACGAGTGTCGGTTCTTCCGAGTGGTCCCTGGTTTTGTCGTTCAGTTCGGCATCAATGGTGATCCCGAAGTACAAAAGCAATGGAAAGAAGCCCCCATTCAAGACGACCCTGTTTTGTTCAAGAATCTCAAAGGGACGATCTGTTTTGCCACGGCCGGGCCCAACACCCGAACCACTCAGTTGTTCATCAATCTGGATGACAACAACAATCTCAATGCGATGGGATTTGCTGCATTTGGCCGAGTGAATAAAGGGATGGAGCACATTGAAAAGATAAACGACGAATACGGGCAGAATCCCAATCAGGGGCTAATCCAATCGGATGGGAACGAATACCTGAAAAAGGAATTCCCTAACATGGATTACATCAAAAAGGCCTATGTTGTTGAGAAGTAAGCCAACCGGCTGACAATCCAATAACCAAAACCCTGACGTTCAACCGTCTGAGTTTTTTGGTACAACGAAAAAGACCGCTGCGAACCAAATCGGATCGCAGCGGTCTTTTGTTTTCGCCGCTAGTTCAGCTGAGAATCAATCTTAAGCGTTGAGCTCAACTGAAGGAGAGTCTGCAATATTAACCCATACGTGGACATGAGGAGCACCACGGAAGTGCCAAACAAATGCCGGTCCTTCCAGACGCCAGTTATCCCAGACTTTGTCTTTACCAATGTCATTGTCGGTGTAGAACGCTAGGTGACATGCATCCAGACCACCCTGCTTCTGCAGGCACTCTAATGCTTCCTGCTGATCCGATTTCCGGTACATCGACACTAGACTCTGCAGTGTTTTTTGCACGCCCGCCTTCTGTGCGTCATTAAGGTCTTTGACAGCAATTCCTTGAATACCACCCTTGGCACCACGGAAAGCAACAGCCTGTTCCCGAGCTGTCTTGGCAACTTCAGCTTCCTGCCGTTGTTCCTTATCAAGCAACTTGTAGACATTGTTTGCCGCTACAGCCTGCTCCCAAAAGACGTTGCCATCATGATCAGGTTCTTCGTTAAAAGTTCCGTGAGGATCGTGACCGTAAAACAAAGGACCTCCAAAAGCCACATGATCTGTCGTATTTCCGTCTGCTCGCAACGTCAGGTGACGTGAAGTCATCACGAATTCAAACTGATCGCTTCCAGGCTCTCCGAAAATGGCGATATTATTCGTTTCACCAAATCCGCCGGTATCATCTTCCTGCTGCTTGTCGAACTTAGCATGCCAGTCAGGAGCCAGTAATCCTTCGTAGATCATGCGAATCATATCGCGTTGTTCATCGTTAAAGAAATTCGAATTCACTGTTGGCTTGGTGATATGCCAGTTGTTGGCAATCCGAGTACGTAGTAGACCGCGATTAGGATCCATGTGATTCCAGTCAAAGGCAACTACCTTCTTCTGACTGTCTGAGAGTGTGTCGAACAATCTTTTAACAATATTCTCTGGGTTTCCTTTCGAAGTTTCTTTGCCCGATACAGGAGACTGCAATGCAGCGCCGGCAACAATCGAAGCAGCTCCGGTCGACTGCATGAATTTACGGCGATTTAGATTTATAGAACTCATAACAAGTACCTTGTTGGGTTACGGCGAGTGTGATTTTTATGATATTGCTAATTATCTCACACCAAGGGGTACCTATGCAACGAAGAAGAAGTCATGATTATGGGAAATCCGAGGACATCCCTTGAGATGATAGCTTTACTCTCTGCGGAGAACTTTCTAATGCCTGAATTACCCGAAGTTGAAACAATGAGACGAGGTATTCTAGCCATTGAAGGAGCCGAAATCACAAGTGTTGAAAAGGTACGTTGCAGTCGCAAGCCCATCTCCATCCTGCCTAATATGGCTACCATTCGTAGGCGACTAACCGGTAAAAAAGTCAAAGCTGTCGGGCGTATTGGCAAACGCGTTGTCATTCAAATGGAAAATGATGACCGGTTGCTTTTTGAGCCGCGAATGACCGGACTCGTCCTGGTGGCAGATCCCCCAAGTCAGGAACACGTCCGATTCCGGATGGAGTTTTCTCTTGGAGAAAAAGAGGTACTTTATTGGGATCGACGTGGATTGGGCTTAATCTACTTGCTCAATCCGCAACAATATCAGGATCGCTTCAGTCTCGAAAATCTTGGGCCGGATGCACTCGATGTCACCGGTCCACTTCTCAAAAGCATCTTTGGGAAAGCTCGTCGACCCATTAAAGTGGCTTTGCTCGATCAAAAGAAGGTCGCCGGGATTGGCAATCTGTATGCTTCCGAAATACTGCATGTTGCCGGAATCCATCCAGCACAACGATGTGACCGGATCACACTCAAACAATGGAATCTGATTGCACAAACCACCATCGACATTTTGCAGACCGCGATTACACACGAAGGATCCACACTCTCCGATGGTACTTATCGCAATGCATTAAACGATCCCGGCGGATACCAAAATATGCATCGCGTTTATGATAAGGAAGGTCAGGGTTGTCCCCTTTGTATCCAAACAAAAATCACTCGAATTGTGCAGGCTCAACGAAGCACTTTTTTCTGTAAGACTTGCCAAAAACGGAGGTAAACAGAGATGGTATGGTTTACCAACCGCGCTTAATTCTCCTCCCACCTTTCCTACTCGGGGACTAACAGGAAAGAATCATTGCGGATAGACTAAAAGCATATTAGCTGCTCTATCGTTAAATAGCAGAAACACGCTATTTTGAGCGACTTGCAAGCAACTAGAAATCACTTATCTCCACGAATTGCAGAGACGAAACAATAATATGTCAGACCCTATTTCAGCTGTACCGAATTCGGCCGGACGCTTTGGTGAATTTGGTGGACGATATGTACCTGAAACGCTTACACGGGCGTTAGACGAATTGGCTGCCGAATACGAGAAAGCCAAACAGGATCCCGAATTCCAAGCTCAGCTGAATCAGTTGTTCAATACCTTTGTCGGACGCCCTTCCCCACTCTACTTTGCCGAACGACTGACCGAGCACTGTGGGGGTGCCGAGATTTGGCTAAAGCGGGAAGACACCAATCACACTGGTGCTCACAAAATCAATAACACTCTGGGACAGGCTCTGCTCACACTGCGAATGGGCAAAAAACGAGTCATTGCTGAAACCGGTGCCGGACAACATGGTGTCGCTGCGGCCACCGCGTGTGCTCGATTCGGGCTCGAGTGTATTGTGTACATGGGTGCCGAAGATGTGAGGCGTCAGGCTCCTAACGTCTTCAGCATGAAACTCCTGGGAGCCGAAATCCGACCTGTTGAATCTGGCTCCAGAACTCTTCGTGATGCGATTAACGAAGCCATGCGAGACTGGATGAGTAGTGTGGAAACGACTCACTACATTATCGGCTCGGTCGTTGGTCCTCACCCATTCCCAGTCATCGTTCGGGACTTCCAAAGTGTCATCGGGCAGGAAGCAAGGCAGCAAAGTCTGGATAGTTTCGGAGATTTACCCGATCGCGTCGTCGCCTGTGTGGGCGGTGGAAGCAATGCAGCAGGTATGTTTTATCCATTTGTCGACGACACTGAGGTCGAATTGCTCGGCGTGGAAGCAGGTGGCCGCAGCGAACAACCCGGAGATCACGCTTCACCGCTTACCTTTGGCGAACACGGTATTCTGCATGGCAGCTACAGCTATGTCATGCAGGACGAAGACGGACAAACCTGTGATGTACATTCTATTTCTGCAGGACTGGATTATCCTGGCGTGGGTCCTGAACACAGTTACTGGAAAGACGCTGGCCGAGTGACCTACACACATTGCCAGGATGGAGAAGCCATGGCTGCCTTTGACACGCTGAGCAGAACGGAAGGAATCCTACCGGCTCTGGAAAGTTCACACGCCATCGCCAAGGCCATGGAAAGTGCACGTGAATTAGGACCAGGTAAACGCCTCGTCGTTTGCCTTTCCGGTCGTGGTGATAAAGACAGCAACGAAATTGCTCGCCTCAAGCAAGAGGGCTATTAATCGTTAAGCCTTGGCCCTTTACCGCTATACCTCGTCGAAATTCGTTTCAGCGATACCCCCCTCAACAAACATCAACCCCAGATTAACCTCAGATTAAACCCAGATATGTCAGCAATCGACACCACCTTCGAAACTCTTCGCAGTCAGGGCCGCAAAGCGTTCCTACCTTTCGTCACAGCCGGCGATCCTAATCTGGAATTCACCGGTAAAGTCCTTCAGGAACTTGTGGCTCGTGGCGCTAGCCTGTGCGAACTTGGCATCCCTTACAGTGATCCGATTGCCGATGGCCCTGTAATTCAGGCCAGCTACACTCGCGTTCTGGATCAAAAACAAAAACTCGCAAATATATTGGAAGCGGCTTCGCAATGGACTGCTGCCTTGTCAGCCCCGATAGTCTCGATGGTGAGCCACAGCATTATCCACCGACAGGGACTGGAGAATTATGTGGCACGTGCCAAAGCAGCGGGCATTGCCGGGGCGATTGTTCCGGACTTGCTTGTGGAAGAATCCGCAGCGTTTTCAGAAATCTGTCAACGTGAAGACTTCAGCCTGATCCAATTGGTAACTCCGACAACACCACGTGAACGAGCTTTGCGAATCTGTGAGACCTCCACTGGATTTTTATACTTTGTCTCTGTCACAGGGATTACCGGTGAACGAACGGAATTACCTCCTGAAGTTGTTGATCAGGTAGGCTGGCTCAAAGAACGCACGGATCTTCCTATCTGTATCGGGTTTGGAATCAGCAAGCCTGAGCATGTCAAAATGTTGTCTCCCGTCGCTGACGGATTTATCGTTGGTTCAGCGATCGTTCGTAAAATTGCTGAAGTCGATGAAAAGGGTGAAGAGGCGGTACTCGCGGAGATCGGCGAATTGGCTGATCAACTAATGGCTGCAATGGATTCTTAATCACCGGTTTCTTTTTAGGACGTCCGCTCCATGAATACATCGAATCTCAATATTGAAGGCGCTGTTGCTCAACGGTACTCCCAAGCCTCTCAAGCAGCAGAAACAGCTTTGTGCTGCCCGGTTGATTACGATGCCCAATGGCTTCAAGTCCTGCCGCAGGATTTGATTGACCGCGACTATGGTTGCGGCGATCCCTCCAAGTGGGTTCAGGAAGGCGACCACGTACTCGATCTAGGTTCCGGTGGAGGTAAGATTTGCTATATTGCCTCACAGGTAGTTGGGCAGAACGGGCGTGTCATCGGAGTAGATATGAACGATGACATGCTAACCCTTGCCCGTCAGTATCAGTCAGATATTGTCGAACGTATCGGCTGGGACAATGTTAGATTTCATAAAGGCAAAATCCAGGACCTTCAGCTGAACCTGGATGATTTCGAAGCTTGGTTGACTGACCATCCGGTAACCGATGCTAACAGTTGGCTACAGGCCGAACAACAGGCTCAGCAATTGCGACAAAGCAGTCCGATGATTGAGAATGCCAGTGTGGATGTCGTTGTCTCCAACTGTGTCCTTAACCTCGTACAACCGGATGACCGTCACCAGTTATTCCGTGAATTACATCGAGTGCTTAAGCCTGGCGGCCGCGCGGTCATTAGTGATATCGTTGCCAACCAACCTGTCCCCGTCGCGTTACAGGATGATGCGACGTTGTGGAGCGGGTGCATCAGTGGCGCCTTTGAAGACCACCAGTTCATCCAGGCATTTGCCGATGCTGGCCTGGGCAACATTGAAATCCTGGCTTGGCAATCCGAACCCTGGCAGGTTGTGGAAGGAATCGAGTTTCGTAGCATGACCATCCGAGCCTGGAAACCCCGCCACGAGAAAGAGGGTTTAGATGCCGGGCAATCTGCTATTTATCGTGGGCCCTGGAAAGAAGTCGTGGATGACAGCGGCAATGTCCTCCGGCGAGGAGAGTGGATGGCGATCACGACCGGACAAATGCAGGCTTACCAAGGCGCACCTCTCAAGCAGGACCTGATTTTACGCGAATCCGACGGCAAGACCACTCCAGCAACAGACCCTTCTGATTTACCAATCGCTAACTACTGTTCTACCGATGGTAGCTGCTGTTAGCTAAGAGGAGAAAATAAATGATTCACGTCATCTGTACTATTACTATTGCTCCAGGAAGGCGAGAAGACTTTATCGCCGAATTTAATGGCATCGTCCCCGAAGTATTGGCGGAACAGGGGTGTATCGAATACGGACCGACGGTCGACATAGAAACAGGCATTGAGCGGCAGGCTCCCCAGGAAGACGACGTCGTTGTGATCGTCGAAAAATGGGAATCACTGGATGACCTGAAAGCCCATCTGGTAGCTCCGCACATGAATGCCTATCGCGAACGCGTGAAGGACATGGTGGAAAACGGACATCTTCGCATCACACAACCAGCCTAGTCTGTCTAGTTGCCTACCACACAATGCGTGAACTCGCTCAACAACTCGAAACGCTGGTGACTTCCAAGCAGGAAGCCGTGTATTGTCGACTCATCGAAACCCGCGGAAGCACTCCTCAAAAACCCGGCGCCACGATGCTCATCTATCCCGATGGCTCACAGGCAGGGACACTAGGAGGCGGCTGTGTTGAGGCTGAGGTAAAACGGACAGCGCTCACGTATCTGGAAGAAAACCAATCAGTTATCGCTAAATTCGAGCTCAATCATGACTATGGGTGGGATGATGGGTTGATCTGTGGGGGAAGAATGCAAATTCTGATTCAACCTATTCAGGATGAAACCTCCAGAGCTTACATCCAGCATCTGGTCAGTTTATTGCAGACGGCGACCGGATTTACCGAAGTAGTTAAATTTGGCGATGAAAGTCAGCAGCCCCCCGCTCTGCTTTTGTTTGATGTGCATCATGAAATGAAAGCCGCACTACATTTAAGTAACAAGACGATCCAGACTCAGGCAATCGAGCATTTAGTCTCGCTGGATGATCGCCCTCGACCGTACCACCAGAAGGGACTCGCCTACCTCCCCACGCTGGAACGATGTCGTCTCGTCATTGTAGGAGGCGGACACGTCGGCCAGGCAGTTGCCAATCTGGCGGCAGACCTGGACTTTGAAGTCGTGGTCGTGGATGATCGGGAGTCCATCATTTCCCCTGAACGGTTTCCACAGGCGCATCTCCGACTGGCAGGAGACATGGAAGATATTCTGCCAACACTGGAGATCACTCCTCATACTTACTGCCTGATTGTTACACGTGGACATAATCATGATCAAAGAGCACTTTATCATCTGGCAGATCGCGGAGCACGCTATGTAGGACTGATTGGTTCAAGACGCAAAATCAAATTGATCTATGACGATCTTGTGGATTCCGGAATCCGGAAGGAAGCACTCCACAACGTATTCGCTCCGCTAGGAGTCAACATAGGTTCACAAACAGTTCCTGAAATTGCTGTTAGCATTTGTGCCGAGTTGGTTTCTCATCGTAATCGGGACGGTTTCGTTCCAGGTAGACCTGACAGAATCGAGTTGCCTGAATGAACTTTGTTGCCATCATACCTGCAGCCGGACTAAGTCGNAGAATGGGGGAACCCAANCTGCTCAAGCTATTTGACGGTGAGCCTCTGATCGATCATGTTCTGAAAGCTTGGCTTGCCAGTCGAGTCAACCGAGTCGTGATCGTCGCTCGTGAAGACGATTTGGAATTGCAGCAGCATCTCAGCCAGTTCGATGTCGATGTCGCAATTGCCACCCCTCCTCCGCCTCAAATGAAAGATACCGTTCTTGCCGGCGTTCAGTATACGGCTGAACATTACCCCATGGGTGTGAACGATGCCTTCCTGTTAGCCCCCGCGGATATGCCATTCCTATCCCCCTGGCTAATCGATCAGGTCATTGCCGAACATAATCCGGATGCGGCGGCGATTATTGCTCCCTGCTTTGAAGGGGCCAAAGGACATCCTACTTTGTTCCCCTGGCCATTTGTGACTGGCGTTTATCAGCTACGCGACGATCAGGGTCTCAATACACTTTGGGATCTCTACTTTGGCCGGACGTTTGAAGTGCCCAGTAACGCACCGCTGATCGATCTGGATACTCCCGATCAATGGGATGCTCGCTCGGAAGGCAATTAGTTGTCCCCGAGATTGAAGGACTTCTTTAGATACTTGGCTCGATGAATATTTCGATCGGCAATATCCAGCTTGCCACCAACCATTTTCTGGAGATGAGCAGGCTGAGTCTGAAGAAACAATCGATTCAACATGGGAATATCCACTTCGATCAATCCCAGNTTGACTCCCAGACGAATACTGGACAGCAGATGCATCGTCTCTTCACTGCTAATCGTTTTCGCGTTTTGTAGAATTCCATGAGCACGGCTTACGCGGTCACTGAGTTCATCCCGACTTTCCCNCAAAAGAAAGTCCCGTGCTTTCCGTTCGTATTCGATCATCACAGGTATTACTTCGTTGACTTGTTGTACAAGCTCAACTTCACTTTTCCCCAACGTAATTTGATTGCTGATCTGATAGAAGTCCCCCATCGCTTCAGATCCCTCTCCATGCAATCCTCGTACGGCGAGATTTATTTTTTGCAGGCTTCGGAAAACTTTTTCCAATTCCCGAGTCATAACCAATGCAGGTAAATGCAGCATGACACTGACTCGCATTCCGGTCCCAACATTGGTCGGGCAAGCGGTCAAATATCCAAACCGTGGGTGGAAGGCATAGGTCAGGCAGGAATCGACAAAATCATCTATCGCATTGATACGATGCCAGGCTTCAGTCAGATCTAGTCCACTCTGGACGGCCTGAATCCGTAAATGGTCTTCCTCATTGATCATCAGGCTAAATTTCTCATCTGAATCAATCAGAACACTACGTGCTCCATTACTCTCAGCTAATTCGCGGCTGATCAACTGACGCTCAATTAAAAACTGACGATCCAGATCGTTCATTTCGTCGATCCGAAAGTAGTTGACCGGATCACTCCATTTGGATTCCTGATTAATCAAGTCAGCAACTCGGGATTCAATGGATGCTTTATCGGATTCAGAACACTTACGAACAAACGGAAATTCAGAAAGATTTCGAGCCAGACGAATACGCGAGCTGATAACGATATCCGACTCAGGGCCTGTCCCTTTGAGCCATTCGCCTCCGCTGCCTGTTAATTCATCCAAAAACATGATTCAACTCTTAACCTGTCGTCTCGTCTTCCAAATCGGCGATTTGATCGCGAAGTTGCGAGGCTTTTTCATAATCTTCGATTTCAATCGCCTGTTCCATTTCACGTCGCAGGCGGATCAGGTCTGTCCGCTGATCCGTTCCTTCTGCTCCACTTCGAGGTTGTTTACCGACATGCGCGGTCGCAGAATGAATATTGGAAATTATCGGATCAATTTCTTCTTCAAAACAAATGTAATCGTGTGGACAGCCCAGTCTGCCAACATGACGAAATTCGTAAAACGTAATCCCGCATAACGGACAGGCCTGCTGGTCCAGTTTTGCTAATTGCTCGGCTGCCTCGTTTATCTTCAGGTGTTGTGCCAGGGCGCCGGCTATGGAAGGTACATCGTCCTCTTTCACTTCAGCCTGCATGAGGTAAGTCCGAGCACATTCTTCGCAGAGGTGCAATTCCTCCGGAACTTCACCGGTCAGTTCCGTGATATGGAATGTCGCTGGCTTTTCGCAATGTTGGCATTTCATTTAGCTTCATCCACAGTTTTAAATCCGACTCTCCATTTGCCACTGGATTTTAGAAAAAACCAGTCTCTAGGGGAGTATCAGCAAAATAAAAACCTGTTCAAAATAGGAAGAGAGACTGTTCATGATCAGTCGCTGTTCCCNTGGTGTGGTAATAACNGTTAGGATTCTATCAATGCTTACTACCCTGTCAAGAATACCCGACAGCACCTTTATTATATCGTTCCATCAATCCTGCGTTCTATGTCACATTNGCCAAACTTTGAAGCTTTTGCAGAGCTAGCAGCCAACCATGATCTGGTGCCGGTCTACCGACGCATGTTGAGTGACGGGCTTACTCCAGTCTCCGCCTTTCAAAAANTNGACGATGGACAGGATGCATGCTTGTTTGAAAGTGTTATCGGCGGGGAAAAANTCGGGCGTTACAGCATTTTGGCGGTCAATCCTTTTATGATCATCAACGCCTGCGGAAATGATGTGACGATATCCCGAGACGGAGAAACGGAAAGGCGCACGTCTGACAATCCACTCGATGATTTAAGACAGTTGGTCGACTCCTTTAAAGCACCCCAACTTGAAGAACTTCCACCTTTTAACGGAGGAGCTATCGGCTACGCAGGTTACGACGTCATCCGATATGTTGAAAACCTCCCCAACCCACCGGAAAACGACCGTCAAATCCCTGATATGACCTTTGGATTTTATGATTCGCTGGTGGTTTTTGATAACGTCAATAAAACGATGTTTGTCATTGTGATGGCGCGACTCGACCAATTTCAGGATACCCAGGCTGCCTACACAGAAGCCATTGCANGAGTGGATCAACTCATCGAGAAACTAGCCGCACCTGCCGCCTTGTCGATGGCTGATATCGATACAGCCGGGGGTGCCGATGACTTGTCCTATACTTCGAATTTTGAAAAGAGCGAATTCGAAGCTGCCGTAAATAAGTGTGTTGAATACATTCGGGCCGGAGACATCTTTCAGGTAGTCATTAGTCAACGCCTACAACTGGATCTACAGGTAGACCCCGTCGAATTGTACCGCTCATTACGCGTGGTCAATCCCAGTCCATTCATGTTCTTCCTGCGGACTAGTGATGTAACACTGGTGGGAAGCTCACCGGAAATTATGTGTCGAGTTGTAGACGGTAAAGTGACAGTCCGTCCGCTCGCTGGCACTCGCCCCCGTGGTACGACAGAGCAAGAAGATAACCAACTCGCCGAAGAGCTCCTAGCGGATCCTAAAGAACGAGCCGAACATGTCATGTTGGTCGATCTAGGCCGAAATGACGTCGGACGAATCGCCAAATACCGAAGTGTTGAATTGTCTGATGTCATGGTCATCGAACGCTATAGCCATGTCATGCATATTACTTCCAACGTAACCGGACAACTGCGGGAAGACAAAGACGCCTTCGATGCCCTGGCTGCATGCCTCCCGGCAGGTACGGTTTCCGGAGCTCCCAAAGTAAGAGCCATGGAAGTGATTGATGAGTTGGAGCGGCATCGACGAGGACCTTATGCGGGCGCTGTCGGCTACATCGATTACGTAGGTAATATGGATACCTGTATCGCCTTGCGNACATTTGTCATTAAAGATGACACGCTGTATGTGCAAGCCGGGGCTGGCATTGTGGCGGACAGTCAACCGGAAATGGAATATCAGGAAACGCTGAATAAAGCCCGCGGTCTATTAAAGGCGGTGGAAATTACCGCCAAACGCTCTGAAGCTTAACCGAGAACTTACTTCCCATGCTAAATTCAGATAGATCCGATAACTAGGATGTTACATTAGCACAATAACGGCTCTTGGGGGAAGAAGCCCCAGACTATCCCAAATCGGCCAGGCGGGGGGCGACGATTAGGACTGTTCACGCAAAGTCGTAAAACTGATGATACCTAGGCCCAATGCCCCCACAAGTCCGCCAATATCCATCAGCATACTCGCTCTGGAAAATGGGATTTTAATTGCGAGATCAAGTGTGAAGACTAACAATAGCAACGCTGCTACTGACAATCCAAAGATACACATGATTTTAGACACTCTTCAAATTCCTCACCTAGTTCTGTTCCTAGTCCTGTTGCTCCGCTAACTTTAACACTCTGTAATCCGATTCAACCAGATTCCTTTATGATCAAAGTGAAAGCAATGAGCANATAGTATAATCCACGAAAAATGATTAACGCGACACAGATTTAGTAGTTTTCGCTCAGAAATTCTGTGTATTCTATCGTCTATTATTTTGATGGATGCATATGGAAAGAGAAATATAGTCGTCACATAAACCGTTCTTTATGTCAAAGTAAATTTAGGCCAAACGATGTCGAAGATCGAGACTCCTGTCAATCAGAGAATGCGAGCACTCATGCCCGTGGCCAAGAAGCTGGCCTACTTCGATCATGCCGCCGTCTCCCCTATTTCTCAACCTGCTTACGAGGCGATAACCACTTGGTTAAGTCAAGCTTCCAGCCAGGGGGATCTCTGCTGGCCTGAATGGGCCAAACAAGTTGAAGTGATTCGCCGACGTGCAGCTCGACTCATCAATGCTCACCATGACGAAGTAGCATTTGTCCCCAACACATCAAGTGGCATTGGCCTAGTAGCCGAAGGTATGCCCTGGAAACAGGGAGACACTGTTGTGACTTTCGAAAATGAATTTCCCGCTAATCAATACCCCTGGATGAACCTTAAATCACGTGGAGTAGAAACCAGAACGGTCACAGTTGAAAACGGAATACCTTCGATTGATCGTTTACTCGAATCATGTGATCATTCAACCCGTCTCATTTCGATTAGCTGGGTGTCATTCTCCAGTGGTTATCGATTCAGCCAATCGCAGCTACAAACGATTGTCCAGGAAGCTCATCAAAGGGGGATTCTGGTAATGCTCGATGCCATTCAGGGATTGGGAGTATTTCCGATCAACGTGGCTGAATTGGAAATCGACTTCCTGGCGGCAGATGGACACAAATGGATGCTAGGTCCGGAGGGAGCCGGATTGTTCTATCTACGGAAGGAACATTTGGAATTACTTCGCCCTCTGATGGTTGGATGGTATTCTGTTGCCTCTCCATTTGACTTCAATAATATCGACTGGGAGCCACGGCCGCAGGCTGCTAGATATGAAGGCGGAACCCAGAATATGGTCGGACTGCTAGGGTTGGGGGCCAGCCTAGAAATGCTGATGGATCTGGGAGCCAGCTTTAACAGCTCCAGNATCGGTACACAGGTCCTACATTACACTCAACATACGCAACAACTTCTGCAAAGTGTTTCGGCTGAAATTTTCGGTTCGGAATATCCGGAGCATCAAAGTGGAATTACTTCATTTACGATTCCAGGAGTCGCGTTGGGGGCCTTCCGTAAAAAGTGCCTCGATTCCGGAATCGTCCTTAGTTATCGAGATGGACGGCTGCGTATAAGTCCACATGCGTATAACAATCAGGATGATCTGGATCGCCTGATTAACGTGATTCGAAGTACGAAATAAGTTTTTCCAACGCTGGTTATAAACAATTCTTTCGCTCTCTCAATCTGTAGAAAACCGCTGAGGGTATGGTAAACGGCCTAGCAGCTCCGCCACAACCATCATAACCGCTACAATACGTCCTATACCCACCTGCTGAGCAGCCTCCTGAAGGGTCAACCCTCACTATTCAGGGTAAACCGAGTCGATATTGGTTTTATTGGGCTCTCTATCTCTTGCCATCGCCTTCCTGACTAAAGCCCGAACATACAGCTGATGTCCCTCCTGAAAACTCAGGTTTAGACCTTAGCCTTCCTCTTTAGTTTTTGCCGTAAGACGATGATTCCTCAAATACTATTGTCAATCAATATCCCTACCAGCTCGGCGGTTAGGCCCGAACATCAAGGATACCGCACCAGGATCCTTGAATTTCTGGCTAGTGAATTAGATCACCACGAGATCGTTGCCACGTGGCTCGTTCACGACCCCAAATTATATGATGTCCTGAAGATCCATGATCATTGCTCCTTACCTCAGGAATTCTCTATTGTTGTAACTGGAAACCATGGTGTAGACCAGCGACAGAATCTCTCACAAACTCTAAGCGAGCGGGTGACAGAGGGACGGAATCTGGGAATTCGGATCACCACGCTAAGCCTTTCTGAAAGCATTCAGGAACAAAACTTGAACCTGCTTGTGAAACATCGTATCTCCATGGTGAATCATCATTGTGGACAAGATACCGCTGGCACTCTAAAGAAAACGATAGAACCCCGCTCCTTGAGATATGGAATCTGGGAAGTCCCGGCTCCTCTTCATTGGGTGCGGCAATTGACTCACCCAGTACGTGAATTGGTTCTTCGGTCGGCTATGCACTTTAAATCACCGCAGGCATTTCAACACATTCAAATCGATGTGCACGCATTGTTACAACAAAAAGTTGCATTAGAAAAAATCGCGGGGCTGTTGCGAACACTTGTCCGCATGAGGACAAAGGGGAAAATAGAAATTACGCCGATCCGGTCAGCCGCCACTCTACTGAGACACCAACAGGCGCAGCAACGCTTTCAGATTCCAGCTGCCTGACCTGTATAGAAGCCGGGCTACGTACTCATTCTGGCACGCAGATCGGGTATGATTGCCTGCGGGACAAACCGAGCCAGCATATCGTCATCCGAGAATTGAGCGATTTGTTTGATCAGAGAACTCGATACGTGAGCGAATTCTTCATCGGCCATTAAAAAAACCGTTTCAATCGCTGGAGCCAGCTGGCGATTGGCCATCATCATGGTGAATTCACCGGCAATGTCGGTAAGCGGTCGTACTCCCCGAACCATAATTCGGGATTCCTGTTCACTCACAAAATCAACAGCCAATCCATCAAACGTTTCAACAACCACATTCTCCCATTGGGAGGTTACTCGGCGGACTAGGTCTTTCCGTTCCTCTGGTGTAAAGAGAGACTTCTTATCTACGTTGACGCCGATCCCGACCACCAACGTATCGAACATCTGACGAGACCGGTCGATCACGTTCAGATGCCCCAACGTAATGGGGTCAAAAGATCCGGTATAAACTGCAATCTTACTCATCGGTTACTAACGTAGTTATTCCTATTTATCCTTAAAAGCTCTGCCGCGACAGCGATACGTAAACCTCATTGGGGCGACAACCGTAAGATATTACCTAAATGTCCCGTCGACTTCATTCTAATCACATCAGCAATTGGATGACGAGTCCCATTTAAGAGTCTTGAATTAATCGGGATAACTCGTTCAGACGGTGTACACAAAATTAAACAGCCGTCATCCAACGCAATTACTCAAGACGGCATCCAGCCTATTACCTATAATTGAGATAGCCAGACCACCAAAGCCACCGTATTAAGGTGAGTAAATCCAACAACGAGTTCCGTCACTGAGAACCATGGCCAGCTTATCTGACAATTTGATTCCGAACCATCTCCAAGATGGAGCTGCTGATTCGCTGTCTGAGGAGCAGGCTCCACTCACCTCGGAAGATATTCACGATTCCAAGAGCCTTAAGGATCTGATTGTTGGCGTTGGTGCTTTGGGAATCTCCACATTTGTCCATGCAGCCATCCTGATTGTGCTGGGACTTTTCACTCTCACCGATGAGATATTGGAGCAATTCAATATTATTGTGGTAGAACCTCCACTCGAGGAGATTGAAAAGCCAGAAGAACTCATCACGGTGGAGTTAGACGAAGACACGACGCCGTCAGAGGATCTGTCTAACACACAACAATCATCGGCATTAGCAGGACTCCCGAATGCTGAAGGAGTTAGCCAGTTTTCAGAGCCGACCTTTGATGCAGAAGTGCTCGAGGATCCAGAACAAGAAACCGGAATCGAACCGGCGACTCTGACGATTCCTGCAAGCCTTCAGGCCAGCCTGATGACAGATATTCCAGTTGGCTCCTATGGCGATCCACGGGAAGTCGTCGACAATCTGGAACAGGCCATAGACCGCATTACTCAGGAAATCATCTTCATGCTTGAAGAAGGAGATGTTCTAGTCGTATGGTTATTTGATCAGTCTGTCAGTATGCGGGATGATCAACGGGAAATACGTGAACGAATCAATAAAGTCTATTCCGAATTAGGCCTAGCCGATACTGCCTCAGGTGATCACCTTTTAACCGCCATCGCCAGCTATGGCTCTGGCTATCTCAAGCATACGAAACGGCCAACGTCTGACTTAGAGCTCATTCGCCGAGCCATCAACGAAGTACCAATCGATCCGTCTGGATATGAAGTCATGTGCCCGGCAATCACCCGAGCTATCAATGACCATGAATCCTATCGAGCCCGCGGCAAACGGCAAATGGCATTGATTGTGGTATCCGATGAGAGTGGAGAGCCGGATAACAACGTGCAGACACTGGAAATGGCTGTAGCAACAGCTAGGGAAATGAATTGCCGCACATACTTCTTAGGACGTGAAGCCGTCTTTGGATATCCCCATGCCTATATGAACTGGAGACATCCACAAACCGGAGTAAATCACTGGCTGCAAATCGACCGTGGTCCGGAAACCGCTTTTGTCGAACAATTGCAGACCAACGGTTTTCGCCGACGCCGGGATGCGTTTTCCAGTGGCTTTGGCCCCTACGAACAATGCCGAATTGCTCGGGAATCCGGAGGGATTTTCTTCATGCTTCCAACCGTGGAAACGAAACTGGAAGGTGGAGAGGCAGATAAACGTCGCTATGAGCTTAAAGCGATGAAGCCATATCTACCAGATTTAGATAGTCGACAAAAACAGCTCACCATGCGAAGTGAGTATCCCCTGCGTTCCTTTATCTGGCAGGTCATTGTAGACCTAAATCCACTCAATGAAGCAACCGCCGAAATTATTGAATTAGATATGACATTCCCACTACAACCGGATGCTTTTCTACAGCGTGCAAGACAGGAACAGGAAAAAGCAAAAATCTATCTCACATATCTGGCGAATGCTCAAGCGGTACTCGAAGAAGCCTACGAATACCGAAAGGGGGAACTTAATGCGCGTTGGCAGGCAAATTATGACCTGATCTATGCTCAGTTAATCGCCTATCAGGCCAGAGTTTATGAATATGGTGCCGCGTTAGAGACATTTATCCGAAACCCCAAGCAGGTGCCTCCCGTCATGCCTCCAAATCGTCGTTTGGTGCGTTGGGATCTCCGTGGCCGTCTGAAACTTTCTGCCGAGGAAGTTAGCCGTCCTTATATTAACCGAGCTTCGGAACTATTTGAGAAAGTCATCGAATTGCATCCCGGCACCCCATGGGCTGAACGGGCTTCCGAAGAGTTAAAACGCGGCTTTGGTCTGGAAGTAATACCTGTTTACCGAGCTCCTTCACGACCAAATACCACTAATGCTCCCCGAATACCTATACCGAAACTGTAAGTAGGCAGTTCACCAACTATTCCGATTCGTTTCCTTCTAGGTCAGAGTTTATTGTGCAGCAGTCACTGTTCTTATTACTGGCAACTCTGGTTTTGCCGCTGGCATGTGTACCTGCGGTAATTCGCCATCAGGGGAAAGCTCGCATCATCGCAGTCTTCGCAGTCCTGGCCGTAGGAGCGGCCGCGGCCATTTATTGGTTTTCTTCAGACGAGACGGAACTTGCCGAGTACGAACCACCGCCTGAAACACTCAACGTGCGTCAGGCAACCAATGACATACAACTACAAACGGCGACTCCAAAACTCACGGATCACAACGACTATGTCGGAGCGCAGGTCTGTGCGAAGTGCCATCAGGAAGAACACAAATCCTGGCATTCCTCATACCATCGCACCATGACCCAAATCGCCTCGCCAGAGACCATCCGAGCCGACTTTGATGGCCGTGAAATGAAACTGGGTAACACCACTTACAAAATCTATCGCAAAGGCGAAGAATATTGGGTTCGAACTCATGACCCTAAATGGGAGCTCAGACAACGCCCTGATTTAATTCGAGACCATCCAAATCCCAAGATGGCCGACAAACGTATCGTGATGATTACCGGTTCCCACAAAATGCATATGTTCTGGATGTCATGGGAACACTCCGATGACGAACCCAATGCCGAGGATCTGGATAATAATTCCATGTGGCTGTTCCCCTGGGTTTACATGATCGAGCAGCAAAAATGGATTCCGTATGAAGACTCTTTCATTGCCGACCCACAATTTGGCCGACCACCAACCGTGTGGAACCAATCTTGTATTGCCTGTCACGCCGTCGGTGGCCAACCTCACTATCAAGCGGAAGAAGATCGATATGATATCGAATTCCATTCGAATATCGCTGACTATGGTATCTCCTGTGAAGCCTGCCACGGGCCCGGAAAATCTCATGTCAATAAACATCAGGCTTTGCTATCGGCCAACACCAATGTAGAGCTTTCCGGAAAAGCCGATTCTTCGATCATTAACCCTCTTCGACTCGATAAACATAAGCAGGCCCAGGTTTGCGGACAGTGTCACAGCCTCTTCGAATCCAATCACCCTCAGACGTTTCTTGAAGATGGACTGGATTACCAACCGGGCAATGACCTCATCAAAAATCGTCAGATGATCTTCCATGAAGACACGGACCCTAGCTTGGTTTACTACAACATGTTTTGGAATGATGGCACAGTTCGTATCGGAGGGCGGGAATATCAGGGCCTGGTCAAAAGTGAATGTTTCACCCATGGCGAAATGACGTGTCTGAGCTGTCACAGCCTGCATTCTATGGAAGAGCCGGATAATCAACTGGGGCTTGGACTCAATTCGAATCAGGCCTGTGTCCAATGCCATAAAGAACCGGAATACACAACGGAACTATCCGCACACACGCATCACCTAAGTGATTCGGAAGGAAGCAAATGTTTTAACTGTCATATGCCACATACATCCTATGCCCTGATGGGAGGCATCCGCAGTCATCGCATTGATTCTCCCCAAATTCACCGTCAGCCACAGAAAAACGAAAAACCCAATGCCTGTAATCTGTGTCACCTTGATCAGACGTTACAGTGGACCGCAGATGCGTTGAGTCAATGGTATGGTCATGATGCCATCAAATTGAACAGCCCCCATCAGGATGTTGCCGCCAGTGTGAGCTGGCTTCTCCAGGGCAATGCAGTCCAGCGCACACTTGCCGCTTGGCATATGACCTGGGAACCAACACTGGAAACCTCGTCGACCAATTGGCGTTTACCGCTGATGGTACAACTACTTAACGACAACTATGCCGCCACTCGCTATGTCACCTGGCAATCTCTACAGAAACTACCAGAGTATAAGCAGGTCCAAGAAGGGATTGATTTCTACCAATTCGTTTCTCCCGTGACAGAACGAATTAAAATACAACAAGCATTAATGAATAGTTGGGGCGCCAAATTGGATTTGATCGGCGGGCCACCACTCAACAACCGACGATTACTTTTCAAGACCGACCAGCCATCAGTTATCGACCAGGATACTCTACTATTGCTACTCCAGAACAGAGACAACACATCGATTCTAATGAGTGAATAACTGTCTGGTGTGCTGGACACGTCCCCATCTTCAACCGGATTCGCTCGATTCAATCAGTTTTTTCTTGCGCCGTCAGTCGGACGTAATGCGACTGTTCACTGATGGCTACTTACCGCTGATAAATTGGCAAGAATGCATGGTCAAGCTGCATCATGATTAGATTACAGGCTGTCACATAAATGGGACCGATGTTGCCTGTCCAACTTCCATTGTCTGCTTGCTCATTGGCAATCCGCCCATACAGTTGATCACGAAACGGCGACCACTCTTTCTGTCCCTGTCGGTACACAACCTGAGCGTAATAAAGATAGGTGTAATGCCAGTGTCCAAAGGATCTCGCACCACCGCCAATGTTATGAAGATTCTTCTTGGTATACGCCAACATCTCCGGCACATGCTTACTGTCATAGTCACCCGCATTGTATAGACATGCTAACGACGCCGCTGTGATGGCAGGACGGGAAGACCCTCGGTTTCTGGAACTGTAGGAGATTCCCCCGTCTGGATTTTTACAGCTATAGATATATTCCTTGGCTTTATCGATGACCTGCTTGGGGACTGGTATTCCGGCATTTCTACATCCCCGCAATCCCTGAACCTGAGTAATCGTCGTCGATCCTTCATCAAAGTTATTACCATCTTTAGCGCTTACGTATCCCCAACCGCCGGATGGTGTTTGAGCATTGGCGCTAAACTCGACTGCCTTCTTCAGAATCTCGATCAACTCTTCACGGCGTTCCAGATCTTCCTCTTCTCCCAGCACTTGCGAAAGAAACAACATCGAAAAACCATGACCATAGGTATAGCGATTATCTGATAAAGGATCACCAATCAGTCCATTACTACGACATTTGGTGGTGATGTAATCGACACTCTTACGAATCGCTCTGGCATAAGGTCCCTGCGTTGTCGTCGAACCGGAACAGATTAATGCCGTCCCTGCCAATGCCGTCATGGCCGTGGGGTAAGTACCTGCAGTCCAATGTCCTAACGAGGACTGACTGCGCACGACCCAGTCCAATCCCTTCTTAATGCTCGTTTTCCATTCAGGCCTAATCTTCGCTGCCCGAGCTGTTGAATTGGACCCGCATAGAGCCAGGCTTGCTGCTGGCAAAGTCACTGCCGCAGTCATCGACTTTAATGCTTGTCGCCTGTCTTTGATAACAGATGAAAACGTCACTAATAATCTCCTGATCAGGGCTCATGAGTTTGAGGGAACACTAATTTTTACATTCTACATTAAAATCCCAACGGGGAATCAAGGCAGACTTCAGTCGATTAAAGTTTTCTGTCAACTTCCTAAAGCAATATTGCTCTAGGCATCGCGATATTCAAGGATCGCCTGAAGCAGGCCATCTAGATTATGTGACGAGGCTTCGACCGTCGGCATCACACCTAATTCCCGCATGGTTTCGCTCGTGATCGGACTGATACTTGCTGACTTCATGCTTTGAACATGATCCCCCAGCAATTTGATCGAAGACCTTGCGATCGCAGAACTTGTAAACGTTATCCAGTCGATCCCTTCCTCGAGTGCCTCTTCGGTCAAACCGGATAACTCATCAACATCCTGGCTATGATAGACTACCGTTTCCTCCACCTCCGCTCCCGCGTCCCGAAGCCCATTTGGCAATACATCACGACCTCGATTGGCTCGAATCAACAGCACCTGTCTATTTTCAACATGAGGAGTCAATGCAGCCACCATGGACTCGGCCCGGTATTCGTCCGGAATCAAATCCGCCTTGAGGTGATAGTTCTCCAACATAGCAGCAGTTCCGGGACCGATGGCGGCTAATTGTGTCTGAGAAAATGCTCTCACATCCAAACCTAATTCGAGAACCCGTTCTAAAAAATAACGGACTCCGTTACCACTGGAAAAAACGACCCAGTCAGTCTGCTCCAATTGCTTTATAGCCTGATCCACCAAAGTGAAATCAGAAGGCGCAACAATTTCAATCGCGGGCTGCAGGACAACTTCCGCTCCCAAATCACTGAGTTTAGCTGCAAACTGTTCCGCCTGAGTGGTTGCACGTGTTACCAACACCCGCTGCCCAAACAGTGGGCGCGACTCAAACCATGAATTCAAACTTGTGTCACTCACAACAGCACCAACAATTACAATGGCCGGTGGTCGTAAACGATGTTCGCCTTCAAACCATTCCGGAACTTCCGATAGAGTGCATCTTACTGTAATCTGATCCGGGCAACTAATCTTGCGGATAATAGCAGCCGGAGTCGATGCTGACATACCATGTTCAATCAATTTACCGGTCCAGTTACGTGATGACGTTACGCCCATATAGAACACTAAGGTTCCGGGGAAACGAGCTAACTGGTCGTAGTCCAGTGAGGACTCACCTTTTCCGTCACGTTCATGCCCAGTAATTAACGCTACTGAAGAGGCCTTATCACGGTGCGTTAAAGGGATCCCCGCGCATGTCCCCGACGCTAAGGCTGCTGTAATTCCGGGTACGATTTCATATCCGATCCCAGCCGATTCAAAAGCTGACGCCTCTTCCGCTGCTCGAGCAAAGATGGCGGGATCACCACTCTTGAGCCGTACAACCTGCTGTCCCTGCTGTGCCAGACGAATGCATTCTGAGTTAATCTCGTTCTGTTTCCAGATCTTCCCCGTACCATGCCGCCCCATACACAAGCATTCCGTTCCGGGACGAACGTGCTGCAATATTCTGGGATTAACCAGGTAATCATATAACACCACATCAGCCTGTTTTAAACACTGGACACCACGTAGCGTAATATAAGAAGGATCCCCGGGACCGGCTCCTACCAGATACACAAATCCGTCAGATGATGTATCCTGAGTCATAGTCAAAGTATCCCAATTTGCTTCCGAAGATTGCCTAATTGAAAGGCTTACTCGATTGGAACCTGTCACTCCTGAATCTGCAAGTAATCAGCAATCTGACGTTGAGAAATATGCGCGTGGTTTTTCTCGTCAACAACGGCGTGAACTACAGAACCAATTTGAGACAGGATTGCAATGGCTGGAACAACAGCCTCCCGCTTACGACCGAGCCCTGGGCATCTTTGCCCAATGTATGCAAGCCGATCCTATGGGCGCGGTCTATACCTTTGAATTTTTACAGGCCTTAGAACAAGGCTATGAGTTGGGATTGTATAAGCATGGCTGGCGTCAACGACGACGCAATCTCAAATTAGTTAGCCGCATCGAACAACTCTGCGAAAATCAACAATGGCACGAAGCCCTGCAACAGGCGCCAGATGCGTTATATCACAACGCTCGTCATGAAAGACTATTATTGGAGCTCGCCTTTGCCGCTCAGAGTATCGAAGCCGTCGAGACTCAATGGACCTATCTAGAGTTTGCCCTCAAGTACTTTTCTGGCTCTTGCGATGTGCATGTCCAAATTGTTCATGCCTTCTATCAAGCTGGGCGGTTTGATGACGCCAACGATCATATGTTCCATGTTGCTAAATCGGCAGATGACCATCTCCTGCAGCAAATTCTACGGGCCCTGCCGGGTGTCATTACTCAGCAATTCCCAGGGCGTGAGTTAATCTCGCAAATAGCTTCCATGCGTTTGGAACTAGAGCAAAACCCAAGTCATGAAACAACATGGGAGCGACTTTGCCAAATTCTCGAAGAACTCAATCTCTATGGGCAGGCCATTGAAGCCGCACAGCTCGCTCAACAGGCTACAGGCAATACAAATAGTTGGTCCCAAAGGAGCCTGCAATTAAGGCTGCAACAGGCGGAATCCCGATTGCATTTTCATCTGGAACTACAGGCCTCCGACTCCCTACTCGATGATTTACAGCATGAGGTCTGGAGAATTCGTACCGAATACTTTCAAAACCAAGCAAAACAGTATCCCAATCAGGCTCAGGCCAAAATTCAACTCGGTTGGTGTTTGACTGGAACAAAAAACTGGTACGAAGCGATCAAGCAATTTGAAAAGATTGAGGCAGAACACTGTGCTTTTACCATCGTAGAGGAGATTGCTCTGCAATTGGGGCTAGCCGAGTCACAGCAGGCGATTCGACGATTTGATGATGCTCTTGGAACATTCACCAAATTGCTGGAATTGCTTACACAATGTAAACAACCTGACGAAGTGGATGAGGAGCTATCAGCTCAGTTTCCTGGTTTGGAAAACGAATCAGGGATGCAACGATCCCTAAAACGGATAAAAACGTTAGCCGCATCGATGAATCAGACCGCATTATGCCAAAAATGCGACGATCTGGCCCAAAAAATCGTTGTTTCTACCGATAACTAATCAAATCAGCGTCTAGACAAACTCTATTTTTTAGGCGATAAAAGTAGTTCCCACTTAGGCGAAGTGCGCCATGAGGGATAATAAGAAAACTAAATAACTAGTTGCAGGCTGCAAATAACAGGAAAACCATGCCGAATACTGCCAGTGCCAAAAAACGACTTCGTCAAAACGAAACCCGCCGTCAACGTAACCGTGGACAGCGAAGTGATCTGCGTACTTCGATTCGTAAAGTGAATGAAGCGATCGATACTTATCAGGCTGCTCGTGCAGATGGTGGCGATACAGATGCCGCATTGGTAAGTATCAACGATGCCTACGTTTCCGCTCAAAAGAAGCTGGATAAAGCTGGTGCCAAGAACCTGATCCATCGCAATAAAGCAGCACGCACCAAGTCTCGTCTTCAGGCTCGAATCCAAAAAGCCAAGGCGTAGCCGCAAAGAGAAACTATCCTCGGAGATCAACAATCTCCGGATCGAGATAAAGAGGTCCTACTCTAAACCAGTAGGACTTTTTTATGCGCCTATTTATACGCGTCCGATTCCAACGAATACAAAAACGCAAAGAGTAAGCGGTCAACCAGTTAGCCAGTGATCTAATGCCAAACTATTTTGCTGGCATCAAAAACAGGGCCTTCAACACAAGTTCGCTTGTAATCCCAGGAGCCGTCATCCTGTAAGACTTTGGTAACACAGGTAAAGCAAATACCGATACCACAGGCCATGGGCGTTTCCAGTGAAACCTGACACGCAACCTCCCAGGATTTACTAACAGCCGCGACGGCTTCCATCATCGGTTCAGGACCACAGCAAACAACTCGTACACCTTCGTTGGAACCATGAGCCTGCTTGTCGTCCTCTAATACCTGTTTCAATACATCGGTTACAAGTCCATGATGCCCGAGACTTCCATCATCGGTACACAGTCGAACATCGAGCCCCGGGACCGCTTCAAATGTCTCGACGCCTGCCAGCAGCCCCTCGTTTCGAGCTCCATAACAGAGCGTTACCTTGTCGGCCTGAGGGCAATCCCGTCCATAATTGGCCAAGCCAAGGTACTCTTTAGCCAGAGTAACAAACGGCGTTTGACCAATACCTCCTGCGACCATAATTAGGTGTCGTGTTGGTTGTGGCAGAAAACCGTTACCCAACGGCCCCCAGACGTCCAGTGTTTGCCCTGCCCTCACATCAACCAATCGCGTGGTGAGATTTCCTTTGACAAGATATACTGCGTCTAAGTCGGTCGGGACACCATGTTCGTCCGGAGTGATTTCAAAGACAGCCAGTGGGCGACCAATCAATGGATCATCACGGTCAGTGATTTTGAGCATAATAAACTGCCCAGGCTTACACTTTGACGCCATTTCTGGACAGCGAAATCGAACTCGCCAGGTTCCTTCGGCGACCTGAACGTTTTCAATGACTTCTGCGGAGTGGTGTACTGAAGTGTCTGCATAGTAATCAGCATGCAGAGGATTTTCACAATGATCGGTCGACATTAGCGACGTTTCCTTACGGTGCGTTTTTTGGCTGGCTTGCGTTTAGCCGAACCGCCTTTCGTAGACGATTTGCTCTTACTACCCCGAGCAGCCCCTCGTGACGACTTTCGTGTCGAGCCTGGGGACTTCCCACGTGCATCGCCGGACTTAGCTCCGCGTCGACGCGGAGTCTTTTTTACGCCTTTTCGCGTTGTTTTTCCAGTAGAGGTCTTCTTTTTTACCGACTTACGCCGCGTTCCCGGTTTCGTCTTTTCGGCGGTGAGACGCTTCAAGGCTTTGACTTCGGCAATGGTTAATTCCCGATACGCTCCTTCAGGTAGCTCGCCTAACCGGACTGGCCCAATGGCAATCCGCTTCAATTGAAGAACCTTATGGCCTACGCGTGCCAACACACGGCGAATTTCCCGATTCTTACCTTCGGCCAGGATCATTTCGAGTTCGGTGGTCTGTTTGTGACGCTTCTTAACTCGTATCGACTCTACATTTGCCTTCCCGTCTGATAGATAGACGCCCTGACGGATTTCAGCAAGCTGCTCACGCTGAATATTACCTGCGACTCTTACCGTATAGATTTTGTTGACCTGATAGCTCGGATGGGCGATTTTATTAGCCAATTCCCCATCGTTCGTCACGATGATCAATCCCTGACTACTCCGGTCTAATCGTCCGATAGTGAATAGATGATTCGCGTCTCCGATTAGATCGAGCACTCGGACTCGTCCATCCGGATCGCTATTAGTCGACAGGACTCCGGGGGGCTTATTCAGAACGTAATATCGTAAAGTGGGACGTTCAATGACATCTCCATCCACTCGGACTTCCTGATTTTCCGGATCAACCTTGGTGCCCAATTGAGTTACCACTTGTCGATCAATCTGGACTCGGCCCGCCGTGATGAGTTCTTCACAGTGTCGACGACTTCCATAGCCGGCTGCTGCCAGAACTTTCTGTAACCGCACAGAGTCTCCGCCAGCTGCACGTTTGGATGTCCGTGCCGGCCGTTGATCGAATCCGCGAGTTCGCTTTCGAGAAGATTCTCTATTCATGACGATTGATTTCTAATTTAGAAGACGAGCGAGTAAACTCGCGAGGTAAGTAACCCAAAGGGTCATAAAATCACTCCGCAGGGCATTCTCTAGCACCTCACAGCATGTTGGAATCAGTTTTTGAAACCAGAGGATCCGCTATTAAACGGGGTCATAACTTTCAGCGTAGGGGTTTTTGTTACGTGGCATGAATTTACATAACAGGATGCCCAGGAAGTAGAGAACCGTTAGTGGGCCACCTAGCAAGAGCATACTTAATGGGTCTGCTGGCGTAAGGAACATAGCGATAATAAAAATCACCAGAATCGCCACTCGCCATTTGGCAAGATAAGCCGCTGTGGTAAACATGCCGATGCGTTGCAACATTAACATCACCAAGGGTAACTGGAAGGCAACTCCGAACCCAATCGGCAGAAACATAACAAATCCCAGCCATTCGCTAATACGTGGATCCGGGTCAATGGCCATCATGCGGTTGTAACTAAACAGGAAGTCCAGAACCGGCTCCATCACGATGAAGAATGCCATGGCGGCACCTCCAAAGAACAAGGCCAGACAAAAAGGCAGGTAGATGTAGACGTATTTTCGCTCGTGGGGATAAAGGCCTGCGGCAACGAACGCCCATAATTGGAAAAAAATCCAGGGACTTCCGATGACAAAGCCAGCGATGAAGGCTGCTTTTAACCAAATCATAAATCCTTCATGTGCGTTAAGCGTCTGGACTCGAATGTCCTTTTTCTCCCAGACCGGTAAAGTGATCGTGGCTGGACGCGCCGAGCGTAGATAGTCAGGAAAGGCATTGGAGATAGCAAACTTGTTAATACGGCGAGTCATGTCTGCGGTCGACAAACCATCATTGGGGTCGTTGATTCTGGCAGTTAAATTGCTAAATACCTCATTGATGTCCACCTGATTTTCGTCCGTACTAGTATCAAACTGAGTCCACCAGGTGTCCGGTCCCTCGATATTAGATTTAACCAGATCGCGAATTTCGTGATTGTCGTAGACACTCGCTTCATTGGCCCAAACGTTCAGTAATTCGACTGCATCGCTTAAGTCTTCGTCGTATGGATTATCAACAGAATTCACGACCCTACTAAACTGTTCAAGCTGAGTGTCATCAAGAAGTCCTACGAGAAAGGTGGCCCACGGCAACTCTTCGTCCAGCGAAGATTGAACGTGCTGAAAGAACTTTCGATGCTCCGAGCCACTTTCGGCTTCCAGATAAAAATCATCTGCCACGAAAGAGTACGGAGAGTAATTTAAGGCACCCAGTTGATTCGGAACCGCTGCTTTGAGTCGTAGGATGAGTTGGTCTAATTCGACTTCGATATCATTGGAGACGTAATTCTCATCGGTAATCAGTCCAGCCTGCTCGGCCTTAGCTAGCTCATCATTCTGAATCTTGTCCATGGCCTGCATTTGATAATAGCCACGCAGGGACTTCTTGAGTGGCACTTGAATCTGCTGGATGACATCGTCTGCCAAAAAGAGTCCAAATCCAACTCCGACGACCAGACCAATCGCTGCGCGAAACAAACATTGACGCAATTCTTCCAGATGTTCACCAAAGGTCATCGTGGAATCTGCAAATAGATCTTCTTTGGGGTTCTTAGCCATAACTAAAAAATAATTGATTCCAAAAAATGGAAAGAGTTAAGCCATCACTGGCATAACGCGGGATTAATAAACAGACGGCCAGATCAGAACTTCACAGTTGTGAAAAGGCCCCAAATAAATACGGAAGGAAGCTGCCGAATCAGCGGAAACGAATACGCATTAGGCACTCGCGAGGTCTCCGACTTATCCTAGCATGGAGCCGGTGGATAACCAAGAAGCCAAACGGGGATAAGTGACCAGATTCAAGGCGGTTTAACAACTAAGAACGACGAGGAATGTACACCGCCAGAAGGAATGCCATAAAGCCGGTAATGGTATATCGTCAGGATGCTGTGAACATTATAATCCGCTCTGCCTTTATCTATCTGGTACCCGGTTCTTAACCGAGGTTTTTACGAATGCGAGTTCGCATGACACGCCCCTTACGACTATCCTCCGTGCTATTACTGCTCGGCTTCCTGAGCGGCTGCCAGCATGTCCAGGAGCAAGTATCCAAACCGCGGGGTGAAATTCGACAGCAACAATATCGAGCAGCTCTGTTTGATCCGTACTCTATTCCAGAAGTAGGAACTGATCTTGGTGGCATGCGACCGCCTGAATTTGATCGCCCCTTGCCAGAACCGGTGCGGGATAAATACCTTAGCCAAATGGTAAGACAGAAACAACGCTGAGAGACCGATAAGAGATCAGCTGAAAGAATTAATTAAATCGCGTCAGGCCCACGTTCACCAGTACGGATACGTACGCAGTCGTCCATCGGGAGCACGAATATCTTACCATCACCGATCGCTCCGGTTTCACCAGACCGCCCTGCTGTAAGCACAGCCTGAATCGTCGGCTCTACAAATTCATCGTTAACGGCGATCTGAAGCTGGGTTTTACGCAGAAGATTGACCGATAATTCACGCCCTCGATACATCTCAGTCTGGCCTTTCTGTCGGCCAAATCCCTGGCAGTCCATAACAGTCAGACGCGATACTTCGACATCAGTCAACGCGGCTTTGACATCTTCCAGGCGGCTCGGCTGAATAATCGCAATAATTAGCTTCATAGCGTGTTGACTCGGCAGTGGGTAAGGCGAAGTTTCCACTATTGTACAAGGCAGAGAGTAATAAAAAAAGGAGACCGATTTCGGGTTAGGAAACCGGTCTCCTTGAATTTTGAAGCATAAGAGTGGTACCCCGATTCTGGATAAGCAAGGCGGTTACTTATCCAGAATCATTTGGGGTATCCTCCCGGATCGAGAACAATCCGTAACCTGTTCGAACTCGAGGTGAGCCAATGTTGTCCCTGCTGGCGGTTAAACACTAACTACTTGTGTTTTGAATCACCCCAGGTCCCAACAGGTCATGCTTCGGTTTAGGACAGTGAATCCCCATAAGCACGCATTCCGTGCTCTGACAAGTCAAGTCCCATTTCTTCCTCTTCACGTGACACGCGTAGCATGCCAACAGATTTCAGTACGTAGAACAAAGCAAACATCGTTATGAAAGCCCACGCACAGATAATGACGGTAGAGTACAACTGGACATAGATATAACCACCCCGAGACAGGACTTCTTCCCCTACCTCTGGCAAAGCCGTACCGAAAATTCCAGTAGCAATCCCCCCCCAGATACCACAAAGACCATGTACGGGCCATGCGCCAACTGGATCATCAATCTTTAATTTGTCCAAAAGAACAATACCGGCTACAACCAGCACTCCACCAATAGCACCAATTATCAATGCATTCGTGGGTGATACCTGATCACAATTTGCCGTGATGGAGACCAAACCTGCAAGAACGCCGTTGAGGGCCATAGTCACGTCCGGTTTACCGAATAATCCCCAAGCAACAAGCATGGCAACAACTGCACCCGCACCTGCGGCTAATGTAGTAGTCAATGCGATATAAGTTGTCGCTTCAGAATTGGCAACGCCTCCATATGTCAACTGACTTCCAGGGTTAAATCCGTACCATCCAACCCACAGTAGAAATACACCAATCGCAGCATAAGTAATGTTGTGGCCAGGAAGCGGTGTAGATTTACCATCTTCGCTGAAGCGTCCCAATCTTGGGCCCAGAACAAGGGCACCAGCTAAACCTGCAAACCCACCGACAGCATGCACGACCACCGAACCGGCAAAGTCAGCGAATCCCGCTTCAGCTAAGAATCCACCACCCCACTTCCAAGCACCACTGATTGGATACACCAATCCAGTCAGCACAGCACTGAATGCAAGATAAGCACCAAATTTCATACGACCGGCCACTGCCCCAGAGACGATGGTTGCAGCTGTCGCAGCAAAGGCCACTTGGAACAGAAAATCAACAGAGTTACTGAATCCATAATCCAGATCCGCAGCATCTGCTGCGACACCGGGACCTGCATAAGCAAAAAAGCCATTGAAATCGCCTGGGTACATAATGCCCCAACCGATGAAATAGTAAAGAAGAACGCCAACAGAAAGATCCATCACGTTCTTAAACAAAATATTGACGGTATTCTTCTTGGCATTTAGCCCGACTTCAAGCAATGCAAACCCAGGTTGCATCAGGATCACCAACACCGCACAAATCATCATGAACAGTGTGTTGGTCACATAATCGGCTTCACCTTTCGTGTAATAAGGAAGTTCCTCCGCTTCTATTGAAGCTGCATCAGCTTCCATTTCTTCCGTGTTTTCAGCTGCCTCTGCCGCAGGCACTTCTACATCCTCTGAAGCCGCTTCTTCCACAACTTCAACAGCAGGCTCTTCTTCCTGAAAAGCCTGAACTGCTGGCACAAAAATACTTGTACCGATCATCAAGGCTAGCATACACATGATTTTGCGTAGCCAACTCTGATTAATACTCAAAGATAACATCGTTAATCACTCCCGATTCCAGTGGATTTGGCCAACACAACAACTTCGCCAATGTTGGCATTTACTAAGGTTTGAGTCGGTTTACAGGTACTTGGCTCCGTCGAGCCGCCTTCCGTGGATACCTGTCTACCAACCTGCTCATTAAAAGAGCAGATAGGACTCGGGAAGAGTAATATGCAATGACCGTGCCATTTGGTGGTTTAAAACCAGTCACGAACAAGAAAAGGTTAAAAACCAACCAAATATGCGTTAAATCGACTGCTTTTAAATCTGTGGTTTTTTAGGATTACTATTTAACCCCTTTCCACCTGTCCAAGATTTAGGCAGCCTGCATACTTTTTTTGCACCTAGAATAGAGGTCGAAGTGAATACGAGAGAAGCTCGTACTAGAATTCGATGATGGCATCGATGCCGAATGCAGTTTCTGAGTAATTTTCAGCTGGAATCCAGTCTGAACGTACTTCTGGACGGAGTAAGAACAAGCCTTTCCCCGGTCGCCAATTGGCTCCAACGGTAAAAGAGTTTTTGGAGACTGAGTTATCTCTCCACCACTCGAACCTTGTTCCCAAACTTAAACAATCGTCCACGTAGTAGATTAAATAGTTATTCAATCCAATATCGTCGCCTGCATCGAACAGGCTACTGGTATTTACATAGTCGCTTTGAAGAATGTACGACAGGTTTTCGGTCAAAGCGAGATCAAGCACGATACTATGAGAGTATCCTTCACCACGCCATCCTAAGTCTCCAAATGTGGTGACATAGGTCATGGCGATTTCTTCCGTTAGGTTTTTTGATATTCCGACAATCCCGTTGCTACCATTTTCTGACTGAGCAAACCCTGAATCCCAACCTAAGGACCATCCTAGGTAGACGGTCGAATCATTTTCCGTGGAGAATTCGGTAAGTACACCGGTATGAGTAAAAGGTTCACTATTAACCATCGTTTGGGCATGACTATAAAAGAAATTATCCGGCGCCGTCACCGTTTCATATCCAACCGGGGTGTAAAAATGTCCCAATTTGTAATTCAATCGGCCAACCTGTCCGTGCAGGTAAAGCTGAGGCATAGCCCAACCGTTCTTTCCGTTTCCCCAATTATTTTGGTAGTCCCAGGTTCCAGTAGGATTGCCGAAGGCTTGAGTATCAGGGCCGTCAACTCCATAAACGACATCGGCACGATAACCAATGGTTGGATCGGAATCTCCATCACCCTGCCCGACCGATGAATCACTTTCAATGGTCATCCATAACTGGTGAAGGTTCACGCCATGAGCGTGGTTATTAAATAGTCCATTGTTTTGGTCGTGATAGCCAATCGACGTCCAGCCAGAAAATCGTGGTTTTAAGCTCCATTGACTCCGCTCCCGATTTTTCAGGCGATAGAGCAGCCCAAAACGATCGCCTAGGATCTCAGCATCTCCAACAGACTTGGTTGCCTGAGTTTCTTCCTTTTGGTCACCTGAAGAATTCGATACCTCGTCCTGATTCTCGTGGGCTGTCAATTGAAACGTGACACTTTTAAACCACTCGGGTTGTTCTAGTGCAACCGCATCCCCTAGGTCTACTTCTTTTGATTGCCCAAATCCTCCAGTGTCAGTCAGACTCACAGACTCCTGAGCGGGCAATTGCCCACCAGTCCCGAGCAGACTAAGTAGTCCCAGAACAGTCAGAGACAGGGGAGCCAGTAAACAAGTATTTCTTTGTCGAAGCATCGTTTCGTTCAATCAGATCAAATTGTTTGGTAGGGGAATCCAAAGTGATTACGCAGAGATTCGTCAGTTCAAATCGTCCGCAATCTCCCCTCACTCCAATAATTCCCTCGCTTTTCCCAGATCCTCAAACTCTCGGAATTTCAGATCTCTTTTTACTAACAGTATTCCCCTTTAATTCCCTGTACCCTTAGCTAGGGGGAATTCATTTTGCAACTTTTTGCAACCTGGCTCGCCAAAACACAATGTTTGCTTCCTTGCTTCAGTAGCGCGCAAAAAAAGACCACCGGTTCGTGAAAACCGATGGTCTTTTAGTTGTGAGAGTATCTTAAAGCTTAGTAGCTTAAGATAGCGTCAATACCGAAACCTGTTCGAGTATCTGGGGTTTGGTCATCCCAATCAATTCTGATTTCAGGACGTAGGACCAAGTCAAAGCTCGAAGGTGGTCGCCAGTTGACACCCGATGTGAATGCATATTCACTATCGGCACCAAGATTGTTACCATTTCTCCACCATTCCAGTCGAGCACCAACAGCGATGTCATCAGAAACAGTGTAGAAGACGTACTGGTTTACGCCGATTTCGTAGCGATTGGTTGTATCGACATAGTCCGTTTGGAATACGTAAGACATGCGTTCACCAAGAGTGATGTCCATCACGATACTGTGAGTGTAACCATTGTCACCTTCAGCGATATCACCGAAAGTGGTTACATAGTTTAGTCCAACGTTATCGCCAAGAGATTTACCCAGAGCGATGATTCCGTTGGAACCATTGGAATCAAATCCAGTGTCCCATCCAGCGGTCCAACCAACGGTCAAATCCAAACCAGTTTCAGTCGTCTTGCTAGCCAGAACACCAGTGTGAGTAAATGGCTCACTGTTGTTCATCGTTTTAGCGTGGCTATAGAAGAAGTTCCCATTAGCTTGAACAACTTCGTAACCAACCAAAGTGTAGAACTTACCAAGTGTAATATCCCAATCGCCGAGGTGACCAGTTAAGTACAACTGAGGCATTGCCCAATCATCTTCTTCGGTATCCCAATCGCCGGCCGCCCCTGCATTAGGGTTGCCGAAAGCATTGGTGTTTTCAGCATCACGACCATAAACCAGGTCAAAGTGGTAACCGAGTCCAAAACCTTCAGCGTCAGCGTCGGAAGCTTTATCAAAAGCAAACCAAACCTGGTGTACGCCTACTTTTTTTGGATCAGTGTTAAACAATCCGGTGGAGCGGTCGTGGTAACCGACTTGTGTCCAACCAGAGATTTCAAGGCCTTCGCCGTCACGCTTGAAAAGGCTCCAAGTACCATCATCAGATGGTGAGTCAGCAGCATCTTGTAAGGTGTAAGCGATTGGCTCGAGTACGGGCTGTTGCAATTCATCAGCAGATACACTGCCGCTCATAATAGCGAATGCAAAAGCTCCCATTAGAGCAAACTTGCTAAGTTTCATTTCCCAATATCCTCCGTAAAACTAGTGCTTAGGAAAGGTTTGGCCCGCCTCACATGTTCGGTGGAACTTGTTAAGCCTAAATTTCCCACAACTATTGCCTGGTATCCTTCCGTGAACACAAACAGGCAAAATGTACTTTTTGCTACACAACCGTTTTTTCGGAGTTTTACATGAAGTTCATTAACCTCAAAAACATAACTTTCTCACTGAAATGACAATTATTCCGTTTCTAGCGTTAAACCTTGCGGGTTAGAGAGACAATTCAACGGTTTCCCTGTAAAACTAGAGAAACAGGGGAAACTTTGCGGGCAATTCCGGAGCAATTTTAAGGAATAATTCACACAGTTTCCTCGAATTCGAGGCGACAACGGAGCACTTTTCTACACTCAATCAAACATTCTGACTGAATAAGTTCGGTAATGCCCTGCCTTGGCAGCTCTCAACTGAACACGCTGCCTCCCTTTGCCCGCGGTAGGTTATTGATATACTTAAACCCAAACCCCATTCGACTCAGTCATTCCCTTCGACACTAACTGGGTTAGACTACTTCCCCTCATAAGACGATGGCACTATTTAGACGCTCCAAAAAACAAACGACTCCTAACGACGGTGAAGCAACTCCGACTGAACCGACTCAGCAACGAACGCCGGACGACTCGACCGCAGATTCAGGTTCGCTTTGGACGCGAGTGCGACAGGGTCTAAAGAAAACACGAGATGTCTTACGTACGGATATCCGTGACATCTTTAAGTCCGAAGGGCAGTTGGTGGATGAGGAATTCCTAAATCGCTTGTTTGCGATTTTGGTAAAAACGGACATGGGAGCTCGTCCCGCAGCTGAGATTCGCGACAACATCGAATCTAAGTTCTCCGGCCGAGTGATTGAATTCGAGGAAGCGTTAGCTGAGATACGAAACCACCTCAAGGACATCTTGGCTCAACCTCCCCAACCGGTTCGTTTTGCCGACTCGGGTCCTACCGTCATCTTGGTAGTGGGCGTCAACGGATCTGGAAAGACTACCTCGATTGCAAAACTCACCAACTACTTTCAGTCCCAAGGCAAGAAAGTAGTCTTGGGCGCGGCCGATACATTTCGCGCTGCCGCAGTGGAACAATTAATCATTTGGTCCGAACGATTGGGGGCTGAGATTGTTACTGGCGAAGCTAACTCGGATCCCGCCAGTGTGGCACACCGAACGGTCGCCACAGCTCTGGAACAAAATGCCGACATTTGTATTGTCGACACGGCAGGCAGATTGCAAACTCAGACAAATCTCATGAAGCAGCTTGAGAAGATCTTCCGCGTTATGAGTAAGCAAATTCCAGATGCACCGCACGAGGTCTTTCTTGTGCTGGATGCCACCGCCGGGCAAAACGGGGTAAGTCAGGCGAAAGGTTTCTCTGAAGCAGCCAATTGCACTGGGATTATCCTCAGTAAACTTGACGGTACGGCCAAAGGGGGTGTGATCATCCCAATTCGTCAGGAGTTTGAAATCCCCGTTCTCTTTGTAGGGCAAGGTGAGCAAGCCGAAGATCTAGCTCAGTTTGATGCAGACGCATTCGTGAGTGGATTAATTGAAGAAGAAGTTAGTTAACTTTCGGTCTCTTCCGCATCAAAGATTCGATCTAATACGCCGTTGACAAAACGAGGTGAGTCCTGCGTACCAAACCGTTTGGCCAATTCGACAGCTTCATGAATGACAACCTGTCCGGGTGTATCCGTTTGAGTGAGTTCATAAACGCCTAGTCGCAGAATATTCCGATCGGTGGGGGCCATTCTTGATAAAGACCAGTTATCTGCACTCTCTTCAAGAATCGCATCGACCAGCGACTTGGACTGCCGAATACTCTCCAGCATCTCACGAGTGTAGGTAGAAAGCCCAACCGATTTCCCCTGCATACGGTCGGAGACAAACTGATCGGCTAACTGCTGGTCGCCGTTAGGATTCAGGTCATCTTCAAATAGAACCTGAACGATAATTTCCCGAGCGAGGCTACGGCCGGTCAATGGCTGGTTATCATCTTCTTGGTCAAACATAACTTGAATATTCTCTTTGGTTTTTCGGTCTCATCATCGACACAACGCGGATCATGGATGCGATCAGCTGTCCAGGTGTCGAATCTGCCGCATCACACTTAGCGTTTCCAATACAGCCGTTGCAGCTTCCTCGCCCTTGTTACCAACCGTACCACCGGCACGATTGATTGCCTGTTCCATCGACTGACATGTGAGCAAACCAAAGCCTACTGGTAAATTATATTCCAGACTTAAATCTCCCAGACTTTGGCTTACCTGCGTGTTAATGTACAGATCATGAGTGGTTTCGCCTTTGATAACAGCCCCCAAACAAATAATTCCTGCGAATTCGCCGGTAGCTGCGAATTGTTTGGCGACCACAGGTAATTCCCAGGCACCTGGTACCCATGCCACCTGAATATCACTTTCGGCAATTCCGGCAGCAGTCAAAGTCGCCAATGCTCCGTCATGCAATCGTCCTGTGATATTGTCGTTGTAACGCGAAACGACAACAGCAAATTTCCCGTTTACGTTATCTGACTTACTTTCAAAAGTCCGTGGCATTCGAACCATTCCTCAATAAAAACCAGCTTAGTCTTCCGGATTGATACTCATCAGGAATTCTGCATTAGAATTCGATTTGGCGACTTTGCCTAGCAGGAGTTCCATGGCTTCAGCAGGTTCCAGGTCAGCCAGCACCCGACGAGTCAGCGAAATCCTCCGATACTCCTCAGGATCCAGAAGAATTTCTTCGCGTCGCGTCCCACTCGCGTTGATGTCAATGGTGGGAAATACTCGCTTCTCCATGATCTTTCGGCTCAGAACAATTTCCAAATTACCTGTACCTTTGAATTCTTCGAAGATCACATCATCCATTCGACTTCCTGTATCCACCAAGGCTGTTGCCATAATGGTCAGCGATCCTCCCTCTTCCACAGAGCGTGCCGAGCCAAAAAATCTCTTGGGATATTGTAGAGCATTGGCATCGATCCCTCCGGTCAGTACTTTACCGGACGACGGACACTCGGAATTCCAGGCTCGGGCTAATCGAGTAATCGAATCCAGAAAGATGATAACATCACGACCGCACTCTACCATGCGTTTGGCCTTTTCAATCACCATCTCTGAGACTTGGACATGACGGGACGCAGGTTCATCAAAGGTCGAACTAATGACCTCACAGTTTTCCCCTTTGACTTCGCGTTCCATATCTGTCACTTCTTCCGGTCGCTCGTCAATCAACAACATGATGACGTAGGCATCGGGAAAGTTGTGGAGCACAGCACGAGCCATTTGTTGCAACAACACGGTTTTACCTGCTCGCGGTGGACTCACAATCAAACCACGTTGTCCGAAGCCTATTGGTGTGACCATATCCACCACTCGTGTCGAATGCTCAGCAGCATCATGTTCAAGAATAATACGCTTGGAAGGATGTAAAGGCGTCAGGTCATCAAAATGAACTCGATTTACATTGTTGGATGGATCTTGGTTGTTGACCGATTCGACTCGCAACAAGGCGAAGTATCGTTCGTTCTCTTTGGGTGGCCGAATCTGACCAGCCACCGTCACACCGGTCTGCAAATTAAACCGGCGTATCTGGCTGGGCGAGACATAAATATCATCCGGACAGGAAAGGTAGTGATAGTCCGGACTCCGTAAAAAACCAAATCCATCAGGGAGAATCTCCAGCGTCCCGGCACCAAACATCAATCCGCTGGTTTTGACCATGCTTTTTAGAATCAGGAATATCAATTCCTGACGCTTGAAGCCTGTCACGTCTTCGATTCCTGCTTTGTCTGCTTCCTGTAACAACTCAGGCATCGTCATTTTTTGTAACTGGCCGAGGTCCGTTAGTTCCTGAGACACATCGACAATCTGCTCCCCCAGTTTTTCCCCTCGGCTAAGTTCACGTGTGATTCTTTCAGCCAGCGAAAGTGGCTCATGAGAACTCTGACGATTGATAAACTCACCATCGGTATCCTTAAAATCCTTTTCGACAGATGATTCGTGAAGAGCATTCATTTTCTCACGAATGCGTGCTCGATTTAGCGGACCGCGTCTTTCTATGGCATTGGAAGACTGCTGACCAGAAACATCTGAAGCCCTTTCTTGATCCAACTCCTGCTCCAATTCATCATCCATAACTCACACTTCCTCCCTAACCAAGCGTGATAACGACTGCCACACACTCTGCACTTGCCGCTGAGTAACTTCCGAGTCACCATGATTCTCAATCACAAAATCTGCCTGTTGGCGTTTCCTCTCAAGACTCCATTGACTAGCCTCTCGCCTCCGTAGTTCGTCAATACTCCAACCTCGAGCCTGACAGCGACCCAATCGCAACTCCTCGTTTGAGTCAACGAAAGCAACTTGATCGCAAACCACATTCCAACCTGTCTCGAACAACAATGCTGCATCAACTACGACAACATCTTCGGAACTTTGTGTCAGTACCAACTCAAGTTGCTGTTGAATACGAGGGTGGGATATCGCTTGCAATTGCTCACGGGCTTGCTGTCCTTGCGAATCGGAAGCGAAGACAATTTGAGCAACGGCTTGCCTATTGACTTCGCCTTGCTCATCCAGGATCCCTGTTCCCCAGAGACTGACTAGCTCCTTCTTGACGTCATCTTCTCGCAATACCCAATGCCCTGCCTGATCCGCATCGAATACGGCCGCCCCCAAGGCTTGAAACTGACGGGCAATATAACTCTTGCCACTGCCAATTCCACCGCAAAGGCCGCAAAGGACGGATTGTTGACTTTGATTGTTCAAGGGCATCAGGAGACTGTAAGGACGACTAACCATTTTTCTTTGCGCAGTAACTTACACTTTGGGCAACCAAAGAGGGTATCAACCTGGGCAACGAAAAAATCGCTTAGGCATCAAATGGGGAAAGGATTTTGGTAGGAATAATCGCCAACAACGTTAAACGGGGATATTTAGGTTGTTGGTGCAAGAAAAGATTTGTTGGTGAGCCCCTAATGAAGGTGAGAAACCACTGTTATTAGGGGTACGTAAGTATTATAGGCACACGCAGGAAACGCTTCCAATTACTGAATTCGTTTGATTTTCAGAATTTATTTACATTCGGCCCAGGTCTCACCGACGTTGATATCCACTTTGAGTGGCACAGATAGGTCCGCGGCACCGGCCATTTCCTGACGTACCATTTCCTGTAATTTCTCCAGCTCATGATCTGGAACTTCGAACACCAATTCGTCATGGATTTGAAGTAAGAGTTTCGCCTCAAATCCATCACTTTCCAGACGGTCCAGCACGGCGAGCATTGCAATCTTGATGATATCCGCGGCCGACCCCTGAATTACAGTATTAATCGCAATCCTCTCAGACAGATTCCGTTGACGTTTGTCTTTTAGAGTATCGGGATTGCGAACATCGTTTACGGGCCTGCGACGCCCCTGAATCGTACTGACAGATTTCTCCCGATGAGCGACAGCCAGCGTGTCCAGCATGAATTGCTCGACTCCCGGATATTGCTCAAAGTAAGCATCGATAAATGTAGCTGCTTCTGCTTTGGAGATCCCTAGGCTTTTGGCTAATCCAAATGCAGACTGCCCATAGATAACTCCAAAATTGACTGCCTTGGCATTGCTACGCATTTCGCTGGTCACATCTTCCAGCTCGACATCGTAAACTTCAGCCGCCACTTTCGCATGAATATCCTGATCGTCAACAAAGGCCTGCTGTAAAGTATCGTCTCCGCTGAAATGTGCGAGGACACGAAGTTCGACCTGAGAATAATCGGCAGCGAGTAGTTTCCAGCCCTTGGCCGGAGGTATAAAGGCCGCTCGAATCTGTCGTCCTTCTGCACTGCGGATTGGAATATTCTGTAGGTTAGGATCCGCACTGCTCAATCGGCCCGTCGCTGCCACATCTTGATTGAACGCTGAATGGACACGCGATGTCTCCGGGTTGACCAGCTCTGGTAAGGCATCAACATACGTGCTCTTGAGCTTTGCGATTTGTCGATATTCGAGTACAAATCCTGGCAAGGCCCCGACGTCCATTGCCACCAACTGATTAAGAACCTCGGCATCCGTACTGGCTCCGGTTTTAGTCTTCTTAATAACTGGCAGGCCCAGATCTTCGAATAAGATTTTACTGAGTTGTTTGGGTGAATCGATATTGAATTCGGTACCGGCGGCTTCATAGATACTGCTACGCAGTTCCTCGAGCCGCGTTGCAAATTTCTCACTCATCGAATTCAATAATTCGGTATCCACTCGTATCCCGTTGGACTCCATTTCCACCAATACTTCGATCAATGGGATTTCGAGGTCGTGCAGTAAGCTGGCCAGGTCATTCTCGTCGATCTGGGACTCAAGCTTATTGACCAATCGTAGTACGACATCAGCATCTTCCGCCGCATAATGCGTTACTTGATCGAGTGGGGCCTGGTCGATCGTGATTTGTTTCTTGCCTTTGCCACAAAGTTCTTCAAAGGAAACTGGTTTGTGGTTAAGGTACTTAGCCGAAAGGGTATCCAGCTTATGGTTTCGGACACCCGGCTGTAATAAATAGTGAGCCACTAGAGTATCGAAATACAATCCCTGCAGACGTATTCCATGATTACGTAGTACGACCATATCAAATTTAAGATTCTGCCCAACCTTTTTGATCCGAGGATCTTCGAGCACTGTCTTCATAGCTTCTCGCGCGGCGTCGGCATCCAACTGCAGGTCACCTTCGCGACTCTTGACCGGGACATAGTATGCCTTGCCTTCTTCCCAGGCGAACGAGTATCCGACTAGTTCAGTGTCACTGGCCCGAACACTTGTCGTCTCGGTATCAATACTCAGCACATCATCCTGCGAGATCTGGCTAAGGAGTTTCTGAAGCTGCTCTATCGACTCCACCAACACATAGTCACATTCCCAAACGACCGGAGCTGTTTCAACATCAGCATTGAGTAAACGATCTTTCAAACGTCGGAAACCAAACTCGTCACAAAGCTCTTCCAACGAGTCCGAATCCATACCGCCGATTTGAGCTGATTCCCAGTCGATCTCGACGTCCACATGCCGATCTAATTCAACCAGACGTCGACTCAGCATGGCGTCATCACGGCCATTCATGAGGTTTTCGCGGCGGTTCTTGGCTTTGACCGTGTGAGCATTTTCCAACACGCCTTCTAAATCACCGAATTCAGCCAACAACGCGGTGGCAGTCTTCGGGCCAATCTGCTGAACACCGGGAACGTTATCCACGCTATCACCGACTAGAGCCTGAAAATCGACAACCTGTTCAGGACGAACACCCCACTTCTCCATTAGATCCTGTTCGTCGAAAATGACATCCTTACGGATGTTGTACATCTTCACATTGTCACTAATGAGCTGACGACAATCTTTATCGCTTGTTACCAGAAATGCTTTTCCTCCAGCCTGGTCAATCTGATGCGCTACGGTGGCCATGACGTCATCGGCTTCGTAATTCGGAACCTCTAACATGGCAATGCCCATAGCTTCGAGAATCCTTTTGATGTTCGGAATCTGAAGTCGCAAGTCATCCGGCATGGGGTCGCGATTGGCTTTATATTGGGGGTAGAACTCATGGCGGAAGACTTCGCCTGGCGGATCGAATACAGCAATCACGTGTGTCGGCGATTTACTCTCGATCAATTCAATTAAGTCTCTGGCATAACCATGTATCGCGCCTACGGGCTGACCACTGGGGCCACTCATGGGAGGCAAGGCGAAAAACAGCTGATAGATTAATGCATAGGAATCGATGATGTAGCATTCCGATTCAGAAAGCGGAATCTGTTGGATTTCAGGCTGACTGATCGGTTCGCCAGCCTCAGGTTTCGCTTCGTCAGATGTGGCATTGCTCACCAGGGAATCCTCTAAGGCCTTCGATTCCAGTGGTTCTTGACTAACCGAAGTGTCTACTTTCTCTTCTGGCTCGCTGAATAATTCCTGCTGTCGCTCTTCAGATCCCATTCGTTCCCAATTCCTGCATCTGCTTCTATAAATAGAAGGCGTGATCGACCTCGGGAAGTCACCTCTCGCCTCATCAGGATTGCTTCCTTTCGGCTCCAACCCTCCTGTTTCACTTGTTAGTGATTGTAACGCATCGATAGCCAATTGACGGCCGTCGTGAAATGCGAATCAATGATTTCAACCTGGTTTTAACGTTTCAAGCAAGTTGGATCGCGAGCAATTCTCCTCTGAACTGACTGGGACGATGATGAGCAAATGTCTATGTCAAACTTTGACGAATATTCCAGTTAACCAGTATTTAGGGGCTGAACAGACAGGTTGGGTGAACTTCTGTTAGAAAGACGATACAAAATGAAGTAGTATTGTTATATCAACACAGGATTGGGCCCATTATCCTTTCTATAATATGTGTCTGAGTCAGGCAGTGCGATTATCGCACTGAATCAACGGACACGGAGTTAATTAGCAAGATGGCTAAACGAAAAAAACAATCAAATAACGAAAGCACCGTTCTTAAGGTGGCTTTTATTCTTTCGGTCATGACGTCGATCGGATTGCTCATCGCATTAACTTTGGTATTCCAATCCGTGGAAGCCGAAAAGACTAAAACGAAAGCTGCAGAAGCCAAAGAAAAAGTTGCGCTTACAAAAGCAGCCAATTTCAACTACGTTTCGCAAACGATCCAACCTATGGTCGGTATCGGAACGATCGAAGAACGCGACGAATGGAACGAAACTGAGAACGAAGAGGATGTAACTTCGGCTAAGGGTGAAGTGGAAAGCGTCGAACAGGCTTTCGAGGCATTTAAGATATCGTATCCCGGGTTAGTTCCTGCCGGAACGGATGTAAACTATGTCACCGTCGCGAAAGCACTATCTGATCGCAACAAAACACTTCTCAACGAGAAAAAACAACTGCAGGTTCAGGTGGCTGCACTGAACAAACAGATGGTCGCATTGCGAGACAGCCAACGGACTGACACAGCCACCCAGTTCACCGACACACAAGCAAAAATCACCACGGCCGTGGAAGACCTAGCAACTTTCCGGGCCGACCGTCAAGCTACCTCGGCAGGAATCGATGCTGCCAAACAAAAGCACACGCAGGCACTCGCAGCGAAGGACCAGGAAATCGCCAACCGTGACAACCAGATCGCCGACGCCCAAAAACGTCTCGACGATCAGGCCGAAAACAATCTGGTCACCCAGCTCAAAGCTCGTCCGAAGAGTGAGCGATTCGAAATACCCGATGGAAAAATCACTTCGGTCAATGAAGCCTCCGGAACAGTTTGGATCAACATCGGAAGTACTGACGATTTAAAACCATTGACGACGTTCAGCGTCTACCCAACGACTCAATTAGGTGTGATGCGTGGTCCTGAAGATATCAAAGGACGAATTGAAGTACTGAAAATCATCGATGGTGATTTTGCAGAATGTCGAATTGTGGAAGATAGCATCAACGATCCGATTCTGATCGGTGACCAGATTTATTCTCCTCTCTGGCAACGAGGAATCAGCGTACACTTCGCTCTGATTGGATACTTTGATATCGACGGAGATGGTAAGAGCGACCGCGATCGAGTGAAAAACATTATCCGGTCAGCTGGTGGTGTAATCGATGCTGAATTGTCCATCGACAACTCAGCAGAAGCAGATGCTGCCAACCTGATTCGCGAAGGTGGTATTACCGTTGATACACAGTACCTTGTCCGAGGTAAAACAGACACGATTTTGAATATCGACCGTCAGACCTACAATCGGTTTGAAACGCGGGCTAAGGATTACAATGTTGAATCTATTACGATCAACACGCTGCTCAATTACGCCGGCTATAAAAACGTCAAATCCTCCACTGGATTAGGGTCGGGATTTGACAATGAAACACCGGAACCATTGGTCAAGCCAACCTTGCCCGATGAAGACAAACGAAATCAGCTTCGTTTCCCACCTCGCCGTAGCGAAAGTGGCGGAGCCTTCTAAAGACAGTCACCCAAATACCCACTCAGCACAAAGCTAGCTCCTGTAAAAAGGTGCTGGCTTTGTTCGTCTATCCATCTTGATTTACACTTCATTCAATTAGAAGCTAGGTGAAGAAGTAAACTACAAGCCAGCATTAAGAAGTGATGTCATCACGCTAGCGCTAAGTGCACAACAAGTGCTGGACCGCGAGTTCCGGGCCGGAATGACACTTTACCCGGTCACCAAATGCACACCACAACGAGCAACAGACATCACCGAAATGTGTGGAGCGGAACGTCTGCTAGTTAATTCAGCAGGCGATTGGGGTCCGAGTAAACCGACGGCAGTTCCGGATTTAATTTTAGAAATGCGACGTCGCGGGCACAGCGAAGCACTCATTCGTAAAGTTGTTTATGAAAAGCCTATTGAGTTTTTCAGCCAAAGTCAAAACTTCAATTTCTCTCCACCTCAATAACTAAATTCGATTCATTGAAGGCGTTTCATACAAACCTTTCAATAGAACCGCCCATTGAGGACTCACGCTTCGCGCCTTTGGTCTCTATAATCAATGCCTATGGCTTTGATTGAACTCAATAACCTGCAGAAGACCTATCGGGTCTACCAAAAGAAAGAAGGCCTGCGCGCCTCCATCAAAGGGTTATTTAAACGTAAATACAAAGAAGTCCAAGCCGTTCGAGGTATCGACCTGCAGGTGGAACAGGGGGAATTCGTAGCCTTCCTTGGTCCTAATGGAGCCGGGAAGACGACGACTTTGAAGTTATTATCGGGTGTCATTCACCCGACGGCCGGTTCAGCCACCGTGATGGGACACATTCCCTGGCGACGGGAAAACGATTACCGCCGTCGCTTTGCACTGGTCATGGGACAAAAGAACCAGTTGTGGTGGGACTTACCGGCTCAAGAATCCTTCCGACTCCATCAGCAAATCTATGGTATCGAACCGGATACCTTCCAACACACTCTCGACGAACTCTCCGACCTACTGGGACTACGCGAGCTACTCAGTCAGCCTGTACGGGAATTGTCGCTGGGCGAACGAATGAAGATGGAGCTCACCGCCGCCTTGCTCCACAGTCCGGAAGTTCTCTTTCTGGATGAACCAACCATTGGTTTAGATGTGGTAGCCCAGCACAATATTCAACAGTTCCTGAAGTACTATCAGGAAAAGCGAAAAATAACCATTCTGCTTACAAGCCATTACATGAAGGATGTCGCCGCCCTCTGTAAACGAGTGGTCATCATCGCCGACGGACAGATTCAATATGACGGGTCACTTTCCGGAATTATTGATGAAACGACTAACCGCAAACTGGTCACACTTCAGTTTGCTGACCCCATCGATAAGAGGCTACTGGGTTCACTTAAACGCTTTGGCCACATCGTCCATCATGAAGCACCTCGAGTGAAACTGGGAGTGACACGGGATGATGTTCCGGCAATGCTGACGGCAATCCTTGATGCCTATGACATCGACGACCTGATCGTGGAAGAACCACCGCTCGAAGAAGTCATTGCGGATGTGTTTGCCAGGGTTTCCGAAACGTCTGCGACTCAATCAGAATTGGGATTATCAAGGTCGAATGACACGCAAGTCGGAGAAGCAGAATGACCACCGCGGTTTCCTCTTCCTCTTCGCTCTCATCCCGAGCAAAAACCTGGTGGACTATTCTACGAATTTCCCTGGAAGAACGCTTTGTCTACCGAGGTGATTTTGCCTTGGGAACGCTCATGCGATTTCTGCCAATCATCACGCAGGTCTTTCTCTGGGGTGCTATCTTTGCTGCTTCCGGCAACAATGCTATTCAAGGTTACACTGCCAATGCCGTAGTGGCCTACTATATGCTCACGATGATCAGCCGAGCTTTTTCCAGCATGCCTGGTCTTTGCAGTGGGATCGCTCTGCAAGTCCGGGACGGGGAGATTAAGAAATACCTCATACAACCGATTGACCTGCTCGGATTTCTATTAATCACGCGAGTCGCCCATAAACTCTGTTACTACGCGATCGCCATTATTCCGTTTACTCTGGTCTTCTATCTTTGCCGTGGATTCTTTGAGAACGGTTGGCCGGAGGCGACCGTGCTAGTCGCCTACGGGCTGGCACTCACCATGGGATTCCTGCTCGGTTTCTTCATTGAAGCCAGCCTCGGCCTCGTTTCATTTTGGTTCCTTGAAGTTACCTCCCTTGTCTTCGTCTATAACCTACTCAACTTTTTTCTGTCCGGTCATATGTTCCCACTGGATCTGCTGCCGGAATGGGCGAACCAAATGGTCCGACTTCTCCCGTTTCAGTATCTGGCATACTTCCCGGCAGCTGTCTTTTTAGGACGCATTGAGCAAGACGAACTGTGGTTTGGGTTGGGCGTAGAAGCATGCTGGCTACTGGCATTTGTCGTACTATCACGAGTAATGCTAAATCGAGGCATTCATCGCTACAGTGGATTCGGAGGGTAGCCATGGCAGGATACAGACCTTCCTATTCACGTGTATTCCTCACCTTTGCTCGCAACAGCCTTGTGCGTGACATGTCCTTTCGCACCAATTTCATTCTCCAATCCATCTCCACGGTGTCCTGGACTATTATGAATATTGGGTTTTACTTAATCGTCTTCCAGTACACCGATTCGATCGGAGAAGATACCGGTTGGGGACGCGATGAGTTCTTCGTCTTTTTGGCAACCACCTGGATCATCAACAGTTTAGTTCAGACGTTCTTTATGCCCAATGCTCAGCAGTTCAGCGAGCTCATACGGTCAGGCAATCTGGATTTCGCGTTACTAAAACCAATCGATACCCAGTTTGTAATTTCATTCCCCCGCGTGGACTGGGCAGCATTGTCTAATCTATTCATGGGTCTAACTCTGCTTGGATACAGCCTGTTCCAACTAACCACCCGTGAAACCAATCCACTGATTCTGGATTGGCGCGCGGTACTTATGTACCCCTTCTACATTGCCTGTGGTACGGTCATTATGTACAGCGTGATGATTACACTAGCGTCGACAAGTGTGTGGCTGGGACGAAACCAAACGCTCTACAATTTCTGGTTTTACATTACTAACTTTTCACGATACCCAATGGAAATATACAAAGTCGGCTGGGGAATGGCGTTATGGGTCTTTTTCACATTCCTGATTCCCGTTCTGCTCGTCGTCAATATTCCCGCTCGCATTATGGCGAAGCCTCTCAACACCATGGAAACACACTACTGGCAACTGGCAGGCTATTCTATTTTTGCAACACTGATCTGCCTAACAGTAAGTCGTCGAATTTTTGTCCGAGCGTTAAAGAGTTATCGGAGTGCTAGTTCATGAGTGACACAGAAGCAAACGCTGACCCTCAACAGCCCCGTTCGCCTTCGACCCTAATGGCTTATTTGAAGCTGATGCGCATCGGTAATGTCTTTACGGCATTTGCAAATATCCTCATGGGATTTTTCGTCGTTCAGGCTGATCTGGGATTCACTTCCCTCCCCTCCGAACAACTCCTTCCGCTGCTTGGCTTGTTGGCCGCCACGTTTTGCCTCTATAGCGCAGGGATGATCCTCAATGATGTCTTTGACGTCGAGCGAGACACGGCAGAACGCAACAACCGCCCGATTCCAGCAGGTGACATTTCTCTGGCCAACGCTCAGACACTAGGCTGGGGCCTTTTAGTTATTGGTATCCTCTGCGGACTCTCCGCAGGCACCAACGGGCTACTCATGGCCACTGCCGTCGGAGTGAGTGTCGTCCTTTATGATTGGATCCTGAAACAAACACCCATTGCACCGATCGCTATGGGACTTTGCCGAGTCTTCAACATTTTGCTGGGCATGAGTCTGGCTAATGCGGAATCCCCAATCTTTCTTGGCTTTGCTCAACACCACTTACTAATTGCCGGAAGCGTCGGAGTTTTCGTGGCAGGACTCACTTGGTTTGCCCGTACCGAGGCAAAAGTTAGTAGCCGTGGTCTTCTAAGCTTTGGGGTGTTAACGATGGCAACCGGACTGACTGGACTGGCAATGTTTCCTCAAACCCTACCTGCAACCACACCGTTGCGATTAACCGCAGACACGGCAGCCATGCTTATCGCTTTGCTGGGTATGCTAACACTGTATCGTTGCATACTGGCAATCGCGGATCCTGTACCAGCTAAAGTACAAGCTGGTGTGATCGGCTGCCTCAAGTCGCTTATCTTTTTAGATGCTTCGGTTATTTTAATTGTCAGTGACCGCATGCTCGCTATCGGCACTTTGGCCCTATTACTACCGATGCTAGTCATTAGTAAGAAGATCAGAGCCACCTAACTAACGCCCAATACGACCACGCCTCACAATACACTTCAAGAACACTAAGATTTACAAGACCATGAAACACTTCATCTATTGCACCATCCCCGGACTTCGCCAACAGGATTTGGCTCAGATGCCAAACCTACAGGCATTAACAGCAAATGGGGCACAGCAACGCTTAACCAGCAGTTTTCCCGCAGTGACCTGGCCAGCCCAAGCCACGATGCTAACCGGTCAACTTCCTAACCGACACGGCGTCATTGGTAACGGATTCTACTGGCGTGAATCACAGGAAGTGGAAATGTGGACGGCCTGGAATGAGAAAATCGAATCGCCACAAATTTGGGATTTACTTCATGACATCTCGCCCGAGTTGAAATCACTAGCATGGTTTCCGATGCTCAGTAAAGGTAGCGGCGCCGATTACATATGTATGCCCAAACCTGTTCACAATCCGGACGGATCAGAATCGCTCTGGTGTTACACTCAACCACAGGAATACTACGGCGACCTACTGGAGGCGCTCGGCCATTTCCCTCTACAACACTTTTGGGGGCCGCTGGCCAATATAAAGTCTTCCGAGTGGATTCTCCAAAGTGCCGTTAAAGCCATTTCCGATTTCAAACCTCAATTCTCCTACCTCTACATCCCTCACCTGGATTACGCAGCTCAAAAGCTCGGCCCCAATAGCCCGGAAGCCCAACAGTCCGTTGTCGATTTGGATCGAGTTCTGGGAGAAACCATCACCGAAGTCAATCATGCGTTGGGTGAAGACAATGTCGTTTGGATTATTGCCAGCGAATACGTCATCACCGAAGTGGATCATGTCAGTTACCCCAATCGAATCTTGCGAGAGGCTGGACTATTGCAAGTAACAGAGCAGGAAGACGGTGAACACCTTGACCTTGATTCTTCAGCCTGGGCTTTAGTGGACCATCAATTCTCCCACATCTTCGTGAAGGATGGATGCCCGGAAATCATCGAACAAATCCAAACTCTGTTTGCAGATCTGGAGGGAATTTCCGAGGTCTTGGTCGGTGAAGCGAGAGGTAAATATGGTCTGGAGCATGAGAGAAGTGGTGAAGTGATCCTGGTTTCCACTTCCAATAGCTGGCAGGCCTATTACTGGTGGCTGGACGACCAACAAGCTCCAGGCTTTGCACGTACAGTCGATATCCATCGCAAACCCGGTTATGATCCGGTGGAGTTACATTTTGACATGGCGACCAAAAGCATCCCTCTGGATGCCACACTCATCAAAGGCTCTCATGGGGCGCCGGTATCGGATGACTCGCAACGAGGAATGATCGTATCAAATTGCTCGACCATCTTAGAAGACCGAGATTGGCTCGACACGGAACTTTGTAATCATCTAGTTCAAGCCATTGCTCAAAATCAAAGTGTCTAATCGCTCGTTCTTTTCAGTATCATAGACGTAGCAATTAGATTTCCTGTTTTGCTCATACCCAGTCACCTCAGGCATCAGACATGTCAGACATTCCTCCCATCCGAATTGGCTTAGGCCACGATACACACCAGCTTGCAAGCGGTGGTCCGATGATGCTGGGCGGAGTTCAGATTAACTGCGACTGGCATCTCGTTGGCCATAGCGATGCCGACGTTTTATTACACGCCATCACGGACGCAGTGCTAGGGGCAGCAGGTCTGGGTGACATCGGTACTTTATTCCCCAATACTGCCGACGAAAATGCCAATCGCTGTTCCCGTGAGATGCTCAGCCTCGCTTACACAAAAGTCCGGAATGCCGGCTGGAAAATCACTAATCTAGACTGTGTGATTTTTGCCACTCAGCCTAAAATCAGTCCTTTCCGAGACTCCATGATCCAAAGTATCCAAGAGACGATGAATCTAGAGACTGGTCAGGTTTTCCTTAAAGGTAAGACAGGCGAAAACGTAGGCCCAGTGGGTCGAAGTGAAGCGATCATGGCCGAATGTATTGTCTTGTTACACAAGGCCGATTAAATTCTAATTCCCATCTGGATATCCATTAAACGAAATCCGATTCAATTCCCATAGGCTACCAATCTGACAGGTTCTGATGATTCGCGTATACAACACTCTGTCGAAACAAAAAGAAGAATTCCAAACCAACGAAGAAGGTAAAGTGGGAATCTACCTGTGTGGCCCGACAGTTTATGACAAAAGCCACATTGGGCATATGGTGGGGCCGATTATTTTCGACACTGTTAAGCGGTATTTGAGTTTCAATGGCTACGATGTGACACTAGTCGTTAATATCACTGACGTTGATGACAAGTTGATTATGAAGTCACGCGAACGTGGGCTTTCCATGGACGCCATTGCTAAAGAGATGACAGAAGACTATCTCAAGAATCTAAATGCGTTGGGAGTGGATCAGATCGACCATATGCCTAAAGCGACAGAATACATTGGCGAGATAATTCAATTCACAAAAGATCTGATTGATAAAGGATTTGCCTACGACGTCGATGGTGATGTTTTCTTTGATGTGGCAGCCAATGCATGTTACGGAAAACTAAGTAACCGCAGCGCCGACGCAGCTCAGGGAGAAGGAGGCGAGGCAGCCTCACGCAAAAAATCAGCCAGCGACTTTGCACTCTGGAAATCAGTCAAGGACGACGAACCAAGCTGGGACAGTCCATGGGGCAAGGGGCGTCCAGGATGGCACATCGAATGTTCGGCTATGAGTCGCAGTATTCTGGGAGAATCCTTTGATATTCACGGAGGTGGATTGGATCTGGTCTTTCCTCATCATGAAAACGAACTCGCTCAAAGTGAGTGCTGCCATGGGAAACCAATGGTTCGCTACTGGATGCACAACGGGCTAATGAGAGCTGGAGACTCAACCGGAAAAGTCGGGGGCCGTAGTGATCGCGAGCAAGACTCGGAACAGGCGACGGTGGAAACCAAAATCAGCCGCAGTAAAGGCGCTGGTGGGTTAGCCGACCTGATTGAAACTCATGGAGGAGAACGCATTCGATTCTTCTTATTGAGGACACATTACCGTAGCACGATCGTCTTTAGTGAAGCTGGATTGGAAGAAGCAGGAACGGCACTAGAAAGTTTCTATCGATTATTTGAACGCTACGAACGAATTACCAAAAGCGATTTTTATAGCCTTACGCCCAACCCATTACGTGAGCATAGTAACCTGCCAGCAGAGGGCTGTGAATTTCTGCAACAGGTCGCTGCTCACCGCCAAAGCTACCTGGAACACATGGATGATGACTTCAACACGGGCGGAGCCACCAGCGACCTGTTTGATCTCGTCAGAACCATCAACCGCTTTATCGACCAGCATGATTTGGAATCATCGTCGTCTGAAGAACAGCTAGCTGCATTATCCATGTCTATCGTCACTTTACGTGACCTAAGTGCGATTCTTGGCATCTTTACATCTGCTCCTGCAGAGGCCGCAGGTAACGATGCATTAACCGGCCAGCTAATGGAGTTATTGATTGCCTTACGTTCCGAAGCCAGAGAAAGCAAGAATTTCGAAATCGCAGACCGCATCCGCGATGGTCTTGCCGAAATTGGGGTAACCATCGAGGATCGAAAAGATGGGACCGGCTGGCGGATCGGTTAAAAAAACAACTGACTCATTGGCTATCGCGAACTTTGATAGACGGCGTTGATCAGCGATTCCACGTCTTTGAATTTCTCTCCGGACGCAATTGCCTTTTCGACCAGATGACGAGCATCTGATTCGGAGTGGCCTAGGTTGCACAATATTTCACACGTCTGTTCGACAATATCCGGTTCAATCTCAGCGGCCGCAGCGGTATCCCGCGTGACCAATAGAGCAAACTTGGCCATTTTCCGACGAAGGCGAGCGATTATACGTTCCGACATCGCAGGCCCGACTCCCGGTAAAGTTGTCAGTCCTTTTACGTCCTGATCCTCGATGAGCTGTGCAATTTCACGGACTGGGCGAACCATCGCACGCAACGCTTTCTTGACTCCTACTCCATCCACGCTACAAAACAGCTCGAAGAACTCCAATTCAACTTTGTTTAAAAAACCAACCATACGGGGGGTCATTTTCCCTTGAGGATTGCCATCAAAGTAAAAGACCGTATGGAGCCCCACATCTTCACCGGAAAGTGGCTGTAGGTTACGCCGGACAAAATCCGGTACGAATACTTCAAATTGAAAAGCACCGACCTGAATAGTCACTGCTTCTTCATAGACTTCCAAAAGTCTTCCGGTCAGGAATTTGATCATGGAATGTCAATCCTTGCTGAGTTTACAGTTAGGTTCACGATTAATACTCTTTTCCCAAATAAGCATGACACAGTGCAATGGCAAGTGCATCGGCAACATCATTGGGTTCCGGCGGTCCGGGCAAATTGAATTCACGACAAATCGAAGCCTGCATCTGCTCTTTCGACGCTCTTCCGTTGCCTGTCAATACTTTCTTAATCTTGGTGGAGGCATAGTGATAAATTGGAATATCACTTTGGGCTGCGGCCAAACAAATCACCCCTCGCGCATGCCCCATGATGATGGAAGTCATCGGATGGGCGTAATGGGAATACAGTTTTTCTATGGCCATCTGGTCGGGTTTTACCGACTCAATCAGATCGACGATCCCTTCGAATATATTTTTCACTTTACCCGGCAGTTCATCTTTGCCACCGCGAATCACACCGGCTTCGACAATCTCGAGTTTATTAGCGCGCTGATCCAGGACACCGTAACCGGTGACATTGACTCCTGGGTCAATCCCAAGAATGCGTCGAGTTGTAGAGAGCGATTCGTCGACCATTAACGCAAGCGATTCTAATGCAGGTTCCGAAAGGGAATTTCAGAGAATACGCCATAGAAGGGTGTTGCGAGAATACCGATATCTGTTTGGCAACCAAAATCGTTATGTTTGCAAGCATCATAATTCTGCTATACTTCCACAGACCAATTTTGAAATATTGAGGAAGCCAACGTTATGAACCGGGAAAAAATACTCGGGCCATTAGATTCCGCCGATGATGACGATCGTTCCTTACGTCCCAAACGCATGCATGAGATGGTTGGTCAGCGTGAAGTGTATGAACGCCTAATGATTGCTGTCGAAGCGGCTCAAAAACGTGAAGAACCACTCGGACACATCCTCTTCGATGGTCCCCCCGGCTTAGGAAAGACCACATTTGCCACCTGTATTCCACGGGAATTAGGAGTACCGATCCAGTTATCGACCGGCGCGACATTACGAGCTCCCAAAGACCTACTGCCTTATCTCACCAATCTTCAGGAAAAGTCGGTCCTGTTTATTGACGAAATCCATCGTATCCCGACTGCCGTCGAGGAATATTTATACACGGCCATGGAAGACTTCCGGATCGACCTGATTTTAGGGGAAGGTGTCAACGCTCGAACGGTGAATATGTCACTGAAGCCATTCACACTCATTGGCGCAACAACTCGGGCTGGCATGTTGACCGGACCCCTGCGAGATCGTTTTCAATTTCGAGAACACCTCAACTTCTATACCGACGAGGAATTAACAGAAATCGTCAAACGCAATGCTGAGAAACTTGACATGAAGATTGATGATCAATCGGCAAGCGAGATTGCTCGTCGAAGTCGTAGTACTCCTCGTATTGCTAACAATCGCCTGCGATGTGTACGTGACTACTCGACTGCCAAGGCGGATGGACAATTGTCCCCAGACATAACTCGAGCAGCCCTTGAAATGTGGGAAGTCGATCGTTTGGGATTGGATCGTCTTGACAGAAAGTACTTGGAAACGATTGCCAGAGTGTTCCTCGGTGGACCGGCCGGAATTGAAGCGATCGGGCATACCATGAATGTCGCTCTGGATACGCTCACCGACGAAGTGGAGCCCTTTCTTCTACGCTCCGAATTAGTCATACGTACGCCTCGAGGCCGGATGGTCACCCAGAAAGGGCTTGATCATCTCGGAATCAATGATATCAGTATCGACGAAACGGAGGAGTCGCAAGGATCTGACACCGAATAAGCACTAACAGTGATCCTTGTGTGACTTAATCCTGATTAGTATTCGAGTCGAAAAAAAGACGAAAGTCGTCCAAAGTTGCCCCCATTTAGCCGGTTGACAGCTTTCCAACACAGTTTTAGGATTAGTTCTTTACCCAAGGTCTGTGGTTGCCGATAGTATTGCAGTCAAAGGTTCTTGACGGTTTAACTGAGATTTTCCACGCAGAATCGATCTGTAACGCATTTATAACGTTAGGTGTCATCATGGCGGTACCAAAGCGAAAACACTCCAATTCACGCTCCAATAAGCGACGTAGTCACGACTATTTAACAAGTCGTCAGTTGAGTGCATGCAAAGGATGTGGACGCCCAATCCCTTCACATACTGTATGTCCTCAATGCGGCGCCTATCTGGAAAAAGATCGCCGGTTTACTGCAACGAGCGAAGAGTAAAAAGGCATAAGCCTGTCCTCGGGGTCTGTCCGACAATCCGGATTGAGTCGTGAGACGATTCCGCCGGGAAGCCCCTCCAACCTATTTAATCCTGATCTGCTCTACCCTTTCCTTCGTATCGACTGATGTACGCAGAAAGCGGTCTAAACAGCGGATCAGGTTTTTTTTATGATTACGCGAGTATCCGGTTTATTGAATCTCTTCACAGGGTTTTCTAATTCATGAGTAACGTTGCATTTTTATTTCCTGGGCAAGGCGCACAAGCTGTTGGTATGGCTCAGCAGTTAATTGAGACGGCTCCTGAAGCCAAAGCGTTGTTTGATCAGGCCAGCGAAGTCCTTGGCTACAACCTTGCCGAACTCTGTATTTCCGGTCCTGCTGAGACGCTCAATACGACAGATCACAGTCAACCTGCGATTTTTGTTGCCAGCCTGGCTGCTCTGGAATCACTCAAGAATGAGAATCCGGAACTGGTATCAGCGTGCAGCGCCACTGCTGGGTTGAGCTTAGGTGAATACACGGCCTTGGTTTTTGCCGGTGTCATGTCCTTTGAAGATGGCCTGCGAGTGGTTCAGGAACGAGGATTGGCGATGCAGGCAGCGGCTGAACTCACTCAGAGCGGTATGGTCAGCGTTGTCGGCCTTGAGACAGATCAAGTGGAGAAGGTTGTCGCTGAAGTACGGCAGGAAGGCGAAATCCTTCAGCTAGCCAATTTCCTATGCCCCGGCAACATTGTTGTTTCAGGACATACTGAGGCGTGCGGCCGGCTCGAGGAGCCAGCCAATGCTGAAGGAGCTCGGATGGTGATGCCTCTGACAGTCGCGGGTGCTTTCCATACTCCGTTGATGCAGCCAGCAGTTGAACGACTGACTGCGGTTCTGGAAAATGTCACATTACATGCTCCTCGTATCCCAGTCGTCTCCAATGTCGATGCCACGGCGCATGACGACCCCGAGGAAATACGTCAGTTGCTGGTCCAGCAGGTCGTATCTCCTGTTCGCTGGGAAGATTCCATGAATAAATTACTCGCCGACGGAACCGAGCAGTTTTACGAAATCGGACCAGGCAGAGTCCTACGTGGGTTATTGAAGAGGATCGCTCGTAAAGTCCCGTGTGAGAACGTCTCCTGCTAAACCTCGACAACGATGATAGCCTGCGGGGTTTAGCCTCTAGGCAAGATGGCTGGCAAAATAGTCACGGTTGTTTTGCCTTCCTCAGTCAGTTTAGAATTGAATACAACCAAACACATCACCGGCTCCATTGGCCGATGATAACTATCCCAGGAAGTAGTAAACATGTCAGAAGAATCTAAGAATCAGATTAACGTCGACTTATCCGGTCAAGTCGCAATTGTCACCGGTGCGTCTCAGGGTATTGGAAAAGCTTGTGCCCTTGAGCTTGCCCGCAACGGAGCGCGTGTTGCCTGTTTGGCTCGTAATGCTGACAAGTTAGCCGCCACGGTTGCTGAAATTGAGGCCGCTGGTGGTCAGGCTGGAGCGTTTGCCTGTAGCGTGACAGACCGAGAAAGCGTAGACAAAGTCGTTGATGAGATTGCAGAACATTGGGGCAGCATTGATATTCTGGTAAACAATGCCGGAATTACTCGCGACACCCTTCTCCCACGGATGTCTGATGAAGAGTTTGATGCGGTGATCGATACGAATCTGCGTGGAGCCTTTCTATTCATGCGAGCGGTTTCCAAGCATATGATGTCCGCTCGTTATGGGCGTATTATCAACATGTCTAGCGTTTCCGGAATACAGGGAAATGCCGGACAAACCAACTATTCAGCCTCTAAGGCGGGCCTGATCGGAATGACTCGCAGTTTCAGCCGGGAAATTTCACGTCGAAATGTTACGGTCAACTGTGTCGCCCCTGGATTCATCGTCACGGAAATGACTGCCGTGTTGAGCGAAGACATCCTTAAAAAAGCCAAGGCTGGTATTCCCGCCCGCAAACTGGGGCAGGTGGCCGATGTCGCTGCCTGTGTCACCTTCCTGGCCAGTGGAGCTGCATCGTATGTAACTGGACAGACTTTGACCGTCGACGGAGGAATGACAGGTTAAGACTGGCCTGAAAGGCCTTGAAAACAAGGGGGGATGATACCCCCTCACAACACACCAATTAAAAAGTTTGACCGACAATGGTCGCCCAGAGTTGAATTCCGTCGTCTCTTACCTTGACCACAGGGGGCGAATTGTTCTATTCTGATATTCCTAAATACACATTTAATTCGCGTGCATTAAGTAGTGACTGGGACTGGCATAGGATGCTTGGAAGAGTCAATACACGCATACAAAACTACGAGGAGACCTCTTGTGTCAGTAGAAGCTAAAGTTATTGAAGTTGTCGCCGAACAACTTGGCGTTGATAAAGACAAAATCACTCGTGACACTTCATTTGTTAACGACCTTGGTGCTGACTCTCTCGATACTGTCGAGTTGATCATGGAATTGGAAGAAGAGTTTGATACGACTATTCCAGAATCGACTGCTGAACAGATCCAGACAGTTGGTCAGGCTATTGATTTTCTGGAAACTGTCGACGGTTAAGTCAGGGCTGCAATAAAAAATGAAACGGCGAGTCGTCGTTACAGGCCTTGGGGTTGTAACGTCTTTAAGTCAGGATGTCGAAGATCTTTGGCGTCGATTGCTGGCTGGTGAAAGTGGCATCCACCATCTTGAATGTGTCGAAACCGACTTATTCAAAGTGAAGATTGGTGGAGATGTACATGACTGGGATCCTTCCGCAGTCATTGATCACCGAGAAGCCAAGCGTATCGATCGCTTTACTCAATTTGCCATTGTCGCTGGCACCAAGGCGGTAGAAGATTCTGGACTGGACTTCGGAAACGAAGATGTGCACCGATGCGGAGTCGTGCTTGGCTCTGGCATCGGGGGGCTCAATGAAATTGAGACACAGGTTGGACGTTTGCTCAACAAAGGTCCTGACCGGGTATCTCCGATGACGATCCCCAAGCTCATGCTCAATGCAGCTGGTGGTAATCTGGCTATTCGACTGGGATTACGAGGCCCAAACTTTGCAGTGGCTACTGCGTGTGCCTCGGCCAACAATGCCATGGGTGACGCATTGCAAATGATCCAGAATGGCATTTCTGAAATCGTGGTAACCGGTGGTAGTGAAGCTGCCATGACCGGCATGGGAATCAGTGCCTTTCAGAATATGAAAGCGCTTTCCCGAAGAAATGACGAGCCGGCACGTGCTTCACGACCCTTTGACGTCGACCGAGACGGATTTGTGCTCAGTGAAGGTGCTGGAATCCTGATCTTCGAAGAACTGGAACATGCACTCGCTCGAAATGCCAAGATTTACTGTGAAGTCATTGGTTACGGAGCCAGTTGTGATGCTGGGCATATCACACAACCGGACCCTGCCGGCATGGGCGCCAGCAAAGCGATGCAAAATGCATTAGACGATGCGAACTTAGCTCCCGAAGACGTGCAATATCTCAATGCCCATGGTACCAGCACTCCGTTAGGAGATAAGGCCGAAACTCAAGCAGTCAAGGGAGTATTTGGCGAACATGCCTACAACCTGAATATCTCCAGCACAAAGAGTTCACTGGGGCACTCTCTGGGTGCCAGTGGAGGAATCGAATTGGTGATTACGGCCAAGGCGATAGAGAACCAGGAGATTCCCCCAACCATTAATTTGGAGAATCAGGATCCGGACTGCGATTTGAATTACACTCCGAATACTCCGCAAAAGCGCGACTTAAATATCGCTATGAGTAATAGTTTTGGGTTTGGCGGTCATAACGCATCCATTGTCGTTAAACGATTTTCTCCCTAAGGGGATTGGCACAAGATTTCATGTCAGAAACTCAACCACGAATCGTCATTACCGGACTCGGCCAAATCAGTTCTTTGGGGAACACCATTGAACAATTGGCAACTGCCTTAGAATCTCAGCAGTCCGGCGTACGCACACTGGAACAGATTCCTTTTGAACATCTGATTGCGTCTTATGGCGGTGAAGCCTGGGATTTTTCCGGGGATATTGAAAACTACGGGCCTTTGGAAAAGACTGCCAAGCGAGCTATCAAAAAAGGTAGCCGCCTAATGTGCCGTGAAATCCAAATGGGAGTAGCCTCCGCACAGCACGCACTGCATGATGGCGGAGTGAATGCTGAAGTGGTTAATCCTGATCGAATTGGAATTGTTTATGGTTGTGACTACATCCTTAGTCATCCTCAGGAATTCCGTGAAGGCGTTCGTGCAAGCCTAGATGAGAACGGAAATTTCGAATTCAACAACTGGGCAGAAAATGGAATGCCCAATCTGAACCCGCTCTGGCTGCTCAAATACCTGCCAAACATGCCTGCGAGCCACATCGGAATCTACAACGACCTGCGTGGTCCAAGTAATTCCTTAACGATGCGTGAAGCTTCGTCTAATCTTGCCATTGGAGAAGCCATTTGCACGATCCAACGCGGTGATGCTGATGTCATGATTTCAGGTGCCACTGGAACACGGATTCACCCCTTAAGAACAGTTTACGTTAATCGACAGGAAGTTCTGGCGTCCAATAACCTGGAAGCGGCTCAAGCATCTCGCCCCTTTGAAAAGAATCGTGAAGGGATGGTCGTCGGTGAAGGAGCAGGTTCATTCATCCTGGAACGACTCGACCACGCAATAGAGCGAGGTGCTAAAATCTATGGTGAAATCGTCGGTTTCGGTTCCTCTACTGTTATTAGCCCTGATTTCACACCCCATTTTTCCCAAGCTCTTTCTAATGTCATCAATCAGGCATTGAATACAGCTGAAATGACTCCGGATGAAATTGGACACGTTAATGCTCACGGTATCTCTAAGATCGAAACGGATCGCTGTGAAGCAGAAGCGATTAAAGCAACCTTTGGTAACAAGAAACCAGTGGCTGCTCTTAAAAGCTACACTGGTAACATGGGAGCCGGTAGTGGAGCTGTGGAGTTAATCAGCAGTCTCGTGGCTTTGGAAAAAGGTACTTTATTCCGAACCTTGAATTACGAGACTCCAGACCCGGAATGCGATATCAACGTTACTAATGGTAACGACGTCCCTGCTGGGAATAGCTTCATTAATCTCAGTGTGACTCCGCAAGGGCAAGCTAGTGCTGTTGTAGTAAAATCCTACTCGGGCTAGTTACAGTCACCTGGTCGGTTTGAATTGTCGAGGCATTATCTTTTTTTAGCGGGTAATCACCATTAAATTGTTCTGTTTATAGGCATTTTAGGCTGATTTGACATCTTTTAGGCTTAATTCTTGAGCTTGCGACAGGTTGACACTTTATGTGTTCAGGGGTAGTCTGGATAGGATTCAACCCTCAAAAAGTGTAGGTGCTTATATGTCCTAAGACGACCACTTAAATTGAGAGCGCGGATTTTCCGCCCGGCACACGTGAAATAACGTGTTTGACACTCGTATTGTAGTGTTAAATGCCAGATTAACTGCCGGCGGTTGGGATATTTCCAATCTGTGCAAAGCGAGCTTCTCAGAAAGCGTGTTTTGTACAGATTGCAAATAAACTAACCGACGGCATTTTTATTTGTGCTGTTGAAACAATAAAGAGGCGTACTAAATGTACTAGGCGTAGTAAAACCTGCGTCAAACATACGAAATAAGGTTTAACCACGATGGACCCAGATCAAATTCTACGTATCGTCGACTCGCTTCACCGCGACAAGAATATCGATACCGAAATTGTGTTCCGAGCTATTGAGTCTGCATTTGCATCTGCTGCCCGACGTCAATATGGAGATACGTCTGAAGTAATCGTCACTGTCAGTCGTGAAAATGGCTCTCTGGCTGCCACACTTGATGGCGAGCCTCTGGATCCGGCTGAGATGATCGGCCGAATTGGAGCTCAGATGGCCAAACAGGTTATTATCCAAAAGATTCGTGAAGCCGAAAGAGATTCACTGGTCGAAGAGTACCATGAACTTGAGGACCAAATCGTTAATGGTTCGGTACAGCGAGTAGAGAATTCTCTGGTAACCGTTCAGCTTAGCAGTGTCGAAGCAATCTTGCCGCGGAGTGAACAGATTCCAGGCGAATCACACCATAGTGGCGAACGTATTCGAGCGATGGTTTGTGAGGTTCGCCCACAAGGTACTCGTGTGAAAGTCGTACTAAGCCGCTCTCGTCCCCGATTTGTACAGCGATTGTTCGAGCAGGAGATTCCTGAAATCTCAGAGGGTGTGATTTCGATCAATGCCTTGTCGCGTGAACCAGGCTATCGTAGTAAAGTGGCTGTGAGTAGTACCGACAGTCGAGTCGACTGTGTTGGCGCATGCGTTGGAGTCCGAGGAAACCGAATTCGCAGTATCGTCGATGAACTCAACAGTGAACGCATCGACATCGTTCGGTGGGACGAAGATCCCGAAATCATGATTCCTAATGCCCTACAACCTGCGGAAGTAGATCAGGTATTACTCTGTGATATGATCGGCCGTGCCATCGTACTAGTCCGAGAAGATCAGTTGTCATTGGCTATTGGTCGCCGAGGTCAAAATGTACGCCTTGCCTCTAAACTTTGTGGTTGGGATATCGAAATCATGACCGCCGAGGAACTCGACGAGCAAATCGATCGAGCTGTCACTGGTTACTCCGCCTTGGATGGCGTTGACGAGAATCTGGCCGGAGCATTGGTCGAACAAGGATATCTCTCTTACGACGATCTCTCTGTTATCGAGCCGGATGCCTTGGCCGAAATGGGCGGCTTAACCATGGAAGAAGTCGATCACATTGTTGAGCAAGCTGAAACTCGTGCCGAAGAAGCTGAAGCGGCCGCGTTGGAAGCCCGGGAACGGCAAAAGGCTCAGGCTGCTGCCGATGCAGAAGCCGCAGCCCAACAGGCATTAGTTGAAGCCAGTCAGCCTACCGAAGGATCCGAAGAAACTGCTGAAGAATCTGCAGAAAATGATTCTGAAGCAACCGAAGAGGTGAGCGACGCTTCGGTCGATACACCTGCTGCCGAAGACAGCGTTGAAGACGCTGCTGAGCAAGCACCAGCTGTGGCGGAAGAGGAAGCTGAACAGGCCGAGGAAGAAGCCGTTGTGGAAGAGAGTAACGAGGAAGTTACAGAAACCACAGAAGAAGAATCAGCGGAAGCAGATGAACAAGCGGGTAACGAATAATAATCGTTGTTGATTGATTACATAACAACCCATTACACCAGGTAGTTTTTGGAGGGCGCCGTGCCCGTAAGAATTTACGCATTAGCTAAAGAGCTGGATTACGACAGCAAGGCCTTGGTCGATGTCTGCAAAAAAGCAGGGATTACAGGTAAAGGGTCTGCGTTGGCAAGTCTTGATGACGATGAAGTTCAGCAACTCAAGGACTACCTGAATAAAGGTCCTGCCGAGCCCGAACCGGAGCCGGAAGAATTTGATGCCACACCACAACCAGGCCGACAGCGTCGTGGTCCCATCAAAGTCATTGCCAGCAAAAAAGCCAGTGGGCCGTTATCATCTCGAAAGAAATCCGACGACGCGGAAGAAGTAACTCCGGAAGAAACGGAGGAAGCACAATCCGTAGAAGAGACACCGGCTGAACCGACGCCGTCAGTCGACGCTCCTGCCACTCCACCTACTGAACGTCGTCCTATCTCCAGACCTTCCGCAAAGATCAAGGTGATTGGGCGTAAAGCCAGTGACAAAGGAGATAGCGACGCCAAGGACAACTCGAAGAGTAAGAGTAAACGCCGTGACCCGGTTATCAAACTCGCTTCGATCCCCAAAACGCAACAGCCTGAGGCTCCGAAACAAGCCAAAGAAAAAACTGTTAAGCCGGCAATGACGCTTAACGATGCTCTAAAGAGTAAGGTTGGAAAACGCGGGCCTTTACAACACCTCACTAAAAACCAGGAAGAGCCTCAGCCGTTGCCGGAGCAGGACAGCGGTGGAAAACGAGGCAAGAAACGTAAAGGCAAAGGGCGTGGCGAACGACAGGGTGGCGACCTGGCCGGAATGGCCTCCGCACGTGCCGACCGTAAAAATCAACAACGTCGACGTGAGCAACGCGGTGGAGACACACGTTACGAGAATCAACGAGGACGTCGGTCTAGCCGCCGTACTCTCACTCGGACTGGAAAGAACACTGCCGCACCTCGTAAATCCAAAGTCAGTCTCGAACTACCTTGTACGGTTCGAAGTTTCTCAGAAGCAGCCGGACTCCCCGCCGGAAACGTCCAGATGACCCTGATGGGTTTGGGCCAGATGTTGACGATCAACGACCAGATCGATGAAGAAATGGCGGAAATGCTGGCGTTGGAGTTAGGAGTTGAACTCGAATTCCGACAACCCGAGTCGCTGGAAGAATCACTCATCGACGCAATAGAAGCGTTAGAAGATTCAGCCGAAGACCAGACAACACGTCCACCGGTTATTACATTCCTGGGCCATGTCGACCACGGAAAAACATCGTTGCTTGATTACCTGATTGGGATTGATGTCGTCTCTGGTGAGGCTGGCGGGATTACCCAGCATATTCGAGCTTTCCAAACGGATCACCATGGTCAGATGATTTCCTTTGTGGATACTCCGGGTCACGAAGCCTTTACGGAAATGCGTGCCCGTGGTGCAAATGTAACAGACATCGCAGTACTCGTTGTGGCAGCTGATGACGGTGTCATGCCTCAAACGGAAGAAGCGATTAGTCACGCCAAAGCAGCCGGCGTCCCGATCATTATCGCCTTAAATAAAACGGATCTCCCGGGAATCACCGAGGAACACATCAATACAATTATGGGCGAATTACCCGCCTATGAATTGACTCCAAGTGAATGGGGAGGGGATGTGGAAGTTGTCCGCACTAGTGCGATTACGGGCGATGGAATGGATAACCTCCGTGATACGATACTCGGTATCGCCGAACTGCATGAATATCAGGCTAACCCCAACCGGGATGCCATCGGTGTCTGTCTCGAATCTGAACAGGAAACTGCTCGTGGGGTCATTGCCAAAGTGATTGTCCAGAACGGAACACTCAAAGTTGGTGATGTTCTGGTTTGTGGACAATCCCATGGACGAATCAAAGCCATGTATGACACGCTCACTGGTGAAGTCGTTCAGGAGGCCGGACCAAGTACGCCTGTCAACATTGCAGGGCTCGATATTGCGCCGGATGCAGGTGACAAATTCCATGTGGTTTCTGAGATTTCGGATGCTCGGGAAGTCGCGGAATTGCGGTCCGACCGCTCCCGTGCTACCAACCTATCCGGTAACACAATCAAAGTTTCCTTTGACGATTTCCAACGCCGATTGGCTGAAGGTTCCCTAGGACCTAGCGAAGTCGTCACGCTCAATCTAATCATTCGAACCGATGTTCGTGGGTCGATTGAAGCGATTCAAAAGGAACTTAGCAAGCTTCAACATGATGAAGTTCAGGTCAAGATTCTTCAGGCTTCGGTCGGTGGGATCACAGCGGCCGACATTGTGTTAGCCGATGCTTCCGAAGCGGTGGTCATCGGATTTAACGTAGCACCAGATAACGACGCTCGACGACTGGCCGACGACAAACAGGTTGAAATTAGACGATACGACGTCATCTATAAAGTCACCGACGACATCCGCATGATGCTCGAAGGAAAACTGAAACCCGAAGAGAAAATGGTTGAGCTTGGCCACGCGATGGTGCAGCAGGCATTTAGTATCAGTCGTGTTGGAACCATCGCCGGTTGCCGCGTGGTTCAGGGTGAGATCGAACGTAATTGTCGGATTCGTGTTATTCGCGACGGTCGTGTGATTGGTGACTATGCCTTGGATTCACTACGTCGAGAAAAGGACGATGTGAAGAATGTTCGAGAAAACATGGAATGCGGTATTAAGCTTGCCGGATTTAACGATGTAAAACAGGACGACATTCTAGAAGCCTATAAAATCGAAGAAGTCGCTCGAACCCTGTAAAACCCAGTTCGTATTCGGTCAAGAAACCACCCATGAGTTCCAGGCGTGTATTAAAAGCAGCTCAAGCTATTCGTGAAGTCGTCAGTACGGCGATCATCACCGATCTGCGAGATCCGCGTATTGAAAATGTAACGGTCACTCGAGTAGAAGTATCGGGTGATATGCGACACGCAAGAATTCACGTATCCGTTATGGGTGAACAAACGAATACCCGAAATGTTCTCAAAGGACTTAATAACGCGGCCGGATTCCTGCAACGGAAAGTCGCAAACCGCATCGACACCCGATACACTCCAAAATTACAATTTGTTCTGGATGAAGGACTGAAACACTCGTTAGAAGTCACTAAGATTCTGGAAGAAGTTTTACCCCCCAACGAATCACAAGACGAATTGGATCCTCCCTCAGACAACCTCCTCTAAACTCGGAGACTGAGCGAGACTTCAATAAGTCCCCACCTAGATAAACGACATTATGAGTGCTGCAAAACGAGCTTCATTAATCAAGAAAACTTTCAGTGTTCTGAAAAAGCACTTCACCAATGTACAGCTACCGGTGAAGGATCGCCCTATTGTAGAGCAGTTGCTTTACGCCGCCTGTCTGGAAAATGCCACTCCCGATCAGGCCACCGAAGCATTTAGTAAGTTGCAAACACGCTATGTGGACTGGAACGAAGTTCGCGTGACGACAAACTCGGAATTGACCGAAGTCATGGGTTGCCTACCTAACGCCGCTCAATCAGCTCGTGACTTAAGAAGAATCTTATTCAACGTTTATGAAACTCACTTCTCCTTTGACCTGTCCTTTATGGCTAAAGAGGGGTTAAGTAAAACCACTGCTACGATCGCAGGCTACTATGAAGACATCCCCAAATTTGTCGTCAATTATGCCGTACAAAATGGGTTGGGTGGCCATGCAATTCCCTTAAATGAAGGCGCATTGGATGCGTTGCAGATTCTTGGCGTCGTTTCGGTGAAAAACAGAAACCAAGGCAAAGTTCCTGGACTCGAAAGAACCATTGCTAAAAACAAAGGGGTTGAATTCGGAGCCTTGATTCATTTGCTCGGAATTCAATTAGCCAGTGATCCTTACGGGAAAACGACTCACGACCTGCTGCTGAAAATCAATAAAGACTGCGCTGACAATTTACCACAAAAACCTTCGAAAAAGAAAGTTGCCTCGACGGACGAAAAAGAGGCCGGTGAGTCCAAACCCAAAAAATCTGCCGTGAAAAAGAAGGTAGCTCCTAAGAAAAAAGCTGCTAAAAAGAAGGCGGCTCCAAAGAAAAAGGCAGCTCCTAAAAAGAAAGCTGCCCCAAAGAAAAAAGCAACTCCTAAAAAGAAATCTGCCCCGAAGAAAAAAGCTGGTCGCCCAAAAAAACCTCGCTAAGCGATTTATGACCTCCGGTTTTACCGTCACCATCAATACAGAGACCTGACTTTGAATCCTTCAGAGAGGCTCCACATAGGTAAAAGTGGCGTGGGATTGCTGTGCTACGATTTGCTAGAATAGACTTGGCTGGCATCAGCGATACCCCTGGTCTCTCCCGTTGTAAATCGAGATTCAATTGCGAAGCTTTACACTTTTTCTATTCGCCTGGATAGCAACCTCTCCTCTGCTGGCGGACGAAGTCACCGACTTTACACCGCCGACCATCAACGACGAACCCTTGCTTTCCAAACCGCTTGCTGAATCACATGCGGATCGCTTGCATGCTTCTACGTTATTTGGTCAGGGGCGTCTACATGCCCGCAGGCAACAGTTTGTAAAAGCACTTCAACTGTATCAGCGTGCCTGGCGGTATGATCGTTCGGTTGTGTCTATTTCCAATGAACTCATTCCATTGGCAATGGGGCTAAAACGAAATCAAGAGGCTTCTCAATACGCCAAACTGGCGATCAATGACACCTCCGCGAACTCCGAATCTCTCATGAGGATGGCCGTCGTCCTAACTAGGAATGGTGATTATCCGGAGGCAATACAAGCTTATCAGGCTGTCCTGAATCGCCAAAATGATGACACACTCAGCGTCCCCAAAGCACTCATTACTGCCGAGTTAGGCAGGACTGCTTTTCTGGCAAAGGATTTTGAACTGGCCGCCAAAGCCTTCGATGAAACGACTCAAGCGTTGAATCAACCGGAACAAGCGGGACTAACCGGGGTTCATTTAGCGCGGCTCAAAGGCAGTACAGGTTCTGTGTTTTTAGCCATGAACGAAGTCTACAAAGCGACCAAGCAATTTACCAAAGCCCGGGAAGCCATTGAACAATCTCAACAAACGGCCCCTAACCCTGCCATGTATGCTTTGCGTGTCGCTAGCCTGTACTATGCAGAAAACAAGGACTCTGAGGCACTGAGTGAACTTCAGCGGTATCTGGATTTAAAGTCAGCCGAGGGAAAATCAGACCCCTATCGGTTGCTGATTGCGATTAACCGCAATCTTGTCGAAGATCGATTACGAGCAGACCAAAAATCAATTGAACAACTCACTCAGGCATTACAGCAACAACCATCCAATCACTATTTAGGTTACACCTTAGCCGATCTGGCAAATCATGCCAGTCAGCCGGAGCTTGCCTTACTGCACTTTCGTAAATTCATTCCCATCCAGCCTGTGTTATCTGGGTATCAGGGTGCAATTGATGCCCTGCTCGCCTTACAAACAGCCGATGCTCCGTTGGCCGACAACCTGACGATGGAATTATGTTGGGTCCTTGGACTCGTCTATTCACGCAGCCGATCTCTTCAATCGCTGGAAGATGATCGGATCGATCGGATCCTCTCCAATAAAGCCCTGCTCATCAACATGGCACGTCTCGTGCAAAACTATGCTGACAAGGACCTGACACCGGATGATGTTAAAGTCAATTTCAAGACCTTTAAGAGTCATACAGCAGCGGCAATGGCATTTTTGTTTTCTCAGGCAAACGATTGGGAAAATGCTACCACATTCTGGAACTTGGCTATTGAGCAGGCTCCGAGGCAAAGTGCACAGTTTTATGAAACATGGGGAATTCAGAACCTCCTCAATGAACGCTCGAAAGAGGCCATCGCCGTCTTTGAGCGTGCTCTTGCAGACGACAATGTTCGTAATAAGACGTCCATTCACTTTTTAATCGCCGGTCCTTATCTACTGGAAGACAAAAATGAAAAAGCTGTCACATCGGCTAAACTTGCTTCCGACAATGCGAACAACAATCCTCGCCTGCTAAGTCGATACCCCTGGGTGTTATATCACACCGGACAATTGGCCGAAGCTAAAACGGCATATACTTCATTAATAAGCAAACTCGAGACGATGACGAGCAATCCCGCTGCTACAGAAATCTCGCGGGAAGCGAAACTCACGCTTTCAAACCTTTGCTTGGCATCTGGAGATCCTCTACAAGCCATTGAATGGCTGGAACAGGTACTGGATCGGAATCCGCAGGATATCAGTGCTTTGAATGACCTGGGATATTTGTGGGCCGATCGAAATGAGCATCTCTTACGGGCTGAACAAATGACTCGTACGGCTGTGATGGCAGAGCCTGACAATTCAGCCTATCGGGATAGTCTTGGATGGGCTTGCTACCGATTGGGGAAGTTTGAAGAGGCTCGGTCAGAATTGGAAAAGGCCCGGGAACTCAACGAGACCGACGGCGTCATATATGATCATCTTGGTGATACCTATTTCAAATTGGGTGACAAACAAAAGGCTCGTAAGATGTGGCAACGCGCCCTGGAATACATGAAAGCACCAAGACATCAACAACAAAGAGAAGAAGTCGAAAAGAAACTATCGGCAATCTAACTCGACCATCTACCTGCTAAACACTGCCTACGACTTCAGTTAGAATACAATTCTCGCAAACGCTCTCCGACCATCACTATTCAACGGACACAAACATGGCTGGACATTCCCATTGGGCCGGTATTAAACACAAAAAAGCCGCGATCGATAACAAACGCGGAAAACTTTGGAGCAAACTGTCCAAAGCAATTATCATTGCTGCCAAGATGGGAGGGGGCGATCCAGTCACCAACATTCGATTGCGACAGGCCATTCAGGACGCCAAAGATGTCTCGATGCCTAAGGACAATATTGCCCGTGCCATCAAGAAAGGTACCGGCGAGCTCGATGGTGGTAACGTCGAAGAGATCATCTATGAAGGTTATGGTGCTCATGGGGTCGCTGTGATGTGCGATATCATGACCGACAATCGAAATCGTACAGCACCGGAGCTTCGTAAGATGTTCGAAATCCATGGAGGAAACATGGGAGCGACGAATTGTGTCGCCTGGTTATTTGATCGCAAAGGATTGTTCCTCGTGCCCATCGATGCAGCCGATGAAGAAGCCACGATGGAAATAGCACTCGAAGCCGGCGCAGAAGACTTTCAGGTTCAAGGTGACCATTTTGAAATTACCTGTGAGCCTGAACTTTACACCGATGTGGCTGAAGCATTAGCTAAGGCAGAAATTACAGTTACATCCAAGCAAGTCACCCGAATCCCTAACAACACGGTTGAACTCGACGCAGATCAGGCTCGTAAAATCCTTAAGCTCATGGAAGCACTTGACGACCATGATGACGTACAAAATGTGTCGGCCAACTTCAATCTCTCTGATGAAGTCGTCGCTGAATTACAGGCAGAAAGCTAAATATCACTATTAGTGTTGGATCTTTTTCCAATACTTTTCAAAAGCGCCTTTCAAGTGGAAGTCCGGGCTGTTGTCCAAATCATGACATTCGAGGCATCGTTCTTTGGACTCTGTTAGGTCGCGATGAACAAACGCTCTCAATTTTTCCCTTTCGGCAACTGGACTTTCTGTATCCGACTCCAATCGTACATGTTCACTGGCGGGACCATGACAATTTTCGCATCCATTGCCTTCCAAATGCATCGTCTCAGCCAAACTCATAAATCCTGACTCGTAAGGAATATACTCCTGAGCCTGCCAGCCTGTGACATGACAACTCAGACATTCCGGGTCAAACTGACGAGGAATCTCAGCCCGACCGTGCGGAGCGATGAGCGACTGGGTAGCGTGAGCATGCGGTGAATTTTTCCAGACCTCAAAGGCCGACACGTGGCACTCTGCACAACTTTGACTCCCCGCAAATTGATATCCCGAAGCGTGTTCCTGAGGGGTAATCCCTAAGCCACGGAAACCGGAACGCTGCAGTTCTTCCTGATACTGTTTGAACATCCCGAGAACTACCGAGGAATCCTGATAGCTGGCATCCAATGCAACACGTTGGAATTTCAGATCTCTCCGGCCAGTATCCGACTGAAAGATTCCGACAACCGAGGCATACATACTCTTCTCACCCACCTTCAGGATCTTGGTTTTAGCTCGTGCGACTGATTCCAGTTCATAAGCCGGCTCGCCTGGTGCGCCTGCACAGACCAACAAATCAAAGTCTGTTTGAGACTTGGCCAATTCCCTGACATACTCCAGAGTTCCGTGCACCATCAGCACTTTGAAATCTGTTTTCTGAAACGAAGAATCCGTCACTACCTCTCGCAACGCTTCGTCCGTTTCCTCCACAATCAGATCGTCATTAAATAGAGATTCTAACCACTGTTCTGAAATGACACTTGCCAATCCGATTGTCCCTGCCGGAGTCTCAAGTAATTGAAAACGCCGAGTAAATGCTCGATCGAGAATTGCAACATTTGAGCTTACAAACATGGATTTGTCATTATCATCCACTGCTGCAACAGCAAACAATTCACCTGCCGGCAACTTCAAGTCAGCCGGCCCTAACCCAACAGCAGCGTACTGCATTTGCCCCAGCAATTCAGAAGTCAGATTGAATTTAAATTCTGGCTGGCGGCCAAACCGTCGCACTTGATTCCCTGTATCAATCGCAAACAAGTCCCAATTACGTTTCCGCAAGCCGTCTAGAAATGTGTATCTTCGTGCCAGACCTCCTTTTTGCCTCTCCAGCCCCGTACATCCACAGGGTTCTATATAACCAAATTGCCGGCCTGTAAAAACCAATACCGCCGAAGGTTTCGTCCAACCATCGAAGAGAACGGTGGAGTCGCTTGGCACCCCAATGTTAGTGTCCAGAGACGGTTCGGCATGTTGAGTTTCCGGTTCTGAACCAGTCTCTGGCTCCGGCGGAATATCACCCGATTGATGTGATATTTGAGGACGTCCCTCAATTTGCTCTGATTGCGTATCATCGCCACAACCAGTTACCAGACAACAACCGATACCGATTAGGCAGAGGAAAATACTACATTGAATATAGTGCGATTTGAGGGCCATCGTTTGGATTGTCCTGTCAGTTAATTCGTGACAGACAGGAGTACCTGAATTGACACTTCTTTTACAAACGGGTGAGTTGTTTTTAGGACAATATAAGCTGGAACACCAAGATTCCCACCTCGCCGACTGATTTGTTTTACGTCAGGATCTATTTTAATCGTCAACCGATGATGAATCGTTTTACCACTTCCGATGGACATTGGAGTTCCCAATGAAACCTGAAGATGAGAAGCTGGATTGACCTCCTTCACCTCGAAACTTACTTCATTGCGATAAGCCCCTTTAACCACCAGGTTTATGCTTTTGTCTAATCCTTCCGCAGAAGAAATCTCACCTAGATCCAATACTCCTATGTGCTGACTTCCTTCTTCCCTTAAAGCTCGGAATCCTTTACCAAAAATTGAAATGTCTGGATCCACAGAGCCGTTCAAAAAGACATCCACTTTGGGAGCATCGGGCAAATTGGTTGTTAATCGCACGGGGAATTCGAAGGTTCCCGGAGACAAACCGGGATTCAATTTCACAGTCATTTCCTGCCCACTATAAGCTTTCAATTCCTGTTTCACCTGTTCTTCCGAAAGCGGTTTAAAGGAAATTTCAAGAATGCCCTCTGGAGCCTCTTCTAGAAATTCTACCTCGAGGATTTCCAATGGCTCTTCGGTCTGCTTGTAGGAGAACACCTTGCCTTTAACTGTGACGCCTTCACCGGATGACAAACCATTCATTGTCAGGCGTTCAGGTTTTGGCATAACCGACTGGATAATGTTTCCTTTAACCACTAGTTGTATCAGGCGGTTGTTTGGATCGTTCGAAATAATGTCTGCCGATTGATAGAACTGTAGAGAAGGTCCCACCTCTTTAGCGGTCCATTCGAGTTTTACTTCGACCGATTTCCCGGGAAGGATTTCACCGGCAGCCAGTGAGCTCAGCGTACACTTACATGTCGTTTCGCCTTTGATCAGCGTCAGGGGCTCTGTGCCATCATTACGAACAACAAACGTATGACTTCTGATTCCACGACGTTCCATCGTTCCAAAATCGTATTCCGTGGAACCAACGACGACAGCGATTGGTCCGTCTACGACGTCGACCTCTTCGGCATCTAACGACCCAATAAACTGAGACACACTCCCAGGATTGATCGGACGAAACTGTTCTCTAATTCCCGTCCTATTCCATTGGCTATGCAAAACTCCAGCAACTCCGCCTGTAGCCAATGCAACAACTAAAACAACGAGTAATCTCATGACATTCCTATGACGCTATACGCTCTAACGATTTGATTCGATTTTCTAAATTTTTTGTGCGGTGGGGGAGGCCAAACCGCCACTTTTTTCCCGCCATGGCCGTCCGATTGCCGCTGGCAGGCACTACTGATAAGTCTACCACATTGAATCAAAAACCCCGTGAAAACCAACTGGCACGGTTTTCACGGGGTAATTCAGTATTTTTCGGAGTTACTGTTGTCTTCTTTTACGGAGGGACCTCAGACTTTGTTCTACCGATTCATCGATTTTATCAAAAAATATATTTTGGTCCTTCCAGCCCGCAAATTCGACCTCGCATAGCCGACGATTACTCAACTTGAATTCCAAATGCGGGTTTTCATCATCAAGCGACATCGCTTTCTCTTGAGCGAGAAGACTGGCTTTCCAATCTCCCTGAAAGTACTGACATATAGACATGCGGGCAAAAACATAAGCGTTGGTAGGATAGAGTTCGCTTTCGCGTGTCACAAATTCCAAGGCACGACTTAAATCCTCAGGTTGTTTAAATCGATCATACAGCAGCAGGGCTTGTTGTGAGAATAACTCGTACGATGTCTGGGAATTGGGATTTAATGCTAATGCCTGATCCACCAACTTTCTATATTCTTCATAAAGTGGCGTTGAGCGTTCTTCACTCAACAACATAAAGAGAACATTGGCGTGCCTCAGGTAAGCATCAGTGTTTGTAGGATCAGCATTGATTGCCTCCTGTAAATGCTCTCGTGCCCCAGTAATCTTATTTTGAGATAGGTCATAATTCGCATGCAGTAATTGATAATCCACCGTCGCCACCGGCCGGTGAAATGTAACATAGGCAGCAATTGGCAATGCTCCCATGAACACCATCATGATCCAACGCTGCCTTTGAGAGAGGACACGTTGATCAAGATTTTGACTCTCCACTGCCGATAGGTTTTTATTGGATCTAGATAGTAAGCTGAGTCCGAGCAATAGCCAGCCCGTATACGCGACTCCTGGGTAGGTTATCCCGCCAGCCACACTTAGGTTGATCGTCCAGCAAACAAAAGCCAGCAATAGGTGATGAGGATGCAGTTGCCCCCGCTCGACCCAATCCTGCAGCAGGAAAATGACAATCGCAAAACCTGGTAAGGCGACATAAAACACCGACAACGGAATGAACGCATAATTGAGTTGATCCACGGCCAATCCAAAGGCACAACCGATTCCGCCAGCCAAGTAGATCTGATTAGCTGATAGCCTGGGCCCTTGAGTGCCCCGTTCTTCGTATGCCCGTTCTTCGTATGCCCGTTCTTCGTATGAAGGTTCAGAATTGAGAACTCGCAGGAGGGCTACTCCAATTGCCAGACATAACAAAACTAAAACTGGCAATCCAAAACTAGTGAGTACTTCCAACAACCAATTATGAGGGTCGGCTATCGATTCCGAAGCACCTACCTGCTTGTAAAAGGTGTAGTGATCGCGAAAATTACCCGGTCCCACACCCGTCCACAGGTGATCCACCGCCATCTCCGTGGAACTTTCCCAATACTCCATACGAAAACTTAGGCTTTTGAAGGCTTCTGTGAGGATCTTGGAATCAAGTCGCTGCGTGGCAATTCCCAATGCAAAGACGATCACTCCAATTGCCGCCAGAAGCCCTCCTGCCTTTAAGGCAACAGAGCGATACCCTTTGAGCAGCACGCCTCCCACCAACACAGTCAGACCTATAGCGCAACAGGCGGCTCGGCTTTTCGTCAATATCAGGCAAAAGGCAACGATACAGGCCAACCCTAAAAATTTCAGAAACTCTGCTTTCCCATGTGGTGATTGTTTTTGATTCAAAAGTGTAAAGAGAAGCACGGTGAACCAAGGTGCCAGAAACCCGGCCAGAGAGTTTGTCAACGCAAAAGTGACATGGGGTTCTGGGCTTTGAATGCGGCTTTCAAAGTGATAGCGACTGGGGGAACCGATTCGTGTATCACTGATGCCTGCCTCCCTGAGCATGGTAACTCGTTGCTGATCATTACCTTGGAAGTACTCAGCTCGCACTTGTGGAATACGTACCAGTGAGTCATAGATCCCAATACTGGAAATTGACACGACGATGGCCAACATCACTGCCACCACTGCTCGTATAACCAGAGGAGAGTTGAGCAGTTGTAGGCAGAGCATGAATCCCACTGCAAAGGCAACCCATTGCCACCAGTTATTAAGACCTGCTCGAAAGTCCCCTGCCCCAAAATGAGAGATTACTGAAACAAGCATCGCCAGGACTGTCAGGCAAAGTAAAAAGGAAGACCAGTCCATGCGATAACGCACACTCGGAAACCGCAAATGGAAGACTCCCCACAGACTTCCCAGAATCGCAAAGGACATCACAGACCAGCTCGTCATACCTTCCGAAACGGCGGGACCGTCCCCTGTAAGAAACGCTGTAGATGCCAGCAAAGCGATCAACAGGAATTGCAACCATTTAAACCACCTTGCCTGCTGCTGGGACAAATCCGGGTTCGCGTAGGACTGTGTTGCCACGTCACCATTCCTGTTTAGCTGTTAATCTTATTACGAGCTGTATTTTCCAGAATTGCCACAAGTGTAAGCATACAGACGGTCATGACAACAATTAAGATTGCGCCACTCAGGTTGACTTGAGGTAACAGTAGTGCCGAAATTCCGGTGGTGGCTGTCACAAGAAACATAGTTAGCACAGCTCGAGGTTTGGATAGTCCCAGTTCCACAAGACGATGAGAGAAATGGGATTTATCCGGTTGAAAGGGACTACGGCCATCTGATAAACGTATCACAACCACTGTAAGTAAATCATAAATTGGTACGGCCATGATGATCAGTGGAGCAATAACCGCGTGGGCAACAGGATTCTCACCATCGGTATAGGTGGTCAGAATGGTGGCGACGGCAATACAGAATCCAACAAAATAGCTCCCGGCATCTCCCATGAAAATCTTAGCCGGCGGTTTGTTGTGAATTAAAAATCCTAACAATGCCCCGATGAACACCAGCAGTAATCCTGCGACATATAACTGGGGGCCTTCTGAGGTAACACCTAGCAACACAACATAAAAGACCAAAGCGATGGAACAAATGACCGCGACACCACCAGCGGCGGCATCCATATTGTCGAGCATGTTAAAAGAGTTGATCAACATGACGATCCAAAACACGGTACAACCAACCGTAATAATTCGATAGGGGATAAAGGCGGTGAAATACCATTCCTGCGAAACGACGCAAGTCGTTGCTACCAAGAATTGAATCGCCAAACGTAGCTTCCAACTCAATCCTCGAATGTCATCAACCAGTCCGACCAGCATCAGTACAGTACCCGCAATCAGCAAGACCCACAAATCGGCCAATTGTCCTGCGATACCTACTACGTATGGTTGCATTTGTTCCGGCAACCACTGAGTAACGGATCCATTAAACATGACCAGTACAGACCCCATGAGGAAAGTCGCGATGACTCCGAACCAAATTCCAATGCCGCCCCCCAGAGGAATTGGGGTCGTATGTACTTTACGATCGTCGGGTTGATCCAACAGGCCCCACTTGTCTGCATGACGGCGCAAGAAGATGACCGTTAGCCAGCTAATCAGCAGGCTGGGTAGCAAAATCAGCGGAAGAATCCAATAAGGAAATGCAGCGTCCATCGTGATACCGGAGTAAACAAGTTAGCAACCTTTGCGAGCGGTTCAGAAAAGGCTGTCCGAGTATTACTCTACGGTTCAATCCTGATACTGTTCACGCAGGAAGTTTCGGCAGTCGCTAAAGAACGCATGGTATTCAGGAGTTTGGAAATCGGGATACGTCCAGCGGCTGGTCCGCCACTGTTGACGATGAAAGTAAATTGTTACTTCTGCAAATATTCCATCTGCTAAATACAATCGATGATCCCGGTCTTTGGTCGTCGCCAATACGAGTTTGGCTTCGGTCAAATATCCTGGGTCGACATTCACGGGACGAGCGACATGCTCATTCTTATTTTTATCGGCATATTCAGCTTCCCAGTCATTTGTTAGATGCTTGATTTTCGGCAATTCTGCCTTATCAATCAGCGTTTTCATCGCCCAAAACTGTTTTTTCAGGTCGGCTCCCATGCTGGGCGAATAATACGTCGTCTGATCAAAGTTATAAACGGGGGAAGTGAGAGCGATTTCTCCCCATTGAGACTCTATTTGAGACCTGACGAATGCCAATGCACTATCTGATTGTCCAAAGGCTCCAACAATCAACAAGGCATTTCGCTGAGTTCGAATTTCACCCAAAATTAGGCTCCCTTCGTCGAATACGCACCAACAACCATTCTGTCACCAGCACTATCCTCCAAGGCCTCAAAACGACATTACAAATGATCTAGTAAGAACGCCCAAAGATCGCTCGGCGAGTACTAGGTTTCCCTGTGAAAATACAAGTTCCTTCTTCCTGATCCTGTTCAAGCGGCATGCAGCGAATCGTAACTTTATACTTGGCAATCTTATCCAATACTTCCTGCTCGCCTTCGACGAAGTGACAGCTGGCAAATCCGGCTGGCTGCCCATCCTGCTCTGAGAAATAGGCTTCAAATTCCTCCAGCGAATGAATCTCCCGTGTATTATCCTCACGAAGCTTCAAGGCTCGATCAAATAGTCCTTGCTGGAATGTTTCGAGGAGTTCAACAATCCCTTCAACAAATTCGTCACGCCCCACGGATTCAGATTGCCCGGTATCACGTCGACCGACAAACACCTGGTTATTCTCTATATCCCTGGGTCCCACTTCCACGCGGATTGGAACACCACGTTTCACGTGATACCACTTCTTTTCTCCGCCACGCATATCGCGATCATCAATTAGCACTCGGACTTTACCACCTGCGTACATTTTGGATTCCAGATCCTTTTTCAACGTCTCACAGTAATCCAGTACTTGCTGCCGAGTTTCGTCTCCTTTAATAATGGGTAGCAGGACAACCTGCTTGGGAGCTAACTTCGGGGGTAACACCAAGCCATCATCATCGCTGTGAGTCATTATCAATGCTCCGACAAGCCGAGTGGAAACACCCCAGGAAGTCGTCCAGGCGAATTGCTGCTCTCCCTGTTGATCCTGATAAATGATTTCCTGAGCGCGGGAGAAGTTTTGTCCCAAAAAGTGTGATGTCCCAGCCTGCAATGCCTTGAAGTCCTGCATCATAGCTTCAATGGTCAGCGTGGAAACGGCACCTGGGAATCGTTCATCGACTGTCTTTTCCCCTTTGATCACTGGCATTGCCATGACATTTTCTGCGAAGTCGGCGTAGACATCCAGCATTAATCGGGTCTCTTCCAATGCTTCCTCTTCCGTTGCATGACAGGTGTGACCTTCCTGCCATAGAAACTCAGCCGTTCTTAAGAACATACGTGTCCGCATTTCCCACCGCACGACATTGGCCCACTGATTGATTTTGATCGGCAGGTCTCGATATGACTGCACCCACTTGGCATACATTGAACCGATTATCGTCTCGCTGGTCGGACGGACAATCAATGGTTCTTCCAGAGGGCCAGCGGGAACGAGTCCTCCGTCAGGCCCAGGCTCGAGCCGGTGATGCGTAACAACGGCACACTCTTTAGCAAAACCGTCGACATGCTCGGCTTCCTTTTCCAGAAAACTCATCGGAATGAAGAGCGGAAAGTAAGCATTAACGTGCCCGGTATCTTTAAACATGCCGTCCAAAACCTGTTGCATGTTTTCCCAAATAGACCAGCCCCAAGGCTTAATTACCATGCAGCCACGAACCGGGGAGACTTCAGCCAGATCTGCTGCTTTGATAACTTGCTGATACCACTGTGGGTAATCTTCACCCCGTGTAGGACTGATCGCAGTACGATTTTTTTTACCCATGGATTTAATTCCTAATGACCGACAGGGTTGTTTTGATTCAATCCCCTCCGGTCTATCTTTCTCAAGAAGCCGTTTTGATTTAACTTGTAGCCCCCTATTTTAGGTCAGCATAGCGGAATGCGACAACCAGAGATTTAACGATGGTCCCTTGTCCAATCGAAGTTTTCCAGTAAGATTGCCTCTGAAACGAAGCAATTCCAGAATTCCCAGTCCCCACTCACCCCAAATTGAAAATCATGGGTCGTCAATACATCAATCAGTTCAGTGAAGGCGAAAGCATCAATCAGGTGTTTGTTGCCAACGGCAAGCAACTTCGTCCCAACCGCCAGGGCAATCTTTACCTGCAACTCACCCTTTCAGATAAATCTGGAAGCGTTAACGCGATGCAATGGAATGCGAACCAAAGCGTGTACGACAGTTTCGAAAACGGTGATTACGTGATCATTAAAGGGACCACTCAGCTGTTTAACGGCAACCTACAAATCATCGTACAGCAACTAAAAAAAGCCGATGAATCCCGAGTCGATGAAGCGGATTTTGTCACACTCACCAATGAGAATATCGGACAACTCATCGTACAATTGCGTCAGTTCGTCGACTCAATAAGTCATCCCCAACTCCAAAGCCTCTGCCAACAATATCTGGATAGTAAGGATATCATGGAGAAATTCAGTCAGGCTCCGGCAGGTGTGAAGAATCATCACGCTTATCAAGGTGGGTTACTCCATCACGTAGTTTCACTGATGGAACTGGCAGAATCTGTCGTCCAGCATTACCCTGAGGTCGATCGGGACCTCGTGTTGGCAGGCGTATTACTGCATGATCTGTCAAAAACAGACGAGCTCGCTTATGAACGCAGCCTTGAATACACGGACGAAGGTCAACTCGTAGGACATCTGGTAATGGGAGTCGAATTACTAGGTAAGCAAATTGATCAATGGGAAGCGAATCAAGGGACGACCTTTCCTAATGACATTGCCATCCAACTCAAGCACATGATTGTCAGTCACCACGGGCAGTACGACTTCGGCAGTCCGAAGCTACCGATGACCTTAGAAGCATTAGTCCTTCACATGATTGATAACCTAGATGCCAAAGTTCATCAGTTTTCACATGCAATGGACAGTGAAGCCAACCCAGGCGACAACTGGACCCCCTTCATCCCAACACTGGGCCGCAAATTATATAAGAAGACGCTTCAACAAAAAAAACAATCGTAACCGGATACACCGGAGAATCTACCCTTTCTCGAATCCTGTCGATGATCTTGTGTTTCTTAAGAGAAACCTCCAGAATCGGGTAACAAGCAGGGACAACTCCCTATCAATGATACAAGGCTATCTATATGGAACCTCAAGATCTGGAAGCAATGATTCTGGAGCATATCCGAAAAGAGAATTATCACCCGGTAAAACCTCGTGTCATTTGTAAACAGTTACAACTCAGCCAAGACGACCGTCAAGCCGTGCGTCGTGCTGTCAAAAGTCTCATTCGCCGAGGATGTGCTCAGTTTGGCCCCAAGCACTTAGTCCTGCCCGCGGACAACGAGCCACAACCAAGTAAACCATCCGGCCCTCCAACGGACCTTTCCAATACGGTCCTGGGAAAATTCTTCAAAGCCTCCGGAGGTTTCGGATTCGTCCGCCCCGAAGGGACAGCAGCCTCAGCCGGACGTGATGACGATCTGTTTGTTCCCGCTCACGAAATTCTTGATGCCTGTCACGGAGACACCGTACGTGTGCGTCTGGCTCCGGGAAGCCATCGACGTGGTCGCAATCAGGAAAAGCAACAACGAGCCCGGATCGTGGAGGTCACTGAACGAGCTCGCCATCAATTTGTAGGGACGTATCATATCCACAATGATGTTGGCCTCGTACGAGTCGACGGCTCCCATTTCCAACAACCCGTCCCGGTGGGTGACCCCGGTGCTAAAGGAGCTCAGCCTGGACTGAAGGTTGTCATCGAAATGGTACGCTTTCCTTCGGCGTTTGATGACGGGGAAGCGGTGATTACCGATGTATTGGGCGCGCGAGGGGAACCGGGCGTCGACACTCAAATGGTGATTGCTGAATTTGCTTTGCGAGTAGAATTCCCGGAAGAAGTTTTAGAGGATGCCAGACAACAGGCGGCCGCTTTCGACGAAGACGATTTTTCCAATCGTGAAGACTTCACTGATTCCACGACCTTAACCATCGATCCGTTTGATGCTCGAGACTTTGATGATGCAATCAGTCTGGAACAGATTGAAAACGGACATTGGCTGTTAAGCGTTCATATTGCCGACGTGGCTCACTTCGTCCCAACCGGCTCGGCACTGGATGTGGAAGCAAGTGTAAGGGCGACCAGTGTGTATTTGCCCGACATGGTCATTCCCATGTTGCCAGAAATCATTTCCAACAATCTAGCCAGCCTACAGCCCAACAAAAATCGATACGCCAAAACGGTGATTATCGAATTCACTCCGGATGGCATTCCTGTTAACTGTGATGTTAAACGCTCGGTCATCAACAGTGATCATCGTTTCAACTATGAAGAAGTGGATGACTTTCTTGTTCATCGATCCAAATGGAAAGAGCAACTTGATGAAAAAGTCTATTACCTGTTAGATCGCATGCACACGCTGGCCATGATTTTACGTCAGCGGCGTATGGACAACGGGTCACTGGAAGTCGGGTTGCCCGAAGTAAAAATCGATCTCGACTCAAAAGGACAGGTTGCCGGTGCTCATCGAGTTGTGAATACAGAGAGTCATCAGATCATCGAAGAATTCATGCTGGCTGCCAATCAGGCGGTTGCCACCTTGCTTAATGATCACGAACTAAAATTCCTGCGTCGAATTCACCCCGACCCCAGCCCTCGAAAACTGGCCAAACTCACTCAGTTTGTTAAAGAAATGGGTGTGGAGACGGAAGAGATTACTAATCGGTTCCAAATCAAAGATATTGTGACTAAGATCGCGGGTAAACCATACGAGCAATCGATCCAACTGGCCATTCTCAAAAGTATGCAAAAGGCTGTGTATGGACCGGAAGAAGAACGACATTACGCCTTGAACTTCGAACATTACGGTCATTTTACCTCGCCAATTCGCCGTTACCCAGACCTAACCATTCACCGGCTTTGCAATCAAATCATCGATCAGCAGTCACCTATTCAGGATCTCCCCAAACTCTTGGCACTCGGAGAGCACTGCTCTGATAGGGAACGAAATGCTGAATCGGCCGAAAGAGAATTGAAAAAATTAAAGCTTCTAAAGTACTTACAGGACCACGCTGACAAAGAATTCGTTGCCGTCATAACCGGAGTCGAAAACTTTGGGCTCTTTGTACAGGGAGCAAAAGTGCCGTTCGAGGGACTGATTTCAGTCACCGCCCTGAAAGACGATCATTACACGATGGTCACCGGTGCACACGCATTGGTTGGCCATAGGAGTGGTAATGACTTTCGATTGGGAGACACGCTGGCTGTCAAAGTTGACCATGTCGACATGGAACGTCGCGAAGTGGACTTAATGTTCATCAAAAAACTGCTCTCGGTCGGAGGCCCTCCGCTGAACCGACCACCGGCCGGAGATCGTGGACGACAGGGGCATCGTAAACGGCGCGGGAACCCCAAAAAGCGATCTACCTTACGAGCCATCGCCAAACGCAAGAAAAAGCGACGAAGACGCCGATAAATCGACGAAGACCCTTCGGTTTTTTTCCGGGAATCCATGTCCTCTTTGGGGGTATGTTCGATACAATACCTACGACTTAAAAGTCAGCCTCTATCTTCCGTCTGTCAGAGTCTTCCCATGAATGAAGCTGCACCTTCCAATCCCTCCCAAACCGCACTGTTCCAGTGGCATGTTGCACAGGATGCACGGATGGTCGACTTTGCCGGATGGGAAATGCCGATTCAATACACCTCCATCGTTGAAGAACATCAGGCCACCCGAAACAATGTCACCCTGTTCGATGTGTCCCATATGGGAAGACTACGCTTTAACGGGGATGGAGCGGGAGCTTTGCTCGATCGGATGCTTACACGCAGTGTCTCTGATATGCAGGTAGGACAGGTTCGGTATTCCCTCATTTGTAACCATGAAGGTGGAATACTTGATGACGTTTTGGTTTACCACCTTGAAACCCCGAGCGGGACGCGATATTTCCTGTTGGTCGTCAATGCTTCTAATCGCAATAAGATTATCCAATGGATAGAAGCACAGTGGCCTGATGAGGCAGCCGTGGAATTATGCGACCGTACACTGGAAACCTCGATGCTAGCCATTCAGGGTCCGAAGGCCTTGGAAACAGTCGAACCACTGTTGAGTATTCAGGTCAGTGGCATGAAGTATTTTCACGCCAAAGTCACAAACCAGATGAATAAGCCCTGTATCGTAAGTCGGACAGGCTACACCGGAGAAGACGGGGTAGAACTGATCATTCGCAAAGATCAAACAGCACATATTCTGCAAAACATTCTGGCTGCTGGGCGGAAATTTGATATCTCACCAGCCGGCTTGGGAGCTCGGGATACGTTGCGTCTCGAAGCGGCCATGCCGTTATATGGACACGAGTTAAACGAAAGTATTAATCCGCTTGAAGCAGGGCTCGGATTCGCAGTGTCCTGGCAGGACGGTCAGGGAAATGACCGTGACTTTATCGGCCGAGACGCATTGGCCGATCTGCAGTCAGCAGGATTGCAGAAACGACGCGTGGGATTGCAACTGGAGGGACGCCGAGCAGCTCGAGAAGGATACTCTGTACTTCGAGCTGGCCAGCCAATTGGTACGGTAACCAGTGGAACTTACTCACCCACACTCGAAAGACCTATTTCCATGGCCTATGTTGATCTGCAGTACGCAGAAGTGGGCACAGAGGTCGAAGTGGATATTCGAGGAAAGTCTGTGTCGGCGACAGTTTGCTGCTTGCCGTTTTATAAACGAACAGGATAATAACTCCATTCACAAAGCTATTTCAAGAATTAGGACTCAAGCTGTGAACGCTGAAGCATTACTCTATTGTGACACTCATGAATGGGTGTTTGTTACAGACGAAGACGGTCAACAGATTGCCACGGTGGGAATTTCGGCCTTTGCTGTAGAGCAATTAACGGATCTGGTTTACATGGAATTACCAACGGTCGGGGCTGCGGTAACCGGTGGAGAAGAATTCGGTGAAGTAGAGTCAGTGAAAGCCGTCAGCGCACTGTACAGTCCCGTTTCTGGAACTGTCATCGAGGTCAATGAAGGCTTGCCGGATAATCTCGATATCCTGAATTCGGATCCCTACTCGGCAGGCTGGATTATGAAAGTCAAAGTTGACGGCGCCCTACCAGCCAACCTGCTCGACTATGATGCGTACCAACGCCAATGCGGTGAATCCGGCTAATTGCCTCCTAAGGATACCCGCTTCATTCCTCCTGGACGGTTTTGAACATGCCTTTCACATATAATACGCCAGCCCAACAGGCCGAGATGTTGCAGGCGATTGGTGCTGGATCGATTGACGAACTGTTTCAGTCGATCCCCGCAGAAATGCAACTCGGACGTCCTCTAAACATCCCCCCTGCATTGGGTGAACTTGAACTAACTTCTCATATGCAGGAGTTAGCGCGACAGAATACAGATATCACTCAAAGTGCGTGTTTTTTGGGAGCCGGCAGCTATGACCATTTTGTACCAGCGGTCATCGATACCTTAGCTTCCCGAGGCGAGTTTTATACGTCCTACACTCCGTACCAGCCCGAAGTTAGTCAGGGAAATCTGCAGGTCATGTTTGAGTATCAAACACTGATTTGTCAATTGACCGGTATGGATGTATCCAATGCCAGTCTTTACGACGGTGGTTCGGCTACAGTTGAAGCCATGCTGATGGCCTGTAGTATCACCAGGCGTCATACCAAAGTAATCGTTCTGGAATCGGTGCACCCTGAATATCGCCAGATCATTGAAACCTATTTTAAAACCATCGGCACCCAGGTAGTCACTATTTCAGATCCTTCGCAACTTCCCGAAGAACTGGACGAGGCAACTGCTGCCGTCTTAGTACAGTCGCCAAACTTCTTCGGCAACGTAGAAGACCTCTCAACATTGGCTGAACAAGTTCATGACGCCGGAGCACTCTTGGTTTGTAGTGTGGACCCTATCAGTTTAGGAATTCTCAAACGACCTGGTGATGCCGGAGTCGATATTGTCGTCGCTGAAGGGCAATCTCTGGGGACTCCCCTGCTCTATGGAGGACCATACCTTGGCATCATGGCATGTCGGGAAAAATTCGTCCGACGGCTTCCAGGCCGTATCGCTGGGCAAACGGTGGACCAGCATGGGAACCGATGTTGGGTCCTAACTCTGCAAACCCGGGAACAACATATCCGTCGCGAGAAAGCAACCAGTAACATCTGTACAAATCAGGGACTGTTTGCTCTCCGTGCAGCCATTTACTTATCCGTCATGGGACCGTCCGGTATGCGAGATGTGGCTAATCTCTGCCTACAGAAAGCTCACTATGCTCAACAACAATTAACCTCACTGGACCGCTTTGAAGCTGTAACTGACCAACCGTTCTTCAAAGAATTTGTCGTCAGAGATAAACACGGTGATGTATCAGGCCTGCTGGAGAAGGCCGAGGATTTCAATATTCTTGCCGGTGTCCCCCTAGGGAAATGGTATCCACAATATGAAGATTGCCTACTGATTGCTGTGACTGAAAAGCGAACACGGGATGAAATCGATCAATTGGTGGAGGTTCTGGGATCATGAGAAACACCCATGCAACACAACTGATTTTTGAACTGTCTACACAAGGGCGGACAGGTGTCCGTTTACCGGACTGTGATGTCCCTGAACAGTCAATACAACAGCTGTTGCCAGACAATCTCCTGCAAGCAGACAGTCCTACACTGCCCGAAGTGACTGAACCTGAGGTGATTCGTCATTTCACCAATCTCTCAACGCTCAATATGAGTGTCGATACACATTACTATCCCCTTGGGTCATGTACGATGAAGTACAACCCCAAACGCAATGAACGGATCGCTGCCTGGGATGGCTTTGCCCAACTACATCCTTATCAGAGTGAAGCATCGATTCAGGGCATGCTACAGTTGCTTTTCGAATTACAGCAAATGCTAGGGGAAATCAGTGGCCTTCCTGCTGTTTCGCTGCAGCCAGCTGCAGGAGCTCATGGCGAGCTTGCGGCACTGATGGTCGCCGCCGCTTACTTTAAAGGGCGAGGAGAAACGCGTACCAAAGTTCTAGCTCCGGATAGTGCGCACGGAACCAATCCCGCCAGTGCGCGCATGGCTGGATTCGATTTCGTCACGATCAAGAGTAAGGACGATGGGCGAGTTGATCTCGACCACTTGCGCGAACACCTCGGAAGCGACACTGCTGTGTTCATGATTACCAATCCCAGTACGCTGGGGCTATTTGATGATCAGGTGCAAGAGATCTCCGATATGGTTCACGATCAAGGTGGCCTCATTTATCTTGATGGCGCCAACATGAACGCCATTTTGGGAATTGCTCGGCCTGGCGATTTTGGGGCCGACATGATGCACTTTAATCCCCATAAAACTTTCAGTGGACCGCACGGGGGAGGCGGTCCCGGAGCGGGCCCCATCTGTGTGACAGACTCATTAGGGCCCTACCTTCCCAGCCCGACGGTCAGTTTTTGTGAGCAATCTCAGAGCTACTTTTTAGATGCGGGGGACGGCCAGTCGATCGGTCGCGTTCGCTCGTTCTTTGGGAATGTGGGAGTACTTGTCAGAGCCTACTGTTATATCCGAACGCATGGCCCCGATGGACTTCGTCGCGTTTCTGAAACCGCAGTTCTGAATGCAAATTATTTGCTTAGTCAGGTTAAGGACTTTCTCCATGTCCCTCATGGTGACCGCTGTATGCACGAATTTGTAGCAAGTGCCGCTCCGGTTAAAGAAGCCACCGGATTAAAACAACCTGCCATGGATATTGCTAAACGTTTACTCGATTACGGCTTCCATCCACCAACTGTTTATTTTCCTTTGACAGTTCCTGAGGGGATGATGATGGAGCCGACCGAAACTGAAAGCAAACAAACGCTGGATGCATTCGCTGATGTCCTAAAGACAATCGTCAATGAATCTGCCGAAACACTTGAACATGCTCCGCACTCAACTGCCATCCGAAGACCGGATGAAGTGACTGCCGCGAGACAACCGATTGTGAAATGGACCGAAGCAACGGATTAGAAATCGATACGATCCTGCTGATCGAAGACGAGCCAACGACCGGCGCCTGGAATATGGCGGTGGATGATGCGCTACTGGAGACCCCGCTGACGCCCGGTACAGCTGTACTGAGACTGTACCGTTGGAGCCCCGCCTGTCTCTCCCTCGGATATTTTCAATCCGTGCAGCAACGCCTCTCGCATCTCGATTCTAGAGAGCTGGAATGTGTTCGGCGGACCAGCGGTGGTGGCGCAATTTTGCATGATCAGGAACTCACGTACAGTTTCATTTTTTCGTCTGACGGACTGAACGCAACCCAGATCCATGCTCTCTATGATGTCTTCCATGACTCACTGATTCGTGTTCTTCGCGAGATGGGTATCCAAGCTACCAAGTGCCAGAATCCAACTGTAATCCCAGCTAAGGAAAAACCCTTTCTTTGCTTCTTACGACGATCCGCAGGTGATGTGCTTCTTGATGATTATAAAATCGTCGGAAGCGCTCAACGACGAAGTCGAGAACAAGTTTTACAACATGGAAGTATTCTGCTTCAGCAATCTCAATGGGCTAGTGAATTACCTGGAATCTTTGAATTGTCACAAGTCGATTTGACAAGTCTCCAATGGGTTGGAAACTGGCTGGATCTATTGAATCAGGAGTTTCATTGCAAACTGTCCAGTTATTCACTCAGCCACGGACAATTAAAGTCCGCCCACAAGACGGAGTCCAAAAAGTTTCTAAATCCAGATTGGACCAACAAGAGATAACCCCCTCTTTCAGTGGGGTGCGGTTTGACTCATGGACAGTCTTTTGCTATTTTTAGCGTGTAGTTCATGAAATTTTCACATCGCTTTAGCTGAAATGTTGCATGACGGAACAGGAATTGGCGATTTGAAGTAATACGCATAACCCTGACCCAAATGTTGACGACCGCCTTCATCAATAAGTTTTCATCACATACGTGATCGATTGCTGTAAATAATTACGATAAGGCGTTGAGAGAGATATTCGGTCATCAAGCTTGTTTGACAAACCATTTTCCTACCGGACTTTTATATAAATACGGTAAGTCAAATAGAAGGCGGAGATCGATGAAGGCAAAGCTAAAAGTTTTAAAAGGCCCTAGTGCCGGCAAAGAAATCGATATTCCCGTGGCTAAATTTTTCATTGGTCGCGGAGAGGATTGTCACTTGCGCCCAAAAAGTGAGGCAATTAGCCGTCATCACTGCGCTATTATCGTTTCAGATGCTCAAGTCGCAATTAAAGACTTTGGAAGCAAAAATGGAACGTTCTTAAACAATAAGCGGATTGAGAATGTCGCTATCCTCAACAATGGCGATCAACTCATTGTGGGGCCACTGTCTTTCGAAATTGTTCTGGATCACAGCCTTGGTGGTACGAAGAAGCCTAAGATTCAAGGTGTTGCGGATGTTGCAAAACGCAGTGCTGGTAAATCCCGTGAAATAGATAGTCAGAACGACGACAGTATCGCTGGGTGGCTCGAAGAGTCCTTGTTTTCTGATGCGGAGATGAACACATCTGATACGGTTACACGTCAATTTGTTCTAGAAGACACAAACTCTTTCGACAAACCCGCAGAAGTTACACAAGACAGCGAAGAGGAGCAAGGGCCCGAAGACCTGGAAGATTCTAAAAAACACGAAAAACGAAAACCAATGAAACTTCCAGAGCGAATTGTTGTGAAGGATGAAGCTGAGGATTCCACAGCAGCTGCCTCTGACATGTTACGAAAATACTTCAATCGCTAAGCTGCTTAAGCACATACTATTGAAAACGTCTTATGGCTTATCCGGATTGAATCCAGATAAGCCATTTTGCTTGGTTTATAGTCATTTGAGAATATTCCGTGGTGTTTCCAAGGCCCTAAAACCGGAAATATCCCGTAAACCGTAATCTTTCCTCAAACCATAAACCTTGTCAGAACCACCCATCTTTCCTAATCGATACACTTTTTCTGATTTAACTATCCTGCCTAAATGGAAATCATGTGGAATCATTTGAGTACCTGCCAGTTAACAGGCTTAGGGCTGTCAGGTAACAAGCGAATCCTAAAACCAAAAACCTAACGGGAGAGAAAAGATGATTCTTACTGAAACACATGATTTGACGAGTGACACAGCGATCGCAAGTCTGCCAGAAAATGGCCGCCGTCGTAAAATCGATCCGACTACTTGTGAACGCGATTATTCGAATGAGGAACGAGAGTTCATGCAGGCCATGGAAGAATATAAACGTCAAAGCGGACGAAACTTTCCAACTTGCAGTGAGATTTTGGAAGTCGTTCGTAATCTCGGATATAGCAAAACCAATTAAGGCGATCATTCACGTCAAAACGAGGCTAGCAGGAGGCTAGCCTCCCGTTAACGGGCAAATTCATCTTATAAATGGCCTTGTTACCACCCATTAAAGTCGCTAATCTTCCACTCCCCTCCGATTCTAGCGGAACTTCAGCATTCTACCTGGGAATGGCTGCTGTAGAACTGGTGAGCAAAAGGTTAGTATCATGGATGACACAAGTAAGCAGCATAATCTCCATTCCGAGAATCGCATTGAGCAATTTTGGATTTGGCTAGTCATGTTGCCTGCAGTCACACTTTGCGGATGTGGCATCACAGCCAATGGCTGGAATGCAGAAGGTGTCAAACTCTATGAAGCCGGTCATTTAACCCAAGCCATTGAACGATTCCAATACGCTTTGGGAACAAACGATCAAAATTCTGACGCCTACTACAATCTGGCGGTCACCTACCATCAAATGGGACTCCAGAGTAAAGATCAGGGATTCCTTAAGGAATCGGAAGCTCTTTACAACCGCTGTCTAGACTTTGAAGCAAATCATACGGATTGCCATCGCGGACTCGCTGTCCTTCTGGCACAAACCGACCGACAGGAAAAGGCGGTTTCCCTGTTAACTAAATGGTCACAGGATCAACCCCATCTGGCAAATCCTCGAATCGAACTAGCCAGGCTGTCCCAAGAGCTTGGTGACAAAGACGCAGCTCGCTTGCATTTAGAAAAAGCATGTTCGATCGATAAGAACAGTGCTCGAGCCTGGAAGGCTCTGGCTGCACTCAATGAATCGGAAGGAAGAACCGAAGTGGCTTTGGCTCAGTATCAGCGATCCTACTTGCTTGATAATCAACAATCTCAGCTCCCCACCAGAATCGCCTCGTTAAATCAGCAGGTACGTACGGCCAATGGCCCTCTCAGCACTGGCTCTAATACTCGCATTGCTGACGAAAACATCTCTCGCGGACGCTATTAATCCTGAAATTTCTTCCCGACGCCAAATATTTCGGGTGTGTACAGATTGTCGCATTAGGCCTAAAATCGCGGTTTAGACACTGCTCTTGATAGCCAACTGTAGATACCAACTCATGGCAACTGAAGAACGCACCTACAATTTCAGCGCTGGTCCGGCGACGATTCCCGTACAAGTTTTAGAACAGATCCAACAGGAGCTACTAAACTTTAACGGGTGTGGCGCCAGTATCATGGAAATTAGTCATCGTAGTGCTCAGTTTATTGAAGTACTGGATTCGGCACGAGCAGGTATTAAGCAGTTGCTGGGAATCGATGATTCGCACGAAGTCCTATTTCTTCAGGGAGGTAGCCGCCTCCAGTTTTCGATGATTCCTATGAATCTGCTGCGAGATGAGAATGATCGTGCTGCCTATATTGTGTCGGGCACCTGGAGCAGTAAGGCCTTCGAAGAAGCCAAAGGAACGGGGAATATAGACCTCGCCTGGAGTGGCAAAGATAGCAATTTCAATACACTCCCAGCTTCCACGGACTTAGCATTAGCTGATGACCCCGCGTTTCTTTACTACGCATCGAATGAAACAATTCACGGAGTACAATTTCAGGAAGACTTCCACATTGCCTCCACACCGCTAGTCTGCGATGCATCCTCTGATTTTCTTTCGCGTCCTATCAAAATGGAACAGCATGGCATCGTCTATGCCTGTGCCCAAAAAAATGCCGGGCCTTCCGGTGTCACTATTATTGTCATTCGTAAGGACTTACTAACACGCAGTCAGGCAAGCCTGCCAGGTTACTTGAACTACAAGACGCATGTCGAACAAAACTCCATGTTCAATACCCCACCAACATTTGGAATCTACGTTGTGGATCTCATCTGCAAGTGGTTAATCAACGAAATGGGCGGGCTCGCTCAGATCGCTGATTACAACAATGATAAAGCAACCTTGCTTTACGACATCATTGACCAATGCGACGACATGTTTATCGGCCATGCCGAAAAACAATTCCGCTCAAAAATGAACGTCACCTTTAATTTGCCAAGTGAAGAATTGACATCCCAGTTTCTGGAACAAGCTGCCAAACAGGGGCTCACCAGTTTGAAAGGACACCGTAGTGTTGGGGGAGTACGAGCCTCGATCTATAATGCCATGCCACATGAAGGTGTTGTAGCTCTTCGCGATTTCATGAAGTCATTCTATACTCAAAACAGCTAACGAAACCCAAGTAGAACGTCTTGTCATAAGAAGCTCCTTGGTTAGTTTCACTCACAACACTTTGGTTTGCTGAATTCACATATGCCTAAAATAATCGTCCTCGACAACATTGCTCAGGAAGGTCTGGACCTTCTCGAACAAGCCGACAACATCGAATACGTTGTCCAAACCGGACTTCAGGGTGACGCCCTTAAAGCTGCGCTACTGGACGCTGACGGAGCGATTTGCCGAAGTGGAGTCACACTTTCGGAAGATGTACTGGTGGGTAATACGCGTCTCAAAGTAATTGTTCGAGCGGGCGTTGGTACCGACAACATTGATAAACCTGCAGCCACTCGCCAGGGAATCATTGTCATGAACACACCAACTGGCAATACATTTAGTACTGCCGAACACGCCATGACATTGATGTTGGCATTAAGTCGAAATGTGGCGCCGGCATTCCAGAGCCTTCGTGAAGGACGCTGGGACCGAAAGGCTTATATGGGTTCCCAACTGTCAGGGAAAACACTGGGAGTCGTAGGCCTGGGGCGTATTGGCCAGGAGGTGGCAAAACGAGCTCAGGCATTTCAAATGAAGATCGTTGGATTTGATCCGTTTCTCACAGCCGAGCAAGCTGCCAAACTTGGAGTCGAGCTTTGTGAAACCGTAGATGAAATGCTACCAAAGATCGACTACTTAACCGTCCACACTCCTTTAACGCCTCAAACCAAAGGACTCATCAGCCAAGCCCAGTTGCAACTCCTAAAGCCCGGAGCCCGTCTGATCAACTGTGCCCGAGGTGGTATTTATGATGAAGCTGCCTTAGCTGACGGACTCGACCAAGGAATCTTGGCCGGAGTAGCACTCGATGTGTTTGAAACCGAGCCATGTACCGATAGTCCGCTGTTCCAAAAAGAAGGCGTTGTTTGTACGCCTCACCTTGGAGCCTCTACGGAAGAAGCTCAAACGCAAGTCGCTGTTGAAGCCGTCGAATTGGCTATCGACTACCTCACCACCGGTGCCGTACGACATGCAGTCAATGTTGCAGCCATTGATCCGAAAACGCTTGAATCTCTGGCAGGTTATCTGGAACTGGCTTATCGTATGGGGATCTTTTTGGACCAATGGGATGAAGGCGGAGTTCAGGCAGTACAAGTCGAGTATCGGGGACACGTTGCCAATGAAGACACAAAGCTGTTAACCGCATCGCTGTGTGCCGGTTTGCTAAAAGAAGCATTGGAAGATTCAGTCAACATTGTCAATTCACAGGTGCTGCTGAAAGACCGTGGCATCGAGATTACTGAAACGCATTCAAGTGAAATGGGAGCATTTGCTTCCTCGATGACCGTCAACCTGACCACCGACAAAGGTACCTATACTGCTGGTGGAACTGTCTTTGGCAATAAGATGCCTCGACTCATTCGACTTGATGACATGCGACTGGAATCCTATTTGGACGGTAACATTTTGATCTTTGTTCACGATGACCTGCCTGGCATTATTGGGCACATGGGTTCCACTCTGGGTACCTATCAAATCAACATTGCCCAAATGTCCGTGGGGCGGCCTATCGATGCTCAACCAGGCGGTGAAGCGATTGGCGTCTTGAATCTTGATAGCATCCCAACAAAAGAAGTCACCTCCGCGTTGACATCGCAAAACGGAATCACGTCAGTCAAAAGTATTGAACTGCCTAACGCCGGTGAAAAACCACCGTGGATCTGAGCCATTTGACTATTTGGCCAAACGTGACACTGAACAATTTTTCATTAGACATTGTCCATTGGGATAATTGAAAACTGTCGAAATAGTCAAATGGCTAACTGGTTGCCTGACTCACCTCGGGCGTGTGGGACGGAAGTTGGACGTCACCGACTTAAAGCTTTCGTACTTGGGGAAAACTTGATCTAACCCCAACGCGCAGACCGACGCATAGGCTTGATCGGTCATGTCGCATAATAAGAGTTGCCCTGCTCGTTCTTCTAATTTATCTCTCAGCAGAATTAACTGGCGTATTAACCGTGCCGGCAGATATCTAATTGATTCCAAGCTAAGAACAACGCGATTGAAAAAGGAATGCCGCACCACTCGATCCATGAGCTCGGCAAGGTTGACCGGAGTTTGCTCAAGCTGAGCCCAGGAAGCATTGAGGGTTAAGCATAGCCACTCACCATCCTGATGCGAATCCAAAGACCAACCGGGGGATAATTCCTGCATCTAAGATCCTATAACAATCATGTTGGTTTAATGTCTTGTTGAAAAGCAGGACAGAATCGTAGTGGATTCATCTGTTTTGGGTCAATTGAGAATTGCCAGGCGATTGGCGACGGTCGCTTGTGTGTAATCAGAGCTTCCAAGTCATCGTAGTCGCGGATATGATAACGGATTAAGAAGCCAAATCGTATGCTGCTCCGCTAACCATGCTGTGCAATCCACCCCGTAAAAACGTTCACGCAAAGAACTAATGAAGACCGACGAAATACGTGAAAAGTACCTGAGTTTCTATGAAACCAAAGGCCATACCCGCTGTGCAAGTGATGTGCTCGTCCCCACCTGGGATCCTTCAGTCCTGTTTACCCCGGCTGGGATGAATCCCTTTAAAGATCACTTTCTGGGCAAAGTAAAGCTCGATTTTACCCGAGCGACGAGTAGCCAAAAGTGTCTTCGCACAGGTGACATCGACAATGTCGGTCGTACTTCGTATCACCACACATTCTTCGAAATGCTCGGGAATTTCAGTTTCGGTGATTACTTCAAACGTGAAGCAATCACCTGGGCCTGGGAATTTCTTACCGACCCGAAATGGCTCGGATTGGAATCAGACCGCCTGTCAGTCACCGTTTATCTAGACGACGATGAAGCTGCAAATATTTGGCATGATGAAGTCGGTGTACCGACCAACCGTATTACGCGTATGGGAGAAGATGACAACTTCTGGCCAGCTGGAGCGCCAACCGGAGGACCGGACGGAGTATGTGGCCCCTGCTCTGAGATCTTCTATCTGGATCCAAAAGGGGAAGTAGTCGAAATCTGGAATCTAGTCTTCACTCAATTCAATCGCATGGGTGATCCACCAGATAATCTGTCGCCGCTACCTAGTAAAAATATTGACACCGGCATGGGACTCGAGCGTATTGCCTCGGTCATGCAGGGACAAGACACCAATTACCATATCGACATCCTACGCCCGATTGTCGAAGCCGCTGGTGAAATCGTCGGGCTTCCTTATGATCCTGCCAGTGAAGAAGGAAGACGTTTGCGACGAATCTGTGACCATGTACGCGCCTGTACATTCGCCGTCCATGAGAATGTATACCCCGGTCCAAACAAGGAGAAGTATGTTATCCGACGACTTCTTCGACGCGCTGTGCTTGACGGCCATCAGATGGGCAAACGCGAACCCTTCCTGTACCAACTGGTTTCCGCTGTCACAGCACAGATGAAGGCTGCCTACCCAGATATCTGTGAAACATCAGAACGAGTCGAAAGCGTAATGAAGCAAGAAGAAAACGCCTTCTTGGCAACCCTTGATGACGGGCTGGCACGAATCGACTCAGCTTTTGAAGAACTAAAATCCTCCGGAGCCAAGCAGATTCCGGGCACAACAGCTGCCGACCTCTACCAAACCTATGGCGTTCCACCAGAACTGGTGGAATCTATGGCGACCGATCTGAATTTTGGGTTTGACTGGGACGGTTTCCGCCAATCTATGGAACAACATGGTCTGGAATCCGGGAAAGCACAATTTGAGCTGTTTAAGACCGGTCCTGTAGAAGGCTTAAAAGAAACGCTTAAAGAGACTGCTTTTCACGGTTACGACGACGTGGTTTCAGAGGCCAAGCTCAAAGGACTCATTGTTTGTAACGAACAAAGCGAAGACGTTCTCGTGGAAACATTAGAAGCCGCCGACCAAAAACTCATCCTGGTCACAGATGCAACTGCATTCTATGGTGAATCCGGCGGGCAAGTTGGGGACTCAGGACTCATCGAAAACGACAACGGTACATTTATCGTTGAAGACACTCAAAAAGATGGTGACCTGTTCCTTCACTATGGCTATCTGAAATCCGGAACGCTCACTTCCGGAGAAACCGTTCAAACAAAAATCGATACGAAGCGTCGAGATGGTATTCGACGTGCTCACTCGGCTACTCACATCCTGCACCATGCTCTACAAAACACTCTTGGCTCGCACGCACAGCAACAAGGTTCTAAAGTAGATGAGGATTGGCTGCGGTTTGATTTTACCAACATGGAACCTGTTTCGGATGAACAGCTAAAGGACATCGAACAACAAGTTCAGACGTTAGTCCAATCCGAGCATCCCATCCAATGGGAAATACTGCCACTGGCCGATGCTCGATCCAAAGGCGCAATGATGCTCTTCGGTGAAAAGTATCCCGATCCCGTCCGCATGGTCTCAATGGGAGAGTTTTCCCGGGAACTTTGTGGTGGTACGCACTTAAACTCCACCAGCGATGTTGGTGATTTCCAAATTACGTCCGAAGAAGGCGTAGCTGCAGGCACTCGGCGAATCATCGCACTGACAGGTGCGAAGGCTACGGATTATATCTCTGAAATCGAGTCACTGTTCTCAAGTACAACAGACGCACTGGCCGCACCAGATGGTAATCTAACCGCCGCCGTCGACGAATTAACCGGACAAATACGAGAACTCAAAAAACAACTCTCCAGCGGTAATACGGATACCATCGCTGCCGAGCCGTCAGTGGTTGCTGATGACGTATCGTTGACTTACGTAGAAAAACGATCACAAATTCGAGCCGCTGCCAGATTACTCAATGTTGCTAGTTCAGATCTTATTAACCGCATTGACGCATTGAAATCTGAACGAAAAAAACTCATATCGCAACTCGCACAGCTTAAAGAAGCTGGCGATGTTTCTGCAGAAGGACTCTTGGAACAAGCTATTGAAGTCAATGGAGCCATTGTTGTAATCGCCGAAGCAAAAGGAGCCAACTCTGGTCTAATGAGACAGCTTATCGACCAGATCAGAAAGAAAGTCGAACCTTCTGCTGTACTGCTTATGGCAGCACAGGGACCGGAAAAGGTCGTCTTAGTTGCCGGTATTAGCCGAGAGTTAGTCGGACAAGGAGCCAATGCGGGTAATTGGGTTCGCGAAGTCGCGCCAATAGTGGGCGGTGGCGGCGGTGGTAAGCCTGACATGGCTCAGGCCGGTGGTAAAGATGCCAGTCAGATCCCAGCGGCAATCGAAAAGGCACAAAGTATCATTACTGACATGCTGGCCTAGCATCAGCGTTTAATGGCAGTCGTACAAAAAAGCCCCTCTGGAATCATCTTAAAATCCAAAGGGGCTTGATGTCTTTTCTGAATTGAAGCAATTACCAACTCAGATTGAGGCCAAACGCATCGTTATTTACAGCAGTCCCTTCAAGGCATCCAGAGCTGCATCATAATTGGGTTCATCGGTGGCTTCAGCAACCACTTCCGCATATTGCACGACACCATCTGCATCGATGACGAATGCTCCTCGGGCAAGCAATTTGAGTTCTTCAATCAGCATACCCCAGTTATTTCCGAACGATCGATCTTGATAGTCGCTAACGACCTGTAGATTTTCGACGCCTTCGGCTCCGCACCAGCGTCCCTGAGCGAATGGCAAGTCAAGAGATATAGTGACAGCGTTTACGGCATCACCCAGTGCTGCGACTGCTTCGTTGAATTTCTTAGTTTGCGTTTGACAAACACCGGTATCAATCGAAGGAATAACGCTAATCAAACTTGGTTTTCCTTTGAGGCATTCTGTGCCGAGTGTTTGGAAACCATCTTTGAAATAATGTGCTGTAAATGCAGGGGCAGCTTGCCCAACAGCAACCGCTTCGCCTGCCAGTGTCATGGGGTTACCCTTGAAAGTAATGGCACCGCTTCGTGACATAATCAATGTTCCTTGTGAAGTAAAAACAAGAGTTGAATTTAATTTTCAAATCTCAGTATAGAGCAGAAGTGCTTGGAAGAACATCTAAGCATTTAACCATTTAACCAGTTATCCATTTATCCAGTTATCCATTGAACAACCTTTCATTAGACATTGTCCATTGGGTTAACGGGCAATCGAGCTTCGGCCATCCGACCAATCCGACTGACTAACTAGCCAACTGGTTAAATAGCTAACTGTTTTCCTGCTTCTCTTCGTCGGTCGGCTCAGTAGGTTCTGCGACTTCGTCATCAAGCCCCATTCCTCCTGCGGCGAGGATCAGAGGTTTAAGCTCTTCGGCCACGTCTTTGTTTTCGGTGAGGAAAGTCCGTGCCTTTTCCTTACCTTGTCCCAGATAGACGTCTCCATATTTGAACCAGGATCCGCTGCGAGTGAGAACTCCATGTTTCACGCCCAGATCCAGCAAGTCACCTTCGTAGCTAATTCCATGCGTATGCATCATGTCAAATTCAGCAATGCGAAATGGCGGAGCGACTTTGTTCTTAACGATCTTAGTACGCACTCGCTGTCCAACCACCTGATCGCCATCTTTAAGCTGAGCGATCCGGCGAACATCGATGCGGCAAGAACTGTAAAACTTCAAGGCTCGACCACCCGGTGTCGTTTCCGGACTACCAAACATCACTCCGATTTTTTCACGGATCTGATTGATAAAGATCACGACAGTTTTACTTTTGGCAATCGCACCAGTTAATTTCCGCATTGCCTGACTCATTAAACGAGCCTGAAGACCGACATGGCTATCACCAATTTCTCCCTCCAATTCCTTACGAGGAACCAGAGCGGCGACTGAATCGATAATAATCACGTCAACTGCATTGGATTTCACCAACATCTCGGTAATCTGCATTGCTTCTTCACCATTGTTTGGCTGGCTGACGAGCAACGTATCCAATTCCACGCCCAGCTTCTTACCCCAACTGGGATCAAAAGCATGCTCGGCATCAATGATTGCTGCGATTCCATCCGCCTTTTGAGCCTGAGCAGCAATGTGTAAGGCTAGTGTCGTCTTCCCACTCGATTCCGGACCGTAAATCTCAATAATACGTCCGCGGGGAACACCCTGGCCTCCAAGAGCCATATCCAGAGATAGACTACCTGTGGCAATTCCTTCGATCTTGTGACGCTGATCCGTCCCCAAAGGCATGATCGACCCCTCGCCAAATTGCTTTTCAATCTGTTGAAGAGTGGTTTTTAAGTGGGCATTTCCAGCCATTAAAGCATCTGCCTTTTTAGCAGAGGCTGATTTCTTGGCTTTGGTGCTTTTCGACTTCGCTGTCGGTGTTTTTTTCTTGGCCATATTTCCTGTTGAATCCTTCTTTACAGCAACCATTACTGCACTCCTTTATCGATAACTCGCTATTGTGTTTCAACCGCAATCAAGTATTTTTCCGACAGTCTGGTGTCGAGCCTGCTTATCAAAAGCCATCTCATGTGGACTCAAATTTCTTCGAGTACCTTCGAGTAGCTTCATGTCGTGCTACGTCTCGCCACCACTTGTTTCACTCGACAACCCAAAGGGCTGACATGTCGATATAGTGAACAAAAAACCACATAGTGAACACTTATACACTATATCGACACTGCCCCTGTGGAACAAGAGGTTTTTAGACTCCCGTTGCCGTTTTTCTTCCTACCTGCTTCCAAATGAACATAACGCTTAAAACAAGCAACATTGGATTGCCCCCTGTAAGAATAGTGCTCCTCTCGGACTTACAACTCTGTTTCCCACCAGAAGGAGACGAATAGCCCAAAGCGACAAGACCTTATAGAAGCCAATTCACTTCCAAGTCCTGCTGCATACAACAACTGGTCATTGTTGGTGCGGGGGATGCTTTGAACTATCCCTCCTGGTGATATGATTACTATCGCGTGGAGCAGTGACACGGTTGGTCACAGTGGAGAGAAAAAATAAAAAAAGCTGAGAATGATCATTCTCAGCTCTTCTTATCTCTTGCCAGCTCAATCTCAGATCAGCAATAGACTCAGGAGGTCAGTCTTTGAATTGCATTCGTAATCACTTTCGCAAGTCGTAACAGGCAATTCCACGTTTTAGCCGGATATACATAAAGCCGTCGGAAATGGCCGGCGTCGTACACACTAACGGTCCGTTCCCAAATTCCTTCCGCATGACCAATTCCGCTTCCTTTTGACCTTCAGCCGTTTTCTCCAGTTCATTGATACCAAGCAATTTCCGAAAAGCCGCTTCATCCGCCAACAAACCTTCACGATTAATCTTGGCCTGCATCAATGGCTGATACTTATCCTTGGCAGCAAATGCTAGCAAACCATCAAATGCATAAAACACTTTGTTATCGGCGGCGATCAGCGAAGTATACCGAGGGCGATTCAAATCCAGCATCGTCTGCCACTTTGTCTTCCCGGTGTCCAATGCCACACAAGCTAACCGGCGGTCCCCCTGAACGAAAACCAAATCGTTCAACGCCACGGGCGACGAACCCGAATCCGCGGCGCCATTAAACCTCCAAAGTTCATCCGGAGTCGTCTGACTCAATCCGTAACAAACAAGTCCTGATTTACGACTCTGTCCGTATAGCAGCAATTTATCTCCTGCAATAATCGGTGTCGCATTCCCTGCTCCGGACTCTACTTCCCAAACCAATGTCCCGGACTGAACATCCAGACAAACCGTCATTCCTTCAGCAACATTACATATGACACGAGCTCCTGCATCGGATTTCCAAATCACCGGGCTACAGTGTATATTTCTCTTAGCCTCAACCTCGTACTCCCACACCAACTCTCCCGTATTCACATTCAGAGCATACAATCCATCACAAAGTACGATTGCCAAATCACCTTCAATAGCGAAGGAGGATTGCAAGTACTGATCACGAAATTCCCCCGGGACCTTAACTGCCCACTGTGTTTCTCCTGTCCGCGTATTCACCGCGCGCGCCGTACGCCCGGCACTCATCACAAACAACTTGTCATTCACGACGGTTGGTGAACCGGACTGCGCAAATCTGGTATAGACGCTTGAGTGCTCATTGACCCATTCGAGCTTTCCATTTTTTCGATTCAGGCAATAGACGTATTCGTCAAATCGAAACCCCTTAGCCCGAGTCTCCTGTTCATCCCGTCGATTGACTTCATATTCGGCATATTCTTCATCTGTCATTCCAACTCGTTTTTCCGGTGGTAAGTATGGGAATTTCAAGGGAGGCAATTTCCCCTGACTCGTTTGCGTCTTCTTATGCGTAAACAGATAAACAAATTCTCCTGACACAACGGGACTAGACCAACCACTCGCAGCGGCTGCAGGCAAATCATCTTCAATCACATACCAAACCGGTTTCATACCCCGCTCAGGCAAGGCATCCACCAATTCCGGACTGCTGAGATCCACGCCAGAGCGTTCACCTCCCCGCCATTGATTCCAATCTGCTGAAAACAAGGGTGCCCCAAAAGTCACGAAGAGAAATCCAACCATCAAGCCTGAAGTTACACGGCGATTCAACATACGTTTGTAGTCCTACTGGTAGTGAGAAACGGAGTCTCGGAATATAATGCGACGAATACTAAATACAACTTCCATTATGAATTGAGGAAGCAGCTATGTCACTGCTTGTTGTCGGCTCCATCGCTTTTGATAGCGTTGAAACTCCTACTGACTGTCGTGAAAACGTAATTGGTGGGTCCGCCACGTATTGCTCTTACGCCGCCAGCTACTTTACGCCTGTGAATCTGGTTGGAGTCGTAGGAGAGGATTGGCCCGCCGAGCACACCGCGTTACTTGCCTCCCGAAATGTCAATACAGAGGGACTCGAGGTCAAAGCCGGAGAAAAGACATTTTCCTGGAAAGGTAAATACCTTCCCAACATGAATGACCGGGAAACTTTGGAAGTAAATCTCAATGTCTTCGAGACGTTTAGCCCAATCCTTCCCGAAAGTTATAAGTCCACCCCCTTTGTCTTCCTTGCTAACGGTGCCCCAACCGTCCAACTGCAGGTACTCGAGCAAGTCGAAAACCCCAAATTGGTTGTCGCGGACACGATGGACCTCTGGATCAACATCCAAAAAGAAGATCTCCTACAACTCATAAGACGTATCGACGGCTTGGTACTGAACGACAGCGAAGCCAAACTGCTGACAGGTGAAGAGAACCTTGTCAAAGCAGGACAGGCCGTGCTCGACTTAGGAGCTAAATTCTGTGTTTTGAAAAAGGGCGAACATGGAGCGATGTACTTTGGCGAGGACGGATGTTATGTACTTCCCGCCTACCCAACCGAAGACGTGCTCGATCCCACCGGAGCTGGAGACAGTTTCGCCGGAGGTATGATGGGTTATCTCGCCAGTCAGGATGCTACCGACCCAGCCAGCATTAAGCGAGCATTGGTCTACGGTACACTCGTCGCAAGCTACAATGTCGAAGACTTCAGTCTCGATCGAATGCAGCAGATTGAGCGTGACTCGCTCGACCAACGCTTCGCTCAGTATCAACAAATGCTCTCCATCGACTAATTGGAAAGTCTATCGTGAAACCACTACGTACGTTTGTCGCAGTTAACGTATCTCAGGAAACCTGCCGAGTCGCAGGTCGCCTCATCAAACAACTTGCCGCGGTCGACCCGGGTGTCAAAACGGTTCAAAACCAGAATCTGCATATCACGCTGAAGTTCCTTGGCGAAGTACTGGTTGAAGACACGCCTGCCATTTGCTCGGCCGTTGACGAAGCCTGCGCCTCACTGACACCCTTTGAAATCAGTTGCGGTGGTCTCGGCGCCTTCCCCGATCAAGAACGAGCCCGGACTCTCTGGATGGGGGTCGAACACGGAATCGAACCCATGCGTGAACTCCAGTCAGCCGTCGATCATCACACGCAGGCTATCGGTTATTCAGGTGAAAACCGCCTCTACATCCCTCATCTGACACTTGCTCGCATTCGCAATTTCCAAGGCGAGCCAGAGAAGCTTCAGCAGTTATTTGATCTCTACAGCCCTGGCCCGGTAACGGAGTCTCTGGTAACAGAAGTCATTATCTATGCGAGCTTTATGGACCGTGGTACTCCAAGCTACGAAGTACTCGGACGAAGCCGTTTGAACATTTAACCTTTTAACCAATTAGCCAAGTACCTTTTAACATTCCCCATTGGAATAAATGGCTAACTGTCTCAGGCTGCTCGCTGCTTTTCGGCATGTTTACGCTTAAGCCGGTTGAGCTTTTTACGCATGGTCTTGAGCTGTTTGCGACTCATTTTCGTCAGATCATACTGCTCCCAAAACGAATCTTCATCAAAAGGTTCATAGACCTTTTCTGGCTGCTGAGTTTGCGGAGGAATCAACGGCGAGGATTGGTGCGAATCGTCCGCAGGAGTTTCATAAGCAGTGGACGCGTATTCGGATTCTGAGTCCGACGACGGTTCGTCGTGCTGCGCATAAGCCGAGTAGATCACTTCCTCTGGCTCTGCCTCATACTCACTCTCTTCCTCCGTTTCATATTGTTCCGGTTCGTCAACTTCTTGCTCAACTTCTTGCTCAACTTCGGCTACTTCTTCGTATTCAACTTCTTCTTCGAATTCCGGATCTTCGTAGACTACTTCTTCTACCTCTTGGTCAGCTTCATCTTCTTCGATTTCATCTTCATACTCTTCATAAACTACAGTCTCGTCTTCAACGACTTCATCATCTAACTCGTCCCAGTCATCCCACTGAGGGTCTTCTACAGGCTGCTCTTCCAATACTGCGTCTACCTCTTTTTCGTTTACCTGAACTGGCGAGGCGGAACTCTGAGTTTTTGCGGCAGCTACACTAGTCTGTTCCACTGCTCCTTGCTGAGCATGACGATAGATCTTCCGAGCATTGAGCCATGTCATCAGGCAAACCAACAAAGCCCCTGACAATACCAGGGACGACTGAGCTACTTCCGACGTTAAGGCTGATTCCCCGATCACGTCACCTAGCCTAGAACAGCACGCAGCAATCAAGATGATTGCTGAAGTCGATAATAAGACCAACATGCCGGGACGACTCTTAAATTCGACGAGCAGGCGAATCGTCAAGTAAATGGCTCCGAGTGCCACCAACAGCATGGCCCAAACCGAAGCCTGATTCCAAGGAGCAGTGAAATCTGTCTGCGCCAATGGCACGACAAGTATTTCATGCAGCCCGGTCGCGGATTCGATACTCAACACTCCGGCAAACAGTGCTAAATGCAACCACAGTCTATAACGCCCGGAATAGTCATCTGTTTTATGGCGTCTCAGCAGATAAACCATGGTGGCTCCGACAGCTAACATCAGCAGAGTCACACTATGCAACCAGCTTGCGACATTGCCTGGTCCGGAGATTTCGAATAGGTGAGTTGGGAAAGATGTACTGTCCAAATCACGCGTATGCAGAAATGCTTGTTGGCAGGCATAAATGCTTATCCCGCCTAATAACAGCATGGCAAGATAGGCCCACAAGCTCTTGGGAATCAAATCTGTTAAACGAGGCTGGTTTTCAAGCAGGGCGTTATCAAAATATGCGCGTACACCATCGCGTGTCGTCGCGTCGGTAGCCTGAGCTGGCTGCTGTTTTTGTTTGGGCTTCGAGGTCATCCGTCAGATCCGTCCCTGAATCCGAATTACCGAGCATGTACAAATACGCGGCTAATTTATTCAATCAATATATATTTATCTTCAAAGTGTGTCGCAGAGCGCATGCTCATCTATAGTCTTCGGCACGAACTGCCCTGAATATCAAGAAATTCAAGAGCTGACAGCGTAGCAAATTCTCTGTTTTTCTTGACTCATATCTCGAATTCTATCGGGTGACTCTCGCACGCCTTTGAAAAAGCAGATGACCATCGATATGTAATTGCCAGAACACCGATTTTGCTGTATCTTCGAGTAATAAGTACTAAAAAATCGCCCGCATTATTCGATAGGTCTAACCTCACTGAATTTGGCGGTTTTCAAGTTCCTCGTTGTCCCTGTTTTAATGCAGAAAGAAAGAAATGGCTTACGAATTACCTGAATTACCTTTTGCCTACGACGCGCTCGAGCCAAATATTGATGCTCGTACCATGGAAATCCACCACAGCAAGCATCACGCCGGATATGTTGCCAAAGTTAATGCAGCGATTGAAGGCAGTGAATTGGAGGGTAAATCTGTAGAAGATCTGGTTTCCGATCTGGCTGGCGTACCAGATGACAAACGTGGAGCTGTCCAAAACAATGGTGGCGGCCATGCAAATCACTCGCTGTTTTGGTCGATCCTTTGCCCAAATGGTGGTGGTGAGCCATCTGGTGAGCTTGCAGAAGCGATCAATGCTGCCTTTGGTAGCTTTGAAGGACTTAAAGAACAATTCTCAGCAGCTGCAGCGACTCGATTCGGTAGTGGCTGGGCCTGGGTGAGCGTAGATAATGGAAACCTCGTTGTTGAAAGCACTCCTAATCAAGACAGCCCTTTGATGGCTGGTCGCACTCCAATCCTCGGATTGGACGTTTGGGAACACGCTTACTACCTCAATTACCAAAATCGTCGTCCAGACTACATTGCAGCATTTTGGAATGTAATTAACTGGGACGAAGTTGCCCGTCGTTACGCGGTAGCCACTGCCTAACCTTCGGTTACCGTCTGACCGTTCAAAGCGTCATCCACAGCGTCATCAGAGTTCTCTCTGGTGACGCTTTTTTCATGTTTTTTTCATCATGAATTTCCCCTTTCTCCTCTCAAACAGATATTGACCCGAATTAGTACCAATTGATACTATCGCCCGACGCTGAAAGAGATGGGTATAGGTTGGAAATACCAACCGATTAGATGGATTGAAAACTATCCTGTTCAGCTCAAACATGGTTTGGTTTATAGAAGGACAAAAAACATGAACGCCTCAAATCGCAGATGGCTTCCCGTCATCGCAATCATTTGTGCATCTTCAGTCTGTCTGACTGGATGTAAGTCATTTAGCTGGAGCCAATTGCCCGGCATGAGCTACTTTGCAAAAGATGACAATCCCGAGCAGTCATACTACGGAACTCAGAACACGCCTTCCAATGACTATGCTGCAACCACTGTCGATTACTCTCAACGCTATGACAGTAACGCGACGGGGGATCCGCAAAATAGCTACGGACAGCAATACGAATCAACCAACATCGGTGGTACGAACTACCTGGGAAGCCAACAACCTGCTCAACAGGCCACTCAGCAAACGCTTGCCCAACAGCAACCGTATGGTCAGCAACAACAATACGGCCAGCAACAGCCTTACGGCAACCAAACAGCGACGTACCCGGCTCAGACGCAACAATACCAGCCACAACAGAATCTCAATCCGGTAATCCAAGGGCAAAATACTACCAACTATCAGCCTCAAGCTGGCTACGGTGGTCAACCTGTCGCGAATCAAAACGTTCCGACTGCAGGCACATTGAAGAATACGGCAGGCAACAATTACAGCGGTGGTGGATTCTATAATCCTAACGGATCGAACGGAGCATATGCTGAAGGCACTGCTTCCAACGTACCAACCTATGGAGCAGAACAAAACCAAGGCGCTGCGGCCTACATATCCGAAGCACCTACCAGGTCACAGTTTGATGGCGGCGCATTTGTACCTAACGGAAATGCGGCACCAGCTCCTAATGCAACTCCAATGCCGGCCTATCGCCCTGGAAGTACTGGTGACACCAACGGATATTATGCACCCAATACCGGAAGCTTCAACGGTCAGTAACCTGACAGGCTTGAGAGCATTTCCCATCAGTGCTTTCCTCTATAAACCAAAACGGCTTCGTGATGTAATAGTCCGAAGCCGTTTTTTTATGCGCCGACCGTTGTGTTGTTGTACCATTCGAGCTGCATAGATAAACTGACCAGTGTCGACACTTGTCTAATCATTTACACCGCAGCCAACAACCATTGGGAGACAGACTATGGCATTCAGCCTCGAAGGACACGTAGCCGTTGTCACAGGCAACAGTAGTGGATTGGGAAAAGAAATCGGACTCGCATTGGGCCAGGCCGGAGCTAAAGTCCCTGTTAACTTTTGCTACAATCAGGAACGAGCTCAACAGACCCTCGAAGAATATCAGGCTGCGGGAATAGAAACTTGTCTGATTCAGGCGACGGCCATTACGGAAGAAGGCATCGACAAGCTCTTCTCCGAAACTGAGGCCCAACTGGGGAGTCCTGACATCCTGGTCCCCAATGCCACCTGCGATCAACCTCATAAACCCATTGATCAATACGACTGGGAATTCTATCAAGACATGATCGACTTTTTTATCAAGAGTCCCTTCCTGATGACTCAACGAGGAATGGCCCACATGAAGCAACAGGGCTGGGGCAGGATCGTCAACATTGTGAGTGAAGTGTATCATCGCAGCGTTGGAAACTTCAGTGCCTATGTCGCAGCCAAAGGTGGACAGATCGGCTGGACTCGAAGCATGGCGACCGAGTTTGCCGATGCCGGAATCACTGTCAACATGATCGCCCCAGGCTGGGTCCCCACTGAACGCCATGCCAACGATCCACAGGAAGAAAAGGATGGCTACTTGTCACTCATCCCGGCAGGTCGCTGGGGACAACCTCGTGACGTTGCCGACGCCGTCCTTTATTTCGCCAGTCCTGAAGCATCGTTTGTCACTGGCCAAACACTTTGCGTCAACGGCGGCATGACTCCCTGGTAACGCAGGAACAAGTAATCTATGAGTTCGATAGAGCCAAACATACCGAATACTCCAGCAGAAAATCCGCCAGCACCTGAGTCCAACGGGAATGGTACGAAGTGGATAACCGCCGCACTGTGTTGCCTGATTGTCATTCCGATTCTGGCAGAATGGCTCCCGTCAGAAGTTGCCATGTGGAAGCAAGCTGCCGCCCGTAATCACTGGGATTCGGCAGATCGAGTTTCGGCCATGCAACTGAACGATGAGGCTTTGAGCTGGGATGATAGTAACCCTACGATTCTCAGGGAACGAGCTGAATGGCAGGCAGAGCTTGGCAAATATAACTTAGCTATTTCGATTTATGAAAATCTGCTTCAGGGTATGGCCGAGTCCGAACAGACTATTTCTTGGCGAATGCAACTTTGCAATCATTACAACAGTCTGGCGATCCAGGAGCAACGGGAAGCAACCCAAACGTGGCATCAGTGGGAATTGATCGATCGCTGGTATCAGCAATTTGACCGAGAACGTAGTTTACCGACTGTCGCACGCGCCAATCTTTATAACAATCGAGCTTATCTTTTGGCGGTCGGAAACACTCATTTCCCTGAAGCACTTGAAAGCATTAACTTCAGCCTTGATCTATTCGGTGGCGAAATCTATTGCCTATACAATGACCCGTTATTCTTAGTGCAATTCGCGTATCAGGCATTTCGCGAAAAGAATTATGCCGAAGCGCAAAAACATCTCAACTCCACCGTTGATCAATTAGAGAGACGCTATGCACTGCTTCTGGCGACCACTCCATCCAACACGTGGAAAGCTTTCGAAAAGAAGGAATTGGCGCATCGCACCGGCAAACTAGCACTCGTGTTTGGAAACGTATTGTTATTCCGAGCGCATTGTTTAGAAATGCTTCAAATACAGGAACCGTCCAACCAAACGCTTGAAGGAATCACGGTATCCGATCTCGAACGAGCCCAAATCTTAGGAGCTTCTGTAGAGAGCTTTAGTCCGGACATATTTTCGAGTGAGTTATTATTATCAGCCGATGTCCAGTCGCTAATCCCTATGGCGTTAGATACCAGAGGATACACTTACTATCAACTCGGATATCACCACCTGGCGTTACAGGATCTTGAAGTCGCCGTCGAGGCTTCCGAGTACCAACTGAAACAGATTGAGAAAGTTATCGAGCAGGAGAAGCATCGAATTGCGGATCCGGCAATAGTCTCCAGCCAACAACAGAGTCGCTACAAGAATCTGGCAGTGATCCTATATCACAGGTCGTTGGCCTATGACGCAACGCATCAGGTAGCTAAAGCAAAACGAGATCGCGATCGTATTGAATCGCTTGGATACGCTCCATCGCCGCTACTTCATTGAGCAACTAAAAATCCGCTGAAGTTGCGGCGGAGGGGGGTTGTTCAGATTTTTTAATCATGTATCTTTTTAATTAACAGATCAGTAAAAACCACTTCGGTTTTTTAACTGAACTGGTGAATTCAAGTTCAGAATTCTTTTGATTATGTCCGATGAATTGGGCATCAATGAATAGCTGAGCTAGACCCAACTGGCCCTGTAGCTCAATTGGTTAGAGTACCGGACTGTCGATCCGGTGGTTGCGGGTTCGAGCCCCGTCGGGGTCGCTAAAAGCCGTGGATGTGAAAACTGAAGCGGCTTTTTGCATGCGCCGAAACGTTGCGGTTGCTTAGAAGGCACCAAAAATCAAACGCAGCCAGTTCTTATCCATGAAGGTAGCAAAGCTTTTGGCATCTTCGCTTTGCAAATCAAAGCCTCAGTGGAAAATACTTAAATCGTCTCTGACAATGTATAGTAATAAAAATTACGTTCTAGCCATCATTTTTTCGTTAATTAGAAGCGATGATTCAAACCACTAAAAAAGAATCGCAACCTCGCTCCCTTTTAATCTACGTAATTTGTTCTGTAATTTTTTTCGCCGCCAACGTTTGATCTAAACACAAAGACTTTTGCCAAAGGGGGCAGATAGATCAAATTCTGGAGCTTGAAAGAATTGCTTAGTCCTACTTTCTGATGTGTCGATATAATACGAGTAATGAGTAATATAGATCAGCAGCAAACAGAAGATTCCATTCCAACTCTAGAGACTTGTGATGAGAAGGTGGTTTTCGAAGGAAAACATTTTCTTCGACGCCACGGTCGTATAGTGGCGATAGGTTTCGCTCTCCTGATCTTTATTGGGATTCCGTTGATATTTGCAAGTATCCGTTTTATTGAGAAACTCCAACTCGAGCCCACAGTATTCTATTTTCTGGAGCTATTATCTAAATATGCTCTTTTGACTGCTGGAATTTTCTGGTTCTTTTTCTTTGGGGCCACCCTCGGTTCTTTTCTTAACCTGGTTGCCTGGCGACTCCCAAGAAATCGAACGCTTTTAGGATTCTCCTACTGTCCCAGTTGCGATGCCAAACTCAAATTACGTGAAAACTTCCCACTATTCGGCTGGCTCTTGCTCGGTGGCTCATGCAGCACCTGTGCGGTGCCAATTCCGGCTCGGTACTTTCTTGTCGAAATAGTAGCGGCCCTCCTTATTGGAGCACTCGCATTGATCGAATTGGTAGGTACGGGGATCAATCTAGTCAAACCTGACATTACTTGGGTATTCAGCTTTGATTCCTTCGTCAGGAATCCGCAATCTGAACTAATTGGATACTTCCTGCTACATACTTGCCTTATTTGCATTCTCATGACTGTAGCCTTAATCAACCAGCAAAAACAAAGCATCCCACGTAGTATCTTCCTCTTCGCCTTTACCATTTCGATTGTTTCAGCGATTGTCTGGCCACTGGCGCTTCCCTACTCTCATACGCATCAAGAAGTCGGCACCGTTCTCTCACCATTTGCCAGCCTTTTACCAATGATCATTGGCATCGGTACCGGAGGTATTTTGGGGTTCCTTTTCGTCCGCTTTATTGTGCGAAAAAAAGGCCCCCTCGATGTGTCATTCATCTTGCTACTTGCCCTTATCGGTAGCTATCTAGGATGGCAGGCCACGTTGATGGCTCTATTACTGACAGCCCTGCTCACTCTACTTGGAAAACTGTTCAAGAAACATTTGACACCCACAGATTTATTGTGGCTCGGAGTTTCCATCACGATTTTCACCTGGCGATTCTGGATTGAAGGATTACAGAATCTTCCAATCTAGGGGGCAAGCTAGTTCATCTCGATGGCTTCTTCCAGATGTTCATAAAGAGGTTCGAGTGAATTCTGCAGCGACTCTAATTCGGCATTTAGGTTCTTAATCAAGTCACCATCTCGCAACGTCGCTTCCAATCCCATCTCACTATAAATAGCTTCAATACGATTTTCGATGGCCGCAATTTCTGATTCCAATTCTGCGACTTTTCGATAAGGAAACTTTCGTTTTCGACGAGGCTTGGAATTAGCCCCCTTTGCTCTCTTTGCCTTTGACTCTGCAGGCACGTCGTCGACTGCAGCGGTAGTCGTTTTACTCTCTTTTCCAACTCGGGCTTCCTGTGCCAATCCGCTATCGATCAATGTCTGATAGGTCGAGTAATTCCCGTCAATGACGCGAAAGCGTTTGGGTTCAACCACCAACAACATGTCACAAACCTGATCCAAAAAATAACGATCATGGCTGACAATCACCACCGTACCTCCGTAGTCGTTAAGTGTTTTTTCCAGCGAATCCCGTGCCCACAAATCCAAATGGTTGGTGGGTTCATCGAGGTATAGTAGATTCGCATCCCGCGTTGACAACCAGGCTAATGCGGTTCGATTACGTTCCCCACCACTGAGTTGACTTACTTTCTTAAACACCATTTCCTTGGTTATGCCAAAGCGAGCAAGTACATCGCGGCGTTCACGTTCAACAAATTCTTTATGGTCCGGTCGAATCGCCTCAACAACTTCCTTATCGCTATCGACACAAGTCAGGTGTTGATCAAAATAGGCAGATTTCACTTTGGCTCCGATGTGAATTTCGCCTTCATCTGCTTCCACTTCCCCGTTAAGGATCTTCATTAATGTGGATTTCCCGGTTCCGTTGGGGCCTAGAATCCCCCACTTCTGTCCTCGCAAAATATCAAACGTCAGGTCCTGAAACAGTGGGAAGTCATAGGCTTTCGAAACATGTTCGGCTCGAATCACGATATCGCCGCTGCGTTCCGGCTTCGGAAACCCCATTGCCGGGGCAATAATTTCACGCGGCGGATTCACAAGTTCCATACGTTGGAGTTTTTTTCTTCGATCTTCAGCCTGAGTCGTTTTTTGACTCCCGATGTGTCGGCGTACGAATTCTTCTAGGCGAGCAATCTCATCCTGCTGCTTCTCATATGTCCGTCGTAATACGGCATTGCGTTCGTCCTTTTGACGCATATAGGCCGAGTAATTCCCCTTATAGATCTCGATCGTACCCTGATGCAACTCGATCGTTTTATGAGAAACCTGATCGATTAAAAATCGATCATGGCTCACCAGAAGAATCGTGGCTGGGCTAGCTGCCAGAAACTTCTCCAACCACTGGGTTGCATCGACATCGAGGTGGTTGGAGGGCTCGTCCAAGATCATTAAATCTGGCTCTGCAAGCAGTAGCTTGGCGAGAGCCAGTCGATTCTTTTGTCCGCCGGACAACTGATCGACGGTTTTTTCAAACTCGGAATCGACAAATCCAAGTCCACTGAGGATGCGTTCGATTCGATAATCCAGATTGTAAGCGTCCTGCTGAAAGAGCTTCTCCTGCAGACGGTCGTAGCGTTCAGCCAACGCTTCCTGCTCCTGCCCCATTGCCTGCGCCATTTCTTCGGCAACTCGTTGAGCTTGTTCAGTCAACGTGGCCAGTTCTTCCAACGCCGTCGCGGCCTCGTCCCAGACGGTCTTACCTGCTACGTACTCTGGTTGTTGTTCGAGTACGCCAACACGTATCGACGGATGTAAATCCACTTGGCCGCTGTCAGGCTCTAAAACGCCCGTAATGATATTCACCAACGTGCTTTTCCCGGCACCATTGGGCCCCACCAATGCGATATGGTCGCCCTTGGAGAGCTCAAACGACACTCCATCCAGGACAGCTTCCTCAGAGAAGTATTTCACAATGTTGTCAACAGTTAGCTGAATCATGCTCACCATTATGAGCGGAATTGATACTGAGCGTAAGCGGGTTTAGCTAGAGCTCCAGTTGGATGTGTATTGGGTCCCGAATCAGCCATTTGCAGAAACTTTCAGCTACTAGGCGACTTTTCTATCCAATGATAGAATCGACTTTCCGGCACGATGGTTGTGCCGAGACTGTAGAGTACAACTCCTTGCACAGATTCATTGTTTTCACGAAAGAAATACACCAATGAAAATTGCTGTCATTCCTGGTGATGGAACCGGCCCTGAAGTAACCAACGAAGCCCTGAAAGTGCTGAAAGCGGCATCTGAACAGGAAGGCTTTGAATACGAATTGACCCACTATGACTTCGGTGGCGATCGTTATCTTAAGACAGGCGAAATCCTGCCTGACGGCGCTGTAGATGAATTGAAGGAAATGGATGCGATCTATCTGGGAGCCATCGGCCACCCGGACGTACAGCCCGGTATTCTGGAAAAAGGATTATTGCTGAGCCTGCGTTTCGCACTAGACCAATACGTCAACCTGCGACCAGTCACACTTTACCCAGGCGTCGAAACCCCATTGGCAAACAAAGGCCCGGAAGACATCGACTTTGTTGTGATCCGTGAAAACACTGAAGATATGTATTGCGGTATCGGCGGGTTCCTGAAAAAGGGAACACCGGATGAAGTTGCTTCGCAAACCGCGATCTATACCCGTAAAGGTTGTGAACGTATTATTCGCTATGCTTTTGAATACACTCGCAAACGAAATAACCCCAAAGGGAAACGTCTGACACTGGTAGGCAAGACCAACGTCCTAACTTATGGCCACGACCTACTGTGGAGAACCTATCAGGACGTTGCCAAAGACTACCCCGATGTGGAAGCTGATTACAATCACATCGATGCGGCATGCATGTGGTTCGTCAAAAACCCTGAATATTATGATGTCGTGGTAACGACGAATATGTTCGGCGATATCATCACTGACCTGGGCGCCATGATTCAAGGGGGAATGGGCGTCGCAGCCGGTGGAAATATCAACCCTGATCCAGGGGGAACGAGCATGTTCGAATGCATGGGCGGAAGTGCTCCTAAGTACACCGGTCAAAATGTCATCAATCCGATTGCCGCGATTGCCGCCATGGGCATGCTGCTTGATCAGACGGGCCATGAAGAATCTGGCACTAAGATTACCGAAGCGATCAAAGTCGTCACTGGAACGAAAATGGAAAGCATGTCAGCAGGACGCATGGGATATTCCACAACAGAAGTCGGCGACCTCGTTTGTGAAAACCTCTAAGCTTCCGAAGAGACTCACGAATTTACACCACATAGAAACGCGGAAGTCGCTAACCCGGCTTTCCGCGTTTTTTGTTGATCATGTTCCAATCAGCGGGAAACCTCGCCATGATGCTAAATCTCAAAACCGAATCGCCGGAACGCTGGCTTGCACAGGTGGATAACCATCTGGATGAGATTCTGATTGATCACGCTCATTGTGAAAACAAAGCGGCCCGAGCGGCATTAAATCTGCTGATGTCTTATGTCGAAAATGAAGAGCTCACGGTCAAAATGACCGAAATCGTGAATGAAGAACTTGAGCATTTCCATCAGGTTCTGGGCATGCTCAAGAAACGGGGGATACCGTTCCGCAGATTGACACAAAGTAATTACGGCCGCCAAATGAAAGAAATGATTCGGCCTCAGGAACCGGACAGAGCCGTTGACCGATTATTAGTAGCGGCGCTCATCGAAGCTCGTAGCTGCGAACGCTTTGACCTGCTACGACACCATATCGATGATGTCGAACTTTCTGATTTCTATGACCAGCTGTTTGAATCCGAAGCCCGCCATTACTCGGTCTACGTACAACTCGCAGAGGATTTCGCACCTCGAAGAAAAGTGGAATTACGTCTTCAGGAGTTAGCTCGAGCGGAAGCTGACATCATTAACCACGGCGATACACTCCCTCGCATGCATAGTTAACAAAGCTAAATAAGCTCAATCAAGTTAGGCACGTGAATTAGTTTCACTGGTTGAGTCTGCTAGTTCTGACTAAAACCGACTCGATGTGTTTTCTCGACACCAAGAGGGTTCTTAATGTATTCCTGATAACATTGAGCACAAAGATCATAACGGCGTCGCTGATAATCTTCGTCAACGTAATCTAAATTGGGCTCGCCCAATTCATCGAGAATCTCTTCGATCTCAAGCAGATGATCACGTTCATCCTCAGCAGAATCAAGATCAGGCAAATCCATCGTGGCCTGAACTTCGAGTTTTACGACATAACGCAAATCAGTTGTGCTATCGATCGGGCGTCTACAACAATCACAGGAGTAATGAATCATTTCAATGATTTCCTAGATTGAAAGCGGTCTTGCGAACGCAAGGGTTTGAAAAGGTTCGGATGATCATCCATGTCATCCTCTTTTAATGTAATCACCCTGACTCTTGGATTGCAACAGAATGTGAACTGAAATTCAAAATGCCTTTTCTTCGGAATTCATTTGCCTGAAACCAATCAGGATTGATACGATCATATCCATCTTTCCCAATGTTGGTTCAACCGCCCCACGGGGTTGGGGGAGAATTAGACGAGACGACCTCACAACTGAGAACGGGTACGAACTCAGAGAAAGGAATTGACGCATGATTGCGTCCGACAGGCGAGGGTTAGACTCTGAGGTCCTATTGCTCAATCGGTTCTATATGCCTATGCAGGTCATATCGGCCAGACAGGCATTTACTCTGCTCTGTCGTGAGTCCGCTGAAGTGATCGATGTCGATCACGGACATTTCTATAACTACTCGTTTGAAAACTGGCAGGAGCTAAGCCTGCTGAGGGCCGAAGAGAATCTAGTCACCAACTGGATCCACTCACCACGACAAATCATTGAAGTGCCTCAAGTCTTGCGTCTGATCGACTATGATCAAATTCCTAAAACGACGGTCCGTTTTAACAGGAAGAATCTATATCTGCGCGACAATCGCCAGTGTCAGTATTGTGGTAAACAACTCAATTTCAGCCAGATGAGTTTGGACCACATTCAACCTCGCAGTAAAGGAGGAGCAACCTCCTGGGAAAATATTGTCTGCAGTTGTACCAAATGTAACACCAAGAAAGGCTGTCGTACTCCTAAAGAAGCTCACATGCAGCTACTCTCACAGCCTGCCAAGCCACACCCGTTTCATTCACTGAATCTCACTCCGTCGAATCAGAACTTAGAGGCCTGGCTACCTTTTCTCAAGCACCAGCTGGAATCTGCTTAGCCAGCGAAGGCGACGAACCTACTGCGCAGCAAAAAGGCACGTCGAAGAAATCCTTCCACATGCCTTGAGCTTAATAATTCTATCGATCGCGTTGATTAAACCAACGGATCTTTCTTTTCTGTGATTACTTCCAGTCCTGGAGCAAGCTCAGCATTAAGTTCCAGGAATGCTTCCTGACCAGCAGGAATATTGTCTTCGTGGAAGATGGCTTCCACAGGACATTCCGGAACGCAAGCTTCACAGTCGATGCATTCTTCAGGATGGATATAAACCATTTGTTCCCCTTCGTAGAAACACTCTACAGGGCAAACAACGACACAGTCAGTGTATTTACACGCGAAACACGCTTGGCAAACAACATGAGTCATGAGGATTCTCCTCTACTTGTTGTAACGTTCGGCGAAAAACGTTACATCGTCAGCGATGAATTGATATATACGGCTATGACCAAAATCGGCGTTTCAAATCTAATTTTTCACCAATTCGGTCAAATCAAAGGTAATTTAATCAAAAAACTATATCTTCGACCACAGCTTTAAGCCCGTCTTTCCATGAAAAACCGTTTTTTTCCAGAACGCTTCGGATTCCAAGGCGTTTAGCCTACATTTCTCACCGAATTCACCCCGATTAAAACATAAATCGTTGTTTTAAACAGGTAAAAACCACCCCACGAAATACGGCGATTGGGCAACCAGACGTCCGATTCATATTGCCCCAGAACGGCTAGATTTCTAGAATCCAGTGAGTTTGAGAGGGGGGAGTGTCTGCTTTCCTCGAATTTTATCATCGTCTTCTATAAGCGTTGTCAGCGTGGCACTTTCAGAATTTGATCGCGAGTTGATTCAGCGATGTCTGTCCAGGACTCCCCAGGCCTGGTCTGAGTTCGTGGATCGCTACATCGGATTAGTAATCCACACCATCAACCACACGGCCAAAGCACGCAGCCTGTGCGTCACTGAACAGGACATTGAAGACTACACCGCCGAAGCATTTCTTCAAATTGTCAACGACGACTTTGCCGTCCTACGACGCTTCAAAGGCAACAGTTCACTAGCTACGTACTTAGCCGTAATTGTACGGCGTATCGTTGTTCGAGAATTTGTACAACGCAGGCACCCACGAACGACCGAGACAGCAGGGACTCACGAGTCTCCCGATTCGGAAGAAGGTGAGGCGTCTCTGGTTTATGCATTTCGCCTTTCACTCGATCACCCGGAAGTGGTTCCTGACACTCAGGCTCCAGCGGACCAATTGCTTACTAACCAGGAGATTGTGACGCAGCTACTTAGTGTGTTGGATGGAAACGAGCGAGAAGTTGTGAGGCTATATCATTTGGAAGGTCGCAGTTATCAGGAAATCAGTGGCCTCACTGGCGTCCCTGAAAACAGCATTGGACCGACACTCAGCCGAGCACGTCAACGTCTTCGTAAGTACGTTGATACGCACTAGAACTAACTCCTAACCCCTTCATTTCCCGCAGCTGAATCGTACACTGGAAAGGAATCCAGGTTCTTCAATGCTCGAGTTTCACATCAAAAAAGCAACTCGACTATGCTACAAGACCGGTGAACGGCTCGCACCTGGTGCTACCTTTTACTCGGTTTTAGTCACCGAAGAAAACGAGGTTGTACGTCATGACTACAGTCTGGCTGCTTGGGAAGGAGCTCCCGAGGACGCTTTAGCCTGGTGGAAATCTGAAATGCCTGACGAAGAAGGCTCTAAAGTAAACCTGGCTCCTGACGAAGTCGTCTTACAATACTTCCAGCAACTCATTGAAACCAATGAACAACAAGAGATGGCGTTTGTCCTGGCACTGCTGATGATTCGCAAACGAATCATGAGACTCGAGGGTAACGAGCTGGATGAAGATGGTAATGAACTGATGGTCGTAAGCTGTTCGAAAAATGAACTGGAATATAAAGTACCAACAGCATCCCCTTCATCTGACGAAATCAACATGATTCAGGACCAGCTTACCTCCATGCTATATAAGGAGGCTGCCTGATGCCTGTAGCTCGCTTAAGTCCAAGTAATCGGAGTCTACCCACAGTTTCTCTTTGCTTGCTAATGGGTTGTCTATTACTAACCGGTTGCCCATGGCAATCATATGTACAAAAACACTCGGGATTACCTCCGGTAGCATTTCAGGGCAAGCCGTCTCTGGAGGAATTGATGTCGGCGGTCAACACAACTCAGATGGTCAAACAACTGCAATCGCAGGGTGCCAAGATCTCCGTTGCCGGAGCGCCTACATTGAAGGCCCAGTTTATTGTTGAGCAGCCGAAGAAATTTCGACTCACAGCCGGGCTATTTGATTTCACCGCTACTGAAGTTGATTTTGGTAGCAACGAACAGCTGGCCTGGTTATGGGTCAAGCAACAAGCAGATCCGGCGGTCATTTTTGTCCGCCACGATCAGCTGGCTACAACTGCCGCTCGGCATTATTTTCCAATCGACTTAAACTGGATTACTGAAGCTATGGGGCTTGTCTACCTGGATCCAGCCGGCTTCCATGAAGGCCCCTTTGAGCATCAAAATGGTTCTTATGAGGTCCGTACGCGACTCCAGACACCATCCGGAGAAGTCACTCGCAGAATGATTATAGACAACCGATTTGGATGGGTGCTGGAGCAGCATTTAACCCAGGCCAACGGACAAATTTTGGCCAGTGTCAAAGCATCTGAGCATAGTTTCTACCCACGATATGGGGTCTCCTTACCTCACCGAGTTCAAATCCAGTTATTCCCGGGCAGCGAATACCAAATGGCATTCCAAATCGATGTACCTCGCTATCAGATCAATAATAACGTTGGTGATGCCAACCAAATATGGACAATGCCCAAGTATGACGGGTATCCACAAATCGACTTATCCAAAATGAATCCTCCGCAGGCCACTCAGTACGCACCTCCAACCATCCAACAACGCATTCCCGCTTCGATTCCCGGTGCGAATCAATCCCGGATCGCCTCACCCCGTTACAGCAGTGACCTTTTAATTCGCTAGGAGGATTCCCATCTGCGTTATTGCACAGTAAGGGGATCTGAATTAGAGTCAAAGAATACAAGTCCGGCAAATCAGGGAACTAATTTAATGCATTCATGCCGATTACTTTTACCGAGCCTATTAGCCGTGCTATTAGCACGACCTTAGGGTGTATGTAGTAACCGAATAAGTTCCACAGCAAGCACCCGAGGCCGACAATCCTCGGGTTTTTTAATGGTTTTCAGATAGATGTTTTCAAACAGGTTCACAATCAGAAATAGCGGAGAATGTGCTTTTCAGCGGCATGCATGCCTCCTGCTTACCGAGTCGGTTTAAGGCCGACATCTGCTTAGCAGAATGGCAACGCCAATAATCCGGTTCACCAGGCCGGCATTCCATTTTTTCCTGTTTGAAACTAGATAGACCAATGAGTGAATCTCGAAATATAACTATTTTTGACACCACACTTCGAGACGGTGAACAGTCTCCTGGCTGTAGTATGAACCTGGCTGAAAAGCTGGAGCTTGCTCAGGCCTTAATTGACTTGGGCGTTGACGTCATGGAAGCGGGCTTTCCCATTGCCTCTCCTGGTGACTTCGAAGCCGTGAGAGAAATCAGTAGCACAATGCAAGGCACGACTTTCTGCGGTCTGGCTCGCTGTAGTGATAAAGATATCGATCGCGCCTGGGAAGCATTAAAACACGCCGAACGCAGTAGGATCCACGTGTTCCTGGCCACCAGTGCTATTCATCGTGAATTCAAATTAAAGATGACTCGTGAGCAAATCATTGCACGGGCAGTTGAGGGAGTAACACGAGCTCACAGTTACTGTGACGACATTGAATTCTCTCCTGAAGACGCGGCGCGTACGGAGCATGATTTTCTATGTGAAGTGGTCGAAGCTGCGATTGCAGCCGGAGCTTCAACTATCAATATCCCGGACACCGTGGGTTATGCCACTCCGCAACAAATGGGGGAAACCATCTCGATGCTCTTCAATCGAGTGCCCAACATTGATCAGGCAGTAATCAGCATTCACTGCCACAATGATTTGGGATTAGCCGTTGCCAATAGTCTGGCAGCCGTACAAAACGGAGCCGGACAAATTGAGTGTACGGTCAATGGTATTGGTGAACGAGCTGGTAACTGTTCGCTGGAAGAAGTGGTGATGGCACTGAAGACGCGTCAGGATTTTTATAATTTGGAAACCAACGTTAATACCCATCGCCTGGTACCTACCAGTCGACTACTGACATCGATCACGGGGATGGCTGTGCAGCGTAACAAAGCGATTGTGGGTCAAAATGCGTTTGCTCACGAAGCTGGAATCCATCAGGACGGAATGCTAAAAGAGCGTACGACGTATGAAATCATGCGTCCGGAAGATGTGGGATTAGCGAAAACGGATTTGGTCTTAGGTAAACACTCAGGCCGTGCCGCGTTGGGAGACCGAGCTCGCGAACTGGGCTATCACCTTACTGGCGAACAGTTGCAGGAAGTTTTTGAAGAATTCAAAAAACTGGCCGATAAGAAGAAAGAGATCTATGACGGCGATATCCACGCATTGATTCAGAAGAGAATTCATGGTGGAGAAGCGGAAGGTGGATGGACTTTGGTCGCTTTCAATGTGAAGTCGAGTACTGGGGAAACTCCTAGTTGCAAACTGACGTTGTCGCGGGACGGACAGGAAGTCACAGAAGAAGTGGCGGCAGGTGATGGCCCTATCGATGCCGCATTTTGGGCAATTGAAAAAATCACTGGATTAGAGATTACTTGTAAGGACTATCAGGTACGTAGCGCCACGTTGGGTCGCGACGCAATTGGCGAAGTACTTGTGGAAGTCGATTATGGTGGGAGTGTCTATCGGGGACGAGGGACATCGACTGATACGGTGGAGTCGACGATTCAGGCTATATTAGATGCGGTTAATCGCATCGAGAATCAATCGAAGACATAAGAAAGAATGGTTTGAGAAAACCATGGGCGCTATTCTTGGAGGCAACTTAGAGTTGCGGTAAGATAGCGTTTTGAATAAGCCAATTGAAATGGGCCGAGTGGCGGAATTGGCAGACGCTCAGGATTTAAAATCCTGTGTCCGTTAGGACGTGCGGGTTCGAGTCCCGCCTCGGCTACCATTTCGCTCCCGCTGATCAAGCAATGAGCGTGGAGTAATATCAACTGATGGGATGCGGAATAAACCCCGCATCCCTATTTTTGTAATGTCTGAAGCGTGTTCCAAAGTCTTCTCGGCAAGCTCTGGGTGGTTGGTGATTAATCCTTTGTTTTAGAAGCCATTAAATCTCGGCAGCATTTGTAAACAATAACGCCAAATTCGATGGCACACATCCCGTAAAAAAGAATCGCAATCCACCGCATCAATTAAATGCTCCAATAACTAATGAATCCCAATAAAGAATTAGACCGCACTCGCCTGCTGAAAGCAATTCAGACGATCGCGTGCCGTCGATGCTTCAGCCTGGCTGTGTGTCTGAATCACACGCCGCTGTGCCAGTAGCGGGGAACACATACCGGCAGAGTTTTTGTCGCTTGGTGTGGGGCCGATGGCTCGCTCGTCGATAAGAAAGCCTCGCACATATTCACCATCGTCCCAGTTCTTAATTACCAAGTCCTGTGACTTCAAACCAAGCACATCAGCCGCAAGGTTTAAGCCAAGCAATATCACAATCCATATGTTGAACTCAAAAAAGCCGCTGCTGCCCTGAGGATGACGTAGGTGGCATGAAGTCGTCGCAATTGAGCATTGGAAAACGATCGAGATAACCAAGTTGTTTTCGAAATAACTTAAAAGTCTGATTGATCTGGTCTGCGATGACTCCTGAGCCTGCCATGCGTTCCCCAAAAGCGGCAGAATTGAGTTCTCCATTGCGAACTTGTCGTATGCGAGACAACACTCGTTCCTCCTGCAGAGGGAAATGGTGATGAAGCCAGTCCAGAAAGACCGGTTCGACCGACAAAGGAAGTCGCAAGACATTTCGTGACGCAAAGGTAGCACCAGCTTTGTAAGCCTCTTTTAGAGTTTCAGGAATGCTGCTGTCGGTCAGTCCGGGTATGATTGGCGCAATTAAAACACCAGTTGGGATTCCGGCGGAGGTTAGTTCTTGAATTGCACGAAGGCGGGCCTGTGGCGTGCTGGTCCGAGGTTCCATGGCTTGAGCGATTTGCTTGTCTACAGTGGCAAGTGAAATCACGGGTAAAATTAGCCGGTGGCGTGCCATCTGGCTGAGGATGTCAATATCTCTGGTGATGAGTGCGTTTTTTGTAATGATTCGAATAGGTTGTCGGGCTTCAAAGGCAACCTCTAATAGTTGCCGCGTGATCCTTAGTTCCCTTTCGATTGGTTGGTAGCAATCGGTAACTCCACTCAGCATGACCGGTTCACAGGTGTAATTTCGTCTGTTGAGCCAGTCCCGGAAGAGGTCCGGTGCGTTTCGTTTCACGATGATCCGAGATTCAAAGTCTAAGCCGGCATCCAGTCCCAGAAACTCATGAGTTGGTCTTGCATAACAATAACTGCATCCGTGGATACATCCCCGATAGGGATTCAGGCTGTAACGGAAGGGTAGGTCCGGGCTGTTGTTTTGTGAAACGACGGTTTTAGACGCATCTTCGAAATACTCGGTCTTAAGTCCTCTCGGATCAGTTTCCAGGTCGCTTGGCAAATGTTCGTCATCCTGAATTACCGCCAGTGATACAAAACGGTTTTTCGGACGAATACCGGCTCCCCGACCATGGTGTCGTTCAGTAAATTGTTTTTCCGAAGAGTTGTCCATCTATTTTCTGTCGAGAGTAGACTCATTGAATGTAAACGGTGGCAACGGTTGAATTGTTTACCAATGTAGGCCAAGTCCACAAATTGTACACGCCCGATGATAAGAGTCGACGTAATCGTGTACCACTCGTTTGAAGACGATCAGCCTAATCGAGCAGACACGTGAATGCGAATACCGACGGCTTCGGCCAAGCATCCAGTCTGCCAAAGTCGCCGGCTGATCTCAAACACATGTGTCTGAATGTTGCTGGAAAGAGAGATGGTCAACCTAACGAACAACAGATGGGAATGATGGGACGGGAGAAGGCTAGTTAAGACGACTGTGGCTTGTTGGCTGCTTACGCCTGTTCAAAAAGATGAACAGATACGCAAGCAACGGTGAGCAAAGGAATATGAATCCAGACAACTCATAAATCGAGTTTAGCGTCCCTAAGCGGTCATTTAACTCTGATGAATCACCAGTTCCCGTTTTTGAAAAACCGCTTTGTTCTATGACGGTTATTCTCTGGTTATGAGTAATTTCCACTCCCAAAATCCCAACAACAAAACACAGGACACTCGCTACCAAGCAAAGTTTTTTCCACGGCACAGAAGACATATTAACCCTTTCAAAAGAACCTACTTATCGTAATGAAGAAATATTACTATCGCAACAAGGACGGTGAACTCGCATGGCACGACGAGCCAGCACCACGGGCACGTCTGCGAACGCTGACGAACACGTGTATAGAACACGCTACCTTGAAGGCTTCAGACACACCCGTCAGCACCCCCTCAGACACGCTGATCGCGCCCCTGAACGCATTTAAAATGCATCGCGCGACACTATGTTCCAGCCGGCAATCTGCGCGCTTTAAAACGGCGCCTAGTCGCTCTCAGCAGCGGCTCTCGTGTGGCATTTTCAACGTGTCTTAAAGCGCGGCTTTAGACACATCCAGGTGGCCTCGCCGAGAGCGTTTTGGCATGTGTCTGAAATTCGATCCAGACCCCCTACCCCCATCTTGGAGTCCCGCTTAGATAGGCGGTGTGTCTGGCGTAGTGGCTTCGGCTGCTGCGTCAGGGCGACTCGCACTACTTTGTTCTATTGCATCTGCCAACGGAAGTATTTATCAAGAGTCTTGGACCTACAAGTCCAATACCCCTCACTGCGAATATAGGTAAGTTCCAAAGAGTTAGGGCTACCTGATGTAATTGTTATTTCAAACACTTGGTGGTACTTCCGATGACGCATCGCTAGCTCATAGTCACCTGGTTCTAGTTCTAAGGCTCCCCCACCTCCTTTTTTGAATGATCCATTACCGATCAGGGTTTCACCGACGAAGATTTCATACTTGGCATCCCACAACATCCATTTCGGAGGGCATGTGATTTTGACAGCTACCGGCTCCTTTGTGGGAATTGTTGTTTCGTTAATCACCTTCTTCAATCCCCCCAACAACTAAATGAGCTTCATACGCAACCAAGCCGTCACCGGATTCCCCTTCGGCCTAGTCAATAAATCCACTGGTGCTGCCCTTACAGGCGTAGCCAGTGCCATAGGGAAATAGTCTAGCTTCTTCCAACGACCAATTCACAACACGAAGTACTGCCTGCCCTTTTTTTGGTAGGCTATAACCAGAATGATGAAGCTGAATTACTACGCGTTGATTGCTGCCACTACCCTGATCTCACTGCCCCGTACTGCGCTGCCCTCGGAAGTTCGTCAGAACGTCCTGCTAATTGCCATCGACGATTTGCGGCCTGCTCTGGGATGTTATGGCGACCAGATCGCCGTCACTCCTAATATCGACCAACTGGCAAGCCGAAGCATCCTCTTCCAACGGGCTTATTGCCAGCAAGCGGTTTGCTCCCCGTCACGACTCTCGTTGCTAACCGGTCGTCGACCTGACAGCATTAAGGTGTGGGACCTGGCAACTCATTTCCGAACAGCCGCCGCTGACATTGTGACCCTGCCCCAGCACTTTAAGAACCACGGATATAAGACGCAAAGCATTGGCAAAATTTTTCACGGCAGTGGTGCCCCCTCACGCGATCCACCGTCTTGGTCGTTTCCACCCCAGTTCGATCATGTTCGTGACCCTCAGTTGCGTTACGCAACTGCTGCGAACCTGCAAGGCAAAGGGCTCAAGCGAGCTGCTAGCGAAGCAGCCAGCGTGCCAGACAACCAGTACATCGACGGGATCGTCTGCGACACGGCTCTGGAGGCACTCAAGGCTTTCAAAAAGGATGGACAACCGTTCCTACTGGCTGTCGGTTTCCGCAAACCTCATTTGCCTTTTTGCGCGCCACAAAAGTATTGGGATCTTTACGAACCTAATAAGATCCCCCTGCCTGCCAACAGCAAGCATCCCGAGGGTGCACCGGAACTGGCGATCCGCAGTTGGGGAGAGCTGGAAGGGTATACCGACATCCCCAATCACGGTCAACTCACCAAGAGTAAGGTGCGTGAATTACGTCACGGTTACTACGCTTGTGTCAGCTATGTCGATGCACAGGTCGGTCGATTAATGCAATCGCTGCAAGATCTGTCGCTGGCAGAAAACACCCTCGTCCTGCTCTGGGGTGACCACGGATTTCACCTGGGCGAACAAGGCTTGTGGACTAAGGCCAACAACTATGAATTGTCCACTCGCGTACCGCTGATTCTCTCCGTACCGGGAGAAACTAAACGGGGAATCGAGACCGACGCCCTCGTCGAGTTGGTCGATGTCTACCCCACCCTCTCGGCCCTCTGTCGGCTGCCCGCGCCCGAGGGAGTGGAAGGGATCAATCTTCAGCCATTGATCAAGCAGCCGGCGCTGCCCTGGAAACAGGCTGCCTTTAGCCAGTACCCGCGGTCCAGAGAGGAAAACCGACACCGCGGTCACGGAGAAATCATGGGATATGCCATCCGCACCAGTCGCTACCGGTATGTCGAGTGGCGATTCTGGCAAACTCAACATGTGACGGCGCGGGAGCTATACGATCACCAAAACGATCCGCACGAAATGAAAAACATTGCCGGTCAGGACAGTCACCAAAACACTCTTAAAACTCTCTCCCGACGTCTCACGCAGGGCTGGCAAGCCGCCTTGCCGGTATCAGAAAACCAATGATACGAAAACGAAGATACCGCACTAACGGGCAACACTTAAACACACAACCTAAGACCGACATAATGAAGGCTCTGTCTAATCGTCTGACTTTCTCACTTCTCGCCAGACTTCCAATGCCATAGTCGGATAATCTGTTAGCATCCCGTCAATTCCAGCATCATAGGCTTGCCGCCAGGCTTGAGTATTTCGTCGTTGAGGCCCGCTCCCAGCATAATTAAACAATACCTGTTTCCCTGATGCATGAAGCGTCTCAACTTCTGCTTTTGTCGGAGTGTCTGATAACAAAAAGACATCAATAAGGTTTTTCTCAAGTACTTGCTTTATAGAACCTCGATTTACGTTTTGACCGATTCGGAGGCGTTGATCCAATGCCTTTAGCCGCTTGCTGACTTCTTCACTTTGATCAAAAGCGAACGAGTATTCGAACATCGCGTACTTATCAAGGAGTTCGATTAATTTCCGCTCTCCATCTAGATTGATATCTTTAATGTTCAAAGCGATCACCGTCGGCCCGTGTTTCCGATTTTTGATTAACTCGCACGTCTCTTCGAATGTTGGAATGCGTTCATTGGCATAAGCTGCATCAAACCAACTTCCGGCATCTAGTTCTTTTGCCTCCGCGAGCGTGATATTACGGATAGATTTCGACGGTCCATTAGTGGTACGTACCAGATTATCATCATGAATGACAACCAAATGACCATCTGATGTAGTTCGAATATCGAGCTCAAAGCCCATTCTCAGTTCAAGGCAGGCTGCAAATGCCGCATGTGTATTTTCCGGAGCGTGACGCAGGAGGCCACGATGAGCGATTGCGATTGGCTCCGCCGCTGAAAGATAATTTAAAGAACCACAGGTTATGGCGATAACAAATGCAATCGTAGGTTTCATAAAGATCCACTCCTCGATTTTCGTTTTCTCGGCAATCAGCAATTTATTCTAACAAACCCAGATTCATCACCTCAAAATTTGAATCGCTAAATTGGTTACCCATAGCCTCAGCAACGCCAGCATAGGGGGAGTGATATACGAGATGAAGAACAATTAGACGGCGAGCTGGAATTCTGAACTGTTCAAGTCAATCAAGAGTTTTGTTTGGTTATCCCCAGGCTCTATTTATCACAGGCGAAGTCACAAGCAGATAGGCGATGGCACCCAGCAAAGCACCAATTGGAAGTGTGACAAGCCATGATCCCAGGATCTTTCGAATCACCTTCCATTGGGCCTGTCGAGTCACCGTTCCGATACCGAATAAAGATCCACAACTTACGTGCGTCGTCGATACTGGAAGCCCCAGGCGGCTGGCAAAGATCACTATCACACTTGTTGTCAAATTGGCCGTAAAACCCTGTCCGTGATTCATTTCTGTAATTTTCTTCGACATTGTCTCCGCTACACGCCTGGCACTAATCACTCCACCAACAGCAATCACTAACCCTACCAGTGCTGTACTCGTAAACTGGCTTATCGACCCGGTTAACAAGAACAAAGCCGCAATCTTGGGCGTGTCATTTAACCCTCGAGCAAAACTAACCGCTCCGGCTGATAGAAAGTGCATACGATTCAGCAATGGTCCCGCTTCTAGTCCAGCTATCTGGCCTACATACTTAGTTTTAGCTTCTCCTTCTGACTGGATTCCTGCCTTACGCCTACACCAGGAAAACAGCGGATACATCCAAGCGGTAACCAAAAATGCTAATACCGGACTTACTAATAACGGTATCACGAATCCGCTTCCCAATTCTTCAAACTCGATCGCCGAATCCGCCATCCAGCCCGCTCCCACAAGTGCGCCAACTAAGCTGTGCGTTGTGGAAACCGGCATGCCAATCCTGGTTGCCAGCAACACGGTTAACCCTGCCCCAAAAGCAACCGCCGCTCCATATTCGGCAGTCGCGGCCAGTTCAGGACTTACCAGGCCTTTTCCGGAAAAGCTTTTAAGCAGAGTCTCGGCTAAGAAGACTGCTGTGATGGAACCCAAGAACGTCGTGATCGTCGCCCAACCCAATGCCTTTCGGTAGTGCGTCGTGCCACTACCAAACAGAGTTGCAACTCCTTTAAAGTTGTCGTTTGATCCATTGGCGTAGGCTAAACCGAGCGTCGCTAATAGGATGATCACAATAGACATGATGGAATAAGTTTGAAGACACCATTTATGAAGGCAATTGGAAAAAGTTCCTGAACAATACCTGTCGGAAATGCGGCTTCCAACTAAGCAACTATGTAGCCAAAGATGGTGAAAATCAAGTCTGTATTTCAGAAAGGACAAGCCCTCTTACTCTGCAACTCAGGCTTGCCAATTGTCTAATTGTCTAACTGTCACATGGCTAATTGGTTAAAGGGTTAAAGGGTTAAAGGGTTAAACGTTCACCCACCAGTCAACAAGTAGATTCAGGATGCCCAAAGCCAGAATGGCGATGAGGATTAGCAGAGCGTACACCAACCAGAGATGGAGGCTTCACTTAGGCTGTAGCGAAGCAGTGCAGATCGGACAGCGTTCTGAATCAACTGGAACTGCCTGCTTACACGATTCACAATTCTTGGTTTGTTCTAACAACTGCCTAACCAGTTAAGGGATACAGGAGCTTCGGCCGTCCGGCCTACGCATTTATTTTGTGCAGCCTCGGATCCGACTTCGTCCTCCTTCGTCGGACTACGACGGACAAGCTCTTTTTACATTTAACCGATTAGCCAGTTAGCCAAGTGACAATGGTCATTGGGACAGTTAAACAATTGTCATTTTTGCCAATTAGATTAAAAGACAAGCCTGACTTTCAAAAGCAGGAGTTAACCCGTTGTAGTCCGCAGGACGTAGTCGGGTCTAACTGTCTAAATGGCCAACTGGTTAAATAACTAAATGGAAACCTTTATTCATGCCTTAACGCTTCAATCGGATCCATATAGGCCGCTCGCCAGGCAGGATAAACGCCAAAGAGGACGCCCGAAAGAATCGCAATTGCAAGCGAGAGGATCACAGACCAACTGGCGATTTGAGGTTCGATCTGAGCGACGATGGGCGGCACTAACTCGGGCCAGTAACTACTCACAAACTCTCGACCACCGCGGAATAAGGGACCACAAAGCAGACCAGAGGCAACACCCAACAATCCTCCAATCCCCGTTAATAGAATCGCTTCCGTAATAAACTGGAAAATGATGTGAGAACGTTTTGCTCCCAACGCTCGTCGTACGCCAATCTCTCTGGTACGCTCCGTAACGGTCGACAACATGATGTTCATAATGCCAATCCCGCCAACAAGCAGTGAAATTCCAGCAATGACAACTAGTAGCACATTGAACATAGCCCGAGTGCGTTCTGCCTGAGCCAGTAATTCTTTGGGCACGACAACGGCATAATCTTCATCGACGTGATATTTCTTAAGTAGATTGGTGATGATGGCAGCTGTTTCGTCGACATGGTCAATCTCGTCCACACCAACTGTGATCTGGCTCAACTCAACCTGCTCTCCCTGCCATGAATTCCCCACTCGTTTCATCACGCGGTCACCAATTCGCGCCTCCATCGTATCCAGTGGAATATAGGCATCAAGATTGTATTCGCGTGCATCCAGGCTACCACCAATCGCTGCTGAGGCCGTACGGGATTTCGTTTGGCCAATGACGGTATATAACTCCCGACCGACCCAGATACGTTGGCCGATCGGATTTTGATAAGGAAAGAGTCGTGACCCAGTCTCATCGGCAAGCACGATGACCTTCTTACCGCGATCCCGAGGCGCCAGCCAGCGGCCACGAGCCAACTTGAGGTGATTCAGTGAACGGTAGGCTTCCATACAACCAACCAATTTGGCATCGGCAGAACGATCATCACGCCGCAGTTCATACCGAAATTCTCGCATCGGCACGGCTTCTTTTACACTGGGTAACGTCTCTGTGATCCGCTTATAGTCGGCTCGCAACAATCCGTAGCGATGGACACTAATACGAGCCATCTGTGGTTCGTTGTCCGACGTAGGTTTTTTCGTGCGAACAATGACGTTCTTAGCTCCTAGCTCTTTAATCTGCTCCTGAGCTCGATGGCTCACACCTTCGCCCATGGCGACCAACCAAATGACCGTGGCTGTCCCGATAAAGATACCAAGCCCCGCCAGTCCCGCACGCATCTTGTGCAGTAAGAGACTTTTGATTCCTAATCGAATAGTTCGGAAAAAAAACAGATTCACAAATTACGCCTTAATATTCCAGACAGTATGTCGGAATCAATGAACTTCCAAATAGCATTCTAGAGGATACTGGGGTCGACTTCAGATTCGACAGCGTCGTCTTCCGCATTCTCATCCTTATCTTGTGGAGCGTCTGTGTAGAGCAACGGGTTCATTACAATCTTTTCGCCCACATGGACTCCGTCCGTGACGACCACAAAAACATCATCACCTACTTTTGTCTCTAACAGCCGTTGTTCCACACCGGTCTTCGTTTCGACCCAGCAATAAGTCTGTTCATCTATCTCGACTGTGGCTGCGACTGGAATGGTCAATACCTCCTCCAGTTCATTCATCACAATCTCAAGTTTAGCACTCGTACCAGGCTTGAGATCTTCGAGTTTAGGAAGAGCCACAATCACGTCATATCGTACTACGTCGCCTGAGCCGATAATGGGTGGACGGGCAATATCTGCGACTTCAGAAACTTTGGCATCAAACGGCTCTCGACCGGGAAGCGTCACGATCGTTTTCATTCCCACCGAGATATTATCAATAACTTCTTCTTCCACTCCAATTTTGACCTGCATCTGATCCAGGTCCGGCATCAGTAGCAAGACCTGTTCTTTATAGACCGAACCACCGATCACGATATCCGGCGCCCACTTCCAGGAAGCCGCTCGTGGATGTATGACGAGGCCATCTTTCGGAGCCAGAATTGTGCAAAACGCCTTCTCTTCTACAGCTCGATCGCGACGGGACGCATCGGCTTCCGCTCGTTCATCACTGGCTTCAAACTGAGCCTGAGCCACCTTTAACTCGCCTTCCAATCTGGCCATTTCCGACTTCTTGGTGTGCTCTTTAAGCACTTTGAGATCGGTATTGAGTAAATCTAGATCGACAACGTTTTTGTCAATCTGGCGACGTAATTGGTCGACACGGTCTTTACTCACATACCCTTTTTCAAATTGCTGCATATTGAAAGCAAGCATCTTATTGTCGGCCAACAGTGCGCTTTCCTTCAGGACCCGTTCCAAGTCCTTGCTCATCACCTGTGTCACATATCGACCTTCCAGGTATTCTGCAACTTTCAATTGACGATAATTCGCCGTCGCTCTCCAATGCTCAGCTCCAGATCGAGACCAGTGAGCATACTTAGAGCGTTCCGAAATCTGTTCGTCAATGTAAAGCGAATCCAACGTCAGGATGACATCACCTTCTTTGACGTAGGCCCCGTTTTCAACCACCGAGGTGATGATATTCTCTCCACGCACCTTACAGATAATTTCGACATTTTCGGAACTTTCCAGAGTCCCCTGTTCTTTGAGTGAAACGGTTAAGGGCACTCGAGACACCGTATGCGTCAGATGGTGCTTATGAACAATATCATCCTGCCCCGGAGTCATCATGGCTTCGGCCATGCGATAGATTCCGAATCCGGCTCCAACTAAGACGAACCCCGCCAAAAGCACACGAGAAAACAAACGAGCATTGAGTCGTCCTGCCATACTACTCAACTTTCCTCGCCGATCTCACCGGACTCACCAGCGTCGGTTACTGACTTTTCAAGATTTGTCAGAGCATCGTCCTGGGCTTCAGCGACATACGCAAGTGGGTTCAGGATAACCGTCTCTCCCGCCTGAATTCCATCGAGCACAATCACCGCCTCTTCATCGCTTTCACCAAGTTCCAGCTTTCGACGGCTAATCGAATCACCCAATCGAACCCAGCAGTAAAATCCACTGCCGAATTCGAGTACTGACTCTACAGGTAACAAAACCCTATTCTCATATTCTGACATGACGATTTCCACTTCCGCGGTCATGCCAGGTTTCAATCCCTCTTTCTTTGGCAATTCAACCGTCACATCGTATTTAACGACGTTGCTAACGCCGATGGTGGGTGGGCGGGCAATATCTGCGACATCTGTCACATTGCATTCAAATGGCTCGCGATCCGGCAGTTTCACGTACACTCGCATTCCTGGTTGAATGTACTTCACTAGGGCTTCATGCACGCCAACTTTAACCTGCATCTTATCGAGGTTGGGCATGAGCAATACTACTTGCTCTTTATACACGGTCCCACCCTCTGTGATATCTGGTGCATCTTTCCATGCCGCCGCTCGCGGGTGAATCACTAATCCACTCTTAGGCGCAGTGATCGTGCAGTATTCTTTCTCTTCGATCGCACGATCTCGTCGTGAGGCGTCGGCCATTGCTCGCTCATCATTCGCTTCAAACTGAGCTTGAGCAACCCTCAGTTCTCCTTCAAGCTCAGCCAGTTGATAATCCTTACCAAAGGTTTTGGCAATCTTAATGTCAGAATTGAGCACATCAATCGCTAATTGAGAAAACTCAACCCGTCGACGTTGAGCATCAACACTGTCACGGCTCTGGTATCCACGTTCAAATTGTCGCTGGTTATACTTCAGCATTTCCTGATTCGTTAGCAATTCGGATTCTGCGATGACTAGATCTTTTTCCAGCTCTGTAATCTCTTCTACAAATCGTCCTTCAAGGTACTCAGGAATGGCTAAGGTAGCTCTGGCAACAGTAGCTCTCGCATGTTCGGTGCCCGACCGCGCCCAATGGGCATACTTCGAGCGTTCTGCGATTTGTTCGTCGATATAGAGCGTGTCTAGAGTAAGAATAACATCGCCTTCCTCAACGTAGGAACCGCTTTCAACGGCCCAGGTAACTGTATTTTGCCCTCGGACCTTACAGATAATTTCAACATTGTCGGAGGATTCCAACGACCCCTGTTCCGTCACGCTGACTTCCATATCGCCTAGTTGAACAACGTGAGTTGGCGCCTTGAGGTAATCCAGATTGATCTGTTCTTCTTGACTGGCACTGTTACTCTTAACGTACAGGTAACCACCGACTCCAAGTCCAACTAAGGCACAACAAGTTAGAAGTTGTGACCAACGCGACGCTCCGCGTTGCAGATAGATTTTATTCATCAACAGTCGTCTCCGAGGAAGCATCATTTCCTTCGTCATAAGACATACCCGTATCTCCAAGCCCCTGATACCCTCCGGCATCAGCCACGGCTGACTGTTCCATGAATTCAAGAGGATTCAGAATAACCTGGTCCCCCTCTTTAATCCCCTGTTCGACAATCACGTAGACATCATTGCTTTCACCAAGGATTACGCGCTGTCGCCTGGGTTGAGCTTGAGGTTCTTCAACCCAGCAGAATTGTCCTTCTTCGGTTTCTAAAATAGCAGAGACGGGGACGTATAGCACATCTTCATACTCCGCCAAAACGATTTCCACTTCGGCACTCATCCCCGGCTTCAGCCCCTCTTCTTTAGGCAGCGAAATCACCGTATCGTATTTCACAACGTTTCCGGACCAAGGCCCTAGAGGTTGAGCAATCGTTGCCACTTCCGATACAGAGGCCTGCAACTCACGGTCCGGCAGCTTTACATTGGCCTGCAAATTGATTTTAACCCGATCAACAATGGCTTCATGAATGCCCACTTCAATCTGCATCTGGTCCAGGTCAGGCATGATCAAAAGAACCTGATCGTGACTGACGCCAACGCCTTCAGCCACATCTGGCGTGTCTTTCCAGGCGGCAGCCGTCGGATAAATTACCAGACCGTCTTTGGGCGCAGTGATGACACAGTTAGCCAACTCGGTTTCTGCTCGTGCACGTCTTGCCATATCCATTTGCAATCCAGCCTCGTCAGCGGACAGCTTGGATTTATGAGCATTCAGTCGCCCCTTCAGTTGTTCCAAATCCATCGCCTTGGTGTACCGCTTGTATACATCCAAACTGGTTTCCGCCACTTTCAATTGCAGTTCGGCCTGAGTTACCGTGAATCCACTCCCATCGAGTTCCAATTCGGAAACACGACCACGCTTAAACAGCTGGCGGTATTGCTCGTACTTCTCTTGCGATGCCTGAAGATTGATCTCAGCTCGTTTTACAGCTGCTTCCCTGGACTTAAGTCCTTTGGTGTACCTTCCTTCTTCGAAGGAGTCGATTGCGATTTGAGCCTGCGCTGTATCCGTCTTCGTTTCTTCCAGAGTTGCCGTTGCTTCGAAGACGTTAGTTTTTTGCAAACTCAGATTCTCTTCAATCACCTTGGTATCCAGTCGCACAAGCTCATCGCCTGCTTTGACGATGGTTCCGGATTCCACCACCCAGGTCACCGTATTTCGCCCACGGACTTTACATTTGATTTCGGTGTTATCCGCACTTTCCAGAGTCCCCTGCTCCGTCACCGCAATTTTGATCGGCCCGCGAGTCACGGTATAGGTTAAGTTTTCGACCACTTCATTTGAGAGCAAAGTGTCCGGCAAAAAGTATACTCCTGCCCCCACTCCGCTCAGCAAAATAACCAGAATGAACACTCTGGAAATCCAGCGTCCTAACCCTGAGCGACTACTATTACTTAAATCTGTTGTCACGATACTCGACTCTGTGAAAACAACTATTAAAGGTTTGAAACTATTTTATCTGATGGTTTAAGAAACCGTCCATGATTAAAACCGGCCATCAGAGGGGGGGAATGGACAAAAAAATGACTATTCTTCAGTTTCCGAAGACTCTTTATTCCCATTTTCTGATTCCAGTTCTCCAGTGGCTTCAGAGTTCTCGGACTCTTCTGTGGCAACGTCGTTAGATAGCACTCTGTCCAATTCAGCGTCCATTCTGGATTTCGCGCGGGCTAACACGGCATCTTCGATTCGCTGTTGCAAATCAGAAAGTTTCTTAGCTAAGCCCTCAAATCCATGCGTTTCAGAATCCTCTAACGTTTCGACTGAAGATGTGGCTGACTCTTCATCCAGAGAAGGAACTGACTCTTCCGGTTCCACCACCGTTTCCGATTCGAGAAGCTCTGGCTCCACCAAAGTTGGTTCTTCAACTTCCTCTAGCTCCTGCAACAGTTCTTCCACCGGTGGGAGCGATTGTTCGATCCACCGTCCCTCTTCATCGAGCTGCATAATTCCCAATTCTCGTTGTAGACGCATAAGAGCGGCCTGATACTGCATCCACGTATTTAGAAAGTCACTTTGAGAATTGTTCAGCGTATTGTATGCATAGACGATATTTATGGCCATTGTCTCTCCCAACGGACGCTGAGTTTGTCCAGGTTGGGCCGGACGTACTGGCCGATACAGGGAGGACTGCGTCGAGTCTACCTGTCTGATCGCAATCGCGACTTTACCACGGTCCACTTCCAACTTGACCCGCAACATTTCGATTCTCCGCAATAAGGCTCGCAAGCCATAATTGAGTCGATCCTGAGACTGAATAAACTGACGCTTATCCTGTTGGTAAGTAATTAAGGACTGCTTCAATGCATTGCGTTCGAGTAATCGTGTGATTGGAGCATCGAACTGAATTCCGAAACGTAGACTTCCAGTATCTCCCTGGAAACTAACAGGATTATTTTTTGAAGTATATAAGTCACCCGCTGCTGTCAAATTCACCGTGGCCAGTAATTGATTTTCACGAATTTTGATCTGTCGCCAGGTATCGACTAGGGAAGCACGAGCATTTTTAAAGTCCAGACGATTGTGTAACGCAATCGCTAAAGCATCGTCGAAAGAAATCTCAAAGTAGCCTAATGAGATTCTCTCCAATTTTGCCTGAGCCTGAGCCAGCCCCGCACGATCCACTAGCCTGGACAATCCTGCCCGCCAAATCACCAGATTCCGCATCGACCGATCAAGCTCAGCCAAATCTATTCCTTCTTTAATTGAATTCAGAGCTTCCTTTTCAGTCGCAATCAGTTCCATCAATGCTTCCACTTCTGCCTGAAGACCGCGTCGCGTCTCTTCAAATTCGATCTTCTTATCCTCGGGCATTCGGGCTTCGCGATCTATTCGAGCGGCTTCCACTTGATCCACATCGGTAGCGATTACCTCAAACCAATCCTCCATNNAAGGNACGATGGCCTCAAGTTCGACAACCACTGCTTNTAGGTCTTCTGCAGAAAACTCTTCAGGTAACTCAGCAATCGTTTCACGTGCGTCGAGTATCAATTGCTCGACAGCCAAGGCCTGATCGGTGAAGAAAGTGAATTCTTTAATCAAGGATTTATCNAATTCGATCGGNAGACTCGGTGGTAACCCGAGTGCAGTCGTCTGATAATTCTCAATACTGTTTTTGTAATTCACTTCCTGATCCAACAACTGGGATTCCAAAGAAGCGACGTTTTGACGCAAGCGGTCCACTTGATCGAGCCCAGTCAATCCGAGATCCAGTAACTCCTCGAACTGCTCTAGATTATGACGCTGACGACGGAGGTTAATTTGCGTATTGCGGACTTGCTGTTGACTCTGGAGTAATCCATAGAAGCCAGAAACAAACGTATTTCCGGTCGCGGTACTAACAAAAGTTCCCGGACTTCCGCGACGAACATTTGTTACTGCAGATTCCCCAATTGTTACACGAGTGAAAAACCCTTGACGGTATTGGGAGTAGGCCCGGATGGCGGCAAGGAGATTACGTTCCGCCTGAGTCAACTGCTCGAGTGCGATGTGCTTCCCTGCCCCTCGCAGTAACGGCTGGACAAAAGCAAAGTTTGCGATCGATGACGTAAAGTCAGCATTATCTCCAGTGAATTCAAATACGAATGAGTTGGCGAATCCAGCTACTAGATCACCTGCTGAATCAAACCGCCGTCTCAATTGTGCTGTTGGGTTATCGCCAAGCGTCAAGCGATTGCTTTCGCGACCATGAGATGCCGGATAAACAATAGTATTACCAGTAGAAGGATCGTAGCCCAATCCAGCAGGATTTAGCGTACCCCTGTGCCGGTAGTTTGTGTCGTAACCACCAAAGTATTGAGTGTTCAAGCGAAAACGCTCGGCAGTGACATCCAAAGCCGCCAGGTAGAGTGTTTCCTTTTGGCGTTGAAATTCCGGTGAGTGAATGTAAGCAAGTTTTAAAGCGGTGTCTGCATTGAGCATGAGATTGCCGTCTGCATCAAACTCGACATATCCTGTCAGTTGTTCCTGCCATTGCTCATTGATGTATTGCGAGGATACACCATCCTCATCCCAATACTCCCAACCTTCATATCCATCGACNCGATGCATATAGCNATTGGAATCTTCATCATCNGTGGGACGCTCGACTTCGGTCCCCTGAGCGTCATCATAGAAGCGACTACGCTCATCCACAGCGACACTATAGTTTTCTAATTTCCAACGTTCATCGCCCGCACGTTCGGCAATGGTACTCAGAGCTTCCTGATCCGCTTCACGCAAATAATTTCTATCCGCGCAACCAACCAACACTGAAAAAATCAGTGCCATNGTTGAAAAGNAAATAATATTTCGGATGTGACTTTTGACGATCATTTCCCTATTTTTCATTTTGTCCTACGCAAATTGTCTTAAAATGTGCGCAGCGGGAGTGAGGTGGAAATTACCCGTCCCGATGAAAAATCGCTCAGATCTACTGATTCCATTAAATNAATTTGACTTTTTAGTGGTTAATTACAACAAAAACTCTACCGGCGGGGGGGAGAATATGTGGGGAACAAACCGAGATCCTTGGGACGCCTATCACCGAGCGGTTGAAGAATCTAAAAACCGAATCAAGANNGATGAATTTAAAGCTTTACTGCGGCGTCAGACTGAAAAACGACGGATTGCTCGGTTACCCAATTGTCCTACCTGTGGTGAGAAATGTGAATACAACTCANCTCATTGTNNCGGTTGCAATCAGGAGTTAGTTTGGGCCGAATACTTGGTTGGCGTGCCTGGTGACGAAGCACGGCTTCANCAGCAGCTAACAATGGATGAAAAAAAATATCATAAAAGACGGGAGAAACGACGAGCAATTCGGAAGAAGTACGCCGAACGGAATTCTCGATTAGAGTCNCAACAGCTGATAATTTTCNTCGTCTTACTCACCATTGCAATTGTTGGNCTGTTCTTTTTATGGCCGCATCTAAAACTGTATCTACCGTAATGCAGCTTTTACCAAACACGGCTTTAGGGGATGCGAACTTCGAAGTTATGAAGCCAGACTCGATACAAAATGCGAACCAGTAAGTGTCAGCTAGTTCTTTTCTCTTACCGAACACTTTCTCATGAGTTTTCTTTGTTTTTCTCCGATACCCAAAAGTGGTACAATCCACAGTGAACCGTATATATCTATTACCGATGGAGCATCATCATGATTCGTAAACTGGCTACGCTCTTCAGTGTTCTCGCTGTTGTAGCAATCATCTCGGGCGTCTCGACCGCAGAAGACAAAAAAGAAAACAAATACACCACGAAGAAATTCATGCAAGCTGTCAAAACAGGTGGCTTACATACTAAAGTCATCAAGGGAGAAGCCAGCGAAGCAGAAACTAAGCTTTTTGCAGCTTACGTCAAAGCTCTCCCAACCAATAAGCCACCTAAAGGGTCGGCAGAAAGTTGGAAAAAGCTGACCGGTGCTTTGGCTAAAGCAACCGAAAACCATCTGGCAGGGAAAGAAGGAAGTGCAGAAGCACTTGCCAAAGCAATGAATTGCAAAGCCTGCCATACTCCTCACAAGGTATATCCTCCTAAAAAATAGGATTTACCTTGAGAACCAAATAGATCAAATCGCTCGGTGGGCATGTGTCCATCGAGCGATTTTTATTCTCTCGATTCCCGGTTTCCACTCTATGAATTCAAACATGAAAGCTATATGCACATTCAGTTTTGTACTGTTGTTATTTGTGACAACTACTCTACAGGGGCAGGACGTTGTGAAGGGAAATCTACTCCCACGTAATGCACCCTATGACCAACCACTCAAAGGTTGGGCTCCTTACACAAATGCCGGGACAATCCACCAACCCTACAGCATGGTATTTCTTTACAAGTCCTGGAAAGAACTGGAGCCTGTTGAAGGAGAGTACAAATTTGAACAGTGGGAGCAAGCAGATTGGACGCACCCTAATGCGAAAGGTAAACATGTAATCTTTCGCATTTACATGGACTACCCTACGAAAGAAAGTGGGATCCCAAACTGGCTACTTGCTAAAGGAGTGGAGACTAGAAAATACGATCAGCACGGCGGAGGGATCACCCCAAATTACAATCATCCTGAAATGCGCAAGGCCTTGGCAAAGTTTATCTCTGCGTTGGGAGCTCGGTATAATTCAAACCCTCGAGTCGCCTTTATTCAGCTGGGACTGCTGGGCCATTGGGGGGAGTGGCATACTTATCCTCAGCCTGAATTGTTTGCTGACAATACGACTACCAAAATCGTGGTCGACGCATATCGGAAGGCCTTCCCAAACAAAATGCTTATGGCCAGATATCCGCGTGGTTATGCCTCTGTTCCCAAATGGTTAGGTTTCCATGATGACATGTTTCCGGCAGACACCCAAAACGGAACAGACTGGGCATTTCTAACTAAATTAAAGGTCTCAGGGCAGGACAAGAACTGGGCCGTTGCACCGATCGGCGGAGAAATGGAACCGTTTCAGGCCGAGAAATGGATGCTCCAAGAGTACGGTGTCACATTGAAAAATTTGCTCGACGGGCACTTCTCTTGGATCGGACCCTACTGCCCTGCACTAATTGAGACTCAGGACAAGGAATTTCTGGGTAACAGTGCAGAACTCTTGCGTCGTATGGGATATGACTTTCGGATTCTCACTTATCAACATAAGCGAGTGGTTTCACAAGGGGAGCCATTGCAGTTATTTTTGATCGGAGCGAATCATGGTGTGGCGCCGTTTTATTATCCCTGGTCGGTCGAACTTGCGTTGATTGATGCCAGTGGAAAAATTGTAACGACCAAGACGGATCTGGACATTCGTCGCTGGCGACCGGGGGAATTCCGCACCTTACTCACCGCTCCGACGGCTAACATTCCCGCCGGTAAATATCGTCTGGGAATCGGCGTCATTGACCCCTGGAGCAAAAAGCCACGCCTTCAATTCTCGAGCAAAATGGACCTGCATGAAGCAGGCTGGCAAGTGTTTAGTGAAATCACAATCCAATGACATTTAACCATGTGTCATTGAGAAATTGTCCAACTGGGTAAATGGGTAATTGTGTATTTGTCTCGCTATTCCCTGTCTGCATGCCACTTTTTCATCCGATAATTCTAAGGACCAAATGGCTATTGGGATTTCAATCAAATGAACGAGTTTAAGCGGATTTGCAAACTTGATCTGCGTTCGATCGCTTTGATGCGAATCGGAGTTGCAACCGTTCTGATCTGGGATTTGATTGACCGTCTTCTTCAATTCCAATTCTTCTACGCGATCGACGGTGTGATCCCATTCTCATCATCCGAAGAATACTATTCAGGCATGGCCACCTGGTCGTTTCATTTGCTGATTGAAAGCGACATTTATCAATACAGTTTGTTTGGGTTACATCTTCTTCTAGCTGTCGCTCTGTTATTTGGATTCCATGCTCAGAAAGCAGCGATAGGTTGCTGGCTGCTGTTTGCATCAATGATCGCCCGCGCACCGGTCCTGCTAACCGGAGGAGACATGCTGATGTCTTCCATGTTGTTCTGGCTCATGTGGATTCCATCAGGTCACTTCTTTAGCCTCAAAAAGCGTGGACCTCCCGTGCAAGTTAGTATTGCCGGATTCGCTACAGCGGGAATTCTGCTGCAGTTTGTGGTAATGTACGCTCTGACTGGAGTCTACAAATGGAATCCCGAGTGGCATGACGGGACGGCCCTGTTTGTCATCATGGATGATCAAGCCCTTACGAAACCACTCGGCATCTGGCTCACGCAATACCCCGAATTGCTAAAACTGCTAACTTGGGGAACACTGGCACTCGAGCTCGCTGCTCCTGTCCTGTTACTAAGCCCTGTAGCTACCGACCGTTTTCGAGGAGTTGCAGTGATCGCGTTTGTTGGTCTTCATGCCGGCATTTTCTTCACCATGGAAGTACTGGGGTTTTCTCCGATTAGCATCGCTGGACTCCTAGCCTTTATCCCGGCAACCGCTTGGAATCTCAGGCCTCTCCGAAAGTTCAATCCATTTCAGGAGTCTGATCAGGACTCACTCCCAACGGACGAAGCTCCACAGCCTACACGATCATTTAAATTTCCTAGCGTTCTGCGGGAGTCCGGAGCGGCACTTGGCTTAAGCATGATGCTATTTTTTGCTGTCTGGCAAATGTTGATCCACGCTGGCAAGGCGAAGTTCAATCCGCAAATCAACCGCATCGTGCATCATCTTCGGATGGATCAAACTTGGACGATGTTTCATATTCCCAGCAATCTCTGCTATCGCTACTTGCTCGAAGGTAGAACAGCCGATGGGAAATTCATTGACCTTCTCCGGGGCAACCAAACTCGCACGACCGTTGATGATCGCCCGGAGATTCCGGAACCGCCTATTCGTTTCGAGTCCTCCCGTTGGCTGCTGTTGTACCGTCAGATGGGTACGACTCAATACGCGAATCAGCAGTTGCATACCATTCGCCATTTACTGTCACACAACCCAGCCGCTGCCGACTTGCCTACTGCCGAAGAGTTGGATGTGAAAGAAGTCGTATTTCACGGTGCCGCGGGCACTCGAGATATCCGAGCCGAGTCTGCGCTGCTTTTGATCTCTCATGTTGATTTCCGAGCCAAGGGAGGATATCACGCCGGGCAACCTCATGGTGCATGGGAACATTATCGGGATAGTGGAGCTCTTGATTCCAAAGGACCTTACGAACATGGTCTGCGGCATGGCAAGTGGCAGTTTTATCATTCCAACGGCCAACTCGCTTCCGAAGGTAATTTTGATTTAGGACATGAGCATGGATTTTGGACGATGTTCGACGAAGATGGAAACCGAACAGCGTACGGAGAATTTATCGATGGCCAAAAGGAAGGTACGTGGACTTTCTGGTATGACAACGGCGGCATGAGCACTGGAGAGTTCAAAGATGACGAACTCGTGGAAAACCAAGACATTTAAACATTTAACCATTTAGCCAGTTATCCATGTATCCATGTATCATTGGCCATTTTTTCATTGGGCATGGTCCATTGGGTTAAATGGAAGATGAGCTTCGGCCATCC
>NZVD01000050.1 GCA_002701385.1 Rhodopirellula sp. | reverse complement strand
ATTTCATTGATGTCCCAATTATCTAACACACCTTTAGGGGCAACGATCAAAGCGCCGGATATTTTGCCAGCTTGAAACAAATAGGCCATGTTGTCGATCAAAATTTTAGATTTACCAAGGCCCATTTCTAAAAATAGGGCAAAGTTGGTTTCTTCACAACTTCGTGCTAAAGTTTCTCGTTGATGTTTGTAGGGAGTGGTCTTATATTCATACTGTTCAATCGTCATATCTTAATTTATCCTTTATTTTTCGTTATTAGTTAAAATATTTCTTGCTTTTTATAAAAAGCATATGATACCATTTCAACAATGGCACTTCAAGAAAATTACATTTCACTAAGAATACACAAAATCAAAAATGATTATCGAGGTAAAGTAGGAGCCTATGAAGTAATTGGCATGATGCCTCATGACGATCTGCTCACTGAAGAAGACAGACATTTTTCCATGGGTATCTATGACAGTGTCACCGAAGCTATTCAGTCTATATTTTGGAACTTTAATAGTAAGAGAAATATGATTCCCTGGCGCATAGAGCAAATGCCAGAGATAGATGAGTTAGGTGACAACTTTAAAGCAGCGGATCTTTTCACACAAATAGATGACGACATCATAGATTTTGAAATGGACCCAGAGTTAGAGGCAAAACTTAACCCTAAACCAGTTTACAAAGACAACGTAGTAAAATTAAAACCGAAGAAAGATAAAAAATGATGACGATGGCAGAACATATCGAAATGATGAGAAAAATTAAACGTAACGAAAAAACTAAAAAGATAACTAAGAGGAAAAAAGATGGCACTAGAAATACTATTTGAAAAAGAAACTCAAAAAAAGATAGAGACACTCGGGGAGGAGGAACTAAAAGGTTTGTCCAAGCTTTGCGACAAACTACTTAGGACTCAAGGGACCATAGGTAACACCGAGGATAGACTTCAAAGACTGAAAGAGCAGGAGAAGACCTTGTCAGAGGAATTGATACCGCAATGTCTAGCAGACATAGGCGTGCAAGAGATTCGTCTGACAGATGGTTCTCGCATTTCAGCTGAAGCTTATTATGGCGCTCGTATTACACAAGCGAGATCCGTAAGCGCACACACTTGGCTACGTGAACAGGGCCACGGCGATTTAATTAAAAACATCGTCAGTGTTCAGTTTGGTCGTGGTGAAGATGAACGTGCAAAAGAAGTGATACAACTTTTAAAAAAGGAAGGGCTTATGCCTGACCAAAAAGAAAGTGTGCATCCAAGCTCGCTCAAGGCGTTTGTTAGAGAACAAATTGAATCGGGCAACCAGGTGTTTGACCAAAAGGCAAAAGAGTTATTCTCTGTCTACGAGGGCAAACGAACTAAAATTGTCAAATAACTAAATAAAGAGGAAAGAAATGGCAACTAAAAAAGCAAACGGGAATGGAAGTTTAACTTCCTTATTTGAAAGTGTTGAAGAGAAAGGGTTCGGTGAAGTAACATCGGACGATCTTAAGCAACCGCGCATATCTATAATTCAGGCACTGTCGCCACAAAGGCAAAAGACTTCGCCAGATTATAATCCTGACGCGGAAGAAGGGGATCTTTACTATTCTGGTACCAACACTGTGGTATCTGGTGAAGAAGGCATACAGTTCTTACCAGTGTTCTATAACAAAACACTAGTGGAGTGGCGACTCAGAGAAAAAGGTGGTGGTTTAGTAACCGTGCACCCTGCAGACTCTGACATCTTAAACCGATCCACTAGAGATAGTCAGGGCAGAATGATTACTCCATCAGGAGAAACTCAGATTACTACTACGGCTAATCACTATGGCTACGCCATGATAGATGATGCACCACAAAAGTGTATTATTAGCATGACTGGTTCACAGTTAAAACATTCACGTAATTGGAACACTTTAATCCAGGGCATGAAAATGAAAGGTGAAAAGGGTATGTTTACCCCACCAGCTTTTGCCAACTGGTATCTGTTACAAACAGAAGTAGAGTCCAATGACCGTGGTTCTTGGTACTCGTATAAAATAACTCAGCACGAACAGTTAAAGGACGCTGATTTATTTGCAGAAGCTAAGGACTTTTCAGCTTTCTGTGCAGGTGGAGGCATGGAGCAACTAGGAAACAAAACGGAGAGCTCAGGTCAGATAGAAGATAGTTCTAAGGAGAACCTGTACTAAAAATTTTGCGGGGGTCCTTTTATATTTTTTCATACCCCGCAAACCGAGTGGTGAGCTCTGCCATGATTGGCTCACCACTCACCTTAACAAATTATGCGTATGACGAAAAGCTTAGAAGAAAAATTTATGCACGTATTTTCTGGATTAGATAGAGCTTATGGTATTTATGAAATTACTGGACACAAAAACACAGCGACTGGAGTTAAAAAGAATGGTAGAGGTAAGACTCTACAAGAGCCGTTGACCGTGGAGCTTTGGCAACAACATCTATCGGGTGAAGTATCTATCGGAGTTATACCACTCAAAGATGATGAGACTTGTAAATGGGGGTGCATTGATATTGATGAGTACCCTATCGACGTTAACAATATTATTAAGACAGTAGAGAGCATGGGTCTGCCAGTAGTTCCTTGTGCTAGTAAATCTGGCGGTCTGCATTTATTTTTATTTACCAAAGACCCAGTTCCAGCAATAAAATTTAAAAACAAACTAGAAGACATAGCTGCGGCCATGGGTCGCACTGGTGATGAAATCTTTCCAAAACAATATCAGTGGTCAACTCAAGTACCCAAAGAAAGACAAACAGGCAACTGGTTAAATATGCCCTACTTTTCTGGTGAAGATACTACTAGGTATGGCATTAACGCCAAGGGGGACTCGTTAACTCCAGAAGAATTTATTACTTTAGTAGAAAAGAAAGCCATGACTGAGACTGCACTAGATGAGTTAGTCCCTGCTAAAAAATCTAAACGTAAACTGATTGCAAAAGATACTGACAATGTTTGGAGCGAGGCTCCACCTTGTTTGGTGCACATGAAATTAAACGGTGTGCCAGAGGGGTGTCGTAACAATGCTCTGTTTTCTTATGGTGTATTTTTTAAAAAAGTACATCCCGAAACAGAAGAATGGAAAGACAAGCTCATGGAAGTGAACAAAGAAGTCTGTTCTAAACCATTACCTCACGGTGAGATGACAGCTTTGATACAGAGTGTAGAAAAGTCTGATTATAAATATCAATGCAGTCAGCCACCTTTGGTAGATTTTTGTCAGAGTGGTGTCTGTATTACTCGTAGGTTTGGTATTGATGCAGCAGAACGTGAGCCAGTCTATGGTGGCCTTAGAAAGTATTTGACAGATCCACCACTTTGGCATTTAGATATGGACGGTCAAACCATAGTATTAGAAACAAAACAACTGCATAACTTTTCTATGTTTCAACAAAGATGTATGGAAGTATTAAATACTTGTCCACCAGATCGTAAAAAAATAGATTGGGTAGCGCAACTAAACACTCTGTTACAAGACGTACAAGAAGTTGATATGCCTTCGGATATGACTAAGAGTGGTTTGTTAGAAGAAAGTATTATAGATTTTTGTGTCAGCACAGAGTCTATTTCAAGATTAGCTATCATGTCAGGAGGTGCGTATCGTTTTGAAGACACTAACGGAGCTAAACCACAGTGGTGGTTTCGAGGACGTGATGTAGTCAAATACATTCAAGAGTATAAAAGTATGAAAACAGTTAGAGAGGCAGAGATATTTGATGAACTAAAAAAGATGGGAGCCAACAACTTGGCAAAATGGATAGACAAGAGTGTTGGCAATAAAAATATTTGGGTGTTGGAGGTGATTGAGATAGACAATAGTCAGGTCACTGCAGAACAATTTAAGAAACCAATAGAGGATTCAGCATGGGAGTAATTAAATACTTTGGTCCACCTGGCACGGGTAAGACTACCAAGTTGTTAAGCTTAGTCGAGAACCACCTAGAGAGGGGCATACAGCCCGATGAAATGGCTTTTATATCTTATTCGGTCAAAGCTGCAAACGAGGCTAAAACGAGGGCTAATGCGCTCCTAGGGCTAGGTTTTGATGAGATGCCTTACTTCTGTACCAGCCATGCTTTCTGTAAACGAGTTATGGGCATTGGTCGGGTGATGTCAGGTGAGGACGTCAGAGATTTTTTAGAGGCGTACAGTTTTAATTTAACCAAGAAATACAACATGGAGAATCGACGTAGTATCAAGTCCTTGGTCGAAGATCCATATTTCCAAATTATAGAGAACGCAAAGACAAATTGTCAGAGCATAGAAGAAGAAAGACTGTCGACACTAGTCGGGTTACGTAAGGACGTGACCCCAGTTATTTTAAAAGCTGTGGCTGAGGCGTGGGAAGANTATCGCCTGGCTAGTGTCCCCGTAATTTATTCGTTTGCAGACATGATTACTAAGTTTTTGACCGAAGGTACAACTCCTAATTTAAAGGTACTCATAGTAGATGAGGCCCAAGACTTAGCTGAACTTAACTGGAGATTGGTTGAAAAGCTAGCCAACAGCGTTGAACTGGTATACATCGCCGGAGATGACGATCAAGCCATTTACGAATGGAACGGAGCCAAGCCTAAACGTTTTATAGATTACGAAGGTACAAAGATTGTTTTGGATCAATCGTTTCGAGTGCCAAGAAAGGTACACGACGTAGCAGAAACTATTTCTAAAAAGATAAAAGCTCGTGAAGAAAAAACTTACAAGCCTAGAAAACAAGAAGGCACTGTTAATGAAGTGCCCTCGATAAATTTATTGCCTTTGAAAGAAGGTCAGTGGTTAGTGTTAGCTTCTTGTGACTACATGTTATCGGATGCTGATAAAGGTTACAGTATTAGAAAGTATTTGATCGAAAATGGTTATCCCTTCTCTCACAATCACTATCGTTACATACCTTACAAAATGATCTCAGCCATGACGGCTTGGGATAAACTAAACACTGAGGGTAAGTTAACAGTAGGTGAATTAGGGGATTTATATTCTTATTTAGGCAAAGAACATGTTAAACGAGGTTTTATAACTAAAGTATTAAACGAAGAAAACAAAGCACAAGAAGTAACGACGCAACAAATAATAGATATGTACGGACTAAAAGAAGAATGTTTAGCTAAGGATTGGCAAGACATCTTTACTAAAAGCATTGATGTACAACGTCGAGCTTTTATTGAGAAAGCAAAAGCAAACAACGAGGATTTGTTTGGTGAGCCTAGAGTAGCTATCTCTACTATTCATCAAGCCAAAGGTGGAGAAGCAGAGAATGTTGCTGTATTGTTGGACTTATCTCCCGCACAGCAAGAGGATTTTATTTTAAAACCTGATGGGCTGCACCGACAATTTTATGTAGCAGTGACTAGAGCACTAGAAAATTTGTATTTAGTTAAAGCTAGAAACGACAACTATAGGTATTTAGTATGAGCGTATTTAAACCAGCAACCGAATGGATTGCACCAGACACTTTCCCTACCGAACTTTTAGTAAAGTCTAAAGAAGTAGCAATAGACTTAGAAACTCGAGACCCAAACCTTATGTCTATGGGGCCTGGTTATATTAGAGGTGATGGTGAAGTCGTAGGTATTGCCGTGGCTTGCGATGGGTTTGAGAACTACTTTCCGTTTGGCCATGAAACTGGTTTCAACTTTCCTAAAAACAAAGTGGTTAACTTTATTAAGAAAGTTTGTGCCAGTGACAACGATAAAATATTTCACAACTCTACTTATGATGTGGGTTGGCTAGAAGCTTTGGGTATAAAAGTTAACGGCAGGATTATTGATACTATGATTATTGCACCTCTAGTAGATGAGAATCACTATTCATATTCGTTAAATGCTTTGGGGCGTATGTATTTAAATGAAGGTAAGACTGAGACAGAGCTGAATGAAGCTGCAGCAGAGTGGGGACTAGATCCAAAAGCTGAAATGTGGCGTCTACCCTCGGCTTATGTAGGCACTTATGCTACTCAGGATGCAGCGCTCACACTAAAACTTTGGAATTATTTTAAGGTAGAGCTAGAAAATCAAAACCTTTGGAATGTATTTGATTTAGAAATGGATGTCTTGCCTTTGATTATGGACATGAAACGCACAGGGGTACGCGTGGATTTAGAACGTGCGGAACTAATTAAGAAAGATTTAATTAGTAAAGAGAAGAAACTATTGAAACAGATAGAACAAGACTCTGGAGTAAAAGATATACAAATCTGGGCAGCACGTTCGTTGGCAAAAGTATTTGATGCTTTGAAGTTAAGTTATCTGCGCACACCTACTGGACAACCTAGTTTTACTAAAGCTTTCTTAGAGAATCATACGCATCCAGTGGCCGCTATGATTAGAGAAGTTAGGGAGCTCAACAAATCTCACAGCACATTTATTGATTCTATTTTAAAACATGAGTACAAAGGCAGGATACACGCAGAGATTAGACAGCTCAAAGGTGAATCTGGTGGCACAGTCACTGGTCGGTTGTCNATGAGNAATCCAAACTTACAGCAAGTACCAGCACGTAATAAACGTATCGGTCCTTTGATTCGTTCGTTGTTTCTACCAGAAGAAGGAGAGCGCTGGTGTTCGGCAGACTTTAGTCAGCAAGAGCCAAGAATANTAACGCACTATTCAGATTTATCTAAGTATGAAGGAGCAGATATTATTGCGGATGCCTATCGAGAAGGCGATGCAGACTTCCATCAAGAGGTGGCAACCTTGGTAGGTATTGATCGAAGCACAGCTAAGACCATTGGTTTAGGGATTATGTACGGTATGGGTAAAGGTAAACTAGCTGATCAGTTAGGAGTTACCCTGGATGAAGCAGCAGAAGTATTGAGTAAGTTTAATACTTATGCTCCCTTTGTGCGTCAGTTAGCTGACTCTGTCATGCGTAGTGCAAATCAAAAAGGTTACATCAAAACTTTATTGGGTAGACGTTGTCACTTTGATATGTGGGAGCCAGTAAAGTATGGCACGGGTAGACCGATGAAATACAAAGAAGCTATACACGAGTATAATGGTGAAATAAAAAGGGCTTTTGTTTATAAAGCACTAAACAAACTAATTCAAGGTTCTGCGGCAGACATGACCAAAAAGGCTATGGTGGACTGTTATCAAGCAGGTTACATGCCACTGTTACAAGTTCATGATGAGCTTGTCTTTTCTGTGGCCTCGGATGAGGACGTAGCAGAGATAAGTAAACTTATGGAGGATGCTGTACCCTTGTGTGTACCTAATAAGGTAGATGCAGAGGTTGGCAAAAACTGGGGTGACTCGATGGAGTCATCAAACGATTAACTAAAATTTGAGGATCAAATGGATACTACAAAATGGAAAAGCGTAGCAATACGTAAAGAGATAGTTGAACTGGCTGCTGACATTGGTGAGAAGACAGAACGACCTACGAGTAATGTATTTGCTTTCGCTGTAAAACGTCTCGCTCAAGAGATGAAAGAAGGTAAATTAAAAGAAGTGCCGAAAGCATGAAGCACGTAATTAAATACGAGTCACCGTATACGTACAATGACTTTACAAGTGAGGACCGTCCGGAAGGACGTTTCTATGATTGTCATGGACATAAACTGCCCTCGGTGACTTCAATTTTATCAAAGACAAAAGAAGATAACGACGGAATAAAACAATGGATAGAACGAGTTGGTGAAGAAGAAGCGAACAGAATAAGACAAGAAGCGGCTATACGTGGTACTAATATGCACTACATATTAGAAAAACAAATAGTCAATGGGAATCTTTGGGACTATCGTCCAGATAGTCCTGATGAAAAACAGGCGTACAAGATGGCCTGTAAAATAATGGATGAAGGTTTTCCCAGAATCGGTCAAGTCTATGGCTGTGAAGTATCACTGTTTAATACAGATAAATACGCTGGGAAAGCTGATGTGATTGGGATCTTTGAAGGTCAGCCAGCTATTATGGACTTTAAACAAACCAACAAACCCAAACGCCGTGAGTGGATTCAAGATTATTTTTATCAGTTAGTGGCTTATGCCTTGGCGCACAATGCAATGTATGGCACCGACATACAAAAAGGAGCAATCTTGATGTGCTCGGTTGATTTAAATTATCAAGAGTTTGTAATTCAAGGGGATGAATTTAAACGTGTCAGTGAAGATTGGTTGAAGAAAGTAGATCAGTATTGGGCAGAGAATATTTTTACTGATCCAAATGAAAAAATTTAAAATCCAACTTCTTCGCCTTCAGGTGGTTCTTTAAAATTGTAAACGGGAAAACTTAAAGTTTCGAATATCTCTTTTTGTTCTTTTAAAGCATCTTTAGGAAAATTTACTCTAATAAGCTCTTGATATTTTTCTGTCATCCCGTCTCTTTCATATCTATCTAAATATTGTTTTTTAACTTCAGTGTAATAATCTTTCATTGGCAAAGGTTTAAAAGGAATTACACCTTCTTCATTTGGTCTACCAAATATATTTTTTTTGTCTTCATTTTTAAAACGTAGACCTTTTTTTCTTTTATCAATTTCTTGACGTATGGTTACATCAGTGACCCAAGGATTAACACCATTTGCTCTTTCAATTTTGTTTCTAAATCTTTTAACTTCTTCATAATATTTTATATTAGCTTTTCTATAACCTTCAACTATGTCGGAAACTGTTAGAAGTTCTTCACCGCCCTCTATAGAAGGAATATAGTATGCAGAATTTGCGTCTTGTCTTTTATCAAAAAAGTTATTTATCCCCCAAACCGCCATGTTATCGTTAAGGTTAATAACACCAGTTTTAATACCAAAAAGTTGTTTGACTGTATCTGTCTTTTGAATTTTTCTACCGTACTTATCATACTTATCTCCCTCAGTTAAAGTATCAATATTTTTAAAATAGTTATATACACCAGGAGCAGCTTCTTCGAGAGCATAGATGACTTTATCAAAAGCAGCTTGCATACCTTCTGCGTCTGTTATAGTTCTAGGGGTTCCAGCTTTAACACTGTCTCCTTTAAGATTTTGACTAACGTCAAGAATTATTTGAGTTAAAATACTTCTTTGAAGATAAGCACTTTCTGTACCAAAAACTTTATTGACGGCTTCCAACATGCCATCCAAACTTCTTTTAACATACTTTGGATCATCCTCGTACTTTTCTTCGTAAATATTTCTAACAAAAATTCTTACTGGTTCTGCTAATAAATCATATGCTTCAATGTAACTATTATTATTATAAAAAACTTCGCCTTTCTTATTTATACCAGTAATTATTCTTTTATCGTCTTTTGCATAAGGGGCCATAAACTCACTTAAACCAAATTCTGCCTCTGGTATATCTTCTGGATCATAACCTAACATTAATAAAGCAAAGACACTTGAGCCTGCTGCTAATGCACCATAACCGCCTAAACTTAAAACTCTTGCAGCTCCTCTGCCTCCTAATTTAGTTCCGATATTTACAAACCCTTGCCCACCACTTTCTTGATCTCTTCCTAATTTTTTTAACTCTTGTCCAGCTTTAAATTCATTAACCCCTGATTGATAAGTATTAATACTGGTTCTTATTATTTCAGTTGGAAAGGCAGTAAAGTTACTAAGTGGACTACCTCTTAATATATCTGTAAAAGAACCAACAAAGTCATAATTAGGAACGTTTTGTCTTACACGATAGGCAGCTAACTCCTCTAATAATTCTTCTAATCTAGCCGGTCCTTTTCTTTGTTTTAATTTAGGCACATATTTAGGCATTAAAGTTTTGAGCACTACCTCTTCAATTTGTTTTAAATCATTTTCTAATTTTTGTAGTTCTACATCTATTTCTACGAAATCATTTTTACCTTTTTGTAATCCTTCAGTAACTTGTTTTGTTAAAGCTTCATGCCTATCTTTAAAAGAATCAAAACCAAAAATATCTTTAAACTTTTGTAGCTCTGTTACAAAACTATATGCTTTCCAAAAATCGTCTCCAAATTGATAAGCTCTCTGTGCTGTGTCTATTGTTTTTCTAGTTAGTCTTTTTAAAATATTTTTTTGTTGACTGTTAACAGAGGCTACGACACCGCCAATAGTATCGGTGGTTGAAGCAAGTTCAAAACCTCTTATTAAATCTCCTAAATTTGCTGAAGTGTTTAAAACTCCCAGACCAATCATTCTTTGTGCTTGTTTAGTAGTCATGCCTTTAAAATAACTTCCAGCATTTCTAAAAGCCGACTTTAAATTATTGTAATTGTCTTTAGGATTGAGTCTTATATTACCATTTACAATAGCAAAAGCCGCTGCAGAGATAAAATTTCTAGCTTGTGTTGCAGGAGATATTACAATTTTACCAAAGTTTATTAATACTTTACCTCTTAAAAAATAAGGAGCATATATTTTATCTAAAATAAATTTAGCTCCTCTATTACTACCAAGAGGTGTTCGATCCGCAAGAGTAGTGTCGGATAAAACACCCCCACTAAAAACATCGTTTAAAGCAGAAGCAAATTCTGGAATGGTGTAGTAGCCTACAAATGGATTACTAACTTCGTTACCAGTTATCTTTACATTAAATCTACCGTCTTTAACTGGGGAGATTAATCTATTGTTTGGGTCATTAGCTATGTTAAATAAATCATTTATATATTTAACACCTGAAATAAATTCCGTTTGTTTAAAAGCGGTAATGACGTCATTAATGTTAGGGTCTTTTATTATTCCAAGCAACTCTTCTATTTCAGGTTTTAGTTCTTGTCTGGCTTTAAGAATATCGTCACTAATATCTATTTCTACTTCTTGAGCATCTGCCTTTCGAGTAGAGCTGTCCATTTCCATTGCTTCAGTAAGTTGTTGTGCGCTTAACTGTCTATCGTATAAATTATTTAACATCTCTTCTGCTTTTTTATCCGCTTCAAGTTTAGAAGACACTCTACCTTTTTTAAATAAATCTTCTGAAAGTATTTTTTTTGCTGAAAGATGTTTGCGTTTTTGTTCTTT